>CAWHLX010000002.1:0-343551 GCA_963830335.1 uncultured Actinomycetota bacterium
AATGCCTGAGACAACGGCCACCAACGAGATCATGGTGTTCCGCATGGCTCGGGAAACACGCTGTGGGCCCACATGTAGATAAGGGTCATTGTGAAGCCAAGGAGTCCTTCACAAAGGAACAGCGCGACGAGTGCGGGCAGGAGCCAGCCCACCGGCACAGAGAGCGCCGCCAAGAGCAAGGATGGCAAGCACCAGGAGTCTTCGATGTCTTGGCCCTGCGACCCGAGAGGCCGCCGCGCCGACAGCCGATGCCGCCGTGAACGCGATCAGCACGGCCCCGAGCGTCGATGTTCTCAAGCCCGCCTCCATTGCGAGAGGTTGCCACGCGAGTACGACGACCGCGAATGCCGCGGAGCCAAGCGCCGAGAAGGCCATGACGGCTCGATACTCGCCGGTCAATGACAACCGCGTGCCCTCTCGGAGGACTCCCAGTATCTTTCCGGCCGGGGCGCCGCGGGCGCGCTCCTCGCGGGTTGGTCCGTCGCGACTGCGGCGCCGTCCGAGTCCTTGGCCTTGGCGACGAGCACCGCGATCAGGGTGGTGAGAGGGACAGCTAGCACAAGCCCGATTGAGCCGACGAGAGTCCGGACGATCTCCTCGGCGGTCCCCTCTCAAGTCAGGGTCTGGGCCACGGAATTGTCGTAGAGCCACGACAACACGATCGTCGGAAGCGCCGCCCCCACGCAGGCAGAATCGAAGGAGTACACCGTCGAGGCGATGTGGTCACGCCCGATGCGCATGCCGCGCATAGGGAGCTCACGGCGGCCCGCGTCCGGTTTCCCCCCTCCCATACGGCTAACGCCTGCGTCGCCGTCACGTCGTTGAGGATGCCGAGGCCCGCGATAGTGCCGAGGTGCGCCGTCGGCGTCCTCGCGCTGACGCCGTGCGCGAGGTAGAGGAGCACCAGGAGCGCGCCCGGACCCAAAATGAGGCCGACAAGGAGCAGCGAGTTGCCGTCGACGAGGCTCGGGACCGTGAAGAAGATGATGATGCCGAACGCGAGAAGCAGGCCGATTGGCGCGCCGAGCCCGCGCCATCGGGCGACGGCAAGATCGATGAGAAGGTAGCTCGCGAAGTGCCAGGGCAGGGGAGAACCACGGACGAAGTCGGAGAAGACCAGCGATCCCGAGTCGTCCTCGAGCACAACGAGGTGGTCCCCAATGGCGGGGGCCATGTTGAGCCCGGCGTCAACGGACATCGACCTCGGGTCCGTCGCTGGCACGTCGTCGAGGACGGCTGTCATCGCCCTTGGGCGTCCGCCGGACCGACGACCGTTGCCCGCGCCCAGCGGTACCCCTCGACGTGCACGGGAACGGATCCCCGGAACGAGTAATCCCTCGGCCACACTGCCGCGGCGCCAACGGCCGTCTCGACGATGACGAGGGCGACAGCGACGGCGAACCCGAACGCGACCGTCGTGCGCGGCGGTGCCTCGGGCGTCTCGACCGGGATATGCGGATGGCCGCTGGCCACAGGTGGCTCCCTAAGCCCCGAGGAGCCTGTCCGCCAGGAAACCCTTCACCTGGGAAAGCGCGACCCGCTCCTGCGTCATCGTGTCGCGGGCCCTGATCGTGACGGCCTGGTCCTCGATCGTGTCGAAGTCCACGGTGATGCAGAACGGCGTCCCGATCTCGTCCTGCCGGCGGTAGCGCTTGCCGATCGACTGCGTCTCGTCGTAGTCCACGTTCCAGAACTGGCGGAGTTCGGCGGCCAGGCTGTGGGCCGTCGGAAGCAGGGCGTCGGTCTTGGACAGCGGAAGCACCGCGGCTTTGACGGGCGCGAGGCGGTAATCGAGGCGGAGGACCATGCGGGTCTCGACTCCACCCGCGCCGGTGGGGGCCTCCTCCTCCTGGTAGGCCTCGACCAGGAAGGCCATGAGCGAGCGCGTGACTCCTCCGGAGGGCTCGATCACGTAGGGGGTGTACTTCTCGTTCGTGACCGGGTCGCGGTAGCTGAGGTCCTTGCCGGAGTGCTCGGAGTGCGTCGTGAGGTCAAAGTCGGTGCGGTTCGCGATCCCCTCGAGTTCGCCCCATTCTCTGCCCTGGAACCCGAACCGGTACTCGATGTCCGTGGTGCCCTTGGAGTAGTGGCTGAGTTTCTCCTTGGGGTGCTCGTAGAGGCGCAGGTTGTCGCGGCTGAGACCGAGGTCCACATACCAGTCCGTGCGAGTGGCAATCCATTCCTTGTGCCACTCCGCATCCGTGCCTGGAGCGACAAAGAACTCAATTTCCATCTGCTCGAACTCGCGCGTGCGGAAGATGAAGTTGCCCGGCGTGATCTCGTTGCGGAAACTCTTGCCGATCTGCGCGATGCCGAACGGGGGCTTCAGGCGCGACGTGGTCATGACGTTCGCGAAGTTTACGAAGATTCCCTGGGCGGTCTCGGGGCGCAGGTAGTGGAGTCCCGTCTCATCCTCGACCGGGCCGAGGTAGGTCTTGAGCATCATGTTGAAATCGCGGGGCTCGGTCCACTCCCCACGCGTACCACAGTTGGGGCAGGGGATGTCGGCGAGCCCGCCCTCGGGTGCGCGCCCCTTCCTCTCTTCGAACTCCTCGATCATCTCGTCCTCGCGGTACCGCTTGTGGCAGCCGAGGCACTCCGTCAGTGGGTCGGAAAACGCGCCAAGGTGGCCCGACGCGACCCAGACCTCGCGTGGCAGGATGATGCTCGAGTCAATGCCGACGATGTCGTCACGGCTCGTCACCACCGCGCGCCACCACTGGCGCTTGATGTTCTCCTTGAGTTCGACGCCGAGGGGCCCGTAGTCCCACGCGGAGCGCGTGCCTCCGTAGATCTCCCCGAGGGGAAGACGAAGCCACGGCGCTTGGCGAGCGAGATGACGTTGTCGAGACGGCTGGGTGCGGCCACGGCGGACTCCTAGGTTGATTGCTGGCGGACAGTCTATCTATACCGCCGCGCCGACCGTCGCAGGGGCCACCCCGCAAACCTGGACCGAACGCGGGGTCTCGTCAGCGTCATGCCGGATCCTCCACAGGCTACTGCCTGGCTCACCGTCACACTGAAGCCCTGGGGTGGCCGTTTGGCCATTCGGAAGGGCAAGCATCCGGTTGCTGAGCCGTCCGAGCGGAGGACGATCGCCGGGCCGTATCCGCCGTTGATTTCGACATTGACGGCGCCTGACGCCCCAGGTCGGAGGGGCCATGGATCGAGGCGCTTCGAGCAATCCTTTGAGCCGCACACGGCGAGAGTGACGATGTCAGCGGTGTCGTTCTTCACGTGGACGCTGGCGGGCTCACTCGAGATTGCGCATCCTGCGAGGGCGACGTTGGCAGTCGCAGCGTCCACCAGCAAGGCGACCCCTCGGGCAGACGAGGCGACGGCGCGGGTCACAGTGTCTATCGTGCCAGGCGAACACCCGTCAGGGGCGGTCACGGAGCCGGCGCGAGGGATTGTCTCTTTGCTGCTCGGAGGCCGTGTGTCAACGGCTGGCGGGTGCCGGGAGGGGGTCGTACCAGGCAAAACGCCCCGGGCATCTGCCCGGGGCCTTGTGGAGCCGCCTAAGAGAATCGAACTCTTGACCTATTCATTACGAGTGAATCGCTCTACCGACTGAGCTAAGGCGGCGGGTTCGCGCGCGGGCGAAACGGCTCGACGAGTCTAGCGGCTCAGCAAGTCATTCCCGAATCCGGGACGGTGCCGTCCACGAAGTACCCGTCCACGGCGTCGATGATGCACTGATTCGAGCGCCCATAGGCCGTGTGGCCCTGGCCGTCATAGACGAGCAGGGTGGAACTCGGCATCTGCTCCGCGAGGGATTGGGCCCACGCCAGCGGCGTGGCGGGGTCCCCCGTCGTGCCGACGACAACGATCGGCCCCGCCGCGGCGGACGGCGAGAGATCCTCGACCGCCTCGTGCGCGTGCCACGGCCACCCGTCGCACCCGACGCCCGCGGCGAACCACCACCCGAACGTCGGCGAGGCCGCCTGGGCGACCTTCCTGAAGGCCCGGATCTCGTCGATGGTCTGCGGGGCCGCGGCCGGCGTGTCGAGGCACGTGATCGCCGTGTAGGCCTCCGTGGAGTTGTCCTGGTAGTCGCCCTTGTCGTTTCGCCCGAGGTAGAAGTTGGCGAGCTGCAGGAACGTCCTGCCCGTCCCCTGCTTGAGGGCCTCATCGAAGGCCATGGTCAGGTACTGCCAGTCGGTCTCGCTGTACAGCGTGACGACGATGCCGTAGACGATCAGGGTCCCGTTGAGCGTCTCTCCCCCCGTCGGGATTCCCTCGTCGCGGGCCTTGACGATGAGGTCGCGAACCGCGCGCTTCGCGAGGTCCGCGATCGTGCGGGAAGGGGGCAGTTCGCCTGCGTAAGGCAGTCCGCGATGTAGGCGTCGAGCGACGCCTCGAACCCGCGGGCCTGGCCCGCGGAAAGGTCCTGCTCCGACAGGAGGAAGTCCACGGCTCCGTCGAGCACGAACCGGCCGACGTTCTGGGGGTACAGGACGGCGTACGTCGCGCCGAGCTGCGTGCCGTAGGAGAAGCCCAGGTAGTTGAGCTTGGGGTCGCCCACGGCATCGCGGATGACGTCCATGTCACGCGCGGCGCTGGCGGTGTCGACGTTCTCGATCAGCGGGCCGCTCAGTGCGCGGCAGTGCTCGGCGAAGGCCGCGTTCCGGGCGTCCAGCATCGTGACGTCCGCGGCGGTCTCGGCGACGTCCTGCGCCGTGAAGTAGGCGTCGAGTTCCTTGGTGGTTCCGCAGTTGATGGGCGTGGATTTGCCCACCCCCCGGGGATCGAAGCCGACGACGTCGTAGTGATCGAGCAGGCTGTCACCCGCGAAGCCCACGAAGTAACCCGTCAGGTCGAGCCCGGACCCACCCGGTCCGCCGGGGTTGATCACCACCGAGCCGAGGCGCTCGTCCGGCTTCCGTGCCTTCGATCGATTGAGTTGAAGCGTGATCGTCTGCCCGTTCGGGTCGGCCCAGTCGAGCGGGACCTTGATGGTGGCGCACTCAAGCTCCCCGCATGCCGACCACTGGAGCGATTGGCCATACACGCCCGACTCCCCCGGGGCCACCGAGGGACCCGCGCCGGAACCGCCGGGCCAGGCGCCGGACGACGTGGGGGTCACCTGTTCGAGGGGGGGAAGGCACCCGGAGAGCGCGACGAGCGCGCCAAGGGTGAGCGCCACGACGACGGCGCGACGACGCTGAATCATGCGACCACGGTATCCGACATCGCGGTATCCGAGGTCAAGCGGCGCGGGGGCGCAAACCGAGGAGCATGGCCTCGAGGGCGAGCACCGGCGCGACGTTGCCCGCGAGTCGCTCCCGCGCAATACCAATGGCGTCCATCATGGCGAGAGTGTCCGCAATCGCGGCCCGGCCGGCGAGCACCCCGATCCGCTCGCGATGCCCCTCGTTGATCAGCGCGACGGAGGAACCCGTCTGGATGACCGCGACGTCCCGGTAGAGCGACAGCAGGTCGAGCAGGGCGCGGTCGAGGACGTCTCGCTTCGCCCGCGTGGCGCGCCTCTTCTGGTCCTCCTCGAGTTGCCGCACCTGGGAGCGCAGTGCCGGGGGGAGCCGTTCGCCCGGCTGCGACGCCCAGGGTGAGGTAGAGCTCGGCGACCTCGGCGGCGTCGCGCTCCACCGTCGCGGACTTGGCGTCGTCGTCCGCGACCGCGGCCAGATCCGCGGCGGCGAGGACGGCATCCCCCACCCCCCTGACGTCGGAGGCCAGCGCCAGCACCTTCTCCCTGCGCGAACGCGCCTCGGGATCGCGGGCCAGCCTGCGCGCGACGCCGATGTGGCTCTGGGCCGCGAGCGCGCACTCGCGGGCGAGCTCGGGCTCGAACACCGTCGCGCTCGACGAGCAGTTGAGTGACGACCTCGACCGAGGGGATGCGGAGCGTCACCACCCTGCACCGCGAGCGGATCGTCGTGGCCACGTCGTGAAGGCTCGGCGCGCACAGGATCCATGCGGTCCTCGGGGGCGGCTCCTCGACGGCCTTGAGGAGCACGTTGGAGGTCCGCTCCGTCATCCGGTCGGCGTCCTCAATGATGATGACCCTCCACCGGCCCTGCGAGGGCGTGCTCTGCGCGTGGCTGACAAGCTCCCGCACCTCGTCCACGGTGATGGTCACCTTCTCGGTGGCGACGACCCGAACGTCGGGATGCGCGCCCGCGACGACCGTCCGGCACGCGTGGCACTCCCCGCAGCCTCCGCTCGGGCACTGAAGCGCCGCGGCGAAGGCGCGCGCCGCGATCGATCGACCCGAGCCGGGCGGGCCCGTGATAAGCCATGCGTGGGTCATCGCGCGATCGCCCTCCACCGCGGCGATCAGGGGATCAAGCGCATCCCCCTGTCCGACGACGGTGTCCCAGACGCTCACTCCGAGAGGTCCCACTGGGTCCAGTCGCCCACGCGCGGGACCGGCTTGGGCACGCGGTAGCCGCGCGACGGCGCGGGGAGGACGGCCTCCAGGGCCGAACAGACATCCGAGTGGACGACCTCAACCGGTCTGGAGGCATCGAGGACGAGGTAGCGCCCTGGTTCCCGCTCCGCGAGGTCGAGGAATGCCTGGCGGATCTCGCCCGCCCGGGTCCATGTGTCTTGTTCCACTCGGTCGAGGTCATCCCCGAGGCGCGCGGCGTCGGGCTCCATGTCCAGAATGATCGTCAGGTCGGGGACGAGCCCATCCGCGGCCCACGCGGAGATCCGGCCGATCTCTTCCCCGAGCCCGCGGGCGACCGCCTGATAGGCAATCGACGAGTCGATGAAGCGATCCTGAACCACGATGTCGCCCCGCTCGAGCGCGGGAAAGACCACCTCGTCGACGTGCTGCGCGCGATCGGCCGCGTACAGGAGCGCCTCGGCACGCGGGGACACATCACCCCCGTGCATGACGGCCGCGCGAAGCTCCGAGCCCAGGGCCGTGCCCCCCGGCTCGCGGGTGACCGTCACGTAGCGCGTGCCGCCCTCGGGGGAGGAGAGCCACTCCGCAACCATGGCGGCCTGCGTCGTCTTGCCGACGCCGTCGCCGCCCTCGAAGACCAGGAAGAAGCCGGGGTATGCCATACCCCTACGCTACCTCCGCCCGCCGACCTCTAGACCAGACCGCATAGAGGACGAGCGCGGCCACCTGGATTCCGGCGACCACGGCAACGAGGAGGGGGAGGGAGGTCTCGTACAGCGCCCCCGTGAGGACGCCGCCAACGAGGGCAGCGGCCCCAATCGCCGCCGCGAAGATGCCGTAGGCCGTCCCCCTGCGCCCCGACGGGATGAGGTCGGCGACGGCCGCGCGCAGGACCGACTCCTGAATGCCCATCACGGCGCCCCAGACGAGCACCCCCGCGATGGCCAACGGAAGAGTCCGTGAGAACGCGAGGGGCGGAATCGCGGCGGCGAGAAGCGGGATCGCGAGGAGCACGCGCTTGCCCACTCGATCGAAGAGCGCGCCAACGGCGAGAGCCGCAAGGGCGTCGATGACCATGGCGGCCGCGTAGATCATGGCGACATCCGCTGGGGTGGCGAGCGCGGGGGAGCCGGGCACCGCGCGGACCAGGTGGTAGCCGATGACGCCGAAGGTCGAGTATCCGATCGTCGTGACGGTCGCGAACGACAGGTACCACCAGAAGGGTCGCCCGAGCGGCGGCCGCGTGACCCCGCGGCGACCCGCGCTGGGGGCGGAACTCACCGGCTCGGCGGCAACGGCCTCCTCATAGGCCGAGGGATCGGGGACGCGCCTGCGCAGCCGCAGAAGGAGCACGATGACGATGAGCCCGGGGAGCCCGAGCATGGCGAACGTCGGCGCGTAATTGTGCGTGAGGTGGAAGGCCCCCGCCACCGCGAGCGGGCCCAGAACGGCGCCGAACTGATCGAGCGCCTCGTGGACCGCGAACCCGCGACCGCGTCCGATCACCGCGGTCGCGTGGGAGAGGATGACGTCCTTGGCGGGTCGCCGAACCGCCTTGCCCGCGCGCTCGATGAAGATGAGCGTCGCGACGATCCACACCACCGACGTCACGCCGAGGAAGGGGACCGCGGCGACCGTCATCGCGTAGCCGATGATCAAGAGGGGCCAATAGGCGCGCGTCTTGTCGGCGAGGGGACCGGAGCCGAGGCGCCCCGCGAAACCGATCGCCTCTCCCACCCCCGTGATCGCGCCCACCGCAACCGCGGAAACCCCGAGGGATGCGAGGAAGGGCCCCGTGATCGCCCGCGAGCCCTCGTACACGACGTCGGCGAGCATGCTGACGAAGCCCATCGCCACCACGAAGCGCCACGGGGAGTACGGCGCGAGGGCGGGGCGCGGCGCGCTCACGTTGCCACCGCCGTCGCCACCCAGTACCCGAGGCCCGCGGCCGCGAGCCCGATGACGAGCGAGCCGAGCACATTGAGCGCCGCCAACAGCATCGAGCGGTCCCTCATGAGCCGATGAGTCTCGTAGCCGAGGGTGGAGTAGGTCGTGAGGGCGCCGCAGAAGCCGACCCCGGCGAGTGCCGCGAGCGCGCCGGACGCCCCGGAGCCCACGAGCGCGCCAAGGGCGAGGGATCCGACGGCGTTGACCGTCAGCGTCCCCCACGGGAAGACGGACTCGGTGCGCATTTGGACGAACCGATCGGTGAAGTAGCGGGCGGGGGCGCCAATCGCGGCGCCGACGACGACGGCGAGGGGGATCACCGTGCGTCCGGCGCCACGCCGACGTATCGGACGACCTCGACGCCGTCGAGGACGACGATTCCCCTCACCACGAGCTCATCTAACTGGGGAAGGAAGTCCCTGATCTTCTTCTCCTCGTCAATGATCAGGATGAGCACCGGCAGGGCTTCCGAGAGCGCGAGGATGCGCGCGGTGTGAATGTGGCCGGACGCGCCATATCCCTCGACGCCCCGGATGACCGTGGCGCCGGCGAGTCCCGCGGTATGCGCGCGATGGACAATCTCGGTGTACAGGGGGTGGTGGTGCCACTGAACGGCCTCATCGACGATGACGGTGAGCCGCAGTGCGGGGCTGGCGATGGTGGTCATGCGTTGCTCCTTCGGGAGGCGAACCATATTCGGGCCTTGAAGGCCGACGTCGCGAGGGCGGCGCCGGAGATCGTCGCCAGAATGGCGGCGGAGGGGGTGCCGAGGTAGTACACGAGCGCGAGCGCGGGGTGCGCGCCCAGGAGCGCGCGCGTCTCCACGGCGAAGGTGGAGAACGTGGTGAAGCCCCCGAGGAGGCCCACCCCGAGGAGGGGACGGACGTAGACGCGGCCGGCGAGGACCTCCTCGATGAGCACCATCAGGACCCCGATGGCGAGGCACCCCGTGACGTTGATCCATAGGGTGCTCCACGGGAACTGGCCCGGCGCCACCGGCCACTCGCGGCCTATGCCCCAGCGAAGTAGCGCCCCCGACGCGCCGCCGATGGCGATCACGGCGGCGAGGCGCGCGTGCGCGAGATCAAGGAACGCGCGAGCCGGGGCCATGACGCCTACGCTACCGCCGCGCCGACTACTCTCCCGGGTACTTCAGGCCGATCTGGCGGCGCACCTCGTCAAGGGTCGCCATCACCTCGAGCGTCATCTCCGGGGTCATGGCGGGACTCTGCTTCTCGCCCGCGGTGACGCGCCGGGCGACCTCTGCGGCCTCGTACGCGTAGCCGTTCGGGAACCCCGGTGTAAGGAACTTCGCGAACGCCGTCCGCCGTGACGACACGGAAGGACGCCTCGCGGTAGAAATTCTCCGAGATCTCAATCCGCCCCTTCGTGCCCGAGATGGCCGCGACCGTCGGCGTCTGCGACCACAGCGTCGTCTGCAAAGACGCCTGGGTCTTGTCGCCGTAGCCGAGGATCATGCTGACCTGGCCATCGACTTTGGTCTCGGTCATCTGGCCCACCGCGGCGATGGAGTCAGGGACGCCGAGGATGTCGTGCGCAAAGGCGACGGGGTAGATGCCGAGGTCCAGCAACGCGCCGCCCGCGAGCTCCGGGTTCCACCACCGGCTCTTCGGGTCGAACGGGAACGCCTGCCCGTGATCCGCCTGCAGGGCGACGACCTCGCCGATCTCGCCGTCCGCGATGACCTTCTTGAGCGCGACCATGTGCGGAAGGTAGCGGGTCCACATCGCCTCCATCACGAAGACGTCCGCCGCGCGCGCCGCGTCGATAAGCGTGCGTGCGTCGGCCGCGTTGACGCAAATGGGCTTCTCGACCAGGACGTTCCTGCCCGCCGCGATGGCCTCGAGCGCGTTTTCCAGATGGCCGGTGTGCGGGCTCGCGACGTGGATGGCGTCGATGTCGGGGTCGGCGACGAGTTCGGCGATCGAGTCGTACGCCTTGGCGACGGAGTGGCCTGCGGCGAACGCCTTGGCCCTTTCCGGCGACCGGGACGCGACGGCGTGGATGGTGGACTTGGTGTGGGCGTTCACCCCGTTGGCGAACTGGTCGGCCATCCATCCGACGCCGATGATTCCCCATCGGATCGAAGGCGCGGTGCGGGGGTCGGGGGCATCTACGGGCGAGGGGGTGGTCATAACGTTACGATAACCCGTCGGGCCCCGCCGCGACACAGGCGCCGGGCTAGGACGCCTCCGGCGGAGTCTTCTCAACGGCGGCCTTCGCGGGCGCGGCCTTCGCGGGCGCGGCCTTCTTGGCCGCGGCCTTCTTCGCCGCCGCCTTCTTGGGTGCGGCCTTCTTCGCCGGCGCGCGGCGCTTTTTTGCCGTCGGCCCCTTGGCGCGCTTGTCGGCGAGGAGCTCCACCGCCCGCTCGTGCGTCATCTCTTCGATGGTCTCGCCGCGCGGCACCGTGATGTTGGTCTCGCCATCGGTGATGTACGCGCCGAAGCGGCCCTCCTTGATGACGATGGGCTTCTCGTTGGTGGGGTCGGTGCCCAGCTCCTTGAGGGGCGGCGTCACCGGGCGCCCGCGGCCGCGCTTGGGTTCGGCGTAGATGGCGAGCGCACCCTCGAGCGTCACGGTGAAGATCTGGTCCTCGCTCTCGAGCGTGCGCGAGTCGGTACCCTTCCTCAGGTACGGCCCATATCGGCCGTTCTGCGCGGTGATCTCTTCTCCCGTCGCCGGATCCACTCCGACGACTCGCGGGAGCGACAGGAGCGTCACGGCCTCCTCGAGCGTCACGCCGTCCACCGACATCGACGCGAAGAGCGACCCGGTCTTGGGCTTCGACTTGTCGCCCTCGGGGAGAATCTCCGTCACGTAGGGTCCGTAGCGACCCGACTTAGCGACGATGACGTTCCCCGTCTCCGGGTGCTCACCGAGCACGCGATCCTCGCCGCCCTGGTTGCTCAGTAGTTCGAGGGCCTTCTCCACGGTCAGCTCGTCGGGCGCGAGGTCCTCTGGCACGGACGCTCGTTCGGCCTCGCCATCCACCAGTCGCTCCACATAGGGCCCGAACTTGCCCACGCGCACCGCGATGCCGTCGCCCAGCTCGAACGTGTTGATGGCGCGGGCGTCGATCGCCCCGAGGCCGTCGACCAGGTGCTTGAGGCCCTCCTGGCGGCCGTGCTCGCTGGAGCCCGTACCGAGGTAAAAGTTGGAGAGCCAGTCGCGGCGATCGAGTTCACCCGCCGCGATGCGGTCAAGCCCGAGCTCCATGTCGGCGGTGAAGTCGTAGTCGATGAGCCAGTCGAAGTGCTTCTCCATGAGCCCGACGATGGAGAACGCGATCCACGTGGGGATGAGCGCCTGGCGGTCGATGCGCACGTACTGTCGCGCGACGATGAGGTCCACCGTCGCCGCGTAGGTGGAGGGGCGGCCGAACTTGCGCTCCTCGAGCTCCTTGATCATCGAGCCCTGCGTGAACCGCGGCGGCGGGGTCGTGCGGTGCGCGGTCGGATCGAGCGTGTCCGAGCGCACGGCCTGCCCCTCCTCGAGCCGGGGAAGCCGGGCGTCGTCGCCGTCGACCTTGACGGCCTGCTCGTCTTCCTCATACCGCGAGGCCTCGTGCGACTCCTCGTAGGCGGCCAGGAAGCCGGGGAAGGTGATGATGGTGCCGGACGCGCTGAACTCGACCGCGTGGTGAGCGGCGCTGACCGCGCCGACGCGGACCGTCGAGGTCGTCCCCTTGGCGTCCTTCATCTGGCTCGCGACGGTGCGCTTCCAGATGAGGTCGTAGAGGCGGAATTCGTCTCCGCGCAGTTCCCCCTGGATGCTTGCTGGCGTCTTGAAGCGGTCGCCGGCGGGGCGGATCGCCTCGTGGGCCTCCTGCGCGTTCGCGTCGGACGACGCGTAGACCCGCGGCGATTCGGAGACGGTCTCGGCACCGTAGAGCTCCGCGGCCTGGGCCCGGGCCGCGCGGAGCGCCTCGCCGGACAGGATCGGCGAGTCCGTACGCATATAGGTGATGTAGCCGCGCTCGTAGAGGCCCTGGGCGACGCGCATCGACTCGCGCGCCCCGAGGCGGAGCTTGCGGCTCGCCTCCTGGATGAGACTCGAGGTAATGAACGGGGCGGCGGGCTTCCGCGTGTAAGGCTTGGACTCGACGCTCGCCACGGAGAACTCGGCGCTGGCGAGGCCGGAGGCGAGGGCGCCGGCGAGCGCGGCGGTCACGTGGACGACGCCGTCCGCCTTGAGGGCGCCCTTGTCGTCGAAGTCGCGGCCCGTCGCGACGCGATTGCCGTCCACGGACGTCAGGCGAGCGTCGAAGGTCTTACCCGCGTCGGGCCCCGCCGTCGCCGCGAAGGTGGCGCGCACGTCCCAGAACTCGGCGGCGCGGAACGCCATGCGCTCGCGCTCCCGATCCACCACGAGGCGCAGCGCGATGGACTGCACGCGTCCCGCGCTGAGCCCCGACGCGACCTTGCGCCACAGGACGGGCGACACCTCGTATCCGTAGAGGCGATCGAGCACGCGCCGCGCCTCCTGGGCCTGCACGAGCTCCATGTCCACCTCGCGGGGCTGCTCGAGCGCGCGCTGGATTCCCTCCGGCGTGATCTCGTGAAACGCGAGACGCTTGACCGGAACCTTGGGCTTCAGGACCTCGAGCAGGTGCCAGGCGATGGCCTCGCCCTCACGGTCTTCATCGGTCGCGAGGTAGACCTCGGTCGCGTTCTTGAGGCTCGCTCGCATCTCTGCGACGACCTTCTTCTTCTCCGGCGAGATCACGTAGTACGGCTCGAACCCGTTTTCCACATCCACCGCAAACTTGCCGAGGGAACCCTCGCGCTTGCCCTCGGGCATCTCGGACGGCTGAGGAAGGTCGCGGATGTGGCCGATCGACGACACGACCTCGTAGTCCGGGCCAAGAAGCCCGCCGATGGTGCGGGACTTCGTCGGCGACTCGACGATAACGAGCTTGCGGCCGCCGACCATGTGTTCGCCTTCCGTGACGTGGCGCCCGTGCGGGGCGCGTTGCGGGCAGGATACCCGCCACCACTGTAGGTGTAGCAACTTACACGTGGAGACGGAACGCTCGAATCCGACCTGGGGACGGGAGCGTCGAGGCGAGGCTAGGCGGACATCCGGTCGTCGTCCGACGCGCCATCGTCCCTGCTCGCGAGCGCCTCCCGGACGCTCGGAGCGCCCTTGATCGGGACGTGCTCGACGCGCCGCTCGATGCCGGGGAAAGCGTCCTCGGGGACGACGTCGCTTAGCCGGGTGTTGCCGAGTCTCGCCGCGTATTCCGGCCGGGCCCCCAAGGAGCGGACCTCCTGGAGCACGGGCATCCGCGCGCCTCGCCTGCCGAGCTCCGCGACGATCTCCTCGACGTCGGACAGGCCGAGGACCGTGGGGTCGACGGTCACGCGGACCTCGTAGTCGATCCCGGACCTCACGACCAGGTCGAGGGATGTCCACGCGCGCGCGCCGCTCGCCTCCACGCCGGTCACCGCGCCATACAGTCGCGGCGGGGCCTTGATGTCGAGGCCCACCCAGGCGAGCGAAGGCAGGAGGGTCTCGAGGCGCCCCGGGTACGAACCCGCGGTGTGGACGGCCGCTTCAAAGCCCATGTCCCGAACCTCGGCGACGGCGTCGGCGAGCGCGGCCTGCCGGAGGGGCTCGCCCCCCGAGAACACCACGCCATCCAGGAGCCCGACGCGACGCCCAAGCGTCTCGCGAACGGTCAGCCAGGCGATGGTCCCCGGAGGGTGCGGATCGATCAGCTCGGGGTTCTGGCAGTACGCGCAGTTCCACGGGCAACCCTGGAGGAAGACCGTCGCGGCGAGCCTCGTCGGCCAATCGATCGACGAGAACGGCACGAACCCCGCGATGGCGAGGTCGTCGGCCGTCATCTGAGGATCACGGACTCCTCGCGGAAGTGCACGCGCTCCGCGTGCTCGCCCTTCTTGCCGATGTTGAAGCTCGCAACCGGGCGGTGGTAACCCATGACCCTGGTCCAGACCTCGCACACCTGCGGCTCCCTGTCGGGGAACTCGAGCTGGCACAGCGGGCACGTGGGCTGCTCGCCCTCGAGATAGCCGTGGAACGGGCAGATGGAGAAGGTGGGCGTCACCGTGATGTACGGCAGGCGGGCCGAACTCAGGGCGCGCTTGACGAGCTCCTTGCACGCCTGGGCGGTCGAGACGCGCTCCCGCATGTAGAGGTGAAGGACCGTGCCGCCGGTGTAGCGCGTCTGGAGGTCGGCCTGGCGCTCAAGCGCCTCGAACGGGTCGTCCGTGAATCCCACGGGGAGCTGCGTGGAGTTCGTGTAGTACGGCTGTTCGGGCGTTCCGGCCTGGAGAATGCCCGGGAACCGACGCGCGTCCTCCTTGGCGAAGCGGTAGGTGGTGCCCTCCGCGGGAGTCGCCTCAAGGTTGTACAGGTGGGTGGTCTCCTCCTGGAATCGCACCATCGCCTCGCGGACATGGTCGAGGAGTTCGCGGGCCATCTCTTCGCCCTCATCGGAGGTGATGTCGTACGCGTCGCCCGTGTAGTTGCGGATCATCTCGTTGACGCCGTTGATGCCGATCGTCGAGAAGTGGTTGCGGAGCGTTCCGAGGTAGCGCTTGGTGTACGGGAAGAGGCCGTCGTCGATCGCCTCCTGGATGACCTTGCGCTTCTCCTCGAGCGTTCCGCGAGCGAGGTCGAGCAGGCGGTCGAGCTCCTTGTAGAGCCCGTCGTGGTCGCCCTTGAAGCGATAGCCGAGGCGCGCGCAGTTGATGGTCACGACGCCGACGGAGCCCGTCTGTTCCGCGGAGCCGAAGAGCCCGTTACCGCGCTTGAGGAGTTCACGAAGATCCAGCTGAAGGCGGCAGCACATGGAACGCACCATGTGGGGCTCAAGGTCGGAGTTGATGAAGTTCTGGAAGTACGGCAGGCCGTACTTGGCGGTCATCTCAAACAGGAGGTCGGCGTTGGGGCTGTCCCAGTCGAATTCCTTGGTGATGTTGTACGTGGGGATCGGGAAGGTGAAGACGCGGCCCGCCGCGTCGCCCGTCGTCATGACGTCGATGTAGGCCCGGTTGATCATGTCCATCTCGGCCTGGAGGTCGCCGTAGGTGAAGTCCATCTCGCGACCAGCGATCACGGGGATCTGGCCGGCGAGGTCCTCGGGGCACGTCCAGTCGAACGTGAGGTTGGTGAAGGGCGTCTGCGTGCCCCAGCGCGAGGGGACGTTGAGGTTGTAGATGAGTTCCTGGACGCCCTGGCGCACCTGCTTGTAGGTGAGGCCCTCGAGGCGGATGAACGGCGCCATGTAGGTGTCAAACGAGCTGAACGCCTGCGCGCCGGCCCACTCGTTCTGGAGCGTGCCGAGGAAGTTGACGATCTGCCCGATCGCGGACGAGAAGTGCTTCGCGGGGCTCGCCTCGACCTTGCCGGGAACGCCGTTGAAGCCCTCCGCGAGGAGCGCGCGCAGGGACCAGCCCGCGCAGTAGCCAGAGAACATGTCGAGGTCGTGAATGTGGAGGTCGCCGCTACGGTGCGCCTCGCCCGCCTGGGGCGCGTAGACGTGGCTCAGCCAGTAGTTGGCGATCACCTTGCCCGCGGTGTTGAGGATGAGCCCACCGAGCGAATAGCCCTGATTGGCGTTCGCGTTGACGCGCCAGTCACTCCGGTCGAGGTACTCCTGGACGGACTTCTCGACGTTGATGACGGGCTTGGCTCGCTCGACGGCGGCGATGGTCATGTCGGCTCCTTTGCTTTCATGGCTCGGTATTGACGCTTGAAGGGGCGTTCCGAGGACCACAACATCTAGTGGCTCACTCGGATTCTGCACCCACATGTTGTGTCTACTCCGCCCCAGGGGAGACGGGGTAGGACCTTGGTCCCGGTTTTAGGGCGGATGGCCTCCCCGGATCCGGGACCTCTCCGCCACACGCCAGCCGTCGACGTGAACCCCCACTTTACGTCCGGGGTCTGACATCGCTGGGAGCCTCGCGGACGATGGTTGGGATGGGCGAAGGATTCGAGGCAGCGCACGGCGAATGGGGCGGGGCCCGGTCGATCGGAACGGGCGCGGGAGAACAATGGATCACGGGACCGGTGGCTCCGACCCAACGATTCCCGCCTGGTGTTCGTCACCATCTGTGAGAAGGGCCTTCGGGCCGCGACGGAGGACACATGGCTGAATGGCATGACGCGATGGAGGCCCTCATCCGCGACCGCGAACGGGCGCTCCTCGGATACGCCTATCTGGTTTGCGGCAACGCCACCGACGCCCAGGACCTCGTGCAGGACGCGCTCGTCAAGACCTTCTCGCGACCGCGCCCCGGCCTGACCGCCCCCAAAGCCGAGGCCTACGTGCGCCGAGCCATCACCACCACCTACGTGGACCGGTACCGCCGCCGCCAGAGGTGGAACGCGGTTCAGCATCTCTTCCGGCCGGGCGAAGCATTCGTGGACGCGATGCCGGAGCTGGACATGGAGGCCGACATCCAAGCCGCCCTCGCCCTCCTTCCCCCCCGCGAGCGCGCGTGCGTGGTGCTCCGCTACTTCGACGACCTCACGGTGCCGCAGATCGGGCGTCAATTGGGAATCGCGGGCGGCAGCGTCAAGCGCTATCTCGCCGACGGCATCGCGCGGCTCGAACGCAGCCTTGGCTCCCTTGAGGACGCCTACTCCGACTCTCCCTCCGCCGACTCCCGCTCCGCCGGCTCCCGCTCCGCCGATTACCCCTACGGCACGTCGCGCCTCGACCGCGCGTGATCGTACAGAAAGGACATGACATGACGAAGCTCTCCGACCTCCTGCGGGGCGCCGCCGATCGCGCGCCCGTGGGCGAGGCGTCCGTTTCCGTCAGCCGCGCGGCCCGCAGGGTGCGGGTGCAGCGCGGCGTCCGCGGCGTGGGCAACAGCGTCGCCGGTCTGGGCGTCGTCGCGCTCGCGGTTCTCGGGATCGTGCGGCCGGGTTCGGCGATGAACTCGGCGCAGCGGGACTCCGCCGCGCTCGCCCCGGAGCCGGCGCCGGTCGCCGGTGCCCAGGCGCCGAAGGACTCGATGGTCGCGTCCGACGGACGCGCGATGGCCTGGGGCACGTGCGGCTCCTTCCCGCTGCAGGACTACGGAACCACCGGAACCGACGCGTTCTCCATTGTGCCGAGGTTCGACACGCCAGCCATGCCGGACGGGGGCTCGACGCTCGACATCCCCGTGACCGTCACCGCGAACCAGGCTCTCGACGTCACGACGAACGGCCCCGACGCCGTCGTCCTCTGGCAGGGGATGGTGGTGGCGGTCCTGAGCGCGAATCAGGCCGAGCAGTCGCTCACCCTCGCTCAGGGCGACACGACGCAGTCCGTCGTCTCCCTTCCCCTCGTCGACTGCTTCGCGGGCGCCCCGCTTCCCGCGAGCACCTACGACCTCGTCGTCAGCCAGGCATTCACGAACGCGGTTTCGGCGCCCACCCCCGAGCCATCTGCTTCCCCGGAGCCCACGGTCGCGCCAACGCCGATCGTCGTCCCCGAACCCGCCCCCACACCGCAGACGACGTTCCCCCTCAACCCCGATGCCGGGGGCCCCGATCCGGCCGTGAGCCTGGGAGCGTCGTCGGACATGGCCCCGATGCCCGTCGAGCCGCAGGGCTGGGACTACCGGATCACGTCGGACCCCATCACCTTCACGGTCGCGGGCGACCCCGTCGATAACCCGTTCGCCGACTACTACCCGCAGCCATGGACGCCACCGGCTCAGCCCGACGACATCCTCACGCCGGCGATCGCGCGCACCATGTTCGACGCCGCGGCCACCTCCGCGCCGTGGGACATGGCCAAGGGAACGTCCCGCTGGATCCTGCCGAGCGGCTACGGGCAGGTGGAGACGTTCGCGCCGACCACGACCGACCAGAACTACTTCGGCTGCAGTTGGGACGGCCTGAGCGGCTTGCACTTCCCGACGCGCTCGGCCGATCTGGGTCTTCTGGCCGTCTCCGCCGACGTGCCAACGCGCCTCTCCGTGAGCTACGGCTGGGTGGTGGACGACAACCCCAAGGTCACCTTCTCGGTGACGAACACGTCGTCGTACGCCATCCCCGGTTTCTACGGCGAGGCCAACCGTTCCCTCTACCTCGTCAAGGACGGGCGCGTCGTGGCGCAGGCTTACCCGGTCGCCCTGGACCCCAACGCGGGGATGCTCATGAAGCGGTCGGCCCCCATGGTCGACGTCACTAGCCAGGACGACCCCGCGACCTACTGGGGCACCCTCGCCCCTGGCGCAACCCTCTCCGGCACCTACCTCTGGCGCGACGTCAACGGGTGCTCCCGGCAGGACGGAACGACGACGAGCCTGACGTCGGGCACCTATACGCTCCTCGCCATGCAGAGCATGTCGCTTCAGCAGTACTCGGACGGAAGTGGGCCCTCGCGGGGAGGCATCATTGCACCGGCTCGGGTGGGGACCGGGACCACCGCGATCGGATCGGGAACGGCAAGCGGGAGCAGCGGCGCGACCAGCGCCCCGGCGGTTGCCCCGATCGGCACTGCCCCGATCGCCGCCGACCCCATGCCCCCGACGGTCGACCCAGTCCAGCAAGACTGGCTCGACCTCCAGGTCTGGAGCTCCCTGGGGACTGTGACAATCACCACGCGCTGACCCCCTCCCACCGTCGGCCCCCGCCTCCCATACTGGAGGGGTGGGGGCCGACGGATTTCAGCGTCCCGGCGCCGCCCAGTGGGAAATGTCACATATGCACGCGACGCCCCAAGGTTCTGGGCTCCCCCGTCGTATTGGTAAGTAAGGGCAATCACGAGGATCGCCCCGTGAAGAGGTAGCCATGCCGAGTTGGGCCGACACCCTGGAGGAGTTGGTGCGACGACGCGGTGGCGCCCTCGTGGCCTATGGCTACCTGCTCGTCGGCAATAGCCGAGACGCGGAAGACCTCTTCCACGACGCGGTGGTGAAGACCTTCTCCCGAGGCAAGTCGAGCGTCTCGCTCGGCGAGGCCGAGGCCTACGTCCGACGCGCGATGTTCTCTGCGCACACGGATGCCGGCCGCAGGGACAAGGCATGGAGGCGCATCTTCCACCTCCTGGGGGATGAGACGGCAGACGCGTCACGCGCCTCGGCCGTCGAGTTTCGCACCGATCTCCAAGAAGCGTTGCGCCACCTCACGCCGCGCGAGCGCGCGTGCACGGTGCTTCGCTACTACGACGATTTGACCGCGGTCGCCATTGGCCGCGAACTCGGCATTTCTGAGGGTGCCGTGCACCGATACCTCTCCGACGCCGCGGTCAAGCTCCGCGGTCACCTCGGGGCGCTGGAGGAGAACCCCTCACCCGGTGTGGACTACAGCACCATCGAAGAACCCGCGACACGGCAAAGGACGCTGAAGTCATGAATATCAATGAGCAGATGAACCAGCTCGGCAAGATCGGTTCCGTGGGGTACGCCCCGACGGACGCCGTCATCGACGGCCTTCTTGCCAAGACGAAGCGCGCACGTGCGGTGCGGCAGGGCTCGGCGGCCGTCGTCGGCTCCGTCAGCGCCGTCGCGCTCGGAATCGTCGGCGCGCAGGTATACGTGACGATCGACCACCGCAACGATGCCGCCACCCAGGACCGCAACATCGAGAACGGCCTGCCCGGCATCTTCGACTTCGACGGCAAGTACGGCGGCGGCTACAACGGCATAGACGAGCAGACGCGCGCGGATCTCGACAAGATCTACGACGACCTCAAAGCCGCCGCGCAGATCCAGGCCAAGCACCTCGCGGAGCAGCAGGCCGCCGACGCGGCGGCAGCGGCGGCAGCGGCGGAAGCGGCAGCGGCAGCAGCAGCGGCCAACACCGGGACGAGCACGACCACGTGCACCTACGAGGAGCGCCCGTGGGGCGACGGAATCAAGTACCGCAGCCCCGACACGGGTTGCGCGTGGGTGTACCCGGAGCCGCCCCCGACTACCGTCCCTGCGGGATGGATCGACTTCAATGGCGACCTCGGCCAGTGCAAGAACTACTACGACGCCGCCTCGGGGAAGACGGTCTGGGCCGCGTTCATCGATGCCGGGTCGTCCTACAAGAAGATCGTCCTCTGCGTCGGCGGCCCGACCGACTACTGGTCGGGAAGCTACCACTACATCTACAACGGCCCGGAGGGAAGCGGCTGGCATGCCACCCTCTCGGGCGCGACGTGCACGGGTGTTAACACGACGACTGTCGGAAAGGCGCGCCGCACCGCTATAGCTGCAACCCCAACAAGGACTACTGGATCCTCGCGGACCCGGCCAACTACAAGTGGTTCAGCCCGGAGTGCCGCTACTACAACATCTCAAGCCCGCCGGACGGCTGGTACTGGAACGGGTCGGACTGGGCGGAAGTCATCGTGACCCCGCCGCCGGACCCGACCCCGCCGCCGGACCCGACCCCGTCGGCGAGCGAGCCGACACTCTAGGACTCCCGGATGCGGCGCGGTTCCCTCAGCCCGCACCGCATCCGGGTTAGCTCGAGGAAGGGACGCGGACGGGCGACTCGCCAGCACAGCGAGTCGCCCGTTTCGCATGCCCGTCCGGTGCGGCGGTCTTCTTGCGCCTCGACCGCGAGTTCGGTCCCGCCCTCGCGGTCGCACTGACCTCGCCCACGCCGACGGCGATCTTCACCTCGACGGTCACGACGCCGCCCGGTTCCACGCCACACGAGGACACCGCCGCGCCCCACCCCTCGGCGACCTCGCGCGCGACGCGGCAGGGCGCCGCATCCGTGCCGCCGTACGGACTGCCGCGGTAAGCCTGCCCGAGGGCGCGGCGATCTCTGGCGTCCGACGCGGCCGCGAGAGCCGAGGCGTCGGCGGCGCCCTGGGCCTTGGTCTCGCCGATGGCCAGCGCACCCGCGAGCGCAACCACTACGGCAAGGACTGCGGCGACCGCGACCAGGCCCACCGTGACGACGGTCATCGAGCCCGCGTCATCACTCCTGCGCACGAGCCACCGCACCCGCGTGGAACGCGGGCCCCCACGGCGCCGGAGCGTCCACGGTTACCGAGATCCACGCGCCGTCGCGGATCACCGTGACGGCGACGTCCGAGCCAGCGACGCCCGAGCCGACGACCCGTTGGGCTGCGGCGCGCGCATCCGCCGGGGTCCCGACGATGGCAACGCGCGCCGCCTCGTTGGCCGCGTGCTGCACGCGTATCGCACCGACTCCCCACGTCGCGCACCCAAGAACGAGCCCGAGTACGAGCGCGACGGAGGGAAGGGCGACGGCGAACTCCACCGTCGCCGAGCCGCGATCCCACGAGCCACGCGTCACGAGCCGAGGGCAGAGCGCACGAGCCCGAGGAGCATGTCGCGGACCTCCGGCGACTTCAGGAGCGCCACGAGCACCGCCGCGAAGCCCGCAGCGGCGACCGTCACGATCGCATACTCGGCTGTCGCCGACCCGCGGTCTCGCTCATCGCCACAATCATCCATTACCTCTCTCCTCTTCCGCCGCGTTCCGGCGGCATTGTTCCCCAGTCGTCGCATCACGGCGACATCGATCCCATTCCCGCACCCCGCGCGACCGCGAGGAGTAGCGGCACCACCCCCACCACGACGAAGGCGGGAAGCAGGCACAGCGCGAGCGGAAGCGCAACGCGCACGCCCAGAACGGCCGCGGCGCCCTCGGCTTCGGCGCGCGCGCGCTCGACGACCACCTCGCGAGAGGCCCTCAGGAGGGGCAGGGGCGACGCGCCGGACATCCACGACGACCTGAGCGCGCGACCGAGCGGCTCGATCGATGACGCGATCTCCGTTCGCGCGGCGCCCGCCCCCGCAACGTCCGCCCAGGCCGCATCCCACCCGACTCCCGACCCGAGCGATCCGGCCACCGACACTAGGGCCCTCCCCGGCGCGTCGGACGTCGCGTGGCCAACGGCCGCGATCGCCGAGCGAAGGTCCAGCCCTGCCGCAACGGCGGCCTCGGCGAGGGCGAGCGGCAACGCGGCGGGCTCGCTCGCCCCACCCGCCTCGCGTGCGGTCGCGGTGAGTGCCCGTATCCATCGACGCCCCGCGAGCCAGAGAGCCCCCCCGAGGGCGAGCAGGACCCAGCCGAGCGGCGTCCCTGCGAGGATCCGCAGGGAGGTGACATCGACGGCCGCCGCGAGCGCCCAACCCGCCGCCGGAAGCCACTGCAGCACGAGCCCGCTCGCCTGGGGCCCCGCGAGCGCGAGTTCCCTCGCCACCTCGGCGCGCTCGCGCGCGCGTTCCGTTTCGACGATGGTCCCCAGCACGTCCGCGAGGGGCGCGCCCGTCTGGCGCGCGAGGCGCCCCGCGGCCCTCAGCGCCCGCTCGGAGGGATCGCTCGGTGACACGTTCGGGGCACCGTCGGGCTCGACGTCCACCCCGTATGCCTCCCGCCACGCCTGCTCGGGAGAGGCGCCCGAGCGCAACAGCCCGATCGCCTCGATGGCCGCGAGCGATCCGCGCGCCGGTATGGCCGCGCGGAATCCGCGCGCCGGTATGACCGCGCGGAATCCCTGAGCCTCGGGGGCGCTCACGCCGCGATCCCCAGGTCGATGGAGCCGTCCGACGCGGCGGGAAGGAGCGCCTCGATCTCGGGCCATGCCGGACCGACCTCGGTGCGGCCATCCCCGCCCACGCGTAGCGCTGGCCTGACGCGGAGCCGCGCGGCGCGGCGGCCCTCCTCGGCCCGAAGGATCGCGATCTCGGTCACCCGGCGGCCCGCGGCGGTCTTCTCGAGGTGGATCACCGCCTCGAACGCCGCCGCGGCGTGGAGGTCCGTGGCCCGCGCGTCCATCCCCGCGAGCGCGCCGAGCGCCGCGAGGCGGGCCGGAACATCCGCGGGCGCGTTTGCGTGGAGGGTGGCCATGCCGCCGCGATGTCCCGTGTTGAGTGCGGTCAGCACGTCGCGAACCTCGGGTCCCCTGCACTCGCCGAGCACGATCCGATCGGGGCGCATCCGGAGCGCCTCCCTGACGAGCCGCGCGACCTCCACCGCCCCCGCGCCGTCGACGTTCGCGCGCCTCTCCACGAGTCTCACCACGTGCGGATGCGCGGGGTTGACCTCCCCCGCCTCCTCGATCACGACGATCCGCTCGGACGGATCGACGATCGAGAGGAGGCTCGCGAGGAGCGTCGTCTTGCCGCTGCCCGTGGCCCCGGTGATGAGGAGCGAGGCGCGCCCGGCCACGAGCCCCGCGAGCACGGGGGCCAGCCCGGGGGCGAGCGTGCCGCAGAGCTCAAGGTCCTCGAGCGTCAGCGCCCCGCGGCGAACCGTTCTGAGGGAGATCGCCGCGCACCCGTCGACGACGGGTGGAAGGGCCGCGTGGAGGCGCGTGCCGTCGGGGAGGCGGGCATCGACGAGCGGGCAGGCGTCGTCGAGCCTCCGCCCGCCGAGCGAGGCGAGTCGAACCGCAAGCTCGCGCACATCGCCCGCGGAGCAGAAGCCGACGGACGCCCGCTCGAGGCCCATGCCGCGGTCGATCCACACCTCGTCTGGCCCGTTGACCAGGACATCCGTAACCCCGGGCGTCTCGAGAAGGCCGCGGAGCGGCCCGGCGACGAAGGGAAGGAGCGCGCTCATGGGCGCCACCATCCCTCGGTCGCCCGCGCGCTGCCCCCGCCTCACCCGAGACGCGCCTTCCCGTCGTGGTCCCCAAGACCTGGGGACACCGGAATCTCGCTCCCGTCGGGCCCGTCCGCCATCGGAGGCGCCGGGGGCTCGTAGACTGGTAGTCGGGAGGGACCATGATGGAGCACGGCTCCACGGCGGCATTCTTCGATCTCGACAAGACGATCATCGCGACGTCATCGACGGCGGCGTTCTCGCGCGACCTGCGCTCCAACGGGCTTCTCAAGACGAGCGACGCGCTCAGGACTGCGTACGCCCAGTTCCTCTTCATGGTCGGCGGCGCCGACGCACGCCAGACCGCGCGGCTCCGCGACGCGCTCGCCGACACCATCACGGGCTGGGAGGCGGCGAAGGTTCGCCGGATCGTCGAGGAGACCGTCAAGGAACTCATCGACCCCGTGGTGTACGAGGAGGCGCTGACCCTCATTCGTCGCCACCAGGCCAACGGCCGCGACGTGGTCATCGTCAGCGCCTCGGGCGCCGAGGTCGTCGAGCCGATCGCCCACCTCCTGGGCACCAAGGACTTCATCGCCTCGCGCATGGAGGTGATCAACGGGGTCTTCACCGGGAAGATCAGCCTCTACGCCTTCGGGCCCTTCAAGGCCGACGCGATCCGCGCCATGGCGGCCGAGCGCGGATACGACCTGGAGCGGTGCTACGCCTACTCCGACTCGATCACCGACGCGCCCATGCTGGACGCCGTCGGCTACGGCTTCGCCGTCAACCCCAATCCGGCGATGCGTCGCGCCGCGACCGCCCACGGCTGGGGCGTTCTCCACTTCCGCCGACCCGTTGCGCTACGCGAGAGCAGGCGCCGCAGGGGAGTCGTCGTCGGCGCGACGGTGGCGGGAGCGGCCCTCACTGCGGGGCTCGTCTGGTGGAACCTGACCCGCCGCCGCGATCGCGAGATCGTCTAGCCCGTGAGCGCGGGACGTGGTTTGGGCGGGCTCAAGCCCGGGCCCGAATCGGACTTCGTCATCGTCCAGGCGCAGCCCGGCTCCCGCAAGAAACGTGAACCCGGCGACGCCCGCAAGCGCCGACGCTGGCTCCTCGGCGGTGCGGTCGTGATTGCCGCGCTCACGTACGCGGGAGTCGCCGAGGCGAGGCATTTGAATCCGCCCGAGGTCCCCCGGTACGGGGTCGTCACGCTGCCGTTCGCCGACCTCGCGAACCAGCCAACCGTTCTCGATCCGAGCGTCGTCTCGTGCGGTGCCCCCGCGCCGAAGCCGCGGCACACCTCGGGGTCGTTCTCGCTCTCCGAACAGGCGTGGGACGTGACCACCGAAGGGACGAACGGGGTGATCTCCTCGGGCGGGACGGCGCTCTTCGACGGCGACGCCCGGGCCAACGTCACGTATTCCGCGCGCATCGCCAGCTCGGATCCCGAGCCCACTCCGCTACTCGTCTCGCCCGTTGCCTTCGTCTACGTTCAGGACGGCGTGGTCGTCGGCTGGGCGGGCTCGCGCTTCGACTTCGGCTCCTCGGCCTTCGTGACCGCGATGCCGGACTCTGCTCGCGCTCTGACCGGCCCGGTCCCACCCGCGGACACGAGCTGCGTCGGCGGCGCCCCGGTCGCCGGGTCCGTTCCCGCCGGTGAGTACCAGGTGTACCCGGTCGTTCGCCTGCTCGCCTCGCCCGAACTCGCGGCCGAGGCCTGGCTGTTCTGGCACGGGTTCACCGTCCCCGATATGGCGCGGGACGCCTCGGGAACCCCGGATTCCTGGGACTGCCGCCACCCTCAGAGCTACGACTCCAGGAAGGTCACGACGGCGCTGTGCGCCACCGAGCCGATCGCTGGCGTGTCCATCAATCGCGATGCCGAGTCGATATCCGTCCCGTACACCGCCACGTACTTCGCCAAGAACGTCGACAACACGCTCGTCGGCGACCCGACCGTGGTCACGCTCAAGGCCGTCCCCGTCCCGAGCGGACTAACGGAGACGCCCGCGAGCGCGAGCGACCTCCGATGCGGCGCGCTTGTGGCGAACCTTCCGGGGGATTCGTGGGGCCCGGCGGCGACGACGCCGATCGAGCAGTCCGTCGTGGAGTCCTTCGGCGCGGCGGAGGCGTCCAACGAGGAAGGCCTCCGCCTAGCGATCCTCCCCGCGACCCCCGGCGTGACCAGGGTGACCTACCCCGAGCCCCTCCGCACATGGATCTACGGATGGAACACGGGCGCGCAGTACTCCGACTCCCGCGTCACCATCCTCGGCACCGCAACCGCGACCGTCGCGAGCGGCGCCCCGATCCCGCTCGACCGGGTCGCCGGACCTTCCGTCACCACCGTGACGTTGACGGACGTACGGTGGTGCGACGGTCCGGACGGGCCCGCGGACCCCGCGTCGATCCGTGGCCTTACCGTGACCGCAGGACCCGCGGAGCAGATCCTCGACCGCAGCTCCGCGACGTCCGCGTTGGTCCGCGGTCTCGTCTGGGCCGGCCCGGTGACGGTCACGGTCGACGGCGCGACCACCACCGCCGAGCGCTTCGGGAGCTGGGTTGCCGAGACGTCCTACTTCGACTACCTGACCAACTAGCCCCAACCGTCGCCCGTTCTCGCCCGTTCAAGATCCAGAGACCCAGCACGGACATCGGAGGCGGCATGAGCGGGTGGCGGGGGGTTGCGGCCGAGGTCGTCGACACGCGCTACCCCTCCCTCGTCGCCTACGGCGTTCTGCTCACCGCGAGCCGCGCGGACGCCGAGGACCTGGTCCAGGACGCCCTCGTCAAGGTCTTCTCGCGCCTGCGCCCCTTCCCCAACGTCGCGGCCGCCGACCAATACGTCCGCCGAGCCATGCTGACGCTCTACCTCGACCGGACCCGCCGCGGCACCACCTGGCGCCGCCTACGCGGGACGGTGGCGACGGACGACGCCGTGGCCGGGCCGGAGGACGCCGTGGTCGCGGGTACGGACGTCCGCGCGGCGCTCGTCGCGCTCAGCCCACGCGAGCGGACGTGCGTCGTGCTTCGGCACTTCGACGACCTTTCGACGCGCCAGGTCGCCGAGGCGACGGGCCTCGCCGAGGGAACGGTCAAGCGCTACCTCAGCGACGGCCTGGCCAAACTTGGAAGCGAGCTCACGGAACCCGCCGAGCGGGCCGAAGTCCTCGCCCACCGTGCATCAAGGAGGAACTGACATGAACGCCATCGAAAACGAGTTGCGAGCGGCCTTCGAGGACGAGAGGGACTCCGTAACGACCCCGGACACGCTCCTCGCGTCGCTCACGACGCGGGTTCAGCGCCGGCGCGTCAGCACCCTTACGGGCGCGACCGTCGGCACCCTCAGCGTCGCGAGCCTCGCGCTAGCCATCCCATTGGCCCTGTCGCACGGACCCTCGACGAGTGTCGCGCCGGGCGCGACCGCCACCGCGATGTCCCCGAACTCCCTCGGCCTATCGTGCGGCGACCCTGTGCCAGCCTCGCTCCTCGCGTCGCCCGACCAGAGCGAGATCGAGGTCTTCGAGACCGTCGTCGCCATGCATCCGGACGAGAATTCCGGCATGGTGACCACACCGTTGGAGCCGGGCCCCAACACGCCCGAACCCGACCTCTACGCGGTATTCAAGGTCACCTATCCGGGCGCCATCATTGGGCGTGACGGAATCGTCGCCGGGTGGACGGAGGTGCCGCCGCAATACGCCGCGCAGATAATCTTCGAGTCGGATCCTCCGGACGCGCCGCGCACGGTGACGGTCTTCAACTCCGGACGCATCCAGTGGTGCCCCGACACCCGTCGGGGAGCCAACGAGGTCCCGCTCCCGAAGGAGGGAACGTACCTCGTCCTCCCGTTCGGCGACGCGACCGCCGCCCCCTAGTACTCCGCTCGATCCGCGCGCCCCCCAACGTTTCGGCGCCGCCGCCCGTTCTAGCGCTCGACCCGGCACACTGGAGGCGGAGGCGACATGGGCGGCTGGAGGGCAATCGCTGCCGAAGTCGTCGAGACCCGCTACGGCTCGCTCGTCGGCTACGGCATCCTCCTGACCTCGCACCGCCAGGAGGCGGAGGACCTGGTCCAGGACGCGCTCATCAAGGTCTTCGGCCGCCTCCGCGCAATACCCAACGCGGCCGCGGCCGACCAGTACGTGCGGCGCGCGATGCTCACCCTGTATCTCGACCGTGCGCGCCGCGGAACCCGGTGGCAGCGTGTAAGGGGCGTCGTTGCGACGGCCGACGCCGCCCCGGACCACGAGGACTCCGTCGCCCTCGGCGCGGACGTGGGCGCGGCGCTCGCGCTGCTCAGCCCGCGAGAACGGACGTGCGTCGTCCTCCGCCACTACGACGACCTGACGATCCCGCAGATCGCCTCGGCGACCGGGCTCGCCGAGGGAACGGTCAAGCGCTACCTGAGCGACGCGATCGCCAAGCTGGGCGCCGAGCTCGCGCCCGACGCAGAGACCACCGACGTCGTTCTCCCTCGCCGAGCAAGGAGGGCCTGAGATGGCATCACTCGATCGAGAACTTCGCGCGATCGCCGCGCGCGGGAGCAGCGCCACGGTCACCCCCCACGCGCTCCTGAGCTCGGTGACCGCCCGGGCTGCGCGGCGCCGCATCGCCAACATCGCCGGGGCAAGCCTCGGCGCGCTCGCCATTGCCGGCCTCGCGGCGACGGCCGCGCTCTCTCTCGGCCACCAAGCGCCGCCCGCCACGCCCCCTGACAGGGTCCTCGGGACCGTCACCCTCCCGTTCGACCCCGCGCCCGCAGACGCGGCCGAACCCGCCAACCCACTCGGCCTCGCGTGCGGTGACCCCGCTCCGATTCCCGTGACGAGCGCGGGCGGGCTCGAGTGGCTGCCGCGCTCCGGCGCGGGCAACAGGGTGGACCCCACCCACTTCGCCGCCATCAGAATGACGCTCCGCAACACCTCGGGAGACACCGTTCCCGCCGCCGTTTCGTCCACCGGATACGTCCTCGTGCACGACGGCCTGGTGGCTGGTTGGACTGACGCGGGGTGGAACGGCGGAGTCCCGAGTTACCGATACCTGGACTCAGGTTCCGCGAACGTCACCGGGGGGTCGCTAATCGGCGTCAACTGGATCTGCCCGGAGTACGTTGCACAGGAGCAACTCGCCCTCGGCGACTACCAGCTGTACCCGGTCCTTCACGTCTCCGCCTCTCCAGCGGACGCGGCGCGGCAGTGGCTCTGGCTCGCGGGCTACGTCGTCCCGACGGACGATCCCAAGGATCTCGCGATCCTGACGCCGGGGTCGTGGGACTGCGGCAGCGGGGCCGGGGCCGCTGCTGCGGCGAGCGGAGGAGGCGCTTCTCCGTGGGGGGGACCGTCCGCGCTGTGTGCACCGGAGACCCTCGCAGGCGTGAGCATCAATAGAGATGCGCGCACCATCACGGTGCCCTACACCTCGCGCCTCTACAAGCGATCCCTCGACGTGACCCTCGTCGGCGAGCCGCTCCCGTACACGGTTTCGACCCTGATGGACCCTTTCGGATTCCTCGGCTACCAGGGGGTCGCGGCCGCGCCTATCGCGGACGCCTCTGCCCTGGAGTGCGGCGCCCGCGTCGACGACGGTGCCCTCGCGGCGACGGGCCACACGAGCGCCGTTATCGAGACGGGGGCGCTCGATATCCACGCGCGGACGAGGTTCGACTCGGGAACGGTGATCGACCTGGCGCTCATGCCTGGGGCTCTGTCCGATCCCGGAACCATCGCGTATCCCGCGCCGATGCGGGTCTGGTTCTTTGCGCACCCCTCCGACTACGCGGCCCTACCGTTGGTCAGCGACGCGTGGTACGTGGTCGTCGGAACGGCCACGGCCACGGTCAACCGGGGCGAGCCGCTTGTCCTCGACCGGTTCGCGGGGCCCCGCGTGACAAGCGTCGCGTTCACGGACGTGCGCTGGTGCGATACGGGCGCGTCATGGCCGACCTCCCTCGTCATGTTCGAGGGGACCGAGCGCGTGGATGACGGGACCGGAATGCACGAGTCGACGGTCCTCGACGGATGGGAGACCGGGCTCGACGCCTGGACGACGTTGGGCGGTGGCTCGTAGTCCGTCTGCGGGGAGGCGCACTCAGGCGGCGACCGGCGCCCTCACGGGCGCCACGGCGCGAGACATGAGCGCGGCGACGCCGAGGGTCGCCGCGACACACCCGAGGGCGATCGGGAGCGACGTCGACTGCGCGACGTAACCGATGGTCGGCGGGGCGACGATGAACCCAAGGTAGCCGAGCACGGCCACGGCGCTGAGCCCCTCGGCGGCCGTGCGCCCGTGCGCGGCGCCGGCGGAGAACACGATGGGGACCGTGTTCGCGAGCCCGATCCCCATGATCCCGAACCCCAGCACCCCGGCCCACGGCGTGGCGACGATCATCCCGAGCGCGAGGCCCACACCGGCGACGCCCGCCCCGGAGGCGAGGAGCGCCACCGGCCCGACCCGCTTGTTGATCCCGTCGCCGAGGAAGCGAAAGGCCGCCATGGTCAGCGAGAGAGCGCCGTATCCGAGCGCGGCGAACGACGCCGTCGACCCGAAGTTCTCCTTCAGCACCAGGGCGCTCCAGTTCTCGACCGCACCCTCGGCCGCAAGGACGATGAGGGCGATCACGCCGATCGCCAGGAGCGCTCCTCCGGGCCACCGGAGCCTGCCCGACGGCGCCTCGTCCATCCCGCGCGTCGCGGGCGGCAGCGCCCGGAAGCTGGTCCAGGAGCCCAGAAGCACGAGCACCGCGATGCCCGCCATGTGCTCGACCGGGGTGAGCCCCGCGCGAATGACGACGAACGCGATGATCGAGCCCACGAGCGCGCCCAGGCTGAACATGCCGTGGAAGCCGGACATCAGGGGATGCCCGTGGCGATGCTCCACGTCAGCCGCCACCGCGTTCATCGCGAGGTCCATCGACCCGATCGCGGCGCCCCACGCGAGCAGGGCGATCACGAGGGTCCAGAGGCTCGGCGCGATGACCGGTAGGGGTGCCACCAACGCGAGCGAGACCCCGGCAATCATCGCGAGGCGGTGCGGCCCGATCCGCGCGCTGAGCGGGGCGGCGAGGGTCATGGCCGACACGGCGCCTACCGCGCCCGCGAGGAGGGCCGTGCCGAGGACCCCCTCCGTCAGGGCGAGGTGCTCCCGCACGTCGGGGACGTGGGGCGCCCACGACGCGAGGAGCAAACCGTTGACGAAGAAGGTAACCGAGACCGCGACGCGCGGCCTGCGAAGCCAGGTGATCATGACGTCGGAGCCTCCGTCGAAAGTGCGGCGGGCGTCTCGGCCACGGAGGGAGGGCGCTTCCTCCCGGAGAACCGGCCCTCAAGGAAGGGCCGCTCGATCAGGTGCCACGACACCGTCGCGACGGCGTAACTCACGATCAGGACGAACGAGCCGATCTCCAACAGCCGCCACGGGTCCTCCACGCCACCGTAGTTCAGGAAGTCGGGCTCCAGCGCGCGGCCCACCCACAGGATGATGAGGTAGTGCCAGATGTAGAGGCCGAACGAGATCTTCGCGGTGTAGCGGAAGAACGGATTGTCGAGCGCGCGGCCGAGGACGACGCTGTAGGCGAGAGAGGACAGCAGGATGGCGACGAGGCCAGCGAGGATCGGGAAGAAGTAGGGCTGGTGCTGGAGGCTCAGGGTGTTGTCCATCTCCACGGGGAAGCGCTTGAACCAGAAAAGTGCGAGGATCCCCGCGAGGGCCGCCGCCGCGACCGCGTCGAAGGCCCATGAGCGCCGCCCCGCGTGGAACACCTTCCACATGGCAATGAAGCCCGCCGCGAAGATGCCCATAGCGAAGTGGCCGAACAAGCCCACGGGGTTGTAGTCCGGCATCCAGAACTTGGCCCCGCCGATGACCCCGTACTGCCACCCGCGCCCGTCGTCGCCGGGAACAAACGTGCGTATCACCCACTGGTTCGCGAGCAGGATCAGCGCGAACGCGCCCACCCAGTAGCCCCACGCGATGCGACGTCCTCGGCGCTTCAGGGCGAAGAGACCGAGCATGAAGAGCGGCAGAAGGACGTAGCAGAACACCTCGAAGCCGATGGACCAGAGCGGACCGTTGGTGTCATCGGGGAAGAAGGTCACCCAGTGGAACTCCGAGGTGAAGGTCAGGCCGGCGATGAGGCGCCGGAGCGGCTGGATGACGTGCGCGCCGTGAATCCGCGCGATCGCGGCCGTTACCACGAAGCTCACCGCAAGTGCGGCGTAGAAGCCGGGCATGATCCGGGCGGCGCGGCGCGCGACGTAGTGGCGAATGCTCGGGTGAGGCCGCTTCTGGAAGTACGCGCTCCAGAACGGGTAGCTGAGGAGCATCCCCGAGAGCACGAAGAAGATGCTGACGCCGGACGCGCCCTTGATGATCATCCCGTGGACGTCCTGGAGCCACGCGCTCTGGCTCCCCGCCGCGAGCTTCTGAAAGATGTGGTGGAAGATCACCATCAGCGCGGCGAGCGCGCGCACGCCGTCCGCCCCCGAGATGCGGCCCTCTCCGCTCCGTCGCCATTGAGCGAGACTATCGGCTCCCGCGGGCCGTTCCGCGCGCTAACTGGAGCGGCGCCGGAAGACCTCGTGGGCGTGCGCCTGGCCATCGCCGCTGAGGGACTTGGCGCCCTCGATCGGTCCGTTGCCCGGGCGTCGCACGCCCTTGTCCCCCACGGTGTCGAGCATGACCTGCTGGGCGTCGCCCTTCTTCGCCTCCTGGAGGAACTTCTTCGCCTCGGCGCCGCGCATCATCTTCACGAGCTTGCCGTTGTTGAAGATCGCGACCTCGCCGGACTTGCGCTCGCGGTACTCAAATCCTTCTGCTGCCGTCATGGCCCCATCGTGTCACGGGTGGCGGGTCCGCGCGTCTCCAGCCCTCGGGTGCTGACATGGCACTATCGATCCACTGCCATCATGGAGCCATGTCGTTCTTGGCGCAGAACCCGCCCGCCGTCGAGGCGGGAAATCCGGCGCGCGCGACGTGGGCCGAGGTCCCGCCCGAGATCCAGGGCCGCATCGCGCAGCGCGCTGGTTCGGCGGTGGTGGCGCGGACGGAGTGCGCTCCGGGTTCAGCCCCGGCTTCGCGGGAGTAGTCGAGTTCGCCGACGGTCACCGCGAGTTCGTGAAGGCGGTGGACGCGGCGGCCAATGAGGAGTCGGGGCGCCTCAATCGGGCGGAGGCGGCCGCAAACCCGGACCTCCCTGCGGGCGTTCCCGTGCCACGACTTCTCTGGTGGGAAGACGGTCACGTGGATGACGGCGGCGCATGGGTGCTCTCCTCCTTCGAGGTCGTGCCCGGCCGCGCGCCCGCGATGCCATGGAACCGGCGCGAGCTGACGCTCGTGCTCGATGGGCTCACCGATCTCGCGGGCCACACCGTCGCGCCGGACGCCTTCGCTTCGTTCGCGGACGAGCACGCGAGCGTCCTCACGCAGTGGCAGGCGTTCGCGGCCCTGGACGTCGCCGAACGCGAGGCTCTCGCCGCGCGGGCGGGAGCCGTCGGCACGTGGGTGCTTGGCAACGTGGACACGCTCGCGGAGTGGGCGTCGCGCGCTCCGCAGGCGACGGCGGGCGACGCGTTGGTCCACGGCGACATCCGCGCCGACAACATCCTGATCGACGGGGACCGCACCTGGATCGTCGACTGGCCCTACGCGAGCGTCGGCGCGCCCTGGGCCGACCTTGCTGGCTTCCTCCCGAGCGTCGAGATGCAGGGAGGCGGCTCGGCACACGAGATCTTCGCCGCGCACCCGCTGGCGCGCGGCGTCGCGCACGAGGACCTGCGCGCGCTCGTGGCGGCGTTCGCGGGTTTCCTCTTCGTCCACTCCCTGCGACCGGAGGTCCCGGAGATCCCGACCCTGCGGGCGTTCCAGTGGGCCCAGGCCGTGCCCGCGATTCGCTGGCTCCGCGCCCTCGAGCCGGGGATGGCGTCATGACGCCGCCCGCGGCATCGCCCGACGGCAAGATCGGCCTCTGGGCGGTCGTCGCCATCGGGGTGGGCGGCATGGTCGGCGGCGGGATCTTCGCCGTCCTCGGGCTCGCGGTCCAGTTGACGCATGGGGGCACGCCGCTTGCTTTCGCGCTCGCAGGCATCATCGCGCTGCTCACCGCGCGCTCGTACTCACGGCTGAGCGTCGCGTACCCGAGCCGCGGCGGCACGGTCACCTTCCTCAATCGCGTGTTCGGCGCTGGACCCTTCACGGGAAGCCTGAACGTCCTTCTCTGGCTGAGCTACGTGGTGATGCTCTCTCTGTACTCGTACGCGTTCGGCAGTTACGGCGCGACCTTCTTCCCCGCGGGCGCGCGGACGCCGGCCAAGCACGGCCTCATCACGCTCGTCATCCTTCTGATCACGGGGCTCAACCTCCTGAGCGCCAAGGCGATCGGGCAGGCGGAAAAGTGGATCGTCGCGATCAAGATCACCATCCTCCTCGGGTTCGTGGGCGTGGGAGTCGCGACGGTCGAACCGGCCCGCCTCGCGACGTCCCAGTGGTCCGCGCCCCTGCCGCTCGTCGCGGGAGGGATGATCATCTTTCTTGCGTATGAAGGATTCGAGCTCATCGCCAACACGGCGCAGGACGTTCGCGAGCCGGAGCGCACGTTGCCGCGCGCGTACTACACCGCTGTGGGCTTTGTCATCGCGCTCTATGTCGCGGTCGCCGTGGTGACCGTTGGCAACCTCTCCGTGAACAAGATCGTCGCCGCGAAGGACTTCGCGTTGGCCGAAGCGGCACGCCCCTTCCTCGGGCAGGCGGGCTTCACTCTCATCGCGATCGCCGCGATGCTGTCCACCGCCTCGGCGATCAATGCGACCCTCTACGGGACCGCGCGCCTCAGCCGCTCCATTGCCGAGGACGGAGAGCTGCCGTCGTCCCTGGAGAAGACCGTGTGGGGACAGCCCGTGCGCGGCCTGCTCATCACGGCGGCGCTCACCGTCGTCGTCGCGAACGCCTTCGACCTGTCCTCGATCGCGACACTGGGAAGCGCCGGGTTCTTGCTCATCTTCGCGGCGGTCAACGTCGCGAACGCGAAGCGCGAGCCCGGGCGCGGCGGCACCGCGGTCTCGGTTGCTGGCGCGGTCGCCTGCCTGCTTGCACTGCTGGCGCTCTTGTGGCAGGTCGGGACGACGAGCCCGGCCCAGATTGCCGTGCTCGTCGTGATGGTCGGCGCGGCCATCGCGATCGAGTGGGGATACCGGGTAACACGGGCGCGCGGGCGCTAGGCCTGCGCGTCGCGTCGGCGACGTTGAGGGCCCCCGCGAACGCGAGGAGTATGACGTCTCTCCGCTGATCGCGCACTTCGTGGTCTCGCCCGCGAGGAAGGCGAGGGAGGTGAAGAAGGCCGCGGCGCAATAGCGGCGCAGGGGACCGCGGTACCCCCAGAAGTGGGGGCTTGCTGCTTTCGGTCGGCAAGAGCACGCTGAGGCCGGGACCGCAGCCAATTCAGGTGGTCGCGGCCCAATTTGCACCGAAGGGATCACCCCATGGCAAGGCACCAACCCTCTCCGAACCGAACGCCCCTACTGATCGCGAGGCCCGCGATTTCGGGTCTTCTTGTCGCGGCGACGGCGGTGTTCTGGGCACAGCCCGCGATGGCGGATGATGCGACATCCGCTACCGCCACAAACATCGAACAGACCGCCGATGCGGTCGCGCCCGCCGTCGACGTAGTCGATGGCGTCCAGTCGGCGAGCGGATCCGTCGCATCCGTTGGTGAGGACGCGAGCACCTTGGCTCCAGCATCGGGGGCCGGAGACGTGATTCTCACAGGTGAGTCCGGAATCCCATTGGCTGTCGGCCTTCCCTCGGTCGCGGACAACGCCAAAGCGGTCCTCGCTGATGGGGGATCGGTCGTCTACGACGATCCGGACGGGCTCGCCGACATCGTGGTCCAGCCACTGGATTCGGGCATGAGAATCGAGACCGTCATCAAGAGCGCGGATGCGCCTACGAGTTACGCTTTCGACTTCTCTGATGGCGTCGTCCCGACGCTCAACCCCGACGGATCGGTCGACCTCGTCATGTCGGCGGCGGGCGTCAGCATGGGCGTCGGACGCATCGCAACTCCCTGGGCGCTTGATGCATCCGGGGCTCCGGTTCCGACAGAGTTCGTGGTTGCCGACGGTCACTTGAGTCAGGTCGTCCACCACGTGGGAGCGAACACGGTCTACCCGGTTGTCGCGGACCCCGCGTTTCAGGGCGACTGTGGAATCGTGACGTGCACGATTCGGTTCGACCGAGCCACCACCAACAAGGTCATGCTCGGTCAAGCGGTCGGGGCAACCCTCCTCGGCCTGTGCGCAGGGCTCAGTCCGCTCCCCGTGATGAAGGTCATCTGCGTGGTTGTCGCAGGTCGACTCGGAATCGACCGAGCGATCGCTGGCTACTACTACGGAAATGGGAACTGCCTCGGCTACCGTGGAACGTGGGTTGACGCGGTCGTGGCGTGGCCTGTTCAGATCACCCGCAACACCTACAACTGCCGATAGCCAGAGGGGGACCGGTGAACAACACGCAGTACATCGTGGGGGCCAGCGTGTTCGTTGGCGCGCTGATGCTGAGCGTCTTTCTCACGATACGTGGACGACCCGCGACCTGGCTGTGGCGCTTCGGACCTGCCCTCCTATTCCTCGCAAGCGGGCTCTTGCTTCTGGGCAACTCGCTCAGTTGGCTCGCCTTCGCGTTCGTCCTCATCGAGATCGTGAGCCTTGTGGTCTCGCGGGCGAGGGACGCAAGGAAGGCGCCAGCGGAGTAGCCGCTGCGCCATGCACGTTTCCCCGGGAGACGCCGCTCACTGGCGGCGCGGGGCGCATCGTCCTAGCGTGGGAGGGACGGCCGAGGGACGGCCGCGCGACAAGGAGGTCGCCATGCCCAACACGGTTGCCAGAATCACCGAAATCAGCTCGAGCAGCGACGTGAGCTTTGAGGACGCCGTGGGCGTCGGGATCGAGCGCGCCACCAAGACCCTTCGCGACGTCACGGGCGCGTGGGTCAAGGATCAGAAGGTCGAGGTGAAGAACGGCGCGATCACCAAGTACATCGTTCACCTCGCCGTGACGTTCATCCTCGACGACTAGCCTTCGACGCCCCGGTCGCCCTCGAACATCGGGCGGCCGGGGTAGCAGTCGCCCTGGCGTCGTGTCACGATGGACCCCATGCCCGACGCCGCTACTCCCGTTCCCCCCGGCTCCCTCGTGGATGCCGGGGACGAAACCTTTGCCGTGCCCGTCGTGCGCGTCGTTGAGGTCGCCGAGGAGCCGCTTCCCGAGGACCGATACCTGGATCGCGAGCTCAGTTGGCTCGCCTTCAACGAGCGCGTCCTTGAACTCGCGGAGGATCGCCACACGCCTCTGCTCGAGCGGGCGTTCTTCCTGGGGATCTTCGCCTCGAACCTCGACGAGTTCTTCATGGTGCGGGTCGCCGGCCTCAAGCGGCGCATCGCCGCGGGGTTCGCCGTGCCGTCGGCCACGGGCATGAGCCCCACGCGCCTGGTCGAGGCGCTCACCGCGCGAGCGCACGCCCTGATGGACCGTCACGCGGAGATCTTCACGAACCAGGTGCTGCCCGACCTCGCCAAGGAAGGCATCCACATCGCCCGTTGGGACGACCTCGAGGAGCGCGAACACACACGCCTCAGGAGCCTCTTCAGGAGCGATATCTTTCCTGTCCTCACCCCGCTCGCGGTGGACCCCGCCCACCCGTTCCCGTACATCTCCGGACTCTCGCTCAACCTCGCCGTCGAGGTGCGCGACCCCGAGTCCGGTAAGGTCCGCTTCGCCCGGGTCAAGGTGCCCGAGACGCTGCCCCGGTTCCTCGTCGTCGACGCAAAAGGCAAGGCCGCCAAGATCGCCGACGCGTCGACGCTCGACACGACGCCCCGAAGCTTCGTTCCCCTCGAAGACGTGATCGCGGCCCAGCTGGACTACCTCTTCCCCGGCATGGAGGTGCTCCACCACTACACGTTCCGCGTCACGCGCAACGAGGACGTCGAGGTGGAGGAGGACGACGCCGAGAACCTCCTCAAGGCGATGGAGCAGGAACTTCAGCGGCGGAGGTTCGGCCCGGCGGTCCGGCTCGAGGTCGCCGAGGACCTGCCCCCCCGCATACGCGACCTGCTCGTTCGCGAGCTCCAGATCACCGACAACGACGTCTTCCACCTCCCCGCGCCGCTCGACCTCACCGGGCTCGACGTGATCGCTGGCCTCGACCGCCCCAAGTTGCGCTACCCCGCCTTCCGCCCGACGACCCATCACCAACTCGCCCCGGTCGAGACCTCGGACGAGGCAAACATCTTCCAGGCGATTTCGCGGGGCGACGTCTTGCTGCACCACCCCTACGACTCCTTCTCCACGTCCGTCCAGGCCTTCATCTCGCAGGCCGCGCGCGACCCCAAGGTGCTCGCGATCAAGCAAACCCTCTACCGCACGTCGGGCGACTCGCCCATCGTCGACTCGCTGATCGAGGCCGCGACGAACGGCAAGCAGGTGCTCGCGATCGTCGAAATCAAGGCGCGGTTCGACGAGCAGAGGAACATCAGCTGGGCGCGCAAGCTTGAGGAGGCGGGGGTGCACGTGGTCTACGGGCTCGTGGGCCTCAAGACCCACTGCAAGCTCCTCCTCGTCGTCCGGCAGGAGGAGTCGGGTCTCGTCCGGTACTGCCACATCGGCACCGGCAACTACCACCCGCGCACCGCTCGCCTGTACGAGGACTATGGCCTGCTCACGCGCGACCCGGAGTTGGGCGCCGACCTCACGAAGTTGTTCAACCGCCTCTCCGGCTACGCGCCCAAGGCCCGATTCAAGCGCCTCCTCGTTGCGCCGCAAGACGTGCGAGAGGGACTGATCCAGCGCATCGACGCCGAGGCGGCGCGGGCCCGCGCGGGCGGTGAGGCGTGGGTCAAGATCAAGACCAACGCCATCATCGACGAGCGAACGATCGACGCGCTCTACCGGGCCTCCCAAGCGGGAGTCCGCGTGGACCTCCTCGTCCGAGGTACGTGCGCGCTTCGCCCCGGCGTCCCTGGGCTGTCCGAAAACATACGCGTCCGGTGCATCTTGGGGCGGTTCCTGGAGCACTCCCGCATCTTCGCGTTCTCGGACGACGGACACCCGGAGGTATGGATCGGTTCGGCCGACCTCATGCACCGCAACCTCGATCGCCGCGTCGAGACGCTCGTCCGCATCGCCGACGAGGACCAGATCGCGGCGCTCGTGGAGAACATCGACCTCGCGATGGGCCCACACGTCTCCGCCTTCACCCTCCAGCCGGACGGCGCGTGGACGCGCGCTAAGAGCACCCGCGGCGCTCCGCTCAAGGACCTCCAGGCCCTCTACATCGCGCGTCAGCCCAAACGGCGGGTCACCGGCAGGTGAAGGGGATTCGACGCAGTAGCATCGTCGCCGCGGGAGCGGTCGTCTGGCGGGTTCGCGAGGGGGAACTCCAGGTTCTCGCCGTGCACCGCCCCAGTTACAACGATTGGTCCTGGCCCAAGGGAAAGATCCGACGCGGCGAGACGCTGCCCGAGTGCGCCATGCGCGAAGTATTCGAGGAGACGGGCAAGCAGGTCGAGTTGGGGCAGCCCCTGCCGACCCTCTCGTACACGCTCCAGAACGGGCGCGACAAGGTCGTGAAGTACTGGGCGGCGACGACGACGAGCACCTCTCACCCCTCCCTCCTCGCGCGCCCGCGCTACCACCTGGCGCCCAAGAAGGAGGTGGACAACACCCGGTGGTTCACGGTGGAGAAGGCACGCCAGAAGCTCACGATGGCGGACGATCTCAAGCCTCTCGAGGTCCTCGTCGCCGCGTACGAGGCTGGCCGGCTCGAGACCCGAGCCTTCGTCATCGCCCGGCACGCGCGGGCGAAGAAGCGCAGTTCCTGGAAGCACGACGACCTCGCCCGGCCCGTGACCGCGGGCGGCGCGCGTAGGGCGCATCAGCTGATGCACCTGTTCTCCGCGTTCGGCGTCCGGTACGTGGAGTCCTCACCCGCGGCCCGCTGCATCGCGACCGTCCAGCCGTATGTCGGCGCGATCGGGAAGAAGATCACCACCCACGACGCCCTGACGGAGGAGGCGCACGCGAGCGATCCGATCGCCGCGGCCGAGATCCTGACGGCGGCTCTCGCGAAGGACGGCAACCGACTCGTGTGCGTGCACCGGCCGACGATGCCGACGCTCATGACGATGCTGGAGGCCGCGACGCGCAAATGGACGCGCGGGAAGCTCCCCAAGAAGAATCCGTACCTGCCGGCCGGTGGCGTGCTCGTCGCCCACGTGGTGGATACGGAGTCGGGCCCGCGCATCGCCGCCGTCGAGAGGCACCTGCTCGCGTAGGGGCGCCACGACCGCGGGCGCGACCCCGACGCACCGCTCGCCGAACGCGCAAAGCGTGCGGGCAAGAAGATGACATCGGACCGGGAGCGCCAGTCGGCGCTTGGGCCGCTCGGAGCGGCTTGAGTTGGAGCCCGGGGCTACCGCGGTCCGACGTCTACTCCAGGGTAACTCCGGTCTCGCCACACGCCTAGCGCCCGGAGGAATTGTGATCTTCTCCCCAGAGCGGTTGCCAAATCGGCAACTTCAGTCGAGCTTCTCCTCGCGCCACATGGCGGCGCAGCGCTCCAGATCCTCGCCCGTCCGGAGCAACTGCGCGGCCCGAAGCGTCGTCTGGTGGGCGCGGTCGTCGGCGTGGCCCGCGTCGCTCTCCGCCTCGAACGCCGCGCCCGTCGCGGCGACGCGGCAGAACGCTCCGGCTCGCTCCAGCGCCACGGCGAGGTCCCCCGCGAACACCCCGCTCAGGACGTCGTCGGCGAGCTTCTTCACCTCGGCGGGCCCGGGAGGAACCTCGACACCCGCGATGGCGTGACGCACGCCCGCCGCGTGAATGCCGTGGTCGTAGGAGCGCGCCACCGACTCGGCGTCGAACTTCACCCACTCACGGAGCATGTACAGGCGCCACAGGGCGCCGGGAAGGGTGAGGGGCTCGGCCTTGGACCACATCATCGCGACGGTGTCGATGCCCTCCTCGTCGACGAGCGCGATGAGCCGCGCGACCAGGTCGGGCTCGCGGCTGGCCCGGGCCTGCGACACGATCGCCGCGGCGGTCTCGTGCGCGACGAGGGCGCGGTCGGCGGGGTCGATGTCCCCCTGGAGTTGGTCGGCCTCGTCCATGTCGAGCATGGCCGGCCTCCGGTAATGCGCCTCCCGCGCCATCCGGTCTACTTCTTCTTCCCGGTGTTCTTCTTGCCAGTGTTCTTCGTGCCTACGCCGCCGAGGACCTCGGGCGCCGCGTCCGAGTCCTCGCCCTCGTTGAAGTCGAGGCAGACGCTGTTGATGCAGTACCTCTCGCCCGTGGGCGTGCCGTGCCCGTCGGGGAAGACGTGACCGAGGTGGGAGTCGCACGCTGCGCAACGAACCTCGGTGCGCGCCATGCCGTAGGAGACGTCCGTGACGAGCGTGACCGCGTCCGGATCGACGACGTCGTAGAAGCTCGGCCAGCCGGACCCGGAGTCGAACTTGGTGCCGGACTTGAACAGCTCCGCGCCGCACGCCGCGCAGGCGTACATCCCCGGCGCCTTGTTCTCGAGCAGGTCACCGGTCCACGCGGGCTCGGTGCCGTGCTCGCGGAGCACGCGGAACTGGTCGTCCGTGAGCTGGGCGCGCCACTCGTCGTCCGTCTTGATGATCTTCGCCATGGGGTCTCCTTCTCGAGCTCCTCCCAGGGTAGGGGAGGGGATGACCCGCACGGTTCGCGCCGTGGCGGGCTCTAGATAGGACGCCGCGGGCCGGGCGTTTGTTCCCTCGGAGCCGTCAACCCCACACCCCGCGCTATTCGTCGCCGTGTTGGCTAGCCTTGTAGCAACGGAAGGATCCGCCATGCGCCTCGCACGCCTCGCGCCGCTCGGCACCGTCGCAACCCTCGCCCTCGTCCTCGCCGGGTGCGGACCCTCGGGCGGCGCCTCGCCCACCCCGACGCCGAGCGCAACGCCTAGCTCGACGCCCGTCCTCAGTTACACCGTCACGATCAGCCCGTCCGCCACGACCGGCCCGTCCGCCGCGCCGAGCCCGCCGCCCCCCGCGCACGATCCGCACCCCCCGCTGGCGAGCCTCGTCATCACGACGTCGGGCCTGCTGCCCCTCACCATCGGCCAGCCCATCGTGGGCAACCCCGGCGAGGCGATGGTCGAGTGGAACGCGACCGCGTGCGACCCCGAGTTCACGGACCCCGCCGCCCTTGGCCGCTGGCAGGCCGCCTACCCGGAGGTCCCCGACCACGGGCGACCGTTCCTCGTCGACGGCGAGATGGACGGGGTGTTGCGCCGGATCGACGTCAACTCGCCCGTTCTCTCGACGCCCGAGGGGATTCACCAGGGCTCACCGGCCGCGGACCTCGTCGCCGCGTACCCCGGGCTGGTCACGGGGACCGCCGGCTGGGACGACATCCACGTGCACTGGATCCAGGACGCCCACGGCACCGTGGTGTTCGAGACGGACACGATGAACGTCGACGGGACGGTCGGGCCGGACCACGTCGCGTTCATCCGCGTCCTCGCGGCCGGGATCGACCCCGACTGGACCGTCTCTCAGTCCGGCAACATCGCCGGCGCCTGCATGTAGCCCTACGACAGACCGGCCCGCGACACTCGAAAGGGGCACCGTGTTCCTCCTCCCGCGCACGCGCCTTCCGTTCGCAGCCGCCGCGCTGGTTCTCGCGCTCGTGCTCGCGGCGTGCACGCCCGGCCGCCCGGATTCGTCCGGCACGCCCGCAAGCCCCGTCGTCGCCCCGCCGCCGGCCCTCTCCGAGTTGCAGATCACCACGCGCGGGCTCCTCCCGTTGACCCACAGCGATCCCATCGTGGGGAACGCCGGCGAGGCGATGCTCACGTGGGACGACCTGGCCTGCTACTCCCCCGGCGACGGCCTGACGGAGAACACCGGGCGATGGGTCCCCTCCTACACGGGCCAGCAGCACTCGGCCTTCTCCAACGACGGGCACATCGACGGCACGATTCATCGCATCGACATCTGGGACGCGGCCATCTCCACGCCGGAGGGTGTCCACGTCGGCACGACGCGCGCGGACCTCGAGGCCACGTACCCGAGGCTCGTCACCGGGCTTCAGGTGCCGGGCGACTACGGCGTGTTCTGGATCGCCGACGAGGACGGGTACGTGGTCTTCGAGACCATCACGCGGTCGCAAGGCGGCGCGGCGGCGGAGTTCGTTGGGCTACATCCGCATCCTCGCGCCTTCGGTCGATCCGGACTTCGCGATCGAGGGTACGTCGAACACCGCGGACGACTGCCAGGTGTGAGCGGACGACGCCCGAGGCGCGAGCGGACGACTGCGAGGCGTGAGCGGACGACGTCGAGGCGGCGCCCGTAGGATGGTCGGGCGGGCCTCTAGCTCAGTTGGTAGAGCAACGGACTTTTAATCCGTGGGTCGTGGGTTCGAGCCCCACGGGGCCCACCGTGGTTACTAGGGACGACGTTCCCGGGTGTCGCGCGCCGTCTGAGGCGATCCCCTCTGAAACCCTTCCAAGTGCGTGGTAGTCGCCGACACGGTGATTTCCGTATTCGGTACCCTCATGAATGTGATCGCAGCGGTCTTCGGCTTGTTGGGCGTGATCGTCGGGGCGGTATCGACGGGAGGCGTCACGTGGCTCTTGGCGCGACGTACCGAACGGATCGACCTACGATTGGCGGCGCGCCTTGTCGCATCCGACCTCTACCTCGCGCGAGCACTGACTCAACCAGTTCGGGCAACTGGCAAGTGGGGATCTGAGAGAACGCCGTTTTCTCTCGCTGCTTACATGGAACACTGCGGTCGTCTCGCCGCATCCCTTGACGCCAGCACATGGAAGTACGTCGAGGGCGCGGCTATGGGCATACGGCATCTGGCTTCAATCCGCGAGACCGCCGAGGAAGAGGGGCGCGAACTCACGGAAGAGGACCGAGGTCACTTCGAACGCGTTGGCTCGTGGCTCGACCAGACCGTTTTGGCGCTTGAGGAGTGGATGTAGAGCCACTGCGGTGTTGTCCTCAGCAGAGCGAGGAATCCCCGAACCGATCATGAAGAGTTGGGTCGTGGTTTCGAGCCCGACGGGGCCCACCGTGGAGGTCTCGGCATCCCCGCGTTCCGGCGTCCCGGCGTCGTGGCCCCCGGATCACGTGTCAGACGCCTCGCGTACCGTGGCGATTGGCTCACCTCGACGCAGGAGCGATCACCGTGAAGGACTACCTGGGCGACGACGCCTTCCCCGACGACGCCTGGCCCGCCTCCACTCCCGAGGCGGAGGGGATGGACCCCGCGACGCTCAACGCCGGGCTCGACCACGTCGAGTCCAGCGGGCTCGCCCTCCACTCCCTCCTTGTCATCCGAAACGGCCGGCGGGTCCTCGAAAGGCACGGCATCGACGGCGGGCGGCAGGTCACTCCGGCCGACGCCCCGCACCTGATGTCGACCACCAAGACGGTCACCTCCATGCTGGTGGGGATCGCCCTCTCCGAGGACCTCATCCCGTCCGTCGAGACCCCGGTGATGAACTACTTCGCCGACGACGGGATCGAGAACCCGTCCCCGGCCAAGGCCCGTATAACCATCGAGGACGCTCTCACCATGCGCAGCGGCCTGACGTACGAAGAGGGCGCCCCGGAGAACGTCACGCTCTGGGAGGCCGAGTCCATGGCGGCGACGTATCTCTCGCGCCCGATGGCCGGGGAGCCGGGCGTCGACTGGAACTACAGCACCGCCGACTCCCAGCTCCTCGCCGAGATCCTCCGCCGTGCGACGGGCGCAACCCCGCTGGACTACGCGCGCGAGCGACTCTTTGACCCGCTGGGCGTCAGCGTCCATCGGTGGGACTCCGATCCAAGCGGCACCCACCACGGCGGCACCGACCTCCACCTCACCCCCCGGGACCTCGCGCGATTCGGCTGGATGCTCCTCGACGGAGGCCGCTGGGGAGGCGCGCAGATCGTGCCCGAGGAGTGGGTTCGGGTCGCGACGCGGCGGCACGCCGTCGCGACGTCGGGCTACACGTCGGGCAACGCCTATGGCTACCACTGCTGGATTTCGCGCTTCGGAGGCTTCGTCACCCGTGGCTACCTTGGGCGAAACATGTACGTCCTGCCGGAGCGGCGCCTACTCGCCGTGATCACCGGCGAACTCCGCCCTCCGGAGGAGGCGGACGCTCAGCTCGACGATCTTGTCGAGCGGTTCGTCCTCGCCGCTGTGCGGGACGCCTGACCTATCCCGACTCTTGGCACCGAATCGAACGGACGTAGACGCTCCCTCCACGGGGCACGCACCTCGTCGCGCACCTCGCGTCAATGTCAGACCCCGGTGCTGGAATGGAGGCATGACAGCGACCGCCCCCGCCGACGCCGCGCACCTCGCGCGCGACGCCGCGCTGGGCGCGGCGTTAGGTTCGGCGCCGTGGGGCGCGGCCGAGTGGGGCGCCCTCCCGCGGGCCGAGTTGGTCGCCGTCCACCGCGAGCTCGCCGCCCTGCGACGCCGGGTGGACGCCGCCCTGGCCACCGCGTCGGCCGAGGTCGCACGACGCTCCGAGGCGTCCGACGGCGCGGCCTCCCTCGCGCGCCGGGAGGGCTTCGCGACGCCCGCCCGGATGGTCGCGGCGAGCACCGGCGGATCCACGGCCGAGGCCGCGCGGCTCATCGCCGTCGGCACCGCGACCCTCGACGCTTCGCGCCGCCGTGGCGAACGACGCCGTGTTCGGCGACGGCCTGTTGGACGACGCCGTTTTGAACGACCGCGCGGCGGGGCGGGCGGCTGCGGGGACAAACCCTGCGCGTCCCCGTTTCGCCCACGTCGCCGACGCCGTCAACGGGGGTCGCATGAGCGTCGATGCGGCGGCCGTGATCACGGCCGCGCTCACCCGCGTCGCGGACGCGGCCGACCCGGAGGCGATCGCCGACGCGGAGCGGCACCTCGTCGACCGCGCGCGCGACCTCCCGCTCGACCGGCTGGCCGTCATCATCCGGCACGTCGAGGCGCGCCTCGACCGGGAGGCCCACCTGCGCCGCGAGCAGGCGCGTTACGACGAGCGCTACCTCAACATCTACGAGAACCGCGCGGGCGTCGTCGTCATCGACGGCCGGCTGGACCCCGAGACCGCCGCCCCCGTCCGGGCCGCGCTCGACGGCCTCGTCACCGAGGCCCTCCGGCGAAGGCGCGACGCGGGTGAACTTCGCGACGACGCGGGGTCGCGCGGCGGTGGCGGGTCTCGCGACGAAGCCGAATCCCGCGACGGCGGCCGGTCTCGCGACGAAGCCGAATCCCGCGACGACGCCGCACCGCTCCCCGACGACCGCACCGCGCCACAGATGCGCGCCGACGCCCTCGCCGACCTCGCCCGGCACGCCCTCGGCTGCGACGCCACCGACCGTGCCCTGCCCACCACGACGGTCGTCGTCCGCGTCGGCCTAGCGGAGTTGCGCGCCGGCGCGGGACTAGGGGAGATCGACGGCACCGACGAACCCGTCTCCATCGGGGTGATCCGACGCCTCGCCGCCGACGCGGAGGTCGTCCCCGTAGTGATGGGCGGCGAGAGCGAGGTCCTCGACCTCGGGAGATCGCGAAGACTCTTCAGCAGGGCGCAGCGCCTCGCGCTCGTCGAACGCGACGGCGGATGCGCGTACTGCCACGCCCCACCGAGCTGGACGGAAGCCCATCACATCCGATGGTGGGAACGTGACGCGGGGCCGACGGACCTCCGCAACGGCGTGCTGCTCTGCACCGCCTGCCATCATCGCGTCCATCGCGACGGCTGGGACATCCGAGTGCGCGGCGGCGAGGTGTGGTTCGTGCCGCCGCTGTCAGTCGACCGCGAGCGCCAGCCCGTCCGAGGCGGACGCGCCCGCTTCCACGGACACGTCAACTTCGGCGCGGACGCCGGCGCGGACGTCGGCGCCGAAAGCCTCGCGCTCGCGGCGTAACCGCACCCGGCGCCCGCTTGCCCCGCCGCCTACATCGCTGGCTTGGCCGCCTCTGCCGTCGGGGCAGCGTCGGCCTCCGCCTTGGTCTTCCGGACCGTACCCGCGGGATGGTTGGGCGGCGAGTAGATCGTGTAGAACTTCGCGGACTTCTTCCCAATGTTCGTCACGTTGTGATACGTGCCCGCGGGGATGACGAACCCGTCACCGATCCGCGCGGAATGCGTCTCGTCCACCTTGTCCTTGCCCGCGCCGAGGTCGAGCCGCACCTTGCCCTTCTCCACCCGGAAGAACTGGTCGATCGCGGGGTGAACCTCCCAGCCGATCTCCTCCCCCGCGACAAGACGCATCAGGACGACCTGCGCGTACTTCCCCGTGAACACCACCTTGCGGAAGTTCTTGTTCTCCAGCGCGGCCTTCTCGATGTTCTTGACCCATCCGAGCACGTCTACCTCCTGTTAGCTTCCCTCCTTGACGCTACCCCGACCCGCACTGCCCGACCAAGGCAGGCGGACGTTCGGAGCGGACGCCGCTGGACCCGTCGGACGGTCCGCCACAGGTCCCGTCGGACGGACGCCGCTGGACCCGTCGGACGGCCCGCCACAGGTCCCGTCGGACGGTCCTGCGCGCCGTCGTACCCTGAACCCGTGACCCTCGCCCCCTCCCCCCGGACGGCCCGCGCCTCGTGGGTGATCTGGAGCGTGGCCGTCACCGCGTATGTCGTCGCCGTCATGCACCGCACCGCGTTCGGCGTGGCGAGCGCCGACGCCGTGAACCGCTTCGGCATCGGCGCCACCGCGCTGTCAATGCTGGTCGTGGTCCAGATCGCCGTGTACGCGGCCATGCAGGTCCCCGGCGGAACGCTGCTGGACCGCTGGGGCCCCGCGCGCGTGATCGTCGCGGGCTCGCTCGTGATGGCAACCGGCCAGGCGCTCATGGCCTTCGCGCCCGGTTTCTGGTGGGCGCTCGCCGCGCGTGCCCTCGTCGGCGCGGGCGACGCCCCCGTGTTCATCGCGGTCACCCGCCTCGTGGCGATCCACTTTCCCCCGCGACGCGTGCCCGTCATGGTGCAAATCACGGGCCTCATCGGCCAGACCGGACAGCTTGCCTCCGCCATCCCCCTTGCGTACCTCCTCCACAGGTCCGGGTGGAGCGTCGCGTTCGCGGCGCTCGCGGGTCTGGGGTTGGTCGCGGCGGGCGTGGTGTGGCGGGTCCTGGTGCGGCCATCGCGGGGCGCCGACGTCGAGGCGCGTCCCCGCTCGTTCTCCGTCGCCGACGCGCTGACGACGCATTGGGCGACCCCGGGGGTGCGGCTGGGATTCTGGAGCCACTTCCTCGGCCCCTTCTCGGCGAACACCATCGCGCTCGTGTGGGGCGTGCCCTACTTCACCACCGCGCAGGGGCTCTCGCGGGCGGACGCGAGCCTGCTCCTCACGTGCATGGTCCTCGCCAACATCGCGGTGGCGCCGTTCATCGGGATGCTGACCGCGGCGATCCCGACGCACCGGTCGTGGCTCGTGCTCGGGGGCGCCAGCCTCACGGCGCTGACCTGGACGCTCCTGCTGCTGCCGACCACCCCCCGACCGCTGTGGCAGCTCATCGGGTTCGTGCTGGTCATCGGCGCGGGCGGGCCGATGTCGCTCGTGGGGATGGACTTCGCGCGATCCTTCGCGGTGGAGCATAAGGCCGGATCCGCGGCCGGCTTCGTCAACATGGGAGGCTTCATCGCCACCATCATCAGCGTCCTGCTCGTCGGCGTGGTGCTCGAGGTAACCTCGCCCCGCGGCTCCTCCATCTACACCGTCGGCGAGTATCGCCTTGCCTTTGCGGCGCTCGCGGTGCCCTGGACCATCGGCGTGGTCGGGGTGTATCTCAGCAGGCGCGACACCAGGGCAGGCATGGCCGAGGACGGGATCCTGGTGCCGACGCTGCGGGAGATGTGGCGTCAGCGGGCGGGGCACGGCGGGCGCTAGTTCCGGTCGCAAGTTTGGCCCGCGGAGGTCCGATCGCGTAAATCCCCCCGGCGCCCGCCCGGCGCCGCGACGTACGCTGAGGGGATGACGATCCCCTCCCTCACCCTCAACGACGGCCACGCGATGCCTGCGGTGGGCTTCGGCACGTACCCCCTCCGCGGCGACGACGGCTACGCCGCCCTTCGATCCGCGCTCGACAAGGGATACCGCCTACTCGACTCTGCGGTCAACTACCGCAACGAGGAGGAGGTGGGTCGGGCCGCGCGCGAATTCCTTGCCGAGTCGGGCGTGCCCCGCGACGAGCTGACCGTCCAGACCAAACTCCCCGGGCGCCACCACGACTACAAACTTGCCATCCAGGCGGGCCACGACTCGCTCGCCCTCCTCGGCCTCGACCGCATCGACATGCTCCTCATCCACTGGCCCAACCCGATCACGAACAAGTTCCGGGACGCGTGGCGCGCGCTCGTCGACCTCCAGAAGCAGGGCGTGGCGCGGTCGATCGGCGTCAGCAACTTCGCGGCGGAGCACCTCGCGGCGATCATCGAGGACTCCGGCGTCACGCCCGCGGTCAACCAGATCGAGTTGCACCCCTACTTCACCCAGGCGGAGATGCGCGCGGAGCACGCGCGGCTCGGCATCGTCACCCAGTCCTGGAGCCCGCTCGGCAAGGGAAACTCCGCGGCCACCGCGCCCGCGGTCACCGATGCGGCGGCCGCGCACGGCGTCACCGCCGCGCAGGCGATCCTGCGCTGGCAGATCCAGCTTGACAACGTCCCGCTGCCGAAGTCCGCGACCCCGGCGCGGCAGGCGGAGAACCTCGACGTCTTCGGCTTCGATTTGACCGACGCCGAGGTCGCGGCTATCTCCGCGCTCACGCGGGGGAACGGGCGAGTCTTCGGCGGCGACCCCGCCACGCACGAGGAGATGTAGCCGGGCCCGTTTAGGATCGAGGGCATGCACACCGCCGTCCGAACGTGGCGCCTGCTGGGCGCCCTCCTGATCATTGCGGCCCTCGTCGCGAACGTCGTCAAGCACGTTCACCTGGGCGACTTCGCCTTCTTCGATACGCTCGGCTACTTCTCTCAGCAGAGCAACATCCTCGCAGCCGCGGTGCTGCTCGTCGCGCTGCCGCGAACCGGCAAGCCCCGTCCCGCGTGGCTGGAGTACGCCCGGGCCAGCGTCGCCATGTACCTCGTCATCGTCACCGTGGTGTTCTGGACGCTCCTCGGGGGCTTCGAGCCGGACGACCCCTACCGCTGGTCTACCGTGATCATGCACGGCGGCTCCTGCGTCCTCCTTCTCGCCGACTGGCTGCTCGAGGGCCCCCGCAAAGAGCATCCGCTAAAGCACGTCTGGACGGTCCTGCTGTATCCCCTCGTGTGGATCACCGTGTCCCTTATTCGCGGCGCGACGGACGGCTGGGTCCCCTACCCCTTCATGGACCCGGCCGACGGCTACGCGTCGGTCGCGATGGTCGTGGGCGGCATCGTCGTCGTCGGGGTTGCCATTGGCGCGGCGCTCTTCCGCCTGACCCGCTGGCGCGTCGTCACACCGCCTCTCGAGCGACCCTCACGGTAATCGCGGCCGCGTCCACGCCGTCCCGACGTTCGGCCTCCGGAACGGAGAGCAGCCACCACTCCTCGGTGAACGCGGCCTGCTCGCCCGGCGCGAGGCGCTCGCGCGGGCCGATCGGCTCGATCTCGCACAGCCGGCCCTCGAAGCACCAGAGCGACACCGTGAGCCCCGCGATCTCGTTGTACACGCGGTCGGGGAAGACGGGGAATCGCTTGACGAAGAGGAGATCGGAGGGCAACAGGTAGGCCAGCCATCCCGCGGCAGAATCCATCCCTAGCTTGGCGCGCCGGGGCGTGCCGATCACCTGGAGCAATCCCTCGCTCACGACGACGGCGGGGTCGTTCGGCTCGAAGTCCAAGGTAGTGCCATCCGCACCGTACATCACGTAGCCGTTCGGAAACCTGCTGGGCTCCGTCAACGGCACGAGAGCGACACCCCCGCCGGGAAGGAGCGTGCGGCCCCAATGGCAGACCTCGATCGTGCGCGGCGACTCCGCGCCGGGCGGCCCCGCACCACCGGGCGACTCCGCGCCGGGCGACGGCCCCGCGCCGGACGGCCCCGCGCCGGGCGGCCCCGCACCGGGCGGCCCCGCACCACCGGACTCGTTGCGAATGGTCTGCGTGCACGTGAGCCGCGACGAGTCGTCCGCGAGCGCAAAGTCCCGGACGAGCCGCAGGCCCGTCGCCGGGTCCCGGTCGCTCGTCAGGCGCGCCCCGCCGCCGTCCGTTACCTCCGCCGACCACGCTCCGAGCCACAGCGTCGGATGCGCCGGTGTCACCTTCTCCGGGCCAATGTCGAACCGCCCGCCCGCGGGGTCGATGTCGTCGCTGGCCCCCGGCCCCGACGCCGCACCCATCTTCCCCGCGCCGTCCGCCTCCCACGTCCATCCCGCCTGTTCCGGATTGAGGGCCATCGCGTTCTCGCCGCCGACGGAGTACTCCAAGACGCGCCCGCCGCAGTGATGCCCAAGGATGACGCGGGCGTGCGCGTTATCGAGCCGGACGCAGTCGGAGTAGCCGTGGAAGTCCACGCGGGAAGTGCTCACGGTCATGTGCATATCCTCCCGCGCCGCCCCCGATCGCGGCGCTGCGGCGTGCCACCTGTCGGAATCTTCGCCTAACCTTTTCCGCATGAACGTCACCGCATGGCTCCTGGACTCGGATCCCAGCATTCGCTGGCAGGTGATGCGAGACCTGCTTCACGCGCCCGACAACGAGGTTGCCGCCGAACGAGCGCGCGTCGCGAGCGAGGGTTGGGGTGCGCGGGTGCTCGCGCTCCAGGGCGACGACGGGCTCTGGGCCGGCGGGGCGCACTTTCCCGCCGACTTCCGCGGGGACTTCTCCGCGGGCCAGCCGTGGACCGCCACGTCGTTCTCGCTCCTGCTGCTGCGGGCGCTCGGCGCCGACCCCGCCGACCCGCGCGTGAAGGCGGCCGTCGCGCTCGTGCGGGAGAACGCCAGATGGGAGCACGCGGGCCAACGCTACTTCGACGGCGAGGTCGAGCCGTGCATCAACGGGATGGCGGTCGCCGTCGGTTCGTACTTCGGCGAGGACGTGAGCGGCATCGTCGAGCGGCTCCTGGCCGAGAGGCTGCCGACGGGGGCTGGAACTGCGAGGCGGAGTTCGGGTCCACCGTGACGAGCTTCGACACCACGATCAGCGTGCTTGAGGGGCTGCTGGCCTTCGAGCACGCCCGCGGACCGCGGGAGGATATCGCCGCGGCACGCGTGGGGGCCCACGAGTATCTCTTGGCCCGACGCCTGATGTTCGGCCTGCGCAGCGGCGAGGTCGTCGAGCCGGGCTACCGAGAGTTCTCCTTCCCTCCGCGCTGGCACTACGACGTCCTGCGCGCCCTGGACTACTTCCGGGAGGCGGCCGCCCAGGTCGACCCTCGGATGGCCGAGGGCCTCGACCTCGTGGAGTCGAAGCGCACCGCCGATGGCCGCTGGCTGCTGGAGAACACCCATCGCGGAGATGTCCACTTCGAGATGGAGGACGGCGACGGCAACCCGAGTCGCTGGAATACCCTGCGTGCGCTCCGCGTCCTCGAATGGGCCGGACGCTAGCCGACGACGTCGGCGGGGGGCTTCCCCCTAGCGCGCGGGCTCCTCAATCGTCGCGATCAGATCCGCGCGATCCACTCCGGCGAGCGCGAGCAGTCGCGGCACCGTCCCCGACTGCTGGTCGACAATCGCGCTGAGGAGCCGCCCCGAGTCGATCCCCCTCCCCAGCCCGGCGTGCGCCGCCGTGACCGCGCGCACCAGCGTGCTCTTGGTGGAGGTCGCGAGACGCAGGGAGCCCCGTGTGGGCACGGTCGGGATTGCCGTGGGCTCGACGCCCGCGAAGCGCAGGCTCCTGGCGTTCTCCTCGGCGATGAGTTCGGCGAGACGCCCGGGAGTGAGCCCGACCTCCGCGAGGGCGCGTTGCGACGGCGTTCCGTCGCGCTCGCTCAGCGCGATGAGGAGGTGTTCGGACTCAATCGCTGCGGCGCCCGCGGCGCGGGCGAGGTCCTGTCCACGGCGCACGGCCCACCGGGCGTCGTCCGTCATTCGGTCAAACATTTCGCCTCCTCAGGTCCACGCCCGCTTCGATCAAGCGCTTCGCGTGCTTCATGTGAACGGCCTGGCGCGTTACACCGAGGGCCTCGGCAACCTGAGCCCAGGTCCACCCCGCGCGCATCGCGGCCTCCACCTGCTGCGCCTCGACTTGGTCGGCCCTGCGCCTAGCGCCACGACCGACGCGAGCCCGTCCGCTATCGCGCTGAGTTCTCTCGGCTGTCCATCGCTCATATAAGCAAGTTACCTTGACACGCGCATGATGTCAAGTCGCCTTGCTTATCGCGATCGTGGGCACGTGCGGTGAGGCCCTACCATCGGAGCCATGACCTCCCGCGCCGCCTTCGCCGACGGCGTCCGCGACGTCGCGGGCCTTGTGCCCGGCGTCGCCGTGTTCGGGCTGTCCTACGGCGCGCTCATCCGCTCTCGCGGCATCGACCCGATCGCCGGGGCGACCAGCTCGCTCATCGTCGGGGCGGGGGCCGGCCAGACCGCGGCCGTCGAGGTCGTCGTCGCCGGAGGGACCGTCGCGATCGCGGTGCTGAGCGCCCTCGTCGTCAACGCGCGATTCGCCCTCTACTCCGCGGCCCTCGCGCCGATGTTCGGCCGCTTCAGCCGCCCGTGGCGCTGGGGCCTCGCCTACCTCGTCTCCGACCAGACCGTCGGCCTCTACGGGCGCGGGCAGGAACGATGGACGACGCCGGCGCTCCAGCAGTACTACATGCTCGGGGTCACGGCGCCGATGCGGACGGCCTGGGTCGGCGGGACGGCCGCGGGGATCCTCCTCGGGCCCGTGGTTCCGGACGCGTGGCAGATCGGCGTCATCGTCCCCCTGATGTTCATCGCGCTCGCGATCCCGAGCATCCGCGGCCTACCCGAGCTCGTCGCCGCCGTCACCGGCGTGGTGGCGGTCGTCGCGCTGAAGGACCTGCCGCTGGGGCTCAACATCGTCGCGGCCGCGCTGCTCGGCATGACTGCGGGCATGCTCGTCCACGGGCTGGCGAAGGGCGGGCTGGCAAAGGGCGGGCCAGTGAAAGCCGACCCGACCCTTCGTGCCGCGACGCCGATGCCCGCCCACCCGCAGGACTCGGCGGACTCCACATGACGATCTGGCTCATCTTCGTCCTCGCGGCGATCGGCACCTACGCGATCCGCGTGTCCGGCCTCGCGCTGTTCCGCGACGAGGATCGCATTCCGCCGCTCGTTCGTCGCGCGCTTCGCATGATTGGGCCGGGGGCGATGGGCGCCATCGTCGGCAACTCGCTCCTCCTCGACCACGGAGCCTGGCGGCCCTTCGGCGCGTGGCACATCGCCGCGATCGTCGCCGTCGGCTTCGCGGCTTGGAAGAGGAACCTCGCGCTGACGATGCTCGCGGGGGCGGCCGTCTTCGCCGTGCTCGTGGGTGCCGGGCTCTAGCGGACGCCTTGGGCGCGCGGCCCATGCGCCGGACGCCATTCCCCAGTAAGGTCGAACCATGGCGACACCCGCCTGGACCCTGAACGACGGCGCCCTCCTGCCGAGCATCGGCTTCGGCACGTTTCCCCTGCGGGGGAACGAGGGTTACGTGGCGTTTCGCGCGGCCTTCGACAACGGGTACCGCCTCCTCGACTCGGCGGCGCATTACCGCAACGAGGTCGAGGTCGGTCGGGCCGCGCGCGACTTCATGTTCCAGTCCGGGGTTTCGCGCGACGAGATCGTCATCCAGACGAAGATTCCCGGCCACCTGCACGAATACGAGCCAGCGCGCCAAGCGTGCCAGGACTCGCTCGAGTTGCTCGGGCTCGATCGCATCGACGTGTTGCTGGTTCACTCGCCCAACGCGATGACGGGCGCGTTCCGCGAGGCGTGGCGCGCCGCCATCGACCTGAGGGAAAGCGGCATCGTCCGCAGCATCGGGGTGAGCAACTTCACGGCGCAGAACCTCGCGGACGTCATCGCGGACTCGGGCGTCACGCCCGTCATCAACCAGGTCGAACTTCACCCCTACGCCCCGATGGACGACCTCCGCGCGGAGCACGCGAGGCTCGGAGTCGTCACCGAGGCATGGAGCCCGTTCGGGACCGCAAGCCGCGCGTCCAGCGAGCCCGTCGTCGCGCAGGTGGCGACGGCCCATGGGGTCACGCCGGACCAGGTGGTACTGCGGTGGCACATGCAGTCAGGGGTCGTTCCGCTGCCCGTGGCGACCGCAGCGACGCAACAGCGCGCCAACATCGACCTGTTCGGCTTTGAGCTCTCCCCGGCCGAGGTCGCGGCGATCTCGTCGCTCGCCCGGCCGGATCTTGGTCCCGCTCCTGGCGAATCGAGCGCCCTATCCGGCTGGTGAACCCGGACGGGAAGCGCGTACCCCGACGCTAGCGGTACTCGGGATTCGGGTGGTCGAAGCGCTCTCCCGCGTTCCACTCCGCCCGCGAGTTGCCGCCCGCCGGGAAGCCTCCCGCACCCTTGAGCCACGCCGCCGCGTGCATGAGGTTCCACGTCATGAAGGTCGTATTCCGCTGGGTGAAGGCGTTCTGCGGCCCACCGCTGCCCTCGTCGAGGTACGACGGCCCGGGCCCGGCCTCGCCGATCCAGCCCGCGTCGGCGTTGGGCGGGATCGTGTAGCCCAGGTGCTGAAGCGAGTACAAGACGTTCATCGCGACGTGCTTGACGCCGTCCTCGTTGCCCGTAACGATCACGCCCGCCGTGCGCCCGTAGTAGAGGTACTGGCCGCGATCGTTGAGCTGGCCGCTCATCGAGTACAGGCGCTCGATCAGGTGGGTCGCGACCGAGGACTTGTCGCCGAGCCAGATCGGAGTGCCGACCACGAGGATGTCCGCGGCAAGGACGCGCGCAGCGAGGTCGGGCCAGTCGTCCCGCATCTGACCGCCTCCCACGACGGCCTCGGTCATGTCCGGGTAGACGCCGGGGGCGACCGCGAAGTCCACCAGGCGGAACTCGTCGATCGTCACGCCGTGCTTGGCCATGATCGCCTTCGAGACGTCCATCAGGCCCTGGGTGTGCGAGGGCGTCGGCGACGGCTTGAGCGTGCAGTTGATGAAGCAGGCGGTGAGAGCGGAGAAATCAAGGTCGTTGGCGGAACTCGCCATGGTCCCCTCCCGAGGGTCCGGGCCGCCCCACGCAGGGCGGCGCCACGAGGCCAGCCTAATCCGGACCCGCGCTTGCTATACCTAGTAGTTCTATGTACGGTAGTTCTATGTACATCTCCAAGGACCTCGTCGCGGCCTCGGCGGCGCCCATGGTGCTCGGCATCCTCGCCGACGCGGACAGCTACGGGTACGCGATACTCGCCCGGGTGCGCGAGCTGAGCGGCGGCCACATCGAGTGGACCGACGGCCTCCTGTACCCGCTCCTGCACCGCCTCGAGGAGCAGGGCCTGGTCGAGGCGACGTGGGGCACGGCCGAAAACGGCAGGAAGCGCAAGTACTACCGGATCACGCCCCAGGGTCGCGACGCGCTCGCGGAACACCGGCGGCAGTGGCAGACCGTGAGCGACGCCCTACGGGAGACGTGGAGCAACGTCAAGGAGGCCGCGGCATGGGCCGTGCGCCCCGCGGAAGGGATGGCAACGTGACAACGTCCGACGCCGAGGCGGGCTTCGAGGCCCAGATCGCGCAGTGGCGCGAGTTCATTCTCAAGCGAAGGGGCGTGGTTGCGGCCGACGCCGACGAGCTGGAGTCCCACCTGAGGGACCAGGCGGTCGACTTGATGGCGTCGGGACTGTCCTCCGACGAGGCGTTCCTCGTGGCCGTCAAGCGACTGGGCGCCCAGGACGAGATCTCCCGCGAATTCGCTCGGGTTCACTCCGGACGGCTCTGGAAGCAACTCGTGCTGGCGGGCACGGACGCGCCGAGCCCGGCCGACGACGCCAAGGCCTCCCGCACCGAACTGTGGTGGGTCATCGGCCTCGCGGTGCTGGCCGCCGCGTCGTTCAAGCTTCCATCGCTATTTGGGCTGAACCAGATGGACGACCCCGACTTCTTCGCCCGCAACGCCTCGCTCTTCTTCTTGCCCTCCCTCGCGGCCTACTTCGCGTGGAAGCGCCGCGCGTCGGGCCGCACCATCGGCGTCCTGGTCGCGGCGTTCGTCGCGGGCGCCGTTCTCGCCAACGCGTACCCCTTCCACTCGGGCGGCCAAACCGAACTTCTGACCGTGCTCCACCTGCCCATGGCGCTCTGGCTCGTCACGGGCGTCGCGTACGTCGGGGGCGACTGGCGCTCACACTCCAAGCGCATGGATTTCATCCGATTCACCGGCGAGTGGGTCATCTACATGAGCCTCATCGCCCTCGGCGGAGGCGTGCTCGCCGGAATCACGGCGGGGGCCTTCGGACTCTTCGGCGTGGACACGAGCGTCTTCATCCTCGAATGGTTGCTCCCCTGCGGCGCGATGGGCGCCGCCATCGTCGCGGCGTGGCTCGTCGAGGCGAAGCAGGGCGTGATCGAGAACCTCGCCCCCGTGCTCACCAAGATCTTCACGCCCCTGGTGGCCGGGCTGCTCATTGCGCTTGTCGCCACCATCCCGATCACGTGGACGGGCACGCCGATCGACCGGAACGCGCTCATCGTGCTCGACCTGCTCCTCGCGCTGGTGCTCGGCCTCGTGCTCTACTCGATCTCGGCGCGCGACGCCTCGGAGGCGCCGGGACTCTTCGACCGACTCCAGTTCGGCCTCGTGCTCTCCGCGCTCGTCGTGGACGCGTTCGTCCTGGCGGGACTCCTCGGACGAATCGGCGAGTACGGCTTCACGGCGAATCGCGTTGCCGCGCTCGGCGAGAACCTCATCTTGCTCGTCAACCTCGCATGGGCCGCATGGCTCGCGCTCGGCTTCCTCCGTCGCAGGCGCGCTCTCGGCCTGATCGAACGGTGGCAGACCTCCTACGTTCCCGTCTACCTATGGTGGGCGGCGGCGGTCGTCGCGCTCTTCCCCCTGGTCTTTGGATTCAAGTAGGGCGCGGCGCGGGGGGACCTACCCGGAGGAAGCGCCGGTCACGCATTTCGGGCGAGAGGCGCCTGGGGTAGGTTGTCCTTATGCCCTCGCAGCGTGAAGTCCGTCGCGCCGCGAAACGCCTCGTCGCCCTTGCCGACCGGCTCGAAAAGTCCCGGGACATGAGGATGTCCGACTTCTGGTTCCTCCACGGCGTCGCCGCCGCGGAGACCGCCGATCGCAAGGCCGCGGAGGCCCCTGTCGACACCCTCGGCGTGAGCATCGGCTCGCCCGTGCAATGGGCCGCGATGCGGGACGGGGAGTTCGCTACGGTCGGCGACGTCGCGACGGGAAGCATCCCTCGCCTAGCGCGCATCCCCGGCGTCGAGTCCCGCTTCGCCCGCGCCGCGCGCGCGGCGGCCCGAGAGATGCGCGCGCGTCTCGTCGCGTCCACCTCTCCTCGGTTCACGCCCGCCGAGCCGACGCCCGCTCAGACGTCGCTTCTTCGCGCCCTGTCGCGCCGGGTTCTGACCGACCGCGCCTCGCTCGGGCTCCGCGACGACGTCGTCGCCTTCGCCCGCGCCGCGAGGCGACTCATCCCTGCATCCAGGGCCGCCACCAACCCGGTTGCCCGTGCGCTGGCGGGTGAGCGCGGGCGGGCACGGGCGGCCGAGGCTCACTCCCAGCTCGATGCGTTGCTCGCCCCGCACATCGAATCCGGCCTCGCCGCCACGCTCGCGGAGCGGCTCAAGGCCGCGCGGGTGCGCACGCTGCGCCACGACGCGGTCTGGGACGATTTCCGCCGCCACCCCGGTGAGTACTACGCCGTCCTGGAGGCCATCGCGGGCGGCCCACGCCGCGTTGCCCGCACGTACGGCGCGATTCCCGGCCACCTCGTTGCGGCGGCCGTCGCCATGCCGTTCGACCTCACCCTGTTCCGCGGCTCGCTTCGCCCGTATCAGGAGTTCGGCGCCCGATTCGCGACGTTCCAGGGTCGCCTGGTCCTGGGTGACGAGGACGGGCTCGGCCGGACCGTCCAGGCGATCGCGGTCATGGCTAACCTCGCGGCGAGGGGCACGACGCGCGTGCTCGTTCTGGCCCCGCCGCACCTTCACGAGCGATGGGAACGGGCCGTGCGGCTGCATTCCGGGCTCGTTCCCGTTCGAGCCTCCGGCGAGGGGCGGGCCTCCGCGTTGACCGAATGGCGGGCCGTTGGCGGGGTGGCAATCGGCACCGACGATGTACTGGGCGACCCCGGAACGTTCGGCGCGACCGACATCGCGCTGCTCGTCGTCGACCAGGCACACCACGTGGCGACGGCCCCGCCCGTCGCATCCGGGCGCATCGCGGACCTCGCCGACCGCACCGACCGCGTTCTGTTCCTGACGGGGCGTTCGCTCGCCGATCACCCGGCCCAGATCTTGGCGCTCGCGCGGATCGTCCGCCCCGATTGGGCCGCGACGCTTTCCGAGGGGCCGGGTCGCGACGATGAAGACGCCCTTCGCGCGAAGCTCTCCGCCGTCTACCTGTCGCGCCGCCTGCGTGATGTCGCCGCCGAGGTGCAGGGCTCCCCGGCCGACGCCCGCGGTGCCTTCGTCCGCTCCGATGCGTTGGGGGCCGTAGCCGGTCGCTAGCATGGGCTGGGGGCCCGAGCCGAGACGAGGATGCCGCATGCGGACAACTCTCGCGAACGCGCGAGACATCGTCGCCGGGTTGCGGACCGAGGACAAGATCCGACTAGTCTCCGGCCACGACTTCTGGACGACGGAGGCAATCCCCGACGCGGGGATTCGCTCGATGATGCTCACCGATGGCCCTCACGGCCTGAGGAAGCAACGAGATGCGGGCAACGTCGCGGACGTCACCGACTCGGTTCCCGCCACCTGTTTCCCCACCGCCGCGACCCTCGCTTCAACATGGGACCCCGCGCTTCTCGAGGAGATCGGGGCCGCCCTCGGTCGCGAATGCAGGGCCGAGGACGTCCCTGTCCTCCTCGGCCCCGCCCTCAACCTCAAACGTCACCCGGCGGCGGGGCGCAACTTCGAGTACTTCTCGGAGGACCCCGTGGTCGCGGGCCACATGGCCGCTGGCCTCGTTCGCGGCATTCAATCCCAAGGCGTCGCCGCGTGCGTCAAGCACTTCGCCGCGAACAGCCAGGAGTCGTGGCGGATGTCCATCGACGCGATCGTAGACGAGCGGACCCTCCGCGAGCTCTATCTCACGGGGTTTGAGATCGCGGTCCGCGAGTCCGATCCGTGGACCGCCATGTGCGCCTACAACAAGATCAACGGGACGCACTGCGGAGAGAACCACGAGCTCCTCACCGAGATGCTGCGCGACGAGTGGGGCTTCGACGGGCTCGTCATGACGGACTGGCTAGCGACGTTCGATCGGGCCGCGGCGATCCGCGCCGGCCTCGACCTCGAGATGCCGGGTAGCGCCGCGACGTGGGATCTCGAGATCGCCGCGGCGCTCGACGCGGGAACGCTCGACGTCGCCGACCTCGACTTGGCCTGCGCGCGCGTCGTCGACCTCATGCTCCGCACGGCTTCCCCCGCGGTTGCAAGCGGGGCGAAGGCTTCCCTCCCCGACTTCGCCGCCCACCATGCCCTCGCTCGCCGCGCCGCCGCCGCGGGAACGGTTCTCCTCACGAACGACGGGCTGCTCCCCCTCGGCGCCGGGGCCACCATTGCGGTCGTCGGCGCGTTTGCCGAGCGTCCCCGCTATCAGGGGGCCGGGAGCTCCCTCGTCACACCGACGCGTCTCGACGGATTCCTCGAGGCCCTCCGCGAGCAGGCGGGCGGGGGCCGGGTGACCTACGCGCCGGGATACGACGCCATCACGGGCGAGACCACCGACGAGCTCCTCGCGGAGGCCGCGGCGGTGGCCGCCGCGGCCGATGCGGTTATCCTCCTGGCCGGCCTTCCCAGCCGCATGGAGTCGGAGGGGTTCGACCGCGACCACCTGCGGCTCCCCGAGGGCCACGACAGGCTCATCGACGCGGTGGTCGACGCCAACCCGCGCACCGCGGTCGCGCTGCAGAACGGCGCCCCCATCGAGATGCCGTGGGTCGCGCGCCCCGCGGCGATCCTCGAGGCGTACCTGGGGGGGCAGGCGGGCGGCAGCGCCCTCGCGGATGTAGTTCTGGGCGCGGCGGAGCCCGGCGGGCGCCTCGCGGAGAGCTTCCCGGTCAGCGCGTCCGACCTTCCCTCGTCCGAGAACTTCCCCGGAACCGCCACCCAGGTCCAATACCGTGAGGGGCTGTACATCGGCTACCGCTTCCACGACGCGTCCGGCGTCGCGCCGCTGTTCCCTTTCGGCCACGGGCTCGGCTACACCGGCTTCTCGTATTCCGGGCTCACGGTCACGCGGGTCGGCGAACGGTGGAACGTGACGGTCACGGTGAAGAACGTGGGCAAGCGGGCCGGTTCCGAGGTGGTCCAGGTGTACGTGCACGACGTCGTGTCGACGGCGTACCGGCCAGTGAAGGAGCTCAAGGCCTTCGCGAAGACGCGGCTGGAGTCGGGCGCCTCCACGAAGGTCACCGTCTCGCTCGATCGACGCGCGTTTGCGCTCTGGGACCTCGCCGCGCACGGGTGGCGCGTCGAGGCGGGCGACTTCGACATTCTCGTCGGCACCTCGTCCGCGGACATTCGCGCCGTGCGACGGATTGCCGTCGACTCGCCCGACGCCGTGGCAACATCGAGCGGGCCCTCCGCGCCCGCCTATGTCGCGGGCGACGCGGAATTCGCGCGGATGCTGGGGCACCCCATCCCCCCGGCCGCGCCCCTCCTGCCCTTCCATCGGGACTCCACCGTCGGCTCCCTGCGCAGGACGGCGCTGGGTGCGGTCTTCCGCGGAATCATCGTGCGCGTGGCGCGCCGGAGCTTCAGCGGCGTGGACGATCCCGACACGAAGGCGGGCGTCGAGGCACTCGTCGAGAACCTCCCACTCCGGGGGGTAGCGATGGCGAGCCACGGGGCGCTACCGCTACGGCGGCTCGATCGCCTCATTCGCGTGCTCAACCGCCTTTCGGTGCGGGCGCGGTAAGCAGCGGCACGTTCCGCGCGCCTGCGACGTTTGTCTGACGACGATCGGAGATCATGGCCCCCTTTGCCGCACGGCTCCTCGCAACGGCGTTACCGCTCGTTCTTCTCGCGACGGCCGCTGCCACGACGGCGTACGCTCTCGCCCGTCGGCGCGGCACCGGCCATCCCGAGCATGCCCGTCGGGTCGCCGTCCGCGCCCTACTCGCGGTCTACGCAGTCGGGCTCGCGTGGTGGACGATCGCGCTCGCCAACCCCAACCACGACGGTGCCCGACACGCGAACCTCGTCCCGTTCAGGGAGATCGCGCGCTCACTGACCGACCGTGAGCCGGGCTACGGCCTCCTGAACTTCTGGGGCAACATCGTCGCGTTCGTCCCGGTCGGAGTGCTCGGGCTCCTTGCCATCAGGCGGGATCGGCGGCGCGCGTGGCTCATCGCCCTGGCCGGTGGCGCGGCGCTGTCGATTGCGCTCGAACTCTCGCAATACGGCGTCGGCCGCTCCGCGGATATCGACGACGTTATCCTCAACGCGATCGGGGTTGGGCTCGGGGTTGCCTTCGCTCGCGCGGCGCGCCACGCATCGGCTCGGGGCCGGACCTTGTCCCCACCCGGAACCGGCGCCAGCCCCTAGTGTGAGGGCATGACCCGATCCGGAACCGTCGTCGTCACCGACAGCGCGGCCGCGCTCCCCTCGGCGCTGCAATCGAAGTACGAAATCGTTGTCATTCCGCTCATGTTGGAAATCGATGGCTCGGTCTTCACCGAAGGCGTCAACATCAGTCCTCCCCGGGTCGTCGCCGCCCTCCTCGCCGGCGCGCGGGTTCGAGTGCTCGAGCCGCCATCGGGTGAGATCGGTCGCATCTACCGGCGGTTGGCCGCGGACGGCGTCGAGCGCGTCGTCTCCGTTCACGTCTCCGGCGCGATCCACTCCATCGTGGAATACGCGCGCGAAGCGGCGGGACACGCCAACATTCCCGTGGACGTCGTCGACACCAGAAGCGTCGGCATGGGCGAGGGCTTCGCGGTTCTTGCCGCCGGGGCCCAGGTGCTCGCGGGGCACGGCGCCGGGGCGGCCTCGGCGGCGGCCAAGGCGACCGCCGCCTCGAGCAGGGTCCTGATGACGGTCGAGACCCTCGAATACGCCCACCGCGATGGCCAGGTTCCCGCAGCCATTCGCGCCGTCGCCGACACCTTGCGCATGCGTCCCATGCTGGAGGTCAAGGATGGCTTGATCCTCCGGACCGGCGGAACGCGGAACACGGAGCCCGCTCGCCAGGAGGTCAGGCGACGGATGGAGGAATACGTTGCGACCCTGGAACGGCCGGTGGTGTCCATCGCCCTCGTCGGAGGCGGAGCGCTTGAGGCTGGCCTGGGGATTCGGACGCTGGGACCCATGATTGAGGGGTCGCCGGGCGCGAGCCTGAGCGCCCACGCTGGCCCCGGAACCTACATCGTCTCGGCGGCAAACATGCCCGCCGACGCGCCCATCGAACTCTAGCCGCCATCCTCCGAGCGCCCGTGTGGCGGCGTTCGACGAGGGCACGCGCGAACGCTGTGACCAAGTCAATCTGGCCTCGCCGGGCGGCGCGGACCAAATCGCCGTAAATTGGACACATGGGCGCTTCCACCGTCGCCGTCGTGACCGACTCGGCCGCCTCCCTGTCGACCGAACTGATCGCCGAATTCGGAATTGCGATGATTCCCGTCCACCTGCGGATCGGCCGCGAGTCATTCCTGGACATCGACAAGGCCTCGGACGCCCGGGTCAACGCGACCCTCGACGCGCGCGGCGCGGTGACAACCGTCGCGGCCTCCCCCGCCGAGATCGCCGCCGTCTACCGGAACGTGGCGCGCTCGGGCGCGGAATCGATCGTTTCCATTCACGTGTCTTCGGAGTACTCCACGATGCTCCAGAACGCGAGGGAGGCGGCGACCCGCTCACCCATTCCCGTCACGTTCGTCGACGCGGGAACGACCGCGATGGGCCAAAGCCTCATCGTGCTCGCCGCCGCCGCCCTTGCCGGGGCGGGCCGCGCGGCGGATGAGGTCGCCGGGGGGGCGCTTGCCGTCGCCCGGTCGTGCCGATTCCTGTTCACCGTGGAGAGCATGGACCACCTTCGGCGTGGAGGCCGGGTGTCCGCGATGGTCCGCGCCGTCGGATACCTCTTCAACATCCGACCCGTCGTATCGATATGCGACGGCGACACAACGGTCGTCGACCGCGTACACAAGGTTGAGCGAGCGCGGGATGTCATCCGGTCCTCGATGGAGCTCTACGCGTCGACCCTCGCGCACCCCGCCGCCTGCATCGGCGTGCCGCCCGGAAGCGCCGTCGACAACGGCCTGACGCTCTCGATCCGCGGTCCGGTCCTTGAGGTCGCGGTGGGAGGTAGCCTCGCGGCGCACACCGGGCCCGGCACGTGCGGCGTCGCCGTCGCGGACATGCCCCCGGAGTTCGCGAAGGCGCTTAGCGCGTTCAACGCCGAGGACGACGCCTAGTCGAGGCACCCGACGAACGCCCTCACGTGCGCGTTCACCTGCTCCGAATCCACCAGGAACCCGTCGTGTCCCACGTCCGAATGGACGATCTTCACTCCCTGCGAGCCCCGAAGGTTGTCGGCGAGCACTCTGGCATTGGCGACGGGATACAGACGGTCCGAGTCCACCGCGATGACCAGAGCCGGAATGTCTATCGTGCCGAGAGCCCTCTCCACCCCGCCGCGGCCGCGGCCGACGTCGTGACTCAGGACCGCCTCGGTGAGGCGAACGTAGCTGTTTGCGTCGAAGCGCCGGGCAAGCTTCTCGCCGTGGTGCTCCAGGTAGGACTCGACGGCGAAGCGGCCGCCCCTCCCGATGGGGTCCTCGCCCGCCTGGAACTCGCGCCCGAACCTCGTCGCGAGTTCCCCCTCGGACCGATAGGTCGCATGCGCGATCATGCGCGCGATCCCCATCCCGACGTGGGGACCATCGCCCGCCTCGGCCTCGTAATAGTCCCCTCCGCGGAACCTCGGATCCGCCCGGATGGCCCCGAGCTGCGGCACGGCCCAGGCGATCTGGTCCGCGGTGCTCGCGGCCGTGGAACCCTCGACGGCGATGGCGCGCACCCTCCCAGGCGCCATGAGCGCCCACTCGAGAGCGCGCATTCCCCCCATCGACGGCCCAAGCACGAGCTTCCACGACGGAATCTCGAGGTAGTCGGCGAGCGCGATCTCGGCGCGCACCATGTCCCTGAGCGTGAGGAAGGGGAAGCGGGACCCCCATGCCTCCCCGGAATCGGGGTCCCGCGAGGACGGACCGGTTGACCCCTGACAGCCGCCGATCACGTTCGCGCACACCACGAAGTCCTTCGTCGTGTCGATGGGTCGGCCCGGTCCGACCATGGAGTTCCACCACCCTCCCGTGTGGTGACCCTCCCCAGCGGGCCCCGTGGCGTGCGAGTCGCCCGTGATCGCGTGGGCTACATAGACGGCGTTCCCGCCGTCCGCGTTCAGTTCTCCCCACGTCTCGTAGGCGAGTCGCACGCCGGGAAGGACGCCGACGGGATCGGCCCCGTTTGAGGCAACCTCGAGCGTCAAGGACCCAAGATCGAAGAACCGGCGCCTGCCGGGTTCGTCCCCTTCCTTCCACGCGCCCGTGGCGGGGATGGGCTCACACCCCGCCCGCCGCGCGCGCGCGGAAGCCTCGTCGCTCTCGATCGCGTCGTCGTCCACCGGAGACCTACTTGACGGCCGCGAGCCCGAGCTCGGCGTCCGCGGTGATCGCGGCGAAGCCGCGTTCGAGGTCGGCGAGGATGTCGTCGATGTTCTCGATGCCGACGGCGAGGCGAACGGTGCCGGGCGTCACGCCCGTCGTCGCCTGCTCCGCCTCCGTCAGCTGCGAGTGCGTCGTCGTCGCCGGGTGAATGGCGAGCGAGCGGACGTCCCCGATGTTGGCGACGAGCGAGTGGAGTTCGAGCGCGTCGATGAACGCCCGCGCCTTCTCCGCCCCGCCCTCGACCTCGAACGCCAGCACCGCTCCCGCGCCGCGCGGCGCGTACTTCTTCGCGTTCTTGTGCCACGGCGACGACTTCAGGCTCGCGTAGGCGACGCTCACCACGTCGGATCGGGCCTCGAGCCACGCCGCGACCTTCTGGGCGTTCTCGACGTGCCGCTCCACCCGGAGCGACAGGGTCTCGAGCCCCTGGGCGATGAGGAACGCGTTGAACGGCGAGATCGCCGGGCCGAGGTCCCGCAGGAGCTGGACCCGCGCCTTCAGGATGAAGGCCAGGTTCACCCCGAAGATGCCGCCGACGCCGAGGTCCTTGGCGTAGGTGAGGCCGTGGTAGCTCGGGTCGGGGGTGTTGTACTGCGGGAAGCGCTCGGGCTGCTTCGCGAAGTCGAACGCCCCGCCGTCGACGATCACGCCGCCGATCGCGGTCCCGTGCCCGCCCAGGTACTTGGTCGCCGAGTGGATGACGAAGTCCGCGCCCCATTTCAGCGGCTGGACGAGGTACGGGGTCGCGATGGTGTTGTCAATCACGAGCGGGACGCCGGCGTCGTGCGCGACCTTGGCCACGCCCTCGATGTCCAGCACGTCCTGCTTGGGGTTGGAGATGGACTCCGCGAAGAGCGCCTTGGTGTTGGGCCGGACGGCGGCCTTCCACTGCGCGAGGTCGTCGGGGTCGTCCACGAACGTGACCTCGATGCCGTACTTGGGCAGCGTGTAGTGGAACAGGTTGTACGTACCGCCGTAGAGCGACGGCGAGGAGACCACGTGCGAGCCCGCCTCCGCGAGGTTGAGGATCGTGACCGTCTCGGCCGCCTGGCCCGAGGCGAGCAGAAGGGCGCCCACCCCGCCCTCGAGCGCCGCGATGCGGGTCTCGACGGCTTCCTGGGTCGGGTTGCCAATGCGGGTGTAGATCGGCCCGAGTTCGGCGAGCGCAAAGCGGTTGGCCGCCTGCGTCGTGTTCTCGAAGACGAACGACGTGGTCTGGTAGATCGGGAGCGCGCGGGCTCCCGTTGCGGCGTCGGGCGTCTGCCCTGCGTGGATCTGATTGGTCTCGAAGGACCAGGTGTCGCTACTCATGTTCTTCTCTCTTCCTTGATGCGAGGGTTGTTGGGGAAATCGAAACCCGGTCACAGGAAGGGAGGGCAGCACGCTGACCCGCCGAGCCCATGACAGGGCCTGCGGTTGGCACGTGCGGGGTGTGTGCCCGTCAGGGGTCTGCCGGCTCGTGCGAGCCCAGCGGGGCGCCCTTCAGGGCGCACGTCGAACGTGCGCTGGTCAGCGGCACATTCGACGGGACATGTCCGTGAGCGTAAGGCATGCCTTAGCCCGAGCGCAACTCCTCACGCGGCTCGTCGCGGACTCCGACGCAGACTTCCACGGATCCCGTGGGACCGTCGGGGCCGTACGAAGGTTCGGTCAGGTAGAGCTCGTACCACGAGACCCAGCGATCGCCCCCGGGGTCGGATTCCAGATCCCACGCCACGCGCTGGTCATTGCCCCACGTGATGATCTCCCGCGTCGCCTCGGCTATGCGCGAGTAGGGGCCGTTGTGCCAGCCGACCACGTAAGTTCCCTCGGGAAGGGTGCCGACGACGAAGGGCGGATCGATCTCGACGAGGCCATCCATGATCCAGCCGATCTCGACGAGGAGGGGTCCCTTCTCCGAGCTCCGGCGATAGCGAATGATCGACGGCCCTCGGTCCTCGAGTTCCCTCTCGCCAAGGTAGGTGTCCAGGGCCTGGTAGGCCTCCCGAACCTGGCGCTGTACTTCGGCGCCGTGGAGGGTGGCCGGGAGCGCGCAATACCGCAACTCCCCCCGCCACTCGATCGCCGCATCGACCATCGCCCCACCGTAGCGGGTAGATTTCTAGGCGGAAAGCGGGTGTGACGATGACCACGACTTCGGGGCGGAAAGCGTTTCGCCTTCGGTCCATGGAGGCCACCCTTGACTTCGGCGATCACACACTCGGCATCCCGGGCGAGCGCCGAAGCAACCTCGGCCTGCTGGAGTTGACTGATCGCTTGCGCTGGGTGCCAGCCGACGGTGAGGGATGGGACGTGTCGATTCGTGCGGTGGACGTGGCGTCGCCGAAGCCCCCTCTAGGGCTCACGTTCCACGGCCTCCTGCTCGTCATCCCCGAGGTCGGCGTCGTCCGAGTGCGGCCGGCCTCAACCGATCCCCTCGCGCCGCTCGCGGCGATGGAGTGGGCCGCCGCCGACGCGCGCGCGACCGCACGCCTTCGCAAACAACTCCTCAAGCGCGGAGCCGCCGACACCTCCGGCCCGATCCGCACCGAGGTGGGAACCGCTCACTAGGTGGTGTCGCGGGTCGCGGTTCCCGTAATGGTTACCGACGTCGGGTCGACCCGCTTCTCGAAGCGTCCGAGCTCCCAGCGGAGAATCATGAGGAGTACGCCCCACAGGCCGAGGTCGTCAATGTAGCCCAGTGGGCCTACGAAGAGCTCGGGAACCACGTCGATCGGAGAGATGGTGTACACGACCGTCCCGATCGCGGCGACGATCGACCACGGTGACAGCCGGTACTGTCCCGAGAGAACGGCCTTCGCGAACTTCCACCACATGGTGACTCCTTCTGACGCGGGTAACGCCCTCCATTAGACACCGCCCGCACGACGAACACCTACACCACTTCGCGCAACTGACCCGTGTGGACGTCGAAGATGAAGCCACGCACCTGATCGCGCCGCGGAACGAAGGGGTTCGTTCGGACGCGCTCCATGGACTGACGCAGGTCCCTGTCGAGGTCCTGGAAACTCTCGGGCGACCAGGCGGGTTTCTGGCCGGTCTCCTCAAGCAGCTCGCTCCGGAGCTGGTCGTCGGTGAACGTGAGGGCGCCACAATCGGTGTGGTGGACCAGGATGATCTCCTCGGTCCCGAGCTTGCGCTGGGAGATGACGAGGGAGCGGATCACGTCGTCGGTGACGACGCCTCCGGCGTTGCGGATCACGTGCGCGTCGCCGACGCTCAGGCCAAGGCTCGCGAAGACGTCGAGCCGCGAGTCCATACACGCGACGACGGCGAGCTTGAGCTTGGGGGGAAGCGGCTGGTCGGGAAAATACGCGTTCGCGTAGTCGCGGTTGTGTCCCAGAAGTTCGTCGGTGACGCCCATGGATGGCTCCCTCCGGCGGCGTGCGCGTGCTCGTACAGTAGGGCCCAGCCTAGGCGAAGAGCCCGCGACGCTTCAGGCAGGCATGGCCGTCGCTGCAGCCCCGATCTGAGTCAATACCGACTCGCTCAGTACGCCCTAGCGTCCGAAACGGTTCTGCATGAACGCGTGGATGGATACCGCGGCGAGGATGATGCCGCCGTAGATCACCTGGGTCCAGTAGGCCGCAACCCCCATGGCCACGATGGCCGCCTGGATTCCACCGATCATGAACGCCCCGATGAACGTTCCCCACATTGTTCCGCGCCCACCGAAGACCGAGGTCCCGCCGACGAAGACCGCCGCGAGCGCCGGCAGCAGGTAGGCGCTACCCATCGTCGGGTAGAAGTTCGCCACCTGGAGGCTCTGCATTACTCCGGCGAGGGCTGCCGCCATCCCGACGAAAACGAAGAGCGTGATCCGAGTGCGAGTGATGTGGATTCCCATGAGCTGGGCTGCGGGGCGGTTTTCGCCGACGACATGGGCGTTCTGGCCGATGCGATGCCGGAACAGGATCAGCCAACTGAACAAAGCGATGATGACGAGCCAGACGAACTGCATGGGTATTCCGAGGAAGCGGCCGTCAAGGATCTTGTACGCCATCGAATCCCGCGCCTCGACAAGTGCGTAGCTCTTCCCATTGACGAGAGCCAGCGTGAGCCCCCGGAAGAGGAACTGGGTGCCGATGGTGACGACCAGCGCGGGGATGCCGAGGAGCGTGACCAACAGGCCGTTGAAGAGCCCGGCGAGCGCGCCGATCGCGATAGCCGCCAAGACGGCGAGCCAGACGTTGCCGATCGTCTTGTCGACGGCGACGAAGCCGACCATCGCCAACCCGTAGATCGAGACGAACGACAGGTCGATGTCACCACTGACGATCACCAGGGTCATCAGCAGGGCAGGCAGGGCGAAGTACGGCGTCGTCTGCGCGAAGGAGACGTAGATCGGTGTATCGAGGAATGTCGTGGGCGCCAGCGAGATGAAGACAATCCACAGCAGGACGAACGCGGTGGTAATGCCGATCTGCGAGGACCACCGCGCCATGAACGAACGGAAAGTCCACCTCCGCGAGAAGGACGTCGACGGCCGCTCTGTTGTGACGGTCGCACTCATGATGCCCTCCCAGTCGTCTTGGTGGTTGCGGCGGCACGTCCCGATTTCTTGCCCTTCGGGTCGACGAAGGTGCCGGTCGTGGCGATCTCCCGCATGATGTCGGTCACCTGGTCCAGGCTGTACTGAGAGGTGGAGAGTTCAGCCGCGACGCGACCGCGATCGAGCACGACCACTCGGTCGGCTACGGAGTAGACGTGGAAGATGTTGTGGTCGATGAAGATGGCGGACTTTCCGGCTGCCTTGATGCTCCGGACGAATTGCACCAACTTGTCGACCTCTTTGAGCGACAAGCCCATGGTCGGCTCGTCCAGGATGATGATGTCGGCTTCGAAGTGAAGCGCCCGCACGATGGCAAGCCCCTGGCGTTCCCCGCCGGAAAGCCCGGTGACCCGCGTGTCTGGAGTGAGCACCGCCGACGTGAATCCCATGGACTCGCCCATGAGCTGAGAGGTGATCTTGCGCATCGCGCGTACATTCATGAAGCCGAGCCAGTGGATCAGGGGACGCCCCATGAAGATGTTGTTCCACAGCGATAACTGATCCGCGAGAGCCCGCTCCTGGAAGACGGTTTCGATTCCGAGCGCCCGCGCTCGGTCAACGGTGAGACCGCGCACCTCCTTACCACTGAAGAAGAGTTGCCCGGCACTCGGCTGGTGCACGCCCGTGATGATCTTGATGAGGGTGGATTTCCCGGCCCCGTTGTCGCCGAGGAGCCCGAGGACCTCCCCGGCGCCCAAGGAGAGACTGACGTCGCGAAGGACTTCGACGCCTCCGAACGACTTGTCGATGTGACGAAGTTCGATCGAGATGCGTCCGCCGTCGCCCGCCGAAGCCTGCTCGGGGGCAATGGTGGATGAGTTCGATGAGGGCTGCTGGGGCTGGCGAGCGGAACGCTCGCCAGCCCCAGTTCCCTGCATGTTCGGTTTCGCTTCCGGCATCGGCTCAGATTACCGGATCTGGTCCGTCACAAGCGGCGCGATGACGTCGATGTTCGACTTGTCGACGAAACCGCCACCCGTGTTGATGAACAAGCCGCTGAACCCGTAGTTGTGCGTCAGGCAGAGCTGCTCGATGGCGAAGAACCCCTGGAGGTACTGCTGCTGGTCGATGGCCAGGTTGATGTAGCCGTCCTGGATTCCCTTGATCGTCGCGGGCGACAGGTCGAAACCGGCCGCGTAGACGTCGCCAGGAGCCAGGTTGGCCGCCTCCATGTAGGTCGGGATCGTCGAGGTGAGGTTCCCGTGGTCGATGAAGATCGCCTTGACGTCCGGGTGGGAGGACATGAAACCGGTGAAGGTCGAGACTCCCGCGGCCGGGTCGGCGTTGGTAGCGTCATCGATCTCGAGGTAGTCCACCTTCATTCCAGCGGCGTCCAGGGCGTCGATGATGCCCTGCGTCCGCTCGCCGCGACCGGGCTGGGCCTTGAGGCCCCACACGAAGGTCTCATCGCCCGACTTCAGGTCGCCACGCTTGATGGCTTCGTTGGCGAGCGAGGCTCCTGCGTCGTGAAGCACGGCACCCACGTAGCCCATGCCGTCGGCGGTGTACTTCGCCTCGGCGGTGGGCAACTCGGTGTTCATCACCGTGACGAGGATGCCCTGGCTCTCCGCCTGGTCGATCAGCGGGTCGAACGCCGCGTCACCGGGGTGACCCATGACGGCGATGCCGTCCGGCTTGGTCGCCATGGCCTGCTGGAATCCCGTGATCATGTTCTGCGGGTCCCAGTCCGACCAGACATAGGTGACGTCGGCACCAAGCGCGGCGGCTGCTGCTACGGCGCCGTTGTACACGACCGTCTCGAAGCCACCGCCTGCGGTGCCGCCGGGGAAGAACACAATCTTCGTCCCGGCGCAGAACCCTCCGGAGTTGTCGGTAGCGGCAGGCGTGCCCGACGCGTTGACCGTTACGGTTGGACCGCTGCTTGAACATGCGGTAAGTCCCAGCATTGAGGCGGTCACAAGGCCAACCAGACCTGTGAGTCGCACTCCGCTCCTGGATCGGATATTCGTACTCATCACGCGAACTCCTTTGTTTGTTTGCGAATCATGACTACTCAGGCCGAGAGGGGCAAGGCATCCCTCTCGGCTCCCGCGTCCGGTGACCCGATCTGCTGTTCGCATCCTTACGGGGTCCCGTCACATGCCGCGACAGCGAACTCGCTGGTTTGAAATCGACTGCGTGAATACGCCTTCAGCCAGCTAGAGATTCATTGCGTCATCGTGATCCTGGGTATTGCATCATCCATTCCCGGGTTGCTGCGGCCGGGGAGCACGAGTGCCCATCCCCGGGGCAAGCGCACCGAGAATTCGCCCATATCTCCTCCTTGAGATCCCGCCCGCTTCGATGCGGGGAGGTTGGTGTCCATCAGTATGTTAACGTTCCCATTCCCTTGTCAAGCACCCACCGTCACGGTTCGGTCACGGTTGATCGCGGCGGCTCGATGCTCTCCCGCTACGCGGAGGCTCGGGGACCTGCGGTGGACGAGCGCTCGACGAGCCACGGAACGATGGGGTCGTTGGGCGGCGCCTTTTCGCCCGCGATGCGGGCAACCAGGACCTTCACCGCGAGCCTTCCGACGGCCTCGAAGTCCTGATGAACCGTCGTCAACGGCGGCAGGCTGTGCCGTGACTCCGGCGTGTCGTCAAAGCTGACCACGCTGACGTGGCCCGGAACGCTCTTCCCCTGATCCGCGAGGGCATGGATGAGCCCGAACGACATCTGGTCGTTGGCCGAGAACACGGCCGTCGCTCGCGGGTCGAGCCGCAGTCCCGCGGCGTAGCCAGAGTCCGTGGTCCAGTCGCCTTCGATGATCGGGAACTCCTCAAGTCCCGCAGAGAAGATCATCTCGCGGAAGGCGTCGCGGCGCAGCTGAGCCTCGCTGTAGTCGAGCGGGCCCGAAATGTGCTGAATGTACCGGTGCCCCAGCGCGAGTAGGTGCTCCATGGCGACCCGAACGCCCAGGGCCTGGTCGATGAAGATCGAGGTGCGCCGGGGAAGCCCGCCCGTCAGCAGGTGAACCACGGGCAGCTCCCCGATCGCGGCGTCGACCGCCTTCTGGACGCTGCGATGCTCCGCGACGAGGACGAGCGCGTCGATTCCGCGCCCCAGGAGGAACTCGAGCGCCAGGGAGACGTCGTCGAGGTCCGGACTGGTGCTGGTCAATAGCGTGTGGAAGCCCGCCTCTCGCGCGGCGCCCTCGACCGCGTGGAGGCTACTCAGGGGGCCGATCGCGGGGATATCGGGTCCGATCATGCCGATGGTGTTCGAACGGCCCGTGACGAGAGTGCGCGCCGCGAGGTTCCGTCGGTAGTTCAACTCGACCATGGCCTCGAGGACGCGCTCGCGCGTCGCCGCTCGAATGCCTGCGAAGTCGTTGAGGACACGGGATACGGTCTGGGGCGAAACCCCAGCGCGCCGCGCGACATCGCGGATGCTCGGACCCCGCGTGCCCTTGGCCACTTCCCACCTCCAGACGACACGATAGCGGGGAGGGCAAGCGTTCCAATTAACCCTGCACGACTCGCGGACCCCTTGCGGAACCGGGTGCCCCTCCGGCTATGGTCGGGGCACGAATGTTTACGTTAGCATTCAGAAGTGTCGCGTGGGAGTGGCTCCCGTCGCGGCACACCGAAGAACCCGGGGCCGAAGGGCTCCGCTTAGTCCACGAAGGTGTGTGATGACACGGACCTCGGCGCCGCGATCTGGAGGGCCCGATTGGGCGCCCCCTCCGGGGTTCGTGCGCGACGACCGCATCCGAATCCTCTCCACGCACCTCGCGGACGGCAGGGAACTGCACTACTTCGATGACGTCGGTTCCGCGCTCCCCGTTGCGCGACGCCCGGACTCGCGGGACCTGGACCCTCGACCGGCGACGGCCGACATGCGTCGCGACCCCCTCTCGGATGAGTGGGTCTCTATCGCGGCCGCCCGCCAGAACCGCGTGATGCTCCCGCCCGCCCACCTCGACCCCCTGGCACCCCAGACGCCCGGCAACCCCTCCGAGATCCCCGACATCTACGACGTGAGCGTGTTCGAGAACCGCTCCCCGTCGTTCGGCCCCCGCGCCGACCTGGGTCTCGGCCGCGGCATTCCGCCGTCGACAGCCCTTGACCAGACCCTCCCCGCGGTCGGCCGATGCGAGGTCGTGTGCTTCAGCCCGTCGACCGAGGGCTCATTCGCGGCACTGGGCCCGACCCGAGCGCGGACCATCGTCGAGGCGTGGGCGGTTCGCACGGCGGTCCTATCCGAAATCCCCGCGGTGATGCAGGTCTTCCCGTTCGAGAACCGCGGCGAGGCGATCGGCGTGACGCTCCATCACCCCCACGGCCAGATCTACGCGTATCCCTATGTCACCCCCCGCACCCAGCGGGTCCAGGCGGAGGTCGCACGCTACGGACCGACCCTCTTCGCCGACATCCTCGACCGCGAACGCCTCTCGCCCCGCGTCCTTCACTCCGGGGTTCACTGGAGCGCCTTCGTCCCGTTCGCCGCGCGCTGGCCCATCGAGATCCACGTTCTGCCGCACCGCGACATCCGCGACCTTGCGCAGACTTCCCTGGCCGAACGCGACGAACTAGCCCTGATATTGCCGAGGCTGCTGGGCGCCGTGGATGCGATGTACGACGGCCCGACGCCGTACATCGCGTCGTGGCACCAGGCACCGCTGGTGGGCGGCGACAACATCCGCCTCATGTTCAAGATCGAGAGCCCGCGCCGCGCGTCCGACAAGCTGAAGTTCCTCGCCGGCTCCGAGGCCGCAATGGGGGCCTGGGTCGCGGACGTTTCTCCCGAGTCGGCCGCTGAGCGCCTTCGCGAGTCACTCGCGACCGTCGACCGGGAAGCGGGCTCGCGATGACGGCGCCCGGGGCCCTCGGCGCGGCGGCATCGGGCGCGTTCGCCGCGACCTTTGGGAATTCGCCCGCCTTTCACGCGTCGGCGCCTGGCCGGGTCAACCTCATCGGCGAGCACACCGACTACAACGACGGCCTCGTCCTGCCCTTTGCGATCGAACGACGGACCTGGTGCGCGCTCGCGTCACGGGGCGACGGGATCCTGCGGGTGACGACGACCCTGAACGATGCGGTCGTGGAGCTTGACGCCCACGACCTTGACCCGGCAAATCTCGCGGGCTGGTCGGCGTACGTCTTCGGGGTCGTCTGGGCGCTCCGCGAGCAGGGCGTTGATGTCGTGGCGCACGGCGGCTTGGACATCGCCGTCGCGAGCGACGTCCCCCTCGGCGCGGGTCTGTCCTCCTCCGCGGCCCTGGAGTGCGCCGTCGCCGTAGCGATCGACGAGGCATGGGAACTCGGCCTGGAGAGAGAAGTCCTCGCGAAGGTCTGTCAACGCGCCGAGAATGGTGCCGTCGGTGCCCCGACCGGGATCATGGATCAGACCGCTTCCATGTTCGGCCAGGCTGGCCACGGGGTGCTCCTCGACTGCCGCGACAACCACGCCGAGATCGTTCCGCTCCACTTCGAGGAGAACGGCCTCGAGGTCATGGTGGTCGACACGAGGGTGACCCACGAGCACGTCACCGGAGGTTACGCGGAACGCCGGGCGTCCTGCGACCGCGGTGCGGCCGCGCTCGGGGTCTCGTCCCTGAGGGACCTGAGCGTCGCCGACATGGGCCGCGCCCAGGCCGTGCTCGACGACGAAACCTTCCGGCGCGTACGCCACGTCGTCACCGAAAACGACCGCGTCCTCGCGACCGCGAGGACGCTCGCGAACGACGGCCCGCGCGCCATCGGTCCCTTGCTACTCGCCTCCCATGCGTCCATGCGGGACGACTTCGAGATCTCCGTGCCCGAACTCGACCGCGCCGTCGAGGCCGCTATGGAGGGCGGCGCAATCGGCGCGCGCATGACGGGCGGCGGCTTCGGAGGATCCGCCATCGCGCTCGTCCCCCGAGAGAGAGTCAAGTTCGCGAAGGCCGCGATCCTCTCGGCGTCCCAGGCCTCTGGGTTCCGTGAACCTCACATCTTCTCCGTCGTCCCGTCCGACGGCGCCCGCAGGGAGACGTTATGACGCGCGTCGCGGACGCCGGCATGTCGTGGCTCGTCACCGGGGGCGCCGGATACATCGGCGCTCACGTGGTTCGGGCCTTGCGCGAAGCCGACTTCGGCGTCGCCGTTCTGGACGACCTCTCGACGGGACGCGAGGAGTTCGTCCCGCGCGGGGTCCGGCTCGCCCGCGCGAGCGTGCTGGACACCTCCGCGGTCGAGGCCGCTCTGCGCGATTACAACATCGACGGCGTCATCCATTGCGCGGGCTTCAAGTACGCGGGCGAGTCCGTCAGGCGGCCGCTCCACACCTGGCGCCAGAACCTCTCGGGCACCGAGTCGCTCCTGAGGGCGATGGAGTCGGTCGGGGTTGCGCGGATCGTGTTCTCCGGATCCGCGGCGGTCTACGGCACGCCTAGCGAAGTGCTGGTGACCGAGGGGACGCCCACCGCTCCCGAGTCACCGTATGGCGAATCCAAGCTCGCCGCCGAGCTCCTCATCCGTGGCCAGGTTCTCGCGACTGCGGCGACGGGCGCGCCCCTCGCCGCAACGAGCCTCCGATACTTCAACGTCGCCGGCTCCGCCGACCCCGCCGTGTTCGACGTGAGCCCCTATAACGTCCTCCCGCGGGTCTTCACCGGGCTCGTCGAGGGCCGCGCGCCCGTGATCAACGGCGACGACTTTGACACCCCCGACGGAACGTGCGTCCGCGACTACATCGACGTCGGGGACGTTGCGCTCGCGCACGTCGCGGCGGCGCAGGCGTTTGCGGCGGGGCGCGCGCTGGAGCCGGTCTACAACCTGGGCTCGGGCACAGGAACGAGCGTGCGGGAACTCATCGACGCGGTGCTCGAGGTGTCCGGGACGAGCCTCGTCCCGACCGTGGGACCCCGCCGCCCCGGCGACCCGGCGCGCATTGTCGCGGACGGGACCCTCGCGGCGCGCGACCTTGGATGGGCAATGCGACACCCCGTGCGCGACATGGTCACCTCGGCGTGGAAGGCGCATCCGAAGGAATAGCCGTGCGGTCGCGCCCGGACTCCGCCCGGACGGGGCGCGACCGCACGGCGTTTGCCTAACTCGCGTGGGACCGGTACTTGCGCACGGTCAGCGGCGCGAAGATCGCCACCACGACCGCCGCCCCGAGGAGCGCGAGCCAGCCGTTGGCGCCGAAGGCGCCGGTGTTGGCCAGGTCGCGAGCGGCGCTGACGATGTGGCTGACGGGGTTGATGTGGACGATGACCTGTAGCCAACCCGGCATCGATTCCACCGGAACGAACACGTTGGAAAGGAACGTGAGCGGGATCAGAATGAGGAAGGACAGTCCCTGGACGCCGCCCGCCGACTTGGCGTAGACGCCAAGCAGGGCGAACATCCAGGACATCGCCCACCCGCACGCGATGACGAGCACGATGGCGCCGAGGACCCCCAGGGCGCCACCGCCGGGACGGTAGCCCATCAGCAGGCCCATCGCGAACGTGATCGCGGCGGCCACGAAGTACCGCACGGTGTCGGCAAAGAGCGCGCCCGCGAGCGGAGAGACGCGCGAGATCGGGAGGGACTTGAGTCGGTCGAAGACGCCCTTATCCATGTCCTCGCGGAGTTGGGTGCCGCTGGCGGCGGTGGCGGACAGCACCGTCTGAACGAGGATCGCTGGCACGAACATCGGCAGGTAGCTCGCGACGCTTCCGGTGATCGCCCCGCCGAACAGGAACGGGAAGAGGCCAGTGAAGATGATCGGCTGAAGCGTGACATCGAAGAACTGCTCGGGCGTCCGCTTGATCTTGAGCAGGCTCCGGTACGCCATTACGGAGATGTCGCGCAGCGTCTGCTTGAACGGAACGCGGCGCTGGAGCACGCGCGCGTAGCCGGGGATGATGGAAACGGCGGTCATGCGGCACTCTCCTCGAGGATGTCGGTTTCGTTGGGGGCGTCGGCCGGATGGCCGGTGATGCTGAGGAAGACCTCGTCAAGGCTCGGCTTTTGCACGGACAGTTGCGCGACGCCGACGCCGCGGTCCCTGAGCCGGATCAACACGTCCGTCACGAGCGCCGGGTTGTCGAGAGCCACGGTCAGGTGTCGGCCGTCCGGAGACACGACGGGGTCGCTCCCCACCACCGCGTCGAGCACCCCGAGCGCGAGGACGAAGTCCGCTCCGTCGTGGAGCGTCAGCTGGAGCGACGACGATCCGACGAGCGCCTTGAGGTCGTCCGCCGTACCCTCCGCGACCACGCGGCCGCGGTCGATGACGGCGATCCGGTCGGCGAGTTGGTCCGCCTCGTCCAGATACTGGGTCGTGAGCAGAACCGTCGAGCCGGAGGCGACGAGTTCGCGGATCGTCCCCCACATCTGCGCGCGCGTGCGCGGATCGAGTCCGGTGGTCGGCTCGTCGAGAAAGACGAGCGGGGGTTGGGCGATCAGGCTTGAGGCAAGGTCGAGCCTGCGTCGCATCCCGCCGGAGAAGTGCTTGAGCGCCTTGTTCGCGGCCGCGACGAGGTCGAAGCTCTCCAGGAGCTCGTCGCGCTTGACCCGAACCGCCCTGCCGGAGAGGCCGTGCAGGCGGCAGAAAACGTCGAGGTTTTCGCGGGCGGTGAGCGTCTCGTCGACGGACGCGTACTGGCCCGTCACGCCGATCAATTGGCGCACCGAGTGGCCGTCCGTCGCGACGTCGTGGCCAAAGATCCTGGCGCTGCCCTCGTCGATGGGCAGGAGGGTCGCGAGCATGCGGATAGCGGTGGTCTTGCCCGCGCCGTTCGGCCCGAGCACCCCGTAGATGCAACCCACGGGGACTTCGAGGTCAATGCCGTCGACGGCGCGTTGGTCGCCGAAGGACTTAACGAGGCCCCTGGCCTCGATGGCCAAGGTCGGTGTGGCTGTCACAGCAGGTTCCTTTCGAAGGCGGTGTGGCGGTCTGCCAGCACCGTACGAACGCGATCGTACCGAACATGTTCGTTACGAACAAGTTCCGACCGAACATGTTCGCTTTCCGTTCACCTTCGTCGTAGAGTGGAGCCATGGCGCGCGAATCCGACCGCAGGGGTCCCCGGCGGGACCCCGACCGAGAACCCCCCATCGACCCCGCGGAGCTTCGCGCCGAGTTTCGGCGCGAAACGCAGCGCCTTCGCGCCGAGTTCAAAGAGGAGTGGCAGCGCGCGGTCGCCGAGGGCCTCGCCGGAATCCGGGACGAGCGGGCGGCGGACCTCATGGGCCGGGGTCGGGGCCCGCGCTCAACGCGCGAACCCCTCAGCCGCGACCGCATCGTCGACGCCGCGATGGCCCTCATGGAGAAGCACGGACTCGACGGGGTCACGATGCGCCGCATCGCGCTCAAGCTCGATACAGGCCCGGCCTCCATCTATGTGCACGTACGAAGCATGGCGGAGCTTCACGGGCACATGCTCGACCGGATTCTGGCCGACCTCGACCTCGAGGACAACAAGGGCGATTGGCGCGAGCGGGTCGCGCGCCTCCTCGACCGCTACGTCGGGCTCCTCGACGCCCATCCGGAACTGGCGATCTCGGCCATGGCCGCCCGCCCGTCGGGACACCACTACCTCGCGCTCGTCGAACGCCTCCTCGCCCTCATGGCCGAGGGCGGCGTCCCGGACGGGCAGCGCTCGTGGGGCGTGGACCTCCTCCTGCTGTGGGCGACCGCGGGCGCCGTCGAGAATGCCGAGCGCGAGGAGAGCGGCCGCCCCGCGAGCGAGTGGGAAGCCCTGCGAACCGCGATGGCCAACGGCGACACGTACCCCCACATCACGGCGCTCGGCCTAGACCTCGTGGGCGGGACGCCGGCGCAGCGCGGACGCTGGGCGATCGACGCGCTACTTACGGGCATCGCCGGAACGCCGCGCGAGTAGGGCCTACCCCCACCCGAGCTTCCTAGGCTCGTCGTCGTCGATGCCGACGTGGTGCGCGATCCGGGGACCAGGGTCACCGCGACCTCGTCGCGCACCCGCTCCCGGGACCGCAGATGTCCGCGCGGAGCCGGCGGCTCTCGGCGGGACATCAGGGCCGACCCCACGCTACTGTGTAGGTGCCGCCGTTGGCCGGCGGGGAGGGGCTTCGACACTCGGTCGCCATCCGGCCGAAGACTGGGGCTTCCATGGGGCAGACGCGTCGGACGGCACATCCGGAGTCTGAGGCTTCGGCGCGCCACATCATCGTCGCGGGCGAACTTACGCGGGACTCGGACTTCGGTTCTGCGAGCCGGAGGGTTCTCGGCTCACCCTCGCCGGCCACACCGACGGAGTCACCTGACTGCACTCCCCATCGCCTCGGAACATAGGGGTGGCTCGGATGACCGCGCAGTCGACCGGATCCACCAGGACGTTCCGAGTCTTCGTCAGTTCGACGTTTGAGGATCTGACGGAGGAACGCAACGCCCTCCAGGAGTACGTCTTCCGGCGGCTCGCCGAGTACTGCGCGGCGAGGAAGGCGCGGTTCCAGGCGATTGACCTTCGCTGGGGGGTGAGCGATGAGGCGGGGCTCGACCAGCGGGCCATGGCCGTCTGCCTCACCGAGATCGAACGCTGCCAACGCCTCGAACTGAAGCCGAACTTCATCGTCCTCCTGGGCGACCGATACGGCTGGCGACCGCTTCCGTCTCAGATCGAGGCCAAGGAGTTCGAGGCGATCCTCGCGAAGGTGCCGAACGAGAAGGCGGGCCTCCTTGCGTGGGAAGAGAAGCAGCCGGACGATGCGAAGGGCTGGTACCGGCGCGACGACAATGCGGTTCCCCCGGAGTACGTGCTACGAGCCCGCGAGGTGGACATCCCCAAGGGCGCGACGAAGGACCAATGCAAGGCTGCGGCCGACGCCGAGTACGAGACCTGGAAGGTCACCGAGAGAACGCTCCGGGCCATCCTGCTGGGGGGGATCGCGGCCCTCGGGTGGGACGAGAACGACTTGCGCATGGCCAAGTACGTCACGTCCGCCACGGAGCAGGAGATCGTCAAGGGGGCCCTTCTGCCGAAGGATTCACACGAGCATGTGTTCGGCTTCTTCCGCTCCATTGCCAAGTTGCCTGCCGACGCGACTGCGAAGGGGTTCCGGGACCTCGCCGAAACCGACGGCGCATCAACCGTGGACAAGGAGGCCGGGGAGCGGCTCACTGCGCTTAAGGCCGACCTAGCGGAGAAGATTGGCAAGTCTCACGTATTCGAGTACGCCGTTTCGTGGAAAGACAAGGCGGCCTCCACGGACCATATCGGGACCTGCCCGAAGAACTCGAAGAGTGTGAGGACCTTCTCAAGCACCCCGCGCCAGCCGGGCCGACCACCCTGTGCGAGGACGTGTGGCGAAGCCTGACCAAGAAGATCGACGAGCAGCTCGACGCTTTTCGGACCGACGATTCGCCCGACCAGGAGGCGATCAACCACGAGGACTTCGGCAAGCGCCGTTGCGAGAACTTCATCGGTCGCGACAAGGCCCTCAAAGCGATCGCCGACTACGTCGCGGGCGTCGAACCTCACCCTCTCGCCGTCGTCGGCGAGGGGGGCTCAGGCAAATCGGCGCTTCTCGCCAAAGCCTTCGAGGAGGCTGCCGCCCAACACAAAGACGTCACCCATGTTGTCCGCTTCGTCGGCGCCACTCCCGCGGCGTCGGAAGGCCGCTCCCTGCTCGACTCCCTGTGCCGCAGATCGCCCGCGCCTACGGGGCCGACGAGTCGGCGATCCCCGCCGACTACAACGACCTCGCCGTCGAGGTCGGCAAGCAACTCGAACACGCGACGGAGGCCCAACCGCTCATCGTCTTCCTCGACGCCCTCGACCAATTCGGGGAAACCGACCCGGCCCGTCAACTCTCGTGGTTGCTCGCCCACCTCCCGGAGAACGTCCGCGTCGTTGTCTCGACCATCCCAGGCGACTGCGAGAAGACCCTGCGCCTGAAGCGCCCCGAACTCGCGTTCCTCAGCCTCGACAACATGTTGCGCAAGGAAGGCGAGCAGGCGCTCAACATCTGGCTCGACCTGGCCGGGCGCATACTGCAGGATCCCCAGCGCAAGGAGATCCTCGACGCGTTCGAACCCGAGGGCCGCCCCCTCTATCTCAAACTCGCGTTCGAGGAGGCGCGGCTCTGGCACTCCTACAGCCCCGCCGCAGAGACGACGCTCAAGGCCGGAATCGGCGAACTCATCGCGAGCAACCTCTTTCCTCGCCTCGCCGATCCCGCGAACCACGGAGCGGCGTTGGTCTCGCACGCCCTCGGCTACCTCGCGGCCTCGCGCTACGGCCTAGCGGAAGACGAACTCATCGATGTTCTGTCAGACGACGCCGACGTCATCGCAGCCTTCGAGGCGGGCTCGCGACACAAGCGGGTCGTGAACAAACTCCCCGTCGTCCTGTGGTCGCGCCTGTACTTCGACCTCGCCCCGTACCTCGCGGAACACGCCGCCGACGGCACCACGTTGTTGGCGTTCTACCACCGGGTGCTGGGAGAGGCCGCGACCGACCTCTACCTCGCCGGGGTCCAGGGAGGGCATGGGAAGGCGCGACACGCCGCCCTCGCCGACTACTTCCGCAACAAGGCCGACCCCGCCCACGACGGGTCGTGGGAACTGAGGTCACGCCCCCTGACGGAGTTGCCCCTTCACCTGGCCCGCGCGGGCTCGACCAAGAAACTGGAGCCGCTCCTCTCCGATCTTTCGACCTGGCGGCTCGTGTCGCCACGAGCGCCGTTCACGGTCTCGTCGACGACTACTCGTTGGTCGGTTCCAAACCCGCCCCGTCGGTCGAGGCTTGGCGAGTGTTCCTCCAGAAGCACGCGCAACGCCTGCGCGAGCACCCCGGGGAGCTTGTCGCACTGGTCAACCACGAGGGGTTCGCGGAGGCGAAGAAGCAGGTCGCGTCGGCCTACTGGCCAGACTCTGGTTGCGCACTGCGCCCGAGGCGATCCCCCGCAGGGAGGGCGAAAGCGTCACGCGACCGACGACCTCGGTCCTCGGAAGCATCCGGTATGACAGCTCTCGGAAGATCGCCGTCGCGGGCGAGCGACTCGTCGGCTTCTGCCTCGAGCGGCTGGGTGCGCTTCGCGTGCTTGACATTGGCTCGATGCAGGAGGCGACCCACACGCTGTCCATCGCGACGGAACGCCCGCTGGTGCTCGCGTGCGCACCGGATGCCAGCAGCCTCGCCGTCTTGTACAGTCGGCGTCGCGGCCTTCTACCGCTGCCTGGCCGGGACGGACGGCTTCCGTCGGACTCGAATTGGGGACCGAGATGCGGTACCAGTTGCCCGAGTTCACTGACTCCGTGGTCGTATGGGACTCTGGGGCCTATTGGCTGCAGGCACAAAGCAGCCGCCGGCAAAGGTTTCCGGAGCCGACTTCGGCACGTCAGAAGAGCCCCTTCCCACCAACGACGGCGACGACCTTGCGGCACTTGTCTTCTTCAAGGGGAGACGGCTGACAGTGCTCGTCATGGGAGCGACACCGTGGTCTTTGCGGACGACCGGCTCATCGACCAAAGGACTGGCACCGAGGCTTCTGCCGCCTGCGCATGCGGCAATGCGGGCGTCGCCGTCGCCTACACGGACGGGCAACTCGTCATGTACGGAGGCGACGACGCTTGTCCGCGCGACACGCCATCTCCCCCGGCCTCATCAGTGGGGGAGTCGGGTGGGATACGACGTCTCTTCTCTGGAACGCGCAGGAAGGAGGGCTCACGACGTGGCGCCCGGACGACTCGGAGCCCGCGCCCGTCCAGGACGACGAGGTGTCCCCGCGGGCTTCTCGTGGTTCCCTTGCAATGGATCCGCCTGGCCGACGGCGCCATGCTCGTCGTCACGTCCCACTCCGTGGTGACGTTCGGGATCGACGAGGCAGGGGCGGGGGCCTCCTCGCACATCGACGGCCTGCTCGGAGGATCCGTGTGGCGAGCCATTGAGCGCAGGGCGTACGACTGGTGGCTGATCGACTCGGAGCCACCACGCGAGGTTCTCTTGGAGGCCGACGTGAAGGGGCGCCTCTACTACGGACTGGATGGCCGGGAACTATTTACGCGGCCAGCGGCAACGCTCCTGGACTGAGGCTCGACTTGCGAACCGGCGACGCCCTTCGGCTCGAAGGCGGTCCCGGCATGATGAACAGCGCCGCGGCCGATTCCGCAGCTGGCTGTTGGTTCGCCACCGTGCCGGCGATATCCAATACGTCGATTTGGAGGGGCAGTGGTCGGACGTCGTCAACGTGGACCAGCGCGACGTGTTCGGGGCTCAGTTGATCGAATGTGGCGACCTTCTTCTCTGGTGAGGGTACTCAAGCCACATCCTTGGCCGCCCCGGAGTCGCAACCACTCTCATCTTCCACCACAAGTCGGCGACCCGCCGTGAGAGCGCAGAGCGAGCGGCGATACGCGTCTCCACCCGAGCGAAGGCCGCTGCCAGGCGCTCTGGTATAGCCCGAGCGACGGGCAACTTCTTGCGCTCTGGTCTCCCTTTGATGGCGGGCGCGAGACGTACCGATACGAAGTGGGCCCTCGACGACTGGATGTCCGGTAGAGAAACGGAGGAGGGATCTCTGGGACCCGCCTTCGCATACGAGCACGGCGCGCTTGCTCCCGACGGTCGACATCTTGCTCTCGTGTGTCGTAGCGGCGGCATCTTCTGCTTGAGGCTCGCAGACAATACAGTGGTGGCGCGCTCGCCGGGAGCGCCCGTCTCGGTGGTGGCACCGGGCCCGACGCGGTCCGCTTTCTGGCTCGTCGAGGGTGAGTCGCGATTGTTCCGCTGTTCGCTCGAAGGGGAGAGCACATGACTAACGCTGCAGGACTGATGGAGAACGCCGAGAGGATGCTGGACGCGAGACAACTCGCCTCGGCGGTCAAGGCGATGGAAGAGGCCGCCGGATAACGAAGGATCCTGACCTCATTGTGCTGGCGACTACAACCTCGGCGCGACCTACTGGCACCGCCTCGGGGACGGCGCGCGCGACGCGAGTTCAACGCCGTTGTCGCGGCCTTCGACAAGCACGGGATCAACATGATCGCTGCCGAGTTGCGCGGAATGCTCCCGTTTGCCCTCGACAACGCGCTGCTTCTGGCTCTCTCGTCAGGTATTCGAAGCCCTTGCCAACCGAGTGAAATCGCTGACCCCGAAAGCTCAACCGTCACCCAGCTGCTACCGGAACTCTCCGAGCCCGCGACCAGGGCAGCTGTGGCATGAGCAACTCTTCAAGATCGCCAGCAACTACTACGACCGCGGTACCCGGCTCAGGACGCCGGAAGGTACGGCGACGCCTGTGCCACCTACCAGCTGCTTCTCAGCCATCGCAAGGAGTTGCGCTGGCTCGAGAGACCTGGCACGCGGCGCTGTCGAGTTCACCGTTCTTTCGGAGAAGATGACCGCGGACTGCTTGCGCGCAAACGGCGGGTATCGCGGCACCTTTCGCGGAGGAGTTCCTCGGGATGAGCCGGCCCTTCCTTATCGATGAGTACCTGGTGGCATCCAGGTGACAGGAGTTGCGGGAACTTCGCGACACATGGAGTCGTTCATGGGGGAATTCCGCGCAAGTATGCGAGGCAAGAGGCAGGGCGGGGAGATAGCGTAGTGGCGGCTCGCGTGGTGCCCGGGGCGATGCGGGTTGATGCCGACGCGAGGACGGCTGTGCCGCGCCGGTCCGCAGCGTTGGTCACGGGTCTGGGCGCCGCGCGTCCTCTAGTCTGCGGTGTTGCGCTTGCGTTGCTGCGGTGACCGTACGGCTACGCCTGTCTCAGTTTGCGCTGAAGGGCGTGACTCAGTGCTAAACGAAAGCCCCCTTGATTGGAGCCCAGCGTGATGATGCCATGGTCGATCGCAGCTTGAGTTTGTGTAGTGCCCTTCGTGCCAAGTTAGTGGTGACCTTCCGGGAGACCACGATGCGAACGGAGGATGCATGAAGTTCTGGCGAGACCCGTCCGGTGCCAAGTGCATCACGTCTGGAGCTGCGGGTAGAGAGAAGCGCGGAGGTCCAGGTCGCGCGCCGCGACCTGGCTGGAGATGCCTCGGGCCGCTCGCGCTAGGGTGGACACGCCGCCGGTGGCCGGCGGGGAGGGGCTTCGACACTCGGTCGCCATCCGGCCGAAGACTGGGGCTTCCATGGGGCAGACGCGTCGGACGGCACATCCGGAGTCTGGGGCTTCTGCACGTCGCGTCATCGTCGCGGGCGACGTCACCTTGGACTGGAACCTGGCGAGCGCAGACGGTCGAGCCGGGTCCGGCGCGGCATGGACCGCCCAGAGTCGAGCCGAGATGTACTGCCAGCCCGGCGGGGCAGCGCTCGTGGGTGGCCTCCTGGCCGAGGTCGGCCGAACCCTCGCGGCCGACGACGTCAGCGTCGACGTCTCGACCCCAACCCTGCCACCTGCCCCCTACGATGCGACCGACCCGCGCCTTCACCACTCCCATGCGCTGTGGGCCCTCCACCCGAGGAGGAAGGGCGACGCCCCCGCGACCATCTGGCGCGTTCGCGACTTCCTCGGGCTGGACCCCGCGCACGAACCCTGGTCCCCGCCCGCGACCGAGGGCGCCGCGGACTTGGTGGTGCTCGACGATGCCGACCTCGGGTTCCGCGAGGATAGTGAGGCGTGGCCCACCGTCCTCGGCCTCACGTCAACAGAGGACGCGGCGCCGACGCCCGACGGAACCCCGCCGTGGATCCTGCTCAAGATGGCCCGCCCCGTCGCCTCCGGTCAACTGTGGCGCCGCCTGCTGGATCGCCACGCCAAGCGGCTTATCGTCGTCATGACCCTGGGCGACCTGCGCCTGAGCGACGTCAAGATCAGCCCCGAACTCTCGTGGGAGCGGATCGCGAGCGAGGTGTCGCGCGAGGTCATGCGCCACCCCGCCGTCAACGGCCTCGCCCAGTGCGCGCACGTCGTGGTCCTCCTCGGCACGGGTGGGGCCGTTCTCCTTAGCCGTCCCGAAACACACGATCCGTGCGCGGGCCGCCTCGACCCGCCCGCCTGTCGCGTCTTCTTCGACCCGGCGGCCATCGAGAACAGTTGGGCCGAGCAGCACCCCGGCCACATGATCGGCTACGCCTCATGCCTGACGGCCGGCATCGCGCGCGAGCTTCTCCTCGACCCGGAGGCCCCGGACATCGGGCGAGGTGTCGCGCGCGGCCTCGGCACCGTGAGGACGCTTCACCTCCGGGGCTTTGGGGCCGCCGCCGCATCCGCCGAGCGGGCGGGCCTCGCCTTCCCGGTCGCCGACATCGCGACGGCACTCGCGAGCGACTCCCCGGACTTCGCGGAGGCCGAGGTTCCCGCCGGGGCCTCCGAAGCGTGGTCGATCCTCGAGGGTCGCTACCCCGAGGGCCTCGAGCCCGTCGCCGAGGCGGTCGCCCTTCGCGGGGTGGAATCCGCGCTCAGGGGCATCCCCGTCGGGAAGATTCGGCCCGTTCGTGACGGTGGACCGCGGGGAGATCGAGGGGTTCCGGAGCATCCGAACCCTCCTGCGCGAGTACAACGCCGAGCCCGCCCCCCGGCCCCTCAACATCGCCGTCTTCGGCCCTCCCGGCTCGGGCAAGTCCTTCGGCGTCAAGGCCGTCGCGCGGGCCGTCCTCGACCGCGACCGCATCGAGGAGTTGACGTTCAACCTCTCGCAGATGAACGGTCCCGGCGATCTGGCCGACGCCCTGCATCAGGTGCGCGACGCGGGCCTTCGCGGCAAGCTTCCGTTCGTCCTGTGGGACGAGTTCGACTCGAGGCTCGCGGGGGAGTCCCTGGGATGGCTCCGCCAGTTCCTCGCGCCGATGCAGGACGGCGCCTTCCAGCAGGGCGAAATCCTCCACCCCATCGGCAAGGCCATCTTCGTCTTCGCGGGCGGCACGAGCACCCGGCTGGCGGACTTCGCCAACAACGAGACCGAGGCCTTCCGCCTGGTCAAGGGACCCGACTTCGCGAGCAGGCTCCGTGGACACGTCGACATCGTGGGCCCCGACGCTCGCGGCGGCGACGCCGAGGCCGACCCGTACTACCGCATCCGCCGGGCAATCCTGCTCCGTTCGATGCTCATGAACACCCGGCCAGCGCTCTTCGACGGAAAGGGCCCTGGGGCCAGGCTCACGATCGATTCCGGGGTATTGCGGGCCTTCCTTGAGATCGGAAGGTATCGCCACGGGGCGCGCTCGCTCGAGACGATCATCGCGATGAGCACGCTCCACGGAAAGACGAAGTACGAGCGCTCGGCGCTGCCGGCGGAGGCGCAACTCGACGCCCACGTCGAGGCGCGCGAGTTCCTCGCGCTCGTCGAGCGCTACATCCCGGAGGGGAAGTTGCTGGAGAGGCTGGCCGAGGGCGGGCACATACAGTATTGCCAGGAGATGCTGGCGAAGGGTCACGCGTGGGGAGGGACCGCCGAGTACCTGGCGGACCACCCCGCGCTGGCGGGGTACTTCGGCCGCAAGGCCAAACTCGAGACCCTGCCCGCGCTCGTCGACTTCGCCATGCTCTCCGCCCACTATCAGGAGGCGAACCGCGGCGAGGCCCGCGACATCCCCGCTCGACTCGCCATCCTGGGCTACGTCCTTCGTCAGGACACGCCAGCGGGGGCGGCCGCCGTCACGATCGACCCCATCGACCCCCGGGTCGAGCTCCTGGCGCGACGGGAGCACGAGCGCTGGGTCGCGCACAAGCTCAAGACGGGCTGGCGCTACGGCACGACGCGGGACGACGCGAAGAAGCTCCACCCGTCGATCGTGCCGTGGGAGGAGTTGTCGGAGGCCGAGCGAGACAAGGATCGGGTGCCGGTTCTGCGCCTGCCAGAGATCGTGGCGGCCGCAGGGATGACCATCGCCCGGTGCGAGGCGTTCGATCCCGTGCGCGTCGGTGTCACGGGTCACCGGGTGCTCGCCGAGACCGAACTCGTGACCGCCGGGATCGAGAAGGCCCTCGCCCGCATCGAGAGCGTCCACCCCGGGCGGTGCCTCGTGGTGATCTCCGCCCTCGCCGAGGGGGCGGACCGGCTCGTGGCAGAGGCCGTGCTCCGACGCCCCGGCGCCCGGCTCAAGGTGGTGCTGCCGATGGCCAAGGCCGACTACCTCGAGGACTTCGCGACGGCCTCATCCAAGAACGAGTTCCTCCGTCTCCTCGCCCGCGCCGACCTCATCACGGAATTGCCGAAGGCGTCCGGCCGGGAAGCCTCCTACGCCGCGGCCAACGCGCGCGTGCTCGAGGGTCTCGACGCGCTCGTCGCGGTCTGGGACGGTCAGGGTGCGCAGGGCAAGGCGGGCACGGGCGCGGTTGTGGCGCGGGCCCGCGCGCTGCGTTTGCCGCTCGCCTGGGTCCACGCGGGGAATCGCGTGCCGGGCACGATGGAGCCGACCTCGCTCGGCCCGGACCAGGGCACCGTCACGTACGAGAACATGTAGCGCGGGCAAGATTGGGGGCGGTGGGGTGAACGCGAAGGTCGGGGGCGCAGTGGTTACCCCTGACGCGCGCTTGGCACCGCTAGCCGCACTAGACCGTGCCCTTGGCCGCGAGAGCCACAATCTCCTCACGCACCCCGAGATCCTTTGGCAGCAGCTAGCGAACGTCCTTCAGCACGACGCCACGTTCCCAGCCGACGCTCTCGCTCGTGAGGTTCTGCGTCGAGGCTCGGGGACGGGGCCGCCATGGATCAAGACCCTGGGGGGCCGAGACCAGTCGGACGCGCTCCGGCGCACCCTCGTTGGCCACACCGATGCGATCAAGGCCCTGGCGTTCAGGACAGATGGACTCCGACTTCTGACAGCATCCCAAAACGAGACCTCGGAGTGGAATCCCCAGACGGGTGCGCAAACCATGACGTTTCCGCGTGGCTGCGATCGTGTTGGATACTCGGCTGAAGGACGGTGGGTGATTCAGAGAGCTCTCGGGGGCCACGTCGTGGTTTCAGATGCCACCACGGGCGCGGGTGTGCTTGAGGTGCACACCAAGCGAGTACGTGTTCTCAGGGCTCGGAGCCTAGTCATCGAACCCGCAGGCGATGCCGTTCACGTCTCGAAGTTGCGCCTCGCGCAGACTCCCACTCTGATCGCAAGACTCAATGGACACGATGGTCGCGTTCACGCCTGCGCCTACAGTCCCGATGAACAGCGAGTTGTGTCGGCAAGTGAAGACGGCACCTTGATCATCTGGAGTGGTAGTGACCTTCAGACGGCCACGACGTTGGTTGGTCACACGGGGCCGGTTCACTGCTGTGCGTTCGACGGCCAGGGTACTCGCATCGTCTCCTCGGGGGAAGACCTGACGGTGAAGGTCTGGGATGTCGAAAGCGGTGAGGCGACCCTCACAATCCCGGCGCTGCCGCAAGGTGCGTGCGGCTGCGCTTTCACTGACGATGGCGCCGAGATTGCGGTCCTGTTCGAGTACGGCGACCTGCGAGTGTGGTCAATCGCCACCGGAACCGAGACTGCGCGTGTCTCAAGCTTGGCACTCGCGTCCGCCGGCCGTATCCAAGCCCGTTCACGCGACGCCTCAGTCGTGATCGGTTGCTGGAATGACAGCATGACTTTGGAAGCGCGCGATCGGACGAGTGGCAAGAGAATTGCGGCACCGCCGCGATTCGATGCCCAACCATCAGCGAGCGCGCTCGGCCCAGACGAGCGACTGGTCGGCACCACATACTCAGACGGTTCGTTGGCCGTGTGGGATACGGGATCTGGAGCGGTCATCCACCGCTTCGAAGTTCGCGGCAACACCACGCAAGCGTGCAGCATCAGCCCCGATGGGACGCGACTCATTGCGGGAGGCAAGGACCATCTCGTCCGACTCTGGGACGTCGCGGCAGGGAAGAAGGAGGCGACTCTCGCGGGTCACAGCGGTGGAGTGACATGTTGCGAGTTCAGCCCTGACGCCCGTGTGATCGCATCTGGAGCCAGGGACAAGACCATCAACATCTGGGACGTGCAGAAAGCGCGTGACGCCTCTCGCGTGGCGACTCATCGAGGATCGGTGCGGTCCACTGACGACAGTCCCGACGGCACGCTACTTGTGTCGGTCGACAACGACGGCACTGCGCGCGTGTGGGACGCGAGTAGCGGTATGCCCCTACGAACGTTCTCGGGTCACACTTCCGAAATTCGAGCGTGCGCGTTCAGTCCAGCGGGAGATGTGATCGCCTCCGCCGGAGAGGACAAGATTCGGGTCTGGAGTGCCACGACTGGACAGCAGATTTCCGAGTTTGAAGGGCGCGGATCGCTCAAGCGGAGTTCGTTCAGCCCCGACGGGCGGTTCCTTGTCGCGCCTGTCAAGGAAGAGACCTCGATTGTGAACGTCTGGGATGTCGGCACCAGTGAGATCGTCAAGACACTGAATTGTGGACGGGTCAAAGAGTGCCGTTTCAGCCTTGACGGCCTCGAAGTCATGACCGTGGACAAGGACGACAGCGGCTACAGTCGCGACACGATCAGCGTGTACAGCGTTGCGGCGGGAAAGCGCTTGACCCGAATGAAGGGGCACGGCAACAGTATCGTCGCGCTTGCTTGCCGACCCGATGGCAGGGCGATGGTCACCGCGAGCGACGACCACACCCTCATTCTGTGGGATCAGAAGCGCGGCACCCAAAAGGCGACCCTCGTCGGCCACGACAAGTGGGGGATAACCTGCAGGTTCAGTCCGGATGGAAGCCTCGTGCTCTCAACGAGTCACGACGGGACATTGCGGCTCTGGGACGGCGACACCGGCGAACACATCCGGACCCTTTGGGGTCATGGGGCGGAGGTCCGCGACGCCGCCTTCTCTGCGGACGGAAACTACATCTTCTCTGTTGGATCGGACGATTCGCTCAGACTATGGGATTCCGCAAGCGGCATCGAGATCGCCCGCCTGCCGATCGCGGGGAATCCCGGGTCGCTAGTCAGCCACCCCTGGCTACCTCGCCTCGCGTGCGGAACGGGAGCTGGCGCCATCCGGATCTGCGAAATCGAAGGCGCCGTCTTCGGTGCACCGGTTATTGTTCCCTCCGTCTGCGACGCAGGACTTGAGGCTCTCTGCCCCGCATGCCAACGTAGCCGCGTGATCGTCGCTAGCGACATCGGCGCGAACTCTCCCTGCCCCAACCCCGAGTGCGGCCTTGTTGGTGCAGTTTCTTCAACCGTCCTCAATCGCGGAGCTCGAACTGGCCACTTGCGTTGGTTCAGGTAGCGGCGTGACCAATCGTCCGAGATCGCCTGCATCGGAATGGAAAGGGAAAGTGAAGGATGCTCACAACCAAGGATGTTGGTGGAAGTACTTTCCGAGTCTTCGTCAGTTCGACGTTCGAGGACCTGACCGAGGAACGCAACGCGCTCCAGAAGTACGTCTTCCCGCGGCTCGCCGAACACTGCGCGGCCAGGAAGGCGCGATTCCAGGCGATCGACCTCCGGTGGGGGGTGAGCGACGAGGCGGGCCTCGACCAGCGTGCCATGGCCGTCTGCCTCACCGAGATCGAACGCTGCCAGCGCCTTGAGCTGAAGCCGAACTTCATCGTGCTGCTCGGCGACCGCTACGGCTGGCGACCCTTGCCATCCCAGATCGAGGCCAAGGAGTTCGAGGCAATCGTCGCGAAGGTACCGAACGAGAAGTCGGCTCTGCTGGTATGGGACGAGAAGCAGCCGGACGATGCGAAGGGCTGGTATCGCCTCGACACCAACGCGGTTCCTCCCGAGTACGTGCTGCGACCCCGCGTCGTTGACGTCCCCGAGGGCTCCACGAAGGACCAGCGCAAGGCCGCGGCCGACGCCGAGTTCGAGGTCTGGAAGATCACCGAGAGGACGCTCGGCGCCATCCTGGTCGAAGCGATCGCCGCGCTCGGCTGGAAACCTGACGACCTCCGAAAGGCCAAGTACGTCACGTCCGCAACGGAGCAGGAGATCGTCCGGGGTGCCCTGCTTCCCAAGGACGCGGCGGAGCACGTCTTTGCCTTCTTCCGCTCCATCGCCAAGTTGCCGACGGACGAGACCGCAAAGGGGTTCACGGACGTCGTCGAGGCCGACGGCGCGTCAACTGTGGACAAGGAGGCCGGGGAGCGGCTCACCGCACTCAAGGCCGGCCTGACGAACAAGATCGGCGAATCCCACGTATTCAAGTACGACGCCTCGTGGACGGGCGAGGCGACATCAACGGACCACATCGGGATCCTCCCCGAGGACTTGGTGGCGTGCGAGGCTCTCCGTGTCGTCCCCGGTCCGACGACCCTGTGCGAGGACGTGTGGCGAAGCCTGACCAAGAAGATCGATGAGCAGCTCGATGCGCTCGGGACCGACGATTCGCCCGACCAGGAGGCGATCAACCACGAGGACTTCGGCCAGCGCCGCTGCGAGAACTTCATCGGTCGGGACACCGCCCTCAAGGCGATTGCCGATTACGTTGCGGGGACCGCGCCCCAGCCTCTTGCCGTCGTCGGCGAGGGAGGTTCCGGGAAGTCCGCACTTCTCGCCAAAGCCTTCGAGGTGGCCGCCGCCAAACACAAAGAGGCGGCCCAAATCGTCCGCTTCGTCGGCGCCACCCCGCGGCGTCGGAAGGCCGGTCCCTGCTCGACTCCCTGTGCCACCAGATCGCCCGCGACCTACGGGGCCGACGAGTCGGCGATCCCCGCGGAGTACAACGACCTCGCCGTCGAGTTCGGCAAGCAACTCGAACACGCGACGGCGGCCCAACCGCTCATCGTCTTCCTCGACGCCCTCGACCAACTCGGGGAAACCGACCCGGCCCGTCAACTGTCGTGGCTGCCCGCCCACCTGCCGGAGAACGTCCGCGTCGTCGTCTCGACCATCCCCGGCGACTGCGAGAAGACCCTGCGCCTGAAGCGCCCCGAACTCGCGTTCCTCAGCCTCGACAACATGTCGCGCAAGGAAGGCGAGCAGGCGCTCGACATCTGGCTCGATCTGGCCGGGCGCGACACTGCAGGATCCGCAGCGCAGGGAGATCCTCGACGCATTCGAACCCGAGGGCCGCCCCCTCTACCTCAAACTCGCGTTTGAGGAGGCGCGGCTCTGGCATTCCTACAGCCCCGCCGCCGAGACGACGCTCAAGGCCGGCATCCGCGAACTCATCGCGGGCAACCTCTTCCCTCGCCTCGCCGATGCCGCAAACCACGGAGCGGCGTTGGTCTCCCACGCCCTGGGCTACCTCGCAGCCTCGCGCTACGGCCTAGCGGAAGACGAACTCATCGATGTTCTGTCAGACGACGCCGACGTCATCGCAGCTTTCGAGGCGGGCTCGCGACACGAGCGGGTCGTGAACAAACTCCCCGTCGTCCTGTGGTCGCGCCTGTACTTCGACCTCGCCCCGTACCTCGCGGAACACGCCGCTGACGGCACCACTCTGCTGGCGTTCTACCACCGGGTCCTGGGCGAAGCCGCGACCGAGCTCTACCTCGCCGGGCCCAAGGGCGAGGACGGGAAGGCACGCCACTCCGCCCTCGCCGACTACTTCCGCGGCAAGGCCGACCCCAAGGGTGAGCAGGTGGACCCGACCGACGCGTTGCCGATTCGGTACTGGGACGGCAAGTCCGTCCGGGGCCTCAGCGAGTTGCCGTTCCACCTCGCCGGCGCTGGCCGCCTCGACGACCTCTACGAGACCCTCACCGACTTCACCTTCATGGAGCGCAAGGCCGCTGAGGTGGGCGTGATGGAGCACGCCGGCGCCGACGGCGTGACCAAGAAGACCTACACCGGGGTCTTCGCCCTCCAAGACGACTTCGCGATCGCCCTCCCCCTCTTCGGGGGCGAGGCACCCGGCGCCCGCAAGCCCCTCATCGTCACGGGGGTGGACTTCGGACAGGGTCTCGTGGTGCGCTGCGGGTGGTGCGGGGGGCTCCAGCCGTTCCAGGACGGGTGGCGCGGGACGGACGTGCCCTGCCCCTCGTGCGAAGGGCCGCTCCGGGTGAACACGTTCATCGTGGGCGAGTCGATTCTCGATGCGAGGTAGGGATTCCCATGGCTACCAGGATTGACGCGAGCCTCGCGGCGCTGTCCGCGATCGACCACGCTCTGGCTCGCGAGTACTTGGTGCTTCGCGAGAGTCCCAAGTTGCTGTGGCAGCAAATGCACAACCGGCTTGCGTGGAACGACTCTCTGCGCGGGACGCCGTGCCGAGACAGACTCGTAGCGAGCCACTCAGGATCCGGCCCCTGGATGAGGTTACGCGCGCCCCTGAGTGAGTCCAATGCCCTGAAGAGGACGCTCGCGATCCATGACGGATGGGTCTACGGTTGCGCATTCAGCCCCGATGGGACCAAAGTCGCCTCGGTCGGGCGCGACGGCGTCATCAGAATCCTGGGCACGCGACAAGCCCGGGAAGCTCGCACTCTCAAGGGCAGCGGCGCCCCGGTCTACTCCTGTGCTTTCAGCGTTGATGGTCGATTCATTGCCACGGTGGCGGGGGACGACCCCGTGGTTGGCTCCAACGACCAAGAGGCCAGGGAGAGCCAACTCGCGGCCCTGCGGGAGCAACTCGCGGGTATGCCCGCTGATCCGGACTTTGATCCAGATGCCTACATCGAAGACTTGAGGCAGCAGATTCAGAGCGTTCCGATCGAATACGGCTGGGAGCCTGGGTCGAGGATCACCGTCTGGGACGCCGCCAGCGGCGAGATCCTGCGCGTCCTTGAGGGCCACGAGGGGCCCATTCGTGATCACTCCTTCAGCCCAGACGGCCAATTCATCGTCAGCGCTGGCGATGATCACGTCATTCGGACTTGGGATGCTCATCGGGGCACGCTTGTGAAGACAATCGAACTGGCCAGCGATGCGTGGACCTGCTGCATCAATCCTTCTGGCACACAACTCGCCACGGTCGAAGGACATCCGCAGTACCGGGGTCGCCCGGGCTCGACCCTCATCCTCGTTGATGTGTCGAGCGGCGAGATCGTTCATCGCCTTGTCGGCCATGAGCAGGGTGTCACATCCTGTGCCTTCAGCCCGAATGGCCGCCTCATTGTCACCGCAAGTCTGGATCAGACTCTCCGCCTTTGGGACACCACACAAGGCACACAGGTCACAACAATCGCGACGGACGACGAAGTGCGAGCCTGCGCCCTGAGCCTCGATGGACGTCGAGTCCTGAGTGGCGCCAAGAGCGGGGATCTTTGCCTCTGGGATGCCGAGACCGGCGCAAGGATGGCCCGATTCAGGGGACACAGTTCACCGATCGTGTCGTGTGCCCTCAGCCCAGACGGGACGGAGGCAGTCTCCGGATCGATTGATCGGACAGTCAGACTATGGAATGCAGGAGACAACTCCGATTCCGGCGAGGATCCGGGGCACCAGGGCCGAGTCTGCGCAGTCTCCTTCAGTCGCGATGGTCGCAGTATCGCCTCCGCTGGCGAAGACGGCACGGCAAGGACCTGGGACGCGGAGAGCGGCCTCGTGAGCCGAGTATTGGTCGGTCACGGCCACGCCGTCCAGGCGTGTGCGTTCTCATTCGATCAGCGCGTCCTTCTTTCCGCCGATGAGCGGGGCGGAGTCAGGCAATGGGACCTCGGCGAGGGTGTGGAACACGCCTCGCAGAAGGTGTTGACCTCAGACTCCCCCATGCGCACATCGGTCTTCAGCCCGGATTCCCGGGCCGTCGCCTTCGCCGTCGCGAATACCGCCCACGTTGCGATCGCGGGCGTGGATAGCAGGTGGAGCGAGGGAGGGCGCTTCGCCACACTCCCCACCCGGGCGGTGGCCTGCGACTACAGCCCGGACGGACGACGCCTCGCCACGGTCGGACACGATGGTCTCAAGGTGTGGAGCGCGCTTCCCCCCGGACAGGATGTCTCGTCGACTGGTCAGAAGGAACTCCAGCGCCTGGACAACCCCGTTCGAGACTATGGTGCCTGTGCCTTCAGCCCTGATGGTCGATTCATACTCTCTTCCCAGAACGATCATGCGCTCGTTCTCTGGGACACGGAGAGCGGCACGCGCGTGCGTACCTTCGTTGTCCGCAACTCTTCGATCGAGCGCAACGCCATCCAAGCCTGTGCCTTCAGTCCCGACGGCCAGTTCCTCGCCTCGGGGGGGTGGGGATCGGACCGTACGCATATGGCACGCGGAGAGCGGCGCAGCGCTGGGTGAGTTTCCTGTCGCGGGGGGCGTCGAGTGCCTCGCGTTCGACCCCGCCCATCCCGCCCTCGCCTGCGCCGACTGGGGTGGGAATGTCCACGTCCTCGATCTCTGTGGCATCGAGTATGGCCCACTCGCGGTCACCCCGTACGAAGAGGGCAAGTCGCTGGCGATTCGCTGCCCGGTGTGCCTCACGGCTTTCAGAGTGGACCGCACCGAACTCGGCGAGATCCTCGGTTGCCGGAAGCGCCACTGCACTGGCCGCATGCGCGTGAACACGAGCGTGATGGCTTCATTCGAACTCACCCGAATGAACGATTGGGTCATCAAGAATCGCCCGGGAATGGGACACCTACGCCGCTAGGACGAACGTGTCTGACCCGTCATCCGGGGTGGATGATCGTGTCGGGCGAGGTCAACGTCGAGCCGGCTTGAACCGAGCCCGGGCCCGCCTGCGTCGAGAGCACTTCGGCGCCGGCAGAGCGCCTCGCTACCCCCACCCGAGTTCGTGGAGCCTGTCGTCGTCGATGCCGAAGTGGTGCGCGATCTCGTGGACGACCGTCACCGCGACCTCGTCGCGCACCTCCTCGGCGGAGCGGCACATCGCGAGCGTCGGGTTCCGGTAGATGTAGATGCGATCCGGGAGTTCACCGTGGCCCCACGCGTTCCCGCGATCCGTCAGGGCCACGCCCTCGTAGAGGCCCAGGAGCTCCGGTCCGCCCACCGGGGAGTCATCCTCGACCAGGACGACGACGTCGTCCATGAGCCTGGCGAGCTCTTCCGGGATCTGATCGAGCGCGTCGACGACCGCCTCCTCGAACTCCTCGCGCGTCATCCTGACCATGGGGCCATTGTGTCCCGACCGCCCGTCAGTTGGTGAATGTCCACCCCGCCTCGTAGGATGTGTCGGGTCCGCGGCGCCAGGACGTCGGGCGCCTACAAGCCCCCATCGTCTAGTGGCCTAGGACGCCGCCCTTTCACGGCGGTAGCACGGGTTCGAATCCCGTTGGGGGTACGAGGCGAGTTGGCGCAGAGCAGTGAGTGGCAGGGCCGGTGGCGGAGGACCCCATCGGGACGGCTACTATAGGCTTTGCTCTTGCGCGAGGACTCGTTTCGCCGCGTGGTGTGGTTTCGCAGCACGGTCTTGTTTCACACAAGGCCCCGTAGCGCAGTTGGTTAGCGCGCCGCCCTGTCACGGCGGAGGTCGCGGGTTCAAGTCCCGTCGGGGTCGCGGAGGACGCGCACGGTCCTGGGACCGCGCACGTTCGTTGGGCCAGATAGCTCAGTTGGTAGAGCGTTCGACTGAAAATCGAAAGGTCCCCGGTTCGAGCCCGGGCCTGGCCACCGTTTCCGGCCGAACGAGCGCCGATCTTCCTCCCCCGCACATTTGCCTCGCGCGACCCGATAGGGTTCTACTAGAGGTACTTCACCTGGAGGAACCATGGCGCGTTCGATGTTCGACGCCTTTTCGGTCAGTTCTATCGTCTCGGCTATCCTGAGCCAGGTCGGCAAGGCCGTCCGTCGCGAGTTGGAGATCGCCAAGCGGGAATTCGTCGCCAAGGTCAAGGGCTTGTTCGCGGGCGGCGTCCTCGTCGCCATCGCGATGAGCCTGGCTATGGTTGCGCTGATTCTGTTCATCATCGCGGGAGTCTCGGCGCTGACGATCATCTGGCCCCTGTGGCTCTCGGCCCTGGTGGGAGGGGGCTCGCTCCTGGTGATCGCGCTGATCTTCCTCGCCATCGGCGCCTCGAAGATCAAGAAGAACAGGGACCTGCGGCCCGAGCGCGCAATCAGCGCCCTGAAGCGGTTCTCGCACGAGATCGACTAGGCTCCAGTACTTCAGGCCACGGCCCTCGAGGCGACAGTGCCCTGGCTGGCGGTCTTCTGGTCGACGGTCCGCCCGATTCGGGCTCCCTCGAGCCGCAACATACGCGCCTTGGTCTCCACGCCGAACCCGTAGTTGCCCAGTCCCGTAGACGCGACCACCCTGTGGCACGGAACGAATGGCGCGAGCGTGTTGGTGGAGCAGGCGTGCCCCACGGCGCGGGCGGCCCGGGGATTGCCCGCCGCGGCCGCGAGTTCTCCGTAAGTCATCGTCTGGCCCGAGGGGATCTTCCTCATGGCCTCCCACACACGCTGCATGAACGATCCCCCGTCCTGCCGCGCGGGAACCGCAGCGAGTGCGCTTCCGTCTCCCGTCAGCCAAGCAGCTATCGCACGCGCGATGCCGGCGTTCTCGCCGGGTTCGACGCCCCGGCGCGCGAGCGCGGGCGGCAGGGTGCCGACAAGGTGAGACAGTGAGGACAGGGACGAGGCGCGCAAGACGCCATCCTCTGGCGAGACAACCACGGCGACGGACCCGAAGGGCGTCGCGTACTCCGTGCCAACAAGCGGGCGTTCTTCGCTCATGGGCCTAGGGTACGACGAAGCGCCGACACCGCGCCCGGGGCACTTATTGCCTGGGCGCGGCGAACGGCTACGCGAAGCGGGTTTCTTGTGCCTCGGCGAGGAGCATCCTTACTTCCGCTTCGCGGAAGCGGCGGTGCCCGCCGAGCGTGCGGATGGACGAGAGCTTGCCGACCTTCGCCCATCGGGTCACCGTCTTGGGGTCGACGCGGAAAATCGCGGCGACCTCACTCGGCGTGAGGAGCTTCTCTGGCTCCGTCAACTTTTCAGTCATCACGTTCGTATCCCTCGAGCCGGGGAGCGTGCTTGTGGTCGCTCCTACGAGAAGAGACACGTCGCAAGAGCCACTATGACGCGGTTTTGCCAACTTTTCCGATTTTCCGTCCAATCTGCCCATTCGCTCACGCCATGGCACTCGCGGTACAGTTTGCGCGTGGACTATTGAGACGGGCCCGCGTCAGCGGCCCTCGATTCCGAGAGGGGACGGCGAGATGGGTCGCGGCCGTCAGAAAGCCAAGGACGCAAAGGTTGCGCGTCAACTGAAGTACTCCGGTCCCGGATCCGATCTCAAGGCGCTGGAGCGCGAGCTCATCGTCGGGGGTAGCACCGTCACTGCGGCGGCTTCGCACGACACGGACGACGACGCGGACGACGAGTACGCCGACCGCTGGGACGACGAGTCCGAGTAGCGCGCCCCGCGCGAACATCCCTGGCTACGCGCGTTGATCTGCGCCACGTGGCCTAGACCGTGTGATCCAAACCGTGTGATCCAAACCGTGTGATCCAAACCGTGTGACCTAAGCCGTGCGGTAGGAACCACCCAGGTAGACCGCCCCGCCGTCGACGCCCTTGGCGCCGCGCACAACGTCTCCCGAAAGCGCGCGGCCGTCATCATCGCCCACAACCTCCCCGAGCGGCCACGCGGCGACCCCGGAGTCCTCGCAGGCGCGCATGAGGGCGTCGGCGCCCTCGGGTGCCACCATCGCGACCATGCCGACCCCAAGGTTGAGTGTGGCCTCGAGATCGCGCCACGGAACCTCGCCCGCGGCGCGCACCACCTCGAACACCTGCGGCACCGCCCAGCCGTCGCGGGCGACGCTTGCGGCAAGCCCCCGCGGAACGACGCGGGCGACGTTCGCGGCGAGCCCGCCACCCGTGACGTGCGCAAGGGCGTGGAGCGCGGGACTATTCGCGGCAAGTTCGACGCACAGGCGCGAGTAAATTCGGGTCGGCTCCAGGAGCTCCTCGCCGAGGGTTCTGCCGAACTCCGGGACGAGGCGGTCCAGCGCCCATCCCTTCCGCTCAACCACCGCGCGCACCAGGCTGTAGCCGTTGGAGTGAAGGCCCGACGAGGCGAGGCCGACCACAACGTCGCCGGCACGCACGCGATCCGGCCCGAGTACCGAGTCGGCCTCCACGACGCCGATCGCGGCGCCGGCCACGTCGTAGTCGTCCTCGGCCATCAGGCCGGGGTGCTCGGCGGTCTCGCCTCCGACGAGCGAGACGCCCGCCTCGACGCAGCCCTCGGCGATTCCGCGGACGATGTCGGCGATCCGCTCGGGGACGACCTTGCCGCAGGCGATGTAGTCCGTCATGACGAGGGGAGTGGCCCCGCACACGACGATGTCGTCCACGACCATGGCAACCAGGTCCCGCCCGATGGTGCCGTGGATATCCATCGCACGGGCGATCGCGATCTTGGTGCCGACCCCGTCCGTGGAGGATGCGAGCAGGGGCCGCCGGTAGTCCTTGAGTGCGCTCGCGTCGAAAAGCCCCGCGAATCCGCCGACCCCGCAGACGACCTCGGGACCATGGGTGCGGGCGACCGCCGCCCTCATGAGCTCGACCGCGCGGTCGCCCGCCGCGGTGTCGACGCCCGCTCCGGCGTAGGACATCGCGTCGGGCTTCGGACCGCGCGCGCTCACGGCCGCGCGTCCTGACGGTCGAGGAGGTGGAGTGCGCGCGCCGGGGGCTCGATGGGGTACTGCCCCGTGAAGCAGGCGGTGCACAGGTTCTGCGCCGGTTGATTCGTCGCGGCGATCATCCCCTCGAGCGAAATGTGGCCGAGGGAATCGGCGCCGATGTTGATGCGCACCTGCTCGGTGTCATGCCCCACCGCCGCCAGCTCATCGCGGGTGGCGAAGTCGATGCCGTAGAAGCACGGCCACAGGACGGGGGGCGACGAGATTCGGACGTGCACCTCGGCGGCGCCTGCGTCCCGCAGCATCGCGACGATGGCACGCTGGGTGTTTCCCCGAACGATCGAGTCGTCGACGATGACGAGCCGCTTGCCCGCGATCACCTCGCGAAGGGGATTGAGCTTGAGCCGAATCCCCAGTTGCCGCAGGGTCTGTGACGGCTGGATGAACGTCCGCCCGACGTAGGCGTTCTTGGTGAAGCCCTGAGCAAAGGGAATGCCCGACCCCTGCGCGTAGCCCACGGCGGCGGGGGTCCCCGACTCGGGCACGGGGATCACGAGGTCGGCCTCCACCGGATGCTCGCGGGCGAGAGTCTTGCCCATCTGGAGGCGCGCGACGTGGACGCTCTGCCCCGCGATGCTGGTGTCGGGTCGGGCCAGGTAGACGTATTCGAAGATGCACCCCCGCGGGCTCGCCTCGGCGAATCGCTCGGATCGCACCCCGTCGGCGTCGATGACGATCAGCTCGCCGGGTTCGACCTCGCGGACGTGGATGGCACCAATGATGTCGAGCGCCGCGGACTCCGACGCCACAACCCATCCTCCGCTCGGGAGTTGCCCGAGGATGAGCGGCCTGACGCCGTAGGGGTCGCGCGCGGCGTACAGCGACGTCTCGTCCATGAAGATGAAGGAGAACGCGCCCTTGAGGCGCGGCATGAGTTCCAGGGCGGTCTCGGCGAGCGTGGCGAACTCCTCGTTCGCCAACAGCGCGGTCACCACCGCGGTGTCCGAACCCTGCCCGCCCATGAAGTCGAAGAGCTTCCCCTCCCCCTCGCGCTCCTCCAGGAGCTCGAGGAGTTCGGGCAGGTTGGTGAGATTGCCGTTGTGGCCGAGCGCGACCGTCCCGTGCGCAGTCGGGCCGAGCGCGGGCTGAGCGTTCGCCCACGTGCTCGATCCGGTCGTGGAATACCGCGTGTGCCCGATCGCTATGTGGCCCGTGAGCGACTGGAGCGCGCGCTCGTCGAAGACCTGACTCACCAGGCCCATGTCCTTGAAGACGAGGATCTGCTCCCCGTTCGAGGTCGCGATTCCCGCGCTCTCCTGGCCGCGATGCTGCAGGGCGTAGAGGCCGAAGAACGTCAGCTTCGCGACCTCCTCGCCCGGCGCAAAGATGCCGAAGACGCCACACGCGTCCTGGGGACCCTTCTCGCCGGGCAGCAGGTCGTGGCTAAGCCGTCCGTCGCCCCGGCGCACTATTCGTCCTCGCCGGGTTGCGGTACGGGCTTGCCCTCCGCGGTCGCGGCATCCTCGATCGCCTGCATCCCCGGCCAGGACGGCGCGCCCGCGCGGGCGTCGCGCCCGTCCGATCGCGTGGCGATCGCGGCCGCCGCGACCGCCCCGATCATCCCCAGCCCGAGCCCAACGAGGAGCGCGACAGCCGCGCGGTACGAAGCCCCGTGACCGGGAAGGCCGAGGGCGACGGCCACCCCGAAGGCGAAGCCGACGCCCGCGCCTGTCGCGATGATACGCGCGAAGCGAGGAGCCCGTCGCACGAAGGCGGGAAGCGAGTTCGCGTCGAGTTCGGCCTGCGAGGGAAGGTCGTCGGTGGCGTCGCTCACGGGATCAGTCTAGGCGGTCATCGCCCCGGCGACGCCTCGCCCTGCTGGTCGACCGTCGCCGCGAACAACGGAAGCCACGGGGCGAGGTCGGCCCGCCCGCCCGACGCCGAAACCCCGCCGCTCGCCGTCGCCTCGCCCCAATCAAGATGGCCGAGAACGAGGCGAAGCCAGGTGTCGGGATCGGTCTCCACCACGTTGGGCGGGGTGCCGCGCGTGTGGTGCGCGCCCTCGATGCACTGGGCGGCGCCGTACGGCGGAACGCGAACCTCGACGCTTCCCCCCGGCGCGAGGGCCGCGAGTTCCTCGAGCGCGAACCTGACCGCGGTCGCGGTCACGTCGCTCGCTCGGTCGCCCGACGCCCACTGGGCGAGCGCGGCACGGCCCGCGATCGAGGAGACTCGGCGACGCGTGCCCATGATCCTAGAGTGCCACCGGCACGGGGGTGCCACGCATTCTCCGGACCGATCAGGCGGGGTCGATCACGCCTTCCCTGACCAGATACGCGGTCCACTCGGGCTCGAGGTCCGGAAGCATGGCCGCCCACGGCGCGGGATCCGCGACGAAGCGCACCGTTCCGTCCTTGAACTCGAGGTAATAGCCGTCGGGCATGATGCGAGCGTCCCGGAGGCCGTCGGGAAGGGCGTCGCTGGTGAGCACGAGCCCGCGGAACACGAGGTCCGTCGGAGGCTTTGCCGGGACCCCCGCGGCGGGACCGGTGAGGTCGAGGAGGTCAAGTGTCCGACAGCCGTAGCACGTCCCGCCCCCGCCGAAGGGCGCCGAGGGCATGTCGATCGTGTAGTCGGTGATGGGGCGATGGTGCTCGCGGTACACCAACGCACCCGCAACCACGATGCCGCCCATAGTCGCCATGAGCGCCACGATCGCGGCGCCCCAAATCCGTGCCTTAGTCCAGGTCTTCACGTCAGTCCCCGTTCGCGTCGCGCCCCTCGATGGAACGCGCCGACGCCGAGGCGGGTTCCCGACGACGCCGACGCCTCGCGGCAGGGCGGTCGTCACGAGCCGCCCGTCACCGGCCGTCCGCCGGCCGCTGGTCGTCACCCGTCACTCGGGCGCGAGCACGCCCGCCTTGACGAGGATGTCCTGGAGGACCGGGGGAAGGTAGGCGCGAACCTCCGCCGAGACGGGACCCCACGGCCGGGAGTCGGTCACGCACCGGACCGTGTGGTCGCGGAATTGGATGTAGTAGCGGTCCGGGAACACGCGGTATTGAAGGACGCGCCCGTGGATCGCGGGGCCCCTCAGGATCACCCCACGGAACGTCGGATCGGTCGGGAGTTCGCACGGGGTGCCGACATCGCGCTCGGCGGAGAGGTACCCCGCGAGGTCCTTGTCCAATGACGTCGTCCAGCTCTGCTTGGCAATGCCCGACGGCATGTCCACGGTGTAGGTGACGCCCACCTGGGCATCGAACATCCCGCTCAGCGCGATCAGCCCGATCACCGCGGCGACGAAGAGGCTGAGGATGATCCCCAACCCCCAGACGTCAACCGCGCGCCACTTCCGCTTCACCGACAACCCCTTCCGCGATCACCCGGCGCGACTGCCGCTCGCGCGAGAGGCCACATCGGGCCTATCCGAAGTTTGCGGGTAGCGGGGCCTCCCAGGCAACCCTGGCCTCATCGAGCGGGAGAGTGAACTGCCCCTGGACCTCGAGAACGCCCGAGTCGTCGGTGACCCCAATCCTCACCGCCGGGACGCCCCGGGCGGCGAGCATGTCCGTCCAGCGCTGCTCCTCGGAGCGCGGCACCGAGCACAGCACCCGCGCCTGCGACTCGCTCAGCAGGGCCTCGGCCGCCGTGAGCCCGTCGTGGGCGCAGACGTCGTCCACCGCGATGCGCGCGCCGACGCCGTATCGCAGGCATCCGAACGCCGCGGCCATGAGCAGGCCGCCCTCGCCCACCTCGCGCGCCGCGTCGACGAGCCCGTCGCGGGACGCCGCGACCATCACTGCGGCGAGGACGCGTTCCGCCTCAACGTCCACCGCGGGAGGGAGGCCCCCGAGGTGGCCGGACAGGGCCGCGAACTGCGAACCGTCGAGCTCCGCACGCGAGCGCCCGAGCAAGTAGAGAACCTGGCCGGCCTCGCGCCAGCCGGAGGGCGTCGCGCGCGCGACGTCGTCGAAGACCCCGAGCATTCCGACGACGGGCGTCGGATTGATGGAGGAATCGATGCGGCCTGGCTCGCCCGTGCCGTTGTAGAGGCTTACGTTTCCACCCGTCACCGGGACGGCCAGCTCCTGGCACGCGTCCGCGATGCCGCGCGTCGCCTCGGCGAACTGCCACATCGAGTCCGGGTCCTCTGGCGAGCCGAAGTTGAGGCAGTCCGTGACGGCGAGCGGAGACGCCCCCACGATCGCCACCGCGCGGTAGGCGGCGGCGACCGCCTGCCGCGCCCCCTCATACGGCTCGAGCTTGGTGAAGCGGTCGTTGGAGCGCGTCGCGACGGCCACGCCGCGTCCGGTCACCTCGTCCACGCGGATCACTCCCGTGCCGTCCGGGCGGGCCATGGCGGTGTTGCCCTGAACGTAGCGGTCGTACTGACGCGTGATCCAGTCGCGGCTCGACAGGTTCGGCGAGCCAAGGAACGCGAGCGCCGTCGCGCGCAGGGCCTCGCCGTCCGCCGGGAGGGTCAGGGACGAGGCCGAGTCCGCCTGGAGGTCGTCCATCCACGCGGGCCGGGCGTAGGGCCGGTCGTACACCGGGCCGTCGTGCGCCACAGTGCGCGGGTCGACGTCAACGATGCGCTCGCCGTGGTGGTCGATCGTGAGGCGACCGGAATCGTTGACCTCGCCCACCACGTTCGACTCGATCTCCCATTTGCCCGTGATGGTCAGGAATGCCTCCAGCTTCTCGGGGCGCACCACGGCCATCATGCGTTCCTGCGACTCGGACATGAGAATCTCGCCCGCATTGAGCGTGGGGTCGCGCAACAGCACGTCATCGAGCCGCACGTGCATCCCGACGCCGCCGTTCGAGGCGAGCTCGCTCGTGGCGCACGAGATTCCGGCCGCTCCGAGGTCCTGGATTCCCAGGACCGCTCCCGCAGAGAAGAGCTCAAGACAGCACTCGATCAGGACCTTCTCCATGAAGGGGTCGCCGACCTGGACGCTCGGACGCTTCGCGGGAACGCCGCCCTCGAACGTCTCGGACGCGAGGATGCTCGCGCCGCCTATGCCGTCGCCTCCCGTACGGGCGCCGAAGAGGACCACCTTGTTGCCGACGCCCTCGGCGCTCGCCAGGTGAAGGTCCTCGTGCCGCAGTGCGCCGACGCACAGCGCATTGACGAGCGGGTTGCCCTGGTAGTTCGCGTCGAACTTCGCGCTCCCGCCGATGTTCGGGAGCCCGAGGCAGTTGCCGTACCCGCCCACGCCAGCGACCACTCCGTGAACGACGCGCGGCGTGTCGGGGTGGTCGATCGCGCCGAAGCGCAGGTCGTCCATCACGGCGATGGGCCGCGCGCCCATCGCGAGGATGTCGCGCACGATGCCGCCGACCCCGGTCGCGGCGCCCTGGTATGGCTCTACGTAACTTGGGTGGTTGTGGGACTCCACCTTGAAGGTGACGGCCCAGCCGTCGCCGATGTCGACGACGCCCGCGTTCTCGCCCATGCCGACCATAAGGTGGGCGCGCATCGCGTCGGTCATCTTCTCTCCGAACTGGCGGAGGTGGACCTTCGACGACTTGTACGAGCAATGCTCCGACCACATCACGGAGTACATGGCGAGCTCGGCCGCGGTGGGGCGGCGGCCCAGGATCTCGCGAATCGTCGCGTACTCGTGGTCCTTGAGGCCGAGCTCCGCGTACGGCTGAGACTGATCCGGCGTGGCGGCGGCGTGCTCGACCGTGTCGACGGTGCTAGAGGGCGGCGCGGGCGCTGCGGGGTGGGACGCTTCGGGTGAAGACGGGGGCGGGGTCATGGGCTCCCTCGGCGGCGGATGGGTACGGCTCAAGGGTACCGGGCCGGGCGCGCGGAGGAGTCAGGCGCCAGCGGCGAGCGCCGCGCAGGTTCCTTCCTCGACGCCGTTCGCGTAGGAGTAGCGGAAGGTGACCGAGGGTTCGCCGGTGTACGTCACGGCCGCGCACCAGTGGTCCCATGCGGTCGCGTATTGATCGGCGATCTCGATCCCGTCCGTGACCGGCCCGATGTTGGTCTCCCCGAGGTAGTACGAGTCCTTCCGGGTACTTACGGAGGGAAGTGGGTCACCGGAGTTCCAGCCGATGAAGGAGAACGCGAACCCCACGCCGATCGTCGCGACATCCGCCTTCGCGATGCGCTCCCCCGCCGGCGTTCCGTCGCTGCCTAGTGCCGCGGTGAGATCGACTCCGCACTCGGTCTGCACGTACTCGGTGATCGCGTCGCCCGCGAGCCAACCGGTGGCAGCCGTCGCTTTGTAGTCGGAGGTGAACATGGATTCGACGGCCGCCGTCGTGAAGGCATCAACGCTTGCCGCCCCGAGCGCGACGCTTGCCACCGCGTCGCCCTGCGACGTCATGTATGTCGCGGCCGAGCGAAACGCCTCCGCAAGGGCGGGATCCGTGATGAGGACCGCCGCCTGGTTCTGATGCTCGACGAACGTCGACACGTAGTCGAGCATCGCCTGGCCCGAGGCGTGAAGCGCATCGAGTGTCGCCGGGTCGTCGGCGGCGCTGAGGTCGAGGGTTCCTGTGAAGAGGCCGAGTTCGGGCGTCTTCTCGTCGAAGTACGCCACGAGTTCGGTCATCAACTGGCACACCTGGTCGCTCGCCGTGACCGTCGCCGTCACCGTCACCGACGGGCTGGCGCTCGGACTCGCGGCGAGCGTGGTGTCGCCCACCAGCGAGTGGGTGCCGACCGCCGCGCCGATCGCCAGAGCCGCGACGACGACCGTCCCCAGCGCCGCCACGTAACCCTCGCCGATGGCCATGCGTTCATCGTTGCAGTGGGGTCACGCCCCAGCAAATCGTGGGGCCGGGATGTGGGAAACACGACTCCGGCGCGCGACCGGGGGCGGGGTCCTACAGTGTGTCTCATGGAGCCTCTCGCGTGGTCCGTCGCCGCCGTGGCGACCCTGGTGGCCGCCGGGCTCGCGATTCGGCTCCGCAGTCAGGCGTCCCGCGCCGCGCGGAACCGTGCGAGCGACGCGACCGACACGGCCGCGACCCGTGCGCTTGCGGCGAGCGACGAGCGGGCACGCATCGCCCGCGAGATGCACGACATCGTGGCGCACACGCTTACGGTGGTCGTCGCGCAGGCGGACGGCGCGCGCTTCGCCTCCAAGAAGGATCCTGCGGCGGCGGCACGCGCCCTCGAGACCATCGGCGAGGTCGGCCGTGCAGCGCTGACCGAAATGCGAGGGCTCCTTGGGGTCCTGCGGGACACGGATCCGGAGACGGACCTCGGCCCGCAGCCGAGCCTCGACGACGTCCCCGCCCTCGTCGCCTCGGTCCGCGACGGCGGGCTCGAGGTCTCCTACGTGACGACCGGGACCCCCCGACCCCTGCCCATCGGCGCGGGCCTCGCCGTTTACCGCGTCGTCCAGGAAGCCCTCACGAACGTCCTCAAGCACGCGGGCCCTAAGGTCACGGCGTACGTCCAGCTCCGCTGGCTTCCCGACGCTGTGGAGGTCACCGTGAGCGACGACGGTCGGGGCGCCGCGGCGGGCCGGGGCAAGGGGGGCACGGGGATCGAGGGCATGCGCGAGCGCGCGACGATCTTCGGAGGGACGCTCTCGGCCGGACCGAGGAGGGGCGGCGGATACGTGGTGCGCGCCCGCCTCCCGCTGACGCCGAGGAACGGGAAGGCGGGTTCGTGATGATACGGGTCGCGGTCGTGGACGATCAGCAACTGGTGCGCGCGGGGTTCCGCATGCTCATCGGGTCCCAGGACGACATGGAGGTGGTCGCGGAGGCGGGCTCGGGCGAGGAGGCGATCGCGGCGCTGGCGGCGACGCCAGTGGACGTGGTGCTCATGGACGTGCGCATGCCCGGCATGGACGGGCTCGCCGCGACGGCGGCGCTCGCGGGGACCGGTGCCCTTGCGGAAACCACGGCCGCCCGCATCATCATCCTCACGACCTTCGATCTGGACGAGTACGTCATCGCGGCGATCAAGGCCGGGGCGAGCGGATTCCTGCTCAAGGACGCGCCGCCCGAGGAACTCCTCGGGGCGATCCGCCGCGTCCACGACGGTGACGCCGTCCTCGCGCCCTCCGCGACGCGGCGACTCATGGACCGCCTCGCCGCGTCGCTTCCCGAGCCGACGGACGGCGCTGGGCTGGAGGACCTCACGGACCGCGAGCGCGAGGTCTTGGTGATGATGGCGCGGGGACTCTCGAATCAGGAGATCTGCGCCGAGCTGTTCATCGCCGAGCCAACGGTCAAGGCGCACGTCGGCAGGGTCCTCGCCAAGCTCGGGGCGCGGGACCGGGTCCAGGCCGTCGTGATCGCGTACGAGACGGGGCTCGTGCGGCCGAGCGCCTGACGGTAACCCCGAGCACCGCGCCCGCCCGCGCCCAACGATTCCCCTGTGCCGCGCGTTGAGAGTGCGGGAGGATTGACGCAGTACCAAGGGGATCTCATGAGGCTTCATCCGCTCGTCCCGCTCTCGCTCGCCGGGACGCTCGCCCTCGCCGCTTGCTCCGGCACCGGCTACCAGGACCCGGTCGTCGCGCGGCCCGCCGCCAACTCCGTGGACGCGCCGTCAGTCGCCGTCGGCCTCAACGACGCGGGCTACGACATCTTCCACGCCGTCGCGGCAAAGTCGGACGGCGACGTCGTCCTGTCTCCCATATCGATCGGCCTCGCCTTCGGCATGCTCGACCTCGGCGCGAGCGGAACCGTCTCCGACGCGCTCGATCGCCTCTTCCGCTACCCCGTCGACGGCGACGCGCGCTGGGGGGCCTTCAACACCCTGGAGCAGCAGACCGAGAGCGACCCCGGTCCGGTACCCACGCCGACATCGGAGTACGACTACGTCCCGCCGGGCCCGCCGACCGTCACCATCGCGAACCGCGCCTACCAGGAGAAGACCTACTCGGTCATACCCGCCTACGCCGAGAGTCTGCAGAAATGGTTCGGCGCGGGCATCGAGCCGGCGGACTTCGTCGGCGACCCAAATGGCTCGCGGAAGCACATCAACGGCTGGGTCAAGGACCGGACCAAGGGCCTCATCCCCGATCTGATCCCCGAGGGATCGGTCACGGACGCGACCGTGCTCGTGCTCGTCAACGCCCTGTACCTCAAGGCGACGTGGCTGACGACGTTCGAGCCGGGCGCGACCTTGGATGGGACCTTCACCCTGCTCGACGGCTCCACCTCCACCGCTCCCTTCATGCACGACGGCTCGCTCCACGCCTCGGCCGTCTTCGGTGATGGGTACTCCGCCGTCGACCTCCCCTACGCAAGTAGCGCCCTGTCGATGCTCGTCATCGTTCCCGACGCCGGGAACTACGCGGCGATCGAGGCGGACCTCGGTACGGACTTCGTGTCCGGCGTCGACGCCGCGCTCGAGCCCTCCACCCTCGACCTCGCGTTCCCCAAGTTCGAGAGCGAGAGCCAGATCGGGCTCAAGGACGTGATCGAGGGCGACCTCGGCATCACGGGGCTCTTCCGGTCCGGCGGGCTCGACGGGATCGGCAAGGACATCGAGGTGGCGGACGCGATCCACGCCGCGAAGATCATCGTCAACGAGGAGGGAACCGAGGCTGCCGCGGCCACGGCGATCATGATGGACGCGACGGCGATGCCCGTGGACCCGACGCCCTTCACGGTCGACCGGCCGTTCCTCTACCTCATCCGCGACAACGCCACCGGCGCCGTGCTCTTCGTCGGAAGGGTCCTCGACCCGGCCAAGTGAGCGCGGGTTCGGGCGAGTGCGGTTTCGAGTGAGCGCCGCGCCCAAGTGAGCGCGCGGTAAGGCGGGCCTTCCCAATACCCCCGTAGGGGGTGAGGTCCATCCCGGGGTCCGATGCGCCCGCTTCTCCCCCGGCCGTAGCGTCGGGGGCATGGTGAAGAAGAAGGCGGTTCCCGACGCGGCGATCGCGGTCAAGGCCCGGGGCTTGACCAAGACGTACGGGGCGGGAGAGGCCGCCATCGCGGCGGTGGACCACGTCGATCTGGACCTTCCCGAGGGGACGCTGACGGCCGTCATGGGCCCGTCAGGGTCGGGGAAGACGACGCTGGTCCACCTGCTCGCGGGGCTCGACAAGCCCGACTCCGGCGACGTGTGGATCCGCGACGAGCACCTCACGGCGCTACCAGACAGGGAGGCGGCGCGCGTGCGGGGCCGCGTCATCGGCTTCGTCTTTCAGGGCTTCAACCTGCTCCAGACGATGAGCGGGCGCGACAACATCATCCTTCCGCTCCGGCTCAATGGCATCCCACTCGACGAGGAGTGGCTCGACCAGCTGGTGACGATGCTCGGGATCGGCGGCGAGCTCAAGCGGCGGCCCTACGAGATCTCGGGAGGCCAGCAGCAGCGCGTCGCGATCGCGCGGGCGCTCATCACCAAGCCGCACGTGGTGCTCGCCGACGAGCCCACCGGCAACCTCGATACCCACGCGAGCGCCGAGGTCCTCTCGCACCTGCGCCAGGCGTGCCGCGAGCTCGGCCAGAGCGTCGTCATGGTGACGCATAGCCCGGCGGCGGCGTCGTACGCCGGCAACGTGATCCTCTTCGCCGACGGCAAGGTCGCCGGCCACATCACCGACCCGACGCCGGACTCGGTGCTCGCGGGCCTCGACGCTCTTCAGGGGGTGCAGGCGTGATTCTCCGTCTCGTCAGGGAACAGCTCAGGGCCCACGGACGCTTCGTCGCCTGGAGCACCGCCTTGCTCGCCGTCGGCATGGGCCTCGCGACCTTCACGCTCGTCATCGGCGCGACCGCCTTCTCTTCTCCCGCTGCGACGGCGGACCTCTTCCCCTCGTGGCGCGAGCATGGAGCCGTCATCGCTTCGTTCGACGATGCGGCACCGCCGCTACCCAAGGACTACTCGTTCGACCAGCACATGCCGGTGAGCCAGGTCGAGGCCCTTCTCGACGAGGTCGCGAACATGCCAGGGGTTACCGCGGAACGAGGGTTTCCTGTCGCGATTACGAACCCTCACTTCGACCCCGCGAATGACTACTTCGACGTCGGCGCCTATAGGACTCCCGTCGCGTGGGACGACTACCTTCTGACCGGCTCTCCGCCGGCGAGCGGCGAGATTGTGGTCAATGCCGATACCGCGGACCGCCTCGGAATCGTGCTCGGAGACCGGCTCGAACTGCGGACACCGCGGACGGAGGGAGCCGACGCCCGCACCATGACCTTCGTCGTGTCCGGACTATCGCGGCGTAGTGCGACCGACAGCCTCGGAACCTACTTCTTCATCCCCGCCGGGGTGATCTCATGGGACGACTCGTTCGAGGCGGAGCGGCTGCTCAGCCAGGACGGTCCCTGGACCATGCCCGACGGCACGGCTCCCTACACAACCGTCCAAATAGGTTGGGACGGTGACAACCCCACGCTTGCGCCGTACGAAGATCCCCTGGGCGGCTCGACGACGTGGCATTTCCGACTCGATGCCAACTCACTCGCCGTCGGCGCCATGGCGTTCCCGACGCCCGTCGCCCTAGGCGTCGCGCTCATCCTCGGGCTGCTCGGTGCGGCCTTCGGGATGGGCCGCGCGCAGGGTCAGATCCGGACCGAGTGGATCGCCACGGCGCGCGTGCTCGGGGCGACCAAGCGAACCATCCTCGCTTCCTCGGTGCTGGAAGCCCTCGTCCTTGGGTCGGCCGGGTTGATCGTCGGGTTCGGCGGAGGCCTGCTCGGAGCACTCGCCTTCCAGGGCTACAGACGAGGCGCGTACCCGGAGGTCTTCATCCCCCCGCACCTGAGCATTCCCGCGATCGTGCCGGTGACGGTCGCGGCGCTGTCCTTCGGGATCGCGGCGATCCTCGCAAGCGTTCCCGCGTTCTGGGCGACGCGCGTGGCCCCTGTCGCCGCGCTGAAGCCCGTCGCTCCCGCGACGTCGGCCCCGAGCTCGCGCTCCGTGAGCCGGTGGTGGCCCGTCGGAATTGCATTGGCGGGACTGGTCGTCGCGCTCGTCGCGTACCACCTCGACCAGGTCCACTACCTCACGTGGGGCCCGTACTCGACCTACGAGGGCGGGCATCCATCCGGGCTCGCGCTGCGGCTGAGCGCGACCGTGGCGGGCGTCGCGGGATTCGCCGTCCTCGTCGATGCGCTTCGGGCCCTCGTCGCGAGGCTCGCCTCGCGGATCGCACGGATCCCCCGCGCCTGGGCCGTCGCGGCCGGTGACGGGCTCGCCTCCCACGCGCGACTCCACACCTTCGCCGCCGCCTCGTTCACGATCCTCGTCGGCATGGTCGTCGCGGGGGTGAGCCCCGCCGCGCCGCCCGTCCTCGACGGCTTCAACTGGCAGGCATGGAGGGAGTCGCCGCTGGGCACCCTCCGGGCCTACCTCGATGGGCGGGTCTGGGGTAGCCACTGGTACGGGTTGCTTATCCCGGCGCTCATCGCCGCGGCGATCATCGCGATCGGCGTCACGCTCAGCTCGCGGCGCGTCCTCGCGGCCGACTCCGCCACCCGCGCCGCGCTCGGCCTGAGCAGGAGGGCCGAACGCATCGCCGCCGCCGTCCGGCAGGGAGCCCCGATGATGCTGGGAATCGTGGTCGGAGCGGGCGTCGGCTGGCTCCTGCCCCTCCTCGCGAGGCTCGCCGAGGCGGCCGTTTCGGACCGCCTGCTCGTCCACGGCGTGACGTGGAACCTCCAGGCCGCGGGCTATGGGTTCGTGGCGATCGGCTACGCGATAGCGCCCGCCCTGGCGATCGCGCTGGTGAGCTCGATCGTCGTCGGCCTGACCGAGGGCCGCGGGACACCCGTCGATGCCCGGCGCGCGGCCGCGGGGGTGCGCTCGTGATTCTTCGGCTCGCGCGCGAGCAGTTGCGCTCGCAGTGGCGGTACGCCGCGTGGAGCGCGGCGCTACTCGCGTTCGCGCTCGGCCTCGCGACGTTCACGGCCGCGACCGCCGCCACGGTCATCCGACAGCAAGACTCCACCCGTGACCTGTACGTCTACGGGCGCGACCATGTTCAGACGTTCGTCTCATTCACCAACGGGCGTCCCGCCGACCAAGACCTGCGTGGTCTCGGGACGGAGCTTCCCCTGGCGGATCTCGATTCTCTGATCGCGAGTGCTCGGGCCGAGGGGCCCGTCACCGCGGGTCGCGAACTCTGGGCGCGGGTGCCCACCGGAGGAAGCGAGGGGATCCAGATGGTCGCCCTTGCCACGACCCCCGACTGGGATCGCTACTTGCTCGAGGGCCACGCGCCGGGCGCGGGCGAAGTCGTCCTCACCGCGGAGACGGCGCGACGATTCGGCTTGGGTCTCGGCGACACGTGGACCCCCCTGAACGACGACTATGTCGATCCCCCTTTGACCCCGATGTCATTCACGGTCTCAGGCATCCTGCGCGACGGTTCCACCGCCCCGTATTGGGTCAACACGTACGCCGCCTATATCTCGTGGCCCGACTCGGTCGAGGCCGCATCGGTGTACCAACCCTGGACGTTCGACAACGGCGACGGCGGCGAGCCCACGTCCGCGATCGCGACCATGGTGACATGGGACGACGGGAACAACGTGCTCTTCCCCCACGAGAACGCCAACGGCTACTTCGCGTCCTCCTTGGGCCACGGTTTCGCGTTCACCCGATTCTTTGGAAACTTCGGGTACGTCGAGTCGTGGGCGCTCGGGATCAGCGCCCTCACGCTCGTGAGCCTCGTGATCGCCGCCTTCGGCATGGGGCGCGCGCAGGGCGAGGCGCGGACGCGCTGGACGGCGACCGCCCGGGTGCTCGGCGCGACTCGCCGCACCGTGGCGCTCGCCTCGTTGACCGAGACCGCCGCCCTAGCGGCGCTCGGGATCACCGCGGGCCTCGGGCTCGGCTACCTCGGCGAAGTCTTCTCGCTCGCGCGACTGCGCGCCTCGCACCCCGAATCTCTCATCCCCTCGGGCGTGAGCCTGCCCGCGGCCGTCGTCATCGCGGTCGCTGGCGCGGGGCTCGTGATTTCGACGGTGCTCGCCGCCGTGCCCGCGTTCTGGGCCTCCCGCGTCGCCCCCGCGGCCGCCCTCAAACCCGTCACTCCCGTCGGCGAAGCGACGGTGTCTCGGCGCGTGAGCCGCTGGTGGCTCATCGGCCTCCTCGCGGGCCTGGCACTCGTCGACCTCGCGACATTCACGATCTCGGAACGCGCCACCACCAGCGCGGGCGACTGGGCCTACATCGCCGTGAGCCTCGCGATCGTCGCCACGCTCGTCGTAGGTTTCGCTTCCCTCGTCGATGGCCTCCGCGAGATTCTTCCCCGCGTTGCGGAGCGCCTCGGGCGGCTTCGCTGGCCGTGGGCCGTCGCAGCCGGAGACAGCCTGCGTTCGCACCGCCGCATCTTCACCTACGCCTCGGTGTCGATGGCGCTGGCGGTCGGGACCATCGTCGCCGTCGCAACGGAGTCGGCGATCGGGGCGATCGACTACGACCACTGGCGCGGATGGGGCGAGCCACCCATGATCGGTTTCGCGGCGTACTTCGATTCGATCCTTGAGCCCGGCCTTCTGTGGGCGATCGTCGGGATCTTCGGGACTGCGACGCTCATCGCGGCCGTTGTGACCCTCAGCTCCCGTAGCTCGCTCGATGCGGACGCCGCGACCAGGTCCGCGCTCGGCCTCAGCAGGGACAACGAGACGCTTGCCGCCGCGGCGCGCCAATGGACGCCCATGGTCGTCGGAATCGTCGTGGGCGGCGTTCTGGGATGGCTCCTTCCCCTCGGGATCCGATGGGTCGCGGCGGCCGCGTCTCCCAACGCCCTCGTGAACAGCGGGCAGTGGAACCTGACGGTCTCCGGCTACAGCCTCGCCGCGGCGGGGCTGGTCGTGGTGCTCGCCCTCGCGATCTCGCTCGCTGGCTCGCTCGTCGTCGGACTCCTTGGGCGACCGCGTACTCCCGTCGACGCGCTCAGACGGGCCGCTCGGTAGAGCCCGGATCCGCGTCGGCGGTGCGAGTGCTCGGGAGGCCCTCACGTAGACTCGTCCCAGGCACTTACGCGTCCCCTGGAGGAACCATGAGCACCGACCAACCGATCGTTCGGCCCAACCTGATGCACCTCAACACGGCCGAGAGTCCCATCAAGGGCCAAGGTCACGGCGGAGGCGGCGGATGCGGGTGCGGCGGCCACGGTGGCGGCGGCTGCGGCGGTGGAGGTCGCGCGAGCCGCGATTACGTTGTCATTGAGCCCATCGCCGGCGCGGAGAAGGTGGCCCAGCCCGAGGCCACCGCGTGACCTCGGGCTACGCCGGCGACCTGACGCCGCAGGAGGCGTGGGACATCCTCGCTTCCAACCCCAAGGCCGTCCTGGTGGACGTGCGCACCGAGGCGGAGTGGAACTTCGTCGGCGTCCCCGACACGAGCGACACCGGCCGCCACCCTGTCTTCGTCGAGTGGACGTCGTACCCCGACGGCGAGCTCAACCACCGCTTCGTCCAGGACCTGCTCGAGGCGGGCGTCGAGCCCAGCGCCGACGCCCCGGTCGTCTTCATCTGCCGGTCCGGTGTGCGCTCAATCAGCGCGGCGACGGCGGCGACGGAGGCGGGCATCGGCCCGTCGTACAACGTGCTCGACGGCTTCGAGGGCGGGATGAACGAACTGGGCCAGCGCGGCCACGAGGGCTGGCGTGCCGCCGGACTCCCCTGGCACCAGGCGTAACTCGAACAGGTCCGCGGGGAGAGGCTAGCCAGCTCTCGAGCCACGCCGACGCACAGTCCATAGCCTCGTCTGCGCTTGCCGGGCGGAGGCATCCTTCGTCCCCCGCCCGGCCCAGCCGCGCTAGCGGCCCATCACCTCTCGAAACTCGCGGGCGCGCGCCTCAATGTCATCGAATCGATGCTCGGAGACAAAGCCGCGGGGCGCGACCCAACTGGTACCCAGAGCGGCTATCCCGGCTCCCGCGTAGCTCGCCGCGTTCTCCGCGCTGACGCCTCCGCTCGGGACGAACCGCACGTCGGGAAACGGGCCGCGGACGGCCTTGATCCATCCCGCGCCGCCCAGCTGGTCGGCGGGGAAGCACTTCAGCACCGCGAGGCCGAGGGACACCCCGACCATAATCTCCGACGGCGTCGCGACCCCGGGGATGGCGTCCACCCCTGCGGCGAGGCACGCCCGAACGACGTCGGCGTCGAGACCGGGACTTACGATGAACCTTGCGCCCGCCGCGACGCACGCGTCCACCTCGGCCGTCGTCGTCACGGTTCCCGCACCCACGGTGAATCCCGCGAGGCCCCCGAGCGCTTCGATCGCCGGGAGCCCCGCGGGAGTGCGCAGCGTGATCTCGGCGCAGTCAATTCCGCCGCGCACAAGCGCCTCCGCGAGCGGCACGGCATCCTCGGCGCGATCGAGCACGACAACGGGAAGTATCCCGCACCGCTCAATCGCCCCCAGCGCCGCCCCGCCGCCCATCAGCGCGCCAGCCAGCCGCCGTCGACGGGCAGGATCGCCCCGGAGACGTAGTCGGAAGCAGCGGAGGCGAGGAACACCGCCGCACCACCCATGTCGTCCGGGACTCCCCAGCGTCCCGCGGGGATGCGCCCGAGAATGGCCGCGTTCCGATCAGGGTCGTCCTGGAGCGCCTGCGTATTGTCCGTCCGCATGTACCCGGGCGCGATGGCGTTCACCGTGACGCCCTTGCCGGCCCACTCGTTCGAGAGCGCGTGAACAAGCCCGGCGATGCCCGACTTCGCGGCGGCGTATCCAGGAACGTTGATGCCGCCCTGGAAGCTCAAGAGGCTCGCGGTGAAGATGATCTTGCCGTACCCCTTCGCGAGCATCGGCCCTGCGAGCGCCTGGGTCAGGATGAATTGGCTGGAGAGATTGACGGCGATGACGGTGTCCCAGTAGTCGAGTGGGTGCTCGGCCGCCGGGGCCCTCATGATGGTCCCCGCGTTGTTGACGAGGATTTCCGGGGCCCGCTCGGCGAGTTCCTCGCCGAGCGCGATGACGGCCTCGCGATCCGCGAAGTCGACGGAGCGCGCTTCGAACGTCCGACCGAGCGCGCGGACCTCCGCCACCACGTCGTCTTTGTCGGCCATCTGCGGGCTCACGCCGATGATGTCCGCGCCTGCCCTCGCGAGCGCCACCGCCATCCCTCGGCCGAGCCCGCGGCGGGCACCGGTGACGACGGCCGTGCGGCCAGAGAGGTCAAAGAGGTCGTTCATGGTCACTTCTCCTGTGAGGTCGCGGCGACGTCGACGAGGACCTTCATGGCCTCGCCCTTCGCCAGTTGGCTGAGCGCTTCGGCGGTCTCCTCCAGGGGGACCGAACGCGTGATGATCTTCCCCGCGGGAATGACCTCACGAGCGAGAAGGTCGACGGCGCGCTCGAAGTCGCTGAGTTGGTAGACGCGCGCGCCGACGATCGTCAGTTCCTTCCAGAACACCTGCTGAAGGTATGATCTCACGCGGGGCGGAGTGGATCGCCACCACGACGATGGTCCCTCGGACCTTGGCGAGGGCGGTGACCAGGGCGACCGGTGGCGCGGCACCAGAGACCTCGAAGACGACATCGGCGCCGTTTCCGCCCGTCCACTCGGCGACCTCGCCCGCGACATCTCCGCGCGGAGTCGGCGGTCGTGAACCCGAGGGTCCGCGGCGAGCTTGCGCCTGCCGGAATCGAGTTCCACCACCATGACGTGCGCGCCGGCATTCGCGTGCGACGCACGCGATCAGAAGCCCGATCGGGCCGCCGCCAAGGACGACCGCCTTGTCCCCGGTCTGAAGCCCCGAGCGTCGGACATCGTGAACCGCGACGGCGGTCGGCTCGGCGAGGGCGGCAGTACGGAGGTCGAGCCCCGCAGGCAGTCGCACGAGAGTCGATGCGGGAACCGTCCACAATTCCTGCAGGGCTCCGGGGGAATCGATGCCGATAAAGGTGAGGTGCTGACAGATGTGGTGGTAGCCCGCGTGGCAGGCCGCGCATGTGCCGTCCCAGCTGAGGGGCATCACCGTCACGGCGTCTCCGGGTGTCCAGCCTTGAACGCCCTTCCCCACCGCCTCGACGGTGCCGGACATCTCGTGTCCGAAGATCAGCGGCCTCGTCACCCGCTTGTCCATATGCCCGTGGTAGATGTGGAGGTCGGTTCCGCACAGGCCGACGAAAGCCACCCGGACCCGAACTTCACCATCCTTGGGCTCGACGGGTTCGACTTGGTGAGTCTCGATGGTGCCCTCGGCGACGTAGGCGGCACTGCGCGACATGAACATTCCTCTCGACTGGGTCACGGTTTCGAAAACCCGCTTGCGAACATCATACGTATGCTCTAAAGTCGCCGCTACGTGCAAGTCGTCAGAGACGCCGACACAGAAAAGGAAAATCATGTACGAAAACTCCCACGCTCGAAGCCCTCGCCTCCGGGTGGGTGCCCTCAGGGGGGGCAAGTGCCGTGATGTTTGCACTCGCCCTCACGGGTTGCAGCAACTCGCCCTCCACGTCGGACAGCATGAGTGCTAGCCCGGCAATCACGGCCGACACCGGAAAGCCGATCACCGTTTGGGTCGACGCCGATCGCGTCGCCGCGGCGGACGCTTACAAGGCTGCCTTCCCGAACGACCCGGTGACGGTCGAGACCTACGACGGCGGGGCCAATGGTTCCGGGACCTTCCGGACCAAGATCCAGCTCTTCGACACCTCCGGCAGCGGTTGGCCGGACGTCGTGTTCTCCACCCAGAACAACGACGCAGCATGGGCGAGCCAGGGCAGTCCAACGGCAAGCAGGCCTACGCGGCCGTTCTCAACGATGGGCTCATCCCCGACGCCACGATTAGCGGGTTCGCCACGGGCGCACTCGACCCGTGCACCGTCGACGGGAAGGTCTACTGCCTCCGCAACGACCTCGCCCAGGACGGTGCTCTGGTACAACAAGAGCCTCCTCGACCAGTTCGGGTACACGCTTCCCACCACGTGGGAGGAATACACGGCGCTCGGCGAGAAGGTCGCCGCCGAGCACCCCGGATACATCATCGGCACCCAGGGCGACCCCTGGACGCCCGAGATCTACTTCTGGGGCGAGCAAGTGCGAGGCCAACCACATCACCGGGGCCGCCGCGGTCACGGTGAACACGGACTCGACGGAGTGCAAGCGCGTCGCGTCGATGCTGGACGACTCTTCGCGCGAACGGCACGATGCCCGAACATCTCGGTCTTCACGCCCGAGTTCCTCGCCTCTTACACGTGGCAAGGTGCTCATGATTCCGGGCCCCGCCTGGTATGGCGGTGCCCTCTTCCAGAACCCCGACAACCTGAACGTGCCGGCGGGCGAGATCGGCCGTCGCCGCGCCGCTCCCGTGGAAGGGTGAGGACGCCGTCGCCGGAGACGTTGGCGGTGCCACGTGGTTCATCAGCTCGCACTCGGAGAACCCCGGCCTCGCGGCCAAGTTCGCCACGTTCGTCACGACAGCGGACGACTACCAGGTCGACAAGGCTCCGGGATTCCCGGCCTTCAAGGCCGCCGAGGACAAGTGGCTCGCGAAGCAGGACGCGTCGCGGCTACTATGCCGAATCGATCAAGCCGTTGGTTGACGCCGGCTGGTGACCTGATCTGGAGCGGCTGGGGCGCGGGTATCTTCGAGCCAGGAGGCCATCTGGGCAAAGGCGATGACCCCCGGTATCACCGAAGGCAAGAAGCATCGTCGATCTGCTGCCGGACTGGCAGAAGGCCATCAGTGACCAAGACCAAGGTAGACGGATACACAGTCAACTGATGAAGTCGAACAAGAGCGAACGGTCGGCCGTCGGCGCAGGTTTCCTGCGCCGGCGGTCGGCCCTCGCCGCCACCCCCAAGAGTCGCTCGCGCTCCGAGCGGCGATGTCGTACGCATTCGTCGGGCCCTACGTGCTGTTCACCGTCGCGTTCGGCGTCGGCCCGGCCCTCTACGCCCTGTACCTCGCGTTCACCAAACGTGATGGCACCGGCTTCGCGGGCTTCACAAACTTCAAGAACGTGATCACGGACTTCCGATTTGGGCCCGCGGTCCAGCACGTTGGCGTTCTTCGTCGGAATCTGGCTCGTCGCGCTCATCGTCCTCGTGACGTTCTTCGCGCTCCTCGTGCACTCGATTGGCGTGAGTCGCAGTCAGGACGAGCCTGCGGACGATCTACTACCTCCCCGGAGCGCTCGCGGGTGCGTCGAGCGTGATGCTGTGGCTCTTCCTCCTCGACCCGACGGCGAGCCCCGCGAACTTCCTGCTGAGGGCCCTCGGAATGGACTCCTTCAACCAGGTCGTCGTGCCGTCCCACATGCCGGTCATCTTCGCGATCATCGCCTTCTGGGCGGGTGCCGGCGGGTGGATCGTCATCATGTACGGAGCGCTCAACAACATCAGTCAGGAAATCATGGAGGCCGCGCGGATCGACGGGGCGGGGCCCCTTCAGCTCGCGCTCAGGATCCAGATCCCCATGATCCGCAAGTGGATTGCCTACATGGTCATCATGTCGGTTGCCGCCGGTGTCCAGTTGTTCGTTGAGCCGCAGTTCCTCTCGCAGGCGACGCAGGCGGTCATTCCGAACGACTACTCGCTCAACCAACTCGCCTATCAGTACGCCTTCAAGCAGAACGACTTCCACGGGGCTTCGGCGCCATATCCCTGCTCCTCCTGGTCGTCGCCCTTGCCCTGTCCGCCATCTTCGTCGCGCGCGGCGGCCTTTTCGACAAGGAGTAAGACGTGACTACTACGAGCCGCACGCGAGCGTCGCTCGGGGCTAGCCTCACCGGCTGGAGCACGCGCGGAATCCTCGGCGTGGTCCTGCTGGTGTCCGTGCTCTTCTTCGGGGTCCCGCTCTTGTGGCTGATCCTTGCCACCACGAAGTCGGGTCGGGCGCTCTCCCTCAACAATCCCTTCTCGGTGGGCAGCTGGCACGATTTCACCGTGAACTGGGATCAACTCTTCAGCTTCCAGGACGGAGCCGTCGGCACGTGGGTGACGAACTCGGCGATCTACTCCGTCGGGGCCCTGGTCATCACCCTGGTGATCAGCATCCCGGCAGGCTACGCCCTCGCGCTCACGGAGTTCCGGCTTCCGGCGCGCACTCCTCGTCGTCACGCTCGTTGTCATGCTGATACCCAACACCGCGCTCGTCCTCCCGGTCTTCCTTGAGCTCAACGTCGTCCACCTCATCGGGAACTCCTCTGTCCGTGATTCTGCCGATGTCGTTCTATCCATTCGGGGTATACCTGGCGTACATCTACTTCTCTACGAGCATCCCCCGGGACCTCCTCGCCGCCGCTCGCATGGACGGATGCACGGAGTTCCAGGTCTTCACGCGCGTCGCGATGCCGCTCGCGACGCCGGTCATCGCCCTCGTGGGGTTCTTCAATTTCGTCCAGAACTGGAACAACTTCTTCCTACCCTTCGTAATGCTGCCGTCGAGCAAGGGCTATCCGATCCAGGTTGGCTTGACGTCCCTTCTCGCCTCGACCCCGGCATTCAACCCAACCTCCGCTGGCGCACAGTCCATTCAGTTGCCCACCCTGGCGCTGGCCACGATCGTTTCCGTCCTCCCCGTACTCATCGTCTTCCTCTTCTCTCAGCGATTCCTCATCCGCGGCATGACCGCGGGCGGAATCAAGGAGTGACGGGGATTCTCCAGGAAAGGCCTTGAAGTGAAGATCACCGGATACCGAAGCCTGACGACCTACCACGACTGGGGTCGCGTCATCGGTGACGTCAACGGAGTCATGCCCGACAATCGCACCGAGGTGCCCATCCTGATCCTCGAGACCGACGTCGGCCTTGAGGGCATCGGCCTTGGGGCACACCACGAGGTTGACCGGGTCTTCCCCGCGATCGACGGCGAGGACCCTCGGGCGGTCTCGGCTCTCTACGACCGAATGCTTAACCACGTCTTCAAGACGGGCCACTATGGCGCGACATTCGGCTCGATCGGTGCCGTGGACATGGCCCTGTGGGACCTCAAGGCCAAGGCGAACGACGAGCCGCTCTGGCGCACGCTCGGCGGGCGGGACCGCTTCGTCCAGGGCTACGCGTCCGGGCTCGAATTCGGCCTCGACGACGACGAGGTCGTGCGCCTGTACGAGCGGTTCGCCGAGCGCGGCTTCGACGGTGCGAAGGTCAAGGGCGGCAGCGACTTCGACGGCGACCTCCGGCGAATCAAGGCGGTCGAAGAAGTCCTGCGCAAGAACTCCACGCGTCCTGCCCTGATGTTCGACGCGAACGAGTCCTGGAACCGCTCGCAGGCCGTGCGGTTCGTCAGCGAGCTCGAGGAGCACGTGGACCTCACCTGGATTGAGGAGCCGGTTCGTCGCTGGGACGCCGCGGGTCTCGCCTCGGTACGCGCCGGCGTCAAGGCGGCGGTCGCCACGGGCGAAAACCTCACGGGGCTCGAGCAGTACCGGCCGCTTCTCGACGCCGACGCCGTCGACGTCGTCCAGGTCGGCAACGTCTGGGGCATCACGCACTTCCTCCGCGTCGCCGCCGTCGCCCACGCCCACGACCTCCCGGTGAGCCCGGTCGCGTTCAACTGCAATCCCGTCGCGCACGCCGCGACGGCCGTCCCCAATTTCCTCACCTTCGAGGTGCAGGACCTCGGTTTTCCGACGGGCCTCGCCGTCGACCAAGAGATCGCGGACGGCGGCATCATTCTGGGAGACTCCCCCGGCATGGGCATCGTCGTGGACGAGGCGGCGGTCGCCGCCATCGCGACGCGTGCCGCGCTTCCTCCCGTGGGCGGCCCCAACGTGCGACCGGACCGGGCGGGCCTGCGACTCGTTCCCGCGCCTCGCCAGCCCCTCGGAGTTCCGACGGGACGGATCGCCCCTTCCGCGAAACCGAAGCGGTGATGGGCGCCTCGACGGGTCCCGCGCGACACGCCTTGGTCGTCGGAGTCAAGCCGGAGATGCGCGAGCGCTACCTCGAGTTGCACCGTTCGGTGTGGCCTCAGGTTGAGCAAACCCTTCGAGACTGCAACGTCACCAACTATTCGATCTACGTGTTCGGCGACATCCTCTTCGCGTACTACGAGTACGTAGGAGAGGATCACGACGCGGACATGGCACGCATCGGGGAGGACCCGAAAACCCGGGAATGGTGGACCAACACGGATCCGTGCCAGGTGCGCATCGCGGACGAACGCCTACCGGGGGCGCTTTGGCAGCCGATAGGTGAGGTGTGGCACCTCTCGTGAGTCCTACGCTCGACGCCCATGTTCACGTGTGGAACCGGAGGACGGACCCTCAGCCCTGGATCGATCCCGCGACGATGGCCGCGATCGACCGCGACTTCTCGATGGCCGACGCCGAGGCCATGCTCGACTCCGTCGCCCTGGACCGCGCCATCATCGTCCAGTCGAGCAACAGCGCGCCCGAGACTCGACGACTTCTCGCGGGCGCGACCGAGCGGATCGCGGGCGTTGTCGGATGGGTCGACCTCACCGACGATGTTCCTCAACAGTTGGCGAAGCTCACCCCAGCCGAGCGAAGCCGTCTCGTCGGCATCCGCCACCTCGTCCATGTCGACCCGGATCCCGAATGGCTAGCGGGGCCGGAGGTCGCGCGCGGACTCGCGGTGCTCGGGAGCGAGGGCCTGACCTTCGATGTCGTGGCGCGTTGGTGGCAACTGCCTCTCGTCGCCACCGTGGCGTCGGCGTTGCCCAGCGTCACGTTCGTGCTCGACCACCTGGGCGGGCCGCCCGTGGGCACGGACGACATGGGGGCGTGGCAAGCCGGGCTGCTGAGTCTCGCGCGTCGAGACAACGTCGTCGCGAAGCTCTCGGGCGTCGCGGGTGAGGTCGGTTCGCCCGCGTGGAACCCAGGTGATTGCTTCCCCGCCATTGATGCGGCCTTCGACTCGTTCGGACCGGATCGCCTCATGTATGGATCGGACTGGCCGATGGTCGAACTCGTCGGTGGCGCGGCCAAGTGGCACGCCGCGACCCGCGCGTGGGTGGCGTCGCTGGCACCCGCGGAGAGCGAATCCATCTTCGGGGCCACCGCGGCCGCCATCTACTAGCGGGAAGGACGCGCCATGAGCGCCACGGCGAATCTGCCAGGGCAGTCCCGCACGCTGACCCAGCGGGATCGGCTTCGGCGGCGCGAGCGTGGGGAACCTGCGGCGCGAGATCTCCGACGCCCAGTCCGATGCGGCCATTCGTCGGGCCTGGGATCGCGGCATCCGCTACTTCGACACCGCGCCGCATTATGGGCTGGGGCTGTCGGAGCGGCGACTGGGTCGCACGCTGCGTGACTTCCCTCGCAGCGAGTTCTGCCTCTCCACAAAGGTCGGGCGTCTCCTCGTTCGGCGCGACATTCCGCTTGCGCAGGACGACGACGGCTTCGTCGTTCCCGGCGATCTGGAGAGGAGCTGGGACTTCTCCACCGACGGCGTGCGACAGAGCATCGCCTCGAGCGTCGGACGCCTGGGAATCGAGCGCATCGACGTCCTGTACGCCCACGATCCCGACCAGGCATGGCCGGACGCGGCGCGCGAGGGGCTAGCGTCGCTCGCCAGGGCCAAGGCGGAGGGCCTCGCGACGGCGGTGGGCGTTGGGACAAACTCGATCCGCGGCCTCGTCGCCATGATTGACGATGGCCTCATCGACGTGATGATGCTCGCTAATCGCTTCACCCTCCTCGACCACCGGGACGCGCTCCCGGTGATGGCGGCGGCGCAACGCCAAGGGGTGAAGATCGTCGCGGCCGGCGTGTTCAACTCGGGCCTGCTCGCGACGCCGCGGCCCGTCGAGGGCGCACGGTTTGAATACCGCGAGGCCAGCGGCGACATCGTCGCGAGGGTCAACGCGATCGCCGACGTCTGCGAGGCCCACGGCGTCGACGTCCCGACCGCGGCCATCGCATTTCCGCTCCTGCAGCCGTCCGTCACGTCCGTCGTGCTCGGCATGCGCTCGGAGGCGGACGTCGACCAGAACATGGATCGGTATGAAACCGCCGTCCCGCGCCAACTCTGGGCCGACCTCGCCGCGGAAGGCCTGATAGCGGGCGGGGCGGTGCCAGCCGTCGGGTGGCGAGGGATTCGGCCGTGAGCCGACCTCTCCCGACTAGACCTGCGGACGGCGCCGGTCCCAGCCTTGTTCGATGTGAAGCCGCATCGCTTCTTCCGCGCCCGTCACATCCTTTGCGGCAATCGCCTCGTAGATCTCGGTGTGCCCCCGGAGCGTGAACGCGAAGGCACCGTGGAGGTCGACGCCCTGATACTGGGCGCTCTCCAGCGCCCGGCGGTAGAGGTTCTTGGCGATGTTTTCCGCGAGGCGGTTGCGCGAGATCTCCATAATCGTGAAGTGGAAGACGACGTCCTCCTGGCGGAACGCATCGGTATCGGTCTTCGCCTCACGCATCACCGACAGCGCGCGGTTGATCCGGCCGAGCTCCGCGCTCGTGCGTTCTTTCGCTACCGCTCCCGCCATCTTCGCCTCAAGGGCGCTGCGCACGACGGTGAGCTCGTCGAGGACCGCCAGGGAGTCGTCGCTGTCGATCATCGCGGAGAGGACCACGTGATCGAGGACGTTCCAGGATCCGGAGCGCGCGACTTGCGTGCCGCGCCCCTGTCCTACATGCACGAGCCCCTTCTCCTCGAGTCTCTTGACCGACTCCCGAAGAACGGTGCGGCTCACCCCGAAGTGCTCGCACAGCGCGCCCTCGGGGGGCAGGAGCTCGCCCTCGTTGAGCTTGCCCGTGACGATGAGTTCCACGAGCTCCTCGACCACGGCGACGCCGAGCCGCGCCCGGGGCAGTCGACGCGGCGGCCCCCACTCGGCACTCGTCGGTTCAGCCGCCATAGAGTGAACTCTAGTACCGAGGCGCAGGAGGTACGCCATGCCCGAGATTGATGTGAAGTCGGCCGATGGCGTCCGATTCGACGCCATCTCGCTCGGCGAGGTCATGTTGCGCCTCGACCCGGGCGAGCAACGGATCCGCACCACCCGCGACTTCCACGTTTGGGAAGGCGGCGGCGAATACAACGTCGCACGCGGCCTACGACGGGCCTTCGGCTACCGGACGGCGGTGGTGACGGCGCTCGTGGACAACGAGATCGGGCGCCTCGTCGAGGATTGCATTCTCACGGGCGGCGTCGACACCGAGCTCATCCGATGGCTGCCGTTCGACGGCGTCGGGCGCGACGCCCGCAACGGCCTCAACTTCACGGAGCGTGGCTTCGGTGTGCGTGGCGCGCTCGGGGTATCCGACCGCGGCCACACTGCAGCCTCGCTGATGGCTCCCGGCGACGTAGATTGGGATCACGTCTTCGGTGAGTTGGGCTCGCGATGGTTCCACACGGGGGGGATCTTCGCCGCCCTCTCCGAGTCTGCAGCCGCCACCGTGATCGAGGCCGTGAAGGCCGCGAAGCGCCACGGAACCGTCGTCTCGTACGACCTCAACTACCGTCCAAGCCTGTGGAAGGCGATCGGCGGCCAGGATCGCGCCCGGGAGGTCAATCGCGAGATCGCGCCTCTCGTCGATGTGATGATCGGCAACGAGGAGGACTTCACCGTCTGTCTCGGGTTCGAGGTCAGTGGCTTCGAAGTGCATGGCGCCGAAGCGAGCCTCGAACGGGTCGAGGCGGACGCGTTCGCGGCGATGATCGACGAGGTGGCCCGCGAATACCCGAAACTCGCCGTGATCGCGACGACGCTCCGCGGCGTCCGCAGCGCGACGGTCAACGACTGGAGCGCGATCGCGTGGTCCAAGGGCTCCGGCTTCGTCACGGCCACTGAGCGCCCGGCGCTCGAGATCCTCGACCGCGTCGGGGGCGGAGACTCGTTCGCCTCTGGCCTCGTCTGCGGCCTCCTCGACGGCGAGGACCTCGCGACGGCCGTTGAGTACGGCGCCGCCCACGGGGCGCTCGCCATGACGACGCCAGGGGACACGACGATGGCGACGCGGGCCGAAGTCGTCAAGCTTGCCAAGGGCGGCGGAGCGCGCGTCGTCCGGTAGTGGCAAGGCCCCTGAGGCGGGCCGCCGCTCGCCCTAGACTGGCCGCATGACCGACGAGATAGACCTCAGCAAGTACCGCCCCGACACCCGCGCCATCCGCGGCGGGATCGAGCGCTCCCAGCACCACGAGATGTCCGAGGGTCTCTTCATGACCCAGGGCTACGTCTACGACCGCGCGGCCGACGCCGAGGCGGCCTTCGCGGGCGAGCTCGACGTCTACATGTACGCGCGCTACGGCAACCCGACCGTGACGGCCTTCCAGGAGCGCCTGCGCGCGATCGAGGGGGCCGAGGCGTGCTTCGCGACGGCGACGGGCATGTCGGCGGTGTTCGTCGCCCTCGCGTCGATTCTGGGCTCCGGGGACCGGCTCGTGGCGTCCCGCGCGCTCTTCGGGTCCTCCATCCAGGTCTTCAATCTCTACTTCGCCAAGTGGGGCATCGAGGTGGAGTTCGTCGACGGCCACGTGCTCGACCAGTGGGAGGCCGCGCTCGCCACGCCGGCCAAGGCGGTCTTCTTCGAGACGCCCACCAACCCGATGCAGGACATCGTGGACGTCCGCCGCGTCGCCGAGCTCGCCCACGCCGCCGGGGCCATGGTCATCGTCGATAACGTCTTCGCGACGCCCATCGGCCAGCGGCCCCTCGAGATGGGCGCCGACGCGGTCATCTACTCCGCGACCAAGCACATCGACGGCCAGGGCAGAGTGATGGGCGGGGCGATCCTCGGGAGCGACGAGTACATCAACGGGCCGGTCAAGATGATGGTGCGGCAGATGGGTCCGACGCTCTCGCCCTTCAACGCGTGGGTGCTGCTCAAGGGGCTCGAGACGATGCCCGTCCGTGTGCGCGCGCAGGCGGCGAGCGCGCTCGTCATCGCCGAGTTCCTCGAGCGTGAGTCCCGGGTCGCGCGCGTCCTCTACCCGTTCCTTATCTCCCACCCCCAGGTGGAACTCGCCAGGTCGCAGATGACGCTCGGCGGGACGGTCGTGACGTTCGACCTTGCGCCCGCCAAGGGTTCGAAGACCGAGGGCGCCGACGCCAAGGCGGCGGCGTTCCGGGTCATGGACGCGCTGCGCCTCTTCGAGCTCTCCAACAACCTGGGCGACGCGAAGTCGATCGTCACGCACCCGGCGACGACCTTCCACCGGAGCCTCGGCCCGGACGGCCGCGCGGCCATCGGTGAATCCGACGCGACCATCCGCCTGAGCGTCGGCCTCGAGGACGTCGAGGACCTCAAGGAGGACCTGGCCCGCGCGCTCCACGCCACCTAGGGGGACGGCATGTTCGGACGGAAGGACAACGAAGCGGGCGACGATAACCCGACGGCCAGGCTTCGCCTCATGGCCCTCACGGAGAGCCAACAAAGCCTTGGCCAGGGCGAGGACACGAACCCTCGTGTATGGATGGCCATGATGGACTGGCCCATTGAGACGGCCATGGTCACCCTTGTCTCCTTCGCCGACGGGACGACGTCCCTGTACTTCAGCAATGGCGGCGGAATCATAGGGGCGGGCGCCCACGAGCCCGTGGTGCGCGCGGCGGCCCGATTTCTTGCGGTATCGGAACTGCTACTCGCGGGCTTCGTCCCGACGGTCGACTTCGACCAGCCCGACTCCGGTACCGTCCGGTTCTTCGCCCGCACCCCCACGTCAACCCTCGTCGCCGATGCGGTGCTCAAGGACATCGAGGCGGGCACGCACCTTCTCCTGCCGCTCTTCGCGCGAGCTCAGGACGTGATCACGGCCGTTCGCATGAACGCCGCGCCGCCGCCCTAGCGCGCGGCCTTGAATCCCCGCAGGCGCATGGAGTTGCCGACGACGAAGAGCGACGAGGAACCCATCGCGCCCGCGGCGATCATCGGGTTGAGGACGCCGAACGCGGCGAGCGGGATCATCGCGACGTTGTAGGCGAACGCCCAGAAGAGGTTGCCCCGGATCGTCGCGAAAGTGCGGCGGGACAGTCGGATCGCGTCCACGGCGGCCATCAGGTCGCCCGAGACGATCGTCAGGTCCGAGGCCTCGCGAGCCACGTCGCTGCCCGTGCCGATCGCGATGCCAAGGTCGGACTGCGCGAGCGCGGGGGCGTCGTTGATGCCGTCCCCGACCATCGCCACGCGCTTGCCCTCGGCCTGGAGCTTGGTCACGACGTCGGCCTTCTCGCCGGGGAGCACCTCGGCGTACACGCGGTCGATGCCTACCTCCGCCGCGACGGCCTTCGCCGAGCGCTCGTTGTCGCCCGTGAGTAGGACCACCTCGAGGCCAAGCTTCTTGAGCGCGGCGACCGCGTCCTTGGACGACGGCTTCATCGCGTCGCGGACGACCACGACGGCCTCGGCCGACGCTGGGGTAGGGACGGCGACGGCGGCGCCAGTGGCAGGCTGGGCGACCGCCACAGCCGGGGTCCGCCCAGCGAACACGGCCGTGTTGCCGAGTGCCTCGGCCGCCGCGGCGGCCTCCTCGAGCTCCGGCGAGATCGTGTCGAACATGCGCCGCGAGCCCACGCGAACCTCCGAGGGCTCCCGGTCGGCGCACTCCTTGCCCTTGCCGGTGGCCTCGGGCGAGCCCGCGACCGTGGCTGTCACGCCCTGGCCGGCGGTGATGCGGAAGTCCGTGACGTCGCGGTGCGTCTCGACGAGCCCGGCGACCGCGCGGCCGACGGGGTGCTCCGAGTTCTTCTCCGCCGAGGCGACGGCCTCGATCAGGTACCGCTTCGCCTCGTCGTCGAAGCCGGGGGCGACCACCTCGGTGGCCTCCATGCGGCCCTCGGTGACCGTCCCGGTCTTGTCGAGGATGATGACGTCGACCCGGCGCGTGCTCTCGAGCACCTGGCCGCCGCGGATGAGCGTTCCGAGCTGTGCCCCGCGACCCGTGCCGACCATGATGGCGAGTGGCGTCGCGAGGCCGAGGGCGCAGGGGCACGAGATGATGACGACGGCGACGGCCGCAGTGAACGCCCTGTTGACGTCTCCCGAGGCCAGAAGCCAAACGGCGAGGGTCACCAGCGCGATCCCCACGACAACGGGGACGAACACGCTCGCCACCCGGTCCGCGAGTCGCTGGATGTTCGCCTTGCGTGACTGCGCCTCGTCCACCATCTTCGCGATCTGCGCGAGCATCGTCTCCGAGCCCACGCGCGTCGCCTCGATGGTGAGCGCGCCGTCGGTCGCGATCGTCCCGCCGATGACGTCGTCGCCGATCCCGGCGTGGACGGGGACGGACTCGCCGGTCGCAAGGGAGGCGTCGACGGCCGCGCCGCCCTCCACGACGATGCCGTCCGTGGCGATAGTCTCGCCCGGGCGGGTGACGAAACGCTGGCCGACGGCGAGCTCGTCGAGCGGGATCTCCCGCCCGTCCTCGAGCCGCGCGACGTTGGTCTGGATCTTGGACAGGGCGCGGATCGCGTCGCCCGCCTTGGAGGTGGAGCGAACCTCGATCCACTTGCCCAGGAGGATCAGGGTGACGATGACCGCACCGGTCTCAAAGTAGACGTGGCCGGACGCGAAGACCGAGGCGCCGAGCGCGGTGCCGAGGAGTACGACCGTCGACCAGGTCCAGGCTGCACCCGTGCCGATGGTGACGAGGGTGTCCATGTTGACCGCGCCGTGGCGGGCCTGCTTGACCGTGGAACGGTGGAACGGCCACGCGGACCAGAAGATGACCGGGGTGGCGAGGGCGAGCGCGACCCATTCCCACGCGGGGGCGGTGCCCGAACCGAACTGGAGCGCCGGGATCATCGAGATAAGCAGCAGCGGCACGGTCAGGATCGCCGCGAGGGTGAAGCGCCTACGGTAGTCCGCGACGCGCGCGGCATCCGCAGCCATGTGGGCCGCGTGCTCGTCGGCGCGCCTCATCCCACCAGCGCCGCCCATGCCGCCGGCGCCACTCGCGTGGTGCGCGGAGTCGTTCGTGCCAGTGCCGTGCGCGCCGGGGGCGGGAGTCGGCGCGCTCAGCACCTCATACCCGAGGCCCGTGATCGTCGCCTTCATCGCCTCCTCAAGCGCGGCGGGGTCAACCGTCCCGTCGGCGCGCACCGTGGCGCGCTTCGTGACGAGGTTGACCGTCGCCTCGCCCACGCCCTCGAGCTTGGTCAGCCCGCGCGTGATGTTGGCGACGCAGCCCTGGCACGTCATGCCTCCCACCGGGAGTTCGATGACGGGCGACTCGGTGTGGTCCTGCGTCGTGGTCACGACGCGCCTCCCTTTCCGCGTCGCCTACGCGAGAACCTCGTAGCCGATTTCCGCAATTGCGGCCTTCGCGGCCGTCGTGATCGCGCCGGGCTCGACGGTCCCGTCGAGCGTCACGTGGGCGCTGTTCGAATCCAGGCTGACGGTCGCGTCCGCGACGCCGTCAAGCCCCTTGAGGCCCTCCGTCACGTGGTGAACACAGTGGTCACAGGTCATCCCGCCGATGGCGAGGTCCATCTCCTTGGTAGTCATGCTTTCACCGTAAGCCTTCCAGTTGACTGGAACGTCAAGCGGAGGCGATCGATTCCCCGGGGCGCTAGTGCGCGCTACGCAGCGCGAGCACCCGTCGGCCGCCCGGCTGGTGCGCGCTCCCCACGCTTGCCTGGATCACCTGGCAGCGGTCCGGGTCGGTGCATGCCCCCGGATCCACGGAGTCCGCCCGCTCGGCGAGCGCAAGCATCTCTCGCCGCTGCGCCGTGAGCGTCGCGATCTGGTGATCGATCTCCGCGAGGTGCCGGTGCACGAGGTCGCGCGTGTGCCCGCAGGTCGACTGGCCCGCGTCCTTCATGTCGAGGATGGAACCCACCTCGGCGAGCGTCAGCCCCGCCGCCTGCGAGTCACGGATGAAGCGCAGCCGCTCTGCGGCGGCAACGCCATAGTCGCGGTAATTGGACGCCGTGCGCTCGGGTTCGGCGAGCAAGCCGATGGTCTCGTAGTAACGGACGGTCTTGGCGCTGACGCCGACGCTCTCGGCGAGTTCTCCGATCTTCATGGCACCAGGATAGGCGGTAACCTTCCATCCGGCTAGAAGGTCGCCTCGCCCCACCCGACTGCGCCAAGAAGGTCCGCGGCGGTCTCGGCCGCCGGTCGACCCGCGTTCTCGACGACGAGGTCGTCCAGCTCGAGCGCGTCGAGTGACGCCTCGAGCTCCGCGGTTCGCGCGTGGCCGAACTCGCGCCAGTAGCCTTCGGGCTCGCGCGCGTCAATCCTCGCGAGCCGGACCTCTTCGGGCGCCGTTACCCGCACGATCGTGACGTCGGCGGCGCCGCCGTCCGAGTGGAACGCCCGCGCATACCGGGCGCGGTCGTCGGGGTCCTCGACCACGCGCGCCACGATGATCGTCCCGAGTCCCCGCGATCGATAGGCGGGCGCCGCCCCCGCGAGCGCGTCGAACAGCAACGCCTGGTTGTACGGGTCCCCGGACGCCACCGGACTCGCCTGGCACAGCGCGTCACCGTCGATCCATGCGAACCGGGCGCCCCGTTCGCCAAGGATGTCCCCGATGGCCGAAGCGACCGCGGTCTTGCCCGCGCCCATCGTCCCGTTGATCACGAGGACGCGCGTGGCCAGGTCCTTCGCGAAGCAGACGGAGCGCGGGTCATGGGAGAACTCTCCGTAGGGCGGGATCTCGCCATAGCCGATCGCGCGGTACAGGGAGATGGCCTCGGGCTGCTCGGTGCCCGTCTCCAGGATGATCCGCGTCGCGCCGGCCCTGCGCGCCACGTCCTCCACGGCGCCCATCAACACGCGCGAGAAGCCGTTTCGCCGCCACGCGGGCTGGATGAATAGCCTCTTGACCTCCGCCGCGGGCGGCGCAGACCCGTACGCGCGGAACCGGAGCGCTACCGTCGCCACGGCCTCGTCGCCGACGTATCCCACCAGCAACGCGACCACGCCGTCGGGCGCGAGGTGGAAGTCGCTACCAACATTGCCATAGCGCTCGGCGATTTCCGCTCCCATCTCTTGCCACAGCCGCGATGCGTCAGGGTCGCCGTGGGGGACGCGCCGAATGGTGAGCACGGCACCAGGGTATCCGCGCCGGTAGCGACCACGGAGCGCGTACGCGGGATGATCGCCGCGTTCGCCAGCGTTGACCCAGGGCAATGGACACATCAGCGAGGGGTCGGCCGTGAAGAATCTGGGTTTCCTGTCCTTTGGGCACTGGAGCAAGGGGGCGGGCTCCCGCGTCCGGACCGCGAGCGATTCAATCCTCGCGACCATTGACTTGGCCGTGGCCGCCGAAGAGGTGGGCATGGACGGCGCGTGGACCCGCGTGCACCACTTCGAGCAGAATCTCTCGTCCCCCTTTCCCCTCCTCGCGGCGATGGCGGCACGAACCTCGCGCATCGAACTCGGCACGGGCGTGATCAACATGCGCTACGAGAACCCGCTGTACATGGCGGAGCTCGCCGGGACCGCGGACCTCATCAGCGCGGGCCGGCTTCAACTCGGCGTGAGCCGCGGGAGCCCCGAGGTCGTCGCCGACGGCCCGGGCGCCTTCGGCTACCCGCTCCCCGCGGGCAAGCTCCCCGTCGTCGACGCAGCGGAGCGGATCGCGCTCTTCCGCAAGGCGATCGCGGGCGAGGGTGTCGCCGAGCCGAGCCCGGAACCGTACGGCCACATGCCACTCCTGGTCGATGGGCTCCTCCCCATCGTGCCCGTCAGCCCCGGCCTCGCGGAACGCATCTGGTATGGCGCGGGCAACATCGAAAGCGCCAAGCGCGTCGGCGAGCTCGGGATGAACCTGATGTCGTCGACCCTCGTACTCGAGGCGACGGGCGAACCCCTCGGCACGATCCAGGCCCGCCAGATCGAGGCCTATCGCGAGGCGTTCCGGGCGGCGGGTCACAAGCACGAGCCGCGGGTCTCCGTGAGCCGAAGCATCCTGCCCATCACGACGGCGGAGGACAACGCGTACTTCGGCTCGATCGAACTCCAGGAGTCGATGGGCGGGGGCGGCGACCAGATCGGCATCATCGACAACACCCGCGCCACCTTCGGCCGCACCTACGTCGGGGCGCCGGACAAGATCGCGGCCGAACTCGCGAAGGACGAGGGCATCGCGGCGGCGGACACCCTTCTCATCACCGTGCCGAACCAGATCGGGGTGGAGCACAACGCCCACTCGTTCCAGGTGATCGTGGAGGACGTCGCGCCCCTTCTCGGGTGGCGCTAGCGGCCAGGTTCGCTCCACGTTCGCTCGCGGCGACGTGCGAGCATGATCAGTACCGCGCCCGCGCTCAGGAAGGCGATCGCCGCGCGAACGGGAGCGATGGAGAACCCGCTCGCGGCCAACACACCCGCCCTGCCGAGCACGACGCTTGAGTACGTTCCCGGCCCCGCGTCGTTGACCGCGAGCACCATGACCGAGTAAGACGTTCCGTTGGTCAGGCCCAGGATGACGAGCGGGCTCTCAATCGTCCCGCTCGCCCTTGGCAGCCAGGTCGCTCCACCATCGATCGAGTATTGGTACGTCAGGATCGTGCCGCCCCCGGACGACGCCGGCGGCGTGAACTCCACCGAAAGCGCCCCGTTGGACCCGAGGATGGCAGTGATCGTCGGCGCCGAAGGCGGCGCCATGGCAACCGTCCCGCCATACGGCTGGGTGTCCGTTCCATAGGTGTTCGTCGCGTCGACGGACAACGCGTACGCACCCACGGCATCGGGCGTCCCGTGCACGCGCCCGTCGGCATCGAGGACGAGCCCCGAAGGCAGGCCACCCGAGGCGACGGAGACTGTGGGCGCTGGGGTGCCATCGATGCTCAGGTAGAAGTCCACCGCCGTTCCCCACGTGAGCGCGCCGAGCGTCGTCGTGTTGATGGTCGGCGCCTCGCCCGTCGTGCCAGCGAAGGTCGTCGGTGCGGAGCCGTACGTGTTCGTGGCCGTAATCGTCACGCTCCACGCCCCGGCCGTCGTTGGCGTGCCCGTGACCACCCCCGTCGTCCCGTCGAGCGAGAGGCCAACGGGAAGGGCGCCGCCCGTGACGGAGAACGTGGGGGCCGGGTAGCCCGCGGCGCTGACCGAGTCCGAGTACGCCGCGCCCACGACCGGCGTTGACGAGAATCCGGTCGGAGGGGACGGAGCGAGTCCCGCGGTGATGGCGGCCGACGACGCCGTCGTCGAGTACCCGTACGTGTTGTGGGCCTGCACGCCGAACGTGTAGGCCTGGCCGCCGGTTAGCCCCGTCACGGTGCAGGGGCTCGCCGCGCACGAGAACGTCGTACCGCCGGGCGCGACGGTGATGAGATATCCATCGATCGCGGCGCCGCCGTCGTTGGCGGGCGCCGCGAAGGACACGGTCGCCTCGCCAAGCCCCGAGGTCGCCGAGACCCCGGTCGGAGGGTCGGGGACGCCAACGATCGCGACCGAAGAGGCGTCGCTGAACGTGCCAGCGAACTCGGGCGTCGCTCCATAGGCCAGGTTCCCGTACTCGACCACGTAGCCCGAGGTCGAGGATCCCACGTCCGCGAGGTCGTTCCACAATCCGTTCGCTGCGCTCCAGTTCGTGACGATCGATTCCTCGGTGTCTGTCCAGTTGTTCGGCTCGCCGGACGACCAATTCTGGTAGAAGCTCCCGCTGTCGACGAAGTCGCATGAGCCAATCGCCGTTGAGCATCGCGTGAACTCGGTCCCCGCGAGTGGGCCATCCATCCACTGCCACGACCTCGCGTACCCGCCAAAGTTCGCGATCGCCCGACCGCCCAGCCACACGTTGAGCGCCCCGGGAATCTTGCTCGTGATGAGCGCGTTGACGGCGGCGCTCGGAACCGTGGCGAGGTAGCCCGACTGGCCTCCGTATGTCCTCCCCAGGGCCGCGGTTCGCGCACCGGACCACGAGATCCCCGGGCTCGCGACGTACTCGTAGAAGTGACCCGTGTCAGCGCTATAGACGACGCTGCTCGTCCCCTCCTGGGCGACGATCGCGATCGTCGCGCTCGATCCCTTGTCCGTCGCCAACGTCGTAAGTTGAATCGACGCGAGCGCCGCGTTCACCTGGGTTCCGTTGCCGGTAAACGCGATCACCGACCCCGTCGCGGCATACCCGTACGCCAGGGTGATCCCGGTGCCGGTGTTGACCGTCAGCGTGCCGACCGTCGTCGACACCGAGACCGAGACGTCGTCGCTGGCATCGGCCGCCACGGACATCCCCGCGAGCGTGGTCGTCGTGCCGCCGGTGACGGTCGTCGTGGTCGTCGAACTGGCTCCGGTGACGGCCGCCTGCGCGGGAATCGCGATCAGGAGCGCGCCCGTGACCGCGACGAGCGCAGCAAGCGCCGCCGATCGCGCGCGCGCGAGCGTACGTGGCATGGCCAGACCCCTTGGTCCCGGACCCCGTGCCTCCCTTGCCTCGATCCTGGCCCTGGTAAGCGGTTCCCGCAACCGAACGCGGAGTCCAGGAGGAACGCTCCAACGGTACAAGTGACCGAAACCACGCCACACCATGGGCGACGTTCGCGGATTGCAGCCTCGCGTCAAGCACGAAGCCATCCGTCCGAAGTGTGAGTGGAGGACGTCGCGCCCGCGCTCGGGTGGCGGTAGCACAGTACCGTTGTGGGCGGGGCACCCCGCCCCCGGTTCAAAGGAGACGAACGTGTCGACCAACGTCGGAGGACCCGTCGTGTACCCACGCAAGGACGTCGGTGTTGCCTACCTACTCTGGTTCTTCTTGGGGGCCTTGGGGGCCCACAAGTTCTACCTGGGCCGCATAGGGATGGGGGTGTTGTACATCTTCACCGGCGCCCTCCTCGGCATCGGTTGGCTCGTCGATCTCTTCACTCTTCCCACCCAAACCCGCGCAGCGAACGCCAGGCTGATGGGCCTGTAAGCAGGGCCCTCGGCGCCTATGCCTTCGCCATCAGCGACGCGATCGCGGAGGTGAAGAACCGCAGCCCGTCCGTACCGCCGCGCCCCTCCTCGCGGGAGTCGGGGCCGAAGCCCGCCTCGCACGCGTGCTCGGGGTGGGGCATGAGCCCGACGACGTTTCCCCGCTCGTTGGTCACGCCTGCGATGTCCCGCGCCGAGCCGTTCGGGTTGCCCTCCCGGTACCGGAACACGACCCGCCCCTCGGCCTCGAGCGCGTCGAGGGTCTTCGCGTCGGCGATGTACTGGCCGTCCTGGTTCTTGAGCGGGATCGTGATCCGGTCGCCCACCGCGAAGTCACCCGTCCACGCGGTGTCCGTGTTCTCCACCGAGAGCACCTGGTCCTTGCAGACGAAGTGGAGGTGGTCGTTGCGAATCATCGCGCCGGGGAGCAGATGGGACTCGCACAGAATCTGGAAGCCGTTGCAGACCCCGAGAACCGGCATCCCACCCTTCGCGGCGTCCACGACCGACGCCATCACGTTGGCGAAACGCGAGATCGCGCCGGCGCGGAGATAGTCGCCGTAACTGAACCCACCGGGCAGCATGACGGCGTCGACTCGATGGAGACTCGCGTCACCGTGCCACAGGGCGACGGGCTCGGCGCCAGCGATGCGGATGGCGCGCGCGGCGTCGCGGTCGTCAAGGGAGCCGGGGAAGGTGACGACGCCGATCTTCGCGCTCACGCGTCCTGAACCTCCACGGCCACGACGTCCTCGATCACGGGATTCGACAAGAGCGTCTCGGCGGCCTCGCGCGCCTGTGCCAGGAGCTCCGGGGTCGCGTCGCCGTCGACGGTGAGTTCGAAGCGCTTGCCCTGGCGCACGGCGGTGAAGCCGTCGAAGCCGAGGCGGGGAAGCGCGGAGCCGACGGCCTTACCCTGGGGGTCGAGGAGATCGGGCTTGGGCATGACGTGGACGACAATCGTGGCCATGCGGAGAGTCTAGCCGGGGCCGCCCGCCGCCGAGACAGGGCTCTCCCGAAGGTCGTCAATCGATCCCGTGGGGATGCACACCCAACCCTCCGTGGGGGCGTGCTCCACCTCCTCGGGGTCGAGGGGCCGACGCCACAGGCCCAAGGCGACGGCGCGGGCCGTGAGTGCGCACACCAACGCGTCGAGGGCGTCGTCGGACTCCAGGCAAGCGGCGCCGTGATCGGCGAGATCGAGGGCGAGCCTGCGCGACGCCTGCTCGACGATCTTCACCCGCGCCGCGGGAGTCGTCTTGTACTTCGGCTCGTCCAAGCCCCATGCCACCAGGCTCGCCGGCGCGTAGGCCTCGCACACGCGACCGCCTCCCGCGCGCGTCACCTCTATCCCGAGCTCGGTGAGCCTTGCGAGCAGGCCGACGCAGCGAAGGGTGGCTCCCGCGAGGGTGCTCGCCGTCGAGGCCATGAGCCTCAGCCCCAATAACTCCCGGAGGCGCCGATCCGTCGTTCGAAAGAGGATGCGGTTCCGGCCGCTCGTGGTTGCGACGCGTCCTGGGTTGGGGACGAAGCCCGCGCGATTGCTCACGATCAGCTCAAGGAAGGGATCCGGCCACCCAAACGGCGCCGCGATCGCGGCCGCATCGGAAGCCCCGATCGCCTCCACAATGGTTCCGTCATCGACGCCGACCTCGAGCTGAGTCAGGCGAGGAGACGAAGCCCCCCAGTCGATCACCGCGATTGCGGTAGCGGTTGGCTGGGACGAAAGATCGACGCCGCAGGTAATCATGCTACGACGCTACGCCCTGGGCCCGTCCGGGGCACGCGCTCCCCCAGCGAAGACGACCGCGAGCCCCTAGGGTTGAGACGTGAGTTTCGAGGAGAAGACGAGCGTGTTCCTGTGGGTGCTACTCGGCCTGCCCGCCACCGTCGCCCTCGCACGGGGCCTGTACCTGACGATCCGGCCCAGCAAGAGGAAGGGTACGTACTCGGCGTTCGAAGAGATCGCATCGCCGTACGTCCTTGCCCTCTTGTTCTACGCGCTGTTGCTCTTCACCCACATGTTCATGGTGTGGGGAACGTTCCCGATGAGCGACTAGCCCCGTCCCCCTCTGGGGCCCCCCAAGATCCCACCTCAGGGCCATCCCCGTCCCCCGTGCGGCCGATTCGGACGGCCCGCCTCCGTCGCTATCGTGACGCGCAGCGATCACACCACGGAGGACGACCATGGATCCGACCCCCAGGCCGGGAGTGCACGCCGTCATTGGGTCCGGCCCCGTCGGACGGCACCTCGTGGCGCGTCTCGTGAGTTCGGGGGCAAGCGTGCGGGTCATCACACGATCCGGAATCGCGGTCGACGGCGCCGACGCAATCATCTGCGACGCCGCGGATCCCGAGGCATTGTGCTCCGCAACGAGCGGGGCCTCCGTGATCTACAACGCCGCCAACCCCGCTCGGTACTACCAGTGGGCGCAGGTCTGGCCGCCGCTCGCGGCGAGCATCCTTGCCGCAGCCGAGGCCCATGACGCGGTGCTCGCCACCGTCGGCAACCTCTACGCCTATGGACCGGTGACCGGCCCGATTTCCGAGAACACGCCGCTGGCTCCCACGGCGCTCAACGGCAGGATTCGGCGCGACATGTGGCTCGACGCCCTCGCCGCCCATGATGCCGGCCGGGCTCGCGTCGTCGAGGCCCGCGGCGGCAACTACGTCGGTGCCGGTGTTCAGTCCTTCTTCGATCGGGCGACGCGGGCGCTCCGCGCGGGGAAGTCGCCGTCGGGCCTCGGGGATGTCTCCCAGCCGATGACCTGGACCTACCCCGGCGACATGGCGACCACGCTCATCGCTGCGGCAAACCGCGACGACTCGCTCGGGCGGCCGTGGCACGTCCCCAGCAACCCCGCGCGTTCTCAGCAGGAGTTGGTGGACGACCTCGCCGACGCCGCTGGCGTGCCGCGCCGACGAATCAGACCGCTACCCACGGCCCTGCTGCGGTCCCTGCGGCCCGCGGTCCCGATCCTTCGCCCGGTCGTCTCCCTCATGTACCAGTACGAGGCGCCGTTCATCATGGACGATTCCGCGGCTCGGGCGGCCTTCGCGATCTCGCCGACGCCCTGGGCGCAGATGATCGGGGAGGCCGCGGCGGACGTGGGCCCCGCTCGGGTCCTCTAGTTGCCGACGAGCCGGTCGTAGGCCTCGACGTAGCGGGCGCGGGTCTTCTCTACGATGTCGGCAGGCAATCCGGGCGGGGCCTCGCCCGATTTCCGATCCCAGCCCGATGCGGGGGAAGTGAGCCAGTCCCGGACGAACTGCTTGTCGAAACTCGGCTGGGCGTGGCCGGGCTCCCAGGTGTCGGCGGGCCAAAAGCGCGACGAGTCCGGTGTAAGGACTTCGTCCCCGAGGACGATCCGACCCATCGAATCGCGCCCGAACTCAAACTTGGTGTCAGCAAGGATGATCCCCCGCTCGGCCGCGATCTCCCGCGCCCTTCCGTAGACCGCGAGCGTGAGGTCGCGGAGCGCGCCAGCCGACTCCTCCCCGATCGTCGCGACGACGCCTTCGAACGTCACGTTCTCGTCGTGCTCGCCCAGGTCCGCCTTCGTCGTCGGCGTGAAGATTGGCGATTCGATGCGCGAGCCGTCCACCAGACCCGACGGAAGGGGGACACCGCACACCGAGCCCGTGTCGTTGTAGTCCATGAGCCCGGAGCCGGTGAGATACCCGCGAGCGATGCATTCCACGGGGAACATCTCGAGGCGCCGCACGATCATCGCGCGCCCCGCGACCTCCGCGGGCACCTCTGCCTCGACGGTGTGGTTGGAAACGATGTCCTTCACCCGGTCGAACCACCACAGGCTGAGCGCCGTGAGGACCTCGCCCTTGCCGGGGATCGTCGTCGGCAGAACCCAGTCGTACGCGCTAATGCGGTCGGAGGCGACAACGAGGAGCACGTCGCCGTTGGGGTGAGGCTCGATCGGCTCGTAGAGGTCGCGAACCTTGCCGGAGTAGGTGTGGCGCCAGCCCGGAATGACTGGGGTGACCGGCGGGGTAGGAGCATTCATCGGTCCTCCTTCGTCGCGGCCGCCAGGGCGATGTCCGTGCGGTGGTGCGAGCCTTCGAGCGCGATGCGGTCCACCCCCGCGTAGGCGCGTTCCCGCGCGGCCGCTAGGCCATCGCCCACGCCAACGATCGACAAGACGCGCCCGCCCGCCGAGACAAGTTGTCCGTCGTCCCCGAGCGCGGTCCCCGCGTGAAGCACGTGGACGCCCGTCTCGCCCTCCGCGGACTCGGTCCCGGAGATGGGGTCCCCCGTGCGGGGCGACGCGGGATACCCGCTCGCCGCGATGACTACCGTGACCGCGGACTCCGTGCTCCACTCGAGGGCGCGCAGGCCCGCGAGCGCGCCGGTGGCCGCGGAGTGAAGGAGGGTCGACAGGGGCGTTTGGAGCCGTGCGAGGACCGACTGGGTCTCCGGGTCGCCGAAGCGCGCGTTGAACTCGATGACGCGCGGCCCGGCGGAGGTGAGCGCGAGCCCGCAGTAGAGGACGCCCTGGAACGGCGTGCCGCGGCGGGCCATCTCGGTGATCGTGGGACGCGCGACCGTCTCCAGGACCTCCTCGACGAGCGTCGACGGGGCCCACGGCAGCGGGCTGTACGCGCCCATCCCCCCCGTGTTCGGGCCCTCGTCCCCGTCGTCCACGCGCTTGAAGTCCTGGGCCGGCTCGAGCGGTACCACGGTCGCGCCGTCGGAGATGCAGAAGAGGGACACCTCGGGCCCGTCGAGGTACTCCTCGACCAGAACCCTGCCCCCGGCCACGAGAATGGTGCTCCCGTGGGCGAACGCCTCGCCCCGATCGCTCGTCACGACGACGCCCTTGCCCGCAGCGAGCCCATCGTCCTTGACCACGAAGGGCGCGCCGAACTCGTCCAGGGCCTCGCCGAGGGTCTCGGTCCCCGCGCAGAGGCGGGCGCGGCCCGTCGGAACCTCGGCCGCCCGCATCACGTCCTTCGCGAAGGCCTTGGACCCCTCGAGCATCGCGGCGGCCGCGCTCGGCCCGAAGCACGCGATACCCGTATCTCGCACGGCGTCGGCGACCCCCGCGACGAGCGGCGCCTCGGGTCCGACGACGACGAGGTCGACGCCGAGGCGCGTCGCGAGCGCGGCGACGGCGGCGGGGTCGAGGGGATCCACCTCGTGGAGCTCGGCGACGTGGCCGATCCCGGGGTTGCCGGGTGCGGCGTGGAGTTGCGTGACGCCCGCATCCGCGCGAAGCGAGCGGGCGATGGCGTGCTCGCGCGCGCCCGAGCCGATGACGAGGACCTTCACGTCGGCAACTCTACCGGGGCGCACCTTCCCGGCGGTGGCTCGACGCTAATGGGACGGTCCCGGGTCGCTACTCGCCGAGCAGGTCGTGCCGAACGACGATCTCGTCGCGCCCCGGCCCGACTCCGATGACGCTGATCCGGCAGCCCGACGTCTCCTCGAGCGCCAGGACGTACCGTTGCGCGGCGGCGGGCAGGTCCTTGAAGGTCCGCGCTCCCGTGATGTCCTCGGTCCAGCCCTCGAACTGCCTCGTAGATCGGCACGGCGGCCCCGAACGCGGATTGGTCAAGCGGGAGCTCCTCGTGCCGCACGCCGTCGACCTCGTACGCGACGCACACCGGGATCTTCTTGAGCCCCGTCAGAACGTCGAGTTTGGTGAGCACGAAGTCCGTCAGGCCGTTGACGCGGGTGGCATAGCGGGCGACGACGGCGTCGTACCAGCCGCAACGCCGCGGCCTGCCCGTCGTCGTCCCGTATTCGTGCCCCACGGAGCGGAGGCGCTCGCCGGACGCATCCAAGAGTTCGGTGGGCATCGGGCCCTCGCCCACGCGCGTCGTGTATGCCTTCACCACGCCGACCACCCTGCTGATACGCGTCGGGCCGACGCCCGTACCCGTGCAGGCGCCGCCCGCGGTCGCGTTGGAGGATGTCACGAAGGGGTAGGTGCCGTGGTCGACGTCGAGCATCGTGGCCTGGCCTCCCTCGAAAAGTACGGTCTCGCCGCGATCCAGCGCCTGGTTCAGGGCCAGAGAGGTGTCGGCGACCATCGGTTCGAGGCGCGGGACGTAGGAGAGCAGTTCATCGACGACCTCGTCCACGCTGATCGCCCTGCGGTTGTAGACCTTCACGAGCAGGTGGTTCTTCTGCTCGAGTGCGCCCTCCACCTTCTCGCGCAGAAGGGTCTCGTCGAACAGATCCCCAATGCGGATGCCGACGCGGCTGATCTTGTCGGCGTATGCCGGTCCGATGCCGCGCCCGGTCGTCCCGATCTTCCGCGATCCGAGGAACCGCTCGGTGACGTTGTCCATCGTCCGCGAGTACTGGGTGATGATGTGTGCCGCGGACGAGATCAGCATGCTGGACGTGTCGATGCCGCGCTTCTCAATCGCGTCGATCTCGCCGAAGAGGACACCGAGGTCCACCACGACGCCGTTGCCGATGACGGGAATGCATCCGGGGGAGAGTATCCCCGAAGGCAACAGGTGGAGCGCGTAGGTCTCGCCGTCGATGACGACGGTGTGGCCGGCGTTGTTCCCGCCGTTGTACTTGACGACGTAATCGACACGGGAGCCGAGGAGATCGGTGGCCTTGCCCTTGCCCTCGTCGCCCCACTGGGCTCCGACCAGAATGATTCCGGGCATCATGCGCTCCTTACACGCGAAAAGTCCCCGCGGCTACCGGACCGCGGGGACTCTCGCGGTCTCGTTACTTGATCTTCTTGCCGGCACTTCCGAGCTGCTGGCACGCCTCGACGACGCGGGCGGCCATGCCCGCCTCGGCGGCCTTGGCCCATGCGCGCGGGTCATACATCTTCTTGTTGCCGACCTCGCCGTCGAGCTTGAGGACGCCGTCGTAGTTGCGGAACATGTGCTCCACCACCGGACGGGTGTAAGCGTACTGGGCATCGGTGTCCACGTTCATCTTGATGACGCCGTGGCTGACCGCCTCGGCGATCTCCGTAGCCGTGGAGCCGGAGCCACCGTGGAACACGAGATCGAACGGCATGTCCTTGCCGACCTTCTTGCCGACCTCCGCCTGGATCTCTCCGAGGATCTCGGGGCGAAGCTTGACCGCGCCGGGCTTGTAGACGCCGTGCACGTTGCCGAAGGTGAGGGCCGTCATGTAGCGGCCCTTCTCGCCCAGTCCGAGGGCCTCGACCGTCGCGAGGCCGTCCTCTGCGGTGGTGTAGAGCTTCTCGTTGATCTCGGCCTTGACGCCGTCCTCCTCGCCGCCGACCACACCGATCTCGACCTCGAGGATGACGTGCGCCTTGACGCATAGGTCGAGCAACTCCTGCGCTATCACCAGGTTCTCGGCCATGGGAACGGCCGAGCCGTCCCACATCTGCGACTGGAAGATGGGGTCCTTGCCCTGGGCGACGCGCTCCGCCGACTTGGCGAGCAGCGGCTTCATCCACGTCTCGACGTACTCCTTGGCGCAGTGGTCCGTGTGGAGGGCGATGGTGACGCCGTAGGAGTCGGCGACCTCGCGGGCAAACGCGGCGAGCGCGAGCGAACCGACGACCTGGTTCTTGATGGTGCCACCCGACGCATACTGGCCGCCTCCGACGGAAACCTGAATGATGCCGTCGGACTCCGCCTCCGCGAAGCCCTGGATCGCGGCCGTCACGGTCGACGACGACGTGATGTTGATAGCCGGGAACGCATACCCGCCCGCCTTGGCGGCGTCGAGCATGGCGTTGTAGGACTCGGGGGTGGCGATAGCCATGGGTATCTCCTGCGTTCGATGCGGATTTGTCCGCACCTATTGTGTCAGAAACGGCCCCCCTGGGGCACGGGACCTTGAGCCCGACGCCCCACTACCCCGCGTGCCCGGCCGAGATGTCACCGTGCTGGAGCACCCAGGCGTGCATGGCGATGGCTGCGGCGGCCGCCGCGTTGATCGAACGCGTGCTCCCGTACTGGGCGATCGCGAGGGTGTGAACGGCGACGGCCCGGACGGCATCGGAGAGACCCGCCGACTCCTGCCCGAACACGAGCACGCACGCGCGCGGAAGCGCATAGGTCTCGAGGGGGACGGAGCCGGGGAGGTTGTCGATGCCCAGGATCGGGAGACCCTCCGCGGCTGCCCACGCCGCAAGGTCGGACGCCTCGGGGTGATGCCGGATGTGCTGGTAGCGATCGGTCACCATCGCCCCACGCCGGTTCCATCGCCGGTTTCCGACGATGTGGACCTCGGAGGCGAGGAACGCGTTCGCCGTGCGCACGATCGAGCCGATGTTGAGGTCGTGCCTCCAGTTTTCGATCGCGACGTGAAAGGGGTGCCGCCGGGGGTCAAGATCGGCGACGATGGCCTCCATCGTCCAGTAGCGGAAGCGATCGGCGACGTTGCGGCGGTCGCCAAGCGCGAGCAACTCGTGGTCCCACTCTGACCCCTCTGGCCAGGTCCCCACCCACGGCCCCACGCCGACTTCCGACTCGTGCCCGAGCGGCACCTCCGTCACGTGGCGAGCCCGTCGTTGACGGCCGCGAGCATGCCCTCGATCAAGCAGGCATAGAGCTCCGTCGTCGTGAGCTGGTGGAGCCGGGCGTCGGGCTTGTTGCGGGCCTCATAGTCGCTCCAGGATCCCTCGCCCCCAAGAACCCAGGCGAAGTGAACCCCCGTGACGAGGCGCGTAGCAGCGTCCGTGTAGCCGTAGTCGGGAAGAACATCGAACGGACCGTGCGGCGGCCCGGCTCCCGCGAGCACCGCGAGCGATCTCTCGAGGGTCGCGCCCCACTGTGCGAGCCTTGGCTCCCGGCGCGCGTGATCGAGCGCCGCGAGGATGACGGACTGAAGGTGCCGGGTGGCGTCCTCAACCGACAGATCGGGGGCGAGCGAGGAATCCTCCCAGTGGCGAAAGTGGACGATCCACAGGCCCCGGCGATTCTGGGTCGTGGTAACCGGCTCCCGCTCGGACACCCACGCCGTCTTTCTCCCGCGGGTATCGACGACGGTGAAGCGGAAGGGCGAAAACGTTGCCATCCGTGCCTTGTCGGCGAGCTGCGCGTCGCGGATGACGCCGCCCTCCACCCCTACGCGGAGATCCCGGGGACCTGCCCGGGGGATCCAGTCGAGCCATCGGCTGACGTCCTTGGGGCGGTAGTGTTCGCGGCCGGGGATGACAAGGCCAACCGGCGTATCGAAGTACAGTTCGTGGGCGTTCCGGAAGGCCGCCAGGTTCGCGTAGGAGGGCTTGGGCGCGCGTCCGGCCCGCCACGCACGGGCGTGCGCGACGAAAGTCGCAGCGGCGGCCAGTTGCCCATCCACGGTGTGATGCTAGCGCGATAGCGGCCTCGGCGACGGGGCCAGCACCAACGGGGAGCGATCGGCGAAGTCGGGGACGTAGGCTGTCCGGGTGATTACTACCCTTGTGCACACGCTCGGACCGTCCTGGATGGACCCCGAAACGCTCCTGAACTGGTTCGGCTCCTGGGCTGTCTGGGGCGTCGCCGCCGTCGAGTTCATCGAGACCGGCCTTCTGTTCCCCCTGTTGCCGGGCGATACTCTCCTCTTCACCGCAGGCGTCTTCACGGCCAACGACACGATCACGATGCCCATCGGGCTCGTCGCTACGATAACCGGCATCGCCGCGATCCTCGGCCCTCAGAGCGGATACCTCATTGGGCGCCTCGTCGGCCCGAGGATCTTCTCGCGGCCGGACGGGCGCATCTTCAAGAAGGCAAACGTCGACAAGACCCATGCCTTCTTCGAGAAGTACGGGGGACGCGCCATCGTCCTCGGCCAATTCGTTCCGTTCGTTCGGACCTACATCCCGGTCGCCGCGGGCGTGGGGAAGATGCCCTACCGTCACTTCGCGGCGTTCAACATCGTCGGGGCGATGATCTGGGGCGTCGGGGTGACGTTGCTCGGCTTCTCGCTCGGCTCCGTCGGGTTCGTGAAGGACCACTATGAGATCGCCGTTGCCCTGGTGCTCGTGGTATCGCTGCTTCCGATCATCGTCGAGTGGACCAGGCACAAGCTCGAGCAGCGCCGGAACGCGAGGATCGCCGTCTGACGCCGACATCACCCGAGCATGCGAGAAGGGGCCCACGCCGTTCGGCGGGGCCCCTTCTCATCGAAGCGGTCTAGAAACTGACGCTCGGCGCCGTGCGCGTGGCCTCGTCCGTCGTCTCGAAGTACTCCGCCTGCTTGAAGCCGAACATGCCAGCGATCATGTTCGTGGGGAACGTCTCCACCTTGGTGTTCAGCGTCCGAACGTTCGCGTTGTAGAAGCGGCGACCTGCCGCGATGCGGTCCTCGGTGTTCGTCAGTTCCGCCTGCAGCTGTTGGAAGTTGACGTTGGCCTTCAGGTCGGGGTAGTTCTCGACGACCGCGAAGAGCTTCCCGAGGGCCTGCGTGAGGACGTTCTCCTGGGCCGCCTGCTCGGCGGGGCTTGAGCCAGGAGCGGCCGCCGTGGCGCGGGCCTGGGTGACCTCGTCGAAGGTGCCCCGTTCGTGAGCCGCGTAGCCCTTGACCGTCTCGACGAGGTTGGGGATCAGGTCGTGCCTGCGCTGGAGTTCCACGTCGATCTGGCGCCAGGCCTCCTGCACCAGGTTGCGGAGCTTGACGAGCCCGTTGTACTGGCCAACCGCCCACAGCGCGAAGATCGCGATGACGACGATGACGGTGACTGCTATCCACATGGGGAACCCTCCTCGGGGTCTCGGTCCTATCGCGATGCTAGCGGGCCCGGCTCCAAATGCCCACCGTTGCGGTGCCTAACCGGGCCCGACGCGGTTGGGATCCTCGGGAGGCGCGTCCCACTGCCCCGCGCCCCCACCGGGGCCCCCGTCGGTCGGCGGCTCCCACTCCTGGCCGCCAAGGCGGGAGAGCTCCCTCCTGCGAAAGTCCTCCCGCCCAAGATCCGTGTAGCGCCCGCCGGACAGGCCGAAGGGCGTCTTGGCCCACTCCGGCGCATTCTCCTCCCGCTTGCGCTCCTCCTCCGCGAGGCGATCGTGAACCTCCTTGAACTCGCGGTACACGAAGTCGGGAATCAGGCGAGCGACCGCAGTCAGCACGCCCAATCGCCGCGCAAGGTCCTCCGGGCCGCGTCGGTCGATCGCCCACAAGTAGACGGCGGGACCTTCGATGCGAATCGCCAGCCCGTTCGCGTCCGTCTCAAGGAGGCGCCGCATGAGCCGCGGGTGGACGATGTCGTGGGCGTACTTCGCGTCGCCCGCCTTGACCCTCCACGCGGCGTTGAACCGCGCGCTCTCGAAGTCGATGTCCTGGCCGCCGAGAAGCTTGGCGAACTTGGCCAGGAGGTCGTCGGGCACGATGTCGATCTTCGCGAGCGGGTACGGCAGGTCGACGATGTCAATCTGCCACCGGCTCGTCACGTTGATCTCATCCGTGTCGCCCTCGTCGTACTCGTGGGTGAACGAGGCGCACGCGAACCCGTTGAAGGGGCCACGGATCAGGTCGACATCGCGCGGATTTCGACCGACGCCGAACGGGAAGGTGAAGAATCGTCTGTCGTAGTTCCTGGTCCCGGGCCGGTATTCCCACCCGTCGACGTGGTCGGCGAACCGCATCATCGCGCGGCGGTGAAGCCCTTGCGACCAGAGGTCCAACCCGAACCCCCCGACCGCCACGACGAAGACGCCGATGAGCACAACCGACGCCCACGGCCCAGCGATCGCAACGACTCTCGCGTTGAGCAGGAGTAGGCCGACCACGCTCAGCGCGCCGATCGCGGCGGAGATGATGCTGCGGGAGGACAACCGGTAGTTCATCAGGATTCGAGGCCCAACTCCGCGAGGCGGTAGACGTAGAGGTAGGGAAGGCCCTGAGCCTCGATCGCCTCGCGGGCCCCGGTGTCGCGATCCACAATGACCGCGACCGCCAGGACGTTGGCTCCCGCCTCACGCAACGCCTCGACGGCCGTGAGCGCGGAGGCCCCCGTCGTCGAGGTGTCTTCGACCACGACGACGCGACGGCCCGCAACGTCCGGGCCCTCGATGCGGCGCTGCAAGCCGTGAGCCTTTGCGTCCTTCCGTACGACGAAGGCATCGAGGTTCCTGCCACGGGCCGCAGCCGAGTGAAGGAGCGCGGTCGCGATGGGATCGGCGCCCAGTGTGAGTCCACCGACCGCGTCGACATTGCCGGGGCCGAAACCGGCAACACCGAGTTGCTCGAGCATGACGTGCCCCACGAGCGGCGCTCCCTCATGGTGGAGGGTCACCCGACGCAAATCGATGTAGTAGTCCGCCTCCCGTCCCGACGAAAGGATGACGCGTCCGCGGATCACCGCCGTACTGAGTATCAGCTCGCGAAGTCGCTCGCGTGGGCTCCCTTGCATCATGCCGTCAGCCTACTCGCGCGTCCCTTCCCGGGCCGAGGGCGGGTTAGTCCTCCGGCCGGAGCCCGCACGAGACGCGCGACGAATCCACCGCCGAGGGAGGACGCGGGCAACGCCCATGACCACGCCGTATCGGACCGTCGGAGTCGTGATGACGCGCCTCCGGCGCGCCGCGCGAAGCGCCGACTTCACGACCGTCGGCGCATCGAGCCACACCACGCCGGGCAGGGCGGTCAGATCGAGCGCGGCGCGCCGGTGGAATTCCGTTCGCACCAGGCCGGGACAGACGGCGGTGGCAGTGACCCCCGTGCCGCGGAGATCCCCGGCAAGCGCCTCGGTGAACGCCGACACCCACGCCTTGTGCGCGGAGTACGTCCCCGTGACGAGGACCGCCGCGATCGACGAGACATTGATGATGGTTCCCGAGCCTCGCGGGACCATTGCGCGCGCGGCGGCTTGGGTCAGGATCATCACCGCGCGAACCATGACGTCGAGGGCCTCGTCGAGTTCCGCCACCGGAGCCTCGAGGAATCCGTGCCGCAGCCCGAAGCCCGCGTTGTTGACCAGAATGTCAACGGGCCGTTCCTCGGACGCGATGCGTTGCGCCACTCGAGCGACGTCGGCGCGTTTCGCAAGATCGGCAACAAGGACCTCCGCCTGGACGCCAACTCCTTCGATCTCGCGAGCTACTGCGCCGAGCCGTTCCGCGTTCCGCGACACGAGGACGACGTTACTGCCGCCCGCGGCGATCTGGCGCGCGAACTCGGCGCCTAGTCCCACACTTGCACCCGTCACCAGTGCCCACGCCATGCGGCCAGCCTACGACGCTGCGGGTAGCGTGGAGCAATGCGCCTCGCGTCGTGGAACGTCAACTCCATTCGCGCTCGCATCGACCGGGTCATCGCCTTCCTCGAGGGGGCAAACGTCGATGTGCTCGCGATGCAGGAGACCAAGTGCCGACCGGATCAGTTCCCCACGGAACGGTTCGCGGCCGCGGGCTACGAGGTCGCATGCCACGGCCTGCATCAGTTCAACGGGGTCGCGATCGCGTCGCGCGTGGGGCTCGCCGACGTCGCCGAGTCATTCCCCGGCCAACCGTTGTTCGGCAAGGTGGGTGATGAGCGGGTGGTCGAGGCCCGCGCGCTCGGCGCGACATGTGGAGGGGTGCGCGTGTGGAGCATCTACGTTCCCAACGGGCGGGCGCTCGACGACCCGCACTACGCCTACAAGCTGGAGTTCCTGCGCGCGCTCGCTCGCGCGGCCGGGCCGTGGGCTTCCGAGGGTCCGGTCGCGCTCGTCGGCGACTGGAACGTCGCTCCCCTCGATGCGGATATCTGGTCACTCGACACCCCGGAGGCGGCGACGCACGTCGCTCCGGCGGCGCGGGAAGCACTGGCCGCAATCGAGCACGCGGGGCTCGAGGAGTTGTCGCGCCGGTTTCTCCCCGAGCCCCACACCTACACCTTCTGGGACTACCAGCACCTTCGGTTCCCGCGGGGGGAGGGCATGCGTATCGACTTCGTCTACGCGTCGCCCTCGCTCGCCTCTCGCGCGCGCGCCGTCGTCATCGACCGCGCCGAGCGTAAGGGGGCCGGCGCATCGGATCACGCGCCGGTCATGGTGGACTTCGTCGACGCTCCCGGTAGCGTGGTGCCATGACTACGCCTAGCCTCCCGCCCGAGCGGCAGAGTTTGTACCCCGAGCCCTACCGAGCCGGGGCCTGGGAGGCCGCCCCGCGCGCGCGCGGCGCGCGCGCCTGGATCATCCCCGTGATCGGGGCCGGGCTCGCCGCGATAGCCCTTGCCGTCTGGGCGGGGATAGAGGTCGGGAATCGCATCGGCACATCGCCCGTCACGGTCACCGACGCTTCCGTTCAGGCGGTCAACGCGATCCAGGTGGTGCCTGGAACGTGCCTCACGAGGCTTCCCTCGAACGGGATCGTGGCGACCGCAGACGCCGTCGGGTGCGCGGTGCCGCACGAGGCGGAGGCCGTCGCGGACTACACCTTCACCGGGGACGAGTGGCCCGGGAGGTCCACCGTGGTCGCGAAGCTTCTGGACTTCTGCGGATCCTTCGTGCAGCCCGGATACTCGGACTCGTCGATGTTCACCGTGACCGACTGGGATGCCGGCCTCCGGTGGGTCGCGTGGGCGCCCACGGAACGTAGTTGGGCGGACAACGAGCGCACGGGCGTGTGCGTCGTCTATACGGAAGGCCAGGTCGAGGGGTCGTTCATCGACTCATCTGCGACCTTCGTCAACTAGGCTCCGGACTTCGCAACGCTTCCGGTGAGCGTCCCCTCGTTCGGGACCACGAAGCAGACGACCGTTCGGGCGCCCTTCTCCCAACCGTCGGCCCCCGGCATGAAAGCCCGATAGTAGAAGTCGGCCGCGCTATAGGGATACCCAACGTACGGCTCGATAGCGGCGAAGCACTGGTCGTCGGCCGCGGCGGCGACCGTGTCGGCGTCGAACGAGTCAAGGGCGACCTCGAAAGTCGCGAATACCTCGGCGTCGTGCGGCTTCGCGCACTCCACGATGGCGACGGCGGTCACCTCGCCCGTCGCATCCGAGAAGTCGAAGCACTCGCCTACCTCGAGGTCGCCGATGGGACGCGACGTGCATCCCGACAGGATTCCCGCGAGCGCAACGCCCGCAACCGCGAACCTCAGAACTCGCATGGCTGGCTTCCGTCCCGGGAGCGCTCCGCTCCCCCTGAGGCCAGGTTAGTCGGATCGACGGGGCCCCGCTTGCGGCGCATTCCGCGAAATGTGACGAATTGCGCGTCAATCCCGGATGCGCACGTTGGCCGCATTTAGGTACGGTAAGTCCAGGATAGGGACGGAGGATCATGGACGCGCCGCGCACGATCGCGTTGGTTGAGGACCACGCTCTGATCGCAATAGGCTTCCGCGACCTCGTGGCTTCCGCCCCCGACCTTCGTCTTGTCGGCATGGTGGCGACTGTGGTGGATCTCGAGGCCATTACCGAGCACATCGATCTCGTCGTCCTCGACCTCCGACTGAACGACGGATCCTCGCCCGCTGACAACGTCGCGGCGGTTCACCGCGCGGGGTCCCAGGTCCTGATCTACACGGGGGCGGAGGACCGCCGCCTCATCCAGCAGGCCGCTCGCTCCGGAGCGCTGGGACTCATTCGAAAGTCGGCCGAGCCCGAAGTCCTCCTGGATGCGATTCGGACCGCCGCCGCAGGGCGCGAAGTCTTCGGCGCCGATTGGGCGGCGGCGATCGACTCCGACGACGAGTTGCAGGACGCGCGCCTCAGTCCGCGAGAGCAGGAGGTTCTGAGCCTCTATGCCTCGGGCGAGACGGCGATATCGGTCGCTCAGAGGACGGGTTTGGCGCGCGAGACCGTCGCCGACTACGTCACACGGATACGCAAGAAGTACGCGGAGGCTGGTAGGCCCGCGCACTCGCGCGTCGACCTTTTCCGGCGAGCGCTCGAAGATGGCCTGCTGGAGGGTCCCGAGTGAGCAGCCGCAACCCCGATCTTCACCGAGCGCGAGAACGGATTCAGCGCGCGCTCTACATGGCCACCGGGTTCGGTGCACTCATCTTCGGTGGGTTGCTTGTGGGAAGGATCTCCTCCCAGTGGTCGGAACTCAGTGTGTCGTTCGCGATCTCGGCGGTGCTCGTCGGCGTCGCGATTCCCGCGACTCTCTCTGGGCTCGCATGGATCCTGCCTGCCAAGATGCTCGACACGATTGCGGGCGGCATCGTCGTCGTTTTTGTCACGCTGCAACTTCTCTGGGTCCCGTCGATGGTCGTGCCGCACCTCAGCGACGGTGCCGCGCCCTGGATGCAGGGGGTGAATGCCGTACCGGCGATGTTGGCCGCGATTGTGTGGCGTCACAAGCTCGTGTGGCTCTTCGCCGTCGCCCAAGGCCCCATCGTCGCGACGGTACGCTACGTCGCAACCGGCGCCGACCTCAGGGCGGCACTGCTCGACGGACTCGGCGCGATCGTGTTCTGCACGATCCTCATGGTCGTTGCCATTGCTCTCATCAACGCCGCGCAACAGCAGGACCTCGTTGCCGCGCGGGCGCGGGCGCAAGCTTCGCTCGAGGCGGGCAGCCGGACGCGGGAGCACGAACAGGCGCGCATCAACGCCATCGTCCACGACGACATCATGTCCGTCCTCCTGTACGCCGCCCGTGAGGACCCCGGCCCGCGCCTCGCGGAACAAGCGGAATCGGCGCTCGCGAGCATCGCCACCCTCTCGATCGATCCGGGCGACGCGCCCGACTACCACCCCACCGAGGCGGTGACGGCCCTCCGCGCGGGGGTCAGCAGCGCGGGCGAGGCGGTGGACTTCTGGAACTCGGTCATCAGCGAGAAGCCGATTCCCGCGAACGTTGTCGAGGCCCTCACCGAGGCGACGAGCGAGGCCGTTCGCAACAGCATTCTTCACGGTGGGGACGACCCGGGTATCTCCCGCGTGGTTCGTGTGACCATCACCGACGGCGGCATCCGCGCCACCATTCAGGATTCTGGGCGAGGGTTCAACGTGCGGGGGGTGCACGATCGCCGGCTGGGCATCCGGGTCAGCATCTTCGAGCGCATGAGGCTCCTCGGAGGCGGGGACGCGAGTGTCGAGTCGCGACCCGGCCAAGGCACGACCGTCACCCTGTCGTGGATGAGGCAAGGATGAGCGCCACACCCTTAACGCGTCCAGGCGGGTCGGCCTCTATTCCCGCGAGCACCGACGTCAGTCGGCTCCTCGGAGTCGGCAAGGCCGGAGCGCCGCTCCTCCTCGCCCTCTTCGTCCTGGGGAATCTGACGTTCGTGCTCACCACGCTTGATCGCGTCTCGTCACCCTGGCCGTGCATCGTCGCTGCGCTGATCGTTAGCGCCGCCGCCGTGCCGATCTTCGTTCCTCACTCCGACCCGTTTCCGCTCGAGTGGTCGCTGTGGGTGCTCGTTGCCGTCGCGAGCAGCACCGGGCTGGTGTCGTGGCAACTCGCATCGACGGGCAGCCTGGGCCGCGAGGCGTGGCACTTCGGAGCCAACACCTGGCTTCTCTTTTTCCTCACGATGCGGGGCCGGCCCGTATTGGGCTGGGTGGGCTTCGCGATCATGCTGGGCATCACGGCCTGGTGGGCGGTGGATGTCGGACGGGGTCCGCTCGCGGCGGTGGGCCTGCTCGAGACTCACGCGGGAATTCTGTTCGTCGGCACGCTCTTCCGCGGAGCCCTCCGGCGCGCATCGCGGCGCATCAACAGTCTCAACGCGCGATCTCTCGAGCTCGCCGCGGCCGCGGCAAGTTCGGATGCCGAACAGGACATCCGCCGCCAGCGAGTGGCCGAGCTCGCCGAGGTCGCGACGCCGCTGCTCGCCAAGATCGCTCGCTCGTCCCAGGTGCTCCCAGGGGAACGCATCGAATACCTGCTCGCCGAGGCGACCTTGCGCGACAGCGTTCGCGCCCGTTCCCTGCACCTTCCCGAGATCGCGGCGGCGACGGCGCAGGCGCGTCGCAGAGGCGTCGAGGTCACTCTCTTGGACGACCGAGGAGGGGGACTCCCGAATCCCGTGGCGATGCGTCGCCTCACCGACCGAATCACGGAGTCGCTTCGCGACGTTGACCGGGGGCGCCTCACCGTCAGGCTCGCGCCCCTGGGGCGCGAAACCGCGGTCTCGATCGTCATCGAGTCCGAGGGCCTCACGCACCGCGTCGACCTCGATGTGGAGGGACAGAAGATCGTCTCGGTGCCGGACCACTAGGGCAAGCATCGCGCGAGTGCGCCCGAAGGGATTCGAACCCCCAACCTTCTGATCCGTAGTCAGATGCTCTATCCGTTGAGCTACGGGCGCGCGGCCCCAGGGCCGAGTCACGAGTATATCCGGTGGAATGATGAGCGGAGACGGTGGGATTTGAACCCACGGTGGACTTTCGCCCACACGGTCTTAGCAGGACCGCGCACTAGGCCGGACTATGCGACGTCTCCCGGCAATGACGGTTCAGACTACCGAACCCGGTGGGTGGGCGCCAACGCCGCCCCTGCGCTGGCGCCTACTGGCGGAGAGTGTGGGATTCGAACCCACGGAGAACTTTGACGCCCTCAACGGTTTTCAAGACCGTCACCTTCGGCCACTCGGTCAACTCTCCTCGACCGTCATTGTGTCAGGCCCGCGCTACGAACCCCGCTTCTTGGGCCCGAGGTTCAGGACGTCCTCCAACTTCCACCCCTCCGAACTCGCGGTCGGCGGGTCCGACGGCGGGTCCGACGATGCGTCCGACGACGAGGGTGCGGGCGACGGCGGTGGCGGCGAGGCGGTGCCCTTCACCTTCTTGGCAGGCTTCCCCCGGCGTTCGTTCCCCTTCTTAGCCGCCTTGTCGGCCGCCTTGCGTTGGCGCGCCGACATGGGCGCATCGGAGCCGGGCGGCACCATCGGCGACCGCACGTCGCTCCGGATCGCCGCCCCGGTTTCGAGGCCGGTCGGCTCGAGCGCCGGTACCGAGACACTGCCCGCCGACTCGAGGGTGAGGCCCCCTTGCCCCCCGGCGAAGCTCACCGGGGCCGTGGGCAGCACGCGAGCGCTCTCCGAGTCGAACCGGAGCGGTAGGTACGCTTCGGGCTCGTCCAGTTCGACATTCCACTTGATCGGGACCGTCAGCGGCGACGACTCCTCCGGGGGCACCGCCGGCACGGGCTCGGGCGGCCGCGAGGCTCGTGAATCGGGGTGCGGGTCCGTCTCGAACATCGGGCGCCGCACCGCCGAGCCGATGGACTCGCGCGAGGGGGCCGCCACCGGCGGAACGCCTCGTTCTTCACGGGGAAGGTTGGGGATGTCAACGGGCCCAATCGGGGCGGGCGGGGCGAGAGCCGGGGGCGGCGGCAGGTGCGTCTGCGACAGGGAGTCCGGTTCCGGCGAACCCGCGGTCGGATCGGGCCTGCCAGACCACGGACGCCCGTCTCCTGCTTCGCCTTCCGGCTCGAGTTTGGGCCGATCCTCTTCGGCGTCGCCCTCATGCCACGCCTCGATGCGCGGCCGGTAGGTCCCCATCCGCGCGGGCGGGGTGGGACCCTTCTCCGTTCCAAGCTCTCCCGCGCGTGCGTCCTGCGCGGGCGACGTGTCGCCCTTGGATGCACGTCCCGCCTCCCCCTCCATCTCGTCGAGTTCGCCGTTCCCGGCGTTGGCCTCCGCGACAGCTGCCGCTTCCGCCTCGCGAAGCGCGCGCTCCAGCTCCGAGACCTCGGCCTGGCCGTCGCCCTCGACCTCGCCCTCGCCCTCGCCCTCGCCCCCGGCCGGGCCGTTGCCCTCGCCCTCAACCTCGCCCTCGCGCCCTCAACCTCGCCCTCGCCCCCGGCCGGGCCGTTGCCCTCGCCCTCGACAGCGGGTGGCGAGTCCCCCTCGGCGTCGGCTTGCTCTCGATTCGCTTCGGCCGCAGCCTCGAGTCGCGCCTCTTCGAGGGCCACCTCGTACATGTCCGGCCGCGGCGCCGCCTCGGGAACATCGAACTCCGCACCCGGGGCGTATGGAGCGTCGAGGGCGACCGGCTTCCAGTGCTCGGGTGGACCCTGGTACTCGAGGTACCAACCCTCGGGCAACCCGGGAGACACGATCGCGAGCTCGTAGATGCGGGCGACATTGGCGAGGGCGGGGTCATAGGTGACGATCGTGTCGACCTGGGGGTGCGCGACCGCCGCACCGACGTGAAGTGCGGCGAAGGGCTTGAGCACGACCGTGGCATGGCTCGAGATCGCGACGTTGTCGTCGCTGAAGCGGATGACGGCGACGCCAGCGCGAACCATATCCACAATGTCCGCGACACGTTCGGCCGCGCTACGCGGATAGAGCTCCGCAGCCTGCCGAAGTTCGGTGAAGCCGAGTTGGGTCGTCACCAGTTCGTCAATGTGATCCCGCGCCCAGGCTCCAAACGCCTCGTAATGCCGGACTCCCGGGAGGAAGCGGCAGAGCGCGGAACCGTCGAGATAGATCACGCGATTCAGCGTAGCGGCGAGACGCGTAACGGGTCGCGCTCCACGCGGCGTACCCGCTCCGACATCCCTCCTACTTGAGCCGCTCCATGGCCAGTTGAACGACGGCGATCAGTGCCTGCTTGGTCGCCGCACGCTCGCGAGCATCCGTGTAGATCAGCGGAACGCTGGCCGAAAGGCCGAGTGCCTCGCGAACATCGTCAAGCTGGTGGCGGGCAACGCCGTCGAAGCAGTTGACCGCGACGATGAACGGAATGCTCCTCCCCTCGAAGTAGTCCACCGCAGGGAAGCACTGATCGAGCCGCTCGGTGTCGACGAGCACGACCGCGCCGATGGCTCCGCGAACAAGGTCGTCCCACATGAACAAGAAGCGGTCCTGTCCGGGAGTCCCAAAGAGGTACAGCCAGAGGGAGCCCGGAAGGGCGATACGGCCGAAGTCCATCGCGACGGTCGTGTGAGTCTTGCGCTCCGTGATCCCTCCTGCGTCGTCGACCCCGACCGAGTGTTCGGTCATGGCCGCTTCCGTATTGAGGGGATCGATGTCCGAGATCGAACCGATGAAGGTCGTCTTGCCAACGGCAAAACCACCCGCGATCACGATCTTGACAACGGTCGGAGCGATGTGGGCGGCGCCGTCAGTGACGGCGGCGTTAGAGGGCTGCGATGCCATCGAGAACACTCTCCAACAAACTCCGGGTGATGCCACTTCGGTCCTCAACGGCGAGGCTGACGGGCGCGGTGGCGTGAATGGTTAGGTACTCAGTGTCTGAGAGGTCCGTGACGAGCACCCGGACCACTCCAAGCGGAAGCTTGCAGTGGGCCGAGAGTTCTGCCACGGAGATGAAATCTTCTGCAGCAAGTTGCAGAATCTTCTTCTTCTCCGGGGTCAGCCCCTTCTGGGGCTTGCCTTCGGTACGCGTGGTGACCAGCGCCTCAAGGGCGAGGCCATCCGCTTCACCGGCGACGCGCCCACCCGTGACAGCATACGGCCGGACGGTGTACGCGTCGTCGTCATTGTCGAGCGCAGAGGGTGCGAAGTCGTCGGCCATGTTAGTCCCTGATGCCCTCGCGAAGTTTACCGTCCGTCGGAAGGTTCTGACGCATCTCCGTAATGAGTTGCGGCGTCAGGACGTTCTCCGTCCGCGACACGAGCAGGGTCATCTCATACCCGACGAGTCCGACGTCGCAGGTGGAATCCGCCGCGACGGCGAGAACGGAACCATTGGAAATGCTCATGAGGAAGAGGAAGAGTTCATCCATCTCGATGATGGACTGACGAACCTCGCCAGCCTTGAGTTGACGTGCGGCGCCGCGAGTCAGGCTTGACATGCCCGACACGACGGCGGCGAGCGTGTCTCCGCCGGTTCGGTCCAGGTTCTTCGACATCGCCATGAGCAGGCCGTCAGCGGAGACGACCAGGGTGTGACGCGTGCCGGGAACAGTCTGGACGAAGTTGTCCAGTAGCCAGCCGAAATTGGTGGCCTCGGTGCTGAGCGCAGTCACTGGTCCTCCTTAGTTACACCCCGGGCGGGGGCAAGTCTCAGTATGCCGTTCATGGCGTGGCCTCGTTGTTCGACGAGCCATGAACGTCGGGGGGCAGTGCGGCCGCATCGGCGCGGCCGCGGGTGGTGCCGGTGTAGAAACCCGCGAAGTTGGCCCGCACGGTCTCGGGATTGCGCTCCACGGCCTTCGATTCGACGTCCACCATCGGCCCCGCAGTCGCCAGGGCGGACGGCGCGCGACGGGTGAGGCCCGCCTTGGTCCGCTGGATCGTGGGGCGCTCGCTCGACAGCGAGCGAAGTTCGGAGAACACGGCGCTCGCGACGTCCGCCTCGTAGTCCTCGGTCGGCGGCGGCGCGCTGAATGCCTCCGGGCTGTATCCCCGGTAGTCGGGTTCAAAGCCGGCGGCCTCAAGCGCGTCGGCCCCGGCGGCCTCCCACCCATACGGCTGGGCGAACTGCTCCGAAGAGTAGGCAGGCGGCTCCCCGTACGGGCTCGCCGCATCGTAGGATCCGGCGGCGGGATATGGGGGCTGGTCGCCATACTGCGGGTATTCCGGGGCGGCCAACGGCGCCGGCGGAGGCTCGTCGGCCTCAAGAGCGGGAATCGTCACCTCACTAGGCGGGGCCGCCATCGGCGGCGGAGGCTCGTCGGCCTCAAGAGCGGGAATCGTCACCTCACTAGGCGGGGCCTCGGCGGCGACGGCATCCCACGCGGGCGCTGACTCGCTTCCTTCGGCCAAGTCGGGGGCGGGATACTCGGCGGCGGGGGACTCGGTAGCAGGATACTCGGCGGCGGGGGACTCGGTAGCAGGAAGCCCAGCGGCGGCGGGCGCCTCGGTAGGGTCACCGCCGAAGACGTAGTCGAGGGGCGCCGACTCGATCGTAGGGATCTCGAGCGAGGCCGCAGCGGCCTCGGCGAAGTCCGGGTTGGAGGGTTCGCCGAAGGAGGCGACGTCGAAGGCGACCTCGAAAGGCGTGGCCTGCGCTGCGGGCTCCGCGTAGTCGGGTACTGCGTATGCCTGGGGCTCGCCGAAGGCCGCGGCGTCGACGTTCGCGATTTCGGGAATCGAGTGCGGGCTCGCCGCGTCCGCCTCGACGGGGATGGCGGGCGCGACCGTCCAATCCCCTAGTGGCGCCACCGCCGGTTCCTCGAAGGTCGGTGCGGGAGCCTCGAAGGTCGGTGCGGGAGCCTCGAAGGTCGGTGCGGGAGCCTCGAAGGTCGGTGCGGGAGCCTCGAAGGTCGGTGCGGGAGCCTCGAAGGTCGGTGCGGGAGCCTCGAAGGTCGGTGCGGGAGCCTCGAAGGTCGGTGCGGGAGCCTCGAAGGTCGGTGCGGGAGCCTCGAAGGTCGGTGCGGGAGCCTCGTAGGTCGGTGCGGGCGCCTCGTAGGTCGGTGCGGGCGCCTCGTAGGTCGGTGCGGGAGCCTCGTAGGTCGGTGCGGGAGCGGCAGCCGGTGCGTCCTTGGCGTGACGGCCGAAGAGGCCCCGACGCTTCCTCGGCCCCGGGTCGGGATGCTCCGCCGAGCCAGTCACGGCATCGATCCCTTCCGCGCTAGCGACGGGCGCTTGCACCGGGGCGAAGGGGGAGGCGCTCTGTGCTGGCGTCTCCACCGCCGGTGCGACCTCCGTGGGAATCACGAGTTCGGGGTACTCCTGCGAGGCGTATACGGTCGGAATGGGCGGCGCGCCCGCCGGGAGTTCAAGGCCCGGGGCGTCGTCAACGGTCGGTTCGAGTCCGGGAATGGCCAGCGGACCGTTCTCGGGGGAGATGGCTTGATCACCACTGGTGAAGACATCGCCGTGGCCGAAACCGTTGCTAATCGCGGGATCCTGACCGAAACTCCAGTCGGGTGCCATGGCTCCTTCCTCATCCCCGGTCTTGGGTCCCAGGGGCTCCGTAACGGACGAACGGTCATCCCCCGACGCCGACCACGCGCCGGGGCCGTCCTCGGACGATTCATCCGGGGTCTCCCCGCGGTACGCCTTGCCATTGTCCGTCACTTCGGGCTCGGACGCGACCTCGTCGAGTGCGGGCACGGGCTTGGGCGCTCGCTTGAGCTTGGCAATCGGTGCGGGTTCCGCCTCAACGGTTGCTTCGGGCGCCAGTTCCAGGGTCGGGAGGGCCTCGGCGACTGCGGGCTCGATGACAGTGTCGCTCTTCGCGCGAATGGGCTCGGGCTTGTCGTCCGTTTCGAGCGAGGGAACCTCCGCGGAAGGCGCACCCGCCTCAGTGCCACGCGCGCGGAAACTGCGGAAGATCGCGGTGCGGCGCTCTGCCACCGGGGCGCCGAAGGTGCCCTCCAGCTCCCGCTGGCGCGCGAGTTCGTCAAGTTGCCCCGAGGTCGGACGCTCGGGAAGCCCCAGGATCGTGGTCGTCTCGGGCTTGGCCTCCGGTCCCGTCTTGCTCGCGCGTCGTCTTGTCGGAAGGCCCGATGCCGTGATGCCCGTGGTCAGCGCGGAGAGATCCACCTCCTCGCTTGCGGGAGCCGAGGCAACGTCCGCCTTGATGAGCTCGTCGATGTCATCGGTCGAGGCGGTCGTCTCCGGTCTCGATGTCTCCGCGGTCCCAGCCGCCTCCGTGGGCTCGTAGGACTCGCCGCGCTGGACCGACTCCCCGGGGGAGGCCGAAGCGCCGCGCTCGCCGGTGATGGCCCGAGACGTCACGCCCACGCTGTAGTCGTCTACCTCTTCTTCGTCCTCGGTGTGGCTGATCAGAGCGGCCGGAACGTGAAGCTTTTCGTCCACGGTCGAAACCGAGTGCGGCGCGGTGCGCTCGGCGTCAGCTGACATGTCGAACAGGCTGCGGGGAAGGATGACGGTGGCGGTAGTACCCGTGCCCTCCTCGCTCTGCAGCTCGACGCGGGCACCGATTCGGCGGGCAATGCGACCGACGACGAAGAGGCCAAGGCGCTGGGCTCCCAGGATCTCCGAAGCCGCAGACGATACGACGCGAGCGCTAGCCTGGCGAAGTTCCTCGGGAGTCATGCCGATTCCGTGGTCGACGATTTCGACGACGAGACTGCCATCCTTCTCGGACGTGCGTACCTCGACCTTGCTGTCGGGATCCGAGAAGACCGTTGCGTTCTCCAGGAGCTCTGCAAAGAGGTGACCAGCCGTCAGAGCCGAGTGCCCCACCATCGACGGGTCGGCATCCAGAATGAGCTCGACACGCTCATACAGTTCGATCTCGGAAGAGGCCGTCCGAATGACGTCGGAGAGCGGCATCGGTCGACGCATCCGACGCCCGGAGTCAATGCCTGCGAGGACGAGGAGGGACTCGGAGTTTCGACGCATTCGGGTCGCGAGGTGGTCGAGGGCGAACAGCCGCATCAGGGTATCGGGGTCGTCCTGGGTCCGCTCCATCTCATCAATCGACGCGAGCTGGCGGTTGAGGAGCACCTGGTCGCGGCGCGCGACGTTGACGAACATCTCAGAGATGGAGCCGCGCAGTGCGGCCTGCTCGCCCGCGATCGCGAGCGTTGCCGCGTTGACCGCGTTGAACGCCTCCGCGAGACGCCCGATCTCGTCGGCGGACTCGACGGGGATCTGCACTTCCGAGACGTCGACGGACTGACCGGGGAGAGCGACGCGCTCGACGAGTCGGGGGAGTTCCTGCCGCACGGCGGTCGCGGTGGTGGTCAGGCGTCGGAGCGGGTTGACGATGCGCCGGGCGATGACGAGGGCGATGAAGAGGGAGGCGAGAACGACGAGCGCGGCGGCAAGGGCGGTGAAGAGCGTCTGCAGGAGCGCGCCTCGAACGTTCGCCTGCGACTGTCCCAGGGCTTTGGCCCAGAGGGCGTCCTGCGCGGGCCGGTAGGAGAGGTCCAGTTCCTTCTGGACGTACGTTGGCCATGTGCCCTCGATCCGCAGGCCGCTGACCAGCGCATCCTCGCCCCCGGCGAGAGCGGATCGCGCGGAAGCGAACGAACTCCGGGCGACAGGGTCGTACGACGCGCCGTAGCCCGGCAGTGCCGTGGCATTCCCGGCCGCGGCTACCGCGGCTTGGGCGTTCTCCAGCGCCAGATCCGTGCGCGCCTGGGTGCTGGAGAGTTGGATCGCCTGGGCCTGGTTCGCAAACCGACCCTGGCGAATAACGGATTCCGACTCGATCCCCTCCACGCGCAGGGCGTCAATGAATTGGCCGGTCGTCGAGAAGGCGTCGAGGCTCCGGGCGAGCGGGCGTTGCCCGATGGCATCCGCCACAACGGCGGGGAACGACACGAGCGGTCCGATGCCGGCGCTATACCAGTTCGTCACCGTTGTCGCGCTGTCGATCCTGTCCCGAACCGACGCACGCTCAACATCGAGGCCGCCGAGGCGGTCCGACTCGTTGGACAACACAACCCCGAACGCGGAGTTCGAAGCGCGGGTGCTCATGTTGGCAACCGCTTCCTGGAAGGGAACGAGCGCGGTGTCGGTCGCGGTTCGCGCCGAGACGATGTCGTTCACAAGCGTTCCCGGCACCGCGGCGAGCACGGCCGCCGCCGCCTCGGCCTGGACACGCGCATCGAGTTCGGCCACCGCCGCTTGAACTCCCCCGGCGGGCGTCGCGGTCAGCGAGACGGCGTGGATGTCACGCTCGATCTGCGCGTAGTCGCCCTCTCGGGCCGCCGCCTCCTGCTCCGAGGGGAACGTGGGCCAGTCCTGGGCTCGATTGGAGAACGTGACGGCGCGCACGGCATAGATGCCGGTGAGTTGGTCGGCCGGGAGGTCAGCATACTGCTCGACCGTTGCGAAGCCCGTCACGGGGTCGGTGGCGATCCTCAGGCCGAGCGCCGCGTCGACACGGGCGAGCGCAGCGCGCGCTTGCGTGCCGTCCGCTCCCGAGAGCGCCAGCACCTTCGACCGAAGGGCCAGGTACCCGGCGTCGACCGCCGCAGCAGACTGCCTACGGCCCGTATCCGACTGCTCGAACGAGTCAACGAAGTTCACCGAAGCTTCTCGCTCGCTCTCAAGCGCGGTGGCAAGGTTCCCTGACGCACTCGAAATCGTCAGCAACTGAGCGGTGTTCCGAGCGGTGTCCCAGGTGCGCGCCGCTGCAAACGTGACCGCCCCGGCCGCGATGACGAGCACGAGAATAGGCACGGCGACGACAGCGAGAATCTTCCCGCGGACACCGAGTCTGCCGAACATCGAGCCTCTCCCTGGTCCGTGTCGGGATTCCCGACGAACGTTCCTCTTCAGCGAAGCAAACAGTCCTCTTCCTCGCCGTTATCGGCCACGTTGCCGACCGGCATGAGCACAAACTGCCTAACTCACTACACATGAGACGCTAGTGGTACTCGTCCATGACGGCACTCTCGGGGGTTTCTCTGTGATAGTTCTCACTTTTTCCGATTTCGGTGGTCCTGAGGTGCTTCGTGCAGAGGAGCGTCCCGCTCCTAATCCGGGGCCTGGGCAGGTCCGAATCCGCGTTGCCGCCGCCGGGGTGAATCGCGCGGACGTCCTTCAGCGCCAAGGCCACTACATGCCCCCGGAGGGCGAGCCCGCGTGGCCGGGCCTTGAAGTCTCGGGGGTGATCGACGCGGTGGGCCCGGGCGTCGTGACCTTTGCCCCGGGCGATGCGGTGTGCGCGCTCCTCGCCGGCGGGGGCTACGCCGAGCTGTGCATCGCCGAAGTCGGGCTCGTCCTTCCGATTCCGGCCGGACTCGGCGTCGTGGAGGCCGCGGGTCTCGTCGAGGCCGCCTGCACGGTGTGGTCGAACCTGCGCTTCGCCGACGGCCGTCCTGGCGATTCGATACTCATCCACGGTGGGAGCGGGGGCATCGGTTCGCTCGGAATCCAGATCGCGAAGGCGGCGGGCCTTCACGTACTCGCGACGGCGCGCGGACCCCAACGCGCAGCGGAATGCGCGCGTCTCGGCGCGGACGTCGCCATCGACTACATCGAGGACGAGTTTGAGGAAATCGCGGCGGCGGAGGGCGGGGTAGACATCATCCTCGACATCCTCGGAGCCGTGTACCTCGGGCGGAATATCGAAGCGCTCGCGCCGGGGGGACGGCTTGTCGTACTCGGTCTTCAGGGCGGCTCGCACGCCGAGATCGACCTAGGCGCCCTCGTGCGCAAGCGCGCGAGTGTCGCAGGGACGGCTCTCCGCTCGCGGCCGCTTGAGCAGAAGGAGGCCATCGTCGCCGACGTCCTGGCGAGCGTCTGGCCGTGGGTTCCCGGTACGGTCGCCCCGATCATCGGCGCGACCTTCCCGCTTGAGGACGCCGCCTCCGCTCACGTGGCGCTCGAGTCCGGCAACGTGTTCGGGAAGATCGTTCTGACCGTGCCCGCCGCTAGCTGAGGTTGCCTGCCGCAAGGGAAGCCGCGAGCGCGGGGCTCACGGGCAGGCGCGGAAGGAGCGTCGCCTGGATGGCGTGGTACACGTCCGGCTTGCCGCTCCAGACCGTCTGCGACGGGGAGTTGTCCGGTCCGAGCTCGTGCCACCATGAACCGCCCTCGCGGTCGAGGAGGTACTCCCCGACGTACTCCCACCACCGCTGGTAGTGCTGGGCGTACTCCTCCACTCGGGTCCTCCTGAAGAGGACGGCTGCCGCGCCAATCGCCTCGGCGGCAACCCAATGCATACGTTCGCGCACGACCGGCGCGCCACCCAAGTCGAGCGTATAGACGAACCCCGGCGCGCCATCGGCCTCCCAGCCGTCGCTCACCGCCGTCTCGTAGAGGGAGCGCGCCGCCGGAATCATCCAGTCCGGCGCAGCCATTCCACTCTGCTCCATCGAGGCCGTAGTCTGCACCGTCAGACGTGCCCACTCGAACGAGTGGCCCACCGTCGTCCCGAACGGGCGGAACGGATGACTCGGCACGTCGCCGTTGTAGTCGGGGATCGGTTCCCAGTCCGTCGTGAAGTGCTCCGGCAAGCGCCAACCGTTCTCGCGGGCGAACCGGCCCACGGCTCGGTCGATGATGCGGAGCGCTCGGCGAAGCCACCGCGCGTCCCCAAGCGCGTCGGCCGCGGCCAGGTAGGCCTCGACCGTATGCATGTTCGCGTTGAGGCCCCTGTATTGCTCCTCGACCGACCAGTCCCGGGTGAACGACTCGCGAACCATCCCCGCGTCCTCATCCCAGAAGTGCTCCTCGGAGACCGCGAGGGCCTCCTCGAGGAGTTCACGTGCGCCCGGGCGGTCCGCCGCCGTGGCCGAGGCTGCCGCGAGAATCACGAAGGCGTGACCGTAGGCCTCCTTAGCGTCACCCAGGGGCCCCTTCGCTCCGACGGTTGCGAACCATCCCCCATGCTTCTCGTCGCGAAACCGACCGTGGAGTGCCGCGAGCCCATAGTCAACGAGCGAGGTGTCGCCGGGCCTACCGAGCAGGTGCGAAAGGGCGAAGACATGGGTCATGCGGCAGGTGATCCAGAGCTCCGCGTCCCGCTTACGGTCGAGCGTTCTATCCACGCCGAGCCACCCGAATCCGCCAAGGGGATCACGCGACGCCCGGGCGAAATCGAGCAGGCGAACCGTCTCGGACTCGAGCCAGCGCACGTGTGCTGGGGAAGAGAGCCAGTTCATCGTGTCCTCCCTAGATGACCGCAAGACGCTCGGGGTCGATGAGGGCCTCGAGCACGGGTAGGACCCCATCGTTCTCGACGGAGCCAGTCACGGCGTCGGCCACGGCCTTCACATCGTCCGGGGCGTTGCCCATGGCGGTCGAGTGCCCCGCCCATCGGAGCATCTCGATGTCGTTGTAGCCGTCGCCGACCGCGACGGTGTGGTCGGGATACACGCCCAGTTGACGGCGCAGGGCCTCAAGGGCGGAGGCCTTGGATACGCCTGGCGGCGTCAGGTCGAGCCAGGCGGAGTACCCGACGACGTAGGTGACCTCGTTCAGGCCGATGCGTCCCACGAGTTCGTCGAATCGCGACACGTGCTGACCGGGCGCCCGAATGACGACGCGCGTGGCCTCGGTCTTGCCGAGTTCGTCAAACTTCACGACCCGCTGTCGCCCCGCGAGCTCGCCGACGGGGAACTCCTCGCTCACCCGATATCCCACCCCGAGATCCTCGACCGCGTATCGCGCCTCGGGCATCACGTCGCGAATCAGTTCGAGCGCGGCCCTCGGATTGAAGGTCACCTTCTCCTCGATCTCGTACCCGCCAACCGCGGCGGGATTGAGCCGGATGGTGACGGCGCCGTTCGAGCACACGGCCCAGCCTCGACGTATGCCGAGCGCCTCGGCGACCGGAATGGTGGCAATGATGCTCCGTCCGGTCGCGAGGATAACGTGGTTGCGGCACATGCGGGCCTGCTCCACGGCGCGCGCGACGGCGGGCGATATTTCGCCGCCCCAGTGCATGAGGGTGCCATCGACATCGAGCCCCACCATCCGCCAGTCATCCGGACCGAGGGGAGGATGCATCTTGGCCGGGTCTGCCGTCATCGCTCCACCCTACGACGCAGGGCCAACGGGCGCACAAGCCGCGTGAATCGAATCCAGAACCTCGACCAGGCCATCCTCTGCGATGGAGCCCACCACCTCGTCGGCGACCGCCAGTAGGCTCTCGGGCGCATGACCCATGGCGATTCCGCGACCCGCCCACTGAACGAGTTCGATGTCGTTGAGATAGTCCCCGACGGCGACACAGGACTCGGGCGGGATGCTCCAGGCCTTGGCGAGCGCTCGGACGCCGGTGGCCTTGGAGACGTGACCGGCGCTGAGGTCAAGAACCGCCGACGAGCCCTTGACGTAGGGGAGGAGCGCGAGCCCAAAGTCCGCGACCGCGGCGACCAGGTCACGACAGGCGACCGTGTCGCTCGCGGTGATCACCAGGGTTGCCTCTTTGGGTATCGGCCCCCGTAGCGCGAAACGCGGGCCGTGGATCTCCCCGTCAGTAAAGACACCGCACACGCGGTTCCCGACGCCGGGCTCCTCTAGCGCGTACCGAAGGTCGGGTGCCGCACTCGTCAGGGCCGCGATCGCGGGGCGGGGATCGAAGGTAACCGTCTCGGTGATCTCCCAACCTTCCGCGCAGACCCAGGCCGTCACCGCGCCATTCGAGCACACGACCCACATCTCTCGGGCGCCGATGCGGGCGCAAAGCTCAATGACGTTGTGGAGTTCGCGCCCGGTCGCGACAACGACGCGGACTCCCTCCTCAATGACCGCTCGCACGCCCTCAGACACCGCGCGGGAAGGTTCGTTTCCGCGCGCGACGAGCGTCCCATCGACGTCCAAGGCCAGCAAGCGCGGCCGAGCCGCGTCAGCCGCCGGCATCTCCTAGACCACCGGGTCCAGGCGCTCGGCACCGCCGAGGTAGGGGCGCAGCGCCTCCGGAACGTGAACGGAGCCGTCGAGTTGCTGGTGATTCTCCAAGAGCGCGACGATCCACCGCGTCGTCCCAATGGTGCCGTTGACCGTCGCCACGGGGACGGTGCCGCTATCGGTCCGCTCCCGCACGCCCAAGCGCCGCGCCTGGAACGTGGTGCAGTTGGAGGTGGACGTGACCTCCATATACCGGCTCTGGCTGGGCAGCCACGCCTCACAGTCGAACTTGCGTGCGGCGCTCGCGCCGAGGTCACCAGCCGCCGTGTCGATCACCCGGTAGGGCAGCTCCAAGGCCGAGAGCATCGACTCCTCGATCTCGAGGAACCGGGCGTGCTCCGAGGCGGCCTCGGCCGCGGTGCAGAAGGAGAACATCTCCACCTTGTGGAACTCGTGGACGCGGATGATGCCCCGCGTGTCGCGGCCGTGGCTCCCGGCTTCGCGGCGGTAACACCTGCTCCATCCCGCGTACCGCTTGGCCCCGCCGGAGAGGTCGAGGATCTCGTCCGCGTGGTACCCCGCGAGCGCGACCTCGGACGTCCCGATGAGGTAGAGGTCGTCCGCCTCGAGGCGGTAGACCTCGGGTGCGTGATTGCCGAGGAAGCCCGTGCCCTGCATAATCTCTGGCTTGACCAGGGTTGGGGGGATGACGGGCGTGAACCCGGCGGCCATCGCGCGGTCGAGGGCGGCCATGAGGATCGCGAGCTCGAGGCGCGCGCCGACCCCGGTGAGGTAGTAGAAACGCGCGCCGCTGACCTTGGCGCCGCGCTCCATGTCGATCGCGCCGAGCGCCTCGCCGATCTCGAGGTGGTCGCGGACGACGAGGCCCTCCTCGGTGAAGTTCCGCGGATTCCCGACCTCGCGCAGAACGACGAAGTCGTCCTCGCCCCCTTCGGGAACGCCCGGCTCCACGATGTTCTGGATTCGGTACGCGAGTTCCGCGGCCTCCTCGGCCGCCCGATTCGCCGCCGCCTCGAGGTCCTTCACGCGTCCGGCAAGCTCGTGGGCCCTCGCGAGGACCTCGCCCTTCTCTGCGCCTGAGGCCTTCGCAACAGCCTTGCCTAGGGTCTTCTGCTCCGCGCGCCTCTCCTCGAACTCCGTCAGGGCCGCGCGGCTCGCCTCGTCGGCCACGAGCGTGGCGTCGACCAGCGCGACGTCCTCACCGCGAGCGCGCTGGCTCGCGCGGACGGACTCGGGATCGGTGCGGAGGAGCCTGAGATCGATCATGGTGACGAGTCTATCGGCGCGACGTAGGCTCACTCCCATGGTCTGGCAGGTACTTGCGGTCGCCGCCGTCGTGATTGCCGTCGCGGCGATGATGCTCGCGATCGCCGCCACGCGACGCCTGGGCGAGCGGGATCCGGCCGCGGTCCACCGGTTCGTTCGCCGGGTGTTGCTCGTGAACGAGATCCCCGCCGATATCGCGGGATCCTTCGCGAAGGATCGTCCTGGCCGTGAGCGCCTCGCCTTCATCGCCAATCCGACGAAGCCGGGAGTGGCCCAACTGCGCGAGCTCTCGTACCGCGTGTGCGCCGCCCGCCATCTTCCCGAACCGATCTGGCTCTACACCGCTCCCAACTACACCGGGCGAGACCTCGCGCGCGAGGCGCTCTCCGCGGGCGCCCATGTCCTGGTCGCCGCAGGCGGCGACGGCACCGTCCGCGCGGTGGCGTCGGTGGCGATCGAGGAGGGCGTTCCGCTCGGCGTGATTCCGCTGGGTACCGGAAACCTCTTCGCGCGAAACGTCGGGGTGCCGCTCAACGACCCCGGAGCCGCGCTGCGGGCAGTGATCGAGGGGAGGAGCGAGCGGGTCGACGTCGGACGGATGACGGTGGTGCGCGAGTCAGGAGACGAGCGCGAATACCTCTTCCTTGTTCTGGCCGGCGTGGGAATCGACGCGGAGATGGTCGCGGGCGCCGACGAGCGACTCAAGCGGCGATTTGGCTGGCTCGCCTACTTCTATGCCCTGATCCGCCACTCCGCCTCCACCCGCATGCGCGCGTCCATCACGGTGAGCGGCCTCGAGCCCGTGACGGGCAAGATGCGAACCGTGCTCATCGCCAACTGCGGGCGCCTGCCCGGAGGACTGGTCCTCGTGCCGGACGCGTCCGTCAACGACGGCGCGCTGGATGTCGCCACGCTCGACGCAAGTCGCGGGCTCGCCGGATGGGCCGAGCTAGCAGGCCAGGTCGTGCTCCAGGGAACCAAAGTCTCTACGCCAACGCTCCCCGAGGCCTGGCGCGCCGGACGGATTGACCACGCCCGAGGCGCCTCCGTCGACGTCGTTATGGAGGCGCCCCAGAGGGTGCAGGCCGACGGCGAGTCTCTCGGGCGTGCGATCTCCCTGCGCGCCGTGGTTGACCCAGGGTGCCTGACCGTACGGACGCCCGGGCTGCCCTAGGGTGCGCTCTTGCCCTTCCGCAGTTCCTCGACCCAGGCGCGGGCGGCGCGGAAATCGTCGTCGAGGGTCCCATCGGCGCGCGGGGTGGGGCCCGTTGCCGTCGCCGACGGATACGAACCAAGGAAGATCACGAGCCTGCACGTCCGCCTGAGTCCGATCAGCGCCTCGGCCATCCGCTCCTCGGCGACGTGGGCCATCGCGTCAATGGAGAAGGAGTACTGACCCGGGCGGTCGCCGATGGGGCGCGATTCGATGCGAGACAGGTTGATGCCGCGGGCGGCGAACTGCTCGAGCATCTCGAGGAGCGAGCCTGCCCGGTCCTCGGGCAAATGGACAACGAGCGTCGTCTTGTCCGCGCCCGTCGGCGCTGGCACCGCCTCCGGGCGCCCGACCTTGACGAACCGCGTCATGGCACGCGCGTTGTCGGCGATGCCTCGGGTCAGGACCGTGAGGCCGTACGCCGCGCCTGCCCCGGGCGGCGCAAGGACGGCATCGTATCCGACGTTCGAGAGCGACCGCGAAGAGTCGGCGAGGGCCGCGAGCGCCGAGGTATTGGACGACGCGGGCACGTGGGCAACACCCGGTAGGTTCGCGTTGAACCATCTGCGGCATTGCGCCCAGCCGTGGGTATGCGTCGCGACCAAGGCGATGTCCACCGCCGATGTGCCGGCTCGCGCGACCAACTCGAACTCGATGGGGATCACCGTTTCCCCGAGGATGACGAGAGGAGCGCCCTCGGCGAGCGCGTCGAGGGTTGCCGTCACCCCGCCCTCGACCGTGTTCTCGATCGCCACCACGGCGTAGTCCGCCGCGCCCGAACGCACTGCGCCGACCGCGGTCAGCACGTCCACCTGAGGCAGGTACTCCGCATCCTCGGGCGAGACCATCGCGCGGAGGGCGGCCTCAGTGAACGTCCCCTCGGGGCCAAGGTAGGCGTAGCGCGGCTTCGTCACTCGTCGTCCTCTCGATGAAAGAGCCCCCGCGGATCGACGGCGTTCTGCGTAGCCTCGAATCCGCTGCGGATGCGCCGGGCGCTGACGGCAACCATGACGTCACGGTACTGGTTAGCGTGGAGGAGGGGGGCGCGCGCCCCCGCCGGAGCGGGCCTCACGCGGATCTCGCACTCCACCTCGGTGGCGGTCAGCCCCGCGAGGAGGACATCGAGCGTCATGCCCACGTCGAGCCCCGCACCGTGCGCGAGCGGGATCGAAGCCTCCATGGCCCCGCGGGTGAGGCATCGCGTTCGGCTCAGCGGCTGCGTCGGGGACCAGCCCGACGCGCGCGCGATGGCGCCTCGAGCGAGCGCGGAGGCCATCCTCGTGGCACGGTCGCCTGGATCCGCCAAGACGGCGATCGCGAGATCGGCCGCGCCCTCCGTGATCGCCGACACGAGGGGCGCGGCGCCCACCGCGTGCTCACCGAGGGCGCCGTCAAGAAGAAGAAAGTGTCGCGGGGCTACGCCCGGCTCGTCACGCATGGTCGCGACGGCAACGCCGGTCTCCACGGCGGCGGACCTCCCGCGCCGGTGCGAATGACGCACGACAACGGCGCCCGCCTCGCGCGCCGCGGATTGGGTCTGATCCGTCGAACCATCGTCAATCACGAGCACCAGATCGACCGCGGGGATCGACAGCGCCCCCCTCACGGCTGAGGCCACGCGACGTTCCTGGTTGAAGGCCACGATGATCGCGGCGACGCGCGCGCCAGCCCGCAGTCCTTGACCCGGGACAGGCTCGTCCGACGGTGCGCTCGACGCTCGCTTGGCGGCCACGCCCTCAGCCTACCGAGAGCGGGAAGGGGTCGCCGCACACCCCGCGAAGGCGCGGTGGCCGAGCGGCCTTGGAGGTGCGAGAGTTGGCACATGCACGATCGCGCCGGAACTGTCGCCCTTCCCCAGGACCTCGTTGACGTCGACGCTTTGCTCGGCGCCTATTACGACCTCGTTCCCGACCCCGCGATCCCGGAGCAGCGCGTGGCATTCGGAACGTCCGGTCACCGCGGGTCCTCGCTCGACCGCGCGTTCAACGAGGCCCACATCGTCGCGATCACCGCAGCGATCGTCGAGTATCGAAGGAGGGAGGGGACGGACGGCCCGCTGTTCCTCGGGAAGGACACTCACGCTCTGTCTAGCCCGGCATGGGAGACGGCCATGGAGGTGCTCGCCGCAGCGGAGGTGGAGGTCCGCGTCGACGCCAGGAAGCGCTTCACGCCCACCCCCGCCGTCTCGCACGCGATTCTCGTCGCGAACGGCGCCCTCGAGCCCGCGGGACTGCGGACCTCCGGACGGGGCCTGGCCGACGGCATCGTCATCACCCCTTCGCACAACCCGCCTCGCGATGGCGGATTCAAGTACAACCCTCCGCACGGCGGGCCGGCGGACTCCGACGCAACCGACTGGATCGCCGCCCGCGCGAATGAGATCCTCAAGGAGGGCGTCGCCAGGGTTCGCCGCGTCCAACTGGCCAAGGCCGTGTCCGCCGAGACGACCCGCCCCCACGACTACCTCGCCGCCTACGTCGCCGACCTTCCGTCCGTCGTCGACCTTGGCGCTATCCGCAAGGCGGGAATCCGCATCGGCGCAGACCCCCTCGGCGGGGCCTCCGTGGACTACTGGGGTGCCATCGGGGAGGAGCACCGCCTCGACCTCACGGTGGTCCACCCCGATGTGGATCCGCGCTGGGCCTTCATGACGCTGGACTGGGACGGCAAGATCCGCATGGACTGCTCTTCCCCCTACGCCATGGCGAGCCTCAGGGCGCTCATGGCCCACGACGCGCCGTACGACATCGCGACGGGCAACGACGCCGACGCCGATCGCCACGGGATCGTCACTCCCGACGGCGGACTCATGAATCCCAACCACTTCCTCGCGTCCGCGATCGCCTACCTGTACGGCGGCGCGCGGCCAGCCTGGCGGGACGACGCGGCGATCGGGAAGACCCTCGTCTCGTCGGCGCTCATCGATCGCGTGGGGCGCGAACTCGGGCGCACCGTGGTCGAGGTGCCCGTGGGCTTCAAGTGGTTCGTGCAGGGCCTGGTGGATGGTTCGATCGCGTTCGGCGGCGAGGAGTCCGCCGGCGCGAGCTTCCTCCGGCGCGACGGGCGCGTTTGGACGACGGACAAGGACGGCCTGATCCTCGCCCTTCTCGCGAGCGAGATTTCCGCCACGACCGGAGCCTCGCCCGCGGCCCTTCACCGTGGGCTGATCGATCGGCTGGGCGAGAGTTGGTACGCCAGGATCGACGCACCGGCGACGCCGTCGCAGAAGGCCGCGCTCGCGGCGCTCTCGCCCGATCGGGTTCGGGCAACCGTGCTTGCCGGAGGGCGCATCACGGCGACGCTCACATCCGCGCCGGGAAACGGGGCGGCTATCGGCGGACTCAAGGTCGCGACGAGCGACGCCTGGTTCGCCGCGCGCCCGTCCGGCACGGAGGACGTGTACAAGATCTATGCGGAGTCATTCGTGTCCGAGATGCACCTGGGCGAGGTGCAAGCGGCCGCGGCGGATGTGGTGGCCGAGGCCCTGGACCAATAGCCGCGCCGCCCTCCTTCTGCCAGGATTGACGTGACCGCCCGCCTGGGTGCGGGGGTCTTCACGGTGGAGAGGGGAAGCAATGAACGTCAAGAGGATAGGTGCGATCGTCGCGACCGTGGTTCTCGTGCTCGGTCTCAGTGGTTGCGTCCGCATCATCAGCAATGTCACGTTGCACGAGAACAACACGGCGAGCGGCGAGATGATCGTCGCCGTGCAAGAGGGCATTGGCGCGTCGATGGGTATGACGGACCAGGACTTCGCCGATCAGTTGAACGTGGACTCCGGCGTCGACGCGATGGTCAACGCGAAAGTCACCCCCTACAAGCAGGACGGCTACGTCGGAACCCGGATTACCTTCAGTGACGAGCCCATCGAGTCCTTCACGGGCGTTGATGGCACGATCACGCGCGAGGGCGACACCTTCGTGTTCCAGGGGACTGCCCCCGACTCCTCGGAAACCCAGAGCCTTCCGGAGGGCTCGGGCGCAATCGCGACGATATCTATTACGTTCCCCGGGGCGGTCACGGACCACAACGGAACCCTCGACGGCACGACCGTCACCTGGAATCTCCTCACGCAAACCGACGCGCCCTACGCCACGGGTTCGGCGATCGGCGGCGGCACTAACTCGCACATAGCCGTGATCGTCATCGCCGTCGCGATTGCGGCACTCGTCCTTCTGGCGCTCGTCATCGTGGGGATTGTGCTACTGACCCGCCGCAAAGGTGGCTCCCCCGCAGACGAGGCACCGCCTGCGGCGGATCCTGCAGCCTAGTCGCGACGACGGCCGGAGGCAGTCGGGGTAGGCAACGCCCCGCCGCTTCCGGCCGTCGTCCTTCCCACGTGAGAGCCTAAGGCGATGTTCGACGACTACCGCAGATTGCTCAGCAAGCCGGGAGCGACGTCATTCGTCTTCGCCGGCCTGCTCTCGCGGCTCGTCGGCTCGATGTTCAACATCAGCCTTATCCTCATGATTCAGATTCAATACTCGTCGTACGCCGTTGCGGGTAGGGTCGCCGCCATCGGAGTGTTCGTGTGGGCGCTTCAGACCGTACCGACCGCACGCATCGTCGACCGCCTCGGCCAGCGGGCGGCGATGTGGCCTATGGTCGGGCTCCACGTCGTGGGGGTCGTGATCGCGATCTCCGCCGCGATGACACGCGGGCCGGAGCCCATTCTCTGGATTGCCGTGGTCTTCGCCTCCCTGACCGGACCCCTCGGTTCACTGACCCGCGCGCGCTGGTCGCACCTTCTCACGACGGATCAAGAGATCCACGCGGCCTTTTCGCTCGAGGGCGCCCTCGATGAGACCCTGTACATCGCCGGACCAACACTCTCGGTGATCCTGGCGACCAGCGTCCACCCCGCCGCCGGGCTGGTGGTGTCGACGGCCGCGCTCGTCATCGGCATGGGCATTCTGCTTCCCCAGAAGGCGACGGAGCCCCCGCCCCGGATCGGCACGGACGGGGCGAGCCTCGGGCTGCGTGTGCCGCCCTCCGTGATCGCCGTGAGCCTGATCGCCACCGCGCTCGGGCTCATGTTCGGTGCATTCGATCTTTCGACCGTCGCGTTTGCCGATTCCCTCGGTCAGAAGCCGTGGGCGGGCGCGGCGCTGGGCATCCTCTCGTTCGGCTCCTTCCTCGGCGGCCTCGCGTACGGATCGCGGAGATGGAAGTCCCCGCTGTGGAGCCGGATCGTGACCATATCGCTCCTGGTAGCTGTCGGATTCTCGCTCCTCGCCGCTCAGCCGAACCTGATCCTCTTCGGCGCCGTCGGGTTCTTTGCTGGCTCGGTGATCGCGCCGCTTCTTGCGAGTTCGGACAACGTCATCCAGCGCTCGGTGAAGAAGGATCAGTTGATGGAGGGGCTCGCGTGGCTCCGCATCGGCATCGGCATCGGCGTGGGAGCCGGGGCTTGGCTCGCGGGTGCGCTGATCGAGATGACCGGGCCCCGCGCCGGGCTTGCGCTCGCCGGCGGGTCAGCCATTCTGGTCGCGGTGGCGGCGGTCGCGACCGTTCCGTGGCTCCGTTCCGTGCGGGGCGCTGACACCGACGTCGTTGATCTTGAGATCGAGGTCCCGCCGGTGCCGCCAAGCTTCTGAGCCGGAACCGCGCCGCCCGTTTTGCCTTCGCGATAGCGTGGGCGTACGTCAACCAAGGAGATGGCGATGCGCCACAAGTACCTAGCCGCGTGCCTCGCGGGGCTGGCCCTTCTCACCCTCACCGGGTGCCTGCGCCAGAGCGCGTACTACTACATCCAACCGGACGACACGGTCGACGGGACGATCTACGTCGCCCTCGACGAGGCCTACACCAATGCCTCGGATCCCTATCGCGGGACGGGCGCGGGAGACATCGCCGCCTTCTTCGACCATACGACGGTCACCCCCTTCGACAACGGAAAGTGGAAGGGGTATCACATCGACTTCGTCGACGAGCCGCTCGCGACCTTCTCCGGGTCCGTGACGGACGCCTGGGGGATCCAGATCCTGAAGGACACCAACAACGAATACGTCATCAACGGCTACGCGCCCACCGCAAGCGACGACTCGATGCGGCAGGCGATCACCAACGACGACGGCTTTCTGCAAGTAACGGTGATCTTTCCCGGGACCCTCATCTCCCAGACAGGAGCGAAGGAGTACTCGGCCTCTGGAGAGAAGCCCGGCTGGGCCGCATGGGACATGCTGACGGTCACGAATGCGCCCGCGGCTCGAGGCAACGGAGGACTGTACTTCCACCTCATCCCGGGTATCGGACAGATCTTCCTTCCCAGCGGCGATCCCGATCCGCATCCGTCCGCGAGTCTGGGCCCGCCGCAAGCGCCGGACCCGGTCGTCACCGTGGTCATCACGCCGAGCGCCGAACCCACCTCGGCGGCGTTGCCCGCCGTAAGCCCAAGCCCGAGCCCCAGCCCGACAACCACGGCGATCGCCACTCCGGCGGGCGAGTCCAGTTCGGGCATCCCCCCGTGGGTGTGGATCGTGGGCGCGGTTCTCGTCGCGGCCCTCGCCGGCCTCGGAGGACTTCTCTTCGCGAACATGAGGGGCCAGAGGGTAACGCCTCCCCCGGTGACCTCGCCGGACGATCCCGTCGAGCCACCCGTTGCGAAGGCCCCCCGGACGCCGAAGGCGAAGCCCGAGGCTTCCGAGACTCAGGACTGATCTCCCTCAGGATGGCCCGAGAGGAGGGGGCGGGAGGACTGCGCCCGCCCCCTTTCCTCCATCCGCTCCATCCCCAACCGCTCGCGCGAGAAACCGGGGCCGCGCTACCGTGGGCGGCGTGATCGAAAGGTACGCCATGTTGCGCAGAACCGCTCTCGCCCTCATCGCCCTCACCACCGCCGCCGCCCTCACCGGATGCCTCCGCCAGGACGGCACCTACACGTTGAACGAAGACAACACGGTGGACGGAACGATCATTCTCGCCCTCGACGAGGACTACGCCTCCGGACCCGATTCGGGGATGGACGCCGCCGGCGTTGCCGCGGGATTTCTCCATGCGACCGTGACCGATCTGGGGGAACCGGGCTGGGTGGGCGATCGGATCACGTTCGTCGGCGAGCCGATCGCGACGTTCGCCACCGCTACCGACGATTGGGAAATCGCCGTCTCACGCGTGGGCACGCAGTACGTCGTGACCGGTGCCGCGATTGATGCCAGCGAGGAGGGGATGAAGCAGACCGTCATTGACGAAGGCGGCTCGATGACGCTCAAGGTCACCTTCCCGGGTGACGTCGCCGATACCAATGGCTCGCTGAGCGGCCGCACCGTCACGTGGAACATGCTGACGCAGGCCACGGCTCCGTACGCACGCGGGAGCGCCGTACCCCCGGCCCCTGCTCCGGCTCCCGCCCCTGCTCCGGCTCCCGCCCCCGATCCGATCGTGACCGTGGTCATCACCCCGGCTCCCGCCGCCACCGCGTCGCCGAGTCCATCGCCCAGTGCGTCGCCCGCAGTGCTCGCCGACTCCCTCGGATCGGACGGTAGCGAGATCCCGGTGTGGATCTGGATCGTCGGCGGAGTGCTCCTCGCGACCGTGGTCGGCCTCAGTTCGTTCCTCCTCGCCTCGAAAGGCGCCGCGGGACGGGTTGCCGTGCCTGCTCCTGCTCCAGAACCCGAACCCGAACCCGAGCCGTCGGTCCCGACCACCAAGCCCACGCCCAAGGTCAAGGCCAAGCCCGCCCCCAAGGCCAAGCCTCCGGCGGCGGACGGCTAGCGACGCCCGCGCGAGGATGGTCGCGCGACGGTTCGGCTAGAACACCGCCGGAATGGTCCAGATGGAGTGCCAGTCGACGCCGGTCGGGACGATGGGGTAGGGGTGCGGAAGGTCGTTCATCCACTCGGGCGTCAGTTCCATGACCGAGATACCGACGTCGGGCGACTCTTCCGGGCCCGTGTAGGCAGCGGCCCGGCGCGTCCCGTCGAGATACATCGTGAACCGACCCAATTCGATGCGATCCGCCGTTGACGTCTGGCCTGACCACCGATAGCACTCCACGACCACCCAGTCGGGAAGCATCGCCGGCACATTACTCGCGGGGTAGCACACGGCGTCGGACTGCGGGTACAGGGGGGTCGCCAGAACGTAGTTGTCGGTGTCGAGGTCGTGAATCCACCACGAGTCGGCCTCAGGCGGGAGCACGCCATTCGTCGTCCAAGGGAGCGTCGCGTATGTCACCGTGGCGAGCCACACGGCGATTCTCTGTTCGCCGTCCACCCAGCCGGTCGCCGATCCGAACCAGCCACCCTCCACCTCTGCGGGCTTCCCCCTGAGCGCCGGGGGCACGTAGTCGATCACCGTTGGCGCGAATGCGCTCGTTCGCCACACGCGACTCACCGGATCCCGGAAGTAGAGGTCATGGAACCCCGGATTGTTGTCGTCCGGCCCAGAGTCCATCCACACCTGCGTCTTGCCGTCCGTCCATGATCCGATGACGGGCTCGGCCACGAACCCCATACCGCCGCGATTGGCATCCCCGCCGAGCTCGTCGCCGATCACCCGAACGGAGGTCGTAGCAAGGTCGTATTCGACCAGGTCTCCGCAACTTTCGCAGCCCCCCTCTCGGTTGAGCCACGCCACCCGCTCACTCGACGACCACGCGACCACGCCGATCCCGATGTCGTGCCGGAGCGTCGAGTGCCGGAAGATCTCGCCGTTCGGGGCGATGAGGAACAACGCCTGGGCGCCGAGGCCCTGCTCGGATGCGCCGAACGCGTTCCATACCGCGAGGGACCAGCCGGGACCGACGTGATCCCAAATCCACGGCTCGAGAACGCGAGCCCGAGGCTCCCGAGGATCCTGATCTGCGACGTATGCGGGGTAGTCCGAGGGCAATACGTCATCCCAGGATGTGCGCGCCGGCGTCGAAGCAGTCGGACTGGCGACGGCGACCGACGACAACGTCGGCGCTGGGGAAGAGGAGGCGTTCGCGTCGACGGCGGCGCCCGGCTCGGGCGTACCCGTCCTGACGCTGAACCAGGCGAGCGCGGACAGTGCGACGACCGCGACCCCCACCCCGATCGCGACGGCCATCCGTCGCCCCTCGAGACGCGCCAGCAGAGCCCTCATCCGACGGACCCCCTTCTCCCGTGGCCACGCCACGAAACGGCACGTCGCAACAATAGCGGCTAGGACCCGCGTGCGCAGGGGAAGACGAGCGTGCGGAGCCCGAGCGAGGGCCACTCACGAGCGAGACTTTGCACCCGCAGTCCCGCCGTCGCCGCTCCTGCAGACTGCAATTTCCGCAATACGGGACCAAGGGCCTTGACGCAGTCTGCATTCAATGCATAGTCTGCAAAGTATGAGGATCATGCAGGACTCGCGAGGGGCAGGGTTGATGTCCGCGGAGGACGTCGAATCCCTATTGGGCATCGACAAGTCCACCGTGTACCGCATGGCTCAGGACGGAAGGCTTCCGGCGATCAAGGTCGGTCGTCAGTGGAGGTTTCCTGCCGGGCCCATCCGCGGACTGCTGGAAGGCGCGGGAATCGAGTTGTCACCGGCGCCGGCGAGTCCGCGATCCCCGTCCTCCGGACTCCTCTCGAGTGCCGAAGCGACGCACCTCCAGCCGCTCATCGACCTCGCGGCCGAACTCCTGGGCGTGATGATGGTCGTCACCGACATGGAGGGTAACCCCGCCTCGGAGGTCGCGAACCCGTGCGCGTGGTTCGCCGAGCACCAGGAGGATCCGGCAGTCCTTGAGGCGTGCCTCAAGGACTGGCGCGCCTTCGCAAACGAGCCATCATTCGCGCCGACGTTCCGTGTTGGCCCCCATGGATTCGAGTGCGCGCGCGCGCTCGTTCGCGATGGCAACCACCTCGTTGGAATGGTCCTCGCGGGGGGAGTCGCCCCCGGCGACCTTGCCCCCGGAGGGGACCGCAACGGCCCGGATGGCCTGTACCACCTGACGGCCGCGGAACGCGGCGCCCTGCTCGCCGCGCTGCCCCGCGTCGCGGCGAGCCTCTCCCGCGTCGTTTCGCGACCCGTACCCACCACAAGGAGCGATTGATGCGCAAGCTTCTCGTCATCGGCGCCGGCACGGCCGGAGTCATCACCGTCAACAAGCTCAGGAAGAAGCTCCCGCGCTCCGAGTGGGAGATCACGGTCGTCGATCCGGCCGACACCCACGACTACCAGCCCGGGTACCTCTTCCTCGCGGTGGGAATGTACACGCCAAGGAAGGTGGGCAAGCCGCTCGCGAAGCTCATCCCCAAGGGGGTGACCCTCGTCAAGGGCGCGGTTCGGGACGTCAAGCCGACGGAGAACACCGTGGTCCTCGCCGACGGCACGACCCTCGACTACGACTACCTGGTCATCGCTACCGGAACCACACCGCGTCCCGACCAGACGCCCGGCATGGACGGCAAGCTCTGGCATGAGAGCGTCCACTCCTTCTACACCTACGCGGATGCCGAGGCGCTTCTGGAGAAGCTCAAGGGCTTCGAGGGGGGCAGGGTCGTGGTCCACGTGACCGAAATGCCGATCAAGTGCCCGGTAGCGCCCCTCGAATTCGCCTTCCTCGCCGACGCGTACTTCGCCGATCGCGGGATCCGCGACAAGGTGGAGATGACCTACGTGACCCCGCTCCCGGGCGCGTTCACCAAGCCGATCGCTGCCGCCGCCCTAGGGGACATGCTCGGCAAGCGCGGCATCACGGTCGAGCCCGATTACATCATCGAGCGGGTGGACGAGGACGCCAAGGCGATCTTCTCCTATGACGAGCGGGAGATTCCCTTCGACCTGCTCGTGACGATTCCGCTCAACATGGGCGCGGACTTCGTTGGCCGTTCGGGCCTCGGCGACGAACTCAACTTCGTCAGCGTCGACAAGGAGACCCTCCAGTCGACGAAGTTCCAGAACGTCTTCGCAGTCGGGGACGCGACGAACGTCCCCACCTCCAAGGCGGGCGCCGTCGCGCACTACGAGCTCGACCTCTTCCCCAAGAACTTCCTCCAGCTCATCGCGGGTAAGGAAATGACTCACAAGTTCGACGGGCACGCGACCTGCTTCGTTGAGTCCGGCCACGGCAAAGGTCTGCTCATCGACTTCAACTACGACGTCGAGCCTCTGCCCGGATCCTTTCCGTTCCCGGTCATCGGGCCAATGCGCCTACTCAAGGAGACGCGCCTGAACCACATCGGCAAACTCGCCTTCCGGTTCGCGTACTGGTGGCTCCTGCTCCCCGGTCGGTACATCCCGATCTCCCCCTACCTGTCCATGCGAGGCAAGCGGCGCCCCGCTGGAGACTAACCGCCGCTCGAAGAAAGGAATGAGTCATGTCAACCCAAGAAATGCTCGGACGCCAGGTCCACGTCGATGACGAGGGCTTCCTCACCGAGTACGACGAATGGGACGAGAAGCTGGGCGCCGAGCTCGCAAAGAACATCGGCATCAAGATGACGGACGAGCACTGGAAGGTCATTTCCTTCCTGCGCACGGACTACAAGGACCAGGGCACCACGGCGACGACGCGACGCGTCAACGCCGTCGGAGGCTTCCCCGTCAAGCTCCAGTTCGAACTCTTTCCCCAGAAGCCGGCCAAGAAGATGGCCTACATCGCGGGCCTTCCCAAGCCCGCCGGTTGCGTCTAGGACGCGGAGAGGACTGAATCATGGCCAACCCCAAGCCCATCGTCCCGAACTTCGGCAGTGAGTCCGAGGGCAGGAAGATGGCGATCATCTGCTCCAAGGGCAACCTCGACATGGCCTACCCCGGCCTAGTCCTCGCCAACGCCGCACTCGGCGAGGGCGTGGAGGTCCACCTGTTCTTCACCTTCTGGGGCTTCGACATGATCCACAAGAAGCGCCAGAAGAAGCTGAAGTTCAGCCCCGTAGGCAACTTCGCCATGCACCTGCCCATCGGCGGGATCCGCATGCCGCAGTGGCTCGCGTGGATCCCCGGGATGCAGCCGTTCGCCACGTGGTACCTCCAGCACGAGATCAACAAGCTCGAGGTTCCCGAGGTTCCCGACTTTCTCGACCAGATCAGCGCGGCGGGTGGCCACTTCTGGGGCTGCAAGATGAGCGCCGACATGGGCAAACTCACCATGAAGGACCTTCGTGACGATGTCGAAGACATCATCACTGCCGCCGACTTCATCGACATGACGGACGGGGCCCAGGTCCTGTTCATCTAGTTGGGGACTCCTGTAGAACATCCCCCCACCCCACCCTGCAGGCGCGCGTAGCGCTAGACGCCGCCCGTAGCGTCAGCCCGACGCTCCCCCGCGTCGGGCTGACATGTCTGCGCGGGACCGGCGTTTCCGCGCGGGCCTCCGCGCGCCGGGGCGGCAAGGTGGTGGCGAACAAGCAGGTCCCTGTCCCCCAGCACGTCGGCAATGGGACCGTCCGCGACGATCCTCCCCCGGTCCATCACGAGCGCACGGTCGCACACCTCACGCGCGTATGAGAGGTCGTGGGTCACCATCAGGATCGTCCGATGGAGCCCCAAGAGGGTTTCAGCGAATTCGGCCCGGGCAAGCGGATCCAGATTGGACGAGGGTTCGTCAAGCGCCAACACCTCCGACTCCATCGCGAGGACCGTCGCGAGGGCGACCCGCCGCCGCTCGCCAACGCTGAGGTGGTGGGGCGCCCGATCATGGTGATGCCACATTCCCACGGCTTCCAGGGCGGAGCGCACGCGCGCTTCGAGTTCGGCTCCGCGAACACCGTAGTTCGCCGGTCCGAACGCGACGTCGTCCCGGACGGTGGTCATGAAGAGCTGGTCGTCCGGGTCCTGGAACACCAGACCGATGCGCCGTCGCGCATCCCTGGCGGTGGCGGCAGTCACGGGCACTCCCGAGACGAGAATCTCGCCTCCGTCCGGTTCCAGGAGGCCCATCAGGAGCAGCAGGAGACTCGTCTTGCCAGCACCATTCGGCCCGAGCAGCGCGACGCGTTCGTCCGCTCCGATGGACGCGCTCACCCCTCCGAGCGCCTCCGTCCCATCCGGGTACGCATAGCGCACCCCCCTGAATTCGATCAGCGCGGTCACGCTACCGCCCCCCAACCGGCAATGACCGCCCCGAGGGCGACGAGCGCCATCGCCCCGGCGACCGCGATCCCCGGCGCCCAATCGCGCGCCGCAACCGCGCGGCCGTGAAGGCGCGGCATGTCCCCCGCGTATCCCCTCGCCGCCATCGCGTCGTAGGTCCGCTCGCCTCGCTCGTACGAACGAACGAAAAGCACGGATGCCGCTCCCGCCATGGGTGCGGTTTGCCACAGCCATCGGGGCGCGTATCCGCGGGCCGCCATGGCGGTCCGCATCCTGCTCGACTCCTCGGCGAGCACGTCCAGGTAGCGCACCATGAAGGACGTGATGCCCACGATGGGCGAGGGGACCCGAAGACGCGCGAGGCCCTCGATGATCTCGGGGACCGTAGTCGTCGCCGTCATCAGAATCGCGGCCGCGAGGCACACGAGCCCCTTCGCCACGATCGACCACGCCGCCCAAACGCCTTCAACCGAGAGCAAGACCCCGTGGACAGACACCCGCGGCGCCGAGCCGACGAACGGGAGCGCGAGCGCGAACACGAGAAACGGCGCGACGACAAGCATTCGCCTCGCGAACGTTCCAGGGCCGAGCCGCGCCGCGATCGCGACCGCAGAGACAATACCCGCCTCGGCAACGAGCGCCCAGACCTGTTCGCGCGGCGTCGCGACGACTGCGACCACCACGACTCCGAGCGTCGCGAGCTTCACGACCGCAGGGCTCCGATGCACTGCGCTGGAACCGTGGACGAACACCGCGTGGGCGTGGCGAAGGGTCATGGGATGGTCCGCTCGGCCAACTCCGGATTCCGGACGCCGCGCGACGACGCCCGCATGAGGACGCCGCCGACCGCGAAGGTCAGTCCGAGACCGAAGATCCCCGCGAGGATCGTCCCGAGCCGAGGGTCGTCAATCCCTGCGACCCCGTAGCCCGCGAGCGGCGAACCGCTCGTCGCCGAGGCTACCTGGGAATCGGCGATCCCGTGGTCAATCGCGACGCGCTCAAGACCGTCGGGAGACGACGCCGCGAGCGGGGCCACCATCGCGACGAGGAACGCCGCGACCGCGACACCTACGGCGACGAATCCTCCGATGGCCACCTTGGAGACACGCGCCCTCGCCGCGCCATGGAAGCCCACCACCTTGGCGCCGTAGACGAGGTCGGGACGCGAGGCGAGGACCGCCGAGACGACGAGGCCGCTAATCAGCCCCTCGCCAATCCCGATCAGCGCATGAACGCCGACCATCGCACCAAACACCGTGGACATCGGGACCCCTCCGGAGCCCCCAATCGCATACTCCATCGCGAACGCGATCGAGGCCGCGACCACCGAGAGCCACGAGGCGATCGCCGTCGCTGAGACGATCGACACCGCGGTCTTGGGCAAGAAGCGCATCGCCAGACGGAACACTCCCCAACCCACGAGTACGGTCACGAGTGCCATGTTGATGACGTTCAAGCCGAGCGCGGAGACGCCGCCGTCGGCGAAGACCAGGCCCTGGACCAAGATGACGACGCTCACGACGACGGCGCCCACCCACGGCCCGAGCAGTATCGCGACGAGGGCCCCGCCGAGCAAGTGCCCGGACGTCCCCGCAGCCACAGGGAAGTTGAGCATCTGGAGGACGAAGATGAACGCCGCGGCGAGACCCGCGAGTGGAACGACCCGCTCGCGCATCGTCGTGCGAATGCGGCGCAGGCTCACGCCGACGCCGCCCGATGCGACCGCAGCAGCAGAGAGGGAGGTCGGCAGGTTGATGAAGCCGTCGGGAATGTGCACGGGCGGCGCCTACGACAGGACCGACGAGGGGGCCGGGTGCGACAGCCCGTTGACCATCGCCAGTTGCCGGAGCGTGTAGTCCCGAAGCGCGGTGAGCTGGCGTGTGTCGAGCCGCTCGCACACCCAGTCCCAGTGCATCGAGCACCAGTCGCCGGGCGACAGGTTGCCCGCGAGGCCGAGGCCGTCGAGTCCCACGAGGACACGCTCGACACTGGACTCGCCAAGGGTCAGTTTCCGCCCGTCCCACTCGAGGCGCCGTGAGCGAACGAGCGCCTCCTCGCCGACCGTCTCCACCACCTGCCCCCATCGGATCCTGCAGCGATCGAGTACCCGGAGCGGCTCGTCGAGGCGCCCCTCCCTCAGCAGGCCGAGCCACGGGTATACCGCGAAGACGTGAAAGCTGTGGTGCGGAACGGCCCCGGCGGGCACCGCCTCGGCGAGGTGATTCCACGAACCGGCCGCGCGCTTCTTGAAGCGCGCCTCGAGCGAGTCGCCCATGAGTCGCGGGCCCACGCCGTCGAGCAGACGATTTCCCACCCAGTAGGCCTCAACCACGCGCGCGTCGAGGGGGTCGGCAATTCCGGCCGCCGCCGCAATCAGCTCGAGGTACGGCCAGGCGCCCTCGAAGCCCTTCGCCAGCTGCCGGAGCCCCTCGTCGGACGCTCCCGCCGAGACCTGCTCGAGCAACTGCTGCGGCCGATCGGGCCCGCAGTAGCCAAGCTCGTTCGGCGGGTACGCGTACCTGCTGAAGAGGAGGACTCCGTCGGTCATGATCCCGCCCTACGCAGGAACCCCCCCAGTGAGCCGCGTCGCGGGCCGCGCGCGCCACATCTGAACCGCGAGCATCACGGTTCCGGTGAGGATCAGGCCGTTCCACGGAAGGGTCGGCGCGAGGCTTACCCCCTTGAAGGCTCCCGAGAGGAGCGCGGTGATGAGCGCGCCGGCGACGAGCACGGCGGTCACGTCAACGGCCTGGGCGCGGGCAAGGGCGTTGTGCCATGTCGCGACGTACGCGGCGAGGAGGATGCCGGTGACGGCAACCCAACCCCACTGCGCCAGCGACGAGGGAACGATCTTCCCCATCGTCCCGGTGATGGCCGACCATGCCACAAGCACCACGGCGCCACCCCCCATGCGGGCGACGGACAACGTCCATGGAGTGACGTCGGCGAGCACGCGCTTGGAGATGACGACCTCGACCGACCACAGGAGGGTCGCGCCGAGCACCATCATCGCGCCGGGGTCCGTGAAGACCGCGAGGATGCCGCTCAGGCCACCGTTCAGTCCGACCTGGCCCGCGATCAGGAGCGCGATCGCCAGGTAGTGAACCGCAGACAGCTTCTCCCTGAGCACCACCACGGCAAGGATGGCCACCCAGATGACCAGGCTCTTGTGCAGGAACGCCGCCTGAGTTGCGGTCGCCCGGGCGAGGCCCTCGAAGAAGAGGACGAAGGGCACGCTGCCACCGATCACGGCGACGGCGGCAAGGGTCGCCCACTGACCGCGGCTCGAGGGCCGGGTGAGGCGCGTCCCGCGCCGAAGGCCGACGGCGACGATCGCGCCAAGAATAACCGCGGCCGCGATGTTCTTGGCCGTCGTGTACACGGCCGCGCTTCCGTAGGCCCTCACGCCGTTGGAGTTGACGAAGATCGCGACGCCGCTGATGCAGGCCGTAGCGAGCGCGAGCAGAAGCCCTGGTCGGCGGGATCGTGTCATGGTAAGGCCTCCGTCTGTGTTGTTGGGGTGGAACGAATGGTGCGCGACTCGCGCGCCTCCTCAGCCGAGATGCGATCGAGGGCGAACCCGGAGTGGCACACAAGCCAGTCTCCGGGGGCCACGCTGCCCGCGATGGTCATGAGTAGTACCTCCTGATCGCGCCGGTCTCCCCGAACAAGCGCCCGGCCACCGGGGCGAACCTCGGTGACCTCGCAGATCTCGCCGAGGCACATCAGGCGGCGCTCCTGACTCGGTCCCGCGCAACCGCGCCGACGATCGCCACGGCGTCGTCGACGGAAGCGACGACCTCCGGGCTGAGCGCAGTGCCCTGCGCAAAGGAGGCGGCCTCGATTCCCACGACGGTGACGCGTCCAGGAAGCCGCCCCAGCACGCGCGCGAGTTCGACGGCCGTCGCGAGCCCGAAGGCGTGAGTCCCACCCCGACCGGTCGCGGCCCATGCCTCGGGCGGCAACTGCGGCCTTCCCGCGCCAACCTCGATCACGGTGATCGCGCCGGGCGGCCTGCCCGTCATCACGGCGTCGACGACGACCACGACGTCGAATCCCTCCCACAGGTGCAGAAGGGCGGTGGGATCCTCGTGAATCGCCGTGCGGACGCCAGGAAGGCCCAGGGCCTCGACGGCCCGGGCGATCTCGAGTCCGACGGCGTCGTCCCCCTGGTCGGGGCTACCGAGACCGACCACGAGCGGCCCGCCGCGCGGCGCGGCCCCGGAGGTCATGACCTCTTGATCCTCAGGTCGAGGAAGTGGGTCGCGCACGAAATGCACGGGTCGTAGTTGCGGATCGCGTGCTCGCACCGGTGAGTGAGGGCGTGATCGTCCATGTCCACCCACTTCTGCGCGGCCGTCTTGAGGTCGAGTTCGATGCTCGGCTGGTTCTGAGATGTGGGGGGGACGATTTGGGCATCCTCAATGATGCCCTTGGCGTCCGTGACGTACCGGTGGAAGATGATGCCTCGCGGGGCCTCGGACGCGCCCATGCCCTCGCCCTTGGCGGCCTTGACCGGAACCGACGGCGCGGGGCCGTCCTTCCACTCATCGATGATCCGGAGCGCCTCCTCGAAGGCGTAGGCGAGCTCGACCGCGCGGACGATGATGGACTTGAACTGGTTCCGACACGTCTTCTCGAGGCCGGCCGCAAGCGCCGCCTTCTTGCACCGATCGCTCAGTTGCTCGAAGTTCAGCGTGTACCGCGCGAGCGGTCCGACCATGTACATCTTGTCGTCGAACTTCGCGTGGAGCGCGTTCGAGTGTTCCACGTGGAATTCCTTGATGTGCTTCGGGAAGTCGCTCACGGGGAACTCGACGCCTGACGTCGAGACGACGGTGCCCCGCTCGATCGCGTAGTAGTCGGGGTGGCGCAGGGCCACGTACTCGTACGGCTGCTCCATGTCGGGGAAGTCGAAGGTCGCCACGAGCTTGATCGTCTCGAACGCCTCCTCGACCCCGCGTTCGATCGCGGGACGGAGCTTCATCATCTCGGCCTTGGTCGGCATGCGGTAGAAGCCCCCGACCTTGACATTGACCGGGTGGATGGCGCGACCGCCGACGAGCTCCATGAGGTCGTTGCCCGCCTTCTTGAGGCGCAGCGCCATCTCGACGACGGGGCCGTGGTCGGCCGCCATCTCGATGACGCTGTCGTACCCGAGGAAGTCGGGCGCGTGGAGCATGAAGATGTGGAGCGCGTGGCTCTCAATCCATTCGCCGCAGTACAGGAGACGGCGCATCGTCTGGATCTCGGGGGTCGTCACGGCGCCGGCGATCGCCTCGATCGCCTCCGTTGACGCCGACTGGTACGCGACCGGGCAGATCCCGCAGATGCGCGCCGTGATATCCGGCGGCTCGGTGTACTTGCGGCCACGAAGGAACGCCTCGTAGAAACGGGGAGGTTCGAAGATGTTGAGCTTCACCGAATCGACGATGCCGTTCTTGATCTCAATGTGCATGCCGCCCTCGCCCTCGACGCGGGCGAGCATGCCTACCTGGAGGATCTGGCTGCCATCCTTGAGCTGGTGCGTCACTTCGCGGCTCCCTGCTTGGAGGGTTTGGGCAAGGCCTCGCGGCGGTTCGACTCCACGCGGAAGGCGTCCGCCTCGGCGTTGAACGTTCGGTAGACGCGAACGACGTCGTCGTTGGTCATTCCGAGTTCGATCAGCTGGTCGGAAAGTGCGGGCGCGTTCGGGCTGTCCTGCGGGCCGAAGCACCCGTAGCACCCCCGCGCGAACGACGGGCATAGGGCGCCGCACCCGGCCTGCGTAACGGGGCCGAGGCACGGAGTCCCGTTCGCGACCGCGACGCAGATGTTGCCCTTGCGCTTGCATTCCACGCACACGGAGTAGGTGGGGATGCGGGGCCTCCGGCCCTGAAGGTGGGAGGCAAGCACCTCGATCAACTGGTACTTGTTGATGGGGCAACCGCGCAGTTCGAAGTCGACGTTGATGTGGTCGCTGATCGCGGTGGACGTCGCCAGGGTCGAGAGGTACTCGGGGTGCGCGTAGACGACCGATCGGTACTCCTCGATGTCCCCCCAGTTGCGCAGCGCCTGGATGCCGCCCGCCGTCGCGCACGCTCCGATGGTCACCACGAGCTTGGACTCCGCGCGGATCTCGTGGATGCGCTCGGCATCCTCCGGCGTGGCGACCGAGCCCTCGACGAGCGAGATGTCATAAGGACCCTCGACGACCGCCCGCGTGGCCTCGGGGAAGTACGCGATGTGAATCGCCCCGACGATCGAGAGCAGCTCGTCCTCGCAGTTCAGCAGCGACAACTGACAGCCGTCGCACGAGGAGAACTTCCAGACCGCGAGCTTGGGAAGGGGTGCGTCGGACATATCAGAGCTCCCACTTCTGCATCAGGGGTGCGAGGACCTCGTAGGTGAGGATGGGGCCGTCCGCGCAGATGAAGTGCTCGCGGAATTGGCAGTGGCCGCAGAGGCCGATGCCGCACTTCATGTTCCGTTCCATGGATAGGCGAATCTTCCCCGCGGGGACGCCGCGCTGTCGCAACTCATTCGCCGACGCGCGCATCATGACCTCGGGACCGCAGACTAGCGCGATGGTCTGGGCGGGATCGAAGCTCGCGCGGGCGATGAGCTGGGTGACGAACCCGACCCTCCCCTTCCACCCGTGGGGGCCGTTGTCAACGGTCACCTCTACGGTCATGCCGAGGCGGGCGGCCCACTTGCGCATCTCATCGCCGAACAGGATGTCGTCGGGGGTGCGGGCCCCGTAGAGGAGGACGACGCGGTTGTACTGGTCGCGCTCGGCAAGAAGTTCCAGGATCGCGGGTCGCAGCGGCGCGAGCCCGATTCCTCCCGTGATGATGACGACGTCGCCGCCCTTGGCGTCGGTGACGTCCCAACTGGTTCCAAACGGCCCGCGCACCCCGAGCTGGGCACCCTGCGCCGAGGTCACGATGGCGTTCGAGACGCCGCCGACGCTCCGGATCGTGTGGATCAGCGGACCTGCCTCGACCGGGCTCCCGCTGATGGAGATGGGAACCTCGCCGATGCCGAACGCGCTCAGCATGGTGAACTGACCCGCCTTGAAGACGAGGGGCACCCCGTCGGTCGGCTCGAGCTCGAGCGTAAAGGTGTCGCGCGTGTCCTGGTGCGTCGAGAGCAGGGTGAACGTCCGCGGCAGCATCGGGTCGACCGCGATCAGATCGCTCGGGGAGGCCGTCGACGTCACGTCAGCTTCCCGCCGCCCCGTAGAGGTCCAGGAGGCGCATGCGCGCCGCCTCGAGCCGCTCGTTCATCACCGTGGCGACCCGCTTCATGAGCGCATAGCCCACGGTGGGATCGTCCTCGCACTTGCCGCGGAGGCATTCGCCGTCGAAGGCCACCGCGCTCGTGTCCTCCGAAGCCGAGGCGTCGAAGACCCACTTGTACGGAGGCACGAGCCACGTCCAACCGACGACGTCGCCTGCGTCGGCCGTGTCGAAGATCATTCCTCCGCCTCCGGGGTTATGAACCTGGATCGCGACGCGGCCCTTGCGGATGACGTAGAACGTATCCGCCTTGCCGCCCTCCTTGAAGAGGATCTCGCCGTCCTTGAAGTGAACATTGCGCGCACACCCGGCGAGGAACTCGATCAACTCTGGGTCCAGTCCCTTGAAGAACGGGTGCTCCGGCAGGTAGTCCTTGATTTCCTTGATGGTGCCCATGAGCCCTCTCCTACTTCCTCGCCTTTGCGGGGGTGCCGCGAAGGGCGGCGGCCTCGGCCGTGATGTCGATTCCTACCGGGCACCACGTGATGCATCGGCCGCAGCCGACGCACCCCGTCATGCCGAACTGGTCCTCCCAGGACGCAAGCTTGTGGGTGATCCATTGGCGATAGCGCGACCTTGAGCTCTCGCGCACGCTGCCCCCGTGGATGTACGAGAAGTCCTCGTTGAAGCAGGAATCCCACACGCGGTGTCGCGAGGCCTCCTGACCCGTCAGGTCGCTGACGTCCTCGACCGAGGTGCAGAAGCACGTGGGACACACGAGCGTGCAGTTCGTGCACGACAGGCACCGCGAGGCGACCTCGTCCCAGTGCTGGCTCTCCGCGTTCGCGTACATCAGGTACTTGAGGCCGTCGGTATTGAGTTCGCGACCCATGTTGAGGGCGGCGTCCTTCGCGATATCGTCGGCGGCCCCCATCTCGGCTTCCGAGGCCGTCGGGGCCTTCAGCGCATCCATAATCTCCGCGCCGCGCTCCGTGCCGACCGCAACGACGAACGTGTGCGAACTTCCCTTGATGACCTCGGTAAGGCTCAGGTCGTAGCCCTCCGACGGCTTGGGTCCGGTTCCCACGGACGCGCAGAAGCACGTGCCCGCGGGCGAGCCGCACGTGACCGAGATGAGGAAGGCGCTCGCGCGACGGGCGGCGTAGTGGGCGTCGCCGAATCCACGAGAAAGCAGAACGGCATCGTGAATCGCGATCGCCTTGAGATCGCACCCTCGAATGCCGAGCAGCGCATAGGGTCCGCCCTCGCTCGACGCGGCCTCGACCGTGAACGCGCCGGCGGCGTCACGCTTGCCGCGCCAGAGGAGTTCCTCGGCGGGAAAGAGGACGGGCTTCATCGACTGCGCGCCTGCGGCGTACCCGAAGTACGCTCCGTCGGTCCGCTCGGTGAGGCGGTAGTGAGCCGGACCCTGGTCGTCCCCCACGCCGCGCGGAAGTTGATCGATGGATTCGATCGGCGCGTTGACGATCGCTCCCTCTCGCACCGTAGGGGCAATCACCGAGAACCCGCGAGCCCGCAGTTCCTCGACAAGCTTCCGCAGGCCCTCGACGTCAAGGGTTCGGGTGGTGCTGGTCATTCGCCGCCTCCAGTGACTCCCAACTTCACGGTAAGGCGTGCCTCGCCTGCATGGGAGGGACCTTGGTCACGACGGTCCAGCCGTCCGCGACGACGGGGGACGAACCTCTCATAACTCCTCGCGTTCGACGGCCACGGACGATCGGGGCACGAGAACCGTGACGACAAGCCCCCCGCCGGGCCGCGCCGACGCCGACGCCGCGCCGCCGTGGGCCTCGGCGACGCGCCGCAGGATCGGGAGGCCGAGTCCGTGGCCGTCGCCCTCCGTCCGTGCCTCGCCGCGCTCGAAGCGCTCGAAGAGGCGGGGGATCTGGTCCTCCTCCAGGACGGGTCCGGAGTTCTCCACCCTGATGCACGCGTTGTCGCCGTCGAGGAAGGTCGCGCATTCGATGGTGCCGCCAGAACGGAGGTTGTACTTCACGGCGTTGTCCAGCGCGTTGAACGCCATCCGCCCGAGCAGGACGGCATCTCCCTCGGTCGGGGCGTCCGCGAGATCAAGGCTGATGGCGACCCCGGCCCGCGAGGCGGCATCCGCGACGGCACTCACCGCCTCCGCCGCGACGTCGGCCAGGTCCACGCGCTCTCGGGTGTTGCGCACGTCGTCCGCCCGCGCGAGGGTCAGGAGGGAGTCCACGAGCGACTCGGAGCGGTCCACCTGTTCCCGAACCTCAACGGCCAGGTCCTTCGCGGCCCGCGGCGTGCGTGCGCCACCGTCGAGGACGTTGTCCGCCATCGCCCCCAGGACCGCGAGGGGCGTTCTGAGTTCGTGGGACGCGTCTGCCGCGAACCTCTGCCGGGCCTCGAACGCGGACTCGAGGCGATCGAGCATGCCGTTGAAGGCGGTCTTGAGGCGCTGGAACTCGTCGTCCGGGCCGTCCGCGGGTAGGCGCCTCGACAGACTCGTGGCCGAGAGCGTGCTGGCCTCGCGCACCACCTCGCTGATGGGCCGCAGGACACGGCCCGCGAGCCACCACGAGAGTCCAACGGAGACGACGGCGACGATCAAGAACGCGAGGATCGAAACCCGGAGCAGGTCGTGGAGAGCGTTCTGTCGGGCCTGTTCCTCGATTTCCCCAATCGCGATGTCGACCTGCGCCCCGGGCCCAAGGACGATCACCCCTGGATCCCTACCGGGGCCCGCGCCGGTGAATCGGTGTGGCGACTCCGGCAAGGTCACGCCGGCTTGGGCTAGGGCGGTCCGGAACGCCTGCGACCGAGCCTGGGCCTCGGCCTCCGGCGTGGTCCGCGCGGCCATGAACGTGTACGCGGTCGCGACCAGCACCGCGGCGAGCAAGGTGAAGAGAATGGCGAAAAGCGCGGTGATCTTGAGTCGGACGGTGAGCCTCACGCTGCCCCCTCTTCGGTCAGCCGGTAGCCGCGACCCTTCACGGTCGAGATCAATCCCGGCTCTCCCAGTTTCCTGCGCAACGTCACCATAGTCACACGCACCGCGTTGGTGAATGGATCCGTGTACTCGTCCCAGACCTTCTCAAGCAAGTGTTCCGCCGAGACGAGGCGCCCCGGCGCGGCCGCGAGCACCTCCAGGACGGCGAACTCCTTGGGCGAGAGCGAGATAGCGTGTCCGTCGCGCGTGACGATCTGCGTGTTGGGGTCGACGACGAGCCCGCCCACCGTCAAGATCGGGCTCACCGCCGACGCCGCGCGGCGGGCAAGAGAACGCACGCGGGCGACGAGTTCCACCATGGCGAACGGTTTGGGAAGGTAGTCGTCGGCCCCGAGTTCGAGGCCGGATACGACGTCCCCAATGCCGCGCGCGGCGGTGAGCATCAGGATTCGGGGGGCGCTCTCCCGCGCCACCAACGCGCGGCAGACGTCGTCGCCGTGCACCTTGGGAAGGTCGCGATCGAGAACGATCACGTCGTAGTCGGTGACGTCTACCTTCTCGAGGGCCTCCGCGCCGTCCACGGCGACGTCGACGGCCATCCTCTCCCGGCGCAGGCGGAGAGCCACCTCGCGCGCAAGGGCCGCATGATCCTCAACGACGAGCACCCGCATCGCGCCCTCCTCCTTCAGGATCTCAGGTCACTACCACCGCGTCGCCCTCGGCGAGATCGGAGGAAGTGACCGCCGAATTCTGTCCAGCGGTTGCGATCACCGTCACGACGACCATGGTCACCGCGCCGTCCCTCAGGACGCCGACCGTCGTCGTCCCATCGTCTCGCACCACGAGCGCAGTTGACGGGACCAGGAGCGCGCCGGTCGCGAGGGGCACGGACGCCTTGACGGTCACGTCGACCTTGTCCCCGAGACCTTCGATCGGCTCCGACACTGCGGCGACGACGTCGTACCCGTTCGTCGTCGCGTCGAGCCCAGATGAGATGGACGCGACGGTGCCCGCGACGCTCTTTCCCGAAGGAAGTCGCATGGTGACAGCGTCGCCGACCGCGAGCTTGGTGCGGTCCGCGGGTGCGAGCGAGAAGGTTGCGACTCGAGACGTGTCACTGAGGGTCATGACGGTGTCCCCCGTCGTCACGGCGTCGCCCACGCTGAGGGCGATGTTCGTCACGATCGAGTCGCTGGGACGCATGACGACGGCCGCATAGGGGAACGACGTCGTCTTCGTGAGCCCGTAGGCCGCTTCGAAGCGCTGGGTCATGGCGCGAGAGAGAGACGTGAACTTCTGATCGACCGTGACCGTGCCGCTGGGGTCGTAGCCCAGGGCGCTCAGCGCGCTCTCGACCGCCTGGACGTCATCCCCCGTGGAGCCGACCTTGAGATCCCTCCACAGCACTCCGTCGCCTTCAAGGAAGACCACGGGCACGTTGTCGACACGGTAGAGGACGTCGCCGCTCTTGACCTCCGAGGCCGCGGGAGCCACCCACGTGATGATCCCGGAGGCGGACGTGGTGACGGTCGTCGTCTTTGTGGTTGCGGCCGCCGCTCCTCCGCCCCCCGGCCCGCCGAAGCCCCCGCCACCCACCGTCGTCGTGGTCGTGGTCACCGTCTTCTGAAAGACCGCGTCGAACGGGTGGTCGTAGGTCAGGACGCCCGCGAAGGAGATCGACTCGGAGAGGTCGCCGCGCGTGACCGGTGACGTCCGAGCGCTAGCGGAGGGGCTGGCGGAGGGAGCGGCGGCGGAGCACGACGCGAGCGCGACCGCGGCGACGGCCACGGCGGCCCCGAGGGCGAGGCGCGCCGAGGCGCGCCTCGCCCCTCCCACCACCACGGTTCGCTGAAGCAGATGCGCGCGCATGTCAGGACCTCAAGGCTTCCGTTGGGGACAGTTGCGAGGCGCGAACCGCCGGGTAGAGCCCGGCAACCGCGCCGATGACGAGGGCGCTGACGATGCCACCCACGATTGCAACGATCGGGAGAACGACTCGCCAACCCTGGCTCAGGGCATAGATCAACGTCACCAGGCTTCCGAGCCCGACGCCCACCAGGCCGCCGAGCCCCGCGAGCGCGAGCGCCTCCAGCAGGAATTGGCCGCGAATGTGCCGCCGGGTCGCGCCGAGCGCGCGGCGGAGGCCGATCTCGCCGCGACGCTCCATGACCCCGATGACCATGACGTTCGCGATTCCGACGCCACCGACGAGGAGGGCGACGGCGCCGAGCCCGAGAAAGAGCGCAGTGAACGCCGAGTCCGCGGCGAGCTGGGCCTGGAGCGCATCCGAGGGGCGGCTCACCTGCGCCTCCTCCGGGTGCTCGGGGTTGGCGGTGGTACCGAGAACCTTGCGAACGTCGTCCACGAATGCGGGATCCGTGAGGACATACACGGTGCTCGGATTGAGATCGGCGCCCAGGTACGTGGCCGCAGCGTTCATCCCGATCAGAGCGGAGCGGTCGAGGTCCGCGGCGAGCGGGAACGGCTGGAGGATGCCCACCACGGTGAACCACGTATCCCCGATCAGGATCTGCTGGCCCGAGCCGACGTCGGTAATCCCCAGCCGCTCCGCTGCGACCGAGCCCAGGACCACGACGGGGAAGTCGGCGGTGGCCGCGTTGAGCCACTCGCCCTTCGCCACCGAGGAATTGAGGGTGTCGAGAAGAGAGAGATCCACCGCGGCGGTCTGCAACCCTCCCGTCGCCTGCGCATTCACCTCGGAGTTTCTGAGGACGGCATCACTGAGCGTCACGACGGACGACACGGACTGGATCGGACCGATACGGGAGATGGCGGTTGACGTGTCCGCGGGCAGCGTTCCGTCTCCGGCGCCGAACCCGCTTCCGGCCTGCACCGTCAGCAGGTTTGTTCCGAGGTTCGTGATCTGCGCCTGCAGGTCGGCCCTGCTCGACTCGCTCAGCCCGAGGACCGCGACCATGGCGGCAATGCCGATGGTGACACCGAGCGCGGAGAGAGCAGTGCGAACCGGCCGCTGCCCGAGGGAACCGAGGCCGGCCCTCAGAAGTTCGGCAAACCGAACCTTGCTAACGCCGATCTCGTAGGAGGCCGCTGGGCCGCGCGTCTTCGCAGCGCCGGCGATGCTCATCGCGCAACCGCCGCACGGGAACGCTCGTCGCGTTCGATGCGACCGTCCCGAATGTGAACCTGCCGAGGAAGGGTCGCGGCGAGTTCGCGATCGTGGGTGATGATCACGATCGTGGCGCCCTCGGTGTGCAGATCGCGGAACAGGTCCATGGTGGCCTGTCCCGTGTGCGAATCGAGGTTGCCCGTCGGTTCGTCCGCGAGGATGATGGCCGGGCGATTGACGAGCGCCCTCGCGATCGCGACGCGCTGCTGCTCGCCGCCGGAGAGTTCGGTCGGCCGGTGTTCGATGCGGTGAGCAAGGCCCACCCGGTTCAGCGCCTCAAAGGCGCGAAAACGCCGCTCCACCGGGCCCGCGCCGGTGTAGAGGAGCCCGGTCGCCACGTTGTCGAGCGCCGACATGCTCTCCACGAGGAAGAACTGCTGAAAGACGAAGCCGATCAGCCTGCTCCGGGCTGCGGAGAGCCTTCGGTCCGATAGGGCCGACACCTCGTTCCCACCGATCCGCACGACCCCGGAGGACGGCCGGTCGAGCGTGCCGACGACGTGGAGAAGCGTGGACTTGCCCGAGCCGGACGGCCCGACGACGCCGACGAGTTCACCCTGATCCACCCGAAATGAGACGCCGTCGAGGGCGCGCACCGGGGGATGCCCGGGGTACTCCTTCACTACCTCACTCAGTTCGAGGACCGCGACCCCCGCGCTCACGCCGGCACCATCACCATGTCGCCCGCGGCGAGTTTGCCGGTGACTTGTACCCAACCATCAGAGAAGAGACCAGTCTCGACGCCGACGTAACTGAGCGTTCCGTCCGACGCCTGGAGTTGTACCGCGTACCCACCCTCTTCCAGGGCGACGAGCGCTCGGACGGGAACCATGAGCGCCTGCTTTGCGCTCTGGCTCGGCACATGGACCGTAACGGGGCCCTCGATGAGCCCGGCCGCCGGTTCGTCGGGAATCGCGATCGAGACGTCAACGTAAAGGGTGCTATTGGGACCGGAGCCCGAGCGCTTCACCGTCGTGCCGACGCTACTCACGGTCCCGGCAATGGTCGTCGCGTCGGCGAGCTCCACCTGTACCGCGAGTCCCCCGCTGAACAGCGACTGGTCGGTCGTCGTGACCTGTAGCGCGACTTCCTGGGTGGCCGACGACGTTGAGGAAACCCCGTGGTCCCCGACGACGGTGTCCGCGACGTCATCGGTCACGGCAACGGTGAGCACCTCCGTCGCCTTCGTCGCGACGGTCCCGCGGGTGACGACCGAGTCGACTCTCACGCTCCCGGGCAAGTAGACGGCCTCGCTCGCATCGAACGTGGTGTCGGGGCTGGAGAACCCCATCGCGGTCTCCCACGCCTTGAGCGCCACGCCCGTGTAGTAGGTGAACTTGTCGTTCACCGTCATGTTGCCGCTCGCCGTGTAGCCGAGCGCTGCGAGGTTCGTCTCGAGTTGGAGAACATCAGGTCCGCTTGAACCCTTGCTGAGGCTCCGCCAAATCGGCAGTTCGCCGTACAGAAGCGCGACCGGTTGCGAGTCAACGGCGAACAGCACGCTACCCCGCGTCAGGTCCGCGCCCGTCGCGGGAACCGCGGTCACCACCCCGGAGGCGGGGGACACCACGCTGACCGTGTCCCCGTACCCGAGCGTCCCCGCGAAGTCGGTGTAGATGTCGACATCTCGCTGCTCCACCGCGATGGGGGCAAGCGAGACGGAAAGGGGGGTGGCTCCGCCGGTGTTCGCGGCAGCGATCGCGAACCCGGCAGAAGCCAACCCGCCGCCGGCAATCAGACCGACGGCACCGACGAGCGCCAGGTTGCGCCGAAAGTGGCGCGCCCTGGCGTCGACGACATCTGCGAGCCTCTCGAGCGTGAGGGCACCCGTAGGTCCCCCGGCGGCCGCCACTAGCCCTGGCCGTTCGTCGAAGTCACGCCCGTGAATGCACCCGTCAAGGCCTCTTGGAACGCGGGCTCACACACGGCGTTCGCCGCGATCCACGCGGGATCCGTCGGGTCCTGGCCGAGGATCTCGGCGAACCTGCTCGTCGGATCCCCGCCACCCTGCGCAACCCCGGCGGGCGGACCTCCACTCGGCTCAACGGTCGGGCGGGCGTCGGAGCCCGAACCCGACCCATTCCCCCGCAGTCCGGGGCCATCGAACGTGATGTCGCCGACATCGAGACCCTGGGTCCTGAGGCACGTGGTGTACGTGAGCATCGCTTCTTGAATCGCGGAGGAGTCGAAGGCGCCGCCCGCGCGGCCTCCTCCCAGCGTGAGTCCGTTCATGAGGTCCCGGCACGCGGCCATCGCATCCCGGAAGGAGGAGTCCCCCGGGTTGAAGCCGCCGCTTTGGGCCTGCCCGAACGCACCCGCGAACGAGAGGTTGCCGTTCGCGTCGACCGTGGGGTCCGGGAAGTCCACCCCGTTGTCGCGCATGCATTGTGCGAACGCGAGCGCCTGCTCCTCCGAGGTTCCCGCGCTCGGGCTCGCCGACGTGGTGGGATTGGCGTCTCCGCTGAGGTGCGCGATCCCCGCGTCGCCGGACTTGCTGCAGGAGGCGAGGGCGAGGACGCCCACGGCGATCACCGCGGTTCGCCTCAAGGTCGGTGCTGTCATTTTCCGCTCACTCTCACGCGGGGCGACGGCGCCCCGATCTATGTCTGTGAGAGTCACGCTAGGGTGCGGGGCGTTTGGACAACGTAAGGGAGTCCCTGCAGTGGGGTGCCAGTGGGTCCGGAGGAACTACGTCGCCCTGTCCTCGCGGGGCTCATACGGCCCCTGGCCCGCGAGCGCCTCGATCAGCTCGGCGCCCGAGCCGACCACCACCGCGGCCGACCGGCCCTCGGGAGGCAGGTCGGGGATGATCGACGCGTCGGCGACGATGGGGGTACCGCCGACGGGGATGACCGCTGCCCCGTTTGCGCGCGCGATCGCAACGACAAGATCCCAGATCTCGTTCCCCGTTGCCCCGACGACCGCGAGGCCTCCGTCGTCGCCGTAGCCCCAGATCTCGGCGCCCCCGTCGGTCATCAAGACGGAGCCGACACCCATGCGAGTGGCGAGGAGGTAGGGCGCGACGAGAACCTCGACCGAGGCGTGCCGCAGGAAGACGGGGGAGCCCTTGTGGAAGGCCTGAATGAACACGTCTCGCGGCACCGGGCACCTCCTGCGCCGAGGCTATACCCGCGTCGCCGGACAGGATAAGGCGATACGAGCCCTACCCGCTAGACATCCCGGACGTATCGGATTTCCGGGACGGGATAGCCGTCCAACTGCTCCGTGCGCTCCGTCCCTTCGCAGGTCCAGCCGTGGGACTCGTAGAAGGCACGTGCCGCCGCATTCTCCGGCAAGACCCACAAGACGACCTTGCGGAAGTTGAGGGTCTGCGCCACCTCCAGGAGCGCCTCGTGGAGAGCGTGGCCGAAGCCGCGGCCGACCCACCGGGGATCGACATAGATCATCTGCAAGCGCGCGACCTCGTCCGCCGGACCGTCGATCCCGGCGCTGGAATCCTCGAGAGCCGGGCCGAGCGCCGCGTAGGCCACGACGCGGTGGATGGGTCCTCGACCGCCCTCCGCCACCAAGATGGCACGACGGGGGCGCCGATTCGCCAGCGCGTGGACGAAGTCCTCCGTGAGCGACTTTGCGTCGAGCGAATCGAGAAGTCCGTCGGGGAGCATTCCCCGATACGTGGACCTCCACGAGCGCACGTTGATCGTCGCCATGCGTCGCGCGTCGGCGATTGCTGCGGGGCGCACCAGGCGCGCCGCTCCCTTCCGCACGATCACGGTGTCGGACACCATCCCAGCGTAACGCGGGCGCCTACCGGATGGCGATGAGGCGTTTCCCCGTCGTGTGGCCGTCGTGAAGCGCGAGGATGGCCGACACGAATGCCCCGAGCTCGGTGACCTCGCCGACGACGACCCGAAGGCTCCCGTCAGCGATCATCCCGATGAGCGTCGCAAGCTCCTCCGCCCGGGGCTCGACGAGCATCGTCTCCGTGCGAACGTCCTCACGGCTCGAGCCAGCAGAAGAGAAGCCGACGATGCTCACGTGCACCGAGCCCGGCCGCATGGCCGCGACCGTCGCCTCCGCGACCGGCCCACCCTGAGTGTCGAGGACGAGGTCGACGCGTCCGGCGAATCTCCCGGGGGGCGTCGCGTGGTAGTCGATGGGATGATCGGCTCCCAGTTCGGCAAGCAGGTCAAGGTGAGGGGCGGATGAGGTCGCGTAGACGGTCGCGCCGCGATGCTTGGCAATCTGGATCGCCAGATGCCCCACGCCGCCCGCCCCGGCGTGGATGAGGACGCTCTCGCCGGCCCGGAGACCCCCAAGCTCAAGGGCCTGGGCGGCGGTAAGTCCGGCGAGGGGCAGTCCCGCGGCCTGCGTGTCGTCTATCCCGGCCGGGACGACCGCGACGTTGCGTTCCCGCGCGACGACGTACTCGGCTGCCGTGCCCGGCGCCATGATGTCCGTCATGAGGCAGACGCGATCGCCCACGGCTACCGACGCGACCGCTGAGCCGACGGCCGCTACCGTTCCGACGGCGTCGAACCCCAGGGTGAGCGGAAACTCGCGCCCTCCCCGATGACCGTGCAGCGCAACCTTGTAGTCGACGGGGTTGAGCGCGGCGAAGTCCACCTTGACGAGGAGCTGATCCTCGTCCGGAACGGGAACGGGAATGTCCTCCACGACGATGTCGGCCAAAGAACCGATAGCGAGCACACGGGCAGCGCGCATGATTTCCTCCACTCCACACGGTACGTCCTGCCGGGCCGATCGTGCGGAGCCCTGGTCCCTCCCTACCCCTTCTTGGGCTTGGGCTTCGGAGCCGGGAGGGCATCGGCCGTCGCCCGCACGATGCGTCGGAACTGCTCGTCGTCCTCGATGATTGCCGCCCCGATCACGAAGTACTCCTTCGCGCCAGGATAAGGCGGCGCGGGCATCAGGTGGATGCCCAGGCTAGCCGTCGCGGACGAGGGCTTGAGGAAGAAGGTGTCGTCGCAGACGAGCGCCACGATCTTCTCGTCGCAGTAGACGCCATACTCGCCGAACATTGCGCGCGCGCGAACATCGAGGGGCTCGAGCTGTTCGAGCAGGTGCGCCACCGTGACCTTCGAAGTAGCCATGGCTTCAGGCTAGGCCCCGCCGTCGCGAAGAAGGCCGATGACGGTGTCCGTCACCACCCTCTCGCCGATCCGCGGGAAGATCCGTTCGACAGCGTGATCGTGAGCCTCCAGGCTGAAATCCGTCATCGCGTCGATGACGAGCGTGACGTTGTATCCCAACTCGTGCGCCTGGCGGGCGGTCGACTCCACTCCGATGCTCGTGGCGATCCCGCCGAGGACGATCTGGGTGACGCCGAGGGCGCGAAGCTCCCGATCAAGCGAGGGTTCGGAGAACGCACCCCAACGCCGCTTGGTGACCCGGAGATCGCCCGGCGCGGCTTCCAGTTCGGGCACAAGCTCGTCGAAGCCTTCCGGACGCGGCCCGGGCGGCCGCGCCTGCTCCACGCGTCCGGGCGCACCTCCCGCGACGTTGACGAGGACGACCGTCTGCCCCCGGTCGCGGAAGGCGGCAGCGAGCCGCGCGGCGTTCGCAATCACGGTCTCGACGGGGTGAGCCTTGGGGCCGGCGACGATTCCGGCTTGGAGGTCGATGAGCACGAGTGCGGACGTAGGGTCGAGCGTTGGCGCGGTGGACGTTTCCATCACGTCAGGCTAGGCGCGATCTGCAACCGTCGCCAGACCGGTCGTAGCCTTGCGCCATGGAGAAGTTGCCCCTGCAGTCCGAGCGCCTCATCCTTCGGCCCATGGCACGCGACGACGCGGCGGACCTCGCCACCCGCCGGTCCGACCCCGAGACCGCCCGCTTCCAGTCGTGGACGGTGCCCTACACGATCGAACGGGCCCGGGCCCTCATCGACGAGGTCTCGCTCCACGATGAACCGACGCCCGGATCCTGGTTCCAGTTCGCGGTTGAGCGACGAGAGGACGGCCGAGTCGTCGGCGACCTTGCGGTGCGCCTCGCCGACGACGGGCGAACAGCCGAGATCGGATTCACCCTCCACCCCTGGGCTCGCGGCCTGGGCTACGCGACGGAGGCGGCGACCCGGCTGATCGACTACCTCGTCGACTCGCGAGACATCCACCGCGTCGAGGCGTCCGCGGACCCCACGAACGCGGCGTCCATTCGGGTCCTTTCCCGGCTTGGCTTCACGGCGGAAGGCGTCAAGCGCGAGTCATACTGGCGCGGCGACGAGGTGAGCGGACGACGCACTCTTCGGGCTGCTCGCGCGAGAGTGGCGGGCGGCGCGGTAGGCGTCCGTCCCCTCGCCACGACCTTCGGCGCTTCACACGATCTTCACGGTTCGGCACCTCGCCGCTCCATGCACGCCGGGTGAAATGGAGACATCGCTCCACCCGACTAGAAAGGCATGTCATGAACATCAGCAACAAGGCCCTCGCGATCATCGGCGGCGCCGCCGCGTTGATCATTGTCCCGGCGGGCGTCAGCTACGCGGTGGTCGCGTCGCACGACGACTTCCGTCCGGGAATTGCCCAGCGCGCTCCCGCGCGCGCGGGTCAGCAGGATGGCTCCGGAATGACGCGGGGCGGGATGGTCGGCAACGCTGGTCGCGCCGGCACCCGTGACCAGATTCAGGCCCGGGACGGTTCCAACTGCGACGGCGACGGCCCCATCGGTCGGGCCGGGAGCAACGACCAGTGGGGCCCGGGCATGATGGGCGGCCGCGGGCAGGGCGCGATGGACGGTTCCGGCCCCAGGAACCGCTGACGTGAGTCGGACCAAGGCGCGGTGTCCCAGCGGGACACCGCGCCCGTCCGCGTGTGGGGGGCCGACCTATCATGAGTGACGTGGCCACTTCGCGGATTCTGGTCGTTGACGACGAAGAGAACATCCGAACGCTCGTTGAGACCTATCTCAAGAATGACGGATACGACGTCGTGACGGCCACGACCGGCGAAGAGGCGGTCGAGAAGGTCGCGAGCGCGGCGCCGGACCTGGTCATCCTCGACGTACGCCTGCCGGGCATTGACGGCTTCGAGGTCCTTCGCCGGATCAGGAAGCGGTCTGATGTGTTTGTCATCATGCTCACGGCGCGGGCCGACGAGCTCGACACCCTCGTCGGACTCGAGGTTGGCGCGGACGACTATGTGACCAAGCCCTTCAGCCCGCGTGAACTCGTCGCGCGCGTCCGAGCGATGCTGCGACGGACCAAGGGCGAACCCCGGGTCGACCAGGCGCTTCACTTCGACGGACTGAGCGTGGACGAGGCTCGACGCGAGGTGCTCGTCGACGGCGCGCCCGCGCCGCTCACCGCCCTCGAATTCGATCTGCTGGGCGCGCTGGCCTCGGCACCCGGACGGGTCTTCACCCGACGTCAACTCATCGAGCGCGTCTGGGGCTGGGACTTCTACGGGGAGGAGCGCGTCGTGGACGTGCACGTTCGCAACCTGCGCAAGGCGCTCGGCGACCCCGCCGACTCCCCGCGCTTCATCAGTACCGTACGCGGGGTTGGATACAAGTTGACGGCGCGCCCGCAGTGACGACCACCCTCCGCTCTCGCCTCCTCGCGTCGCACCTCATCGTCGCCGCGGTCGGCGCGACGGCACTCGTCACCGTCGCCGCGATCGTCACCAACGTCGCTTTCAACGTCCGACTCCGGGATCGAGCGGGCATGATGGGCGGGCCACCGGGAGGGGGCGGCACCATCACGAACACGAACCAACTTCGAGCCGCACTGTCCGAGTCCCTCACCTGGGCCCTCGTCATTGGCGTGCTCGCCGCCGTGCTGACGGCGGGCGTCGCGGCCCTCTTCGTCGCGCGCCGCATCTCGCAGCCCGTCGAGCAGATTCGGGCCGCGACCCACCGGATGGCCAGGGGCGAGTTTCGGAGCGAGATTCCGCTCCCCGCCGACGCCGAGCTTGCCGAACTCGCGCGGGACGTCAATGCCCTCGGCGCGCGCCTCGCCGAGAGCGAACTCCACCGCACCCGCCTCATCGGCGAGGTCGCGCACGAACTGCGCACGCCGCTCACCACCATCCGCGCGTCGATGGAGGCCTTGATCGACGGCGTCGTCGCCCCCGACCCCGAGGTCTTTGCACGCATCGCGGAGGAGGCGTCCCGGCTGCACCGGCTCGCGGACGATCTCACCCTCCTCTCGCAGGCCGAGGAGAGCGCGATCCCGCTACGGCCGGCCGACATCGATCTTGGGACGGTCGCGGCGTCCGCGTCCGAGCGCCTCGCGGCCCAATTCGAGGACAAGGGGGTCGCGCTCGTCGTCTCCAAGATCGCACCTCTTTCCGTCCGTGCGGATCCCGACCGCGTGACGCAGGTCCTCACGAATCTCTTGGGCAACGCCATGACGCACACCCCCAAGGGCGGCTCCGTCACGGTGACCGGGGGTCAGGCCGACGGCACTGCATGGATCGCCGTCACGGACACCGGGAGCGGAATTCCCGCGAATCAGATCGACCGCATCTTCGAGAGGTTCTACCGGGTTCCCGACGCCTCACACCCGGCGGGCAGGGGAATCGGCCTGACGATCGCGCGGGGCATGGCGCGGGCCCACGGCGGAGACGTCACCGTGACCTCCGACGGCGCCGGCACGGGCGCGACGTTCCGATTGACGCTGCCCGCCTAGGTGTGCTGCGCGCCTCCCAGCATCGAGCGAGGACCCCGCGCCGCCGGACGCCCCGCCCCACGCCTCGTCATCGAAACGCCTGTCCGCCCTCCAGGGGCGCTGGGATGCGGCCCGCTCAAGGCTCGCGAGGGACGGCGCTCCGGACGGCGTCACGTTCGACCAGGGGGGCTTCGACTCCGTGTGGACAGCGGGAATGGCGGCGCGGAAGACTCATTCCTCGAGTGCTATGGCTCGCCCGACGAGGCGTCCCGAGATCGGATCTGCGCCGCCGCGCCTGGACCCCGTTTCACCGACCGTGCCATGCTCGACGCATGGAGATCTTCGAGACCAAGGTGCCCGGGATCGGCGTCCGGTACGAGTTCACGACCGAAGCCGGTGACCGCGCGGGCGTCGTGATCCGGCGAGACGGCACGCGCGACATCGTCGTCTATGACCCAGAAGACGCCGACGCGGCCGTCGGAACGATCGAGCTCTCCGAGGGAGATGCCGCGGCGGTCGCCGAACTGCTCGGCGGCACCACCATCACCGTCAGGCTCGAGCAACTGCGCCACGACGTCGAGGGTCTCGCCATCGAATGGGTCGTCATGCCCAAAGCCGGCGGGCTCACGGACCTGAGGATCGCCGACGGGAAGATCCGCACGCGCACGTCCGCATCCGTCGTCGCCGTCGTCCGCGGCGACCATGCCGTGCCGGGACCGGGACCGAGTTTCGAGTTCCTGGCGGGGGATCAAGTGCTGGTCATGGGGGATGCGGATGCGGTCGCCGAAGCCACGCGGATACTGACGGGCTAGGGCGTGCGGCCCGAGGTGCTCGTCGCCTCCATCGGCACGCCGTCAGCGGCTCTGCCGTCGGTCGGTGACGTCCTCATCGAACTCGGGCTGGTCCTGTTGGTCCTGGCCCTCCTTGGCCGACTTGCGCAGCGCATCGGCATCTCCTCCATTCCCCTGTACCTGCTCGGCGGACTCGCCCTCGGCAAGGGCGGCATCATTCCCATCAGCGCCGGCGACGACTTCATCGCGGTCGGAGCGGAGATTGGAGTCGTCCTTCTTCTCCTGCTCCTTGGCCTCGAGTATTCGCCCGAGGATCTGCGGGACGGCCTTCGATCGACGTGGCGGGCGGGCGTCATCGATGTTGTGGCGAACGCGCTTCCCGGCTTCGCTGCCGGGCTGATCCTCGGTTGGTCGCCAACGGCGTCCCTCCTCCTCGCGGGGATCACCTACATTTCGTCGTCCGGGATCATCGCCCGACTTCTCAGCGACATGGACCGGATCGGAAACCGCGAGACGCCCGTCATCCTCAGCCTTCTCGTGATGGAGGACGTCATCACGGCCTTCGTCCTGCCCGTGATTGCCGTCCTGCTGGTCGGGGCGACGCTCGCGCGGGGCGCGCTCGCCGCGGGAGTCGCGATCGGCGTCGTGTTTCTTGCCTTCTACGTCGCCTTCCGACTCAGCGCTCGCGTATCGCGGGCGATCCACTCGCGCTCGCGCGAGTTACTCCTCCTCACGGTGCTGGGAATCACCTTCCTCGTCGCTGGCCTCGCCGATGCCGTGCAGATCTCGGCGGCGGTCGGCGCGTTCCTGCTGGGCGTGACGCTCTCGGGGCAGGTCGCGGACGAAGTGCGCTCCCTCCTGCCGCCCTTCCGCGACGTCTTTGGAGGGCTCTTCTTCGTCTTCTTCGGAATGCAGGTCGATCCGCGCACGCTTCCCCCGGTCCTCGTGCCCGCGATCGCCCTTGCGTGCGTCGGGATCGCCTCCAAAGTCGTGACCGGCTACGCTGCGGCGGCGCTCGCCGGCATCGGACGGGCGGGCCGATGGCGCGCGGGATATGCTCTCGTTCCGCGCGGAGAGTTCTCCATCGTCATCGCGGGGCTGGGCGTGGCCGCCGCGGTTGAGCCGCAACTTGGCCCGTTTGCCGCTGCGTACGTCCTTGCGCTCGCCGTGACGGGGCCCATCCTTATGCGCGTCGCAGATCGGCGCCGCGGGGGTTAGTTCCGTTGCAGATGTGACTTATGGGACAACTCCGGCTTTGGCTGGTATGGAGAGGTCACGGCCCCTAGGCTTGGCCCATGTCTGCCGACACTGGGGCGCCCTCCCGACGTGATAAAGGCGGTGCGCTCTCTGCGCTCCCCTTCCTGCGCATCGGCCGCACGTTCGCCCGCCTCGCCGCGGCCACGCTGATCGTTGGTCCGCTCGCGATCCTCGGATCCGCGACGCCTGCGGCCGCCGTCGCCCCCTCGGTGACGGTATCCGTGACGGGCGGCGGCAACGTGATCGCCGGAGATGACGCGACGTACTCGATCTCGGCTCACAACTCCGGCGGCACCGACGGCTTCAACCTCGCTCTCACCCTGGACGTGCCCGACGGCGTCGCCTTTGTGAGTTCCAGCCTCGGAACCCCGGTGATCTACAGCAACGCTGATTATCCGAGCACCATCGCCGCGGGAACGTTCCGGTGGGTGTGGGAGGACGTCTCCGACCTGCCGTCCGGGGGCACGTTCGGCGGATCGGTCGTCGTCCACCCCACTCAGCCCGCCATCGACAACACCGGGACTGCGGAAACCCCGCTGACCACGGTCTTCCCCGTGGGTTCGACCTACTCGGTCATCGGCCACGCCTACCTCGGAGGCACGGCCTCGCTGCTTCCGGTGTTCGACGGTTCCACGGGCGTCGGCGGAGAACCGGCCACGAGCGAGACGGGGATCGCCGCAGCGAGTAGCGCCGCCACGAACATGATTGCGCTCACCCTGGCCAAGGCCGAGCCGAGCCCCGAGGCCGAACTCCCGCGAGGCGCCCACGACCACACGACCGTGTACACGCTCACCGTCACGGAGACCACGCAGGGCGACACGGACGACGCGATCCTCGTCGACTTCATCCCCGCCGGGCTCGAGTTCCTCGGCTGCGGCGGCGTGGACAACTCCACCATCGACTGGGCGACCGGCGACCCGACGGTGAACGAATACCCCGGCGCCCCCGACCTCACCGGTACGCCCGTCATCCCGCTGGCGCAGTGCCCCACGCCCGCCTCGGTGAACACCGTTGTCGCGAGCCCAACCGACGCCACGACCTATGGCGTGACCGCGGGCCTCGTGTACACCCGAGTCGAATGGAACCTCGGAACCCTCGCCCTCGGAAGCGTAACGACCGTGCAGTACCGGGCCGCCGTGCCGCTATACGAGAACACCGTTACCTGGGCGCCCGCCGCGACGCCGGCTGCCACGACGGTGCTGCCCAATGGGTCGCAGGGGCAGGCGGCCAACCTCGACAACAACAACGGACCCTCGACGCGGCAGGGCGACCTCACGCTGACCGGGCCGCCCACCGACGGCCACACCTGGACCAACGTCGTCAATGTGGTCGGCGACTACCAGGGCGTCGTCCGCACCGCCGCCCCCCGGGCCACCACCGCCCGGGCCCAGGAAACGATCTACGCGATGGACCTGGCCGTTCAGAAGTCCATTACCGCCGGTGGCACCTTCGTCACCGGTGGACAGACGACGTTCCAGCTGAATCTCGAGGCGAGCGAGTACATGGACTCGTCGGCGATCGTCCTCACGGACGTGATGGGCAACGGCCTCTGCCCGCTCGTGCCGACGGGCACCCCCCTGATCAACCCCTCGGGACTCGTCGTGACCGACTGCACGGGAATCGATGGCGTGGTTACGGGCGCGACCGTGGAGTCCGTCACCGCCCACGCGGACGGTAGTTGGGACATGATCCTGCACCCGACCGTGGCGACGATCGCCGCAAACGGGACCCACACCATCACCTACAAGGCGCTCAACCGCGCCGAATACGAGCTCGCGCCAACGGAGTACGGCCCCACCACCTCCGGAGACGGCTTCGGCAACACGGTCTCCTTCACCGCCGTGACCGACGCCATCGCCGTGCTCGAGCCGTCGTTCTCGGAGACATGGAACGTCTGGGACGACTCGGGTTCCTCCATGCCGACGGACTACACCACGATCAACAAGCGCGTGTTGAGCCGCGACGACGTGACCCAGGGCCTCGCTCCCGGCGTGGACCCCTGCACGTCCGGAACCGGGACGTGGAATGAGGACCTCGCCACCGGCTACCGGTTCGGCGACACGGCATGCTTCGAACTCACCGTCAACTTCCCTACGACGGTCGACGTGCGCAACCCCGTCGTGACGGACTTCCTTCCCGCGGGCCTGACCTACGACGGCTACGCGATCGTCACCGGCCCGACGGGCTCGGCGACCCCGACGACGCTCGACGCGGCCGGGGGGCGGCTCGAGTGGACCCTCGGCGACATTGCCGTCGTCGGTCTGCCCGACCGGTACGTCCCGCGTAGCTCCACCTTTGTCGCCCACGTCTGGGCCACCGTCGACGGGCCGTCGACCGGCAACGGCATGGCGCCGCTCGACAAGCCCCAGAACCTCATGAAGTACCGCCAGCAGAACGTGGACGGGGTTCTCTACTTCCTGCGCGAGGAGGCCGCGGTCGAGATCGATCCGGAGATGCAACTCGTCAAGGGCGTCGAGTCGGTGACGCCGAACGGGAGCGCCGTCCCCGACTACACGCGCGCCGCGACTTCCCAGGACAACGCCGACGGCTCGGTATTCGGGTCGAACCGCGACGGGATCACCGTGCGGGAGGGAGAGAAGGTCACCTACCGCGTCGACCTCTCCACCATGCCGTACGGCGCAACCGACGCCACCGTGTGGGACGCCCTTCCGCCAGGGATTCTCGCGGCGGATGTCTCCGGGATTTCGGACCTCGGCTACGCCGCCGACCCGGGCGACGCCGACTACCCCGGCGGGGCCTCGTACCCCGGCGTGACGATGGATCCGACACTCATCGGGCCCTTCCCGCCGGGCGACCTTCGCTCCGTGGTTGTGTGGACGGGCATCGACGTGCCGTACGACTCGGGCACGCACCAGGCACACAAGACGCTGAACTACACCGTGACGATCCCGATCGGGACGTCCGTCGCGACAACGCACGACAACGAGGCGTCGATCATCCGCTACTCCGCCGACATCAACACCGATCCGCCGGGAACCTCGGCCCAGGACTACTACCCCACCGACTCCTTTGACGTGTCTCACGGCGGCGCAACCCCCGCGATTCCCTGGAACACGCCCGGCGACGGCACGCGCGACGACTCGTCCGTCCACCTTCCCCTCGCGACGCTTACCAAGTCCGCGACCTCTCCGACGGACACGAACAACTCGCCAGCCCAGGTGGTGAAGGGCGAGATCGGCGGGTTCACGTACGTCGTCACCATTCCCGCCTACACCTCCGTAGAGAACGGCCTTCTGTCGGACGCCTTCCTGCTCGACCCCAGTCACTTCTGGTCAATCGAGACAGGGCTCACCACCATTGAGTACCCGGGCGTGAGTGCGACACCCCCGCCAGGCACGCCGGGCTCGCCCGGCTACGACGGCGCGTTCACGGTCGGGACGACACCCGGGTTCGACATTGACGCGACTACCGGCACGCTCGACTTTCCCGCGCTGTACACGAACGACACGGGGTCGGACCAGACGTTCACCGTTCACCTCTTCGCCCACGTCAAGGGCGCCTCGACCTGGGCGCACGGCACCTTCCACGGCGACGAAGCGAGCTTCGCAAGCGACACCCAGGACACGATCACCGCGGACAGCGGGCTGACGGTCATCACACCGAACCCGACGATCATCAAGACCGCCAATGGGGTGCAACGGGAAACCGTCACCGTGACTGGGCAGACGGTCACCTACGGCTTCCGCCCGCAACACCACCGGCAGTCGGCCGACACCGCCTTCGACACCGTGGTCACCGACTGCGTTCCCGTCGGGCTGACGGTCACTACCCCCCTCGGCGCACCCACTCAGGGCACGGCCTCGATCGTGGCCGACCCGACATGCCCGGTGACCAACACCAGCATCGTCTGGGAAGTCGGCTCCCTGCTCTCGGGCGCCGCGAACTACGAAACGCTGACCTACACCGCGACGGTTTCGCCCGACGCCGCAGGCCTCGCCACCTACACCAACTCGGCACGCATCACGGGGTACAGCCTCGACGACGAGTCGGCCGATCGGGCAAAGTACAGCCCGACGCAAGTCAATCGGACCATCACGGTGCTCGGTGCCGAGCTCACCAAGCTGGTCAACGGCGTCGCGACCGACACCGCATCGATCGGTGAGGAGGCCACCTACACGCTCACCGCGACGATCCCCGCCTCGGTGAATTTCTGGGACGCTGCGGTCATTGACGACGTTCCCAGCGAACTCGCGATTCCCGCCGACACCGATTTCACGGACGTCTCCCTGACGTGCACGTACGCCGACCTGACCCCGTGTATCGCCGCCGACGTTCCCCCGGGATGGGGCACCCAGCTCCCGACGAGCGGCACCACGCACGGCTGGTGGCTGGGCGATATCACTTCCGCTGGCCAGGCCCGAATCCTCACCATCACGTATCCGGGCACGGTGCGAAACGTCGACCCTCCCAACACGGCTGGGCACGGCATCGTGAATACCGCGAAACTGAAGTGGGACACCGCAAACAACGCCACCGACCCTCCCTCGAACGCCGTCTACCCCGACGTCAAGTCCGTCTCCCCTCGCACGGCGACCCTGACGGTGGTCGAACCCGCCCCCACGATTGACAAGACCGTCGCGCCCACCACGGTCACCGCGGGGCAGGTGGTCACCTACACGCTGACCGCGGCTAACGCGGCGGGCCTGCCCCCGTCGTACGACACGCAGGTGATCGACTGCGTGCCCGTGGCGCTCCAGTCGGTCACCGTTACCTCCTACGACGGCAGTGAGCCGGTCGTGACGATCGGCGGCGGCGGTTGCTCCGGCACGCAGATTGTCTGGGATGCCGGGACCATCAACGGAGGCACGTCGAAGACCGCCACCTACACCGCGACGGTGTCCCCCGCCTCGGCGGGCGAAGATTCCTACACCAACACAGCGAACCTTACGGGGTACAGCGCCGATGACCTTGCGGCGGATCGCAGGTCGTACACGGATAGCGATGACGCGACGGTCACGGTGCTCGGCGCGGCGCTCGACAAGGGCGTCGACGTACCGACCGCTACGATTGGGGAGCAGCGCGACTACACGATCTCCATGGACATTCCCGCCCTGGTGAACTTCTACGACGCGGCCATCGTCGACGACGTTCCCGCCGAACTCGCAATTCCCGCCGATACCGATTTCGCGAACGTCACACTGACGTGCACCTACGCCGACCTGACCCCGTGTGTCGCCGCCGATCTGCCCCCGGGCTGGGGCACGCAGCTCCCGACGAGCGGCACCACGCACGGCTGGTGGCTCGGCGACATCGCTTCCCGCCCCCAGGACCGAATCCTTACCCTGGCGTACACGGGAACCGTCTTGAATGACACGACGAACGTCGCCGGGCACAACATTGTGAATACCGCCGTACTGCGCTGGAACACCGAAAGCCGAATGGACGATCCCCCCGCAACTGCTGACCACGTCTTCGACGAGGCGTCCGGGACTGACACTGCGACGGTCACAGTGGTTGAACCCCACGTGACCATCGTCAAGAAGGTCGATGGCGAGGACGCGATCACGGCGGGCGCGACCCAGTCGTTCACGTACGACGTGGCGATCGCGAACACTGGAGGCTCGACCGCGTACGACATCACCGTCACGGACGTGATCCCGCAGTACGTCATCGTCGATCCACTCTCCATCTCGGTTGGCGGCGGCATCGTGGGGGCGAGCGCCACGACCGGTGGTGGCACCATCACCTGGACCCTGTCCTCCCTCGCCGTCGGCGCCGGCGCGACCCACCACTTCTCCTATAGCGGCGTACTCGCCGACGGCGGCTACCTCGACGGGAGTGACCTCACCAACGTCGCTACCGTGACGAGCTTCGCGTCGCATCCGCTGGCGACTACACCCGGGTTCACCGACGGGGTGCGGCGCACGTACCCGGTGGCGCCGGACCCCGCCCCTTGGGCCGACGCGGTGGTCACGCCGGTGTTCCCCCACCCCGTCATCACCAAGACCCCGACGGAATCCATCGCGTACATCGGCGAGTCGGACGAGTTCACGATTGTCGTGACGAACGACGGTGACGCCCCCGCCACCGCCGTGGTTCTCAACGACCTCCTGCCGCCCAACTGGGACTACGACGCCGGCTCGGCCACGGTCAGCCTCAACGGCGCCGCCGGGGTGGCGAGCGAGCCCACGGTCAGCGGCCAGAACCTCAACTGGGGCGTGCTACCCGACCTCGGAGTCGACGGGTACGTCACGATCGTCTACACCGCAACCCCGAACGCTGGCGCCACCTGGGACACCACGAACACCGGTAGCGGGTATGACCACACGAATTCCACCCTGACCCGGTTCCAGGACGAGGGCAGCGCGACAGAGAACGCCCTCAATGCCCTCAACGACCCTCCCGGCTACGTGGCCAGCACCACCGCCGACGTGCAGATTCACTCAGCGGATCTGGCCATCGACAAGGCGCACAACCCCGCGCTCGACCCGACGGCCGGCTCGGCGTTCTCGTGGACGCTCACCGTGACGAACGGGGAGTTCTCGGATCCCGCCGAGGGCCCGATCGTCGTCGTTGACACGCTGCCCGCCGCCGCCACCTACATCGGCTTCACGGCGACAGCACCGGATGGACGGACGACCTGTCCGGGCTGCCCGGCACGGTGACCTTCACTCACGACGGTCCGCTGGCCGCCAACGACGCCCTGCCCGATCATCACCGTGAATGTCACCATCCCCGCCGACGTGGTCGACGACGACGACCTTCACCAACCACGCTACCGTTTCCGCGAGGACCTTTGATCCCGACCACACAAACAACACCGACAGTGACCCCGCCTCGACGAGTGATCGTCGCGGATCTGGAGTTGTTCAAGATCTCCGTGGGCGCACCGTTCACCGCGGGCGAGACGATCACGTGGCACCTCCGGTGCGAGAAAGCCTCGGGCCCTCCGTGGCGAATCCGCCCTTCGTCGTGACCGACACCCTGCCACCACCATGGATTGGTCAACGGTCTCCACGTGCGGCACGGGCTGGAGTTGCGACCCCGTGACCTCTGGCGGCGTCCTGGTGTGCACGTGGTCGGGCGTCGACCCTGGGCGTCGGCGACTGGACCACGACGCTCACGGTGCTCAGCGACATTCATACGTGACCACCGAGATGGCCAACGTCGACAACACCGCGACGGTCGGACCTACCCCACCCCGGATCCGGACCCCGATCAACAACACCGGCGGCACGACGGACGGCGTGAACACCAGCGCCGATCTGTCGCTGACGAAGACCACGGTTTCGGTGGACATCCCCGCCGACGGGACCGGTCGGTTCCGGATTGAGGTCGCGAACGCCGGACCATCGGACGCCCTCAACGTCGTCGTCAACGACACGCTGCCCGGCGGCCTCACCTTCGACGACACGATCGCGAACCTCACCTCCGCGGCCGGAGACACGTGGACCTGTGCGAGCACGGGTCTGAGCACCCTAACGTGCACGCTTGACTCCAACGGGGGCACGCTCCCGCTGGGCGGCTCCTCGTGGTTCGAGTTCGACGTCCAGGCCGACTCGACGGTGACGGCTGCCGTGCTCAATACGGCAACGATCGACTCCGACACGCCCGATCCTGATTCGTCCAACAACACCGACGACTCCACGACGGCGCCCGTTCTGACCGTGAACAAGTCGGCCGACTCCGCCACGGTGCAGCGCGGCTCGCAGGCAACGTACACGATCAACGTCGAGAGCCTCTCCTACGGGGCGACCGATGACGTCACGCTCGTCGACCCGATCCCGACGGCGCTGCGCGTCGACTCGATCACGATCGACCTGTCTGCGGACCCGACGGTTCCCGACTGGGTCGACCCGTGTGTCCTGACGGGAGAGGACCTCGACGGATACGGCGGAACGGTCACGTGCATCCTCGACGGGACCCTCGAGCGCGGCCGGACCACGCCCGACATCACGATCGTCGCGACGGTGAAGCCTTCCACGGCGCCCGGCACGATCCTGAACGTCGCCGAGGTCCGATGGACGGATCCACAGGACCTTGTCGCGGGAGTCTTCAGCGAAGACGACGACGCCCCGATCGGGGTCACGCTCACCGACCTTGAGCTCGCCGCGACGGGGGCCATGGGCCTTCCGTACGAGCTCACGGCCGCCCTGGTCGCGCTCACCCTCGGCATCGGCCTAGTGGCCTTCGTCCGACGGCGGCGCGACCCTCTCGACGGGGAGCAGGCCCGCACGTCGAGTAAAACCTGAATTCCCGCGTTGACCTGGGCGCGGCATCGCCTACACTGATTTGACCGAAGATTGGGCGCGCTCGGTACGCGCCCCTCGATTGTGGGGCAGGGGAGGGCCCCGTTCAGTCCGTGGCGCAAGCCACGACCGTCGCGCGCAGACCCCCTCTCGCGCGGCGAGATCGACGCCCCGCGGTGAGGCTCCCCCCCCCCATCCGCCTCCCGCGGGGCGTCGATCACCTTCTCCCAGGACCATCGCCCGCTACTCGACGTAGATCCGGTGTGGCACCATGGGCGTATCGCCTGAGGCGATGCGCCGATCACGTCGCGCGGGTGGTGTGATGGACGTGCAGTTGCGCGCGTCGCCTCCGAGTCCGAGGTCCCGTGTTCTCTCCCTATCGCTCGATCCTTGCCCTCCCGGGCGCCAAGGCCTTCACGTCGTGGGGCCTTCTCGCCCGCGCCCAGATGGCGATGACCGAGCTCGGCATCCTCCTGATGGTGCAGATCGAGTACGGCTCGTACGCCGTCGCGGGCCAGGTTGTCGCCGTCGTCGCGATCTCCTGGGCCCTGCTCGCCCCCTTCGTCGGACGCCTCGTCGACAAGTTCGGACAGGCGGCAACGCTCCGCTGGGGCTTCGGGATCGCGATCGTGGGCCGCGTCGCCATGATCACCGCGGCGCTCACGCATCAGCCGGAGTGGGCGCTTCTCGCGTGTGCGCCCTGGTTCGCCGCGAGCGGCAGTATCTCTACATACACGCGCTCGCGCTGGGTTCACCTCGTTCGTGACAATGACGCCCTCAACACGGCATTCTCCCTGGAGTCGTCGCTGGATGAGATCCTCTTTGTCGCCGGCCCGGCGATCACGACCATCCTCGCGACCCAGGTGGCGAGTTGGGCCGGACTCGGCGTCTCAACCGCCGCCCTCGCGGTGGGCGGATATGCGTTTCTCACGCTTCGCGATACGGAGCCGACAACGGTGGGTCACACTCCCCCCGTTCCGAGCGAGCGCAGGCGCCGCCGCCCGCGCCTCGGGACGCACATGCTCATCTCCGTTCCCGCGGTCCTCATCACCACCCTGATCTTCGCGGCGCAGGGCGCCCTCTTCGCCTCCGTGGACGTATCCACGGTCGCGTTCGCGGACGAGTTCGGGCGGAAGTCCCTGTCCGGCCCCGTGCTCGCGCTCTTCGCACTCGGCTCGCTCATCGGGGGGTTGGCGTACGGCGCGAGGGTGTGGCGCCACTCGCTCGCCTCGAGACTCGTCTGGGGCGTCGTCTTGACGGGCATCGGCGCCGCCACCTTCGGGTTCGCCCCGACTCTGCTGGTGCTCGCCCTTCTCATGTTCTTCACGGGCCTCGTGGTCGCGCCGACCATGGCCGTGGGCGACGGGATGGTGCAGGCCCTGGTCCCGCGCAACCGGCTCACCGAGGGCATGACCTGGACGCGAACCGGCATCGACATGGGAATCGCTTCGGGCGCCTGGCTCGCTGGCTATCTCGTCCAGCACCACGGGGCGAGCGCTGGCTTCATGGTCACGACAATCGCCGCAACGGCCTCGGCGGTCGTCGCGCTGCTCGCGTGGCCCTACCTGAAGTCGACCCGGCGTTACGAAGAGGTCGGCGCGGCGACCCCGGTGGCCGCCGCGCCCTGACTCCCTGGGCTACCTAGCCACACGCGTCGTCGTATGCGGCGTTGATGGACAGTTGGTGGCCAAGAAACGATCCGGGGTCTCCCTCGAGCGCCTTGAGGGCGTCGAACTTGTCCTGGGGGACGGGACCGCTGACGGCGAGGATCTCGCGAGCCATGTCGTTCGCCTGGATGTAGAAGTCCACGTCTGGCCCGGGGTCACCGAGGATCGAGTGCCCGGCGAGCGACTTGAGCTTGACGAGGATCGCGCCCATGGCGTCGGGGTCGTAATTCAAGACGCCGGCCTTGAGGCTGTCGACGGAGTCCTGGGTGGTGAGCTGGGCGAGCAGCTGGATCCCGACAATGTAGGTTGCGCCCGCGTCGCCACTGAGGGCGGTGCAATCGACGGAACCGCCCTTCGCGCCGCTGGCGGGGGTGGTGGAGGTGACCGCGGGGGTCGAGCCGGCCTGAGCGGCGCCGGTGGTGGTTGCCGGCGAAGAACAACCGGCGAGAATCAATGCGAGGGTTACGGCTGCGAGGGCCGTTGCTGTGCGTGCCATGCGGCCCAGTATCAGTCGGCGGCGCCGCGCTGACAAGGCGGAATTCCGGATCCGCGACGCTCGGGCAGAATGGGGAGATGATCAGAGACGCGGCCCCTGCGGATGCGGCGGCGGTCGCCGCGATCTACAACCACTACATCGAGCACTCCATCGCCACCTTTGAGGTAGACCTTCTCGGCGACGACGACATGCGCGCGCGGATCGCGAAGACCCAGGGGGCCGGATACCCGTGGCTCGTCTGGGACGAGTCGGGCGACGTGCGCGGATACGCCTACGCGGGCCAATTCCGGGAAAGGGCGGCGTACCGATACTCCGCCGAAGTGACCGTGTACCTCGCGCCCGACGCGGCTCGACAGGGAATCGGCTCGGCCCTCTACGGGGAGCTCATCGCGCGACTCCGTGCCGACGGCACCCACCTTCTCGTCGGAATGATCGCGCTACCCAACGCGGCGAGTGTGGGGCTCCACGAGTCCCTCGGCTTCACGCTCGTGGGCACGTTCAGCGAAATCGGGCGCAAGTTCGATCGCTGGATCGACGTGGGCTTCTGGCAATTGCGACTCTAGCCGCGCGCCACCTTGGTCGCCGCCATCATGTGCTTAAGCGACGCCGTAGTCTCCTCGTAGCCGCGGGTCTTGAGCCCGCAGTCGGGGTTGACCCACAGCTGCTTCCCGGGGATCGAGGAGAGCGCCTCGATCAGGAGTTCGGCGATCTCCTGCGTGGAAGGCACGCGAGGCGAGTGGATGTCCCAGACGCCGGGCCCGATGCCTCGCTCGAAGCCGTGGGCCTTGATCGCGGGGAGAACCTCCATGCGGGACCGCGCGGCCTCAATCGAGGTGACGTCCGCGCCGAGGCCATCGATCGCGTCGATGATCTCGCCGAACTCCGAATAGCAGAGGTGGGTGTGAATCTGGGTCGCGTCCGCCGCGCCGGAGGTCGCGAGCCGGAACGACCCGACGGACCAGTCCAGGTACGCCGCCTGATCGCGCTTCTTGAGGGGTAGCAGTTCGCGGAGCGCGGGCTCGTCCACCTGGATGATGCCGATCCCGGCGGCCTCAAGGTCCGCAATCTCCTGGCGAAGGGCGAGGCCAACCTGGCGGGCGGTGTCGCCGAGCGGCTGATCGTCGCGGACGAAGGACCACGCGAGGATCGTTACCGGGCCGGTGAGCATGCCCTTGACGGGCTTCTCGCTCAGGGACTGCGCGTACTTCGCCCACCTCACCGTCATCGGCTCCGGCCGGGAGACGTCACCCCAGAGAATCGACGGGCGGGTGCAGCGCGAACCGTAGGACTGGACCCAGCCGTTCTTTGTAACGGCGAATCCGTTCAGGAGCTCCGCGAAGTACTGAACCATGTCGTTACGCTCGGCCTCGCCGTGGACCAGGACGTCCAGGCCAAGGCCCTCCTGAAGGGCAACGACCGAGGCGATCTCGGCCTTCATCGCCTTCTCGTAGGCGGCCTGCGTGATCTCGCCCCTGCCCAGCGCGGCGCGAGCCCGCCGGATCTCGGGCGTCTGAGGGAAGGAGCCGATCGTCGTGGTGGCGAGGGCGGGAAGGTGGAAGCGCTCGGCCTGGGCGTCGTCGCGCGTGCGATAGTCGCTCGCGCGGTCGTAGTCTTCGGGCTTCACCGCAGCGAGGGCTTCGCGGACTGCGGCGACGCGGGTGCCGGCGTTTGCGGCGCGCGAGGCCAGCGCGGCCCGGGCCGCGGCCAGGGCGTCTGCCACGGCGGCCTCGCCGTCGGCGCGCGCCTTGGCGAGCGTCGCGATCTCGGAGATTTTCTGGTCCGCGAACGCGAGCCACGGAAGAATCTCGCCCAGGTGCTCCTCGCCCTCGGTCGTGTGCGGTACGTGGAGCAGAGACGTGGAGGTGGCCACGGCAACGGTGCCGCCCAGGGCCTCGCACGCCGCGGCCTTCGCGAGCGCGGCGTCGAGGTCCGTGCGCCAGATGTTGTGCCCGTCGACCACCCCCGCGACTACGGTCTTGCCCGCGAGGCTCACGCCCGAGGGAACGGTACCCCGGATGAGATCGAGCGAAATGGCCTCGACGCCCGTCGCGGCGAGGACGGGGAGGGCCTCATCGAGCGAGGCGTACGGCGCCGCGACGAACACCGAGGGGCGGTCCGTCACGCCGCCGAGGGCCTCGTACGCGGTCTTGGCCGCCGCGAGAACCTCCTCACGGGAGACGTCGAGGTCCGCGACGAGCGCGGGCTCGTCGATCTGGATCCACTCGGCCCCCGCCTCGGCGAACGCGGCAAGCATTTGCGCGTACACGGGAAGCAGGTCAAGCAGCCGCGAGAGCGGCTCGAACTTGCCCGGCGCCTCGTCGCTCGGCTTGGCGAGCAGGAGGAATGTCACCGGGCCTGTGATGACGGGGCGCGTCAGGAAGCCGGCCTTCTTGGCCTCGACGAACTCGTCCACCCAGCGACTCGACGACAGCGCGAACTCCGTCTCCGGCCCAATCTCTGGGACGAGGTAGTGGTAGTTGGAGTCGAACCACTTGGTCATCTCGAGCGGGAGGTTCTCGCCTGCGCCGCGCGCGATCGTGCTGTAGCCGGCGAGGTCGACGGTGCCGTCCGCCGCCCGCAGGTCCGCGAACCGGGAGGGAATCGCGCCCACCGTCACCGCCGCGTCGAGTATGTGGTCGTAGAACGAGAAGTTCGAGGGGATGGAAGAGTCGCCGCGGCCGAGGCCGAGTTCCGCCATGCGCTCCAGGTTCGCGAGCCGCAGCTCGCGCGCCGCGGCCTCGAGGTCCGCCGCGGCGGTGACGCCCTTCCAGAAGGACTCGAGCGCCTTCTTGAGTTCGCGGTTCCGTCCGATGCGCGGATAGCCGAGGATGGTGCCGCCAGGGAAGGCGGGCGCGGAGTTGCTCGTCTGAGGGCTCATGTGTCTTCCAACGTTCGTGGGTGCGCGGCGGGCTCGCCTGTGCGCGGCGGTGGCAATGTCTCGCCAATGAGGTTTCTAGGAGTCTACCGCCAGCGGTTTCGATCGACGAACGTGCAGGGGGTGCGGGCCACCGCGCGTGCCATCCGCCCCGCGCTATGGCGATCGGACACGCCGTGAAAGGATCGCCCCATGACCGATTCATCGAAGCGCCGGGTGACCCTGACCCGCGAGTCCAAGGGCGTCTACATCGCGACGAACGCCAGGGGTGGGACGCTCCGGTTCGGGCCCGAAACGCAGGACGGCTTCTCCGCCGTCGAGCTCCTGCTGGTGGCGGTCGCGGGCTGCTCGGGGATCGACGTGGACTACATGACCTCCCGGCGAGCCGAACCCCTGCGCTTCGACGTCGTCTCCGAGGCGACCCAGGAGAGGGGGGACGACGGCAACATCCTTCGCGACATGACCGTCACCTTCCACCTGGAGTTCCCCCGCGGTGAGGATGGGGACAAGGCGCGCGACAGAATCGACGCGGCCCTCAAGGCCTCCCACGACAAGACCTGCACCGTGAGCCGCACGATCGAGGCCGTGACGCCCGTGGTGCTCAGGAAGGCCTAGACACCGCAACCTTCTGGGCCCCGCTAACTCCCGGGCTCAGCTACCGCGCGAGCCCCGCTACCGCGACAGCCCCGCCGCGCCGACGAGATCGAGCGCGGCTTCGTGCCGGTTGAACGTGTAGACGTGAATGCCCGGCGCGCCGGCGGATACTAGATCCCGCGCGAGCCCCGCCGCGTGCGTGATCCCCGCGAGCCGTGCCGCTCCGGCATCGTCCGCGGCCGCCAGCGCGCGGAGAACCGACTCCGGCACGCTCACCCCTGTCAGTTGCTCCAGGCGCGTCGCGCGCCCGGTGCTGAGCAGCGGGATGATTCCGGGAACGATCGGGAGCGTGATCCCGGCGGCGAGGGCGTCGGCGGCGAGCGCCTCCCACTGCGGGGCCTCGTAGAAGACCTGGGTGACCGCGAAATCCGCGCCAGCGTCCTGCTTGGCGAGGAGCACGTCGAGACCCTGCTGGCGCCACCGCTCCTCGGCGTGCGCCGCAGGGAACGCCGCGACGCCGACGGAGAACTCGCCCTCGGCAATCCCCCGCACCGCTGCCACCTCGCGGATGTGGGCGACGAGCTGATACGCGTAAAGGAGGCCATTGGGGTGGGGACGCCAGTCCGGCTGCCCCGCGGGCGGATCCCCCCGTAGCGCGAGGAAGTCGCGCACGCCCTCGGCAAGAAACTCCTCGATGACCGCGGTGATCTCGTCCCGCGATTGGTCGACGCAGGTGAGGTGCGCGAGCGGCCGAATGGTGTGCGCGTCGGCGAGGCGGCGCACCACCTCCCTGCTCGACGTCCGCGTGGTGCCGCTCGCGCCGTAGGTGATCGAGGCGAAGTCGGGCCGGGCCGTAGCAAGGCGCGTGATCGTCTCCCAGAGCGCTTCGCGCGCCGCGTCATCGCGCGGAGGGAAGAGCTCAAAGGACAAGGTCGGCGCTGGCGCCAGGAGCAGGTCGCGGATGGTCATCTCGGTTGCCAAGGCTAGCCTCCCCGGACGGGGGAGCCAACCTGTGCCCCAAGGTCGTCACCCATCCCCTTCCTTCCCGGGTCTTCCACGACCGGCTCGACACCGTCAGAGGCACGGCCCAGACTGGGCCCATGAGCGAGGGGCGGACGGCGGGCGAACGGTGCTTTGGCACCGGAGACGTGGCCATGGAGCGGTATCACGACGAGGAATGGGGACGCGCCGTCAGGGACGACGTGGGCCTGCTCGAGCGCATCGCGCTCGAGGGCTTCCAGTCGGGGCTCAGTTGGGCCACGGTGCTTCGCAAGCGGGAGAACTTCCGGGCGGCCTTTGCTGGCTGGGACCCGCGTGCCATCGCCGCGTTTGGGGACGACGACGTCGCCCGGCTCATGGACGACGCCGGCATCATCCGCAATCGCGTCAAGATCGACTCGACCATCACTAACGCCAGGGCGCTCGTGGCGCTCTGGGACTCCGGCGAGACGCTCGCGGATCTGGTGTGGGCGCACGCGCCCGCGAAGGCGCGCCCGGGGCCGATCCGCTCGTGGGCGGACATCCCGACCGCAACGGACGAGTCGAAAGCCCTGGCGAAGGCACTCAAGGCGCGCGGCTTCGTCTTCGTCGGACCCGTCACGATGTACGCCCTCATGCAGGCGTGCGGCCTCGTGGACGTTCACCTCGACACCTGCCCCGCGCGATCGAGGTTCGGTCGGCCATAGAGTCTTCGGAAGGCACAGCGTCGCCCGAAGGCACGGCGCCTCAGCACCAGGTGGCGCGATGCCTCCTGACGACCTCGGCAAGGAGGGCGTCGACGATGCCGAGGTCCGCGGGAATCCACGGGACGTCGCGCCACTGGCCCGGGCCGAGCCACCGGACCTCGTCGTGGTCCTCGAGCGGGCGCGGTACCCCCGAAGTAACCCGGGTGAGCCAGAGCCGCATGACGAGCGGATGACCCGAAGCGGCGATGGCCCCCAGGGGCCAGGCCATGCCCACCGCCGCTCCGTGCTCGCCGTTCCCGCCGTCGTCCGGCCCCGGGAGCTCAGCCCCGAGTTCCACGTCGACGCCGAGCTCCTCGCGCAGTTCCCGGCGAAGGGCATTCTCGGGGGTCTCCCCCCGCTCCACCTTTCCCCCGGGAAACTCCCACAGTCCCGCCATCTCAGGGGGGGAGGATCGGCGCGCGGCGAGAAGGGCACGGGGCAGGTCAAGGTCGTCGACGATGGCGGCCGCGACCACGAGGCGGCTTGTCACGGCGGTCACCTCGGTCCCGATCGCGCGCCGGAGCGCGTCACTCGGTGATCGCGGCGTATTGCTCGGAGTTCAGAAGCGCCTTGTTGGGCGTCTTGACCTTGATCTTGAAGATCCAGCCGTTGCCGTAGGCCTCGGTGTTGAGGGTCTCCGGCGCTTGGATCACGGCGTCGTTCACTGCGGTCACCACGCCGGAGACGGGCGCGAAGAACTCGGACACCGCCTTGGTCGATTCGAGCTCGCCGCACACCTCGCCCGCCACCACCTCATCCCCGACCTCGGGACCCTCGACGTACACGATATCGCCCAGCGCCGCGGCGGCATACTCGGTGATTCCCACGGCAACCTCGGCACCGGGCGAGATGTCTCCGGCGACCCACTCGTGTTGGTCCGAGTACATGAGCTCGTCGGGGATGTCGGGCATGTCGGTCACCTCTCTGCGAAGTTCCTAGGCACCGCGCGTTGCCGCAACGGGCCGCTGATAGAACGGTAGCGCGGTCACGCGCATCTGCTCACCCCTGCCGCGAACATCCGCGACGACGCGCGTGTCGACGGCAGAGAATCGCGGATGAACATAGGCCATCGCGATGGGCCGGTCCAGCGTCGGTGACGGGGCGCCGGAGGTCACTTCGCCCGCCTCCGCGCCAAACCCGTCGAGCACCCGGTAGCCCGCCCTGGCGGCCCGCTTTCCCTCCCCCGAGAGCCCGACGAGCACCCGCGCCTCTTGGGGGGCGAGGCGTGGCTCCGCATCCCACAGGGCGGCGTTCCGCGCGGCCAGTTCCAACGCGTCGCGCCCCACGAAGTCGCCACGAGGGTCATCCGGCGTTCCGAACTGAACGACCCGTCCGAGCCCGGCGGCGAAGGGCGTGTACCCGAGGCCAAGCTCATGGCCGTAGAGCGGCATCCCCGCCTCGAGGCGCAGCGTGTCGCGCGCGGCCAGCCCGCACGGAACGAGGCCGTCGCCCGCCCCGGTCGCGAGAGCGGCATCCCAGACGCGTCCCGCGTCGTCCGTCGAAACGAAGAACTCGTAGCCGTCCTCACCCGTGTAGCCCGTTCGCCCCACGAGCGCCGGTACGGATCCCGCAACCGTCGCCTGCGTCGCCGCGTAGTACTTGAGCGCGCCCGGAAGCCCGCCCGTCATCGCGTCGACGATGCCCCGCGACGCGGGGCCCTGAACCGCGATCAGCGAGGTCGCGTCGGATCGGTCCTCTACCTCGCACGCGTCTCCCGCGCACCGGGCCGAGAGCTCGGCGGCCACGACGGCCGCATTGCCCGCGTTCGCGACCACCAGGAAGGTCTCCTCTTCGGTGCGATAGACGATGAGGTCATCAATGACGCCTCCGTCCGGGGCACAGATCATCGTGTACTTGGCGCGGCCAACGGAGACTCGGCTGATCCAACTCACGAGCGCGGCGTCCAGGGCCGCGCCCGCACCCCGCCCCCGAAACCAGATCTCGCCCATGTGGCTCACGTCGAACAGGCCGGCCGCCGCGCGCACGGCGCGATGTTCGCCGATGTCCGAGGAGTAGCGGACGGGCATCGACCACCCGGCGAAATCGGTCATCGTGGCACCGAGGGCAGCGTGCCGCGTCGCGAGCGGGGACGCGTGAAGCGCCTCGACGTCGACGGCGTTCACTCCCCGGCCCTGTCGGTGGGAATCTCCCGGTAGGGATCCTCGCCCGCAGCCGCGCCCTCCGCCTGAACGTCCCGGTCGGGCCGCGACTCGCCGAACGTGTCCGCGTAATCCAGGAGGGGAAGGACGGTCACCAAGTTCCTGTCTCCCCACGCGTTGTCGATGCGGCGCACGGGGGGCCAGTACTTGGACGCACGAAGTGAGACGACGGGGAAGGCCGCCTGGTCGCGCGAGTAGGCCTGGTCCCACGCGTCCGTGGCGACCATCGATGCCGTGTGCGGGGCGTTGCGCACCGGCGACGCCTCCAGGGCGATGCGGCCGTCCTCGATATCCGCGATCTCGCCCCGGATCACGATCATGGCCTCGATGAACCGATCCAACTCCTCTCGGCTCTCGCTCTCCGTGGGCTCCACCATAAGGGTTCCGGGAACGGGGAACGACATCGTGGGGGCATGGAACCCGAAGTCGATGAGGCGCTTGGCGATGTCCTCCGCCGTCACGCCCGTTCTGGCGGTCAACGGCCGGACGTCGAGAATGCACTCGTGGGCAACCAGCCCGCCCGGACCCTTGTAGAGGACGGGGAAGTGCTCGTCCAGTCGCGCGGCAACGTAGTTGGCGGCCAGCACGGCCATCTCCGTCGCGCGCTTGAGGCCGTCCGAGCCCATGAGGGTGATGTAGGCCCAGGACACGGGAAGAATCCCGGCCGATCCGTACGGTGCCGCGCTCACGGGCGCGCCGGCGCGCGCAAGTTCCTCGGGACGCTTGATGGTCTGGCGCAGTCCGGGCAGGTACGGCACGAGGTGCTCTGCCACGGCGACGGGGCCGACGCCGGGGCCTCCTCCTCCGTGCGGGATGGCGAACGTCTTGTGGAGATTGAGATGGGAGACGTCCCCGCCGAAGTGGCCGGGAGCGGCGAGCCCGACGAGCGCGTTGAGGTTCGCGCCGTCGATGTAGACCTGGCCGCCCGCCTTGTGCACGAGCGCACACACCTCGGGCACGCCCTCTTCGTAGACGCCAAAGGTGGAGGGATAGGTGATCATGATGCACGCGACGGTTGCCTTGTGCTCCTTCAGTTTCGCCTTCAGGTCCTTGACGTCAATGTTGCCCTGCGCCGTGGTTTCCACGGGGACGACGCGCATCCCAGCAAGCGTGGCCGAGGCGGCATTGGTCCCGTGGGCCGACGTCGGGATGAGGCAGACGTCGCGATCGGCCTGACCCTTCGCGCGGTGGTACGAGCGGATAGCGAGCAATCCTGCATACTCGCCGCGAGAACCCGCATTCGGCTGAACGGACACGGCCGCGTACCCCGTGATCGACGCGAGCCAACGCTCGAGTTCGCTGATCATGTCGCGGTACCCTGCGGTCTGGTCGCTCGGAGCGAACGGGTGAATCGTCGCGAATCCGGGCCACGTGAGGGGCGCCATCTCGACTGCGGCGTTGAGCTTCATCGTGCACGAGCCGAGGGGGATCATCGTTCGGTCGAGAGCGAGGTCCTTGTCGCTCAGCTGGCGCAGGTACCGCATCAACTCCGTCTCGGAGCGATATCGGTGGAAGGTGGAGTGGAACAGATATTCCGACCTGCGACGAAGTTGGCGCGGAATCGCGACGCTCGGACTCGCCGCGATCGGTCGCGGCTCGCGGGCCACGAAGGCTCCGACGACCCGACTGATGATCTCGGGCGTCGTGATCTCATCGCACGCGATCGCCACCCGATCGTCTCCCACGCGCCTGAGGTTGATTCCCGCGGCAGAGGCGCGGGCGACGACGGACTCGGCGCCGCCGGGCACGAGCGCCATAATCGTGTCGAAGAAGGCCTCGTGTTCGACGGTGACACCCGCGTCACGGAGCGCATCCGCGAGCGCGACAGCGCTCGCGTGCACCCGAGCGGCTATCGCTCGCAGCCCTTCGGGGCCGTGATGCACCGCGTACATGCCCGCGGCGATGGCGAGGAGCGCTTGCGCCGTACAGATGTTCGACGTCGCCTTCTCCCGGCGAATGTGCTGCTCTCGCGTCTGGAGCGCAAGCCGGTAGGCCGGTCGTCCATCGGCGTCGACCGAGACCCCCACGAGCCGACCAGGGAGTTGCCGCTCGAGCCCCTCGCGCACCGAAATATAGGCCGCGTGCGGGCCACCGAAGAAGAGGGGAATCCCGAACCGTTGCGTCGAGCCGACGGCGACGTCGGCTCCCTCCTCCCCAGGAGGCGTGATGATGCAGAGCGCGAGGATGTCCGCCGCGATCGTGACGAGGGCGCCCACGCGATGCGCGGACTCGACGACGTGGTTGACCTCGCGGAGGACGCCGGAGACGCCGGGCTGCTGAAACACGACGCCGACGAGGTCCTTGGGTGCGACCCAGGTGGGGCCGAGGTTCTCGACCCTGAGCGGAATACCCAACGCCTCCGCCTGCGCGGCGACAACGGCGATCGTCTGGGGTAGGCACTCGTCGTCGAGAACGATAGCGCCGCCCTTCTTCCCCGAGACCGCGCGGCGCATCAGCAGGACCGCCTCGGCGACCGCGGTCGCCTCGTCCAGAAGTGAAGCGCCCGCCGTAGGAAGCGCGGTGAGGTCCGAGACCATGGTCTGGAAGACCAAGAGGGCTTCGAGCCGCCCCTGAGAAATCTCCGCCTGGTACGGCGTGTACGCCGTGTACCAGGCCGGACTCTCCCAGAGGTTGAGGCGCAGCACTCGCGGGGTGATGGTGTCGGAGTACCCCTGGCCGATCATCTGAATCTGCGCCTTGTTGCGCGCCGCGAAACGGCTCAGGCGTTCGAGCACCTCGTGCTCGGTCAGTGCCGGGGGCAGGTCAAGCGGGACGTCCTCGAAGATCGCCGCCGGGATGGCCGCCTCGACCAGGTCCCCCACGCTGTCGCGGCCAAGGACGTCGAGCATCGCGCGGGCATCGCGGGCTCGCGGACCGATATGCCGACTAGAGAACAAGGTCATCGCCCCATTGTCGCGCTAGGCGCGGACGCGCGGGGCGGTCGACCCACCCCGCGCGGTCCACGGCTACTTCGCGGTGGTCTCGTCGACGATGGGGGCCGAGCCCGCCGACTTCTGGATCGACTCGATCGCATTCACGGCAGACGCCCTTGCCGTGTACATCTCGCTGGTCGCCAAGATCTGGCCATTCGACGCGACGACACGGAACCAGAACTGGCCGTTCTTCGCGCTCTTGTGAATAGTGAACTTCACGGGACGTCCTCTCGATTGCGGTTCCAAAGTCGAGTCTAGGGAGTGGACCCCGGCGAAGCGAGGTCCAGGCCCGACTTTCTTGCGCGCCCGCGCCCGATAGGCTGGCACAACACACCACGACCTAAGGACGCCGGTGAAGCTCGTCATTCAGGTGCCGTGCCTCAACGAGGAAGCCACGCTTGCGCTGGTCCTCGACTCCATGCCGACCGAGGTCCCCGGCATCGACACCATCGAGGTCGTCGTCATTGACGACGGCTCGACGGACGCCACCGTTGAGGTGGCTCGGGGCCGCGGGGTCACGCACATCGTGCGCCACGCCAGGAACATGGGGCTCGCCCGTTCTTTTCGCGACGGGGTCGAGTACGCCCTTGGCCTTGGCGCGGATGTCGTCGTGAATACCGACGGCGACAACCAGTACCCCCAGGAACGGATTGGGGACCTCGTTCAGCCCATCCTTCGCGGCGAGGCCGAGATCGTCATCGGTGATCGCCAGACCAGCACCATCAAGCACTTCTCGCCCTTCAAGCGCATGATGCAGCGCCTCGGCTCGTGGGCCGTCAATCGGGCCGCCGGGACGACGCTCCCCGACGCGGCGTCCGGCTTCCGCGCCTATTCGCGTCGTTCCCTATACCGGCTCAACATCGTGACGACATTCAGCTACTGCATGGAGACGATCATTCAGGCGGGCAACAAACGCCTCGCGATCGCCTCCGTGGAGATCACCACCAACCCCAAGACTCGGGAGTCGCGCCTCTTCTCCAACGTGTTCGAACACATGGCCAAGTCCGGCCAGGCCATCATCCGGTCCTACATCATGTACCGGCCATGGACGATCTTCGCGTGGCTCACGGGGCTCTTCGCGATTGCCGGACTCGCGCCGTTCGTGCGGTTCGCCATCCTTCGTTGGCTCGGGGACGAAGGCAACCACCTTCAGTCGCTGATCTTCGGGGTCGCGATGCTCGTAGCCGCCCTGCTCTCGCTCGCGCTCGGCGTCCTGTCCGACCTCCAGCGCACCAACCGCATCCTCCAGGAGGATCAACTCGAGCGCCTGAGGGAGCTCAGGTACGGACCACTCGACCGCGCCCCTTCCGTCGCCCCTGCCCGTTCTGTCGTCGCCGCCCCTTCGAACGGTGGAGCGCCAACCCGATCACCAAAGCCACCGCGTCGGCGAGCGTCATGAGGACCCGGCTCGCGAGAGCCAATCCGAGGGCCTGAGGCGCCGTCGCCACGGCCCCAAGGAGGACGACGAAGGCCGCCTCCCGTGCACCCGCGCCGGCGGGCGCGAAGACGACGACGAAGCCAACCAGCCACGCGAGCGCCATCACCCCGGTTGCGAGCGGCCACGAGATCGACGGCCCAGGAGCGATGTGCCGTAGAAGAATCCAGGCGTGAACGCCGAGTAGCGCCCACATCGTCGCCGACCACAGGATCGCGACCATGAGGTCGCGCGCCGCGATCTTCGGGGCCTCGCCGTGGCCCCCGCGCATCGCCATCGCCCGCGCGACGATCCGGCGCAGCACCGAGGGCACGAGCACCACCGCGAGCCCGGCCGCGATCGGGAGTACCCACCAGTACGCGGCGAACGCACCCGGAACGAAGACCGTCGTTCCGACGGCACCGATCACGCCAGCGGTCACCACTCCCACGATCATCGCGCCGAGCGAGCCAATCAGTGCGCGGACGCGATCCACGCCGTGGTCGCGCGCGAACTCCGTCTGAGCCACGACGGGCCACACGGAACCTGGAACGTACTTGCCCACCTGGGAGATGAAGAACACCCGGGCCGCCTCGCGACGGGTCGAGCGTAGGCCCAGCGCACGCATCACCGCACGCCACGAAAGCGCGTTGGCGCCGAGTGCCACGAGCGCAGCCGCCCCCGAGGCGAGGAAGGCAAGCGCGCCGATGGACGACCATGAGTCGGCGATCGCCCCGCGATAGCGAACGAGCGCCCATGCGAGAAGGCCCGCGGCGATCGCGATGAACGCCCAGCGGAGCCACACGCGAGCGCCGCCGGGTCGCGGGAGAGCGGAGAGGATTCCCTCTGGGCCTCCGTTGTCCCGAGCGGCTAGCGGGTCCGCATCCACGCCCATGCGCGAGCCACCCCTTCGCCTAGCCCCACCTTCGCCTCCCAGCCAAGCACCTCTCGCGCGAGCGAGACCTCCAGCCACGTGGAGGTCGTGTCGGTTCCGCGCCTCGGCGCCTCACGTATGTCGAGAACATCGGCACCCACCGCCGCCGTCACGGCGGCGAGCACGTCGTCGAGCGTCGAAGGCCGTCCCGACCCCACGTTCAGGACGGGCGGGAGCGCCTGAGCGTGGTCGTGGATCCGAGCGACGGCGTCGACGATGTCGTCGATGAACACGTAGTCGCGCGTCGAGACGCGGTCCCCGAACACCGTGATCGGAGCGCGCCGGAAAGCGGCGTCCAGCCAATGAGCGATGACCCCCTGGCCCGGCACGGGAACCTGGCCCGGTCCGTACGCATTCGAGATCCTCGCCGCGATCACGTCGAGGCCGCTGTCGACGAGCTCGCGCTCAAGCTCTCGCTTGAGCGTCCCGTAGGCGTTGACGGGGTGCGTGGTGCTGGACTCCGCGAACGGCGCTCGGTCCGGCGGGCCGTAGACGGTGCCTCCCGACGAAAGGAACACGATTCGGGGCGGGTGGGGTAGCGCGGCGAGCGCCCGAAGGGAATCCACGAGGTCGGCCGCCTCGGCGAGAACGAGATCGGGCCGCGCCGCCGCGAGCACCGGGTTGACCCGGGAGGCCGCCCACACGAGCGTCCGCGCGCGCGCCGCGCCCTCGTCGACGGCACCGTCCCGGAGCATCGGGCTCTCCACGGTGTATCGCGCAACGATGGCGCCCCGCGCCTCCATGCCGGCGGCGATCGCGGTGCCAAGAAAGCCAGAGGAACCCGCGACGGCCACGTCATAGACTGAAGTCACGCACCATCCTCCGCACCTTTGGACCTCATCCTATGGGCAAGCCCCGATTGCTCGTCCTTGCCTCAACGTATCCGGCAAGACCCGGCGACGGGACCCCTTCCTTCGTGCGGGACCTCGCCCTGGGCATGACGGGGACCTTCGACATCGAGGTGCTGGTACCCGCCGTTCCTGGCGGCGCGAGGCACGAGAGCGACGGCGCACTCACCGTCACGCGCTTCCGCTACTTCTGGAAGCGTTGGGAGGACGTCGCCCACGGGGCGATCCTTGAAAACGCCCGCGCGCGGCGCTCGCGGCTCCTCCAGATCCCCGCCCTCGTCGTCGCCGAGTACGTGGCCGTGCGCCGGGCCGTCCGCCTCAACCCGCCCGACGTGATCCACGCGCACTGGATCATTCCGCAGGGGCTCGTCGCGAGGCTCGCGACGCGGGGCATCCCCACCGTGGTGACGACCCTCGGGGGAGATCTGTACGCCCTTCGTTCCGGAGCCGCGCGACGGCTGAAGGCGGGGGTGGTCCGGCGCGCCTCCGCGGTCACGGTGATGAACGAAGAGATGCGCGCGATGGTGGAGGCCCTCGGGGCCAACCCCACCGCCGTTTCGGTGATGCCCATGGGGTTCGACCTGTCGTTGATCGCCACGTCATCAATCGCCACAGGGACGACGCACCCTCACCACGAGACCGTCTCGATCCTCTTCGTCGGAAGGCTCGTGGAGAAGAAGGGGCTCGCCGTCCTTCTCGCGGCGCTTCGGGAACGACCCCCTACCGCGTCCTGGCGGCTCATCGTCGTCGGCGATGGGCCCCTGCGTGCCGAGCTCGAGGTGGCGGCGGCCTCCATGCCGGTCTCGTTCGTCGGCCAGCTCGGGCGCGCGGACCTTGCGAACGCCTACGCCTCCGCCGACATCGCCGTCTTCCCCTCCGTCAGAGCCGCGAGTGGCGACCAGGACGGGCTCCCTGTGGCGCTACTCGAGGCAATGGGTTCCGGGTGCGCGGTGATCGCGAGCGATCTTCCCGGCCTCAGCGCGGCGATCGAGCGAGGCGTGAGCGGCATCCTCGTTACCCCGGGGGATTCCGACGCGCTCGCCGACGCGCTCGCCCTTCTCGCGGACAACCCCAATCGGCGCGGTCAACTCGGGGAACGGGCCGCCACGCGGGCGCAAGGGTTCGACGTCACCACCGTCGCGAGGGGATACCGCGACCTGCTCCTTCGGGTCCTCGGCGACGCGACTTCGCGCCCCTAGCGACCTAGCTTCGCGTACCTCGCCTCGGCGGCCGCCTTCTGCGCGCGCCACCACGGCTCGTTCTCGCGGTACCAGGCGATGGTATCGGCGAGGCCCGCCGCGAAGTCACGGAAGCGGGGCTCCCAGCTAAGTTCCGTCCGGAGTCTGCTCGCGTCGATCGCGTAGCGCATGTCGTGGCCGGGGCGATCCGAGACGTGATCGTACGCGTCGGCGGGCTGACCCATCCCGTTGAGGATCATCTCGATCACCGTCTTGTTGTCGAGCTCGCCATCCGCGCCGATGAGGTAGGTCTCGCCGATCTTGCCACTGTCGATGATGGTCCAGACCGCGGAGTTGTGGTCGTCGACGTGGATCCAGTCGCGCACGTTGAGTCCGGCGCCGTAGAGCTTGGGGCGAACACCGTCGAGGACGTTGGTGATCTGACGGGGGATGAACTTCTCGACATGCTGGAGCGGGCCGTAGTTGTTCGAGCAGTTCGAGATCGTGGCCTCGACACCGAACGACCGCACCCACGCGCGCACCAGCAGGTCGGAGCCCGCCTTCGTCGCCGAGTACGGGCTCGAGGGGTTGTACGGCGTGTCCGGGGTGAACTTGGTGGGGTCATCGAGCTCCAGGTCGCCGTAGACCTCGTCGGTGGAGATGTGATGGAAGCGGGTCCCGTGCCGACGGACCGCCTCGAGGAGGGTGAAGGTCCCCACCAGGTTGGTCTGGACGAACGGCCAGGGGTTGTCGAGCGAGTTGTCGTTGTGGGATTCCGCCGCGAAGTGGACGACGACGTCCGCGTCGCGCACCAGAGTCGTCGACGACGTCCGCATCCGCGATATTGCCCTGAACGAGCCGGACGCGGTCGCTGACGGGTAGCGAGGCGGCGCTCCCCGCGTAGGTCAGGGCGTCGAGCACCGTCACGTCGGCATCAGGTCGTTCGTCGAGCGTGAGCCGAACGAAGTTGGAGCCGATGAACCCGGCGCCGCCGGTCACAAGAACCTTCACAGGGCACTCCTCCAGAGCCGGACCGCCTTCGCGGTGGGAAGCAGGCCAGCCTCGCGGGCCTGGGACAGCGTGGGACCCGCGGCATCCTTGTCGGACAATTGCGCGGTGAGCGCGACTACCGTCGCGCGCGACCGTCGGCCACTCGATGCCGATCTCCCGATCGAGGGGGTTGATCTCGCGTTCGTGGCCAGGGTTGTACGGGACGGAGCACAGGTAGGTGACGGCCGACCCGTCCTCAAGCGACATGAACGCGTGTCCGAGACCCTCGCTCAGGTAGACCGCGCTGCGGCCGACGTCGTCGAGGATCACGCCCTCCCACTCGCCGAACGTCGGAGACCCCACGCGAATGTCCACGACGACGTCGAACACCGCTCCCGCGACGCAGGTGACGTACTTGGCCTGGCCGGGTGGCACGTCGGCGAAGTGGAGGCCCCGCACCACGCCCGCCGCGGAAGTCGAGATGTTCGTCTGGGCCACCGCGAGCCGGTGGCCGATGGCTTCCGCGAAAAGGCCTTCGTTGTACGACTCGAGAAACACGCCCCGAGGGTCGGCGAACTGCCGGGGCGTGATCTCCCACGCGCCCTCGATGGCCAACGGCCGGAACTCCACGATGCCTCCGCTCGACGATCGGACACCAGACTACCGTTGCCGCTACGCTGACCCGCATGGAGATGACCGAGGCGCGGTGGCACATCGCGGGCGGCTACGGAATGCTCGCGACGGACATCATTGCGGCGCTACGGGCGCGGGGGGTCGAGCCGGTCGTAACCGACCGCGACGACCTCGACATCACGAGTCCCGCCCAGGTAGCGCGCGGGTTTGCCGACGCCGATGTCGTGGTCAACTGCGCCGCCTACACCGCCGTCGACGCCGCCGAGGAGGACGAGGCGACGGCCTTCGCCGTCAACGCGACAGGGCCGGGAGTGATCGCGCGGGCGTGCGCGGAGATGGGGCTGCGCATGGTGCACCTCTCCACGGACTACGTCTTCGCGGGCGACGCGACCACGCCGTATCCCGAGGACGCCCCCTTCGACCCGAAGGGGGCCTACGGCCGCACCAAGGCGGCGGGCGAGACGCAGGTCCGCGACTCGGGCGCCGACGCCCTCATCGTTCGAACCGCAGGGCTCTATGGCCGCGGCGGTCCGTGTTTCCCCAAGACGATCGCCCGCATCGGGCGCGAGCGCGGCGCCCTCCAGGTGGTGGACGATCAGGTCACCCAGCCGACGTGGACCCGCGACCTCGCCGACCTCATCCTCCGGCTCGTTGAGTCCGAGGCCCCCGCTGGGATCTATCACGGGACCTCGTCCGGTCAGACGTCGTGGTTCGGATTCGCGAAGGAGATCGTCGCCTCCGCCGGGCTCGGAGACATCGTCTCGCCGAGCAGCGCCGCAGATCTGCATCGCCCCGCGCCTCGGCCCGCGTACTCGGTGCTGGGCCACGACACACTCACCGCGATCGGGGTGGCGCCCATCGGCGACTGGCGCGAGCGCTGGCGCGAGGCCGCGCCCGAGGTCCTCGCCGACGTCGCTGGCTAGGCCCTACTCCTCGAGTAGACGCAGCAGGTAGTGCCCGTAACCGGACTTGGCCAGGCGCTCCGCACGATCGCGCAACTCGTCGTCGGTGAGGAAGCCCCTCCGCCACGCAACCTCCTCGGGCGAGCCGATCTTCATCCCCTGGCGGCGCTCGACCGTCTGGACGAACTGCGATGCGTCAAGGAGCGAGTCGAACGTTCCGGTGTCGAGCCACGCGGTTCCGCGCGGAAGCACCTCCACCTGCAGCGTTCCCGCCTCGAGGTAGACGCGGTTGACGTCCGTGATCTCGTACTCGCCGCGCGCGGACGGCTTGAGGTCCCGCGCGATCGCCACGACGTCGTTGTCGTAGAAGTACAGCCCCGGCACCGCGTAGTGCGACTTCGGGTGCGCGGGCTTCTCTTCGAGCGACAGGGCCTTGCCTCCGGCGTCAAACTCGACGACGCCATACGCCTGGGGGTCCGCGACGCGGTACGCGAAGACGGCCGCGCCCTGGATGTCCGAGAAGCGCTGGAGCGTGTTCCCGAGGCCGGGGCCGTAGAAGATGTTGTCGCCAAGCACCAAGGAGGCGCTGTCCGAATCGATGTGCGCCGCCCCGATCGTGAACGCCTGCGCGAGCCCCTTGGGCTCGGGTTGCCGGGCATAGGTGATCGAGATGCCGAACTGGGATCCGTCCCCCAGGAGTCGCTCGAATTGCCCGGCCTCGTGGGGGGTGGTGATCACCAGGACGTCCCGGATGCCCGCGAGGATCAGCGTCGAGAGAGGGTAGTAGATCATCGGCTTGTCGTACACGGGGACGAGCTGCTTGCTGACGCCGATGGTGATGGGATGAAGTCGCGTGCCGGACCCGCCGGCCAAAATGATGCCTCGCATCCGGCTAGTCTGCCCTAGCGCCGGAGGCGGCGGCCACCTCGGCACTGCCCCGCGCCCTCAGCCCAAGTCGAAGCGCGGCGCGCACGGGCCCCCGCCACCAGCCGGGGAACACGAGCCCCACGTACCGGGCCGCCGACGCGTGGTGGGCCAGGATCATCGGGGCGGGGTCGTCGCGCCATGACTGTCCGCCCACGTGGGTCACCGCGGCCCCGGGCACCCAGCGACACCGGTATCCCGCGAGCCCGAGGCGACGACCCAGGTCCACGTCCTCCATGAACATGAAGAAGCCCTCGTCGAAGCCGCCGACCCGCTCGAACGCGTCGCGTCGCACCACCAGGCAGGAACCCGAGAGCCAGCCCGCGTCCATTCCCGGCCCGTCGGGATCGAGGATCGGCCGGTAGCGCCGTGTCCACGGGTTGACAGGCCAGATTCGGCCGAAGACCGCGTGCCCCGCGCCGAGCCAGAAGCTCGGGAGCGGCCGCGCGCTCGGGTAGAGCGAGCCGTCGGTCTCGAGGATGCGCGGGCCGAGCGCCCCAATGCGCGCATCCGCAGCTCCCTCGGCCGCGAGGGCGGCGAACGCGCCTCGCGCGACGACGACGTCGGAGTTGCAGATCGCGATGAACGGGGCCGAGCCGAGCCGTGCGCCCGCGTTTGCCGCCGCGCCGTACCCGAGGTTGGTGGGCATGGCGACGAAGGCCGCCCCGTGCCGCTTGGCGACGGGCTCGGCGGTCTTCTTGGGCGAGTCAGAGTCGACGACGGTGACGCCCGCGACCGCGCCCGCGTCGTCGAGAGAGGCAAGGAAGGCCGCAAGCGTCTCGCCCGGGTTGTACGTGACGACGACGACGTCGACCGACGAGGAGCCCTGGGGCGGAGGCGCGGACATGATGCTTCAGCGTATCGCCCGCGGCGCAGGGCAGGGCCCCGGGACGACCAGGAACGATGGTGCGCGAGAGGGGAGTTGAACCCCCACGCCCTTTCGGGCACACGGACCTGAACCGTGCGCGTCTGCCAATTCCGCCACTCGCGCGCGCCGGACGACTCTAGCACGCGAGGCCTGGCGGATACGATGCCTACATGGGTGTGCTCGATCGGTTCGAGCGTGGCGTGGAGAACGTGGTGAACGCCGCGTTCTCCAGAACGTCGCGCTCGGGAGTCAAGCCCATCGAACTTGCCGCCGCGCTTCGCAAGGAGGCGGACGCCAAGGCGGCGGCCGTCGACCGCACGCGAACGGTCGCGCCGAACGAATACGACCTCTACCTTGGCCCCGTCGACCATGAGGCCGTCGTCGCGTGGGGCGAGGACGCTTTGGCGCGCGAGTTCGAGGATGCGCTCCACGAGCACGCCGAGTATCAGCGATACACCTTCGTCGGTTCAGTGACCGTGCGCTTCTTCCTCGACGAGACCCTCGCGACCGGGCGCTTCACCGTCGCGTCGCGCTCATCGCGCAGCCCCGCTACGGAGGCGTCGAGCGCCTCGACCAACTCTCGGCGTCCGCTGATCGACGTCGACGGACGCCGCTTTCACCTGACGGGGGAAAGCACGACGGTCGGGAGGGGCACGGAGGCGGACATCACCATCGAGGACACGGGCGTGAGCCGGGTCCATGCGCGGTTCGACGTCACCGAGTTCGGGACCATCCTCACCGACCTCGGCTCCACCAACGGCACGTTCGTCGAGGACCAGCGCATCAAGGAAGTCACCTTGCTCGACGGCAACCTGGTGACGATCGGACGGACCACCATCATGTACTGGGATGCACTTCCGCCAGCAGGGGACGAGTGACGTGAGCCAACTCTCGCTCACCCTTCTGAGACTCGGGTTTCTCGCCTTGCTCTGGGCCCTTGTCCTATCCGCAATCGCCGTTCTCCGTGCAGACATCTACGGCACGCGTGTCTTCGCACGCGGAAGGGGACGGACGAACACGAGGATGATGCGTGCGAAGACGTCTGCCTCGACACCGCCCACACGCGCGGCGACCGGAGTGAAGGCGCCACCGCAGGGAGCCGCGGGAAGAGAAGCTCCGGCTCGTCGTCGTTGCCGGCCCGCTCAAGGGCACGTCGATTCCTCTCGAGGACTCCACGATCACCATCGGTCGGTCCCCCCGCGCGACACTGGTCATCGAAGACGACTACTGCTCCTCCCGCCACGCGCGCGTCTTCCTTGATGGCGACACGTGGATGGTGGAGGATCTCGGTTCGACCAACGGAACCTTCCTCGACGACGCGAAGTTGACGGAACCGGAGGAGTTTCGCCTGGATTCGCGCTTGACCATGGGTGCGACGTCGCTCGAGATGAGGACGTGACATGTTCCTGGGATTGAACTTCGCGGCACGCTCGGATGTCGGCCTCGTACGCAGCAACAACCAGGACTCGGCGTATGCGGGACCGCATCTTCTTGTGGTCGCCGATGGGATGGGCGGAGCCGCAGGGGGAGACATCGCCTCCTCGATCGCCGTCGGAACGCTCGTGGGCCTTGACGGCGAGGCGCTCGGGCCCGAGGAAGCCCTCGAAGCGCTCAAGGAGGCCATCGCCCTCGCGCACACGCAGATCGTCGAGCGTGCCCACAACGATCCCGAACTCAGCGGACTTGGCACGACGGTCACCGCGATTCTGCGGGCGGGAAACGCCATCGCCATGGCGCATATCGGCGACTCACGCGCGTATCTCCTTCGCGACGGCATGTTCGACCAGATCACGAGCGACCACACCTTCGTTCAGCACCTTGTCGACACGGGGCGCCTGAGCGCCGCGGATGCCGAGCACCACCCCAAGCGTTCGATGCTTCTTCGCGTTCTGGGCGACGTCGACGCCGACGTGCCCGTGGACATCTCGGCCCGCGAGACCAAGGTGGGCGATCGGTGGCTCCTATGCACGGACGGCCTGAGTTCCGTCGTAGCGCGGGCCACACTCGCGAAGACGCTCGAGGCGACGGCTGACCCGGCGGAGTGCGCCGATCGCCTCGTCGCACTCGCGCTCGCCGGTGGCGCACCCGACAACGTCACCTGCATCGTCGCCGATGTCGTGGACGTTGATCGCGCCAAGGGAAAGGCGGGCCCACCGGACGTATCGCAGATCGTCGGCTCAGCGGCTGCGGCTCCGAAGGACGCGACCGCCGCTCGAGAACGGGCGAAGGACTCACCGGCCGCGCGTGCCGCCGCGGCGACCGAAACCCCCACCGACGAGGCGCCGCGCCGCCGCGTCGTGCGGCTGTGGGAACGCGTTCGCCCCTGGAGCCTTCCGGCGGCCGGCCTTGTCGTGCTGGTCGCGGCGGGGTTCGGGAGCTACGCATGGACCCAGAACCAGTACTACGTCGCCGAACACGACGGCGACGTGAGCATCTTCCGCGGGATTCCCCAGGCCCTCGGCCCGTTCGACCTGTCCTCGGTGGTGAAGGACACGGGAATCAAGTTGAGCGACCTTCAACCCTTCGAGCAGGAGCGAATTCGCTCCGCGATCCAAGCGGGCTCGCTTGCCGACGCACAGGACGTAGTCGACAGCCTGGTGGGCACCCCCTAGTGGCCACTGTCGCCGACGTGCGGATTCGGAGCAGTCGCCGCGCCGAGGGATTCCTCTTGGCGTTTGCGATCGCGATCCCCGTTTCGGCGTATGCGCTCGTGGGCCTCGGCGCGACGGGAGGGGTCCCGGCGAACGTGTGGTTCTTCGCGCTCGGCACGGCGGCCCTCGCGGTCGCGGGGCACGGCGCCCTCCGCGCGTGGGCGCCCGCCGCGGATCCGGTTCTGTTCCCCGCGGCGTTCGCCCTCAATGGCGTGGGGCTGGCGATGATCTATCGCCTCGATCTTGAGCGGGCGGGAACCTCAAGCGCGTCGCACTACGCGACGCGCCAACTCGCCTGGAGCGTCATCGGCGTCACCCTCGCCGTGCTCGTCATCGTCGCCCTGCGTGACCACCGCATGCTCCGGCGTTTCACGTACACGGCAATGATTGCCGGACTCGCCTGTCTCCTCCTTCCCCTGCTCCCGGTTCTCGGGCACGAGCGCCGTGGCGCCCGGCTCTGGATCGAGGTGTTCGGGCTGTCGTTCCAGCCCGCTGAGATCGCGAAGATTCTCCTCGCCATCTTCTTCGCCGGCTACCTCGTCACCCATCGGGACAATCTCGCGCTCGCGGGTCCCAAGGTGCTCAGGATCCGCCTTCCCCGCCTTCGCGATCTAGGGCCCATTGTCCTCGCCTGGGTCGCGTCGATCGCGGTGCTCGTCTATGAGAAGGACCTCGGGACCTCGATGCTCTTCTTCGGGCTCTTCGTCGCCATGCTCTACCTCGCGACCGAACGGCTGAGTTGGGTGCTTCTGGGCGTGGGCCTATTCGGCGTCGGCGCCGTTGCCGCCGGGGCGATCTTCCCCCACGTCGCCGCGCGATACGACGTGTGGCTCCACGCGCTCGATCCCGCCGTGTACGACAAGAGCCCCGGCGGCTCGGAGCAGCTGGTCCGGGGGTTATTCGGACTCGCGAACGGCGGCCTTTTCGGAACCGGGCTCGGCGAAGGCATTCCCGGGCAGGTGCCGTTTGCGGAGTCCGACTTCATCGTCTCCTCCCTCGGCGAGGAGTTGGGGCTCACCGGCCTGATGGCGCTCCTTGCGCTCTATCTCCTCATCGTCGAACGCGCGTTCCGCACCGCGATCGGGATGCGCGACGGGTTCGGCAAGCTTCTCGCGGCGGGGCTAGGGTTCGCCATCGCTCTGCAACTGTTCGTCGTCGTCGGCGGCGTCACCCGGCTCATTCCGCTCACGGGGCTGACGACGCCCTTCCTCGCCTACGGGGGGAGCTCTCTCTTGGCCAACTGGATCGTGATCGGGCTGCTTCTGCGGATGTCCCACGATTCCCGGCGTGAGGAGGCATCGCCGTGAACGGCGCGATCCGTCGGCTCAGCGTCATCGTCCTGGTGATGTTCCTCGCCCTGATGGGCTCCTCGACGTGGGTGCAGTTCTTCGACGCCAGGTCGCTGAACGCCGACCCGCGCAACCGCCACAGCCTCTACCGCGAGTACGGGACTTTTCGAGGCCCGATCGTGGTGGACGGCCAGGCCATCGCGTCGTCGTCCCCGGTCAACGACCCGTTCGGCTACCAACGCACCTACTCGGACGGATGGCTCTACGCGCCGGTCACGGGCTTCTACTCCGTCGTCTACGGGCGCACGGGAATCGAGCAGGCGGAGAACGCTCTCCTTAATGGGTCCGACGACTCTCTCTTCTGGACTCGGCTCGGGGACTTGCTCGCCGGCAAGGAGCAGCGCGGGGCCACTGTGGAACTGACGCTGCGCTCCGAGTTGCAGCGAGTCGCCGCGGACTCGCTTGGCGCGCAGCGCGGCGCGGTCGTCGCGCTCGACCCGAGAACGGGCGAGATTCTCGCGATGGTGACGAGCCCCAGCTATGATCCCGGACGGCTTGCGAGTCACACGACCGCCGACGTCGTGAGCGCCTACCAGCAACTGGAGAGCGATCCGGCCGAGCCTCTCATTAACCGTGCGATTGCCGGCGACACCTACGCCCCCGGATCCCTCTTCAAACTCATCACCACGACCGCGGCGCTGGAGAGCGGCTTCACGTCCGACACGCCGCTCTACGCACCTCAGGAACTGCCCCTACCGCTCACCACCGCAACCATTACGAATTTCGGAAACGAGACGTGCGGACCGGACGACCGGCCGACCCTCGCCTACGCCCTCCAGCACTCGTGCAACACGCCATTTGCCGGCCTCGCGATGAGCCTCGGATGGGACTCCATCGCGCGCAAGGCCCGCGAGTTCGGATGGGGCGACTCCCTCTCTATCCCCCTCTCCGTCACGCCGTCCCGGCTTCCGGAGAATCCCGACGCCGCGCAGACGGCGATGTCGGGTATCGGACAGTACGACGTTCGGGCGACGCCCCTTCAGATGGCCATGGTTGGATCGGCCATCGCGAACGGCGGCGTCCTGATGCGCCCCTACCTGGTCGCCGACACCCGCGATTCCTCCCTCCAGGTGCTCAGCGTGGCCCGACCCGAGACGTACAGCACGCCCATGAGCGCCGAGACCGCGAGCGCGTTACGCGACATGATGATCGCTGTTGTTGAAGGAGGCACGGGCACCGCGGCCCAGCTCCCCGGGATCTCGGTCGCGGGCAAGACGGGGACGGCAGAATCCGGCACCGACGCGGCGCCGCACGCGTGGTTCCTCGGCTTCGCTCCCGCGGACGACCCCGTCGTGGTCGTCGTCGTGGTGGTGGAGAACGGTGGAAACGCGGGGAGCGAGGCTACCGGCGGGAAGGTTGCCGCCCCGATCGCGAAGGCCGTCATCCAGAAGGCCATCGAACTCGACCAACTACGCAAGGATCAGGGGCTCCGATGATCGCCGAGGGTGTGTTGCTTGGCGGGCGATACCGCCTTGGCCGTGTGCTGGCGATCGGGGGGATGGGCCAGGTGTGGCGCGGGCACGACGAGGAGTTGGGCACGCACGTCGCGATCAAGGTTCTCAAGGATGAGGCGACCACCAACGCCGTCTTCCTCAAACGCTTCGAGATCGAGGCCCGGAATGCCGCCGGCCTCGGCCATCGCAACATTGCCCAGGTTCTCGACTACGGCACGTTCGAGGGCAACGCCTTCATGATCATGGAACTCGTCGAGGGAGAATCCCTTGCCGCCATACTCGAGCGCGAACGCGTGCTCGAGGCGCGGCGACTCGTGCGCATTCTCATCGACGCGTGCCACGGGCTCCAGGCGGCGCACGATGCCGGCGTCATTCACCGCGACGTCAAACCGGGCAACCTTCTGGTCCAACCCGACGGGACCGTGAAGGTCACGGACTTCGGGGTAAGCCGCGGCAACGATCAAACGGCGCTCACCCAGACCGGGATGGTGATGGGGACAGCGCAATATCTCGCGCCGGAACTTGCCCTGGGGAAGGCCGCGACCCCGCGGTCGGACCTGTACGCGCTGGGGATCATCGCCTATGAGGCGCTCGTGGGGAAGCGTCCCTTCACCGCTCCCAACCCCGTCGATATCGCGATCGCGCAGGTCAACGATCCGGTTCCGCCCCTGCCCGACACCATTCCTCCCGCTTTGACCGCGGTCATCATGGACCTGCTCGAGAAGAACCCCAAGCGGCGGCCCGAGAGCGCCAAGTCCCTCGCGCACGAACTCTCGGTGCTTCGTCTGCCCACCGATGCGGAGCAACGTTTCCGCTCGCGCCCTATCCCCGAGTCGATTCGCCCCCGGCACAAGGGAGGCGCCCCCGCCCGCCCCATGCCGCCATCGATCGCCCCCCGCAAACCCCTTCCGCGTCCCGATGCCGCTCGCGGCGACTAAGCGACGGGGTTGATGCGACAATGGGCGCGAACAGGACCATCACCCGCGTGTTACCGAACCGAGCACCGAGGATTCGAACATGAACGAGGCGTCGAAGATGCTCGCCAACCGCTACCAGGTCGGCGAACTCATTGGGCGAGGCGGCATGGCCGAAGTCCACATCGGCTACGACACGCGCCTCGGGCGCACCGTCGCCATTAAGGTCCTCCGGCCCGACCTCGCGCGGGATCCGTCCTTCCAGACGAGGTTCCGTCGGGAAGCGCAAGCGGCGGCCGGCCTCAACCACCCCGCGATCGTCGCCGTGTACGACACGGGCGAAGAACAGATCATCACCGCGAACGGCGAGCGCCAGACGCTTCCCTTCATCGTCATGGAGTACGTCGAGGGCCACACGGTTCGCGACATCCTGAAGGAGGGCGCGGCCGCGCCTATCGATGAGGCCATCGAGATAGTCGCTGGCGTCCTGACGGGCCTCGAGTACGCGCACGCCGCGGGCCTGGTCCACCGCGACATCAAGCCCGCCAACATCATGCTGACCCCGACGGGCGCCGTTAAGGTCATGGACTTCGGTATCGCGCGCGTCCTCGCCGACGTAGGCCAGACCATGACGCAGACCCAGGCGGTCGTCGGAACCGCGCAGTACCTGTCGCCCGAGCAAGCCCGCGGAGAGAACGTGGACGCGCGCTCGGACCTCTACTCCACGGGTTGCGTGCTCTTTGAGCTTCTGTGCGGCCGGCCGCCCTTCCTCGGCGATTCGCCCGTCTCCGTGGCGTACCAACACGTGCGCGAGCCCGCCCCCGTTCCGTCGTCGTTCGCGCCCGACGTGCCTCCGGCGCTGGATCGCGTCGTCACACGCGCCCTGGCGAAAGATCGGAACGCCCGCTACTCGACGGCCCAAGACTTCCTCGCCGATCTTTCCGCGGTCTCGCAAGGTCGGCCGCTCGACATCGCCACCGGGCAGTACCCGGTCGGTTCCGCGGGCCGTGGATCGGGAGCGACCGCCGTTCTCGCCGCGGCGACGGGCGGTACCGGCGTGACCCAGGTGACGCCGACCGATGGTGACTTCCCCGAGGATCCTGACGACGAGTTGATCGAGGTTCCGGGAGGGCGGGCGCGCCTGATCCGCAACGCGCTGATCCTGGTTGGATCCCTCCTCGTCGCCGGGCTGATCATCTTCGGCCTGATCAACCTGACCAAACAGAAGGCGGAGGTAGTAGCGACCACTGTCGCGGTGCCGAACGTCGTCGAATTGCAGCAGGACGCGGCGGTCAACCTTCTCAGCCAATACGAACTCCTCGCCAACCCTCAGCCCGAGGCCTCCGCCGACATCCCCGTAGGGCTCGTCATTCGCTCGGATCCCGCCGCGACCGTCGTCGTCGACAAGAACAGCACGGTCATCATCTACGTCTCCACGGGTCCGACGGAGGCCACCGTGCCGAAGGTGAACGGACTGACCCAGGACGACGCCGTCGCCCAGATTAAGCACGCGGGCCTGACGGTTAAGGAAGTCATCGAGGACAACTCCGACTACACGATCCCTGCGGGGCGCGCGACCAAGACGGATCCGGCCGAGGGAAGTTCCGTCGCGCCCGGCGACCCGATCACCCTGTACATCTCCAGCGGCAAGGTTCAGCTCCCGAACGTCACCAACAAGTCCATCGATGATGCGATCGCGATCTTGGCGACGATCGGGCTCGCGGCCGAGCAGATTCCAGTCCAGACGGATGCCCAGGCGCCGGGCACCGTTCTCTCGCAGAACCCGCAACCCGGACTCATTCCTCAGGGCACCGGGATCCAACTCTCCGTCGCCACGCCGGTCGTGTATCACTCCGTCCCCGGCCTCGTGGGCAAGAGCGAAGACAATGCCACGGCGGCGGTCAAGGCGCTGAACTTCACGGCGAACGTCACGAGGCAGAACTCCGGCACGGTGCCGGAAGGGACCGTCATCTCGCAGAGCCCCGCCAAGGACACTCAGCTTGCCGAGGGTCAGGCCGTCAGTTTCGTCGTTTCGCTCGGCCCCGCGGTGGTGGTGACACCGTCGCCGACGCCGTCGGTGACCTAGCCGGGGACCCACTGGGGGCTTCGCGGGGGATGAACGAGACCTAGCGGCGAGGAACGGGTCGGATCTAGCGGCGAACGAGCGGGGACAGCCCGGCGCTTCTCGCCTCGGGTCCCGGAAGCCCGCACACGGCGAGCCAGTTTGCGAGGAGACGGTGCCCCCCCTCAGTGAGGACGGACTCCGGATGGAACTGCACGCCGTGTAGCGGAAGCGTGCGGTGGCTCAGACCCATCACCAGGCCGGAGCTCGTCACGGCCGTCACCTCTAGGACCTCGGGAACGGTCTCCGGCACCACCGCGAGCGAGTGATAGCGCGTCGCCGTGAACGGGTTCGGCAGGCCCTCAAGGAGCACCGCCGCCCCGTCGTGAAGGACCTCGCTGGTCTTTCCGTGCATGAGTTCGGGCGCGTGCGAGACCGTCGCCCCAAAGACCTCCGCCAATGCCTGGTGGCCGAGACACACGCCTAGCATCGGCACTCCCGCCTCGGCGCACGCGAGGATCGCCCGGCCGGAAATCCCGGCGTCGGCCGGGGCGCCCGGGCCGGGGGAGACGAGTACGCCGTCGAAACCGGGCAGGTCATCGAGCGCCGATTCGACATCGTTGCGCACCACCGTCGTCTCGGCGCCCATGTGCCGCAGGTAGCCGACGATCGTGTAGACGAACGAGTCGTAGTTGTCGATCACCAAGATTCGCGTCATGACGTCAGCCCCCCACCGTCGTCTGGCCGAAGGGAAGGAGGGGTTCCGCCCAGGGAAACACCCACTGAAACAACACGATGAGCACCGCGGGGACGAGCGCCGCCAGGATCGCGATCTTCGACCACCGTCCCCCGGGAAGATGCCGCCACAGCCACCCGTACATCAGATCGCCTCGCTCGGGGTGACCCGTGGCGAAGGAGTGGGAAGCGGCCCGTCGCCCGGAGGGATCAGTTCCGCGGGAGTCCCGGAGATGCTGGGCATCCAATACGTCATCTCCGCGTGAATGATGTAGCGCTTGGCCGCCGAGTACTTGGGATGGCACGTCGTCATCGTGAGGTAGCGACCGTTGGGCGCGGCCCCCGGCTGATCGGGGACGGGCGCGATCACGCCCACGTCGGACGGCGCGACGATCTCGATGGAGGTGACGTGGTACACGTACCACACCCACTTGGTGCGGATGACGATCGCGTCGCCCACCGCGAGCTCCTCGATCCGGTTGAAGGGCTTGCCGTAGGTCGTGCGGTGACCGGCCACCGCGAAGTTGCCCCATCCTCCCGGCATGGCCGTGCCGTTGTAGTGGCCGATTCCGAGCGGATCGAGGACACCCTTCTTGTCCGTGCCCTGGCTGATCGGGCGAACGTAGTCGTAGCCCCATCGAGGAACGTACATCGTGGCGAAGGTCGTCGCGTGCGCCGGCTCCGCGAGCACCGACGGTGCGTCGATCCGCTCGACGGATGGCACCGGGGCGACCGATGGCGACACCGTTGGGTTCGCCGACACGCTCGGCTGAACGACGGTCGGAGTCTCCCAATTCAGGTTCGAGACGATATCCGCCTGCGCCTTATTCGCGCCGAGGTCGGTCCACCAGAGTTCCCAGCCGACGAACAGCCCGATCACGACGCCGAGGGTCACGAGGGTTTCCCCCGCGACGCCCAGAACCCGGTCGATGATGCGGCGGCCGCGCCTCGTCCGGGCCGCCTCAACGACACGGCCCCACCCGTGGGACCACGCGGTCGCAAAGGACCGGAGAGTGTCCGCGAGGAACCGAAGGGGGCGCTTCACCCACGCCGCCCCACGACACGGCCCCACCCGTGGGACCACGCGGTCGCAAAGGACCGGAGAGTGTCCGCGAGGAACCGAAGGGCGCGCTTCACCCACGCAAGCCTACGCGACGCCTGGTGGCGAAGTCGTCTTCGAGGGTCCCCGAGATCGCTACGCTGGGTGCGTACCGCGCCCGCCGGGCGCCTGAGCATGGAGGAGTGTTCCGTGGCCGAATCGAAGAAGCGCAAGAAGGCTGCCTACGTCCCCCCGCGCGGCGCCGGGCGCGACGCCACGAACCCCCGGTGGTTGGTTCCCGTCATGGCCACGTGCCTCATCGGCGGCGTGGGCTGGATCGTCGTGTACTACATCTCCAACACGACCTTGCTCCGAATCGGCAACCTCAACCTGATCATCGGGTTCAGTCTGCTCATCATCGGCGCCGCCTTCACGACGCGCTGGAAGTAGCGCTCCCGCTCGATATCCCCAGGTTTGTCCACAGGCGGGGATAACTACACGGGTGTCATTACGTCGGACGTGACCCGGGTGCGGTTCTCCGGGAGGCGAGCCGCAAGATCAGTGCCGTGACGACCCAGCCCGTGAGTGCGCCACCAAGGTGTCCCTGCCACGACAAGCCCGGAACGAAGAAGCCAATGACAAGCCATGCCCCCGCCTGGAGGACAAGGGATTGGACGGGCAGTCGAAGGGTCATCGCGATGGCCACGTAGCCGGCGATGAGGCCGAAGATGGCTCCCGACGCTCCGCCGTTCACGCTACCGGTGACACCGAGAATCGCGACGAGCGCGCTCGACCCCAGAAGGGATGCGCCGTAGAGGATCGCGAAGCGCGCGCGTCCGAGTAGCATCTCCACCTGCCGACCGAACATGACGAGCACGAACATGTTCATGCCGATGTGGAGGACGTTCTCGTGAACGAAACCGTTGGTGATCCACCGCCACCACTCGGTTCCTCCGTACGTGTACGGGTGCAGCGCGTCGTAGTGGGGCCACAGTCCCCACGCGCTGAAGAGCTGTCCCGGCTTGAGCGACATTCCGTAGAGATAGGCGACGACGTTGAGGGCAACAAGCCCGAACGTCATGACGGGAGGCCCGGACGCCACCTTCAGGCCGAGCCGGGACCGGACCGGACGCTGCGCGGCGCGCGCCTCGTTCACGCAGTCGACGCACTGAATCCCGACGGGAGCGACGCGCTGACACGCGGGGCACGTGGGGCGACCGCACCGCTGACAGCGGACATACGACACGACGCCAGGATGCCGCGGGCACGTGGGCTCGACGCCGCCCGGTCCAACCTCAGGTACGGACACGCTAATCGAGAATGACGCCGGTGATCATCACGTCGTCGCGCGGACGGTCCATGGGGCCCGTCGGCGTTGTCGCGATGGCGTCGACGACGGCCCTGGACTCATCGTCAACCACGCGCCCGAAGATCGTGTGCTTGCCGGTGAGGTGGGGCGTCGGCTCCACGGTGATGAAGAACTGCGAGCCGTTCGTGCCGGCGGACGCTCCCGTGATCGGATTGCGCCTCAGGCCGGAGTTTGCCATCGCGAGCAGGTACGGCTGGTCGAAGCGGAGTTCGGGGTGGATCTCGTCATCGAACGTGTATCCCGGACCGCCGGTGCCGGTCCCGAGCGGGCAGCCGCCCTGGATCATGAATCCGCGGATGACGCGGTGAAACACCAGTCCGTCGTAGAAGGGATCCGACCGCGTCTCGCCGGTCGTCGGGTCCTTCCATTCCTTGGCTCCCGAGGCCAGTCCGGTGAAGTTCGCGACCGTGGCGGGAGCGTGGTTTTCAAGCAGTTCGACGCGGATGTCCCCCGCCGTGGTCTGAATTGTCGCGATCATGGTCGCCATTGTGCCACGCGCCTGGCCTTTGCGGTTTCTTGGTGGCACGATGGTGGGATAGAGAGTGATCTCAGAAAAAGGAGGCCGCCATGGCACGCCCAACTCGGGGTTCCAAGCATGATCGGGACAGTTTTGATTTTGAGAGCCTGGTGGCGCAGGCGCGCCGCAGCGCCGAGGCGGCGCGCGACGCGGCGCGCGAAGCCCGGGACTGGGCCGAGCCGCGATACGAGGCCGCCCGGGACTGGACCGTTCCTCGCGCCAAGAAGGTATACCGCACCGGCGCTCGCCGCGCCACGCCCTTCGTCGAGGGCGCCGGCGGCCGCGCCGAGCATCTGGCGGACGTCATTCATGACGCGGTGGTGGGATCGGTCATTCCCGGCGTCGTCGACGCCGTTCGCCGGGCCGGGCGCGAGCCCGAGCCGCCCCCCGCGCGCGAGGATCGCGACTTTCCGTGGCTCGCGGTCATCATTCCCCTGACGGTCGCCGTCGCGGCCGGCGCGGCTGTTGTCGCGTGGGCTCGCCGCGATCCGGGACCGGAGGCGTGGCCCGAGCGCGACGAGGACTGGGAGTTCGCGGATGAACAGCGAGCTCGCATCGCGCGTGCGCGTACCTCGATCAACAAGGCTGTCGATTCCGCCGAGGAGGCGCTGCGTCACGCGGGAGAGGTCGTCACCTCGACCGCCTCAGCCGCGGGCGCCGCGATCGCCGAGGCCGCCGTCCCGACGGCTCGCAAGGTCAGGGACGCCGCCGTTCCCGCCGCCCAGTGGGTCCGTGACGAGACAGGTCCCGCAGCCAGGCGGGTTCGCGACACCGTTCGCACCGTTCGGAAGCGCGCGACGGGCGACGTCGTCTTCGCCATGGATGACGTCGAGGACGTGTGGGGCGAGGACGAGACGGGAGAGCTCAAGAAGCCTCCGGTCGCCAAGAAGAAGCCTGCCCCGAAGAAGAAGCCCTCGGCCGACAAGGGGTAGTCGCAACGACGAACGACCCCGGCCGCCGCGGCCGGGGTCGTCGTACGCCCAGCGCCGTGGAGCCTAGGGGAATCGAACCCCTGACCTCCTGCTTGCAAAGCAGGCGCTCTACCAATTGAGCTAAGGCCCCTAGGCGGGATCGTCGAGAACGTCGTCCCACAGATCGCGGTCCGAGTTTCGCTCCCACCACACGTACAGCAGGGCTCCGAGCGTGAGACCGCCAAGAACGATGAGCATCTTCTTCATGAGATTCACCACCCCTCTCGTGGGCCCAGGAGGACTTGAACCTCCGACCTCTTCGTTATCAGCGAAGCGCTCTAACCGCCTGAGCTATGGGCCCTGAACGCCGCCTACGCGGCGACCCAGGATACCCCACCGCCGCAAGCCGACTCAAACCGGACTCAGTCGTCGCTGAGCGTCACGTACACCCCGCCCACGAGCTTCCCGATGATGTTGTAGATCAGCGCGGAGATTGTCCCGAGCGCGGTGAGGATTACCGCGTTGAATACCGCAACGAGGATCGCCCCCGACATGACCTTACTTAACTCGAAGTACTGGAGGATGGACGTCTCGGTCGAGAGGTTGAACAGCGTCGTGATCTGATCCTGAATCGCGGTGAAGACGCCCATCGTGTTGAGGACGCCCCACACCATGCTCACGGCCACCACGAGCGCGATACCCGCCGCGATCGAGGTGAGAAAGCTCATCTTCATCGCCGACCACGGATCGATCGAGATCAGCATCGCGCGAACCTTGCGCGGGCCGCCCTTGCGGCGAAGTGTTGTTGTCGTCGTCGTCGTCGTTACGGGGACTTCGGCCTTGGGCTTCTTGCCAAAGAGCCCGAACTTCTTTGGAGCCGGGGTGTCCTCGCTCGTCTCCACGGGCTGCGTACCGGTTCGAAGCGACGTGCGGCGAATGGGGGCGGCCACCGTCGGGGCAAGCGGGTTCGACGGCGCGTGCGGCGTCGTCGTGTGAGGCGGCGTCGTCGTGTGCGGCGTCGTCGTGTGCGGCGTCGTCGTGTGCGGCGTCGTCGTGTGCGGCGTCGTCGTCGTGTGCGGCGTCGTCGGGGTCGCGACCGGAGGCGACGGCGAGTCGGAGCTCACGGCGCCCGTGGAGCGTCCCGGCGTCGCGTGCGGGCTGGGCGCGGGCACAGCAGGCGCACCGGGGCGCGCCGAGCCACCAGCCGTCCCCGGCTCGGACTGCATGCGAGGGCCAACGGCGCCCCACGGCACCGGGGCGGACTCCGGCCCACCCGGACCCTGAGGCACGGCCTGCGTCACGCCGGGAAGGGGGTGCGCTCCCGTGGTGGCCGGGTTGGCGGGGTAGTCCGCATTCATGCAAGCTCCTCGATCGTGCGCGGTCGCGCGTGGCTTGTGCTCAGCCTAACCGCTCGCCCCGAGATGGTCACGCCGGAAGGCCTTCCCCCTGTGCATCGTCAACGCCCAGACGAGACGGATGGTTTCCCGGCGCGACCCAGGCTAGGCCTCGTCCGGGACTCCTGTGCTCGGAGTGGCCGGGTTCGCGGCCGCGTCGGCGGTCGCATCGTCTGCCGCGTCGCTATCGAGGCTCCGCTCGCTGTTGCGCGCAATGGCGACGATCCGGTCGCCTTCGTCCGGCTTGGCGAAGATGACGCCCATCGTGTCGCGGCCCTTCGCAGGAACGCCGACGACGTCCGCGCGCATGACCTTTCCGTTCTCCATGACGACCAGCACTTCGTCGGCCTCGTCGGCGAGAAGCGCTCCGACGAGATCACCCCGCTCCTCCTGAAGCTTGGCGACCTTGATGCCGAGCCCACCCCTGCCCTGGCTACGATATTCCCCCACGTCCGTTCGTTTCGCGTACCCGCCTTCGGTCACGACGAAGCTGAACATGCCGTCGCGCACCACGTCCATCGCGAGCAGTTCGTCGTCCTCGCGGAAACGCATGCCCGTGACGCCCGACGTTGCGCGGCCCATGGGTCGCAAGGCGTTGCCATCGGCGGTGAAGCGAATCGACTGACCCTTGCGGCTCACCAACATGAGATCGTCCTCGTCGGACACGAGCCGGGCCGCCATAAGTTCGTCCCGGAGCGCCCCGCCCGATGCCGCGTCGCCCCCTTGCGCGTCGCCCCCTTGCGCGTCGCCCCCTTGCGCGTCGCCCCCGCCCCCGATGGGCCGAAGGTTGATGGCGATCAGACCGCCGGAGCGGTTCGAGTCGTATTCCTCGAGCCTCGTCTTCTTGACGAGGCCACGCTTGGTCGCAAGAACGAGATACGGCTTGTCGCCATACGTCTTGATATCGAGGACCTCCGCGATCTCCTCGCCGGGCTGGAAGGCAAGCATGTTCGCGACGTGCTGGCCCTTGGAGTCGCGCGCGCCGTCCGGCAACTCGTACGCCTTGGCCCGGTAGACCCTGCCTCGGTTCGTGAAGAACAGTAGCCAGTGATGGGTCGTGGTCACGAAGAAGTGCTGGACGATGTCGTCCGCGCGCAGTGTCGCACCGCGCACTCCCTTGCCTCCCCGTTTCTGCGAACGGTAGAGCGATGACTTGGTTCGCTTCGCGTATCCGGAGCGGGTGATCGTGACGACCACCTCTTCCTCCGCGATGAGGTCCTCAATGTCCATGTCGCCCTCATGGGGAGCGATCGTGGTCCGGCGTTCGTCGCCGTACTTCTCGACGATCTCGCCGAGTTCCGTCGCGATGATCGTCCGCTGGCGCGCCTCCGACGCGAGGATGTCGTTGAGGTCCGAGATCTCCGCCTCGAGGGAAGCATGGTCATCCTCGATCTTCTTCCGCTCGAGGGCGGCGAGGCGCCGGAGCTGAAGGTTGAGGATGGCATTCGCCTGAACCTCGTCGACGTCCAGGAAGGTCATGAGGCGTTCGCGGGCCTCGTCGACCGTCGCGGCCGCTCGAATAAGCGCGATCACGGCATCGAGGGCGTCCAGGGCCTTGAGGTAGCCGCGAAGGATGTGGATCTCGCGCTCGGCTTCGCGCAGACGGAATTGGGTCCGTCGGACGATGACCTCGATCTGATGCGCGACCCAGTGCCGAATGAACGCATCGAGGGTGAGCGTGCGAGGAACGCCGTCGACGAGCGCGAGCATGTTCGCGCCAAAGTTGTCCTGAAGCTGGGTGTGCTTGTAGAGATTGTTGAGGACCACCTTGGCTACCGCGTCGCGCTTGAGCACGATGACGAGCCGCTGGCCCGTCCGGCCGGACGTCTCGTCGCGGATATCGGCGATTCCGGCGATCTTGCCGTCGCGGACGAGTTCGGCGATCTTCTGCGCGAGGTTATCGGGGTTGACCTGGTACGGCAGCTCGCTGACCACGAGGCACATGCGGCCCTGGAGTTCCTCGACCTCGACGATGGCGCGCATCGTGATGGAGCCGCGACCGGTGCGATACGCCTGGTCGATGCCGGCGCGCCCGAGGATGGTCGCTCCCGTCGGGAAGTCCGGGCCCTGGATCCGTTCGATCAGCGCTTCCAGAAGTTCTTCTCTCGAGGCCTCCGGGTGTTCCAGGAACCACTGCGCCCCGGACGCGACCTCGCGCAGGTTGTGGGGCGGGATGTTCGTCGCCATGCCGACGGCGATGCCCGCCGAGCCGTTGACAAGGAGGTTGGGGAATCGCGCGGGAAGGATCGATGGTTCCTGTGTCCGACCGTCGTAGTTGTCCTGGAAGTCGACGGTCTCCTTGTCGATGTCCCGCACCATCTCCATGGCGAGCGGGGCCATTCGACACTCGGTGTACCGCGGGGCCGCGGCGGGGTCGTTGCCCGGGCTGCCGAAGTTGCCCTGTCCGTCGACGAGCGGGTAGCGAAGCGACCAGTCCTGGACCAGGCGCACGAGGGTGTCGTAGATCGCGGAGTCGCCGTGCGGGTGATACTTGCCCATGACGTCGCCCACGACGCGCGAGCACTTCGAGTAGGCGCGGTCGGGCCGGTAGCCCCCGTCGAACATCGCGTAGATGACGCGGCGGTGGACCGGCTTCAGCCCGTCGCGAACCTCCGGAAGCGCACGCCCGACGATCACCGACATCGCGTAATCGAGGTACGAGCGCTGCATCTCGACCTGGATGTCGATGGGCTCGATCTTGTCGTGACCCGTCACCTCAGATGTCAAGGAATCTCACATCCTTCGCGTTCCGCTGGATGAACGACCGGCGGGACTCAACGTCCTCGCCCATGAGCACGGAGAAGACCTCGTCCGCCGCCGCCGCGTCATCCATGGTGATCTGGAGGAGCGTTCGCGAGATCGGGTTCATGGTGGTCTCCCACAGTTCCGAATAGTCCATCTCGCCGAGGCCCTTGTACCGCTGGATCGCGTTGTCCTTGGGGATCTTCTTGCCCGCCTTCGCTCCGGCGGCGAGCAACAGGTCCCGCTCCCGGTCGGAGAACACGTACTCGTGGTCGTTGTTCGACCACTTGATCTTGAACAGCGGCGGCTGCGCGAGGTAGACGAAGCCCGCCTCGATGAGCGGGCGCATGTACCGGAAGAGAAGGGTGAGCAGAAGCGTCCGGATGTGCTGGCCGTCGACGTCGGCATCGGCCATCAGGATGATCTTGTGGTAGCGGCACTTGGCGAGGTCGAAGTCCTCGCCGATTCCCGTGCCGAAGGCTGTAATGAGCGCTTGCACCTCGTTGTTGCCGAGGGCACGGTCCAGTCGCGCCCGTTCGACGTTGAGGATCTTTCCGCGAAGCGGCAGGATCGCCTGGGTCTGAGGGTCGCGTCCGCGAACCGCGGAGCCGCCAGCCGAGTCGCCCTCGACGATGTAGATCTCCGACTCCTCGGGGCTCCGGCTCTGGCAGTCGCGGAGCTTGCCTGGCATGCCCCCGGACTCGAGAAGGCCCTTGCGGCGGGTAGCCTCGCGAGCCTTGCGGGCCGCCATGCGGGCCGCGGAGGCCTGGAGGGACTTGCGGATGATGTCACGCGCGTCCGTGGGGTGAGAGTCGAACCAGTCGCCGAGGCGCTCGCCGACAACCTTCTGCACGAAGGTCTTCGCCTCCGTATTTCCGAGTTTGGTCTTGGTCTGGCCCTCAAACTGAGGTTCGCGCAGCTTGACGCTGAGGACGGCCGTCAGTCCCTCGCGAACGTCGTCGCCCGTGAGATTGTCGTCCTTGTCCTTGAGGATGCCCTTCTCCCTCGCGTATTTGTTCACCAGCGAGGTGAGCGCGGAGCGGAACCCCTCCTCGTGGGTGCCTCCCTCCGTCGTGGAGATGGTGTTCGCGTAGGTGAAGACGGATTCGGAGTAGGCGTTCGTCCACTGCATCGCGACCTCAAGCGAGATTGCCCCCGCCGGGTCCTCCGCCTCGAAACTGATAATCTCGGCGTGGACCCGCTCGGACTTCTTCGCGTCGTTGAGGTGGTCGACGTAGTCGACGAGGCCGCCGTCGTACCGGTAGGTCACCGTGCGTCGCTGTTCGGCGTCCGCCTCATCGTCGACGACATACTCGGGCCGCTCGTCGATCAGGGTGATGCTGAGGCCTCGGTTAAGGAACGCCATCTGCTGGAACCGCGACCGCAGGGTCTCGTAGTCGTAGTCCGTCGTCTCGAAGATCGTGTCGCTCGCCCAGAAGGTGATCGTCGTCCCGGTGCCCTCGATCGCCTCGCCCTGCTGGATCGGGCTCGTCGGGACGCCGATCTCATACGCCTGGCGCCAGACGTGTCCCTCGCGCTTGACCTCCGCCTCGAGACGCGTCGAGAGCGCGTTGACCACGGAGACGCCGACTCCATGGAGTCCTCCGGAGACCGCGTAACCCCCGCCGCCGAACTTGCCCCCCGCGTGAAGCACGGTGAGGACGACCTCAACGGCGGGCCTGCCCTCCGACTCGACGATGTCGACGGGAATCCCGCGGCCGTTGTCGACGACGCGCACCCCGGCCTCCGGAAGCAGCGTGACGACGATCGAGTCGCAGTATCCGGCCAGGGCCTCGTCCACGGAGTTGTCGACCACCTCGTAGACGAGGTGATGGAGCCCCCGCTCGCCCGTCGAGCCGATGTACATGCTCGGACGCTTCCGAACGGCCTCGAGGCCCTCGAGAACGGTGATGTTCTCCGCGCCGTAGGTGGGCGCCGCTCCAGACTTCGATGCGACCACGAAAACGCCCCTTCAAGCGAGTGGCGCGGCCGAAGACGGCACGCGCGATGCAGAACCTCATTCTAGTGGCCCCTGGGGGCCTCCACGCGTCATTGGCGGGCAATTCTCGATTGACCGACACCCGTCGAACTCCCGATTACCCGTAGGTATCCCGGGGGCCTCGGCCGCGAACGGTCCTGTGTCCCTTCACCCACGAACGTCCCGCGGGGCCGACGATCCGCACTTCCGTGACGGCCTCGGTGCCAATCGCCTCGTTCAGAAGCTGACGAATATGCCCCGCCATCGTGCCCAGTTGGGTGGCCCATGCGGTCGAGGACGCCCGGACCCGCACGGTCCCGGCCACGAACGCGACCTCGGTGCAGTGGTCCGCGATGGCGTCTCCCACCACGTCCCGCCAGCGCGCCGTCACACCCGCGACCTGCACGTTCTCCTTCCAGCCCGGCATCTGGAACAGCGCGGCGACCTCGCTCTCGACACTCCTGGGCTCGCGACCGGATCCGTACGGCTCCCGTCCTATCTCGCCGCCCCGCCGACTCGCCCGCGCTTTCGACGCTTGCTTGGCCGACCGCGTCGTCGCGCCGCGGGCGCGCGCGCCGGCCCTCGCGCGCTCCATGGCCTCGCGCGCCTGCGCAGCGCCATCGGCCTTCGCCGCGCGCCGTTCCTCTCCCTCAGCCGGAGGCTCCGTCACGACTCACCGTCCCCTCGCCCACGAACAAGACCTCGCCAACGAGGCTCGCCGGAACGTCGGCCGGCACCGCAGCCGTGACGATAACCTGCTGCGCTGGGGCGACCCGGTCGGCGAGCGCCCCTCTGCGCGCGGCGTCGAGTTCCGCGAAGACATCGTCGAGAATCAGCACCGGCTCGCCATCGTCGCCCGAATCCGGACCGCTGGCAGAGGTGAGCAGGTCGTACGTTCCGAGCCTAAGTGCAAGGGCGGCCGACCAGGATTCGCCGTGGCTCGCATATCCACGCGCCGGCATGTCGCCAAGGGTCACGAGGAGGTCGTCCCGATGGGGACCGACAAGGCAGACTCCGCGCTCAAGCTCCTTCGCGCGCGCCCTCCCGATTGCCTCAAGCAGCCGCTGAGCGAGGTCGCCCCCCGGCCGTTCCACAAGCCCGGGCGGATCGAGACTCGACGACTCGTACGCGAAGTCGGACCTACCGCCCGCCGAGAGGTCCGCGTACGCGGCCGACGCGTGGGGCGCGAGCGCCATCACCGCCTCCAACCGAGCTCCGATGATGCGGGCACCCAACTCGGCCTGGCGCTCGTCCCATACGTCGAGGGTTGCCGGCGCCGAGCCGCGACCCCGCGCCCCCTTCAGCAACGCCGTCCTTTGGCGGATCACTCGGTCGTAATCGGAAAGATCGCCCGCGAGGGTCGGGGTGAGCGCGACGCACAGTTCGTCGAGGAAGCGGCGCCGACCGGAGGGGTCGCCCTTGACGAGATCGAGATCCTCCGGAGAGAAGACGACCGTCCGCAGGAGGCCCGCGACGTCGCGAGCCTTCGCGGGGTTGCCATTGAGCCGGTAGCCCTTCGCCCGACCCGGGGCGATCGTCGCCTCGAGAGTGATCGCCCGCCCGGCGCGTTCGACCTTCGCACGCACGACGGCGGCCGCCGCGCTCGCACGGATGAGCGGGACATCGGTGGAAACACGATGGCTTGCCAAGATCGACAAATAGCGGATCGCCTCAACGACGTTGGTCTTTCCCGCGCCGTTGGGTCCGACGAGGGTCGTCACCCGGGGACCAAGCGCCAAGTCCAGCTCGCGATACGACCGGAAGTCGGCCAGTGACAAACGCGCGACGCGCATGAGCTACGACGAGATGCGGATGGGCACCAACAGGTAGCGAAACTCCGGGGCCAACTCGCCACCCGGTTTGGTAATCCCCATGAACTCGACCGGCTTGGTCTCCTGCGTAAAGCCGAAGCGTACGTACTCGGTCGAGATCGCCCCAAGCCCATCCAGGAGGTACTGGGGATTGAACGCGACGGCGATTCCGTCGCCCTCCAGGGTGGACTCGATCGCCTCCGAGGCCTGCGCGTCCTCGGTCTGGCCGGCATCCAAGGTCACTTCTCCGGCAAGAAACGATAGGCGCACCGAACTGTTCCGCTCGGCGACGAGCGAGACGCGGCGTGTGGCGTCCATGAGTTCTTGCGTGCTCACCGTCGCGGTGATGGGCGACGCGTCAGGGAACAGTCGGCGAACCTGAGGGTAATCCCCGTCCATCAGCAGTGACGTCGTTTGGAGCCCGCCTGCGGCAAATCCGATCAAGTCGATGTCGGTCCCGGACGACAGCGCTACCGTGACGTCACCGGAACCAAGAGTTTTCGCCGTTTCCACGAGGGTCTTGGCGCGGACGAGGGCGACCGCAGAGACGTTCGACACGGACGGCTTCCACTTCAGTTCGCGCAGCGCCAGCCGGTAACGATCGGTCGCGAGTAGCGAGATGTTCGAACCCTCAATCTCGACGCGTACGCCGGTGAGAATGGGCAACGTTTCGTCGCGGGAGGCGGCGGAAGCCACTTGTACGACCGCAGCCTCAAAATCCTTTCCGTTGACGGTGCCCGATTGTTCCGGAAGCTCCGGCAAGTTCGGGTATTGGTCTACGGGCATCGTGGCCAGCGTGAACCGGCTCGCTCCACAAGTAACCGACACCTTCGTGCCTTCCAGCGAGAATCCCACCGGCTTGTGCGGAAGCGCGTTTGCGATCTCCCTCAACAGCCGCCCCGATACGAGCGCCACGCCGGCGGTCTCCACCTGCGCGGCAAACTCGGCCTTTGCCGAGACCTCGTAGTCGAAGCTCGCCAGTTTGACGACACCGTTCTTGTCCGCCTCGATCCGGACCCCGGCCAGCACGGGTGTCGGCGGGCGCGACGGAACGGCGCGACCCGTCCACGCGACGGCGTCGGCGAGTACGTCCCGGTCAACGGAAAACTTCATCGATCACTCCTCGGTTCACTTGGCCACAGACTACGCCAAACAGGTCGCCCCTGGCGGGTGCGAGAGTGCGGATCCGGCAGCATCGGCGTCGGGTCATGACGGGGCGGAGATTAGAGGAGAGAGAGAAGGAAGGAGTCGTAGTAGCGCCTGTGGAAACGGGGGATAACGAACATTGTCCCTGGTAGAAACCCGAAGTCTCGGGGGAAAACACCAGGGATGACGGGAGGGTGAATGAGTAATCCGGGAGGGCCGGTGGATAGAGACGTGGAGGACGAGGCGTTACCCACACCCCATCCCCAGGACAAGGGCGAGTCATCCACGGCCATTCACAGAGTTGTGCACAGGTGTGCAATTCTCGCGTGACATCTGTCACCAGGGGTGAGAGCAAAGTGCGCGAAGAATTAGGAGCGTGATTGCTGCTTAATGCGCGCGTGGATCTCCGTAACCTGGTTGTACATTTGCCGGCGCTGAGCAATCTGGTCTTCGACTTTCTTCACGGCATACATGACCGTGGTGTGATCCTTGCCCCCAAAGTGATCGCCAATCTTGGGAAGGGAGAGATCCGTCAATTGGCGACAGAGGTACATGGCGATTTGGCGGGCGGTCACATAGACCCGCGAGCGTGAGGTCCCCGTCAATTCATCCATGGTGATGCCGAAGTACTCGGCGGTTTTGCCGATGATCGTCGCGGCCGTAATCTCCGAATCGTCTTCACTGATGAGGTCCTTGAGTACTACCTGGGCGAGGCTGAGGTCGACGACCTGCTTGTTGAGGGCGGCGAAGGCGGTGACGCGGATGAGGGCACCCTCGAGTTCGCGGATGTTCGTCGTGATGTTCGATCCGATGTAACCGAGCACGTCGTCGGGTGCCTGAACATGATCCAACGCCGCCTTCTTCCTCAGAATGGCGATGCGGGTCTCAAGGTCGGGAGGCTGGACGTCCGTCATCAGCCCCCACTCGAAGCGCGTTCGCATCCGCTCTTCGATTCCACCAAGGTTCCTTGGCGAGACGTCGCACGTGATGACGACGTGTTTGCCAGCGTTGTGAAGCGCGTTGAAGGTATGGAAGAACTCCTCGAGCGTTTGTTCCTTGCCTTGAAGAAACTGAATGTCATCAATGAGCAGGATGTCGACGTCGCGATAGTGACGCTTGAACGCCAGCTTGCGGTCATCGCGAATGGCGTTAATGAAGTCGTTCGTGAACTCCTCGGAGTTCACGTAACGCACGCGCGTCTGAGGCTTGAGGTGCCGGGTGTAGTGCCCGATCGCGTGAAGGAGGTGGGTCTTGCCGAGGCCGGAGTCGCCGTAGATGAAGAGGGGGTTGTACGTCTTGCCCGGGGCTTCGGCTACGGCGAGCGCCGCTGCGTGGGCGAAGCGATTGGAGGCGCCGATGACGAACGTGTCGAACGTATATCGCGGGTTGAGGTGTGGGTCGTCGGAACTGGAGCTCTTGCCCTTCGACTTTGAGGAACGGCGTGGCGCGGGCTCGTCGTCGGCGTCGCTCATGTCTTGGGGAACGACGGAGGCGTCAACGGTGACGGCGAATCGGACCTCGCGATCCAGGACCGACACGAGGGCCTCGGTGATGACGTTGCGGAGTTGGGTCTCCAGGTAGTTCTTGGTGAAGTCCTCCGCGACGGCGAGGAACATGTTGTCGTCGACGAGGGCGAGGGGCTTGACGAGCCGAACGAAGGAGCGGTTCTGTGCCGTGAGGTTGATGTTGGCGCGCAACGCGTCGAGGGTCTTGCCCCAGATCACATCGATGGGCTCGTCCGCGGCTATTCCCGCCACCGTTCCCGCCTCTCCCCGTCACTCTCCACAGGTTTGTTCACACCCGTAGAGTCGCCGTCACCGATTCGTTACCTCGCGTTCCGCGTGTCGTTCAGCATGCAAGTCGTGATGATGGTGGAGCCTATCCTGTTCGGGCCCGGAGGCCAACGCGAGCGGCGAGATTTGACGCTCCCTCGCCCAGCCCGTAGCCTTGGTCCGCTGATTTGACTACCCCTAACACTTCGGAGTTCCCGTGACCAAGCGCACGTTCCAGCCGAACAACCGTCGGCGCGCCAAGACGCACGGCTTCCGCCTGCGCATGCGCACACGCGCTGGCCGTTCCATCCTCGCCGCTCGCCGCCGCAGGGGGCGCACCGAGCTCTCGGCATAGGGTGCTCCCCGCGGACTCTCGCATGCGAGCGGCTTCGGACTTTCAGTCCGTCATGCGCCGCGGGCACAAGAGCGGGAGGGCTACCGTGGTGGTCTATCTGGCGCGAACGGCCGAGCCGACGCGCGTCGTGGGTTTCGCCGTATCGAAGGCCGTAGGAGGTGCCGTGGTCCGGAATCGGGTGAGGCGGCGCCTTCGAGCGATCGTCGCCGGAGAACTTTCCTCGTTGCCAGCCGGCGCTCGGGTGGTGGTGCGAGCCCTGCCCGACGCCGCTGCCGCCCCCTTCTCCGCATTGTCGTCCGACGTTCACTCCGCCCTCGCAACCGTGTGCGCGAGGGCCGCGGCATGACCGGATCGCCCATCGTCCGCGGGGTTATTCGCGTGCCCCGCTACGCGGGCCTTGTCCTCATTCGGGCGTATCAGTTGACCATCTCCCCGCTGCTAGGCCCGAGGTGCAAGTACTATCCGTCGTGTTCCCACTACGGGTACCAGGCCGTGGAGCGCCACGGCCTCATCAAGGGATCCGTCCTTGCGGGTTGGCGGATCCTGCGCTGCAACCCCTGGAGCTATGGCGGAGTCGACGATGTGCCTGCGGTGGGCGAGTCGATGTTCGGTCGACACGCGAGTCCCGCTCCGACCATTCAAACGTCCGTAACGAACTAGTCCTGGGGGATCCGTGCTCAGCACCCTTCTGTTGTACATCGAAGTACCCGTTTCCTACGTGCTCGTCGGTTGGTATAGGGCGCTGACGTTTTTCGGGTTGGATGGTTCCTCCGGATGGACGTGGGCCCTCTCGATCGTCGGCCTTGTCATCACGATTCGCGTGATCCTCATCCCGCTGTTCATGCGCCAGATTCGTTCGCAGAGGGCGATGCAGTTGCTCGCGCCGGACCTCAAGAAGATCCAGGCCAAGTACAAGGGCAAGAAGGATCAGGCGTCCCGCGAGGCGATGAGCCGAGAGACGATGGAGTTGTACCAGAAGCACAAGACGAACCCGTTCTCGTCGTGCCTTCCGCTCCTCGTGCAGTCGCCCATCTTCCTTGCGTTGTTCCGTGTGCTCAACACGCACCTCAAGCCCGACGCCGACGGGGTATTTCACTCCTTCGGTGCGCTGACGGCGAAGATGACCGAACAGGCGCACTCGTCCACCATCTTCGGTGCGAGCATCTCGCAGTCCTTCAAGGACGCGGATACGACGACGGTCAAAGTCTTCGCCGCATCGCTCATCGTTGCAATGGTGGCGACCACGTTCCTCACCCAGCGCCAGATCACGATGAAGAACATGCCGAAGTCGGCGCTCGAGGGCCCGATGGCGCAGCAGCAGAAGGTCCTCATGTACATGATGCCGTTCATCTTCGTGTTCTCCGGGCCGTTCTTCCCCATTGGTGTGCTCATCTACTGGACGACGACCAACATCTGGTCCATGGGGCAGCAGTTCTACGTCATCAAGAGGAATCCGACGCCGGGATCCGAGGCACACAAGCTCTATCAGGAGAAGCTCGCGGCCAAGGCCAAGGCCAAGGGCAAGGACCAAGGTGACGGGCTACTTTCGAACGAACCCGAGGAGCCACAGGCCCCCGTTTCCACCCAGCGCGCCCAGCCGAAGCGCAAGAACCGTAAGCGCAAGTAGAGCCGTCCGGCCGCTCACGCGGGCGGCCGGCACCCGAGCGAAGGAACGATCATGAGCGACACCCCCAGCAAGCAGCGCCTCGATCACGAGGGTGACGTTGCCGCGGACTTCCTCGAGGAACTCCTGGACATTCTCGACATGGATGGCGACATCGACATCACGGTCGAGGCGGGACGGGCGTCGGTCGCGATCGTCTCGCCCGACGGTCCGAGCGCGGACCTCAAGCGCCTCGTCGGCGCCGACGGCGAGGTGCTCGAGGCGCTCCAGGACCTCGCCCGCCTGGCCGTACAGGTGGAGACCGGCGAGATGAGCCGGCTGATGCTGGACGTCGCTGGCTTCCGCGCGGGGCGCAAGGAGCGACTCGCGGAGGTGGGGCGGGAGGCGGTCGCGAAGGTCTTGGAGACCGGCGAGCCTTTCGCACTTGAGCCGATGAACGCGTTCGAACGCAAGGTCGTGCACGACGTCGTTCTCGCGGGAGGGCTCGTGAGCGAGTCGGAGGGCGAAGACCCGCATCGCTACGTCGTGATTCGGCCGGCGTAGTGTTTCACGTGAAACATTGACCGTGATTGATGCGAACGCGCGGGAAAGCGCTGGCCCCCGTGCGGAGGCCTCGAAGCTTGGGGATCCGCTTGCGGGGGACCCGCGACTCGCCGAGTATTTCGGCGAGCGGCTAGAGGCGGTCTCGGCGTTTCGAGACGCGCTCGTCGCCGAGGGCGAGAAGCGCGGACTCATCGGGCCGCGAGAGGCGTCGCGGCTGTGGGAGCGACACCTCTTGAACTCCGCCGCGGTCGTCCCTTTCCTGCGGGACGGTGCGGTGATCGACGTCGGGTCGGGAGCTGGCTTGCCGGGTTTGGTTATCGCGGCGATGGAGCCCCACCGGGAGGTCGTCCTCATCGAGCCGATGGAACGTCGCACCGCATGGCTCGAGGAGATCGCGCGTCGGCTCGGCCTTGAGAACGTCCGCGTCATTCGGGCGCGCGCCGAATCGGTGGCGGGCCTCGTGCGCGCCCCGGCGGTGACGGCTCGCGCGGTCGCGCCACTCGCCAAGCTCGCGCGCTGGTGCACACCCCTGGCCGCAGACGGCGGGCAGATGCTGTTCCTCAAGGGCCGAGGGGCGGCGGACGAGGTCTCGTCGGCCGCGGAAGCGCTGAGGTCGCTCCGACTCGAGGCGCAGGTGTTGGAGGCCGTCAGCCTCCCCGGTCTCGAGGCCACGCGGGTCATTCGGCTGGTCCATGCGTCTCTCGACGGGATGCCGCCCGACTAGGCGCATCCCGCGTCGGCGACTAGAGTCATACCCCGACGCCCGCGCATCCCAGGAGCGCAGCGCTCGGTGTTTCACGTGAAACATTGGCGGTACTTCGCCACCAACCGCGGCCCTGGTGGCCGCGACAAGGAGAACGAGTGAACGAGGACGGTCCCAGCATCGGCACGGACCGCGCGCGCAACGACGCCTTCTCGGGCGTCTTCGCGGACGACGACAGTCCCCTCGCGCGAGACATGCTCGCGAACGAGCGCACGCTGCGCGAGCTCGAAGAGGCGAACTTCCCCCTCCCCCCGCGCACCCGCGTCATTACGGTCTCGAACCAGAAGGGCGGCGTCGGGAAAACGACGACGAGCGTCAACGTCGCGGCCGCCCTCGCCCAGCACGGTGCCACCGTGCTCGTGATCGACTCCGACCCGCAGGGCAACGCGTCGACGGCCGTCGGCATTACCCACACGAGCGGCACGCCCTCCATCTACGAGGTCATGCTCGACGGCAAGACGCTCGCCGAGGTGATGGTGCGCTGCCCCGACCTGCCATCGCTGTGGTGCGTCCCCGCGACCATCGATCTGGCCGGCGCGGACATTGAACTCGTCAACGTGATGCGGCGCGAATTCCGGCTCTCCGACGCAGTCCGAGCGTTTCTCGAGACGCACGGCGGCGAGTTTCACTACATCATCATCGACTGCCCACCGAGCCTGGGGTTGCTTACCCTGAATGCCATGGTCGTCGCGGAAGAGGTGCTCATCCCGATCCAGTGTGAGTACTACGCACTCGAGGGACTCACTCAACTCATTCGGACCATCGAGATGGTCAAGAAGCACCTCAACCCCGCGATCCATGTCTCGACGATCGTCCTCACCATGTACGACGGCCGCACCAACCTCGCGCGGGACGTCGCCGACGAGGTTCGCGGCCACTTCCCCGACCAGACGCTGGAGATCACCGTGCCCCGTTCCGTTCGTGTTTCCGAGGCGCCGAGCTTCGGCAAGACCGTCATCACCCACGACCCCCATTCGAGCGGCGCGGTCGCCTATCTCGGCATTGCCCGCGAGATTGCCGTGCGCGGGGCGGGCGCGTGAGCGCCCCCCGCCGGGGCCTTGGGAGGGGCCTCGGGGCCCTCATTCCCATCGAGGGCGACGACGCCGAGCGGCCCAGCGACGCGTTCTTCACGCCGTCGCGGCAAGGCCACGGCGTCGGCGCGACGTCCCTCGACCTGCTCCCCGTGCCCGGCGCGACGTTTGCCTATCTTCCCCCCGGTGACATCGTTCCGAACCCGCGCCAGCCGCGGACCGTCTTCGATGCCGACGCCCTCACCGAACTCGTCGGCTCCATCAGGGAGGTCGGCGTCCTCCAGCCGATCGTGGTCCGCCCGAGTCCCGGGGGCCCCGGCTTCGAACTCATCATGGGCGAGCGGCGCCTGCGGGCCGCGCGAGAAGCAGGACTCGACGCGATCCCCGCGATCGTCCGCACGACGGAGGACGGAGACATGCTCCGCGATGCGCTCGTGGAGAACCTGCACCGCACTCAGTTGAATCCCCTCGAGGAGGCCGCCGCCTACCAGCAGCTCCTCGACGACTTCGGCATCACCCACGAGCAACTCGCGGACCGCCTGTCCCGCTCGCGTCCGCAGATCTCCAATACCCTGCGCCTGCTCAAGCTCCCGCCGCTCGTCCAGAAGCGCGTCGCCGCCGGGGTGCTCAGCGCCGGACACGCCCGCGCGCTCCTCGGCCTCGCCGAGCCTCAGGCGATGGAGATCCTCGCCCAGCGCATCGTGAAGGAAGGGCTCTCCGTCCGAGCGACGGAGGAGGCCGTGGCCCTGGGGATCAAGGCGTCGAAGCCTCGCCGGGCGGCCGTCGCGGCCGCCGCGGGGGCGGGCGCATACGACGAGATCGCGGAGCGCCTCGGCGACCGGCTGGACACCCGCGTTCGGATTGCCGGCAGCCGGGCGAAGGGCTCCGTCGTCATTGAGTTTGGCTCGCCCGAGGATCTCGCCCGAATCGTGGAGATCATCGACCCGCGGGGACGGCGCTAGCGCGGGGATCGCGTCAACGGCTGGGTTCCGGCCTCCGGCGCCGTAGCAACGAGACCCTAGGCGAGCGCGACGATCTCGCGGTAGACGTCGGCGAGCGGCCGCCCCGTCGCCTCGATCGCCTGGGGGAAGAGCGAGGTCTCCGTCATCCCAGGAGCCACGTTGACGTCGAGGAACTGCGCACCCTCCGCGTCGAGGATCAGGTCGGTGCGGGACAGGTTGCGCAACCCCAGAACCCGGTGGACGGCGAGCGCCGCCTCGGAGACGGAGGCCGTTTGGGCGGCGTCGAGCCGCGCGGGCGCAAAGTACTCGGTGCGGCCGGGGTTGTACCGGGCGTCGTAGTCATAGTTGCCCTCGGTGACGATCTCCACCGGGGGAAGAGCGTACGCGCTAGCGCCGTCGCCCACGACGCTCACAGCCACCTCGATTCCCGAAACGGCCCTCTCGAGGAGGGCGACGTCGCCGTAGGCGAAGCAGTCCACCATCGCCCGGGGAAGATCGGCGCGATCGGTCACGGTCGTCACGCCAAGCGCCGAACCGCCGCGAGCGGGCTTGACCACCAAGGGAAGCCCCAGGCGGCCAACGACCGCATCCAGGACATGGTCGGCGCCGAGCTCCCGGAAAAGGCTCTGTGGGAGGGTGACGTAGTCCGGGGTCGCGACGCCCGCCCGGTGAACGAGGGTCTTCGCCATGGGCTTGGACCACGCCAGCCCGGCCGAACGAGCGTCCGAACCCACATACGTGACGCCGCACATTTCCAGCACGTCTTGGAGCGAGCCGTCCTCGCCAGCCGCGCCGTGAAGGAGCGGCCACACGACCGTCTTGCCAAGAGCATGTAAAGCGGGAATCAAGTCCGCGTCAAAGTCGCGGAGTTCGGCCTTCACGCCCGCCTCGCGTAGCGCCTCGACGACGCGTCGCCCGGAGCGTATCGAGACGTCGCGCTCGTGCGAAAGCCCGCCCGCAAGGATTAGGACGTCCATGGTTCCTCCTTGGATCCGAGGGTATTAGGCAAGGTCGGGTGAGGGGAAGGAAACGGTGTCGTCGCCGCGACCCGCCCCCGTGCCGAAGATCTTGACGAGTTCCATCTCGGAATCGACGACGCCGGCGAGACGGCGAACGCCCTCGCGGATCCGTTCGGGCGTGGGGTAGCAGAAACTGAGGCGCATGTGGTCGGCACCCCGGCTGTCCATGTAGAACGCGGTTCCGGGCACGTACGCGACGCGCTCCGTCACGGCGCGAGGGAGCATCGACTTGGAGTCGAGCCCCTCGGGCAACTTGACCCACGTGTAGAAACCCCCGGCGGGAACGGTCCAACTGGCGGCGGGAAGGTGCTCCTCGAGCGCCTCGATGATCGCGTCGCGGCGCTCCCGGTACTGCACCCTGAAGCTCTTGATTTGGCCGAGCCAGTCGTGGTGCTCCAGGTAACTCGATATGGCCATCTGAGAGGCGTTGGAGGGGCACAGGATGGCCGCCTCCGAGGCAAGAACGAGTTTCTCCCGCACCGCGTGGGGCGCGACGGCCCATCCCACCCGGAAGCCCGGCGCGAACGTCTTGGAGAAGGATCCTAGGTACACCACCCCGTCGTCGCTCATCGACCGCATCGCGGGGAGAGGCTCGGAGTCGAAGCCGAGGAGCCCGTAGGGGTTGTCCTCAAGGATCAGGACGCCGTGCCGCCGGGCGATCTCGACGATTTTCGGGCGCCGCTCGAGCGACAGGGTGACCCCGGCGGGGTTGTGGAAGTTCGGCACGGTGTACAGGAGCTTGACGCGCTTCCCCGCGGCCTTGAGGCGCGTGATCGTCTCGTCGAGGGATTCGGGGACGAGGCCGTTCTCGTCCATCGGGACGTGGACGACGTCCGCCTGGTGCGCACGGAAGACGCCGAGCGCCCCGACGTACGAGGGCGCCTCCGCGATGATGACATCTCCGGGGTTCACGAAGATCCTGGTCATGAGGTCGACGGCTTGCTGCGAGCCGGTGGTGACGACGATGTCATCCGGGTGCGCGTGGATGCCCTCGAGTTTCATCACCTCGACAATCTGCTCGCGGAGCTCCTGATCGCCTTGACCGGAGCCGTACTGGAGAGCGGTCGCGCCGCGCTCCACGATGAGGCGCCGCATCGTCTCCGCGATCTCTTCGAGGGGGAGGCCCGCGATGTAGGGCATGCCGCCCGCGAGGGAGACGACCTCGGGGCGGTTGGCGACGGCAAAGAGGGCACGGATCTCGGAAGCGCGCATCGCGAGGGCGCCCGAGGCATACGACTCGAGCCAGGGGTCGAGCCGGGTGCCTTCCGTGTCGTCGCTCATGCGCGCAAGTCTCCCATGTCTTGCGATCTCAACGCGCGACGCCAGGGCGCCGTTCCGTAGGGGATGCAGGAGGTGCCTAGGCGAGCACCTCGTCGAACAGCGCCGCAATCGCGGGCTTGGGGCGCGCCCCCACGACGGACTTCACCAGCTCGCCCCCCTTGAAGAAGTTCATGGTCGGAATGGTCGTGATGCCGTAGGCGCGGACCGAATCAAAGTTCGCGTCAGCGTCGAGCTTCACCACCTTGATCCGGCCGTCGTAGGTCTCCGCGAGCTCATCGAGTATGGGCGCGATCGCCCTGCACGGGGCGCACCAGGTCGCCCAGAAATCGACGACGACGGGGATGTCGGACTTCAGGACCTCGGCCTCGAAGGTGGCGTCGGTGACGGCGGTGGGCTTGCTCATCGTGGCTCCTTTGTGGTCGCGGCGGCTTCGTGCTCGGCCAGGTCGTCGAGGTAGTGCTGGGCGTCGAGGGCGGCCGCGCACCCGGAGCCCGCGGCCGTGATGGCCTGACGGTAGCGGCTGTCGACCAGATCGCCACAGGCGAAGACGCCATCGACGTTGGTCGCGGTCGTTCGGCCGATGACGGTGACGTAGCCCGCGGGGTCCGTATCGACGACGCCCTTCACGAGCTCGGAGCGCGGGTCGTGGCCGATGGCGACGAACATGCCGGTCGCATTGAGCGTCGCCTCGTCGCCCGTCTTGACGTCGCGCACCCGCACTCCGGCGAGCTTGCCGTCGCCATCGAGGCCCACCACCTCGGAGTTCCACCGGAAGACGATCTTGGGGTCGGCCTTGGCTCGGTCGGCCATAATCTTGGACGCGCGAAGCTCGTCGCGGCGGTGGACCATGGTGACGCTCTTCGCGAACCGGGTGAGGAAGGTCGCCTCCTCCACCGCGCTGTCCCCGCCTCCGACGACGACGACGTCCTGGTCGCGAAAGAAGAATCCGTCGCAGGTCGCGCACCACGAGACGCCCTTGCCGGACAGGCGCTTCTCGTCGTCGATGCCAATCTCGCGGTAGGCCGAGCCCATCGCAAGGATCACGGCCCCGGTCGAATACGTGGTGCCGTTTCCGACGGTGACGGTCTTGACGGGACCGTCGAGCGAAAGGGCGGTAGCGTCGTCGAACAAGACCTCGGCGCCGAACTTCTCGGCCTGCGCCTGGAGCGTGTCCATGAGCTCGGGGCCCTGGATGCCCGTGACAAACCCCGGAAAGTTCTCCACCTCGGTCGTGTTCATGAGCGCGCCGCCAGCGGTGACGGAGCCCGCGACGACGAGCGGGGCGAGGCCCGCGCGCGCGGCGTAGATGGCGGCCGTGTACCCGGCGGGGCCGGATCCCACGATGATGACGTTCCTGGTGTCGCTCACGGTGCAGTCCTCGCGTTCTGGTCACTGCGTTCTGGTGCGCTCTCTGCCGGGAGCGCGGGGCGCCGGTGGCGCCTCACACGTCCGTAACAGATGCTACTGGCCTTCTGTTCCCCGGGGTCGGCGGCGTTACGGCGCGGGTGTTGCCGCGGAGGGGGAGGGTCCGAAGGTGAAACTCGGGTAGGACTGGGGCGGCGGGTTGTGAAGGTCGAAGGTGGGGACGAAGGGCTCCCGGAATATCCCGACCGCGATGTACCCCAAGATCGAGAGCAGGACCAGCAGGGCGGCGAGCGTCCACCGGGTGCCGTTGACCTTGGGCCCGCGAAGTGCCCTGGCGTGCGCCGCCTCGAGGTAGTGGGTAATGCGGATCGACCTGGGGAATCGTCGATGGAGAAGGTCGAGGACGGCCTCCGCGAGCGTCGGGATCTCCTCGGCTTCCTGCTCCTCGAGGAGGTGCTCAAACTCCCACTCCTCGATTTCCTCCTGGGTGGCCCCCGCGGGCGGAGCCTTCTCCCGGTAGGCGGCACCCTCCCGCGTGTCCGCGAGATCGAGGGCCTCGGGCTCGACCTCCGCGACTTCGGGGACGTACACGGGAGCGCACTTCCGAAGCTGAGTGCGGATCGCGGAGAGCGTCGCGCCCTCGGTCGTGCCTAGCGCCGCAAGTAACTCGTCGACGGAGGAAGGGAATCGGTCCCGAAGGGCACGGTTCACCAGGCGACGTTCGGACTTCGTGAGGTCGTCGGGAAGGGTGGGCGCCTCGGTCGTCTCCCCCTCGGTCGTTTCCCCCTCGGTCGTCTCCCCCTCGGTCGTCTCCCCCGCTTCACCGAGACCAAGGACGACGCGCGCAAAGAGCGTTGCGAGAGCGCGGGCGTCGGCGGCAGTGGCCTTGCGTGCCTCCCCCGCGAAGGCGGAGAGCAGGCCCGCGCCGGCGACGATAACGCGCCCGCGACTCGTGATCCCGATCGCTCCCGGAGAGAGAGCACCATGGGAGAGGCTCCCGGCGCGGGCGGCGTCAAGCGCGTCGGCGGCACCGCGGATCAGAAGCCGGGCGAGCGTAGCGGGAAGAATCCGCGACCCGAGGATCCCCTGGGCGGTGGGCACCGGCGGGTTGGCAACGGCGACGTAGGCGCGCCGCTCGGCCGCGGAGTCCTTGCCGTCACCGGGGACATCGGCGATACCGACGTCGACGATTCGGGCGAGGCGCGGATCCCGCACCCCTCGCACCCGCGTGAGTTCAGCGAGAATGGATTCGGGGTCGCCAGAGTCCGCGACGAGAACCGTGACCGGCGCGTCGAGCCGGGTGTCGCGCGCGTCCCACGCCGTGGCGCCGGGAACGTGCCACCCACTCGGCGCGGTAACCGCGAACCGGCGGGCGATGGTCAAGCCAGAGAACACGCTGGCGCTCCCCCTACGTCTTCTGAGTGTTGTTGACCGCTATGGTACGCGGAACCCAAGCCTGCGAAGTGGGCCCGCGATGGCGCTTCTCCATTCGTCGACGCGAAGGACCACGAGGCCGACGCCGTAGACGAGCGCCATCGCACTGCCGATGACGACGCACCACCCCGCCGACGCCGCGACGTCGGCCGCGCGGGAGAGCCCGCTTGAGTCGGGGATGACGCGCAGAAGGAGCCACCCTGCGCCAGTGGCGGGCAGGACGGCGGCGATCGCGCGGAGGTGCATCGACAGGACGCGGCGGCCGTCGAGGCCGCCCAGGCGCTTCCTGAGCCCCACCATTCGCAGCGCCGTCGAGACGGCGTAGGAGATGGCCATGCCCGCGCCGGCGGCCACGACCCACAGGCGCACGTCAAGAAGCGTGTAGCCGAGGAAGGTGATCGCGATGAGCGTCGCGGTCATCGGTATCTGGATCCAGAACAGGGAACGCGCGTCCTCAAGGGCCAGGTAGGCCTGCTTGACGAGGATCATCGCGCCGAGGGGCCCGAGCCCGAAGGCCAGCGCGACAACGACGTGCGCGACGGAGGTGACCACCACGGGGGACGTGCTCGGAAGGGTGACGCGGACGGCGAGTGGGGCGAGCACGATGAGCGCGGCCGTGGCGAAGACGGTGAACACGCCGATCGTTCGCAGGCCGCGGGATAGCTCCGCGCGAAGGCCCGCGGTATTTCCCGCCGCCGCGAGACGCGACATGTTCGTGAATAGCGCGGTGACGATCGAGACGGTGATGAGGGAGTGAGGCAGCAGGTAGAGCATGAGGGCGTTGGTCAGCGCGGCATTGCTCGCGACGTCGGGCGCACCGCCGCCACCGGACAAGGCCCCGCTCGCCACGCGCGTCACATACGCGATTCCCACCTGCTCGAGCAGCACGGCGGCGAGCGCCCAGCCGGCGACCCGCTTGATCCCGTCGAGTTCGCCCTTGGGGCCCGACCACTGCCAGTGCCAGCGATAGCCGCTGCGCGCGAGCGGGACGATCAGGACGAGCGCCTGGACCGCGATCCCCAGCGTCGCGACCCCAGCCAGCAGGGCGATCTTGCCCGGCCCCCAGTCGCCCGCCAACGCATTGGCACTCTCTCCCGCCGAGGGGATCGCATAGGGGCCAAACAGGGCGATGAAGGCGATGAGTCCCAGGATCGCCACGAGGTTGTTTGCCGCGGGGGCCCACATGAAGGGGCCGAAGCGCGAGCGCGCGTTGAGGATCTGCCCGAAGAGCGTGTAGACGCCGTAGAAGAACAGCTGCGGAATGGTCCAGAGCGCGAAGGCGACGGTGAGGGCCGTCAGTTCCGGAGTGAACTTCGACGTGTAGGCGAGGATGAAGAGCGGGGCGGCGGCGGTAAGAAGCGCGGTGATGGCCAGCATCGCGACGATTCCGAGGGTGACGATCCGGTCGACCGTCTGCTTGCCGCCCTTGCGCTGCATGGCGCGAACGACCTGCGGCACGAGAACGGCGTTGAGCACGCCGGAGGCGAGCAGCGTCAGGAGCACGCCCGGAAGCTTGTTCGCGACGTCAAACGAGCTCGCCGCGCCGGCGTTGACGCCGATTGCGGCCGCGAGCAGCGCGGTTCGCACGAGTCCCAGCGCCCGCGACGTCGCCGTGCCCGCCGCCATGATCGCCGTGTTGCGGCGGAGGGACGTGGGGAGCCCCGCATCTTGAATCGCCGCGTCTTCGATCGCCACGTCAGTCTTCGCTCTCGGGCGGCGGCGGTTCCTCGCCGGGAATCCCGCGCGTGTTCCGGCGACCACGCCGTGCCGTCCGCCAGATTCCGCCGATCAGGAGCAGTAGCGCCGCCCCGCCGACGATGCGCGTGAAAGCCACGCCCCAGTCGGCACGGACCCTCACTCGCACGATCGTGTCGGAGGAGAGGCGGTGGCCCTCGGCATCGGTCAGGTGGACGAAGGCGACGACGTTCGCGCTCGAAACCGCCGTGACGGGAATCAGCACCGTCTCCGACGTGTCGGGGTCGAGGGTCACCGTCGCCTGCCCCTTGGGTCGGAGATTGGGCGACCGGGTGTCCAGGACCACCGTGACCGTGACGTCAACGGCAAGGTCGTTCGTCACGGTAATGGGGACGCTCCCCGAGGTGGAAATGAGATTGAGGTCGCTGCCGCGGGGAAGAGACACCTGGCCCAGGACGTCCTGGGCGTTCGCGAGAGCGCGGGTGATCGTGTCCGCCCGCGCGGCGGGGTCTCCGCGTCCCTCGAAGGACAGCGCGGACAAGAGCACGGTCGCCGGTGCGGAGTAGACGGAGGCGGGGGCGGAGGTCGCGGCCGCGAGGTACCCGAGGTCGCGCAGGTCGTTCGCCGCGACGCTGAGCTGGCTCGCGGTGATGTCGCCTTCCTTCGATGGGACCTCGGGGACGACGGTCGGAGCCGGGGTTTCGCCGTCGAGGACCGAGGTGAGAGAGACCAGCCGGTTCCAGGGACATGCAGCGAGCGCCTCGAGGGCCGGCGAGTGGTGGTCGGTATTGAGCATCCACGACGTCCCCGGTGAGGCGACGACGACCTGTCCGTCTAGGTTGGCCATCGCGAGAAGAGCGGACTCCGCGACGGCCGTAGCCGGACGGAAGGCCGCCGTCATGTGGGTGCCAGCCAGGGCAAGGGATAGCGCCGGATCAGCGGCCACGACGGGGGGAGCACCCTCGCCCGTGTCGAGGAGCGCGGGCGCCACGCCTTCGGGACCGTCGTCGTCCGTCGCGGTGGGCGGCGTCGCTGTCTGGAGGAGGATCGCGGCCGCGCCAAGGCGCTGGGCGAGCGCCAGCGATTCGCGGTCGAGCGAGGGAAGGACGGCGATCCAGGGACGGTCCGTGCCCGGCGCGTCCGCCTTGGCGGAGGCGTCGAGCGCGGTGGGGAGTATTTCGGAGTCGGAGGCGTGCGCGAGGGAGGCGACGTCCACGTGGCCCGCGGGAAGCGAGTAGACATCGGTGGGTGCAGAATCGACGGTGCCCCCGGCGAGGGCGAGCGTCGTCGGGTCGACCAGGAGCGACACACGGGCCGTCGAGGCCGCGGTGAGGACCGCAGAGACTCGCTCGGGCGCGCCCGCGGCCGTCGCGATGATGGCGAGGGGCATGACCGAAGGCGTCATGTCGAGGTAGGTCGCCGTCGTCCGGAACTCCTTGACAACCTTCCCGCCCGCGTGGACGGCGACCGTGACGCCATAGACCGCCCAGGGATCCGCGCCCAATCCCAGCGCGGAGGGTGGCGCCACGACGGTCGTCGCTACCGTCGTCTGCGCGGCGACCACGCCGGTGCCCAATGCCGGGCGACGCGCCACTTCGCGGGTTGGCGGCGCCGACTCGCCAGACTGCCAATCGGCCAGTGAGGCTCGATTCGGGAGGGGATCCGTGGTCACGCCGACGATCACCTCCACGCTCCCGGCGTCGGATGCCGCGTCGTTGGCGATGGTCACGCCGAGCGTGAGGGACGAAGCAGACCCCAGTATCGGGGGACCGTAGGTCGTGACATCCGCGCTCAGGTCGCTGGTCGCCGGAGACTCCGCGGCGCCGGCGGCGCCCGCCGACGCTCCCGCGAGGATCACCGCCGCCGCGAGGGAGCCCGCAATCCGCCCAAGGCGACGGCCGGAGTTCACAGGTCCCCCTCGAGCGCCAGGAGATCCACGGCGACCTCGGCCATCCGACGCTCATTGGGATAGGACAGCCGGTCGGGGAGGTCTCGTAGCCACACCCACTCCGCGACCTCGGCCTCGTGATCGGGGTCGTTTTCGGTGGTGATCTCGTCGCTCGTCGTCTCGAGGAGGTAATGGTGAACGACTTTGTGGATTCGCCGGTCCTCCCCGGTGAACCAGTAGTCGATGATTCCAAGAGCGAGGACGATCTCGGCGGTCACGCCCGCCTCCTCGGCCACCTCGCGAATCGCCGCATCCTCGGGGGTCTCGCCCTCTTCGAGATGGCCCTTGGGAAGACACCACTCGAGCTTCCCTTGGCGACTGCGGCGCCCAATGACCGCGGCGCGCGCCTCGCCGTCTTCCACGAAGATGGCGATCCCCCCGGCGGAGGTCTCGTTCGACACCGGAAGGAGGCTTCCCTTGCCGCGCAGCTGGCGCCTGACGGGTGGCATGGCGTCGGCCGAGGGTGGCTTCGGCTTCGCGTGAGAGTCGGGCGGTTCGGACGAAAGCATGACTCACTCTAGCCAGCGGGGCGCGCCGGGCGGAGTCATGACCCGCTCTCTGGGATGCTTAGTGGTTGTGGCCACCGGATTCCCCCCCCTTGACGTGCTTCGTCGGCGAGCTGCGGGGCTCTGGTCCGCACTGCCGACGGACGTCGCCCAGCTCGCCTCCGCCTTCGCGGCCGCGGGGCACGAAATCGCGCTGGTGGGCGGCCCGGTGAGGGACGCGTTCCTGGGTCGCTCCAGCTCCGACCTGGACTTTGCGACGTCCGCGCAGCCGGACGCTACGGAGGCCCTGCTCCGGTCGTGGGGTGCGAATACCTGGGACATGGGCCGCGAGTTCGGAACCATCGGCGGACGAAGGAAAGACACGCTCGTCGAGGTAACGACGTACCGCGCCGACTCCTATGGCGACCGGTCTCGCAAGCCGGAGGTCGCCTTCGGGGACAGCCTGGAGAGCGATCTCGCGCGGCGCGACTTCACCATCAACGCGATGGCCGTGCGGTTGCCGTCCCTCGAATTCGTCGATCCGTTCGACGGTCTTGCGGACCTTGCCGCAGGAGTTCTGCGGACGCCGATAGAGCCCGAGATCTCCTTCTCCGACGACCCGCTCAGGATGATGCGCGCGGCGCGATTCGCGTCTCAACTTGGGGTCGAGGTGGAGGCGACGACGCTCGGGGCAATCGAGCGGATGGCGGAGCGGATCTCAATCGTGTCCGCGGAGCGCGTCAGGGACGAACTGACCAAGCTGATGCTCGGCGCGAACCCCCGCCGCGGCCTCGAGATCCTCGTGGACTGCTCTCTCGCCGATCAGGTGATCCCCGAGGTTCCGGCGCTCCGCCTCGAGGTGGACGAGCACCACCACCACAAGGACGTCTATCAGCACACGCTCACCGTCATCGATCAGGCGATCGCGCTCGAGACCGGGCCGGACGGCCCGGTTCCCGGCCCCGACCTGGTGCTGCGTCTTGCGGCCCTGATGCACGACATCGGCAAGCCCGCGACGCGGCGATTTGAGCAAGGCGGCGTCGTGAGCTTCCACCACCACGAACTCGTCGGCGCCAAGCTGACGGCGCGGCGCCTCAAGGCCCTGCGGTTCGACAAGGCGATCGTTCAGGCCGTCGCGCGGCTGACCGAACTCCACCTGCGCTTCCACGGTTACGGCGAGGCCTCGTGGACCGACTCGGCCGTTCGGAGGTACGTCACCGACGCCGGCGAGCAGCTCGAGCGCCTCCACCGCCTCACGCGCGCGGATTGCACCACGCGCAACCGCCGCAAGGCGGATCAGTTGTCCTTCGCATACGACGACCTGGAGCACCGCATCGCGGAGCTCAGGGAACACGAGGAACTCAAGGCCATTCGCCCGGATCTCGACGGCGAACAGATTATGGCGATCCTGGGGATCCCGCCGGGCCCGGCGGTGGGAGAGGCGTACGCGTTTCTTCTGGAGCTCCGGATGGAGGAAGGCCCGCTCGGCGAAGAGGAGTCGCGCGAACGACTGCTCGCCTGGTGGTCCGCTCGGGCCTAGGGAGCGAGGGGCCGCGGCTCGCTCGGCGCCACGGCGAACAGCGCGGCAATGGCCAGGTAGGCGGCGACGACGCTCGCCATCACCACCCGCGAGTACCCGGAGTCGGGCAGGACGAGTGCGGCGATCCCGGCGGACGAGACGAAGGCGACGTTGTAGGCCATGTCGTAGAGGGCGAAGGCCCGCCCACGCACGTGGTCTTCGGTGTCGCGCTGGACGATCGTGTCGACCGCGATCTTCCCTCCCTGGACCGCGAAGCTCACGATGACCGCCGCGCCCAAGAGGGCCCATCGATCCGAGGACACGGCGAGCAGGGCCTGTCCCGCGGCACCGACCAGGAGGCACAGGACGATCCAACGGTGCCGCGGAATCCACGGGCCGAGCGCGGGCGTCAGGATCGCGGCAAGGCCGAACCCGACGGCCGCGAAGGCGAGCACCACGCCAAATTGCCCCAGCCCGCCCCCGCCGGAGGGAGCAAGGAGGTTGCGGGAGATGACGATGGCCGCGACGAACATCAGGCCGTAAAGGAGCCTCTGCGCGGCCATCACGAGGAGGGCGTGGGCGGGGGTCCGCCGCCGCGCGAGGTAGGCCGCGCCCACGCGAAGCCCACGGAGCAGGTCGGAAAACTGCTCGCGGAGGTGGCCCGCGTCGAAGGGGTCGACGGGGCCGAGTTCCCGTCGCTTGAGCGCCGTGGTCGACCACGCGGCGAGACCGAACACCAGTCCGGAGGCGACGAGGGCGGACATCGCCCGCTGGTCGTCGCGGATTCCGGGGGCGAAGAAGGAAATGACGACCCCGATCGCTCCCCCGAGTGCGGCGGCAAGCGTCCCGAGCGTCGGGAGCAGGGAATTGGCGGTGAGGAGATCGTCGTCGGCGACGACCCGCGGGATCGCGGCCGTCATGGCCGCGAGGAGGAAGCGGTTGAGCGAGAGGGTGACGAGCGCGGCGACGTAGAGGATCCACGCGGAACCGCCGAGGACGGTGGCGCCCCACAGGACGCCCGCGAGGCCGAGCCGCACGAGGTTGCTCCATAGAAGGATGCGCTGACGCTGCCAGCGGTCGATCAGGGGCCCCACGAACGGGCCGACCAGGGTGAACGGCCCAAGCAGGAGGGCGAAACCCAGGGCGATGGACCCTGCGGTCGCCTGCTTCGTCGGGTCGAAGAACAGGAGCGAGGCGAGTCCGGCCTGGAACATGCCGTCGCCGAGTTGGGAGACGAGGCGCGTGGCCGCGAGTTTCCGGAAGCCAGCGCCTCTCATGAGGTGGCGGAGGTCGCGGACGGCGGACATGCGACAAGGCTACGGGCGACGGGCGCGGCGACGGTTCAGGCCGTACGCTGAGGGGCACCATGACCTGCCCCGATCTGGGGATGAGACGAGGCTGCGATGAGGTTCGGCGAGGCGTTCACGACGTGCATGAGGAAGTACGCGGACTTCAGCGGCCGCGCGCGACGGTCCGAGTACTGGTGGTTCTACCTGGCCCTTCAGCTCATCATGCTGCCGTTCGGCGTGGCGTTCGCGGTCGCGTACGTCATGCTGTTTATTGGCGCGGACATCCAGCCCGATGGCACCTTCTCCCTTTCGGGAGCGGACTTCGTCCCCATCATCGCGACCTTCGCGCTACTGATGATCGTGTCGCTCGCGTTCACGCTTCCCTCATACGCCGCAACGGTGCGGCGCCTCCACGACATGGGCCAGACGGGGATGTGGGTCCTGCTCAACTTCGTCGGCCTCGGGATCGTCGCGACCATCATGTGCATCATGGACACGCAACCCGGACCCAACCAGTGGGGCCCGGACCCCAAGGCTGGCGAGCGCGGCACCTACGGCTACCCCCCCGGCTACCCCGCGGCGTACCCCGCGGCCTACCCCCCGGCCTACCCCCCGGCCTACCCGACGATCACGCCGCCCGCCCCTCCCGCTCCGCCGCCCTCCCTCTAGCGCGGCGCGATGAGCGACGTTGCCGCGCTCGCCGCGGCCACCCCGGCGACGCGCGATCGCTACGTGGACTTCCTTCGCGTCGCTTCGCTTGCAGGGGTGATTCTCGGCCACTTCCTCATGGCGGTCGTCGACGACCGGCCGGTCGCGACCGGTGGGCACGCGTTTATCTTCACGAACATGCTCGCGCTCGCCCCCTGGACTCGGCCCGCGACGTGGGTGCTCCAGGTCATGCCGATCTTCTTCGTCGTAGGCGGGTTCGCCCATGCGACGGCATGGAGGAGCCTTGCGAAGCGAGGCGGTGGGTACGCGGACTTCGCGCGGGCGCGGATTGCGCGACTGGTTTGGCCGGCGCTCGTGTTCGTCGCGGTCGGGATGGTCGCAGGGATCGTCGTCGAGGCCATCCTCGGTACGGGCACCAAGTACTCGCCCGTGCTTCAGATCGCGGGCCAACTGCTGTGGTTCATCGGGATCTACCTCATCGCGGCGGGGCTCGCCCCGGTGATGCTGCGGCTTCACGAGCGTTTCGGGTGGCGAACCCTCGCGGCGCTCGTCGTGGCGGTCGCGCTTGTTGATTGGCTGCGGCTCGCCCAGGGCGTCGACGGGGTCAAGTGGCTGAACTTCGCCTTGGTGTGGGTGACGCTCCACCAGTTGGGCTTCTTCTACGCCGACGGGGTGGCCGATCGGCTCGGGGTCCGACGCCTTGGGCTGGGTCTCGTCGCGGTCGGCGGCGGCGCGGCGGGGTTCCTGATGTGGCTCGGCCCCTACGGCACGGCGATGGTCTCATACGACGGGGAGAAGCTGTCGAACCTCGCGCCGCCGACGGTGGTGCTTGCTCGCCTTCGGGGTCGCGCAGGCGGGCGTCCTTCTCCTGTTGCGCGCGCCGGCGCGCCGTCTGCTCGAGCGCCCGAGGGCCTGGGGCGCGGTGATCGCGGGTGGGGCGGTCGCCATGACCGCGTTCCTGTGGCATTTCTCCGCGCTCATAGCGATGTACGTCGGATGGCATCTGCTCTTTTCTCCGATGCCCGAGCCCACGACGGCCGCGTGGTGGTGGACCCGCGTCCCGCAGTTCGTCGTGTTCCTCGCGCTCGTCGCGGGGCTCGTCTTGGCATTCCGGCGATTCGATCGCCCGCCGCGGCGCGCCCAGGTCGTCGGGCGCTCCGCGTGGCGGGCCGCGCTCGCGGCCCTCGGCGTCGTTTGCGCGATCGTCGGGATGCTCGGCTACGCCGTCGTCGGGTTCCGCGGGGTGCTGACGTTCTACGCGGCGCACGTCGCCGGGGTGCCGATGACGGCGGTCGCGGCGTTCCTGCTGGTCCTTGCGTCGGCCGCCCTCACGTCGCTTGCGGTCCGGCTGCGCCGACCTACGTCCAGCGGGGAAGCTCCGCGATCTTCTCCGTGAGCTTCGTGGCCGCGAGGGGCGGCACCCCCTGCGCGACTATCGCCGCAATGGACCGGGCCCGGACCTCATCGATAGGCCCGTCGGGAAGAGTGAAGACGCCCTTCGCGTAGCAGGCAGAGCAGTAGCAGTCGCTCGGCTTTCCGTCCGCCTCCGTGCCGCGCGTATCGTCGTTCAGCGGCATGCCGCAACTGATGCAACGGGTCACGCTGCCTCCTTGGGCCACCTCCGATGCTACGCGAACGGCGCGGCGCGCGTCATGTGACGTTTGAGACAACTTCTACGGGGCACCTCTCCCCATGCACAGGGCCGCGCATTCGCCCTAGGGTGGGGACGGGTGGCCGCGACACGCGCCGACGATCGACGGGGGGGAAAGGGATGGGACCAACAGCGCCGGACGCGACGCTCGACGAGCTTCGCGAGGCAGCGCGCTCGGTTCTCTCGACCTTGGCCGAGCCCGGAGCGGATTCGCCGCCGCGGAGCTCAAGACGATCAACGAATCGATTGCGCGGTCTCGTGCACAGGTCGTGGCGCTTGATGCGCGAGTGGGGGAGCTTCTCGACGAGGCGCGTCGCGATTCAGGAGGGGGTGCGTGATGAGCGACCTTATCGTCGACTTCGACGAATTGATTCGAGCGGCGGGACACGTCGATTCCGTCACGTTGCAGTTCAGCCGGGCGCACGGCGACGCGGCAACGGCCGCGACATGGGTCGGCCACGGTGGACTGAGTCGCAAGGTGCAGGCATTCGCGAGCGAGTGGGATGTGGGACGTTCACACCTGAATGACTCGCTTGAGCGCCTCGCCGCGAAGTACCGTGCCGTGGCCGAGACACTCCGCGAGCTCGACTCACAGACGGCGAACCAGTTGCGCGAGGCCGCGGCCAAGTCGCGCGCCGAGGCCCTGGCGCGTCAAGCGAGCGCGCCGGCGAGGATGGCGCAAGACGCCGCCGTCGGCGTGGCATACGGGAACGGGACGGTCTAGTGATGACGCTTACTACCCTGCCCGGCAACCCCAACCAGTTGTCGTCGAGCGTGGACACGCTCGATCGAGCAGCGTATTTGATTCAGGAGGCATCTGAGACGCTGCGCCAAGTCGCGGTTGAGGGTCGCGGCCAGACGATGACCGCGCTTCAAGAGGTGTCGACCGGGTTGGCGAGACGCCTCGACGACGCGCACCGCCGCTACGCCGGAACCACATCGGCGCTACGCGTCTACTCCGTGGAGCTCGCCGGCGCCCACGTGACGGCGAACCAGGCGATCGATATCGACCGAGAAGGTCGCCTGCGCCTAAACATCGCCGAACGGAACCTCGACGAGGCGACCCTCATCCTGCAACAGGCGCAGATGAACGGGTCGCCCCAATCGGTGATCGACGAGGCGATCCGGGACTACAACAACGCGCGATGGCTCCACAACGACGCGACAGCGGAGATCCAGAACGCGCTCGCGCTCTACCACACCGCCGAGCTGCGGATGAATGCCGCTGCCGACACCGCGATCACGGGCATCATTTCGGCCTTTGAGACCACGAACGATTCCGTCATGGATCGCGTTGGCGCGCTCCTCGCCCCGCTCGCTGACTTCGCTACCGCGATTGCGAAGTGGGTCGGAGAGGTGCTCAAGGCGGTCCTCGATCTCATCGTCGCGGTCGTCGAGATCGTCGCTGAGGCGCTCGTGCTGGTGGTCACCGCCATCCTCGTCGTCGTCGCGATCGTGGTGGTCCTCGCGCTCGCGATTGTGGTGATCGCGGAACTGCTCATCGCGCTCGGGATCGCGTTGCAGCTCTTCGAATTGACGGAGCTTCTCGGGCTCGACGACCTCGCGCAACTGCGTCTTGTCGCGCTGGTCATCGGAACGATATGTCCCCTCGCCGGCTTGGTCATCGCCGGCGAGATCTATCAGGAGGTGAACAGCCCGACCCCCGAGGTTCGACGAGTGGACAACGTCGACGAATTCGATCCCGCAACGGACGACGAGTCCATGTACTTCCAGGCGCTCCAGGCGTTGCCGCCTCCGGACTCGGTCGACGACCTCATGCGCAGGGAGGTCTTCCTCGACCCCGCGGGCAAGAGCGACCAGACGGTCGTCGATTTCCAGAAGATTGTGGACGCCGACGGCACGGTGCGCTGGATCGTGACGCTCCCGAGCACTCAGGATTGGAACATGGGGAGCGACCCCGGCGCGGTCAACGACCTGGGCGGCAATCTCGTGATGCTACTTTGCCCCGAGCTGCAGACCCAATACGAGCGCGCACTACTCGATGCGATGAAGGGGGCGGGGATCGAGCCGGGTGACCAGTTGATGCTGGTGGGCTTCAGTCAGGGCGGAATCCTCGCGGGCCTTATGTCAGAGAAGTACGCCAACGGAGGTGACGCGAGTTTGGGAGGGTACAACATCACGGATATCGTCACCGCGGGTTCTCCCATCGAGGGATTCGATATACCCGATAGCGTCCACGTCATCTCCGCTGAACACACGTGGGATCCCGTCCATCAACTCGACATGCATATGGGGGGAAACCCGTCGAACTACGAGACCATCACCGGCGGCCATGAGTGGGTCAAGCCACTGGACGCGCACAACGCCGCCAACTACGCGGTCACGATGTTCACCGCCGATGAAGAAAGCGGCTATTCCTTCACCGCCGAACTCCAGGAGTTCCTCGGGGGCGACGCGACGGCGACCCTGCCCAACGGGCAACCGGCCTATGAGCACTTCGACTATGCGTTCTCCGAGTAACGGCACCCCGCGCCGCCGCGGAGTCGTCGCGGGGCTTCTCGCTCTTGTCCTAAGTGGCTGCGGGAGTGGACCTTCGGCGGCCGACATGGAGCGCGTGCAAGCCGCCGTCGAGGCAACGGACGCCGGGGTCATTGTCGTCAGCGTCGCGCGGGAGACCGAGGGTGAATTCGGATCCGGGATTATGGCGGTGCGGATCTTGAGGTCGGAAAGCGAGATCACACCGGCCACCCTGCGCGTCGTCCTCACGGCAATCTACGACGCGACGCCCAAGGGGTACTCCACCCCTATCTCGCTGTGGTGCTACCACGGCACCGCCGACACCCAAGACCGATGGGGCGGAAACATCGTCTCATTGGGCCCCGCGCTGGAGTCGCTTGGCGTACCCGGCGCGGACTCGGGATGGCTGATCTACCGCTTCTATCGCTCAGACTTGGAGCCCCTCCTTGGCCTCGGATAACGTGACGCCTGCCGCCCAACCCGCGCGCGCCCTGGAATTCCGCTTGCTCGGTTCGTGGGAGCAGTTTGCCCCCGGATCCTCCAAGCAGACCGACGCTCACGTCGACGTCTACGTCGAAAGGATCGTGGGCAAGGCCGACGATCGCGCGCGGATCCGCATCGGCATGCGAGAACGGATCAAGGCGGGACTCGCGGCGGCGGCGGACGGCTCGGCCCAAGCGCTGTTCCTGTGCTCGGAGATCGTGCAGGGCGTGCCGATGCCCGTCGTCATGACCGTGTACGCGCCTGCCGAGCTCCACATGACACCGGCCGAGGGAACCTCGCCCCGCGCCGTCCTCGACGTCTACAAGGCTGGTAGGGCGCAACTGTACGGCGAGACAGAGGCTGACTGGGAGACGCTCGAAGTCCCGGAGGCGCTTGTCCTGCGAACGCTGCGAGCGGACGATGTGCCACTCCACCCTGGGGCTCCGGACGCGACCGTGCCGAACCTTGAGGTCAACTACTGGTACACCACCCCGGGGTCGAAGGCGATGGTGCTCGTCACGTTCTTCACGCCGTTCGCGGACCTGAGAAACGTCATGCTCGAGTACTTCGATTCGATCGTGCGCGCCTCGCGTTTCGCGGCGAGCCGAGCCCGAGCCCGCTAGGAGCGGCGCTAGACGCAGAAGGCCGGGCCCCGCGGGGCCCGGCCTTCGACTTCGCGTTGCGGGTGAGCGACTAGCGCTCGACCTCGCCCTTGATGAACGCCTCGACGCGCGCGCGGCCGATGGTGTCCTCCATCTGCACGGGCGGGGACTTCATGAAGTACGTCGCGGCGGAGATGATCGGGCCACCGATGCCGCGGTCCTTGGCGATCTTCACGGCGCGGACCGCGTCGATGATGATTCCGGCCGAGTTCGGGGAGTCCCATACCTCGAGCTTGTACTCAAGGTTGAGGGGAACCTCGCCAAACGCGCGACCCTCGAGGCGGACGTAGGCCCACTTGCGATCGTCGAGCCACGGGATGTAGTCCGACGGGCCGATGTGGACGTTGCGGGCGCCCATGTCGTGGTCCATGTTTGACGTGACGGACTGGGTCTTCGAGATCTTCTTGGACTCGAGGCGATCCCGCTCGAGCATGTTCTTGAAGTCCATGTTTCCGCCGACGTTGAGCTGGTACGTGCGGTCGAGGATCACGCCACGGTCCGCGAAGAGGCGGGCCAACACGCGGTGCGTGATGGTGGCGCCCACCTGGGACTTGATGTCGTCACCGATGATCGCGACGCCGGCGTCCTCGAACTTCTTGGCCCAGACCGGGTCGGAGGCGATGAAGACGGGAAGGGCGTTGACGAACGCAACCTTCGCGTCGATCGCGCACTGCGCGTAGTACTTGTCCGCGTCTTCCGAGCCGACGGGAAGGTACGAGACGAGCACGTCGGCCTTGGCGTCCGTGAGGGCCTGAACGATGTCGACGGGCTTGGCATCCGACTCGGTGATGGTCTCGCGGTAGTACTTCCCCAGGCCGTCGAGCGTGTTGCCGCGCTGCACGATGACGGTGGACTTCGGCACGTCGCAGATCTTGATGGTGTTGTTCTGCGACGCCTTCGTCGCCTCGACGAGTTCCTTGCCGACCTTGAGCGAGTCGACGTCGAAGGCCGCGACGATCTCGATGTCGCTCACGTGATAGTCGCCAAACTGGACGTGCATGAGGCCGGGCACGGTGTCGTCCGGCTTGGCGTTCTTGTAGAACTCCAGGCCCTGAATGAGTGACGTCGCACAGTTTCCGACGCCGATAATGGCAACGCGCAGGCTGGCCATGTGTAACCCCTTACCTAGTTGTCCGCACCAGCGGATGATGGTTTCCCGCCAAGGGCGGATCGCTCTTCGTCAATCAGTCGGTCAAGCCACTCGACCTCTCGCTCGACCGTTTCCAGGCCGTGGCGGTGAAGTTCTGCCGTGTAGCCGTCTTGGCGCTCGCGGACTCTCCGGAGGTTCATTCCCGCGTCCTCCAGTCGTTGCGCAAGCCTGGTCCGACGCCCCTCGAGAATGCGCAGGCGCGTGACCGAATCCGTGCGGTCGAACATCGAGAACCGCACATCGAACGCGTCGTCCTCCCACGTGGAGGTTCCCGCTTCGGCCAATTCCTCGTGGAGCCGGGCCTTTCCGGCGTCCGTGAGCCGGTACTCGATCTTGGAGCGTCGCGAACCCCGCGTGGACTCGTCACCGGCGTCGGCGCCGATGAGGCCCTCGCGCACCATGCGCTTGAGCGCGGGGTACAGGGAGCCGTAGCTGAGCGCCCGAAAGGGGCCGAGCTCGCCTCCCAGCTGCTTGCGGATCTGGTACCCGTGGAGGGGGGACGTTTCGAGAATGCCAAGGATCGCGAGCGTGAGCACGTCGGTCTTTGCCATCGGTCCTCCCTTCCCGGTCACGGGCGCGGCGCCAGACGCGACGCGCATCGAAACCATAGCAGGAAGTTGTATCGCGGCGATACATCGAATTCGTTATTGGACGGCGGCTCGTGCGTGCCTCGCGACTCTGCACGGGGCCCCGCGCCTAGACTCCTGGGGTGACCGAATCGCGCAAACCGCCCGAGCGCCGCACCACGCGGTCGCAGCAACAGCGCGTTCCCGCGACCGGTCGCAGCGCCCAGCAGCCGCGCCCGACGGGCACGTCGAATCGGCTCGCCAAGCCCACGACCCGGACCGGAACGGCGGCGTCGGCGACCCGACGGACAGGCACGATCAAGAACTCAACGCGGCAGAAGGTGCGGCCTCGCTGGTCGCGCGTTTTGCGACGCATCGGCGCGTGGGGCCTCACGATCGGGCCTGGTCGTCGCGACCATCGTCGTCGTCGGCATGTCGATCATACTACGCGCGAATCCAGATTCCGCCCCCGTCGGCCTTCGCCCAGAACCAGGCCTCGACCTTCTACTACGCCGGTGGCACGACCGAGATGGGGCGCATCGGGCTCGCCAACCGCGAGTCCGTCTCCATCACGGTCCTCCCGGAGTACGTGCCCCAGACGATCGTCTCGGCGGAGGATCGCACCTTCTACTCCAACCCGGGCATCGACTTCCTCGGCACGGGACGCGCGCTCTTCAAGACGGTGGTCCTCGGTCACAAGCAGGGCGGCTCGAGTATCACCCAGCAATACGTGGAGCGCTACTACGTCGGGAAGACGACGACGGACATCCAGGGCAAGGTCAAGGAGGCGCTTCTGGCGCTGAAGATCGATCAGCAGCAGGACAAGGACCGCATCCTCGAGAACTACATGAATACGATCTACTTCGGCCGCGGCGCGTACGGCATTCAGGCCGCGGCGCGCGAGTACTTCAACGTGAACGCCGCCGACCTGACCATCTCTCAGGCCGCGCTCCTGGCCGGCATCATCCCCGCGCCGAGCGCGTGGGACCCACGCGTCGACCCTGTCCAGGCCGAGGCCCGATGGAACTACGTGCTGGACGGGATGGTGGCCGAGGGGTGGCTGACGCCGTCCGATCGCCTTCGCCTCGACTTCCCCGAGACGGCGGAATACCGCAAGAACAACGTCTTCGGCGGGCCGCAGGGCTACCTCTTGCGCCAGGCGATCGTCGAGGTGGCAGCGCGGACCGGCCTGTCTCAGGACGACGTCGAGACGGGGGGCTACAAGATCTTCACCTCGATAGACCTGGCGACCCAGCAGGCGGCGCAGAACGCCGCGGCGACCCTCCCCGACGGGCACAGCCCGAACCTCCGTCTGGCGATCGTGACGCTCGACCCCGCCACGGGGGCGATCACCTCGATGTACGGCGGCGCCGACTACGTGACGATCCAGCGCAACGCGGTGACGCAGGACATCGCCCAGGCGGGCTCGACGTTCAAGCCGTTCGCGCTCATCGCGGCCCTGGAAAACGGCATCGGCCTGGAGAGCGTCTACAGCGGTAGGTCGCCGCAAACGGTCGAGGGCTTCAAGAAGCCGGTGAAGAACTTCGGGAACGAGAACTTCGGGGACATCAGCCTCATCACGGCGACCGAGCATTCGGTCAACACCGTCTTCGTCCAGTTGGCGCGCGACGTGGGCCCCGACAAGGTCGTCGACGTCGCCGTGCGGGCGGGCCTTCCCGCGGATACCGCCGGGCTCGAGGCGAACCCCGCGAACGTTCTTGGCACGGCATCCCCGCACCCCCTCGATATGGCGTCGGCGTACGCGACGATCGCGGCGCAGGGGGTGCGTCACGACCCGTTCCTCGTCGAGACCGTCACCGACGCCGCGGGCGGCGTCGTCTACGCGCACGAGGTGACGGAGAAGCGCGAGTTCAGCACCGCGGTGATGGCCGACACGACCTACGCCATGCAGCAGGTGGTGCTCCATGGCTCCGGCGGGTACGCCGCGAGGCTGGGTCGGCCCATCGCGGGGAAGACCGGGACGTCGACCGACAACAACTCCGCGTGGTTCATCGGGTTCACCCCTCAGATTGTGGGGGCCGTCGCGATGTACCAGGTGGCCGAGGACGGCTCGGTCGAGACGATCACGCCGTTCGGGGGGTTCCGCCAGATCACGGGCGGGTCGATCCCGTGTCGCATCTGGACCGCGATGATGGGCGAGGTCCTTCCGAACCTTCCCGTCGAGCAATTCCCGCCGCGCTCGCACGTGGGGACGGCGATCGTCCCCAGCCCGAGTCCCAGCCCGAGCCCCTCGGTAACCCCCTCGCCGAGTGTCACGCCGTCGGCGTCGCCGTCCGTGACTGCGCCGTCGGGCGGCGGGGTCGGCCCGAGCCCTAGCCTCTCGCCGAGCCCGTAGTCCGGCCCTCGGGCGCGAGGCCCGCGCCCCCGAAGCGGGCGCCCCGTTGCCAGGGCCGTTTCCCAAGGTCGCCCCCTCCCTGTACCCTTGTGCGGTGGTTCCCGCCCCTGCGCGGGGTCGCCGCAGCTAGCGCAACCCTCCTGCCACGGAAAGCCCGTGGCCGTCCAGTCCAGAGGAGGTGGGTTCTTTCATGCGCAAGTACGAAATGATGGTCATTCTCGACCCCGAGGTTGAGGAGCGCACGGTTCAGCCGTCGCTTGACCAGTACCTCACGGTCATCAAAGATGATTCCGGCACGGTCGACAGGATCGATATCTGGGGCCGCCGCCGTCTCGCGTACCCGATCAAGAAGCGCACGGATGGCATCTACGCCGTCGTGCAGTTCACCTCGGAGTCCGCGACCGCCAAGGAACTTGAGCGTCAACTGAGTCTCAACGAGACGGTGCTGCGGACCAAGCTCATTCGGCCCGACGCCCACTAGTCCCAACGAAACGAACGAGGACGAACCATGGCAGGTGACACAACCATCACGGTGGTCGGCAACTTGACCGCCGACCCGGAACTGCGCTTCATTCAGTCCGGTGCTGCCGTCGTGAACTTCACGGTGGCCTCCACTCCGCGCACGTTCGACCGCGCAACGAGCGAGTGGAAGGACGGCGAGACGCTGTTCCTCAGGTGCTCCCTGTGGCGCGAGGCGGCGGAGAACGTCGCCGAATCGCTCACCAAGGGCATGCGGGTCATCGTCTCCGGCCGCCTGGTGCAGCGTTCGTTCGAGTCCAGCGGGGAGAAGCGCACGGTCGTCGAGCTTCAGGTCGACGAGGTGGGTCCGTCCCTTCGGTACGCGACCGCCAAGGTCACCAAGACCCAGCGCTCCGGCGGTGGCGGCGGAAGCGGATTCTCGGGCGCGGCATCGTCCGCACCCGCAGGGGGCTCGGACAGCGACCCATGGGCATCCGCTCCTCCTTCGGACGAGCCTCCGTTCTAGACGGCTTCCGTCTCAAACATCCTTCATTCGTCACTCAATCTTTCGGGAGTAATCATGGCCAAGACTGACCTGCGGAAGCCCCGCAGGAAGACCAACCCGCTGAAGGCCGCCAAGGTCGATCGGGTCGACTACAAGGACACCGCTCTCCTCAGGAAGTTCATCTCCGATCGCGGGAAGATCCGTTCGCGCCGCGTCACGGGCGTGACCACGCAGGAACAGCGACAGATCGCGCGGGCCATCAAGGTGGCGCGTGAGATGGCACTGCTTCCGTACGCGGGTGCGGGGAGGGGCTAGCGATGGCGAAGCTCATCCTCACGCATGAGGTTTCCGGCCTCGGCGTCGCCGGGGACGTCGTGGACGTCAAGGACGGCTACGGCCGCAACTACCTCGTTCCCCGCGGCCTGGCCACGGCGTGGTCGGCCGGGGCGGAGAAGCAGATCGAGGGCCTGCGTCGCGCTCGTCGCGCCAAGGAGATCTCGAGCGTGGAAGACGCCCATGCCGCCCGCGATGCCCTCCAGTCCGCGCCCGTGATCGTCAAGGCGAAGGCGGGGGAGTCCGGTCGCCTGTTCGGCGCGGTGACGCCCACCATCATCGCGGACGCGATTGGCACGCGTGCGGTCGTCGACAAGCGACGGATTCACGTGAGCCAGCCGATCAAGGCGCTGGGCGAGTACCAGATCCAGGTTGGCCTCCACGACAACGTCTCCGCGGCGGTGACGCTTCAGGTGGTCGCCGACGCGGAGTAAGCCGCGTTTCGACCGGAGCCCGGGCCCCTCGCGGGGTTCGGGCTCCCTTCGTGAGGGCGCGGACGACGGCGCGTCGCGGCGCCACGCCCGACACGCCCGTGTCCGACACGCCGGGTGGTTACCCCCGGGGGTTATCCCCAGGAGCCGCCGAAGCATCGTGCCTGGTAGATGGGCACATTTCCGTTATCCACCGGAGTTATTCACACCTGTATCCACAGTCACATGGGTCTCTTGCGCGTGTTACCAACAGGCCCTCCACCCCTGGGCGGGCCTGTCCACAGGCCAGCGGCCGCGGCCGTTTGCGCGCGGCCTCGCGAGGGGCTAGGTTCGGCACCCAGACGCCCGTGTCGTAGGTACGACAGACGATGGACGAAGTAGTCCTGAGGCGCCGTCCGGCGCACGGGTGGGTGCGCAGCGAAGGGGAGAACGGTGTCGATCGAGCAGCTGGAGGCGTCGGTCGGGAGTTTCGACCGAACCCCGCCGCAGAACATCGAGGCCGAGCAGTCCGTCCTCGGGGCGATGATGCTCTCCAAGGACGCGATGGCGGATGTCGTCGAGGTGGTGCGCGCGCACGACTTCTACCGTCCCGCGCACGAATTGGTCTTCGACGTTGCGGTCGCGCTGTACAACTCCGGGGACCCGGTCGACGCGATCACCGTGTCGTCGCGGCTCCAGGCCGCGGGGACCTTGGGTCGCATTGGGGGCGCCGAGTACCTTCACACCCTCATCGCGGCGGTCCCGTCCGCGGCGTCGGCGGGCTACTACGCGCGGCTGGTGCGCGAGCAGGCGATCCTGCGCCGCCTCGTCGAGGCGGGCACCCGCATCGCGAACATGGGCTACAACGCCGACGGCGACGTCGACGAGATCGTCGACAGCGCCCAGTCGGAGGTCTTCGCGGTCACGGAGCGCAAGAACGCCGAGGACTACCTGCCCGTCGGCGACGTCATGGAGCGGACGCTGAGCGAGGTGGAGGCGGCCTCCAGCCACGACGGGCGCCTCCTGGGGATTCCCACGGGCTTCCGCGACCTCGACGAGCTCACGGGGGGCTTCCAGGGCGGCCAGATGATCGTCATCGCCGCGCGTCCCGCGATCGGCAAGTCGACGCTCGGCCTCGACATCTGCCGCGCCGCCTCCATCGGCGCCGGCGCGACCTCGGTCATCTTCTCGCTCGAGATGAGCCGCGAGGAGATCACCAAGCGCATGCTCTCCGCGGAGTCCGGGCGTCAAGCTCACCAAGATGACCAAGGGCCCCATGGGCCCGAACGACTGGGAGCGGCTCGCGCAGACGGCGGCCCGCGTGTCCCGGGCGCCCCTCTTCATCGACGACTCGCCCAACATGTCGCTCATGGAGATCCGAGCCAAGTGCCGCCGACTCAAGCAGCGCGAGAACCTCGGCCTCGTCGTCGTCGACTACCTCCAGCTGATGTCGGCCGGCAAGAAGGTGGAGTCGCGCCAGCAGGAGGTCGCGGAGTTCTCCCGCGCGCTCAAGCTCCTCGCGAAGGAGCTCGACGTCCCGGTCATCGCCATCTCCCAGCTCAACCGCTCGCCCGAGCAGCGCGGCGACAAGCGCCCCATGCTCTCCGACATGCGCGAGTCCGGCTCGATCGAGCAGGACGCCGACATCGTGATCCTCCTTCACCGCGACGACGCCTACGACCGCGACGCCCGCCCCGGCGAGGCCGACTTCATCATCGCCAAGCACCGCTCCGGCCCCACGGACACCATCGCCGTGGCGTTCAAGAAGGACTACGCGCACTTCGCCGACATGGCGCCGGATCTGTAGGGGTCTGTAGGACGTCAATATAGTTGGCCATTTGCCAAACTACTTGGCCACGACTTGGCCATTCTGCCAACGAAGTTGGCCACGCTGTGGGCCCGAACGTCTTCCATCGGTATCACCGGCTGAGCTTGCTCTCTGGCGTTGTACTCTCGAATCGCGGGCACCTGCTCTTCCGTGAACGTGCCTCCAGGCACTCTCGGTCGACCGGTGGGCCACTATCGGCCCAGTTGCCACCGAGCCGCGGTAGCGCGAAGTGAGAAGTGGTAACTTCCTTCCATGCGTCGCCGACTTGCCTCTCCGCTCGTAGCGGCGGCAATCGTGCTTGCTCTTGCGGGTTGCGGAAACCAATGGAGCCCGCCCGCCGCGTTGCCATCCGAGCCACCGATGCCCGAGACGGTCGATGTTCGCTCCCAGACTGTGTCAATGTGGGCGAGCGCGACCGACACGGCGCACGACTCCGTCGATGACGCGGGGACGCCCGTCTCGTATCCGGCAGACAACGTGTTGGACGGCGATCCGGCGACGGCCTGGCGCGCTCCGGGTGACGGGAACGGAGTGACCCTTGAGGTTACGTTTGCGACACCTGTCGTCCTCACGCAGGTCGGCCTGATTCCGGGATACGCCAAACTCGACCCTTCTACGGGTTTCGATCGGTTCCCCCAGAACCGGAGGATCGTGTCCGTGCGGTGGGAATTCTCGGATGGGTCGTCGGCCGTACAAACGTTCGATGACGCACCGACGATGCAGAGGGTTTCGGTCAGCGCGCTCGCAGACTGGGCGAGGATCACTATTCTTGAGACGACGGACGACGGGGGCAGGGACTTCACGCCGATCTCGGACATCGGGCTCTGGGGCTACGTCGAGGCTGATTAGTCACCGCAGGGCTCAACTGGTCGGCCCGATTCCCGAGCGAGCGGAGGGTCGGCAACGCTCCAAGCATGGGTAGCAGTACCCATGCCGCCAACGGTTCAAACGCCGCGTCGTGGTTGCGGCGCCGTTACCTCACCCGTAGCGTGGGGCTACCCACGGGGTGGGCAGAGTATCCGGCGCGGCAGGACGGGAGGGGGCCTTGACCACAACGCGAGCCACTTTGAGCGTCGGGCCGTTGGTGCTTGAGATCTCGGCGTCCGTGGTGAGCGACCCTGGCCCCATGCGCTCGACCAACCAAGATAGCTATCTCAACGCACCTCCCGTCTTCGTGGTAGCCGACGGCATGGGTGGTCATCGGAGCGGTGATCTGGCAAGCCAGGCGGCAGTCAGGGTCCTCGGCGAGCGGCTCGCGGACCCGGCCGCGCACCAGCCGGACGCCGTGCTGGAGAGTCTGCGTGAGGCTCATGAGGCTGTGGCGGCGCTCAGTGACCCGGACGACGTTTCGGGAACGACGGTCGCTGGGGTCGTTCTGACTCGCGCGGACGCCTCGAGTGCCCCGCACTGGATGTTATTCAACATCGGTGACTCGCGCGTCTACCGCTGGGACGGCACTGTCCTCACCCAGGTCACCGTCGATCACTCTGCGGTTCAGGAACTCATCGAGGCCGGAGACCTTTCGGTTCAGGGTGCCGCGACACATCCGGAGCGCAACGTCATCACGCGGGCTCTCGGAGTAGGGGATGCGTCGGATCCGGATGTCTGGCTGCTCCCCGTCGCGGATAGTCAGGCATTCCTGATCTGTTCGGATGGGCTCACCAAAGAACTGGGAGATGACCAAATTGCTGACGTCCTCGTGGCGTCGGGAGACGACGATGGCGCACAACGGTTGGTCGACGCAGCCATCGCGCACGGAGGGCACGACAACGTCACGGTGCTACTTGTGTCGTGCGTCGCCCACCGCAGCGAGGATGGCGAACTACCCCAGAGCGCCGGGACAGAGTTTCTTGAAGACACGGTTCCTAGGGGAGAGCGATGACCGAACCACATGTCGCGTACTTTTCACCCGGGGCCGACCACTGGACTCTGGTCGTGGCCGAGGGCCGAGTCATTGCGCTCGGCGGAGTGGTCGATGCTTCCACGCTGAAATCGCTGTGGGAAGCGGCAGGCGAGCGACGTGAGGTCGCGGTGATTCTGGACCTCCTCACGGCGGGAGGGGTGTCATCGGCGCCAACCTTCGCGCTCCTGGGATGGGACCGGGCGAAGACCCGTTCGGGCGTCACCGTCGATGCTGTCGTTCGCGGAGCCATTCCCGTTGCGATGGAAACCGTTTCGGGCACCGAGCTTCTGTCCGCAGACGGCGTCGCGAGTTGGCTCGAGAAGCGCGTCGTCGGTGTGCAAAGACTCGTCGTCGGCGAAGACTCCGACACTCCGGGTCTGCCGATGGAAAGGGGCGTCGTGCGGGCCGCCGGGTGCTCGGTCTCCTACGACGAGTCGGCCGCCAAGCGTCCCGCCTCACCCACGGTCGCGGCAGAAGGCGCCGGAGACGCGCCGTTGACGAAGCCTTCCCCTGCCGTCGTGAGCCCGAGGCTCGCGACCGAGTCGGCGAAGGTGGGCGACGAGACTATGGTGGCGCCGCCGGAAGGAAGCGCGGACGCCGGCCCCGGCCCGACGACCGAAGCATCGGCGGACGAAGCGCCGATCGCGACCGAAAAGCCCGAGAGCGGATACGGCCACCTCTTTGGAGAAACGATTGCGCGCCCCGTCCAGGCCGCCGCGGTAAGAAACTCGGAACAGGATGAACTGATTGGTGCGCCTCCAGGGGAGGAGGACTCGCCCGAGGAAGTAGGCGGGTCTGAACTCGAAGGTGATCACGACTTCCACACCGTGGTGGTGACGGATATGGCCGCCCTCCGAGCGGCTCGCAGAAGTGCTCGAGCCGAGGCGTCCGCACCTGCGCCCGAGCCCACGGGGCCGATGCACTTCCTTGAATCGTCGGACGGCGCGCGTGAGCCCTTAGACCGACCGCTCCTTCTGGGTCGCGCACCTTCGGCGACGCGGGTATCGGGGGCGAATGTGCCGCGGCTCATCCCCGTGATGACTCCGAATCAAGAACTCTCCCGCACCCACGCCGAGGTTCGCGTCGAAGGGGGAACGGTGGTCGTCACGGACCTCCACTCGAAGAACGGCACCCTCGTGACCCTGCCGGGGAAGGCCCCGCAGAAGTTGCGCGAGGGCGAGCCGACGGCGGTTATCACCGGTGCCGTCATTGACCTTGGTGACGGCGCAGTGTTCGTCGTAGGAGAAGCCTGATGGCTGAACGAGCAATCGACCCGCCGGCGCTCGCGGGCTTCACTTATGTCAGGGCCCTTGGCTCCGGCGGATTCTCTGACGTCTTTCTCTACGATCAAGAGCTTCCGAAACGCAAGGTCGCCGTCAAGGTCCTGCTGGCGGAGGGCCTGACAGCCGAAGGGCGCAAGGCTTTCGTCGACGAGGCGAACCTGATGGCGCGGCTTTCTGCGCATCCCTACATCGTCGCCATTCATCACGCCGATGTTGCCCGCGACGGGCGGCCGTACTTCATCATGGAGTATTGCTCGGGCGCAAGCCTCTCCGAACGCTACAAGCGGCAGCCCCTGTCGGTTCCGGAAGCCCTTCGAACAGGCATCCGCATCGCGAGTGCCGTGGCCACGGCGCACCAGGCGGGGATCTTGCACCGCGACATCAAACCCGCGAACATCCTCACCAACGACTTCGGTTGGCCATTGCTCACGGACTTCGGAATCTCGAGCGCCATTCTTGACGATGCCCCGTCGCAGACCGTCACGCGAACGAGCCGCGCCGCGGGAAGTCAGGCCGTGGAGGAGTCGCGCTCGGTTGGGTTGTCGATTCCGTGGTCGCCCCCGGAGATGTTCGAGGACGCGCCACATCCCGACGTCCGAACCGACGTGTTTTCCCTTGCCGCCACCATCTACACACTCCTCGCCGGTCACACCCCGTTCGAGGTTCCGGGCGGGCGGAACCAGACGCTCGATCTCATGGGGCGCATCGAACGCGGTGCGATCACTCCGATGAAGCGGGACGACGTCCCGCGCTCGCTCCTCGTGGTGCTCAAGAAGGCGATGGCGGTCTTGCCAGCCAATCGCTACCCGTCGGCGGTGGAGTTCGCGCGTGCGCTTCAGCGGGTTGAGCTCGAACTCTCCTATGCCCCGACGACCATCGAGGTTCCCAACCTCGTCGTGCCCGAACCCGAGCGAGACGCAGGCTCCAGTGAGGACGAGACCCGGGCACGGGGCGTCACAACCATTGCGGCCCAGACGGTGGGACCCCGGCCGCCGACGCGGCCAACGTTCGATCGTTCCCCGGCAACCGGGGCCCCCGCCCCCGCTCTCGACGCCACGGTCGTTCGCGGAGCCGGCGGCAACCCGCCCGCGTCCGGTGTTGAGCCGGTCCAGGAAGCGGATGAACCGGCTTCAGCGCCCGGATCGAGGCGACGACCCGCCGCGGTAGTCGCCGGAGTGTTCGGTGCGCTTGTCATTGGGATCGCGATCGCGGCAGCGGTCTCGAATCGGGGCACCGGAATTGACGACCCGGGGGTTTCGCCCGGGGCGTCGCAGACCTACGACCCGTTCGGTGCGGAAGCCGCCGTGGCGCCCGTCGGAGCGACGTGGACTGCGACACCCGCCGATGGCGGATCCATGCTGTTGCTCGCTTGGACAAACCCCAGCCCCGTCGATGGCGACAGCTACCTCTGGGAGCGCATCGATGGCGGCGGGGACGGGCGACGCGTTCCGGCGCCAGACGCATCCGCCGACGTGGGTTTCGTTGCTACCGGGGGCACAGCGTGCATCGAGATCTGGACGGTACGTGACAGTCAGCTCTCGGTCGACTCCCTTCGGACGTGTTATCCGTGAGTGCCGTGCGGGTGGAGTTCTGCGGCGAGTGGTACGACGTCACGGACGGCGAACCGTTCACGATCGGCCGCGAATCGGACCTTGTCATCGATGAGAATCCTTACCTCCACCGGAACTTCCTTCAGATCTACCGAGAGCACGACCTCTGGTGGCTCGCCAACGTGGGAAATCTGCTCGCGGCTACCGTGACCGACGCCGCCGGTCAGGTGCAGGCATGGCTGGCGCCCCAGGCGCGCCTGCCCATCGTGTTCGAGCGGCTACATGTGTTGTTCACCGCCGGCTCGACGACGTACGACTTCACCGTTCACCTGGCCGACGAGGTCTATACCTCGTCGGCCGTGATTTCGGCGCGCAGCGGAGCCACGACGCTCGACCCCGTGCCGCTGACGCACTCGCAGCGGCTGCTCCTCGTAGCACTTGGCGAGAGTTCGCTGCGACAGCGGATCCCGGGCAGAGTTGAACTGCCGTCCTCGTCCGATGCGGCAGCTCGGCTTGGATGGACAATGACGACTTTCAACCGAAAACTGGACAACGTATGCGACAAACTCACGAAGATCGGCGTGGCGGGGCTGCGCGGAGACAAAGACAATCTGGCGACAGATCGGCGCTCTCGACTCATTGAGTATGCGGTATCCACTCGCCTGGTTACGGGTGACGATCTCGCCCTTCTTGAGGACAAATCGGGCGCGACTCCACTGCAGGAAGGGTAGACGAGAACAATGGGTAGGCCTCCCCATTTGCATGCTCTCGTCGGATGGGCCACGATGACCAAGGAGGTGCCGATTGCGAGGGGCCTCGGCACGATCCCAGCGCGACCGCAACGGTCGGGCAGCAGCGACAAGTGGGTTGGGGGAAGCAGACGTGGCAGCGTTGAGGCCCGACCGCGGAGGTATTGGGCGCTCGCGCACGCTTGCCGACCTGACGCTCACGCGGTGGCTTCGCGGCAAGCGCGCGACCGTGTCGGTCGTACTCTTCAGCCTGGTCATCGCAGGGCCTGTCGTGCTCGCGGTGCTTCATCGAGGATTCCCGGTGACGGTGGCGTCTCTCACCGCGCGCAACGTGTGGGTCGTCAATCAGCCTCAGCAGGTCGTTGGTCGCCTCAATATGCAAATCAGTCAACTGAATGCGGCCGCAGTAGTTCCCGCGGACCAGACGGACGTGTTCCAAGATGGCGACTCCGTGTTTGCCTACACCTCGACATCCGCGGCGGCCTCGGTCAAGCGAATCGATCCCGCATTCGTCCAGTCGACTCAGCAATTCGACGTGCCGCCGGGGGCAATGGTCGCGTACGGCGGGAACGTGCTTGCCGTTCTCGACGCGAGCGATGGCCGTCTCTGGATGATCAACAGTTCGGGCGACCTGGCGTTTGACTTCAATTCTGCGGAGCCCGTCGGGACATTCGGAAGTGGGGCGAAGGTCGCCGTCGGTCCAACGGGGATCGTCTTCGTTGCGTCTCCCGCGGAGGGCGAGCTCGTCGCCGTCCCAGACTGGGTCTCCGAACCCCAAAGGCTGACCGATCTGAGTATCTCAAACTTCGACATCACGGCGGTGGGTGAGCACGCCGCGATTCTCGATCTTGACGCGAATCGCGTCATCACGGACTCGGGGAAATCCATCGCCCTCCCTGAGAAAGCCATTCGTCTCCAGCAGGCGGGCCCAGCAAGGAGCTATGTGATTGTTGCATCGGGCGACGGACTGATGAAGGTTGGCCTCTCGGGCGGGGTCGACGTGATCAGCGCGCAGGTGTCGGTGCCGCTTGAGGATCGGACACTCGTTTCCGCGCCCGTGGTCGTCGGCGAATGCGTGGCGGCCGCGTGGTCCGGCTCCGCGACATTCCTGAGCCAGTGCGCAAACGCGGAAGTCCAAGTGCGGAAGATTCCCGACCAGATGGCCAACCATCCGAATCTCGAGTTCCGGGTGAACCGCAACCTCTACACGCTGAGCGACGGTGCCACGGGCCTGGCGATGCTTCCCGACGACAACCTCACGATCGTTAGCAATTGGCCCGACGTCATCCCCGCCCCGCAACAGGCGACCAGTACGTCCGGTGAAACCACTCGACAGTCGTTCGCCGATGCCGTCGCCGAGCGCAACAAGGACAACACGCCACCGACCGCCAATGAAGACGCCTTGGGGGCTCGCCCCGGGGTGGTGACGGCTTTGCCCGTGCTCCAGAACGACAGCGACGCCGATGGCGACGTCCTGACGATCGCCAGTGTTACCGACATTCCGGCCAGCCAAGGAATCATTCAAGTCATCGAAGGCGGCCGGTCGCTTCAGTACGTCCCTGCAGAGACGGCATCCGGAACGGTCTCGTTTCGCTACACCGTGGACGACGGACGCGGCGGACGGGCCGACGCCGCGGTCCACGTGGCGGTCTCCGTCCCCGGACAGAACGCGGCGCCGTTCCTCTTTGAGGCCAGCACGGCCGCCATCGAGGCGGGTCAGACCATCACGTACAACGTCCTGACGGACTGGATTGATCCGGATGGCGACCCCATGCTCCTTGCGGCGGCCTCGGCGACCGGCGGCGATGTCGTCCGCTTCACCCCGGACGGGTCGATCACCTACACTCACCGGAGTTCGGAGCTCGGGCCCCACATTGTGGACTTCTCCGTGTCGGACGGGACAGCGCAGACGGCAGGTCAGATGACCGTCGACGTCAAGCCCGCAGGGACGCTCGCGCCCTCGCCTATTCCGGACTCGGCCGTGACCGTAGTGGGTCAGAACGTGACCGTCGAGCCGCTCAAGAATGACGTGTCTCCGAGCGGCGCTGAACTCTCCCTGATTGCGGCCGTCGCCGAGGGCGACCCCATTCCCTTCAGCGTCGATGTCGACCACAACACCATTACGGCCACCGCGTTCCAGGCGGGCACGTACTACCTGAAGTACACGCTTTCCGACGGACGCCAGTCATCCGATGGCATGTTCCGGCTCGACGTGACTGTGCCCCCCGACGCCCCGGCTCCACCCATCGCGGTCTCGGACACGGCCTACGTGCGAGCGAATCAACCGACCAGGGTGGGCGTGCTCGCGAACGACGTCTCCCCGTCGGGCGCGGTGCTCGGGGTGCAGAGCGTCAACGTTCCGGATGGGGCGCCCTACACGGTGGAGATACTGGGCGAGTCGGTGCTTCGGGTCTCGTCCGCCGAGCCACTCAGCGGACCGCAACCGGCGTTCTCGTACACGATTTCGGATGGCCAGGGCACGGCGACGGCGACGGTGAACGTGGTCGCGGTGCCGGAGCTGGCGCGACACCAGGCACCCATCGCGGCGCCCGATGCGATCAAGATTCGGGCTGGCGACTTCGCCACCGTGGCGGTCCTCGCGAATGACTATCACCCTGATGGCGCACGCATGTACGTCGCCGACGAGTTGGTGCAGGCGAGCCTGGGCGCGGACGGCCTGGCATTCGTCGGGGAGAACAAGGTGCGTATCCAGGCGCCGTCGGCCGCTGGCGAGTATGCGGTGATCTACACCGTGCGAGACGACTTCGGTCAAACGTCCACGGCGAAGGTCTCGGTCTCCGTCGTCGCGGCCGACCCGACGAACAACACGGCTCCGGTTCCCACCGATCTCACCGCACGGGTATTCGCGGGCGGCACGATCACGGTGAGCGTCCCGCTCGACGGCATCGACCCCGATGGCGATTCGGCGGAATTGGACTCCGTCTCGACCCCCGCGCTCGGGACGATTGTGGCGACGTCGAGCACGGCGTTCACCTACCGCGCCTTCTCGGATCCGGGGACCGTTGGAACAGACTCCTTCACCTATCAGGTGCGGGATGGGGGCGGGCTCGTCGGAACGGCGACGGTCCACATCGGCGTGATACCGCGAGCCGGAACTCCGGCGCCCCCGGACGTGGTCAACGACACCGTCACTATGCAGCCAGGCCACACCGCTTCCGTCGCGGTCCTCGCGAACGACTCCGACCCCAACGGCTACGTCGTCACCCTCGCCCCGACGCTGCCGATTGCTCCCCCACCGGGAGTCGAGGCGGTAGTCCAGGACGACCTCGTCGTGGTGAAGTCGGGGCTGGTCGAGGGCTCGTACGTGTTGACCTACCAGGTGTCGAACGAACTCGGCCTGTCATCGACTGCGACGCTCACGGTCGTGGTGTCGGCCGATGCGCCAGCGCAGCCGCCCGTAGCGGTAGACCAGGTCGTCCCCTGGAAGGATGCGGTCGCGAAGAAGGCCGTGGACGTCAATGTCCTGACGGGTGCCCTGAATCCGAGCGGATCGGTTGACGATCTGCAGGTGTCCGTCGAGGGCGTCAATGCCGGGTCCACGCAGGTGCTCGCCGGCGGTCAAGTCCGGGTGACACTCACCGACGCACGGCAGGCGATCGCCTATCGCCTCACCAACCCGACGGACGGCCTGAGCGCCGTCGCCTTCATCGTCGTGCCCAAGTACGCGGCCGCGCTACCGCCCGCTCTTCGCGAAGACCTTCAGCCGCAGGTCATCAAGATGAATGAGACCAAGGAGTGGAAGCTTCCGGATATTGCCTATGCCCCGTCGGGCCGGGACCTGCTCATCATCCGCCCCGAGACCGTATCGGTCACGGACGCCGCTGGCGTCGACATTGAAGGGGATTCCCTTGTCGCAGAAGGCACGACTCTTCGGTACACGCCGGCTCAGGATTGGCGGGGTCGCGCGAAGATCAACTTCGTAGTGACGGATGGAGCATCGGCGGATGATCCGACCGGAGTGAGGGCGGGACTGGCCCTCACCTTCACGGTGGGAGATCCCACGTATGCCGATGTCCCTCCGACCTTCACCGCGGCCGACGTGGACGTACCCATCGGCGAGACCAAGGCGACGGTGTTTGATCTCCGTGCAGCGAGCTCTCACCCCAACCCCGCGATTCTCGCGAAGTTGGGCTACGGGGACCTCGCGGGCGGAACGGTCGACCTCGACGCGTCCATCTCGGGGTCTAGCCTAATCTGACCGCGCCCCAGGCCGCGCAGATCGGCGCGACGGTTGTGTTGACCTTCACGGTCACGTACGGCGACTTCGTCGTGCCCGGACAGGTCACCGCGCACGTCGTGGCGTCGTTGCGGCCCCTCCCTCAGGCCGTGAACGACACCGTCGTCGACGCAAGTCCTACGACACGTATCCCGTTCAGTCCTGGCGAATGACTCGAACCCCTGGTCGGCCGAGGGCTACCCGTTAAGTGTCGTCGACGCCAAGTTCGAGGGCGACAGCTTGGGGGCAAACCTCTCCTTCACCGCGAATGGCGTCATGGTCATCACGGGCGCCGCGAAATCGGGAACCGTCAGCGTGCTCTACACGATCCAGGACTACCTCAAGCCTCCTCAGCGATCCTCGCAGGCGCGCCTTACCATCGTGGTGATCAGCGCACCCGAGCCGGTGGCGGACTTCACGTTGACTCGCGGTGGTTCGGGCGAGATCGTCGTCAACTTCCAGCCGACATCCAACACCAATGGGGCCGACGTTACGGAGTACCGCGTTCGCATGACCGGCCTGCCCGCGACGGCCGAGCGCACGGATTGCGTGCCCGGTATTGCCTGCAGTTTCACGGGCAGGACGAACGGCGAGGTGCAGACGGTGACGATCGCCGCCACCAACCGCGCGGGTACCACGTGGAGCACCGGCAAGACCGCCATCCCCTATGGCACGCCGGGCGATCCGACCAATGTGAGGATCAACACGTCAAGCGCAAACGCGCCCGCGAATCTCACCCCGGTTTGGACGGCGCCGAGCAACACAGGCGGTGGGACGCTCACATACACGTGGCAGTTCATCGCGGGTTCGGCGGCGTCGGGGAGCACGACGGGCACCCAGGGCACGACCTTGGGTGGCCAGCCCGCGGGCGACTACCAGGCCCGCGTTCAGGGATGCAACCCCGGTGGCCTGTGCAGTAATTGGGTGACGTCCGCGGTCCGTACGATTTCGCCGCCGCCAAGATCATGACAATCTCGCCGGGACAAATCGTGAATGACGGCCAGTGCGCCGGGAACAACTGCACGCGGATCAACCTTTCGGTCTCGGGCTTCGAGCCCAACCGCGGGATGACGGTCGAGTGCTGGTTGACGCCTGGATCCGACGGCCAAGGCGGCTTCAAGGTCGTCCAGTTCAATGTCACCACCAACGGTTCGGGCGCCGGTTCCTGGTCTTGGCCCAACACCTGCGAGCTTTGGGGTTCCGCGGACCCGTGGGGCGTCCTCAAGGTCGGTCCGAATGAGGTTTGGTCAAACACGATCAACGTGAACAACTAGCGGCCGGTTGGCCGTAGCTGAGGCAAAGGGGAACGCAGAAATGGCAGGAGTAACGGAGAAGCAGGCGGCGTGGTTCGAGGACGCGTTCGTCAAGTTGGTCGACAACGTGGGGCACGCCATCCTCGGCAAGCAGCACGTCATTCGCCTGGTGATCACGACGATGCTGAGCGGTGGCCACTTGCTCCTCGAGGACGTGCCGGGGACCGGGAAGACCGTCCTTGCCAAGTCGTTGGCGAACACGCTCAAGGGCACGAACTCGCGCATCCAGTTCACGCCCGACCTCCTGCCGACGGATGTCACCGGCATCACGATCTACGACCAGGGCAAAAAGGTGTTCGAGTTCCACCAGGGACCGATCTTCGCGTCTGTGGTGTTGGCAGACGAGATCAACCGGGCGTCGCCCAAGACCCAGAGCGCGCTGCTCGAGGTCATGGAAGAGGGCTTCGTCACCGTGGACGGCGTGGCGCACGCCGTGCCGCAACCCTTCATGGTGATCGCGACCGAGAACCCCGTGGAACAGGCCGGGACTTATCGGCTGCCCGAGGCGCAACTCGACCGCTTCCTCATGAAGACGGCGCTCGGCTATCCGGACCGCAAGATTGCAGCCGACCTCCTGGGCGAAGCCTCCAATCGGGCCCGTGCCTCGTTGGTGACCGCCGTGATCGATCCGGACTCGGTGATCACCATGACCAAGCTCGCCGAGGGAGTCTTCGTGGATCCCGCAATCTCCGAGTACATCATCGACATCGTCGAGGCGACACGCGACGACGCCGACATCGCCCTGGGTGTGAGCACTCGCGGTGCGATGAACCTGGTGCGTGCGATCAAGACGTGGGCGATCGCGGCGGGCCGCACGTTCGTGACGCCCGACGACGTGCGAGACCTGGCGATAACCGTGCTCGCGCACCGCATCATGGTCAACCCCGACTCGGAGTTCGCTGGCATGACCGCCGAGCAGATCATCGACCGGATCGTCGAGGGAATCGCTCCCCCGGCGTACCGGACCGCGTAAGCGGGGTAGCGGTGCCGACGTCCGCCGTAGGGAGCGCGCTCGCTTCTGGTCGGCGCGCGCTGGCTCGGAGTCAACCTGCCTTCGCGTGGAGCAGACGCGTTCTTGTCCGCGCGCGGGTGGCGCTCGCCCCGCTGGCGCATGGCTTGGCGCGAGGCGGGCGGTGGGTCGCGCGTCGCGGTCGCGTCGCCGCAGAAGTCCTCGGCCCACTTGCGCGTCTCATGGTGACCCGCGCTCGCCCGTACGTCGCGATCGTGTCCGCAACGGGATGGGCGCTTGCGGTCCTCGCGTTGCTGGCGCTCTGGGTCGGATTCGGACTCGGATGGCGCGAACTCACCTACCTGGGACTCATGGTTGCCGCCGCCCTTGTCATCTCGGCGGCGTTCCTCATCGGAAGGTCAACCTACGCCGTCGACATTGACCTCAATCCCAGCCGCGTGGTGGTCGGCGGACGTGCGATGGGTCGCCTCCTCGTGACCAACAACGGTACGCGGGCGCTACTCGCGAGCCGCATGGAACTCCCGGTGGGCGCTGGCGTGGCGGAGTTTGCGCTACCGGGGATGAAACCCGAGCAGCAGCACGAGGAGCTCTTCGCGGTCCCGACGCATCGCCGAGCCGTCATCGTCGCCGGTCCCGCCGTGTCCGTGCGCGGAGACCAACTGGGAATCTTGCGTCGCACTGTGCGTTGGACGGATCCGGTCGACCTGTTCGTGCATCCTGAGACGACCCCGCTGACTCCCTCAGCCGCCGGGCTCGTCCGCGACCTCGAGGGTCAGGTCACCAAGAAGGTCACGAACAACGACCTGTCCTTTCACGCACTCCGCCCGTACATACCCGGTGACGATCGCCGGTACATCCACTGGCGGTCGTCGGCGAGGACCGGCGAGTTGATGGTGCGTCAATTCGAGGAAACGCGTCGGAGCCAACTGATCATGCTTCACAGTGAGAATCAGGCCTATTACGAGTCCGACGACGAATTCGAACTAGCCGTCTCGGTGACCGCGTCGATCGGTGCCCAGGTGGTGCGCGATGGCACGCGCATCGACGTCGTCAGCGAGAGTCGCCGACTGCGGACCCACTCGCCTGTCGCCCTGCTTGACGACACCTGCCGATTCGAGTTGACGAAGGGGAAGTTCCGCGATGCGCGTGCCTTCGCTCGAACGGTGACCGCGCGGCTTTCGGCACCGTCCGTGCTGATGATCGTCGCGGGCTCGGGCATGACGATCGCCGACTACCGCAGCGTTGAGGCGCTTTTCCCCGTCGACACGACCATCCTGGCGTTTCGCGTCGCCCTCGGTGCGGCGCCGTCGCTGCGCCCCGTCTCGCGGATGAGAGTCGCAACAGTCGGGCAGCTCTCGGAGCTTCCCCCGATCATGAGGCGGGCCGGGTCATGACCATCCTGGAGGACGGCGCCACGGGCGCGTCGAAGACGCCGCAGTGGATTGACCTGAGCGTGCTCACGGCTCTCGCCGCTATCGCCCTCGCCGGATTCGCGTCGAGCTTCGCGGATGCCGCGTATGTGCTCCCGGGCATGGGCGGGCTCCTTGTCGGCACCGCGACCATTCTCGTTGCGCGCCGGTACGGATTCGACCTACTCACGACCGCGGCCGTCGCGATCGGCGCCTACTTCCTCCTCGGCACGCCGTTCACCATGCCCGATCTCGGCTTCGTGACCATCCTGCCGTCGCCGCAAACCCTCGCCGGCCTGGCCATCGGCGCGACCCATGGCTGGGCGGACGTCGTTACTCTCACCACACCGGTCGAGGCGCCCTACTACATGACGGTTGTTCCTTACGTGTCCGCTTGGCTCGTGGCGGTTCTGGGCACCGTGGCGGCGGTCCGATGGTTCCCGCGTCACGGCCGCACGGCGCGATCCTCTCTTGTCGCCCTGGCTCCGAGCGTCGCGCTCTACGTGGCGACCGTGCTACTCGGAACCGAGGTCGCCGTCGCGCCCAAGTCGCGGGCACTCGCCTTCGCCGCGGTCGCGCTCGTGTGGCTTGCCTGGCGCCCCGCTCTCGGCGACAGTGCCAGCGCCGCGGCGCGCCGCGCCCTGATCATCCGCAAGACCCAGGGAGCGCTCATGGTCGTTGTGGGCGCACTTGTCGCTGGCGGCATCGTCGGCGCCGCCAGCACTCCCACCGACCACGATCGCTACGTGCTCCGTGAGAACATCCAGCCCCCGTTTGATCCTCGCGACTACCCGAGCCCGCTCGACGCCTTCCGGCATTACACGAAGGATCTAGGTACGACCGCGCTCTTCAGCGTCACTGGGCTCCAGCCCGACGAGCGGATTCGCCTCGCGACCCTCGACTCCTACGACGGCACGGTGTGGAGCGTCACCGATCCCGGCTTGTATCCGGACGCATCGGGAGCGTTCCGCCTGGTAGGGAGTGACTTCCCCGGAGCCCGGTCGGCTCGCCTGCGGACGAACGCGTGGTCACCGTGACTCTGGGCGAATACCACGGCGTGTGGCTTCCGACGGTCGGGCGTGCGAGAAGCATCTCCGTGGCTGACGGATCGGTGATTCCGTCGACGGCGCTCTTGTACAACGGGGGAACGGGCATCGCGCTTGTGAAGTCAGGTGTCAGCGCGCCGATGGTGTACACGCTCACCGCGGTCGAGCCGCCGATCGCCTCTGACGCCGAACTGCTTCGGACCGCCGTCGCCACCGTGACAATGCCGCCCGTCAGCAACGTGCCTGACATTGTCGGCATCAAGGCCAAAGAGTTCGGTTCGGGAGGTTCCACACCCTACGAAGTGCTGACGGCGATTCAGTCGAAGATGCTCACCGACGGTCGTCTCAGCCATGGCCTTGACGAGACCTCGGCACCTTCAAGTGCCGGCCAGGGAGCCGACCGCATCAAGACCCTTCTGGGATCTCCCGTGATGGTAGGCGATGGCGAGCAGTACGCCACCGCCTTCGCCCTCATGGCGCGAAGTCTCGGATACCCTGCACGCGTGGTCATGGGCTTCGCGCCCAAAGTCGAAGCGGGACGCCTGTCCGTCGATGTGACCGGGCTAGACGTGGCGGCCTGGGTCGAGGTGGATTTCCAGGGTGTGGGTTGGGTGCCATTCGACGTGACTCCGACCGCGACGGAGGTACCCAAGACGGAGGTGCCCCAGCCTCAGAGTCAGCCTCAGCCGCAGGTGCGGCAACCCCCGCGGAACGCACCGCCTCAAGAAGACCTCGTCTCGGCTGTCCAAACCGAGGACCCGAAGAAGAAGGACATCGCGGGATTCGTGGTCCCCGCGTGGGTTTGGGTCGTCGCCAAGGTCGCATCCGTTCCAATGGTCCTCTACGTGATCCCCGTTACCGTGGTCGCGCTCCTCAAATCACGACGAAAGGGGCGCCGGCGCGGCGTCGGACCTGGCCACACGCGAGCAGCGGGCGCGTGGGACGAGTTGCTCGATACCTACGCCGAGTTGGGCTACATCGTGAATCGCCGCATGACCCGCGTGGACATGGCACTGAACCTCGAGGATCAGTTCCGTCGCGAAGTCGCGGCGAGGCACGGCGAGCGCGAAGCGGCGCGGTTACGCGCCGGCGAGCGCGAGGAGGCTCGCGCCAAGAACCGCGCGTCGGCGCAATCCGAGGCACAGACGCCCAATCCCCTCGGCGGCTTCCTGGACGCGACGATCTTGCGCGCGCGACACGCAACGGCATGGCGCCCGGGCGTCGCGGACGCCGATGCTCCGCTTCCGGCCCTCCCGGGCCTACGGGATGTCGCCGTTGACGTGGACGCCGCCGTCTTTTCGGGCAGGGACATAGAGCAGGACGGGGTCGACAAGATTTGGGAAAGTTCTGACGCGGGGGTCGCGGCGGCCCGCGTTTCCGTCACCTGGGTCCGGAGGCAGTTGAGTCGCTACCGGATTCGTACGCGGAAGGACTACGTCGAGCTGGCTTCGAAGAGGTTCGCGGCCGCGACGTCGCTTCGAGCAAAGGCGGTGGCAGGAAGATGAAGCTCAAGGTCACCCTTCGACGGAGCGCTGGACCTGAAGTCGACCTCGTGATTACTGCCGACGCGGCGGCGCCCGTGGGTGCCGTTGCGGAGGCCCTTCTTCAGTCGGATCCTCTGGCGGGCGCGACGGGAAGGGCACTCCCCAAGGCGCCGACGCTCGCCGTTCTCGGACCGGGCAAGGAACGCACGGTCTTGGAGCGCGACGTGGAAATCGGCGAAGCGGCGGTTGCCTCGGGTGCGACCGTCGCGGTGGTCGAAGCGGGCGCGGATTCATCCGCTCCGTCCGGACCCAGGATCACCGCAACCGTGGTCGTCGTTCGGGGGCCGGACGAAGGGCTCCGCAAGACACTCGGAGTTGGAACCCACTACATCGGACGCGATCCCTCCGGAGCCATGGTCCTCAAGGAGCCTTGGTGTCAAAACGTCATGCCCGCGTCGACGTGACGAGCCACGGTGTTCGAGTGGTGGACATGAACTCGGCGAACGGCATCCTGGTCGATGCGGTGCCGGTCACGCGCCTGGAGGTCGTGGGTGGCGAGAAGCTGATCTTGGGCGATACCACGCTGGAGATCGCGGTGGACTCGGCGACCAGTGGTGTTGGACGAACCTGAACGGGGCCGATAGCGTTCCTCCGCTCGCCCCGAGTCGAAGTCCGGTATGGCGGAAGAGAGTACGCGGCGCCGAACTCCCCTCGGCGATCGACCCTCAGCCGTTCCCATGGCTCGCAATGGTCGCGCCGCTGGTGATGGGCGCAGTGATGTTCGCGGTGACCCGTTCGGCGCTGTCGATCATGTTCGTCGCGCTGTCGCCGCTACTCATGGCAGGGAACTACGTTGCTGGACGGGCTGCGCGGAAGCGCAAACTCCGGGACGCCGAGAAGAAGTTCGACGAGCAACTGCGACTTCTGGAGGAGGCGCTCGCAGGCGAAGAAGCAGCTGAGCGGGGCGTCCGCCTCGCGGAGGCTCCGGCCACAGCTGAGGTCACGCGCGCGGCGGGCGACTTGGGTAACCTCGTGTGGACTCGCCGGCCGGAACACTGGGCATTTCTCAGTTTCCGCATTGGGCTTGGATCCCTCGGCTCACGAAACCAGGGGTCGTCAAGGGCGAAGAGACGGCCATTCCGGTCTTCCTGGCGCGCCTGCGCGACGTGATTGCCCGGTATCGAACCATCGACGACGTTCCGGTGGCCGAGAATCTCTATGACGCGGGGGCCATCGGCATCGCCGGCAATCGGAGCGACGCCGCCGGTGTCGCGCGCGCCGTCATCGCACAACTCGTAGGTCTGCACTCGCCCGCGGAACTTGTCGTGACGGCCTTCGTCGGCATCGACTCGCTGGCCGAGTACGAGTGGATCAAGTGGCTGCCGCACAGCTCAAGTAGCCACAGCCCGCTTGAGACCGCTCATCTCGCCGACAGCGCAACGAGCGCCTCATCACTTCTCGCCAACCTGGAAGAACTGGTAGCGGCCCGCCTTGGCGCGCGGTCGTCGTCCCTGGCAGGGCGCGGGGGCACGGACATGGCATCGTCGGCAATCGCGCGTGGTGGGTTGGCGGCGCGCGAGCCGGACGCGGTGACACCCCCTTCCGTCGATATCCCGGCTCTCGTCGTTCTCATCGCTGAGGATGCTCCTGTGGATCGCGCGCGCGCTGTTCAGCTTTCCAGCGCGCCGCCGATGCAGGCGTCTTCCCCATCTGGGTTCGCGCTCAGTTCGGGGGCTTCCGGCAAGTGCCCGCACCTACATCGAAGTCACGGGCGACGGGCACCGCGTTGCCGGGCTCGTGCGCGAGGGCGTCGTCGTGCCCCTGACCGAGGTCGAGTCGCTCGATCGAGAGGGCGCGATGGGGCTCGCGAGGGGACTTGCCCCAGTGAGCGACGCGGGCGCGCATGCCGACGACGCAAGTGACTTGCCGAGAAACGTGAGCCTGCTAGGAATGCTCGGTCCGGAACTTGGCGTGGTGCCAGAGCGGGTGCTCGAGCGATGGCAACAGAACGACTCGGTGCACGACCGTTCAGGTGTTGCGTCGGATCGCGAGAGGACGCCCGGGAGGCTTCGCGCCATCGTGGGTCACGGCACGCTCGACCCCATGCACCTTGACCTTCGGAGCCACGGTCCTCACGCGCTCGTGGGCGGCACGACCGGTTCAGGAAAGAGCGAGTTTCTGCAATCGTGGGTGCTGGGAATGGCGGCCGAATACAGCCCCGATCGCGTCACCTTCTTGATCGTCGACTACAAGGGCGGCACCGCATTCAAGGACTTCGTCGGCCTTCCACACACCGTGGGTTTCGTCACCGACCTCAGCCCCCACCTCGTTAGGAGAGCGCTGACGAGTCTTCGCGCGGAGCTTCACCACCGCGAGGCCTTGATCGGGGGACGAGGGGCGAAGGATCTTCTTGAACTTGAACGACGCGGTGATGTCGATTGCCCGCCCGCCCTGGTCATCGTGATTGACGAGTTTGCGGCGCTCGTCGGCGAGGTCCCGGAGTTTGTCGACGGCATCGTCGACATCGCCCAACGCGGACGGTCGCTCGGCATCCACTTGATCTTGGCGACTCAACGGCCTGCGGGCGTGATCCGCGACAACATTCGCGCCAACACCAACCTTCGCATCGCCCTCAGGATGGCGGACGAAGCCGAAAGCCTCGACGTTGTGGGCGACCGCATCGCAGCGGGCTTCGATCTCGACACTCCTGGCCGTGCGGTCGCCAAGACTGGGCCGGGTCGGCTCATCGCCTTCCAGTCGGCGTATGCAGGAGGTCGCACGGCCGAACAGCTTCCCGCCCCGACCGTAGACGTCGCCGAACTGCGGTTCGGAACCAGCAGGGTATGGGAGGCGCCGGAGACCAAGGATGTCCGACCGTCCAAGGCTGGCCCCACCGACCAGCAGCGCCTCATCGCCGTCCTCGCGAAGGCGTCGGCATCGGCAAAGATTCCCAGCCCTCGTCGGCCGTGGCTGGAACCCCTGGCATCGGCCTTTGAACTTACGAAGCTTCGGCAACGTACTGACACGGAATTGCTGTTGGGCGTGCGCGACGTCCCCGCGCGTCAAGCCCAAGAAGAGGTCTACTTCCTGCCCGACCAAGACGGGAGCATTGCGTTCTTCGGCACCGGTGGGTCGGGAAAGACCGTGGCGCTTCGAACCCTTGCGATCGCGGCCGGCATCACTCCGCGTGGCGGGCCGGTCAACGTGTACGGGATCGACTACGCGAGCGGCGGCTTGGCGATGCTCGAGCCACGCCCCACGTCGGAAGCGTTGTGGGGAGCGACGACCCGGAACGGGTGGTGCGCCTACTTCGCACCCTGCGAGACGAGATGGACGCACGTGCCGTCCGCTACCGCGCGGCGAGTGCCGGAGACATCGTCGAGTACCGGAACCGTGCATCGAAACCCGACGAGCCGCGCATCTTGCTCCTGATCGATGGCTTTCCCGCATTCCGACAGGAGTTCGACTCGACGTCAGTTGGCGCCCCTTGGTTCGAAGTCGTCCACCGGCTGATCGCCGACGGCCGCAACCTCGGCATTCACGTGGCCATTTCGGCCGATCGCTCGGGCAGCGTCCCAACGGCAATTGCCTCGAGCATTCAGAGGCGTGTCGTCCTGCGGATGGCCGACGACGCTGGATACAGCCTGCTCGAAGTCCCGACCGACATCCTCGGACCAGGTTCGCCTCCAGGCCGAGCCATCGTCGATGACTTGGAGATCCAGATCGCTATCGCCGGCCCGCTGACTTCGGACATCTCCGAGGCTCGGGGATCGGGAAGCCGCATCAGCGACGCGGATCAGGCCCACGCGATCGAGGGCATCGGAGCCGTCATCGCCAAGACGGGAAGAAGCCTCGCACAATCGGTCGGTGTCCTCCCGAAGGAGTACCCGATGGGCGACCTTCCCGAGCTCGTGGGAGGCCTACCCGTCCTGGGTCTTTCGGAAGAGGACCTCGAACCCATCGGATTCGAGCCCTCGGGAACCTTGCTCGTTGCTGGCCCCCCCGGCAGCGGGAGGACGTCGGCACTTGCGGCGCTCGCCGAGTCGATTCGGCGCGCCATTCCAGGCGTCGAGCTGTACTACCTGGGAAACGCTCGCTCGGGTCTGGCGGGCGCGAAGGGCTGGAAGGAGTCGGCGATAGCGGTGGATCGGGTCGGGGACCTTGCGCGGAAGCTCGCGCCGAAACTCAAGTCCGAGTCGGGCAAGAAGGTGGTGGTGATCATCGAGGGCACCGCCGACTTCCTCGGTACGGTTGCCGACGACGCCTTGCTTGCGCTAGCGAAGGTGGCTCGGCGATCGAACAACCTCCTCATCGCGGAGGGCGAGACTTCGAGTTGGCAAGGATCATGGCCTCTCCTCGCTGAGGTGAAGGCCAGCCGCGCGGGAATTCTCCTTCAACCGGATCCCTTCGATGGGGAATCGCTTCTGAAGACCGCACTTCCCCGCACGGTGCGCTCGGACTTCCCGCCGGGCCGCGGCTTCTACATCTCTCAAGGGAAGTACGCGCGGGTTCAACTGCCGCTCGTGACCGAGGAGAAGGGCGGGCGATAGGTGGGGATCTCTCCCCATCGGCAAGAACAATGCCTGACCGCTACGGTGGGAATTGAGTTCGGGGTACCGCCCGCTCCTTCTAGCGGTGAGGTGCATCTGGACCTAGGGGTCTCGGCAGGAGCCGGGGAGCTTTCGAGGAGACGAGGAGTCAGTCATGGCACGTTTTGGAATGGATGTCGACCAGGTCGAACAGGCCAGTCGCGAACTGAAGGCGAAGGCCGACCAGATCAGCACCGTCGTGAGCGACATTGATCGCGTCGTGAACGGCCTGCTCGGAATCTGGGATGGGCCCGACGCGCAGCAGTTCGTGCACGACTGGTGGCCGGAGCACAAGAACCAACTCGTGGCGGTCAGTAGCCACATCTCTGGCCTCGGCCAGGCCGCCTGGAACAACGCGCAAGAACAGCGCAACGTCTCGGGACACTAGTTCGGGTGGTGCGCTCGCCGCCGTTCTCGGCGGCGAGCGCACTTCAGGTACGAGGTGCGGCGAGAGCCGCGAGGGGAAGGGTGGGACTCCATGGCGCGCATAGGCATGGATGTCGACCAGGTAGAGGCGGCGGGGCGCGCGCTCAAGACTCAGGCGTCGGCGCTTGAGGGGACTCTCAAGTCCTTGGATACGCTCGTGCGAACACTGCCGGGCGTGTGGGAGGGCCAGGACGCACAGATGTTCGTCCACCAGTGGTGGCCGGAGCACCGGGCCAAGTTGGTTGCCGCGATCAGTTCGGTTGACGGGCTTGGGCAGTCGGCGCTCAACAATGCCTCGGAGCAACGCCAGGCCAGTGGCGCGCGCGGCGTCGTTGGCACGGGGAACGCATCCACACCCAGCGGCCAGGGGTCGCGCGATCCCGAATCACCGCCGACGGGACCCAAGAGCGTCAGAGTCGAGCGGATCGATGAGGAACACTCGTTTCGGTCAACCTCAACATCCGGCGATCTCATCGAGCTGCAGAGGCGATACGCCGAGGGGCAGGAGGGCACGTTGTCGGTGCAAAGGATCGTGTTGCGAGACGGCACCGTGAGTTACAAGGTCTTCATCCCCGGCACGCAGGACGTACTTGGACTGAGCGACAACCCTTTCAGCGGTGAAGCGGCGCTTGCGGCGGGGCTCGGTGGCCAGACTGCAGTCGCTGCAGCGGTTAAGAGGGCGCTAATCGATGCGGGGGCGGGGCCGGGCTCAGACGTGTCGCTTGTTGGGCACTCGCTCGGCGGGCTGGAGGCCGCGAACCTCGCAGCCGATTCGAAGTTCAGCAGTTACTACCATGTCGATCGGGTCACTGTGATTGGGGCGTGGATCCGCAACGACATTCCGGAAGGTACGGACGTACTCTGGGTGCACAACTTGAACGACCCAGTGGGACCCCTAAGCGCCGGTGGTCTTGCCCTGTCGCAAACGAATCCGCTCTTTGAGGCGCCGCCGGAGCGGTACATCGATGCCGGATACGCTAGTGCGCAAGCGGACCTTGCATCACTTGCGTTCAAAGCGGACCGCTTGTTTGGGCACGGGGATGTGGTGGGAGCGCTGTTTCCCGGCGCCGTGGGTCACGACCCCAATACGTATCTGGGGACCATGGATGAGTGGTACGGGCCGCAAGTTGCCGCGTTCGACGCCGCGCACGACATTAACGGTGCGGACATTGCCTCGGCGGAGTCCTTCACCTACGAAGCCCATGAGGGAGATCTCCCCGCTCCGGAACACGTCCCGCGCCCCGACCTGCTTGCGCCCTTCAACTTGAGCGGGCCAGAGGTGCTATGACCACTCAGAACGCCTTGAGTGGCGGCGTCGTCCTCCTCGAATCGACCGACCCGACAATCCCATCGAGTTCATTCAGCGCGCGGCGGTTCCTCGTGGATCCGCCTATCTCCGCCCAGCGACGCCAGGATCCCACCATGGCGAAGAGGCCCCGCAGGTTCTCGTGCGACGGGCTTGAGGTGGCGACGCGCCTCTCCGTCCTGAGCCTCGAGCGAGGTTGCGGTCTTGAGAAGGCTGAGACCACGGGGCATCACGGGTCCCATCCAGCGGGCGTTACGTACCGGGGAGTCGTCTCGGCAACCGAGATGAAGGCCGCGCAAGGGTGGCTACGTCCAAAGGCGACCCCGTGATACGTACCTCAGGGTCGGTTAGGATCTCGCACGGGGTCGCGGGCCCCGGGTCCGCAAGGTAGGAGGAGCGACCATGGCGCGACGGCACCGGTACGCGGGAGACGGACTCGAGATCGAGTCCGCTCTCTCCGTGAAGGACTTGTCCGAGATCTGCGACCTCGCGGTTGCCGAGAAGCTGGGCGACCATTGGCACGGCATGATGAACGTCGATGGCCTGGGATGGAAGGGCGGCTCCCAGGCGTACGACGTTCACAAGGGGCCCGCCGTGATTCGCGCCCATCCCATGCACTTCCTCGTCACCATCAACGACCGTGGGAGTCACAGAGAACTCTCGAGCACGATCATCGACTACACCACCATTCAGACGAAGCTGTGGTACCTCATTCCCGTGGGCCGGAAGCGCATGGTCGCCCACCACGTCTACATGCAGTACATGGAGATCGTCGCCAACACGGTCGCCCAGAACGATCCGCGCTCCTGGTGTTTCGTCCGTAGTGCCAAGACCAATCTCCTCGCCCCCGACAAGCCAGTGTGGGAGTCGTCAGTCCCGAGGTTGGAGCCGTCGCAGGCCGCGCCCCAGGCGTCCGCGGCCGTGCCCGAAGCGGCAGTGGATGGCGAGCCGGAGGCGACGCCCGAAGTCGAACCCGCGCGAGGCGAGTCGTCGGTCGCCGTGCTCGCCGCGCTCGAGCCTGATCAAAGCGAGAGCGTCGACGAACACACGCGGGTGGTGCCGCGGCGTGGTCGCGCCACCGGTTGGCGACTGAGGTGGGGCGACGCAGAGGGCGTCAGCGTCGACGGTCCCATGGTCTTCGGTCGCGACCCGGAGCCTCCTTCCGAGCTCTCCGACGCTCGCGCGATTAGGGTGGACTCGGGTGAGGACTCGGTATCCAAGACGCACGCGGTAGTTCACGTCGACGACGGAAAGCTCCAAGTGACGGACCTGGGCTCGACCAACGGCACCCGTGTCGTCACGGTCGACGGTGCCGTCATTGAGTGTCCGGCGAACGCGCCGACGCCCGTGCCCGACGGCGCCGAGATCGAATTGGGGGCGTTTGTGTTACGTGCCGAGAGGCTCGAAGGGGAGGCACCGTGAAAGGCCCAGGTAGGGGACTCATGGTCCTCGGGTTCGCCATGGTCCTTGCCGGGATCGTGTGGGGAGCGATTGGGTACTACGTCAGTCAGACCTTCTTCCTTCTCGCCTTGATCGGCGGCGGGATCGCCTTAGCGCGCGTCGGCGCAAAGATGGCCGACGACCCCAATCCCACCAAGCCGGTCGCGTGGACGCCATCCGAATCGCCGTCGCCGACGAGCCCCACGGTCACGCAGGACGCGGTTGACGCGATGGCTGCGGTCGTCGCCCCGCTCGCCGAGAAGTCGCCCGCTCGCGACGAGGAGCCGGCACGAGCCTCGGCGCCGCAGGCCGCCCCCGCATCGAGTGACGTCGACGAGCACACCAGAGTGGTGACGCGCGACAGGAACCCAGGCGGGCCCGCTTGGCGCCTGCTTCTCGCCGACGGCACGGAAGTACCGGTACGTGGCGCCACTCTGCTCGGCCGAGACCCGGCACCGGAGGGCGGCCAGCAGGTAGCCCGATTGGTGTCCCTCGCCGATCCAGACCACAGCATCTCGAAGACTCACGCCACGGTTGACGTGAGGGGCGACCGCCTGGTCGTGCGCGACCTGGGCTCGACCAACGGAACGGTAGTCGTCTCTCGGGATGGCCGGGAAGTCGAGTGCGCTGAGGGAGTCGACGTCGATGTCGACGACGACAGCACCATTGAGCTGGGTACCTACGTGCTTCGAGTCGCTGCGCCTCAAGGAGCGTCGTGAGGTGGAGTGCCTGACTTGCGGGATGACTGTCCGGCCGCGCGAGATCCGATGCGGAAACTGCGGAGCGCGCGTGCAGGGCGCCGTTGTCCCGCGAGAGAGCGACACGAACCGAGTCCCCCGCGCGCCCGACGCGGGCTTCATCACGCTTCCGGACGACCTTCTTCCCTCGATCGCGCCGGAGGCGCCCAGCGCCGCGGGGAGTTCGATCGAAGCCACCAGGATGGCGTCGCGGGCCGACGGCCCGCGGACCTGGGTGGTGCGGCTTCCGACGGGGGAGACGCTTCCTATCGAAGGCGCCATGGTGCTCGGGCGCGATCCCGTCTCGCCGGACCACCCAGACCGAGTGCAACGAGTGTCCGTCGATGATCCGGATCGCTCGGTGTCGAAGACGCATGCGAGCTTCGACGTCATCGATGGTCAACTTCTCGTCTCGGACCTTGCCTCGACGAATGGGGTAGTGGTGATTCACGCTGACGGTCGCGAGATCGTTCCGCAACCCGGGCAACAGATTCCTGTGCCCAGCGGTTGCGCGATCGCTCTGGGTACCTACGTCGTAACGGTGGAACTCGTATGACGTCCATCGAGCAAGACCGTCTTGCGCGGCTCGCGTGGGGAAAGTACGAGTCCCGTTCGACGTTCGCTGTCACCATGGTCGCGGTTGGTCTGATCCTGTGGGGTGGCATGCCCCAAGCGCTGGCCCTCGTTCCGTGGTCGCAAGGCCCCGCGGGGGAGTTTCTCTTTGTTCTTCCCGTGCTTCTCGTGGCGGCAGGATGGGTTGTTCTCCCGACCGACCCGGCCCGCAGGCGCGTCGCCGGAGCGCTCGTGTCGGGAGTCATGGTTCTTGAGTACGGCGCCTGGAAGATCCCGGCCATGGGAGCACTGACCGGGGGGCTCTTGGGCCCCTGCTCTCTTCGCTCCTTGCCGGGGCGGTCTTGGCCGCGTGGATCGTCGTTCGCAAGCTGTCTCCTCGGTCGCTGTGGTTCGCCGGGGCCATGAGCGCCGTGTTGGTCATCGCCGGTGAGTTCTTTGTGTCGCCCCAAGGAGCCCGGTACTCGGTGTACTACTCATCCGCGGGGTTCCAGAGGATCTGGGCGAAGGGCGACGGTTCGAGCGGTCTCTACCTCGAGTTGAGCTACTGGGGGCTATTGGTGACGGCCGCGATGGTCGCATATGCCCTGACGGCGCAACGTCGCGCTCTTCGCGGGGGCGCCAGCGGGGGAGTCGGCGACTCGGTGCCGACGGGCGTGGTGTCGGGCGGTCCGAGCGTGCAGCCCTCGGTCGAGTTGATTCGCGGCTGGCAAGAGGCATACCGGGTCACCCACGATGGGGCGGAGGCGCCGCCGGAGTTCCTCGCCCAGATGATTGCCTCCGCTCCGCCGGCGGGGGCGCCAACCCGCCAGGGACAGACCAACGTGCTCGCGATCCTCGCCCTCGTATTTGGGCTCGTGCTCGGGCTGGTTGCCATTCCCTTGGGGCACGTCGCACTGTCGCAGATTCGACGGACGGGCGAGTCGGGGCGCGGAATGGCGATCACTGGCCTCATCCTGGGCTATCTCTCGCTGGCGGTCGTTCTCGCATACGTCGTGATTGTGATCGTCGCACTCAACGCGGTGAGCAACTATGGGTACTAGAGCGGCGAGGTCGACGTCATGACCGTGCCACCGCCTCCCCCCGGCGAGGCCGACGACGAAGAGCAGGAGACTGTTCTGCGCGAGTTCATCGTTCCCCCTTCCGACCTGTTCGGGGACGACGCGGCGGCGACCCCGGAACCGGCCGGGACCCCGGCCAAGCAATCGCCTGAGGACCTCGAGGCAACGCGTCTGCGTCCGGCGAGAGTCGTGCGCGGCGCTCCATCCGCGAGCAAGCCTTCATCCCCCGCTCCCGTCGCGCGTGAGGGACGCGCCGCGATCCGACGTTCACCATCCAAGGCGGCGGGGGTGCGCGGGGGTTCGCCCAAGGCGTGGATTGGGCGTCGGCTGGCGCCTGGAAAGCCGCTCATGTACGGCGTCGGCGGCGCCCTGGCGGTGATCGCCGTGGTCCTTGCCTTCGCGCTCGCGGACCGAGGTGGTGGCTCAGCAAACGTCGCGGGAGCAGGCTCTCGCGTCACCGAGGGTTCCTCCGCCCTTCCGCGGCCGACCTACGATCCCTCGGCCGCTCCAACGTGGAATCCGAAGCCGATGGCTGGCGTGGCGTTGCCCGCCCTGCGGACCGCGCAGTATCCGGGGGAACCCGCGTCGTACGTGATGGAGGATCGAATCTGGGACTACGTGGGGCCCGGGTGGATGCTGGCGACCTACCACTACAACCTGCGAGGAGTGGCACGCGACCGCGAGGCCTTCCAGGGGATCTATCTCATCTCGCCCGAGGGGTATCCCTTCTTTCTGTGGAAGTTGCGAACGGACTTCACCCTCGGTGTGGTCTATTGGGTCCCTGACGAACGCGTCGCCTGGATCGCGCGGTGTCCCGACGTCGACGATCCTTCGTGCCAAGTGGTGGAGTTCACCCTGTCCACGGGAGATACCGTCGAGGCGTGGGTGGTTGCCGGAGGGGACGCCCGCACCGTCGCGGATCTGCACCTCGATGGCATTCTTCACGGCGGGGGCCTGGTGTTTGGCTCGGGTGGCGACGGAATCCAGGGTTCGGGATTCTACTTCCGGCCCCCGGGAGGTCCGACGACGGCGCTCGACGGCCACGGCGGAGCGACGCCCGCGCCGGTGATCTCGCAGACTCTCGGAGACCAGTGGATCGACACGGAATCGGGATCGATCATCTATCGGATTCCGGGTGGTCAGTCGGATGATCAGAGCGCCGCCCCGGTCGCTTGGTACCGACACGACATCGCCTCGGACTCGGTGGTTGCGATCGAACCAGCGCCCCAGGAACCCCCGGCGGCGAAGGACGGCTGTTCCGGAGGGTATGTGGTTGGCGGATGGCTCGTCGAGAACTGCTCGGGGGCACATGGGACGTGGCTCGTTGACCCGACGGGAGCCGAGCCCGCGATGATCTACGACGGGGCCACGCCCGGGTGGCTTGGACTCGAGTACGGGGTCGATGGCGCGAGCCTGGGACTCGAGGGCGGTTGGGGTCAGTTGGTGCGGGCGCTACCCGCGCCGTAGGCCCCCAGCGGCTCTTCCTTCGCAGATGCCCGTGAGCGGGCGAGGGACTTCGGGAGTGGGGAAGCGTGGCGCGCAGGCGCGGCCCACCGCCCCTACGCGTTGTCCCCGCCGGTCGTCGCGACTGCGTCGATCTTGGCGTCCACCAGCCCCCGGGCGTCGGGCCAGACCCAGCCGTCGACCTCGGGCATGTCGGCGCCGTGCTCACGCGTGTAGCGTCGGGCCTCCAGTCGCATGTCGAACAGGCGCTGGCGCAGCGACGCCGCGCGCGTGCCCAGGCCCGGCACGCGGTCGATGACGTCCATGACCAGGTGGAAGCGGTCGATGTCGTTCATCATCGCCATGTCGAACGGCGTGGTGGTGGTCCCCTCCTCCTTATACCCGCGCACGTGCAGGTTGCGGGTGCCCCGTGCGGCGGTAGGTCAGGCGGTGGATGAGCCACGGGTAGCCGTGGTAGTTGAAGATGATCGGCCTGTCCGTGGTGAACAGCTGATCGAACTCGCGGTCCGACATCCCGTGCGGGTGCTCGCTCTCCGGCTGCAGCCTCATCAGGTCGACGACGTTGATCATCCGCACCTTCACGTCCGGCAGCTCCGTGCGGATGATGTCGATCGCGGCGAGAACCTCGAGCGTCGGAACGTCGCCCGCCGCCGCCATGCACGACGTCGGGCTCCTCACCCAACGGCACGTTGGAGGCGAACTCCCAGATGCCGAGGCCGCGCGTGCAGTGATCGATGGCCTGGTCCATCGTCAGCCACGACGCCTGCGGCTGCTTGCCCGCCACCACCACGTTGACGTAGTCGCGGCTGCGCAGGTTGTGGTCGAACGTGCTCAGCAGGGTGTTGGCGTCCGGCGGCAAGTACACCCGGACCACCTCGGCCTTCTTGTTGATCACGTGGTCGATGAATCCGGGGTCCTGATGCGAGAAGCCGTTGTGGTCCTGCCGCCACACGTGGCTCGAGAGCAGGTAGTTGAGCGACGCGACGGGCCGACGCCACGGGAGCTCGTGCGCGACCTTCAGCCACTTGGCGTGCTGGTTGAACATCGAGTCGATGATGTGGATGAACGCCTCGTACGACGTGAAGAGCCCGTGCCGCCCGGTCAGGAGGTAGCCCTCGAGCCACCCCTGGCACTGGTGCTCGGACAGCATCTCCACCACGCGGCCCTCCGGACCGGTGTGCGTGCCGTCGTCCTCTCGACGCGCCTGCCAGACCTTGTCGGTGACCTCCAGCACGGCCTGGAGCCGGTTGGAGGCGAGCTCGTCGGGCGCGAAGATGCGGAAGTTGTCGGGGTTCGCGCGCATCACGGCCTCGAGCCAGTCACCGAGAACCCGGGTGGCCTCGACGACCGCGCGCGCCCGGGGCGGGGACGTCGACCGCGAAGTCGCGGAAGTCGGGCAGGCGCAGGTCCTGGAGCAGCAGGCCGCCGTTGGCCTGCGGGGCGGCGCTCATGCGCAGGTCGCCCTCGGGGGCGAGGCTCGTCACCGACGCGAGCGGCGTGCCGGCCTCGTCGAACAACTCCTCGGGGTGGTACGACTTCAGCCAGCCCTCCAGCACCTTGAGGTGCTCCTCCGTGTCGCGCGCGCTCGCGAGCGGCACCTGGTGCGCACGCCACGAGCCCTCGGTCTGCTTGCCGTCGATCTCGTCGGGGCACGTCCAGCCCTTGGGGGTGCGCATCACGATCATGGGCCACATCGGCCGGTCCATGAGCGGGTTGAGGGCCGCCTTCGCCTTGATCGCGGCGATCTCGTCCATGACCTCGTCGAGCACGGCGGCGAAGCGGCCGTGGATGTCCAGGTGGCTCTCGTCGTCGAAGCCCGCGACGAACACGTGCGGCTTGTGCCCGTACCCGCGCATGAGCGAATCCAGCTCGTCGTCGCTGATGCGCGCCAGGACCGTGGGGTTCGCGATCTTGTAGCCGTTGAGGTGCAGGATCGGGAGCACGACGCCGTCGGTGGCCGGGTTGATGAACTTGTTCGAGTGCCAGCTGGTGGCGAGCGGGCCCGTCTCGGCCTCCCCGTCGCCGACGACCGCCGCGACCAGCAGGTCCGGGTTGTCGAACGCGGCCCCGTAGGCGTGGCTCAGCGCGTAGCCGAGCTCCCCGCCCTCGTGAATGGAGCCGGGGGTCTCCGGCGCCACGTGCGAGGGGATGCCTCCGGGGAACGAGAACTGCTTGAACAGGCGCTGGAGGCCAGCCTCGTCGTTGGAGATGTCCGGGTACGTCGCGGTGTACGTTCCGTCGAGGAAACTCGCGGCGACGAGCGCGGGACCGCCGTGACCCGGGCCGATGATGTACATCGTGGGCTGGTTGCGCTCGCGGATCATCCGGTTCAGATGCGCGTACAGGAAGTTGAGGCCCGGGCGTGGTGCCCCAGTGGCCCACGAGCCGCGCCTTGACGTGGTCGCGCGTCAGCGGCTCGCGCAGGAGCGGGTTGTCGAGCAGGTAGATCTGGCCGACGCTGAGGTAGTTGCTGGCCCGCCACCACCGATCGATCGCCGCGAGTTGCTTCGCGTCTGCGGCCTTATGTCGCCCGCTTGACCCAGGGTGTTGCCGTCACGATTGACCTCCGTAGGACTACGCACTTCCGGTTTCCAGCCTACAGAGCCGATGACGTCCATGACCAGGTGGAACCGGTCGATGTCGTTCATCATCGCCATGTCGAACGGCGTGGTGGTGGTCCCCTCCTCCTTATACCCGCGCACGTGCAGGTGCGGGTGCCCCGTGCGGCGGTAGGTCAGGCGGTGGATGAGCCACGGGTAGCCGTGATAGTTGAAGATGATCGGCCGGTCCGTGGTGAACAGCTGATCGAACTCGCGGTCCGACATCCCGTGCGGGTGCTCGCTCTCCGGCTGCAACCTCATCAGGTCAACGACGTTGATCATCCGCACCTTCACGTCCGGCAGCTCTGTGCGGATGATGTCGATCGCGGCGAGAACCTCGAGCGTCGGAACGTCGCCGGCCGCCGCCATGCACGACGTCGGGCTCCTCACCCAACGGCACGTTGGAGGCGAACTCCCAGATACCCAGGCCGCGCGTGCAGTGGTCGATCGCCTGGTCCATCGTCAGCCACGACGCCTGCGGCTGCTTGCCCGCCACCACCACGTTGACGTAGTCGCGGCTGCGCAAGTTGTGGTCGAACGTGCTCAGCAGGGTGTTGGCGTCCGGCGGCAAGTACACCCGAACCACCTCGGCCTTCTTGTTGATCACGTGGTCGATGAAACCCGGGTCCTGATGCGAGAAGCCGTTGTGGTCCTGACGCCACACGTGGCTCGAGAGCAGGTAGTTCAGGGACGCGACGGGCCGACGCCAGGGGAGCTCGTGCGCGACCTTCAGCCACTTGGCGTGCTGGTTGAACATCGAGTCGATGATGTGGATGAAGGCCTCGTAGGACGTGAAGAGCCCGTGCCGCCCGGTCAGGAGGTAGCCCTCGAGCCACCCCTGGCACTGGTGCTCGGACAGCATCTCCACCACGCGGCCCTCCGGACCGGTGTGCGTGCCGTCGTCCTCTCGACGCGCCTGCCAGACCTTGTCGGTGACCTCCAGCACGGCCTGGAGCCGGTTGGAGGCGAGCTCGTCGGGCGCGAAGATGCGGAAGTTGTCGGGGTTCGCGCGCATCACGGCCTCGAGCCAGTCCCCGAGCACCCGGGTGGCCTCGACGACCGGCGCGCCCGGGGCGGGGACGTCGACCGCGAAGTCCCGAAAGTCGGGCAGGCGTAGGTCCTGGAGCAGCAGGCCGCCGTTGGCCTGCGGGGCGGCGCTCATCCTGAGGTCGCCCTCGGGGGCGAGGCTCGTCACCGACGCGAGCGGCGTGCCGGCCTCGTCGAACAACTCCTCGGGGTGGTACGACTTCAGCCAGCCCTCCAGGACCTTGAGGTGCTCGTCCGTGTCGCGCGCGCTCGCGAGCGGCACCTGGTGCGCACGCCACGAGCCCTCGGTCTGCTTGCCGTCAATCTCCTCGGGGCACGTCCAGCCCTTGGGGGTGCGCATCACGATCATGGGCCACATCGGCCGGTCCATGAGCGGGTTGAGTGCCGCCTTCGCCTTGATCGCGACGATCTCGTCCATGACCTCGTCGAGCATCGCGGCGAAGCGGCCATGGATCTCCAGCGGGCCCTCGTCATCGAAGCCCGCGACGAACACGTGCGGCTTGTGCCCGTATCCGCGCAGGAGCGAATCCAGCTCCTCGTCGCTGATGCGCGCCAGGACCGTCGGGTTCGCGATCTTGTAACCGTTGAGGTGCAGGATCGGGAGCACGACGCCGTCGGTGGCGGGGTTGAGGAACTTGTTCGAGTGCCAGCTGGTGGCGAGGGGGCCCGTCTCGGCCTCCCCGTCGCCGACGACCGCCGCGACCAGCAGGTCCGGGTTGTCGAACGCGGCCCCGTAGGCGTGGCTCAGCGCGTAGCCGAGCTCCCCGCCCTCGTGAATGGAGCCGGGCGTCTCGGGCGCCACGTGCGACGGAATGCCTCCGGGGAACGAGAACTGCTTGAACAGGCGCTGGATGCCGGCCTCGTCGTAGGAGATGTCCGGGTACGTCGCGGTGTACGTTCCGTCGAGGAAGCTCCCGGCCACCAGGGCCGGCCCGCCGTGACCCGGGCCGATGATGTACATCGTGGGCTGGCTGCGCTCGCGGATCATCCGGTTGAGGTGCGCGTACAGGAAGTTGAGCCCCGGCGTGGTGCCCCAGTGACCCACGAGTCGCGCCTTCACGTGCTCGCGCGCCAGCGGCTCGCGCAGTAGCGGGTTGTCCAGCAGGTAGATCTGGCCGACGCTGAGGTAGTTGGCTGGCCCGCCACCACCGATCGATCGTCGCGAGTTCCTTCGCGTCGACGGCCTTCTTCGCTCGCTTGACCCAAGGTGTTGCCGTCACAATTGACCTCCGTAGGACTACGCACTTCCGGTTTCCAGCCTACAGAGCCGATCACGCCCACGGGCGGTGCGCCTACAGGGCAGATTGGCCAACGAGTCTGCGATCGGGCGCGCAGGGAGCCCGATCTCCGGACGACCTCAAGCGTCGCGTGTGGCCAACCGGTTTGACGCCCTACAGGTGCATGTCGAGCGACGAAGCTAGCGCTTACCAGTCCGCTGAAGGGTGGTAAGAACCCCTCTCGTACCCCTCCCTGTCGATGCCCTCTCGGTTGTAGCCTTCGCTGTCTCGGCCTTGACGGTCGAAACCGTCTTTGTCGTAGCCGTCGATATCAAAGCCGTCGGGCGCGAAGCGATTGCCCGTGCTCTTGTTGAGACCATTGAGCCAGCCCTTTCGGCTGAAACCGTCCCGGTCTCGGTCGTCTCTGTCGTACCCGTCTGGGCCCCACTTCTCGCCCGTCTTGACGTGGATTGACTCGCGACTCCACCCGTGGGGGTCGTAGCCCTCTCGGTCATAGCCGTCTGGTCCGAACTTGGTGTGTGTCTGGCGATGGAGGCCCTCGTCACGATCGAAACCATCCGGCGAGTACTTGGTGTGCGTCTCCGCGTGGATGCCCGCTCGGTCGAAGCCGCCGGGGTCGTGGAGTGCCCCCGTCTCACGATGGAGGTCATCGCGATCGAACCCGTCGGGCGCGTATGCGGTCCCCGTTGCGCGGTGCAGGCCCTGCCTGTCGTAGCCGCCTCGGCTGTAGCCTTCCCGGTCAAAGCCGTCTTGATCGAGTCCCCATTTGTTGAGGCCGTGTACGTCGAAGCCATCTCGACCTAACCCGTGGGGGTCGTATTCGGTGCCCGTCTCCTGATGGAAGCCCTTGCGGTCCCAGCCGTGGCGGTCGTAGCCCTCGCGGTCGTAGCCCTCGGCGTCGTATCCCTTGCGGTCGTAATGGTCGTCCAAAGGTAATCCCGCCTTCCTGATGCACCGTCGATTTCCCGTAACCCAACACGCACCTCCAGAGGCGAGGCACGACAAGGGTTGGTCGAATCGGACTAGTCCCGAAGGTCGAAGTAGATGAAGACGCACCACTTGAACGCCGTCCCGTCCATGGGATTCTGCGCGTCACCGCTGTGGAGGGCGATCTTCTTCTTGTCATCCTTGAGGCTGAGTCCCTGCTGCTCGATCCACGTCGTGAATGCCGCGGCGAACGCCTCGGCAGACCCGGCCACTGCAGAGCCCATGACGTGCGGAGTGCCCTCGCTCTCCACTTGTTCATAGAGACGTTTGAACTCGGGATCGCCCCCGGAGAGTTGCTGGCACGCGAAGGCATGACACTGGCTGTACAGGGCCTTCCCGATCTCGGTCTTCAGATCGAGGAGCGTCGTCGTAGCGACGACGAACGAGTAGACGGACTTGACCTTCGTTGCTTTCATTGGTGCACACCCCCAAGGCAGGCGAACGAAATCGCCATCCGCACGGCATCCACAAGACCCGTCGCGATAATCCAGAGGCTCTTCTGGAGTGCCGTCTTGCGGATCACGCTAGCAGTCGAAGCTGGATTGCGGTCGATCGAATTCGCTTGGGAGCCTGGGCCGCGAGCTTCGCGCCGGTCTCATGCAGCCGCATCGGTGGCGCTCTGGGTCACTCGCCGCCGAGTTGGCCCGCGACCGGCTCCTCGGTCGTCCTGGCCCGACGGGTCGGTCTAGGCGTGCCGGTCCGCGACCCGTTACGGCTGAACGGACCAGTCGGCGGGCTCGTCGTCGATCTCGTTGTCCGCCGCCTTGGTCGGGTGAATCTTGCCCGGCTTGTGGTGTTGCGGTGCGTAGATCGTGTACACCTGCATCGGCTTGTCGCCAATGTTGGTGATGTTGTGCCAGCTTCCGGCCGGGACGATGACGCACCAGCCGTCACCCACCTCCTGGTCGAAGGTCAGGTCGTTCTTGCTGGGTCCCATCTGGGCGCGGCCGCGGCCGCCGTCGACCCGAATGAACTGGTCGGTCTCGGGGTGCACCTCCAACCCGATGTCTTCGCCCACGGGAATCGACATGAGGGTGACCTGCAGGTACCTGCCGCTCCAGGCCACGGTGCGATAGTTGGGATTCTTGAGCGTCTCGGCCTCCAGGTCGAACGACTGGGGACGGGGGCCGATGTCTTCTATGGTCATGCCTCGACCCTAGACCTGCCCGGACCGGGACGGGCCGGATTCCTTCCCTGCCACTCCCGGCGACGGGACGTTCTGCCCACCGTCGTCGCGCGGCACCAACCTACGATGATGCGACAGGACGACAGTCATCGAAGGGGCCACTTCATGGGCGAGGGCGCACGTCTTCGACGGCCACTCCTCGGCCCTCCGCTCGCCTGGCTCATCGGCGCGTTGGCGGTCGGCGCCACGGCGCTTCTCGGCGCTACCCCGTCATCCGCGGCGACCGCCCCATCCGCGGCGACCGCCTCGTCTGCAGCATACCCGTCCGCAGGCCGCTTCCCAGCCCGAATCCGACATCGTCGTGTACTGGGGTGACGGCTGCCCCCACTGTGAAAGCGCCCGGGCGTGGTTGGCGACGGTCGCGAAAGACCACCCCGACCTCACGGTCACCGAGTACGAGGTGTGGAAGAACGCCGACAACCGCGCGCTCTTCGTCGCCGCGGGCGAGGATCTCGGCTTCACCGCATCGACGGTGCCCACGGTCGTCATCGACGAGCGGGTGTGGATCGGCTGGACCACCCCCATCCAGGAGGACGTCTCCGACGCGATCGACCTCGTCCTCGCGGGCAAGACCCCTCCCCCCGGCGTGTACGGAACCCCGGGCGCGGGGACCTGCAACCAAGACGAGGGAATCTGCACCGTCGAAGACGACGGCGTCCTCGTCGACGTCCCGCTCGTCGGTGAGGTCGCGCTGGGAGACAAGTCCCTTCTCGTCTCCACGTTGATCATCGGATTCGTCGACGGCGTCAACCCGTGCTCTCTGTGGGTCATCTCCGTGCTGCTGACCATCGTCATCCGCACGGCGTCGCGGCGACGCGTCGTCGCGATCGGCTCGACGTTCCTTACGGTCACGGCCGGGATGTACGCGCTGTACATGGCGGGCATCTACTCCGCCCTGACGGTGGTGGGCTACGTAGGGGCGATTCAAGTGATCGTCGCCCTGGCGGCCGGGATCTTCGGGGTGGTGAGCGTCAAGGACTACTTCGCCTTCAAGAAGGGGCTCTCGTTCACCATCAAGGAATCCGCCAAGCCCGGGATCTACAAGAGGGTGCGCGACGCCGCGGGTCACCGTTCGCTGCTTCCCGCCCTAGCCGCGACGGTCACGCTCGCGGTCGCCGTGTCGCTCCTCGAGACGCCATGCACGGCGGGATTCCCCGTCCTGTGGACCGGGATGCTCCGGGCGAACGGGGTGGGGTTCGCGGAGACCGCGCTCCTGTTCGTCGCCTACATGATCCCGTTCCTGCTCGACGAGATGATCGTCTTCGGCATCGCCATCGCGACGATGAAGGCCACCAAGATGCAGGAAGAGCACGGCGAACTTCTCAAGCTCATCGGCGGCGTGACGATGCTCGCGCTCGGTGCCGTGATGGTCTTCGCCCCGACGCTGATGGAGAACCCGCTGGGCGCGCTCTCCTTGTTCGCTGGCGCCTTCGCTCTCGCCGGACTGATCCACGTGGTGACCACGCGGGTGCGTGCCCGTCGGTCCGAGGTGGGAGCCGGAAAGGTCTCCTAGCGCCAAGGCGCCCCGGGTACTTCCTGTGGACGCGCTACCGTGTGGCGCCGGATCCCGGTGCGATCACGAGGCGACAAAGATGATGATCTTCACCGCCGTCATGACGCCTCGCCGGACTCCTCAAGTTCCACGGTCACGTGAATCAGCCCGAACCGATCGGCGAGTTCGGCGCGAACGGCTTCCGTGACCGCCTGCGCTTCGCGGAGCGTCGGTTGGCCATACACGACGATATGGGCCGAGGCGGCGGGGACGTCGGAGGCGAGGTTCCATAGGTGCAGGTGGTGGACTCCGGCGACGCCGTCGACGCCGCGAATCGCGGCCGCGACTTCATCGGAACTCAGCCCCCGGGGCGTGCCTTCCATCAGGACATGGGTGGACTCGCGGAGCAACCCCCATCCGGCCCACAGGACGAGGACCGCCGTCGCCATGGAGACGATGGTGTCGGCGGATGTCCAGCCCCACGCCCAGATCGCCACGCCCGCACCGAGGGCGCCGAGGGATCCTGCGGCGTCGGTGGCCAGGTGCACGAAAGAGGCCCGCATGTTGAGGCTCTTCCCCTGGGCGCGGCGAAGGACGATGGCGCTTCCGGCGTTGGTGAGCAAGCCCAGGGTCGCGATCGCGGCCATGCCGACCCCCTGAACGGGCACCGGCTCGCCCAGGCGCGACACGCCCTCGTACAGAATCCACACCCCGGCGACCAGGAGGAGGAGTGCGCTGAGCTGCGCGCCCATGACCTCCGCGCGGGCGAATCCAAAGCTATGACGTGCGCTGGCCGGTCGGGCGGTGAGGATGGCGGCGCCCAAGGCGATTCCGAGCCCGGCGACGTCGGATACAAGATGTGCGGCGTCGGCGAGCAGGGCAAGCGAGCCGAAGATGATCCCGCCGGCGACCTCGACGCCGAGCAGGGCGGCGTTGACACCCAGCGCGAAGCCCAGTGCTCGGCGCTGTCCGGTGCGGGCGATGTCTCCACCATGTTCGAACGCATGGTCCGTGCCCTTGCCCGGCGGTGTGGCGCCGTCGGTCGTCACGGGAGCAGTGGGTGCGGGCTGGCGCCACCACCCGGGGCAAGCCTCGGTGCTGGGCTCATCACGCCACGAGGGACTCGAGCAGTTCTCGGACCTTCGCGGCGGTGGGGACCCGACCGGACATGACCACCTTGTCGTCGACCACGAGGCCGGGCGTGCTCATGACGCCGTAGCTCGTGATGTCCGCGTAGTCGGTGACCTTCTCGAATTCGGCGTCGAGCCCGAGCTCGGCGACGGCCTCGCGGGTGACCCGTTCGAGGTTGACGCAGTTGGTGCAACCGGAGCCAAGAATCTTGATGATCATTGAAGGTGCTTTCTCTAGTGGGGGGAGGGATGACGGAGCGAGGTCAAGGAAGGACGGCATTGAAGAGGTAGCCCACCGCGAGGATGCCGGCGCCCACGACGCCAACGAAGGTGGCGATCAGTTTGGGCTTGAGCACGCGGCGCAGGAGGATGAGTTCGGGAAGGCTGAGGGCGACGACGGCCATCATGAACGCGAGCAGGGTTCCCATGGGGAGGCCCTTCTCGTGGAGGGCCTCGACGAGGGGCAGGATGCCCGCGGCGTTGGAGTACAGCGGGACCCCGATCAGCACCGCGATGACCACTCCGAAGGGATTGGAGGCCCCCGCGTAGGTGGTGAAGAAACTCTCGGGCGCCCAACCGTGGATGGCGGCGCCGAGCCCGATGCCCACCAGCAGATAGGGCCAGATCTTCTTGAGGATCGACGCGACCTCCTCGCGGCCCATCTGGAAGCGGTCATCCCACGTCAATCCGGCCGTGGAGTCAATGACCTGCCCGCGCAGGCGGGTCTCGAAGACGAACGACTCGACCCAGCGCTCCAGGCGCAAGCGTCCCAACACGAAACCGCCGATGGTGGCGATGGTGAGGCCCGCACCCACGTAGAGCAGCGTCGGGCCGATCCCGAACAACCCGAACAGCAAGGCAATCGCGACCTCGTTGACCAAGGGGCTCGCGATGAGGAAGCTCAGCGTCACGCCGAGCGGGACGCCCGCCGCGACGAACCCGATGAACGCAGGCACCGCGCTGCACGAACAGAAGGGCGTGACCACGCCGAGACCCGCGGCCATGACGTTCCCGACGCCTTCACGCCTGCCCCCGAGCAGGGCCCGAGTGCGCTCCACGCTCATGAACGACCGAAGGACGGTAACAAGGAAGATGATGCCGATCAGCAGCAGCGCGATCTTGACGGAGTCGTAGAAGAAGAAGTGCACCCCCGAGCCGAGCCGGGATTCCGGGGCAAGCCCAACGACGTCGTACACCAACCAGTCCCAGAACGGGAGGTTCACCGCGTACAGGGCGAACCAGGCCACGACCGCCGCGCCCATGCCCAACCAGCGGCGCGTGGGCGTGGTGACTCGCAGTTGCCCCGTTACGGTCACGTCGTCACCGGTACCCTTGCGCCGGGCAGGGCCGCCCTCATCGTCTCCGTCGCATCGGGGGCCAACGCGTAGTCGATCCATCGACCCCTGCGACTCGAGGTGACCAGGCCGGCGTCGCGCAACACCTTGAGGTGGTAGCTCAGCAGGTTGCCGGCCACGGGCGCGAGCTCCTGCAGATCGCAGACGCACCTCGGGTGCTCGGCCAACGCCGTGAGCACGGTCCAGCGAATAGGGTTGGCAACGGCCTCCAACACCGCCAAGGGATCCACCGATCGGCGGGCGATTAGTTCAATCGAGATTGCATCAGCCATGATTGAAGTATAACACTCCGCGAGCGCCGATTCGAGTTGCGTTCCGGTCCCCGGGACCGACGGAGGGTGCCGAGGAGGCCCCGATCGTGGCCGACTTCAAGCGCGGATACTGGCTAACGTTGCTGGCTTCCTGCAGTGTTGACGTATGAGGCGGTTCTCGATCATCCTCGCGGCGGCGGTACTGCTGGCGGGTTGCGGCTCGGCGCCCGCTCCGGTGACGGCCGATCGTTCGAGTATCCCCGCGTCAGAGCATCCCGTGAAGCTCATCTTCATCCATCACTCCACCGGCGAGGCCTGGCTCGGGGACGAGACCGGCGGCCTGGGCCGGGCGCTCCGGGACAACAACTACTTCGTGAGCGACACCAACTACGGCTGGGGTCCCTCGGCTTCGGAGTTGGGGGGCGCGATCGGGGACTTCACCGACATCGGCAACTGGTGGAACTGGTTCCTCGGGCCCTCGAGCGACGCGATCATGGGCGCGGTCTACTCGGAGAGCGGGCAGAACTCCTCCTACTCGCGCCTCGCCCAGGACCCCGGCGGCGAGAACGAGATCATCCTGTTCAAGTCCTGCTTCCCCAACTCGAACGTCGATGGCCGTCCGGACGACCCCGCCACCGGAGGGCGCAATCCGCTCGCCGGCGCGGGGCTCGACGGCCTGACGGTGGGCAACGCCAAGCGACTCTACTCGGATCTGCTCGAATACTTCGGCGCCCACACGGACAAGCTCTTCGTCGTCGTCACGGCGCCCCCACTCCTCGCGAGCGACACGAACGCCGAGGCCGCCGCCAACGCGCGGGCGCTCAACCGCTGGCTGGTCGACGACTACCTTGCCGACTACCCCAACGCGAACGTCGCGGTGTTCGACTTCTACGACGTCCTGACCTCGAACGGCGGAGACCCGGAGCGAAACGACCTGGGAGCGGCGGGGGGTAACCACCATCGCGTCGTCGACGGCGAGGTCGAGTACATCACGGACCAGGGATCGGACACCTCGGCCTACGCGCTGGGCGGCGACAGCCATCCGACCTACGCTGGCAACAACAAGGCCGCGGCGGAGTTCGTGCCGATGCTGAACCTGTTCTACCAGCGCTGGACGGAGGGCGCATGACGCGCGGACGAGGGTCGAACGAGCGTGCCTTGCGCGTGGGCATGGCCCAGATTCTGGTCGTCCCCGGCGCGGTCGAGGACAACATGGGACGCGCCCTCGCGGCGATTGAGGCGGCGGGGCGAGAGGGGTGCGACGTCGTCGTCCTCCCGGAGTGCCTCGACCTCGGCTGGACCTTCCCCGGCGCCCGCGACCTCGCCCAGCCCGTGCCAGGGGCGACGTCCGACCGCCTGCGCGCGGCCGCGGCGTCGTCCGCCGTGACGGTCGTCGCCGGCCTGACCGAGCGCGAGGGCGACCGGATCTACAACAGCGCCGTGCTCATCGGGCCGAACGGGACGCTCCTCGCCAAGCACCGCAAGATCAACGAGATGGACTTCGCCCGCGAGCTCTACTCTGCCGGCACGTCCCTCCAGGTTGTCGCGGCGCCCCCGGGCGTGATCGGCGTGAACATCTGCGCCGACAACGCATTCCCCACCCTGGCGCTTGGCCGTGCACTCGCCGCGATGGGCGCCCAAATTCTTCTGTCGCCGTGCGCGTGGGCGGTTCCCCCCGGCTTCGACAACGCCGTTCGCCCGTACGGCGACGAGTGGGTCACGGCCTACGGCGCGCTCGCGCGCGAGACCGGGATGCCCGTGGTCGGGGTGAGCAACGTCGGCCCCGTCGTCGGGGGGGAGTGGGACGGCTGGGCGTGCATCGGCGCCTCGCTCGCGGTCGGCTCGGATGGCGAGGTCATCGTCCAGGCGCCCTTCGGCGAGGCCGCGGAGGCCGTCCTGACGGTCGAGATCCCCCTGGGCCGCTAGGACTCGAGCTCCTCGTGAACCCTCCGCTCGAGATCCCTGAGGTGGAAGGGCTTCGAGATGAACGGGGCGTCGTCCTCGGCAGTGCCGCGATCCGCGACGACGTCGGGACAGGGGTCGCCCACCCCGACCCATCCGGAGACCATGTCGCCGCGAATGGCAAGTAGCCGAATAGGAGGATCGCCCATGCACCGACAGGTCACACCGCACGTCGCCGCGCTCACCGCCATCGCGGCGTTTGCGCTCACCGCCTGCGCCCCCTCGCCCCACGCGAGCGATTCGAAGGGCGCCTCCCCACGCTCCGAAAGTCCCAGCGCGGCGGTCCAGAGCCTTACCCCCCACGCATCCTCCCCGACGCTCGACCCCGCCATGGCGCCGGACATCCTTCGCTTCACGGCCACGACCCTCGACGGCCAGCCGTTCGACGGCGCAAGCTTGTACGGTCGGCCCACCATCGTCTGGTTCTGGGCGCCGTGGTGCCCCTACTGCCAGGACGAGGCTCCGGGAATCGCGGCCGCACTCGCCAGTCTCCCCGACGGGGTCCAGGCCATCGGAATTCCGGGCTACTCGGACGCCGCGGCGATGCAGAAGTTCGTGGACGACTACGGGCTGGGCGACATGCTGCAGGTGGTCGACGCCGACGGTTCGCTGTGGTCCGATTTCTCGGTGGCCACCCAACCCGCAACCGCCCTCATCGCCGCAGACGGAACCGTCACGACGATTCCCGGGTCGGGAACCACGGCCGACTTCCTCGCCGCGGCCGCGTCGATCGCTCCGTAGATGTTCCGTGATCGCGCGGCGCACGGCGGTGCCGTCCGGAATGTTCGCGGTCACATGTGCGTTGCCCCGGACAACGAAAGGGACTCTATGCGATCGACGCGTGTCACCGTCGCGGCACTTGCTGCTGCTGCCGCCTTGGGGCTGGCGGCATGTTCGACCACGCCCCCTGCCACACCTGCATCTGCCCCCGCGAGCGCGAGTCCTTCGGCCTCGGTGAGCGCGGCGATGCCTGAGGCGTTCAACTTCACGGCGGCCACGCTCGACGGCGGGCAGTTCGACGGTTCGAGCCTCTACGGGAAGGCGACGATCCTGTGGTTCTGGGCGCCGTGGTGCGGTAGTTGCGCCGCCGATTCCAAGTACGTCCTCGCGGCGATCCCCGATCTTCCCGCGGGCGTCCAGATCATCGGCGTTCCCACCTTCTCCGACGACGCGAGCATGCATGAATTCGCGGACTCGCTCGGCGTGAACGTGCTCACGAACGTCGTCGACGGCGACGGTGCGATCAGCCTCGGCTTCAACCTGCCCGAGTTGCCCTCCGCGGCCGTCATCTATCCCGACGGGTACATCGCCACGATTCCCGGCTCGCTGACCACGGAGTCCATTCTGGAGATTGCCCAGAAGATCGCCCCCTAGTGTTCGCCGCGATTGATCTCGGATCGGGAGCCTTCGCGGCCCTCGCGCTTTCCGCGGGCGCGCTCGCGGCATTCAACCCGTGTGGCTTTGCGCTCCTTCCGGCCTATCTGACCGTCATCGTGACGGGTAGCGCGGAGGCGGGGGTGACGCGCATCGTCGCGCTGAGGCGCGCAACGAGTTTCGCGCTCGGGATGACGATGGGATTCGCGGCGGTCTTCACGGGCTTTGGGCTCCTCTTCGTCCTCGCTACCACGAGTCTGCAGGGGAGCATCCTGCCGTATCTGACCTACGCCACGATCGTGATCGGGATTGCCCTCGTCGTGCTGGGAGTGCGGATGGCGGCGGGGCACGAGGTGGGCCTTCCCGGCCTTCGAGTGTCCGGGCGCGCGCCCGCCGCGACGTTCGGGTCTCAGACCGCGTACGGGGCGGCGTTCGCCCTCGCCTCGATGTCGTGCACTATCGGTCCGTTCCTCGCGGTCGTCGCGGGCGCCCTCCGCGCCAGGGGACCCGTCGCCACGGCGCTTCCCTTTCTCCTGTATGCGGCGGGAATGGGGACTTCGATCCTCATCGTCTCCCTCTCCGCGGCGCTCGCGGGATCCACTCTCATCGCCGCCCTCCGCCGCAGGACCCCCGCGATTATGCGAGGTGCCGGTTGGCTGATGGTCGTCGCGGGGCTATATGCCACGCTCTACGGACTCGCCGAGGTCCTTCCGCGGTACGGCGTCAACGCGCTCGGCCCCGTCCTGGACGTGACCGGTGCCTGGCAAGGCGCCGTCACTCGGGCGATCCACGGATGGGGCGTGCCGACCCTCGTGGTGCTTGCGTCGCTCGCCGCGATCGCCGCGATTGGGATTCTCGGCGCGCGGCGTCGAAACACCGAGCGCGCGCCCTCGGCGCGACGCCCTAGAACTCGTTCTTCGCCACCATGATGCGCATGGCTACGTAGCCGAGCGGGACGCGCGCCCAATAGGTCATGGCGCGGAAGAGGACGACGGCCGAGCCAGCGATCGCCACGGGAATGCCCGCGGTGGTGAGGCCGCCCGCGAGGGTGGCCTCGACCGCACCGAGTCCCCCCGGAGTCGGGACAATCGCGCCCGCGGCGTTGCTGAGCAGGTAGAGGACGGCGATGTCCATGAGGCCGAACTGATAGCCGAAGGCGCGAAGCGCGGCGTCGAACGCGCCGATGTACGACGCCGTGAGGAGGACGTTGCCGACGAGGGCAATGGCGAACCGCCACGGCTGGCCCAGGATCTGCACCAGGCGGGGCAGGGTCTGCCGGATGGTCGGCATGATCTTGGCGAGGACCCACGCGCGGATCTTGGGGAACAGCATGGAGAGCGCGACGGCCGCCGCCGCGGCCCCCACCCCGATGAGGACCGACCGCGAAGGATGAGCGGAAAGGGTTCCCGGGGAGCCGGTGACGAGGGATAGGACGAACAGGCCGAGGATCGTCGTGACGAACGCGGAGACCTGGACGAGCGCGACGGTCGCGACGCCGAGCGCGCGGGGCACGCCCCTGCGGGTGAGGAGACGCAGGTTCACCGCCGCATGGCCCACGCCAGCGGGCGCGGCGAGCGAGACGTAGGACGCGGTGATCTGGGCGCGGACGACGGTCATGAAGGGGAGCTTCACCGGCGAAAACGCCGAGACCGTGAGCGCCGCCCCCACGAAGCTGAGGATGGCCCAGGCAAAGACGATGACGGCCCACAAGGGCGAGGCCGTGCGGACCGCCGCCATGACGTCGCCCGCCTTGAATGTCGTGAGGATGATCGCGGCCGCGACGAAGAGGAGGATGAAGGTCAGGACGGTCCGCAGGCCGAAGCGGGTGAGGTTCTCGGGGGCCGACGGCGCCTCGGGCAGGCGCTCCAGGATCGCCTCCCTGACCTCCTCGAGGACGGGGCCCTTCGCCTTCGCCTCGACCCTGGTGGGGCGCGGAAGCACGATCGCCTGGAGGAAGGGCGCGCTCGCGGAGACCTCCGTCTCGTCGAGGCTCCTGAACGCGGCGTCGACGGCGCGCTTCGCGCCGACCTTTGCGGCCATCATCGCGATGGTCTGGACCACGTCTAGGCGGCGCGAGAGGCTGCCCGAGGCGACCTCGCCCATCTCCCAACTCGTGAGCCACACCTCTGGAGCGCCCAGCTGCTCGTCCCGGCCGATCAGCACCGTCTCCGACCAGATCGAGCGGTGGGTGATGCCCGCCTTGTGCGCCTTGTTCACCTCGGCCCAGATGGCGTCCAGCAAGTCGTCGGAGACGTCGTCCGGAGGAAGGTCGGACAGCGGCCTGCAATGGATGGGGCGCTGGTACACCAGGACCATGGTGTCGCGGGACTGTGCCATGCCGAGCACCCTGGGCGTGCGCACGCCGGCCGACCGGGCCGCGTGGGAGACGAGCGCGGTGCCCTCAGCCGTGCTCCTGAGGCTCAGGTCTGGGCGGCTCTCGAGCCCGCGAAGCCGTCCCGTCCTCCAGAACTTGCTGAGCGTGTCCGTCACCTGCTGGTCGCCGTCGAGCGCCACCGCGATGAGGCGATGCCCCTCGCGCGTCACCAGGTCGTAAACGCGCCCCTGCCGAGTGTGGCCGAGTGCGGCCGAAACCGGGTCGAGTCCGTTGGGGACGAAGTCGCCGTCCGGGTCGATCCGCGACAGCCGTTTCACGTCGAAGCCCGCCCGACGGATCGCCTCGACGAGCGTGGTTCCATAGGCGCGGTCGTTCGCCGAGCCGAGCACGTACCGCGCCGTCAGCCCCAGCGCGCGCCCTATCAGCACGGTGACGAAGGCGGCGGAGACGGTGACGAGGCTCCCAATGACGCCGATGGTGAGACCGATCCACAGCGCGGTCCAGGAACCGGCGATCGCACGATTCGACCTTCGCCGTCCCGCCGTCGTCAGCATGGCCGCAAGCCCGGCAAGATAGGCGGGCATCGTCACGCGCGTGACGCCGTCCGTCGTGATGCTCAGGCTGTGGATGAGGTCGCTTGTGCCCCAGCGCCGCGTCGTCTCCGCGGCGATGAGGGCCGCGGCGATCCCGAGGGCCAGCGCGGCGAGGCTCTCCACGATGCGCCTCGGCTCGCGCCGCAGGAAGAGCGTGATGACCACGGCCGCGGGCACTCCAAAGGTCAGGATGCCCTCGAGGACGTTCGTCGGTGCGACGAGCACGCTGCGCAGCACTTTGGCGATGCCCTGAACGTCCGCGGTGATGCCCGCCGTGGTCCCCGAAGCGTAGGCGCCCAGCAGAAGGACAAGAACGATTCCGACGACCGCGACGGCCAGATTGATGAAGTCGCTTGGACGGTGGATGCGAAGCCGGGGTGCGTCGACGATCCGCACGGACGCAGTGTCCGGGGACCCCGTATCTACGGACGCCTCGGCGGGCGTGCGCGAGGCGTCGTCGGTCATGGGCCCACTCTAGGAGGGAGGTGCGCCGCTATGCGAGTCGCAGGGCCGTGAGCCACGAGTCGGGGAGAAACGTCGGCCCGAGGAACGAGACGAGGTCCAGGAGCGCGTGCGCCGCGAGGAGCGGGCCGAGGCGCCCCTTCCGGGCGAAGTATCCGGCGAACACGAGTCCCATCACGACATTTCCCAGCGCCATGGGCCAACCCTGGTACAGGTGGTAGGAGCCGCGAAGGAGGGCGGAGGCAACCACCGCCGTTCTGGGGTTCCACGCAAGGTCCTTGAGGCGCGTGACGAGGAACCCCACCGCGATGATCTCCTCGAGGAGGGCTGCCGCGACGGCGGCAAGGATCAACACCAGCGCCTTCCACCACTGCTCGGGAAGCCCCGACGTATCGATCCGAACGCTCTGGCCTATGGCCCTCCCGACCAGGTAGAGCCCCAGGCCAGGAATTCCGATCGCCGCCGCGAGGACCGCGCCGCGTCCGAGGTCAAGCGAGGCGTCGCGCGTGCGGTTGGGCCAGACGAGGCCGAGCCGCCGCATCGCGTTCGCGCCGTGCGCGGACAGCAGGTAGAGCGCGATTGCCACCGGCACGACCTTGAAAACCTGCCCGGAAAGTTGATAGATGAGGTCCATGATCGGGACGCCCGATCGCGACGGGTTGAGCGTCGTAGTCTGCTGGCCGACCGGCGTCGTACTCAGGTATCGCTGGATCAGGGTGAGGAGAGCGTAGACAGCGCTCGGGATGAGGCTCACGCCTAGGACGAGCCACACCTCGGCCTTAAGGCGTCCCGGCGGTTCGAGGTGGACGGTCACACGTCCTCAACGAACGAGACGAGCGCTTCTGCTGCGCCGGTGTACGTCGCGGGGGTCATGGCCACCAGGCGAGCCTCGGCGTCGGCGGGAAGCCCGAGCCCCTTCACGAAGGACCGGATGTCGTCGCCCCCGACCCTGCGCCCGCGGGTGAGCTCCTTGAGCCGCTCATACGGGTCTTCCATCCCCGGAGTGCCAGCGAGCCCGGCGGCGCGCATGGCGGACTGGATTGCCTCGCCGAGCACCTCCCAGTTCGCGTCGAGATCGGCGGCCATGGCGGAGGGGTTGGGGTCGAGGCCGGCGAGGCCGCGCTTGACGTTGTCGATGGCGAGGAGGGAGTGGCCGAGCGCGACGCCGATGTTGCGTTGCGTCGTCGAGTCCGTCAGGTCGCGCTGGAGTCGGCTCGTCACGAGCGTCGCGGAGAGGGAGTCGAGGAGGGCGCACGAGATCTCGAGGTTCGCCTCGGCGTTCTCGAACCGGATGGGGTTGACCTTGTGGGGCATGGTGGACGAGCCGACCGTGCCCTGGCCCCGAACCTGCGCGAAGTACCCGAGCGAGATGTACGTCCAGACGTCGGTGGCGAGATTGTGGAGGACCCGATTGAAGCGTGCGACGTCCGAGTAGAGCTCCGCCTGCCAGTCGTGCGACTCGATCTGCGTAGTGAGCGGGTTCCACGAAAGCCCCAGGCCCTCGACGAAGGCGCGGCTCGCCCCGACCCAGTCCGTGCCCGGCACGGCGGCGAGGTGCGCGCCGTAGGTGCCCGTGGCGCCGTTGATCTTGCCCAGGTAATCCTGGCGCCCCACGCGCGCGAGTTGACGCCGAAGCCGATGGCCAAAGACCGCAAGCTCCTTGCCGAGCGTGGTGGGCGTGGCGGGCTGGCCGTGGGTCCGCGAGAGCATCGGCTGGGCCGCGTTCGCGCGCGCCAGCTCCACGACGTCGTCCGTGAGTGAGACCGCCGCGGGAAGCCACACCTCGGCGATGGCGCTGCGAATGGTGAGCGCGTACGCCAGGTTGTTGATGTCCTCGGAAGTGCAACCGAAGTGGACGAGCTCGGCGAGCGCGGGGAGCGCCGTCGCGCCGAGCGCCTTGGTCCCGATCGCCGCTGGCGCGTCCGCGAGGCGCTTCTTGAGGAAGTACTCGATTGCCTTGACGTCGTGCGCCGTGACCCCCTCCGTTTCGGCGAGTTCGGCGATCTCGTCGGGGCCGAAGGCCTCGACGATGCCGCGCAGGTAGGCGCGGTCCGCGTCGGCGAGCGGCGCGACGCCGGGAACGGCGCCCGTATCGCTCAGGTGCACGAGCCACTCCACCTCAACGTGAAGCCGGGCCCTGTTGAGCGCCGGCTCGCTCAGGTGATCGACGAGCGGTGCAACGATGGGTCGATACCGGCCGTCGAGGGGTCCGAGGGCTATGGCGGGGCTGACGTCAGCGAGAGTGCGCCATGGCGTGGTCACGGAGCCATTGTTTCACGGCTCGCCCTCCGATCGCCCAACAGAGTGATGTCCCGAGGCACCCGGCGAGGCCGGCGACCCCACGGGCGGGCGGTGACTGGGGTACGCCGCGAGCCTCGTGCCTAGCCTGGCGGCGTGACTCACCCCGCTCCCGATCCCTCCCTCGCGGTCTCGGCCGCCCTGTCCGCGCTTCGCCAGGCGGACGCGACCCCGTGGGCGTCGGATCTCGCGGCGGCGTTTCGCCTGCGCATCGATGCGGTCGAGCGCATGGTGGTGGGGGTGGGCTATCGCGTGACCTGCGCCGAGGCCGCGCTCGCGCGCCTCGCCGTCGCGGCATGAGCGACATCGACATCGCCGGCGGCGTCGGCGGCACGCACGCCCGCACCGAGGATCTCTCTCGCGCGAGCGCGGTCCTGGACGGCGCCCGCGAACGCATGGAGGGCGTCGCGGCCTGGGCTCGGGCCGCAAGGTCCGATCTGCGCTCGGTTCAATGGTCGGACGGGATCGTCGCGGACCACGTCGAGAGCGCGCTCGATTGGGTCAACCTGGGACCCGGTGGGGCCGCCGCGGTCGCGCGCGAGATCGACGATATCGCGCGGGGACTTGCGGAGACAGTGCGCCTGTTGGAGGGCGCCGAGCGAGGCGCCGGCCGGGTGTGGGACGGACTGTGGACCGCGGTGCGGCGGGCATTCAGGGGCGAGATTGCCATCGGAGAAACGGTGGCGCTTGTCGGTACCGCCGCGGCCTTCCCCGCGTCGCTCCTGGTCCCGGGGGGTCCCCCGGCGCTCACAGGAATCCCCGCGCCCGAACCGACATCGCTGATCGACGCCGGCGGCCTCGAGGCGGCACTCGGGGTGGGGCACGCCGTGCCGGTCGTTCCCGCGCTGCTCGGGTGGTCGGCCGTCGATCTCCTGACGCTTTCCCTCATGCTCTCGGCGATGGGCTGGTCGGAAATCCTGGGCAATCCCCACGGGCTTGCCGTGGAGGAATCGGAACGACGCATCACCACCGCACCGACGGGATCGGCGGACCTCATCGAACGGGTCGCGCGGCTCTACCCGGAGGGTGGCGCGGACCCAGGGACGGCTCACGTGGCGGTCGAGTGCATCCAGCACCCGGATGGAACGCGCGCGTGGATCGTCGAGATCCCCGGCACCCAGAGCTTCCTCCCCAACGGGGGATCCAACCCGTTCGATTTCACCGCGGACCTTCAGTTGATGTCGGGCCAGACGTCCGACGTCATGATCGGGGTCGCCGCAGCCATGCGCGACGCGGAAATCGGCGCGGGTGACCCGGTGATGCTCGTCGGCCACAGCCTGGGCGGAATCGGCGCCATGGCGCTCGCGAGCAACGGCTCGTTCGCGTCGCGATACAACGTCCAGGCGGTCGTCACCGCGGGGTCCCCCGTCGCTCGCTTCGCGCCCGTCGGCAACGTTTCGGTTCTGAGCCTGGAGAATTCCACGGACATCACGTGGGCACTCGACGGCGCGCCGAACCCGGATCGCCCCGAGTGGATCACGGTCAGCCACGATCTTCGCGCTTCGGAAAGTCCGCTCGACCGCGCGGCGGCCGCGAGCATCGTGGGGAGCCACGAGCCCGCCACGTACGTGCGCACGGCGGGGGCGTTCGACTCCGCGAGCGGATCGACCGCGGCCGCGTGGAGGGAGCAGAACGCGGCGTTCCTCGCCGACGGCACGGCGGTGTCGATCCGCACGACCTACGACATCAGCCGGGGGGTCGATGGCGCGACCATCCCGTCCGTCGCCGACGGCCGATAGCGCGACGGCCCGTGCCCTGTGAGGAAGTCCCGCCGAACTAGTCGCGCTTCTTCTTCTTGACGCCCAGGATCACGCTGATTATGGCAATCAGGAACGCCGCAAGGAGGGTCTTCCAGAACCCCCCGAGCTCAAGGGTTCCGATGGGCAGGTGACTCGTGAGCCACGCGGCGAGTTCGAGCATCGCCCAGTTGATGACGAGCGCGAAGAGGCCGAGCGTCAGGATTCGGACCGGAAGGGTTACCAGCCTGACGATGGGTTTCACGATCATGTTGACGGCCACAAGAACCGCCCCGACCCCGAGGTAGACGAGCGCTCGGCTCCACCACGTGTCGTTCCCGCCGGTGACAACGACGTCGAGGTTCAGAAGGGTGACGATCCAGACGGCGATCGCGGTGATGACAGACCTGAAGATAAAGACCATGCCCTCGATTGTTCCACGGCGGTGGCATGCTTTCGGTATGACGCTCCCCAAGCCGCGTGCGGCGATCGCGGATCTTCCGGCCTATGTCCCCGGGGCCCGTCCGTCCGGGGTGGGGGAGCCACCCATCAAACTCTCCTCGAACGAGGTGGCCTTCGCCCCCCTTCCCTCCGTCCGGGAGGCGATCGCCGGGGCGGGCGAGTTCGCCAATCGCTACCCCGACATGGTGGCCTCCGAGGTGGCGGAAAGCATTGCCGCCCGCTGGTCGGTAAACGCGGAATCGGTCGTCGTGGCGGGCGGCTCCGTCGCCGTGTTGGGCCACACCCTCCACGCCTACTGCGACCCCGGCGACGAGGTCGTCTACGCGTGGCGATCCTTCGAGGCATATCCGATCCTCGCCGAGATTGCCGGCGCGACGTCGGTGCGGGTCGCGCTCGCGCCAGACGCTCGGCACGACCTCGCGGCGATGGCGAACGCTATTACGCCTCGCACCAAGGCCCTGTTTCTCTGCACCCCGAACAACCCGACCGGCCCTGCGATTCGGCGCGACGAGTTCGAGTCCCTGATGGCGGTGGTGCCGCGGGGCGTCGTTGTCGTCCTCGACGAGGCCTACGCGGAATTCGTGCGTGACCCCGCCGCGATCGACGGGCGCGCGGCGCTCGCGGCCCACCCCAACCTGCTCGTCATGCGGACCTTTTCCAAGGCGTACGGGCTCGCGGGGCTGAGGGTCGGCTATGCGGTCGGCACGCCGCGCCTCGTCGCGCCCATCCGCGCGTGCGTGACGCCCTTCTCGGTCTCGGGGGTGGCGCAGGCCGCGGCGCGCGCGTCCCTTGCCGCGGAGGGCGAGCTTCTCGCGAGGGTCGATGCCGTCGTCGCCGAGCGCGGAGCGGGTGTCTGGCGCGGCTCGCCGAAGACGGGTGGCACGTGCCGGACGCCCAGGGGAACTTCGTGTGGCTGGCCGCAGGTGCCAAGACGGGCGCCCTCGCGGCGTACCTCGCGGCGCAGGCCCCGTCGATCCTCGTGCGACCGTTCTC
>CAWHLX010000003.1:0-123730 GCA_963830335.1 uncultured Actinomycetota bacterium
ACGACAGGGGAGCGCCTCCGTTCACGTCGAACGGGCCAGGGCGCTGAGAGTGCGGACCGCCGCAGACCCTCGAACCTGATCCGGCTCGCACCGGCGTAGGGAGTCGAGACTCGTCCCCTCCTGACAAGGAGGATGTGCCATGCGCTTCACGCGCCGCCTCACCGGAGCCGCGGGCTCCACCTTCAGCATCGCCACCACAGCAGCCCTCGCGGCGGCCGTCGTCGGGACCGCCGTCGCAGCGACGTCCCTCGCCGGGTGCGCAAGCCCCTCCAGCGCGCCCGCCGCCGTCACCGTCGTCACCCACGACAGCTTCGCCGTTCCCGACGACGTCCTCGCCGCCTTCGAGGCGTCCAGCGGGCTCACGGTCACCTTCGTGGAGCCCGGCGACGCCGGGACGCTCGTCAACCAGTTGATTCTGACCAAGGACGCGCCGCTGGGCGACGTCGTCTACGGAATCGACAACAGCTTCGCATCGCGCGCGATCGACGAGGGCATCTTCTCCGACTACGCGAGCGCCGCACCCGCCGCTGCGGACTCGGTCGCGTACGCGATCCCGGGTAGCCACGCCCTCACCCCCATCGACTACTCCGACGTCTGCATCAACGTGGATCACCGCTACTTCTCCTCGCGCGGCCTCCCGGAGCCGGTCACGCTGGACGACCTCGCCAAGCCCGCCTACAAGGGCCTGCTGAGCGTCACCAACCCGGCGACCTCCTCCCCCGGGCTCGCGTTCCTGCTCGCGACCGTCGCGGCGTACGGCGACGCGTGGCCGGACTACTGGGCGAGGCTCCGCGCGAACGACCTTCGCGTCACCGCGTCGTGGACGGACGCGTACTACTCGGACTTCTCCGGGCCGTCGTCCGGCGGCGCGTATCCGCTCGTCCTGAGCTACGCGTCCTCGCCCCCGTACGAGGTCGGCGACGACGGCGTCGCCCCCACCGGGGCGCTCCTCGACACCTGCTTCCGCCAGGTGGAGTACGCGGGCGTGCTCAAGGGCGCCAAGAACCCTGACGCCGCGAAGAAGGTCATCGACTGGATGCTCTCCGACGCGTTCCAGGCCGCGCTTCCCGAGAACATGTACGTATACCCGGTGTCGTCATCCGTGACGGTGCCGCCCGCGTGGGCCACGAACGCCCCGCTGAGCCCGCACCCCTACACGCTCGACCCCGCGACGATCGCCGCGAACCGGGACGAGTACATCCGCACGTGGACCTCGGTCGTCCTCGACTAGGCCCTTCGCCGTGACCCTTCCTCCCGCGATCCTGCCCGCGCCCCGCGCGGCGCGCTGGGCGCTGCTCGCGGTCCCCCTGGGGTTCCTCGCCGTCGTCTTCGTGTGGCCGACGGTGACACTGCTTGGGCGCGGGCTCGCGGGATCGGGCCAGGACGTGATCGGCGCCGCGCGGACGTGGCGCGCCGTGGGCACGACGCTCGGGCTCGCCTCCGCGGGAACGGCGGTCGCGGTAGCGCTCGGGGTGCCGCTCGCGTGGGCGCTGTTTCGGGTGAGGTGGCGGGGCCAGGCTGCCGTTCGCGCCGTGGCGAGCGTGCCGTTCGTCCTTCCCACCGTCGTGGTCGCGGTGGCGTTCTCGGCGCTGCTGCGGCCCACCGGGCTCCTGGGCGCGCTCCACGCGGACCAATCCCTCGCCGCGATTGTCGCGGCCCTCGCGTTCTTCAACGTCTCCGTCGTGATGCGCGTCGTGGGCGGAACGTGGGCGGGCCTCGACCCGCGCGCGGCGATCGCCGCGCGCACGCTCGGCGCGAGCCCGCGGCGAGCCTTCGTCCGCGTGACCCTGCCGTCGCTGATCCCAGCGATCGCGGCGGCGGCGTCCGTCGTGTTTCTCTTCTGCGCGTCGTCGTTCGCGATCGTGCTCGTCCTGGGAGGAACGCGCATCAACTCCGTCGAGACGGAGATTTGGATCCAGGTCAACCAGTTCCTCGACCTCAAGGCCGCGTCGACCCTCGCGCTCCTCCAGGTGGCGATCGTTGCGCTCGCGCTCGGCGCGGCGGAGTGGGCACGCTCGCGTCGCGATCGCGTCGCGAGCGGAGCGGCCGATGGGACGCGGCCCGCCTCGCGCAGGGACGGGGTCCCGATCGCCGCCGCGCTCGCCGGCCCCGCGCTCCTCATCGGGCTTCCCCTCGCCGGCCTCGTCGAACGCTCGCTCCGCACCAGCGGCGGATGGGGGCTGGATCACTACGCCGCCCTCCTACGGCAGCCGCCGCGATCGGTGCTCCCCGTTCCCCTCTGGCAGGCCGCGGTCAACTCCCTCGAGGCCGCGACGGCGGCGGCGGCGATCGCGATGGCCGCGGGACTCGCGCTCGCCTATGCGCTCGCCCGCTCGCGCCACGGACGCTGGGCGGGGGCGCTCGCGATGCTTCCCCTCGGAGTCTCGTCCGTGATCGTCGGGCTCGGCGTCCTCCTTACGCTCGCGCGACCGCTTCCCGGGGGGCTCGGCGTTCCCAGCCCCGCGATTCTGATTCCGGTCGCCCAGGCCGTCGTCGCGTTCCCCCTGGTGGTGCGGAGCCTCGTTCCCGCGCTCACGTCTATCCAGCCGGAGATCCGCGCCTCGGCCGCCGTGCTGGGCGCCTCGCCGTGGCGCCTGTGGCGCGCGGTCGAGTGGCCGCTCGTTCGCAGGCCCGTCGGCCTCGCGCTCGGGCTCGCCTTCGCGGTCTCGCTCGGCGAGTTCGGCGCGACGAACTTCCTGGCGCGTCCCGACCACCCGACCCTTCCGACCGCGATCTTCCGATACCTCGGACGGCCCGGGCTCGACAACGTCGGAACGGCGTTCGCCGCGTCGGTCGTCCTTGCGGCAATGACGGGCGCGATCATGATGATGGCGGAACGACTGCGCACGGGACGAGAGGGCGAGATATGACTGGGCTCGAACTGCGCGGCGTGACCGTGACGTATCCGGGACGCCCTCCCGTGACGGCCGTGCGCGACGTCTCGATGGCGGTCGAGAGCGGGGAGATCGTCGCGCTCGTGGGGCCCTCGGGCTGCGGGAAGTCCTCGCTCCTCGGCGCAATTGCCGGGGTGGTCGAGTGCACGGGCCAGGTCATGTGGGACGGCGAGGACGTCTCCGCGACGCCGGTGCATCTCCGGGGATTTGGGCTCGTGTTTCAAGACGGCGCCCTCTTCCCCCACCGGACGGTTGCGGGAAACGTCTCGTTCGGGCTGGAGATGGCTCGCGTGCCCCGCGTGGAGAGGGACGCCCGGGTGGCCGAGCTCCTCGAACTCGTGCGCCTGCCGGGGTACGGAGCCCGTCGGATCAACGAACTCTCCGGCGGCGAGCGCCAACGCGTCGCGCTCGCGCGGTCCCTCGCCCCCCATCCCCGGCTCCTCCTCCTCGACGAGCCGCTCAGTTCCCTGGACGCCGACACTACGCGATGCGCTCGCGGACGAGGTACGCGACATCCTCCTAGCGACGGGTACCACCGCCATCGTGGTGACCCACGACCGCGCGGAGGCCAGCGTCATCGCAACGCGCATCGTCAGGATGCTCGCGGGACACGTGGAGTCGTCGCGGTAGAGTCCACACTGACCCTGATAGCGGCCTACAAGGTTGTGCGCGGGGTCGCGCTGTCCCTCCGGACGATTTGTGGACCCAGCTAAGCATGGAGGCGGAACGTGGACTTGCGAGTAAGGTCCCGTGGTAGGCAACAGGGCGGAGCGAGTCTGCTACTCGTCGGCATCGCTTTCGTTGGTGGCATCGGGTACTTGCTAACGCTCGCCGCGGCGGGACGGCTCAGCGCAAGCGGATACACGAGTTTCGCCGCCTACTGGTCGTTGCTGTTCTTGATCGTGGGTACGATTTCCGGGCTGCAGCAGGAGGTGGCGCGCGCGACCGAGCGTCCCGCACGCTCGTCGCGTGACGAGTCGGGCCCCACCGAGATCAACCGCGTTGCGTGGATCGGGGCGGCCACGGTCTTCATCGCAATCGGGGGGTCCACGCCATTGTGGCTCGCGCGCGTCGTGCCTCACGCGGGACTCGCGGTGGGCTTTGCCTTAGCGGTAGGTGCGGCGGGGTACTGGCTGGTCGCTGTCATCTCGGGCGTGGTGTACGGCACCGCCGAGTTTCGTCTGGCGGCGCTCCTCCTCGCCGCTGACGGTTCGTTGCGCCTGGTCTTCGTCGGTGGTGCTTTGCTGTGGTTTCCACACGCGGCGCCGATAGCGTGGGCACTCGCAGCGCCATTCGTCCTCACGCCGATCCTCTTGGGTCCTCTCGTGGCGCGCCGGCTGCGCGGCGACTATTCATTTGATGTGCCGCCCTTGCGCATTTTCCGCAACAGCGGACAGACCATGGTCGGCGCTGGAGCCATCGCTCTTCTCATGAGCGGCCTTCCTGCGGTGTTCTCCGCGACTGCCAACGACCGAACGGTTCCCTTAGTAGCGGCAGTCATGTTGGTCGTCAACGTTGGCCGGGCGCCCCTAGTTGTGGTCGCGATGTCACTCCAAACGTGGTTGCTCGTCAGGTTCAAGGGGGGGTGGCAGAGTCGCCGGTCACTCAAACTCGCGGTGGTCGCTGTCATCGTCGCCTCGGCGATCATCGGAGCGTTCGCGTGGCACTTTGGCCCGCAACTCGTTGACCACCTTCTTGGCACTCGAAGCGGCCTGAGCGGCGTCACAGTTGGATTGGTCACGGCTTCATCGGGTCTTGCGGCCGCTCTCTTCGTCACCGGCGCGGCAACCCTTGCCCGCCGACTGCACGGCGCCTACACCGCTGGCTTCGTCGTCGCGGCAGCCTCGACGATGGCTGTGCTCGCGCTTCCCTTGACCGACGCAACGCGTATCACTATTGCCGTGTTTGTCGGACCCGGTCTGGGCGTCCTGGTGCATGCCATCGCTCTGCGGAAGCGGCGCGACGTCCCGGCGGCGGCCACCCGTCACGTGTGAACTAACTGGGATTTTCGACGTTCGGGTTCTTCGCCTGTTCGATGTCAAGTTCCAGGAGTGCGATCTTCTCCGCCAAGATACGGGCCTTGCTTTCAACGCGCGTGAGTTCCGAACTGTGTTGAAGACTCACGAGGAAGAGGACTATCACAGCGCCGAAAAGCACAAGGTTGAGCGGAACCTCCACGCCCAACTTTTGGGCGATCCATCGAGCACTTGGGGGAACACGCTCACGACTAGCGAGACGCCGCCTGCGGCTAACCACCAAATTGCATGACGCTCGCGGAGACGACCTCGCCGCAGTAACTCGAAGGAGACGATGATCACCAAGGCCGCCGCCGCAATCCCCACGAAATACGCGATCCCGCTCATGCGTGGCCTCCCACTCGATAGGACTCCGACGGCCGCACAAGTGCAAACGACAGCGCGAGAAAGACGCGTGCAAGGTAGACGGCCGCTTTCACGGGGCTGTGCGATGGCTCCCCCGCTAGCCGTGAACGCATAGAGACGGGGACCTGGTGGACGCGCAGTCCAGCGCGTGCCGCTATCACCAACGCCTCGACCGTATCTCCGAGGTATTCGGCAGGATAGTGCTCCGCGAACAGTGCAATCGCACGCCCGTTCGAAGCTCTGAAGCCCGAGGTCGTATCGGTAAGCCGAGATTTGGCTACGCGCCCGAGCACACTAGCAAGCAACCGCATGGCCCAGCGCCGAGGTCCGCGCACTTGGTACTGGCCCTCGCCCGCAAACCGCGCGCCGATGACGAGGTCCGCGTCGGCTAGGCCCTCAAGGAGGCGTTGCACTTCCCGCGGGTCATGCTGACCATCGCCGTCGACCTGAACGACCGCCTCGAAGTCATTTGCCCGCGCGTAGCAGAAGCCGACTCGCATGGCACCGCCTACCCCGAGGTTATAAGGAAGGCGAGCGACGAGGGCACCATTTTGGCGCGCAACATCGGCCGTTCGATCTGTGGACCCGTCGTCGACGACAAGCACGCGTGCGCGGGGCAGGGCCGACCGGATCTCGGCGACAACCGAGCCAACGGACGCCTCTTCATTCCAGGCAGGCACCACGATCAACACTCGGCTCGGAGGACTCATCTTCCGCCTCCTCCTCAGTCATTCCGCTTGGCCCGGGGAACCACACTGACCCGCTATAACGATCGAACGGAGTCAATATGGTCCACGAACCACGCATAAGCCAAACGTATGCCGTCTTCGAGCGAGGTTGACGCCTTCCACCCGAGCGAATGGATCTTCGAGACGTCGAGGAGCTTCTGTGGAGTCCCATCCGGCCGCGTAAGATCATTCGTGATCGCCCCTTCAAATCCAACAACCTTGGAGACGACGCGGGCGAGTTCCGCCACCGTAAGATCTGACCCAACGCCCACATTGATCTGCTCCGGCTAGTCTAGTGACCAAGCAAATGGACAACCGTGTCAGCGAGATCGTCAACAAAAAGGAACTCGCGACGCGGAGACCCGGTTCCCCACAGGACGGCCTCGTCCGCGTTCTGGATCTTCGCTTCGTGGAATCTTCGGATCAACGCCGCGAGCACGTGCGAGTTCTCCGGATGGTAGTTGTCCCCGGGGCCGTAGAGGTTCGTAGGCATTGCCGAGATCCAGGGCAATTTGTACTCGCGACGGATCGCCTGAACCTGAAGAATCCCCGCGATCTTAGCGATCGCGTATGCGTCGTTCGTCGGCTCGAGCACGCCGGTCAAGAGCGAGGACTCCTTGATGGGTTGCTCGGCGAACTTCGGGTAGATGCAGGAGGAGCCAAGAAACAGGAGCCTCTGCGTCTCCGCTTCCTTGGCGGCATCCATGAGGTTGAGTTGAATCTGAAGGTTGTCGGTCAGAAACTCCGCGGGGAAGGTGCTGTTGGCGTGGATCCCCCCGACGCGAGCTGCAGCAATCACGATGACATCGGGCTTCGCGGCTCGCACGAAGTCGCGCACGTGCCCGCGCTCCCGGAGATCCAATTCGGCGGATGTCAACCCCACCAAGTTCGTGAAGCCATCACGCTCCAGGCGCCTCCAGATCGCCGAACCGACGAGCCCGCGGTGGCCAGCGACGTAGACCACATCGCTAGGGTGTAGGAGGAACTCAGCCGCCACAGTCGCTAGACTCCCGAAAGCCGTCGGTGGGCACGTAGGCGCGGACGCGCCCTGGACGTGCGTCATCGTAGCAAGGAAAGAGGTCGATTTCATGCCCGCCGCGGACATACTGGTGGTGTTGCCCACACTCGGCGAGCGTCTGGAGAGTCTCGCCGAAACGCTGGAGTCCATCGACCTGCAGCGGGCGTCTGTCACCCTCACGCTGGCCTTCGTTGCTCCCGTCGAAGCCGACGCCGCTCGACGACTCGCGACCAAGCACGGCGCGAAACTGATCGACGACCCGGGCGAAGGCATCTCGCGGGCCATCAACCTGGGGATCGCCGCTCGCGACGGTGAACGGTTCTACGCGTGGATCGGTGACGATGACCTGTTCCGACCGGGTGGCCTAAAGAGACTGATGGACCTCCTCGAGCGTGACGCCGGGGCGGTCCTCGCCTTCGGCGCGTGCGACTACATTGACCCCGCGGGCCATCCTCGCCGTGAGCCGCGCGGGTCGACTCGCGCGGCCCCTGCTCGCGTGGGGCCCCGACCTCATCCCGCATCCCGGCACCATGATCCGCCTCGACGCGCTGACCGCGATCGGCGGTTTCGACGCGTCGCTCCGCTACGCAATGGACCTCGACGCGTTTCTCAAGTTGCGGTCACTAGGGCGGTTCGCCTCGACCCGGATACCCGTGTCCGCCTTCCGCTGGCATCCCGAGTCCCTCACGGTCGCGAACCGGTCTCGATCGAGTGCAGAAGCCTCGGCGATCAAGAAGCGTCATCTCCCGCGCGCCTTGAGGCCGATCAGCTGGCTGTGGCACGCCCCGGTCAATCGGGCGGCCGCCTGGGCCGCCCGGCGCCTCAATTCGCGCGCGGCAGAGGCCCGGACCCTCGACAGCGACGTGGGATAGTATGTCTGCGAAGTTGAGCCCACTAGTGTCGCCCGCGCGACATCTCGAGAAGTCGAATGGAGTGAGAGCGATGACGGAGACGTCTGCCAAGCGAGCAGTCGTGACGGGGATCACGGGGCAGGACGGCAGTTACCTTGCCCAACTCCTGCTGGAAAAGGGATACGAGGTCCACGGCCTGATCCGCCGGTCGTCGTCGTTCAACACGGGCCGGATCGAGCATTTGTACGCAGACCCCCACGTCGAGAACGCGCGCCTCCAGCTCCACTACGCCGATCTCTCGGATGGCTCTCGTCTTGCGACCCTGCTGGACGCGATTCAGCCCGCCGAGGTCTACAACCTGGGAGCCCAATCGCACGTGAGGGTCAGTTTCGATGAGCCCGAATTCACTGGGGACGTAACCGGGCTCGGGACCACCCGATTGCTCGAGGCGATCCGAGTCGTCGGGCTCGACGCTCGTTACTACCAGGCGAGTAGTTCCGAGATGTTCGGCTCTACTCCGCCTCCTCAACGTGAGGATTCGGCGTTTCACCCGCGCTCGCCGTACGGCGCGGCCAAGGTCTACTCCTATTGGATGACGCGGAATTACCGCGAGGCCTATGGCCTCTTCGCCTGCAATGGGATTCTTTTCAACCACGAGTCTCCCCGCCGGGGCGAGACCTTTGTGACCCGCAAGGTGACGCGCGCGGCGGCGCGCATTGCGGCCGGCGTGCAGGACTACCTCTACTTGGGGAACCTCGACGCAGTGCGTGACTGGGGATACGCCCCGGAGTACGTCGAAGCCATGTGGAGAATGCTCCAGCACGATGAACCGCAGGACTACGTTGTCGCTACGGGTACTTCGTACACGGTTCGGGACTTCCTCGGATTCGCGTTTGGGCGACTCGGTCTTGACTGGCAGAAGTACGTGAAGTTCGACGATCGCTACCTTCGTCCGACCGAGGTCGACTCACTCATCGGGGATCCGTCGAAGGCGAAGGAAGTCCTCGGCTGGGAGGCGCACGTGCTCGCGCCCCGGCTCGCCGAGATCATGGTCGACGCCGACGTCGCTTCGCTGGAGCTCGAGGGCGAGCGCTACGTCGATCCGGTCGAGACCGGGGACGCTTCGGCACCACGACCGAAGCCCCCGACCGGGTCCGACGGCTAGAACCAGGACGCCGACGTGGCCTTGAGAGTGGGATTCGACGATCAGGTGTTCGTGGCGCAACGCCGTGGCGGGATGAGCCGCTACTTCATCGAACTCATCAAGCGGTTTCCCGACTATGGCATTGAGCCGGTAATCCTTTCGGAGGCGACGCACAACCTTCATCTCATCGAGTCGGGGCTGGTCCTTGAGGCCGCGCCGCGTGGGGCCACCGTTGCCCGACTCGACTGGGCGACGTGGCGAATCGCCGGGCGCCCGCGGACGATGCCCGCGAAGCTTCCCCAACTTGACCTCATGCACCACACGTTCACGAATCGCCGATACCTTTCGCTGTGGAGCGGGCCGCGCGTAACGACGGTCCACGACATGACGCCTGAGTTGCTGCCCGACTACTTCCCGCTCGGAAATCCTCATCTGGCGAAGCGCGCCTTCTGCGAAGCCTCCGACGCAGTAATCGCCATTTCCCACAACACTGCGGCCGACATGGTCAAGGTGTATGGCGACCAACTGGCGAGCAAGACCCGGGTCATTCACTATGGCATCGGTCCAGAATTCCGCGAGTCGCGGCACACTCGGCACTTGTCACTGCCCGAACGCTACGTACTGTTCGTGGGGATCCGGAGCGGGTACAAGGACTTCCAGACCGCGCTCGACGCGTTCGCGGAGGTGGCGACCGTCGATTCCGACCTTCACTTGGTCGTGGTTGGCGGCGGACCATTCACACCCAAGGAGCAGGCCTCGTTCCAGGCCCGCGACCTTGAGTCGCGGATCCTCCATCTGACGCCATCCGACCAGGAGATGCCCGAGGTGTATCGCAGGGCGCGCGTCTTCGTCTTCCCGTCGCTCTATGAGGGCTTCGGGCTGCCCACGCTCGAGGCACTGACGTCGGGCACACCGACGGTGCTGGCGGACGCTTCGTGCAGCCGCGAGATTGGGGGCGACGCCGCCCTCTACCACGTCCCCGGGGACTCGGGGGACCTCGCAGGAGGATCGTCGAGGCTCTGAAGCCGGAGGCGAAGCGCCGAGTCCAAGAACTCGGACCCGTTCGCGGATTCGAGTTCACGTGGGAGAAGGCGGCCTCCGCAACCGCCGACCTGTATCGCTCGTTGGTGTAGTTCGGCGGTGACGCGGCCGCCGACTCGGATCCCGGGAAGGCGTGGAACCTGCGCGGCAGTGGCGATGTCGCAGTCGCACGAGCCGCCACGTCGGAGTCGACCGCGACAGCGTGCGAACTGCAACCAACGGTCATTCAGGGCGCCTGGTTGACCCGGCTGGCCGCGGTGTGCCACCGCTAGGGGCACGGCTTCAACGTCGTGAACCGTCCGAAGACCTCGAGCCGCGCGTCGATCTGTCGATCGATAGAGAACAGGTCTGCGGTCAACGTGCTACCCCGTTCCGCGAGGGCGTAGAGCTCGCCGGGACTCTCGTAGTACTGCCAGATGGTTTCGGCAATCTTCGCGGCGTCCAGCGGAACGATGACGATGTCTTCGCCGTCGACGTAATTGTGATTCATCCTCAGTTCGTCGCTGGCGAACAGCGCCGCGCCGCAGAAGGCGGCATCCGCATTGAGCGGGAAGCCGTCGAAGTTGCCGGGCCAGAGCGCACCCGGCCGGTTAGGCGAAAGGGCGATATCCATTCTCGAATAGAGGTCGAGCAGGAACTCCGATCGCTGGTAGCCGTAGAACTGAATCTGGGACTTCAGATGGGAGACGGGGATTTCTTCGGCGTCGAAGCCCCCGACCACGTGGAATCTCATGCGATCCGACTTCTGCGCAAGAAGCGTTGCGACCTCGACGAACAGGTCGTACCCCTTGTCCACCCCCCGGTCCGAGTACTTCGCGGCAACGAAACAGATGTCGAAGGTCTGCTTGTCCTTCGGGAAGCGCTTCTTCTCCTTCAACTCCTTCCTCGTGAAGGACACGAACCCGCCAAAGACCAACGTAACCTTCTCCTCGGGACAGAACTGTCCACGGAGCAGATAGTCCATTGTGATTTGCTGAGTGACAATTACGCCCCTGAATTGTTCGCTCGAGAAGATCTTCCTTAGCATGACGTCCGACGGCTCAAAGCCCATCCCAAAGGCCCCGCCGGGATACAGGACGAATACGAATGGGATCTTCTGAGCCTCAAGGAAGGGAAGAAGCACGTAGGTTTCTGCCAGGAAGAACGTGTACGCGAGCCTGAACTCGTATCTCCCCAGTCTGCTCAGGCGCCGAATTCGATCCGCATTCTCCGGGTAGTACTGCAAGTACCCACGCTTGTTTTCCTCAAACGATCGTTGAGTATGCCCGTAGCCGTGTTTGAACCACGCATCCGCGTCCGGCTTCATGGGGTACATCGTGTAGCTTCGCGCGTTCTCCAAACGACGCAGGTACTCATTGATTTCGGTGTTCCTGAACGCTAGAGGCACCTTCTGAGGGAACTGCGAATCGATGACGACGAAGTCGTCGTAAATAGTCCTTCGGGAGAGTCCAAGCATGGGTGGACGCAGCGACCTCATTCGACACAAGCGTAGCCATGCGTCCTTGTGCGGACTGGGACCGGCACCGGCTTGGCTCGCTCGCGTCTCAGGCGGCAAAGCTCCGATCAGGCACGTCAGGCGAACCGGACGCGGCGGACGCGAGGAGCTGAAGAGCCGGCCGTCTCATCGCGGGGGACGGACTTTCGCCACGGCATCCTGCGCGTGACGGCTGATAGCATCACACGGTCACGCAGTCGCACGGGCGCTGGCCGCACCGCATGCGACCGATCCCACGGGAACGAGGAGAGCGGTGTCTTCAACCACAGAAAAGAGCCAGAACGCGGACGTCTGCGTCGTCGGGCTCGGGTACGTCGGTTTGACCTTGGCGACCGCTTTCGCGGACGCGGGCCTGAAGGTCGCGGGAGTCGAGCGTGACAGTGGTATTGTCACCGCCGTCGCCTCCGGGCGAACGACCTTCCATGAGACTGGACTCGAGGCCGTTCTCGCGCGCGCCGTGGCCGGGGGGGCACTTGTGGCCGTCACGACGGCGGAGCCACTTCCACGGGCCGACGCCTACATCATCACGGTCGGCACACCGCTTCGCGGCGGAATCGTGTGGCTTGAGGACCTGAAAGCGGCGCTGGAGAGTGTTGCCGGCGGCATGCCGGATGGGGCGCTTGTCGTTCTGCGGTCGACCGTGCGGATTGGCACGACTCGGAGCATCGCGAAGCCGATCCTCGCCGCTAGCGGCAAGCCCTTCCGACTGGCGATGGCGCCCGAGCGCACCGTAGAAGGGAAGGCCCTGCTTGAGCTGGAATCGCTTCCTCAAGTCGTGGGAGGGCTAGACGAGGCCTCGGCCGACGCCGCGGCTCGGCTCTTCGAGCACCTCGGCGTCGAGATCGTGCGGGTGAGTTCGCCCGAGGCGGCGGAGCTCGCCAAACTGGCGAGCAACACCTACCGCGACGTCCTGTTCGCGTACGCCAACGAACTCGCGTACGTGGCGGACCACGTCAACGTCGATGTCTATGAGGTCATTCACGCGTGCAACCATGGCTACGAACGGATGAGCGTCGCGCGCCCTGGCCCGGTTGCGGGGCCGTGTCTGGAGAAGGATGCGTACATCCTCTCGGATTCCGCGGTTCGGCACGGTACGACCGCCGCTCTGTCGATGCAGGGACGCGAGACGAACGAGCGCCTCGTCTCGCACGTCTGTGTGCTCGCCGAGCGGGCGCTTGCTTCGGCTCCCTCGGCGATTGCAATCGTTGGACTTGCCTTCAAGGGACGCCCAGAGACGTCGGACGTGCGCGGATCGCTCGCGGGCCCCCTTGGAGATGCCTTCGCCGAGGCATGGCCGGGCGTTGAGATTCTCGGCTGGGATCCGCTGGTTTCGGAAGCTGATGCAGCGTCCATCGGCATCGCGTGGCGATCTCTTGAGGAGGCGCTCCGCGACGCGAGTCTCGTTGTCATCCAGACGAATCTCAAGGAGTTCTCGACCCTTGAGTTCGCCCAGAAGCTCGGCTCCTTCATCCGAGAAGGTGCGACCGTGATTGACCTTTGGAATCAGTTGATGGAGCCGGAAATGGGCCGACCTGACGTGAAGGTCGTGACGTTTGGCCGCTCCGCCTCCTTGCTTGGGAAGAACTGAGACGATGCCTACATATCTTGTAACCGGAGCGGCCGGCTTCATCGGATTTCACCTAGCCCGACTGCTCGCTTCATCCGGCCACCGGGTCATTGCGGCCGACATCGGTCTTCACGACAATGCCTCCGATCAGTTCGCGGCCCTCGCTGCGACTGACGGTGTCGAGGTGTTGAGAGTGGATCTCACGGATCTCGCCGTCGTCGGGCAACTGCCGAAGGTTGATGGGGTGTTTCACCTCGCGGCGCTCAACGGTACAGAGAACTTCTACTCGCGTCCCTTCGAGACTGCTTGGCACTCCACCGTGACCACCATGGCGCTCCTCCGTCACTTTGGAGAAGTCGGAACGGGCTTCTTCTTCTACGCAGGGTCTTCCGAGTCATATGCGAGCACCGTGACGCTCTTCGATTGGCCCGTGCCCACGGCGGAGGACGTGCCGCTGTCGATCTCCGACGCCCGAGAGATCCGCTGGTCCTACGGGGCGTCCAAACTTCACGGAGAGGTCGCGTGTTTCGCGGCCCAGGCCCAGTACAAGATGCCCGTTGTCGTTGGCCGATTTCACAACGCGTACGGGCCTCGCATGGGGATCCATCACGTCATCCCCGATTTCATCTCCCGAGGGCTCCACGGCACCTTCAGTCTGTATGGAGCCGAGCACACTCGTAGTTTCATCTACATCGACGACGCCGTGCGGGCGGTCGTCGTTTTGGCGGAACAGGCACTTGGCGAAGTCGTCAATATAGGGTCCCCGGACGAGGTCACGATGCGAGAACTCGCCGAAGTGATCATGGATGAGGCCGGTTGGTCCGGAGAAGTTGAGGAGCACGAGGCTCCGTCGGGTAGCGTACTGCGCCGCTCTCCCGATCTCACCAGACTCGCCACCTTCGTCGACATCGGTGGCTTCACTCCTCTTCGCGAAGGAATTCGTCGGGTGCTACCGGAGTACCTTTCGCAAGGACTCACTTTGAAGTCCTGATCTTCGAGGTTCCGTCCGGAAACAGAACCTCGTACTAGTCGGGGCGCGGCATTGGCCCCCGGGCGGCACTGGCTGGATGACCGGGTCGCGATCGAGCATCGCGTCCCCCGCGCCGATGGCCGCGGCTGACTCCGTGGCGCGGCGTGTACTCAAGCACTCTGACGATCGCCCTCGCCGCAGAGCCGGAGGCTGCGACTTGGCTGTCGCCCGTGCCGCGCCTACCGCTCCTCTTCGACGAACCGCCGAGTTCGCTGGATGAGGAGTCTCGGGGGACACTCGAGGCCGAGGGGCGCGAAACCCTGATTGTCACCGCGATGGCGACAATCGTCGTCTTCCATGGTGGCGGCCGGGAGAACGCAATGAGTTCGCGCATCGTGGCAGTGACGGTTGGGTAGCGGGTCCCCTCTTGCGCGTCGAGGCGAGCGTGGCGCGGGGACGGTCTCGCCCCGCGCGGCGGCGCCCATTCCCCCGACACGGGGGGAGACGACAAGGTCCCCCGTTTCCGTCTCTCCCGCGAATAGGTGTCCCGATCCGCGACTCCCGGGCAACGGGCCGCGTCCGGGTTCTTCATGGCAGTCATGGCACGTCCCCTCGCGCGCTACTCCGCAGAGCCCTAGTCTGGTGGAGACTGCCTAGGAAGGTCGCACGGTGTCACTGCCCCCCGCCGATTGGTACCCCGACCCGTCGGACCCAGCGAAGGTTCGCTACTGGGACGGCGTCGCGTGGACCGCTTACACCCAGCCAGCGCTTCCGCCAGCACCCCAGCCGGTCGCGATCGTCGCTCCGCTCGCCCCACGGGATGAGCAGGGTTTCGACGCGGTCGGAGGGCGGACCATCACCCCCGCCTACGGCCACGTGATGACGCCCGGCGTCGCGCCGGAACCGTTCGCCCCATCGACGCCCTATCGAAAGGCCCCGCGCCGTAGCGCCGGCAAGCTCGCCGTGAAGCTTGTGCTCCTTGTGGTGGCGTTCCTCGCCGGAGGCGCTGTCACGAAGTACGTCCTCACCGAGGTCTTCGGCCCGCGCTCCGAGGCTGCGGCACCCTTGACTCCAAGCGTTCCGGTAACGCAGGCAACCATTCCCGACGGGTGGACGATGTACACGTCCCGGTCGGGGGCGGTGACATACGCGCGGGATCCGAATTGGACGGACGCGTACACGGTCGAGGTTGAGAGGTCGGCCTTCGCGACGGGGCACCCGGCCGGCGGAACGATAGAGCTCGCTGGCGTCTGGACGTGGGGTGGGGTCAACACCCCCACCGCGACGGTGGTGCAGGTCATCGTGGGGACGGTTCCCGGCAGTACCGACGGGGTCCAAGGGGGCGCGGTCGGCTTCGCCCGAGCGGCAGGTGCAAGCCTGTCGGGCGGCGACGAGGTTGAAACACTGAATGCGGCCTTCGACACGTCCGCCCGCTACGACGGGTGGCAGATTGACTCCACCTTCTCCACGGCCGACGGCCCGCTCTACACGAGCCTGATCGCGGTGGGCCAGGGCGACTCGGTAGTCATGGTTTACTGCATGTCGCGCCAAGCCCCATCGGAGTGGAACAGCGATGTGGCCTCCCTCGCACGTTCGGTGACGCTCCTCGGGCCCGCGGAAGACCTGTAGGCACGACCTGAGCCACACCGGCTCAACTTTGGCGCGCCCGACTTGACATTCCCCGACGCGCAGGCATACTTGAGTCTAGGCGGCTCAACTTAGCGAGCCGCATCAGGCTCGCGGCCCGTCGCCGCGGCGTAGGAGGAACAGGAACATGTCTCGAGCAGTAGGAATCGACCTCGGCACCACGAACTCGTGCGTCGCCGTCCTTGAGGGCGGAGAGCCCACCGTCATCGCGAATGCCGAGGGCGCCCGCACCACCCCGTCCGTCGTCGCGTTCTCCAAGACCGGCGAGGTTCTGGTCGGCGAGATCGCCAAGCGCCAGGCCGTCACCAACATCGAACGCACCATCTCCAGCGTGAAGCGCCATATGGGCACCGACTGGAGCGTGAAGATCGACGACAAGAAGTACACCGCGCAGGAGATCTCCGCGCGCATCCTCGGCAAGCTCAAGCGCGACGCCGAGCAGTACCTGGGTGAGAAGGTGACCGACGCGGTCATCACCGTCCCCGCGTACTTCGATGACCACCAGCGTCAGGCGACCAAGGAGGCTGGCGAGATCGCGGGCCTCAACGTCCTGCGCATCGTCAACGAGCCCACCGCCGCGGCCCTCGCGTACGGCCTCGACAGGGGCAAGGAGGACGAGCTCATCCTCGTCTTCGACCTCGGCGGCGGAACCTTCGACGTGTCGCTCCTCGAGGTGGGCAAAGACGAGGACGCCTTCTCGACCATTCAGGTCAAGGCGACGAACGGCGTCAACCACCTAGGTGGAGACGACTGGGACCAGCGCATCGTCGACTTCCTCATCAAGGAGGTCAAGAACAAGGAGGGCGTGGACCTCGCCAAGGACAAGTCCGCGGTCCAGCGACTGCGCGAGGCCGCCGAGCAGGCGAAGAAGGAACTGAGCCAGGCCACCTCGACGACCATTTCCATCCAGTACGTCAGCCTCGGCGAGAACGGCCCCATTCACCTCGACACCAAGCTCACGCGAGCGCAGTTCGAGCAGATGACCAAGGATCTTCTCGATCAGTGCAAGGCGCCCTTCCACCAGGTGATCAAGGACGCCGACATCAAGCTCGCGGACATCGACCACGTCGTCCTCGTCGGCGGCTCGACCCGGATGCCCGCTGTCGTTGACCTGGTCAAGGAACTCACCGGCGGCAAGGAGCCCAACAAGGGCGTCAACCCGGATGAGGTCGTCGCCGTCGGCGCCTCCCTGCAGGCCGGCGTCATTAAGGGTGAGCGCAAGGACGTCCTCCTCATCGACGTCACGCCCCTCAGCCTCGGCATCGAGACCAAGGGCGGCGTCATGACGACGCTCATCGAGCGCAACACGGCGATCCCGACCAAGTCGTCCGAGGTCTTCTCGACCGCCGACGACAACCAGCCGAGCGTGCTCGTGCAGGTCTACCAGGGCGAGCGGCAGTTCGCGCGCGACAACAAGTTGCTCGGCACGTTCGAACTGGGCGGTATCGCGCCGGCCCGTCGCGGCGTGCCCCAGATCGAGGTCACGTTCGACATCGACGCGAACGGCATCGTCCACGTCGGCGCCAAGGACCGCGGCACCGGCAAGGAGCAGTCGATCACCGTCACGGGCGGTTCGGCCCTGTCGAAGTCGGACATCGAGCGAATGGTGAAGGACGCCGAGGAGCACGCGGCCGAGGACACCCAGCGCCGCGAGGAGGCGGATACGCGCAACCGCGCGGAGCAGTTCGCCTACCAAACGGAGAAGATCCTCGACGAGAGCGCCGACAAGATTCCCTCCGACATCGCGGATGACGTCAAGGAGGCCATCGCGGCGGTGAAGAAGGCGCTTGAGGGCGACGACTTCGCCGCGGTCAAGACGGCCCATGACGATCTGGTCGCCAAGGCTCAGAAGATCGGTGACGCCATCTACGCCAAGCAGGCGGAGGAGGAGGCGGGCGGCGCCTCCGGAACCGACACCCCCAACGACGAAGACGTGGTAGACGCCGAGATCGTTGACGAGGACGAGTCCAAGTAACCCATGGACAACACACCCGAAACCCCCGAGGACGCGGACGCCGCGTTCGAGGCGGAACTGGCCGGGCTCGCCATGGAGGAAGCCGAGGTGGACGACGCCCTTGCGCTCGCGCAGGCGAAGGCGACGGAACACCTCGGCGACCTCCAGCGCCTCCAGGCGGAGTACGTCAACTACCGCAAGCGCGTGGATCGCGACCGCCAGCTCGCGGGTGAAATGGCCGCGGCCAAGGTGATCGAGGCCCTGATTCCCGTGCTCGACGACATCGCCGGCGCGCGCGACCACGGTGAACTCGTAGGGCCCTTCGCGGCGATCGCCGACAAGTTGGAGGCGACCCTCGCCCGCCTCGGGTGGTCCTCGTACGGCGCCCCGGGCGACCCGTTCGACCCCGCCATCCACGAGGCGCTCGTTTCGGCCGTGGAGCCTGGTCTCGCGATAGCGACGATTCGTGAGGTCGCGCAGCCCGGGCATCGCCTCGGCGACCGCGTGCTTCGTCCCGCCCGCGTCGTCGTGGCTCAACCCGAGTAGGTCGTCGAGGGAGGATCGTGGCCAGCCAGGACTGGTTCAACAAGGACTTCTACGCGACCCTGGGCGTACCCAAGGGCGCGGACGACGTGGCAATCAAGAAGGCGTACCGCAAGCTTGCACGCAAGCTCCACCCCGACGCCAATCCCGGTGACGCGACGGCGGAGGCGAAGTTCAAGGACGTCGGCGAGGCCTACGCCGTCCTGTCCGACAAGGAGCAGCGGGGGCAGTACGACGCGATTCGAGCGATGGGCGGCGGCGCGCGGTTCCAGCCGGGAGGCGCGGGCGGCGCGGGCTTCGAGGATGCGTTCAGCGGCATGTTCGGGCGCGGTGCTCGTGGCGGACGATCCTCCGGGGGGCAGGTGCCCCCAGGGTTCGAGGATCTTCTTGGCAACCTCTTCGGCGGAGGCGGCTACTCGATGGGTCCGCAACCGGGCGCGGACCTCGCCGCGGCTACCGAGGTGACCTTCCGTCAGGCCGCCGAGGGCGCGACCGTCCGCCTGAACATGGGCGGGCGCCCCTTCTCGACAAGGCTTCCCGTCGGCGTTCGGGACGGCCAGAAGATCAAGTTGCGGGGGAAGGGGCAGCCGAGCCCCAATGGGGGACCCCCGGGAGATCTTCTCCTTTCGGTCCACGTGGCCTTGCATCCCGTCTTCACGGCGGATGGCACCAACCTTCGCGTGCGCGTGCCGGTGACGTTCGTTGAAGCCGCCCTTGGGACACAGATCGACGTCCCGACGCTCGACGGCACGACCGTGCGGGTCAAGGTGCCGACGGGGACACCGTCGGGCAAGACGCTGCGCGTCAAGGGCAGGGGCCTCAAGGCCAAGTCCGGAACCGGCGACCTGCTAGCGACTATTGAGGTGCAGGTCCCGTCGAAGTTGAGCGTCAAGGCCAAGGAAGCGCTCGCCTCGATCGATCACGAACTTCGAGGGGACGACGTGCGCGCCGATCTCTACCGAAAGGCCGCGACGTGAACCCCTCCCCCGATGTCGACGAGCCCCTCTTCTCCGTGTCAGCGGCGGCGGACTTGGCGGGCATGCACGCCCAGACGCTGCGGCAGTATGACCGACTCGGTCTCGTCGTTCCCCGCCGACGTCGGGGCGGCGGGAGACGATACTCGCTCCGCGACATCACGACCCTCCGCGAGATTCAACACCTGAGTCAGGACGACGGGATCAATCTCGCGGGCATCGCCCGCATCCTTGCGCTGGAAGAGCGGGTGGCGCGCCTCGCGGATGAGGTCACGCGCCTCCGACCCCGCGCGGACACAGGCTCACGGATCTTCGCGTCGGGGCCGAACGGCCGTGTCGTCATCGTGGAGCGCGGGCGCAGGGTGGGCCGTGGCGAGGGTCGCGCGCTCGTGCTGTGGCGCCCCGGACGATAGTCGCCCGATCCGGCCCGGCTACTCCGTCGCGATAGCGACGGTCTTGATCCGCGCCGCCGCCCCCGCCGCGATGCGTACCTCCCGCTTGGCGACCCCGTAGTGCGCGGCGAGAGCGGCCTCGACGGCGGCATTGGCCGCGCCGTCGATCGCGCGTTCTCGCACCGTGACCACCAAGATCCCATCCGGCCCCTCGATGACGGAAGGCGTCCGGCGACTTCCCGGCTTCACCCGAACCCTCACCCGCAACTCACTCATGCCAGCGAGCGTAGCCTTCACCGACCTCCGGCCGTTGACCGGGCGTTCAACCTACACTTGGCCCATGCCCATTGATGTTGCCCGCGTCCGCTCCGAGACCCGCGCGGCCGAGACCGTCATTCACCTCAACAACGCGGGGGCCTCGCTTCCTCCAGCGATCGTGATGGACACGGTCCACGAACAACTCCGCGCGGACGAGGTCTTCGGCCCGTATGAGGCGCAGGCCCTTGCGGAACCAAGCCTCGCGCAAGCCTACGAGTCTGTCGCCGACCTCGTCGGGGGCCAGGCGGACGAGGTCGCGTTCTTCGGGGGGGCGACACAGGCGTGGCAGACCGCGCTCTATGCGCTTCCGTGGAAGCGCGGCGACCGGATCCTCGCCTCGCAGGCCGAATACGGCTCGAACGTCTACGCCTTCACCTATCTCAAGAACCGCTTTGGGGTCCTGACGGACTACGTGCCCGACGACGAGCGTGGCCAAATCGACGTCGCGGCCCTCGAGGCCGCCATCGACGAAAAGACCCGCCTTGTCGCTCTCACCCACATCCCTACCTACGGCGGGCTCGTCAACCCGGCCGCCCGCGTCGGCGCCGCCGTGAAAGATGCTGGCATTCTCTACCTCCTCGACGCGTGTCAGAGCGTCGGCCACCTGCGCCTCAACGTCGCCGAACTAGGCTGCGACCTTCTCTCCGGCGCGGGAAGGAAGTACCTCAGGGGGCCGCGCGGCACCGGATTTCTCTGGGCGAGCACCCGGGCTCTTGAACAGATGCTCCCCGCCCATGCGGACCAGCGATCGCAACTGTGGACGACGGCGAGCACCTTCACCCCCGTCGATGGCGCGCGCCGCCTCGAGACGTTTGAACGCTCCGTCGCGCTGCAACTCGGGCTCGGCGCCGCCGCGCGCTATGCCACCGCGCTTGGTACGGCCGTCATCGAGACCCGCGTCTGCGCGCTCGCCGCCGCGCTTCGCGGGATGCTCGCCGAGATCCCCGGCGTGACGATCCAGGATCGAGGCGAGCGCCTCTGCGGGATCGTCACGTTTTCCGTTGAGGGCTTTGGTGCGGAGGAGGTGCGGATTGCCATGCGCGAGAACCACATCAACACGTGGATCGTCAGGCGCCAGGCGTCGATGCGGGACTTCACGGCGCGCGGTATCGACGAAGTGACGCGCGCGTCAGTGCACTACTTCAACACCGAGGACGAGCTCGCGCGCGCGGCGGAGGTCGTGCGAACCCTCACCGCCTAGCGGCCCCGACCCAAAGAGGAATCCCCGGGCTCCAGCCACATTCGGCGCAGAGCCCGGGGACAAGAACACGCTGCAGCGGCGTTCCCGGGGAGGAAGGGACGGGGGGAGAGGTGGGTTACCGCTGCAACGTGTTCAAGAGCGTGACCGCGTATGCGTGAGTCTCCGGAAGGGACTCGACCCACACCCGCGGGGGCTGACGCCAGAGGTTTCCGACGCGCATGCTCGTCGCCCGTTCCGAGATGTGCTCACGGAGGGCGGCAATCCCGATGCCAAGCGCCTCGCCGCGGCGGACGAGGACCCCGTAGAGCCCGTCGCCGAGGTGGGCCATGGGGTGGCCATCGCCGTACGCCCCGACAAGCGCGGACCCGACGGCCGCATTGCGCGCGATGCGTTGCCAGATGTCCGAGTCAACGACGGACACGTCGACAACGACGAGGGCGTGGGTGTCTGAGACGCTTTCGCCGCGACGCTTGGCCGCGCCGTAGACCTCAACAAGGCGCTGAGACAAGTATTCGATCGTGCCGAGCCCCGACTCGGGGTCCGTCATAGTCCCAAGCGCGCCGCTCGCGGGGTTGCCCCCGGTCCAGCCTTCGCACAGCGCCCTGACCGAGCGGATGGGTGTGTCCTCGTATCCCGCTGCTCGGAACACGATCGCGAGGTCATCGATCGCCTCGGTGACTCCCACGCCAGCCGTCGCGCGTGCCGCGCCGAGGCGGGAGGCGGAGGGTGCCGTGTCTAGTCCTGCTTCGATGGCCTCGACCAGGGCATCGACAGCGGGGGTATACCAGTCGCCAGGCCGCAGCCACACGGTCTGAACGCTTGCGGCGCGCCACTCCTCGGTGAGGGCACTTCCTGGTTGGGCTCTACTCACGTCTACGTCCGTCATGCTTCATGAGAGAGGACCGTCACTCACTTATGACGCGGAAATTCATGGAGTTTCTCCGCTCGCCGGAGATCGAGCCCGCCAAGGTGTGACAAACGTCGCACTTCGGTTGGTTGCAAGGCCCTCTCGCGACCAGGGACTATAGAGATGGATGCAAAGGCTCGATCGGAGCATCGATGGACAACGCGAGAGTAAGCCTCTGGACCGAACAGTCCAGCGACGCCGAGCTCATCGCTGGCGTGCGCGCCGGCGAGTCGGCGGCGTTTGGCGTGCTCTTTGAGCGTCACGGTTCGGCGGCGCGCCGCGTGGCTGGCATGTACTCCGCAGTCGCGAGCGATATCGACGACATCGTGTCCGAGGCCTTCGCCAAGGTTCTCAAGGCGCTCCAGCAGGGCGACGGCCCCGACATGGCCTTCCGCGCCTATCTCTTTACCGTCGTTCGCCGCACGGGTCTTGACATGATCGCGAAGGGCAAGCGGACCCGGCCCGACGAGGACATGACCACCCACGACAAGGCCATCGGCTACGAGAAGCCGAGCGACGAGCCTGCGCTCGACAACTTCGAGCAGAGCGTCGTCGCCGATGCGTTCAGGTCGCTCCCCGAACGCTGGCAGGTCGTCCTGTGGTACACGGAGATCGAGAAGAAGTCGCCGGCCGAGGTGGCCCCGATCCTCGGGCTCAGCCCCAACGGCGTCGCGGCGCTCGCGTATCGCGCCCGGGAAGCCCTTCGGCAGGCGTATCTGCAGCAGCACCTCGCGACCGCCACCAACGTCGGGTGCCTCGCCGTGTCCGAGAACCTTGCGGCCTACGTGCGCGGTGGTCTCACCAAGCGCGAGCACGCGAAGGTCGAGGCGCACGTCAAGGCCTGCGATCGATGCACCGCGCTCGTTGGCGAGCTTGAGGACGTGAACCGGGGGCTGCGGGCCGTGATCGCGCCCCTCATCCTTGGCCTCCTCGGCGTTGGAGCCCTCGAGTCGAGCCTGCCGATCGGCGGCGTCGGAGCCGGCCACGTCGGTGGCGCGGCAGGGTCCGCCGGAGGATCCGGTGGGTTCGGAGGGAGCGTCGCAGGCAGCGCCGCGACGGGTTCCGTGGGCGGCCTGGGCGGCGGCCTCACGGCCGGCGCCAGCGCAGGCGTCGCCGTTGGCTTCGGCGGCCGACTCGCACGCATTCTCGCCGGCAGTTCGGGCGGAACCACGTCGTCCGCCACCTCCGGATTCCTCGCAAGCACCTTTGGCCCGGGTTCGGGCGTCCTCACCGGTTTTGCCGCGGCCGTCGGCGTCGCCGCCCTCGCGGTCGCGTCCGCCGGCATTGTAGGAACCCTCGGCGTGCACGGGCTCGGCGATCCGACGGCGGACCCAACGGGAACGATCGAACTCGTGGCGGGAGCTGCTCCTCACCTCGACACCCCCGGACTTCCCGTCTACGTTCCCAATGGCTCCGGGGGCACCGACCCTGGAGCGACGAACCAGGGTACGGGTTCGACGACGTCCGACCAGGCCGGCGCGGGGGCAACGGGTGGCACCGGTGACGCGGGCGGTACGGGTGATACGGGTGACACCGGCGGCACGGGAGGCACAACGGACCCGCTCGACGCAAGCCTCGCGCTTTCGGCCGGAGGCCTGAGCTATATCGAGTTGGCGGCGACCTCCGCGACCATCCCCGTGAGGGTCTCCAATACGGGCGCGGACGACTCACTCCCCGTCACCGTGACCGTCACGGCCCCGTCTGGAGTCACGTTTGTTGGAGCGAGTGGCGGCGGCCCCGGCTATAATCGCTCCGCCGAGGCCAGCCTCGGGGCGTGGCTCGGGCTCGCGGCCGCGCCCAGGACCATCGGCGATTGGTCCTGCGAGATCTCGGCCTCCGTCGCGACGTGCACCATCGCCTCGGTGCCGGCCCACACGGTCGTCTCGCTCAGTCTCGGCGTCAGTGTCTCGGGAACGCTCGCCGCCGGAGCCGTCACCCACTTTCTGATCACGGACACGGCGGGCTTCTCCAACTCGCTCTCCGTGAGCACGGGGCTCGCACCCGTGAACCGCGACGGCTCCCTCCTCTTCGCGGCGGAAGGGAACCTCGGCACCACCGTCGCTGGCGGCCAGATTCTCTCGTGCGACCCGACCAACAGCAACTGCGTCAGTGCCCTCAACGGCAATGGGAACTCCAACAACAACTCCTGGGCGATGGAGGAGGTGAACGGCGAGGGAGGCACGCACAACTCGGCGTCCACCACCCTCACCATTCCCGACGACGCGACCGTGCTCCACGCCAGCCTGGTGTGGGCGGCAAACCACGGACCGTCGGACAGTTTCACCACCGACACGAACACCACGCGTTTGCGGCCACCGCGCGAGTCCGCCTACATCACCATCGTGGCCGACTCCGTGTCCACGTGGACGGATCCCGGCGGACGCACGTACTACCAGGCGCAAGCCGACGTGACCGACCTCGTGCAGCAGTACGGTGACGGCGCCTGGGCACTCGCCGACATCGCGGTAACGAGTGGCCTGACCGACCGTGACCCCTCCTACTTCGCGGGCTTCGCCCTCGCCGCGGTCTACGAACAGGCCTCCCTGCCCGTCAGCAGCGTCGCGATCTACGGCGGACCCGATCCCGTGACCAAGGATGACGACGCCGACTATGTCTTCACCACGGACGCCCAGAGCGAGGTGGACGTCTCCCTCATTGCGTGGGAGGGAGACAAGGGCCTTGCTGGCGACGCTCTGACTCTTGACGGAGACGCCATGACGCCCGAGCGCACGACGAGCGAGGGCGAGATCTTCGCTGGCGACGCCAACAACGCCTTCGACTCCTCGGCCGTCGGCTCGGGGGTCGCGAACTCGCTCGGGACGGACGCCAAGGCGTTTGAAACGGAGACGGTCGAGGTCGGCGAGCACACTTTGTCCGCCACGACCGAGGGCGACAACTTCGCCGTCGGCCTCGTCATCGTCCAGACGACGCCGACGGACCAGACGGTGCCGACGGACCAGACGGTGCCGACGGACGCGGACGCATAGGAAGTCCCCCGGGGCACCCGCAGGGAGTCAGGAGTCCTTGCGCGTCGCCTGCGCGTTGACCTCGTACGACGTATTGGTCGCCTCGAAGAAGTTGACGAGTTGCAACGTGTCGTTTGCCGTCGCCATCCACTTCGCGGGGTTCGAGACGTTGTAGTGCGCCTCGAAACCGAGTTCCTCGAGCCGGCGGTCCGCCAGGTACTTGACGTACTGGTTCACGTAGTCGGAGTTGAGGCCGAGGATCCCGCTCGGGAGCAGGTCGCGGTTGTACTGCTCCTCCATCTCGACGGCGCCCAAGATCATCTGCCGGATCTCGTCGGCGAACTCCGGGGTCTGGAGGTCGGCGTTCTCCTCGAGCACGGTCAATATCAGGTTGATCCCGAACTGCAGGTGAAGCGATTCGTCGCGGATCACCCAGTCCATCAGCGACCCGAAGTTGCGTAGCAGGTTCCGCTGACGGAAGCTGAGCGCCACCATGAACCCCGAGTAGAACAAGATCCCCTCGAGGATGATGTTGTAGGCGATGAGGTTGCGGATGAAGTCCTTCTTGCCCTCGGTCGTCGTGATATCGAGGGTCTCCTCCGTCATCCGCTTGATGAACCTGACCTGGAACTCCTCCTTGGCAGCCATTGAGGGCACGTCCACGTGGGAGTCGTAGGCGGCCTCTCGATCGATCGGAAAGGTCTCAAGCACGTACTCGAACGCCATGCAGTGGTTAGCCTCTTCCCACATCTGCTTCGCAAGGTACAGGTGGCACTCGGGCGCGTTGATGTACGGATAGACGCCGAACGCGAGGGCCTTGTTGACGAGAAGCTCGTTCGGGTTGAAGTACGACATCAGGAACGTGACGGCGTGCTTCTCCTCATCCGTCATCTTCTTGAAGTCGCTCAGGTCTTCGCCGAGCTGGATCTCGTTGGGGAACCACGTGTTCGCGACGGCCTGGTTGTACAAGTCCATCGCCCACGGGTACGTGATGGGCTTGAGGAGCAGTCCGTCCTGGATGCCCGTGCCAAGAATGGCCATGCTTGTCTCCCTCGTCAGCTTTCGATCGTCACCGTGCGGTGGTCATTGGCAGGACTCGCACTGCAAGCGTTCCATGGGGTCGACGGGGCATGCGACGCCGTCGATGACCTCGGTGTCGCCGTCCGGCGACGAATACGCGCGCTGCTCAGTGATCGGCAGCTGGCTCGCGCCCTCCTGCGTGACGACCGGCGCGGGCTCGGCCGACGCCGGTTCGGGAAGGCTCGCGGGCGGCACGACGGGCGCGGCCGCGGGAGCCCGCGTGAACGCCGTCGCGGCCACGGCCGACAGCACGGAAGCGGGCGCGGAAGCGAGCGAGGCCGCCTGAGCCGAAGCCTCGACGACCTCAACGGGCCGGGTGACGAGCGGCGAAGCGGGCTCGGCGGTGTCGGCCGAAACCGCATCGGACGCGCCAGCGGCCGCCCTTAGGCTTTCGGCCGATGCCGCCGGGGCCGCCCCCGAACGAGACGTCAGCCCCCCGAACCCCTTGCGTGCCGGTCCCGACGCGACCGGCCTGGCCGCGGTCGCGGACGTCGCGGCGGCCGCCGTGCCCGTCGTGTTGATGCGCTCGGTCTTGTTGACGCGCACGGTGGACTGCTCGGCGGTGTGGCGCGGCTTCATGTGGAGGTAGTACGTGGTCTTCACGCCGCGCTCCCACGCCGCCGAGTACAGCGCCATCATGTCGTCGACGTCGCGCGACTCCAGATAGATGTTGCGGCTGATCGCCTGGTCGATCCACTTCTGGGCGCGCGCCGCGACCTCGATGAACGCGTAGGGCGAGAGCTGGAAGGACGTCTTGTAGACGTCCTGGAGGTGCCGGGGAACCTCGGGGATCTGGCTCAGGTCGCCCTGAACCTCGAGGAGGCGGTCGCGGACCTGCTCCCACATCCCGAGTCCTTGGAGGTCCCTCACGAGGTTGCGGTTGACCTCGAGGAACTTGCCCGACGACGTGGCGCGGGAGAAGATCTGCGAGAACTGCGGGTCGAAGCCGGGGGTAGTTCCTGCGACCAGGCCGATCGACGCCGTCGGCGCGACGGCCATGAGGGTCGCGTTGCGAATGCCGCCCTTGACCTTGGCGCGGAGCGAGTCCCAGTCCTGGCGCGTCGTGCGGTTGACGGCGACCGGGACGCCGCGGTCGGCCTCCGTGCTCGCGATCGTGTCGAAGGGCACCAGGCCCTTCGACCATCCGGAGCCGGCGAAGTTCGAGTACGAGCCGCGCTCACGCGCGAGATCGGCGGACTCGTCGATCGCGTGGAAGGAGACGAACTCGACGATCTGGTCGATGAGGTCGTACGCGGCCTCGGACTCGTACGCCATGCCGAGGCGCTCGGCGACGTCGGTGAAGCCCATCACCCCCAGGCCGATCGCGCGGTTCTGCCGGTTCGCGAACTCGGACTCCGGCACGGACGAAAGCGTGATGTCCACGAGGTTGTCGAGCTGGCGCACCGCGAGGCGCACCGACGTCTCCATGCGCTTCCAGTCGATCGCCCCATCCACGAGGTGGGTCGAGAGGTTGACGGAGGCAAGGTTGCACACCGAGATGTTGTCGCGGTCCTGCGGGAGGCAGATCTCCGTGCAGAGGTTGGAGAGGTGGATGGCGCCCGTGTTGGTGTTGAGGGCGCGGTTGTTGATGGTGTCCTTCCATGTGAGCCACGGGTGCGACGTGGTCTGGAGGGTGACGAGGATCGCCTTGTACTGCTCGCGGGCGCGCGTCTTGCTGAAGGTGCGCATCTTGCCGGACTCGGCGAGCGCCACGTACTCCGCGTAGCGCGCCGAGAACGCGGACCCGGTGAGCTCGACGAGGTCGGGCGTCTCCGCGGGGTCGAAGAGGTACCAGTCCTGGTCCTCGCGCACGCGCTTCATGAACTCGTCGGAGATCCACACGGCGGTGTTGGCGGTTCGGGTGCGCCGATACGGGTCGCCCGAGTTCTGACGAAGGTCAAGGAACTGCGGGAAGTCGAGGTGCCAGTTCTCCATGTAGAAGCACAGGGCGCCGAACTTCTTCCCGCCGCGCGATACGGCGCGCAACGTCGAGTCGATGGTGTGCATGAACGGGATGGGTCCGGTCGACGAGGTGTTGTTCGAGCGAATCGGCGAACCCTCCGCACGGAGCTTGGTGACCGACAGGCCGATTCCGCCGGTGCCCTTGGTGAGCCACATGACGTCGCCGACCGTCTTGGCGATGTGGTCCATGTCGTCCTCCATCTGCATGACGAAGCAGTTGGAGAGTTGGGGGTACGACGTCCCGGCATTGACGAGTGTGGAGCCCGCCGGGAGGTAGTCGAGGTTGGAGATCTTGTCGTAGAACCTGATGGCCATCTCGGTGGGGTTGGGCTCGTTGAGGGACAGCCCCATGGAGACGCGCATCCAGAAGTACTGGGGCACCTCGAGCGGGCGACCGTTGCGCCCGTTGATCATGTAGCGGTTCCGCATCGTGACGGTTCCGATGTACTTGAGCTGATCGTCGCGGGTGTGGTCGATCGCGGCAGCGAGGGCGTCGAGGTCAAAGAGCTCCACTAGGCGGGTGTCGAGGAGGCCCTCCTCCACGGCGTCGCGGATGTACCCGGGGAAGCGGGCCTGGTGCAGGAGGGCGAGCTCAAGGTCGGACTCGTAGTTGCCGAGCACCCGCTTGGCGATCACCTTGCGCAACAGGCGCGCCGCGATGATGTCGAAGTCCGGGTCTTCCTTGACGTTCTGGATAGCGACGCCGATCGCGGCCTCGTCGAGTTGCTCCGTGGTGATGCCGTCGAAGAGCGTGATGGCGAGCTCGGACGCCACCTGGGTGACCTTGGAGATCTTGTTCTCCAGACCCTCGGCGGCGCGCTCGATCGCACGGTTGATCCGGTCGGCGTTGTACGGCTCGCGCGACCCGTCGCGCTTGGTGACCTGAATGCCCGTGTAGCCCGAGACGACGTCGTTGGCGTCCGGCTGGCGGTTGGGTTCGGTAATCGTCACTGCTCTCCCCTTGCCTTCGATCTCTCCCAGTACAACAACAACGTATCTGCGCCTTGATCACTGCCCTTGGCGGCGGACCCGTCTATGCGGCGTTTCGACCACCCGAACGGCGTGACTTCCGACGGTACACATCAGGGCGCCCTTACCGCAACATCTTGTGGCGTGTCGTGGAATTGACCACTATATCTTGCGTTTGCTGTGGACGAAGCGGTGGACAGAATGTGGACAACGCTCCGTTTCGGTGGATGATTCCATTGTCCCTGCCAGGTCAGACAGGCTCACGAACGACGCGGCGCGGCCAACGCCTAGATCGGAGACCCGTCGAGCCCAGGACCGACGTCTCAATCCCACCCGTTCGAACCGGCTAGACGCCCCGAAGACTCCGAGCGTGGTTGACAGCCGCAGCGACGAGGGTCAGGCCAGCGAGTTGCGCGATGGCTCCGACAAGCACGACCGGGGCTCCCTGGGCGAATCCCATCCACGCGAGGACGAATACCCACGTGGCGTGCCCGGCGATCATCCACGCGGCGGGACTGCCGTCGATGTACTGCGCCTCTCGAGGCGGCAGCACGTCGTCGAGGGAGTAGGACACGAGCTAGCGCGCCACCTAGTCGACGATCCCGTACAGACGGTCTCCGGCGTCGCCGAGCCCGGGGACGATGTAGCCGACTTCGTTGAGCCGCTCGTCGACGGTAGCCACGACCACCGTGACGTCGGCACGCCCCTCGAAGGCCTTGCCCACGGCAGCGATGCCCTCGGGCGCCGCGATGAGGCAGACGGCCGTCACGTCCGTCGCGCCGCGCTCCAGCACGTACTCGATCGCGGCGATGAGCGACCCGCCGGTCGCCAGCATCGGGTCGAGCACGAACACCTGCCGCCCCGTCAGGTCCTCCGGGAGCCGGTTGGCGTACGTCACCGCCTTGAGCGTCTTCTCGTCGCGGCGGAGGCCCAGGAAGCCGACCTCCGCGGTCGGGAGCAGGCGCGCCATCCCCTCGAGCATTCCGAGCCCCGCGCGAAGGATGGGAACGATGATGGGCGCCGGACGCGCGATCGTCGTCCCCGTCGTCGTCGTGAGGGGCGTCTCGACGTCCTTCGGGACGACCCGGACGTTCCGGGTCGCCTCGTAGGCGAGGAGCGTGACGAGTTCGTCGACCAGGAGCCGGAAGGTGGCCGACGGCGTTTCCTTGTCGCGGAGGATCGTCACCTTGTGGGCGATGAGCGGGTGATCGGCGACGTAGAGGCGCATGTGCCAAACCTAGCGCCCGGATACCCTGGGCGCATGACCCGAGGCTCGTACGACGACGCGATGCTCGCCGCGCTTGGCGAGGCCGCGAAGGCGACCGCTGAGGGCGACGTCCCGGTCGGCGCCGTCGTCCTCGACCCGAGCGGCGCGATCGTCGGCCGGGGTCACAACCGCCGCGAGGCGGCCCACGACCCCACCGCCCACGCCGAGATCATCGCGATCCGCGAGGCCGCCGCGGCCGCTGGGTCCTGGCGCCTCGACGGCCACACCCTCGTCGTCACGCTCGAGCCGTGCGCGATGTGCGCGGGCGCTCTTCTCCAGGCGCGCGTCCCGCGCCTCGTGTTCGGAGCGTGGGACGACAAGGCCGGCGCGGTGGGTTCCCGCTGGGACCTCGTGCGCGACGCGCGCGCGGGAGCGAGCGTCGAGGTGATCGCGGGGGTACTCGAGGCCGAGTGCGCGGCGCCCCTGACCGCCTTCTTCAGGCACCGCCGCGACTGACCCCTCGCGCCGCCGTTTGTGGGGGTGACTCCCCTCCCTGTATCGTCGTCCGCGGTGCCGTGTCCGAGCGGCCTAAGGAGCACGCCTCGAAAGCGTGTGTGGGTGAAAGTCCACCGTGGGTTCAAATCCCACCGGCACCGCCAACTGGGCCCGGTTCCGCGTCACACGACGCCCACCGGGCCCGAGGTGTCTTCGCCGCTACTGCGCCGTCGAACCGACCAACATCGCGACGATGAACGCGGTGACGAGGACACCGATGCCGATGAGGCTGTAGCCGATGCCGAGCGCCGCCTTCGCCAGACCCGCCCCCGCCTCTCCCGTGCGTCGAATCGTTCTGAGCGCGAAGTGTCCGACGATCACGGCCGCAACGTCTACGACCGGAGTCAGCACCAGGCCGAGGAGTGAGAGCACGAACGCGATAGAGGCCGACGTGTTGGCCACCCGGGGCGCGGCGGGGTAGCCCGCGGGGCCGGGGTAGGCCGATGGAGGGGCGGCGACTGCCGCCGGCGGGTACGCCGGGTACGCGACCTGGGGCGGGTACGCGACCTGGGGCGGGTTCGCCGGAGCGGGGGGCGGGGGCGGGTACGCCACCTGGGGCGGGTACGCCGGAGCGGGGGGCGGGGGCGGGTACGCCACCGGGGGCTGCCCGGAGACGGGCTCCGGGATGGGCGATGGGGGCGGGGGAAGCGTCACGATGGGCCTACGGCGACGGCGACGCAGACGGCGATGCCGACACGCGCGGATCGACGGGCAGGACGCGGGGAGCGGGCTCGGGCTCGATCAGGCGGGCATTCTCGCACGGAGCCGAAGGTGACAGTGGCAACGTGGGATCGAGCGAAGGATCGATCAGCGGAACGAGCTCGCCGCTATAGTCCGCCCCGACCACGACGTCTACGGTCACGCCGGGTCGCGTGTCGAGGATGAGTTCGGGATTCACGAAGTTGCGCGCGACCGTATAGCCCTCGCGAACGCCCTCCACTCCGAACATGATTCGCGCATCGCCGGCGTACGTGCGGGACCAGTTGGCGGCGCCGGCGCCGAAGTAGCCCCGGCCCTCAAGGTCGGAGAGGACCGTCCCCGCAAGCCCGGGGCGCGTCGTGCCATTGAAGACGCGGACAAGGACGTCGCCCGTGTCCATGGGAACGGTGTCGTCTGGCGGGCATGGCAGGGTGATGTCGCTCTTGAAGTCGGCGGCCTTGGTCACGAAGGGTGCGCTGAACGGCCCGACCATCGCCCCCGTGTAGATGGCATAGGCCCCGTAGCCGACCACCCCGAGGGCAATCGTCAGGATGCCGAAGAACAGCACCTGTCGCTCGCGCCGGTGTCGGCGAAGGATCTCGCGACGAGTCTTGAACTTGCTCGTCGAACTGGTCGGCTTGTCCACGTCACCACCCTAATCGAGACGGGCCCCTGGCGGAGGATGGGGGATTCGAACCCCCGAGGGCTTTCACCCAACACGCTTTCCAAGCGTGCGCCATAGGCCACTAGGCGAATCCTCCAGGGGCACCGATGCTACCGGAGCAACGACGCGGATACGACCTCGGTTCCCGCCTGAGCCCCTGTGATGCCCGGGCGCCACGGCTAGACTAGTCGTGACCCCTCACGTGGCGTCACCGTGCGGAACTCCCCCAGGGCAGAAATGCAGCAAGGGTACGCAGGCTCTGGCGGGTGCGTGGGGGGTCCTTCGTGTCGGCACCCCTTTCCACTACGTGGGATCGCGCAGCCCGAGGTGCGCCCCCAGGCCGGTGAGCATGGCCTCAAGCCCAACGGCGTAGTGGGCCTCGGGGTCGTACGCGTATCCGCCCTCGAAGGCCATCACGAGGGTCGGCAGTGCCGTGAGGTCGAGGCTCTCGATGTCGAAGCCCGGATTGTCCGGCCCTCCCACGGGCTCGCCGACCTCGGCGAGAGCGTGGCCGATCGTGAAAGCGAAGAGCACGTTCATGGCCTCAAGCGCGGCCGCGGGCTTCGCCCCCGCCTTGACCATGCAGGCGACGGGTTGCTCGATGAGCTCCAGCACTGCCTGGGTGTTCACCGGCCGCGTCGCCATCGCAGGGAGGGCCGCGGGGTGGCGGCGGAGCGTCGCACGCGCCGCCTGGAGATACTCGGTCATCGCCTCCTTCCAGGGCAGCCTCGCGACATCCTTGCTCGCGGCGAACTCCACGTAGATCGCCTCGACCAGGCCGTCGAACAGTGCGGCCTTGCTGGGGAAGTAGTGGTAGACCGCCATGGGATCGACGCCGAGTTCGGCGCCGAGCCGCCGCATGGAGAGTCTCTCCAAGCCCTCGCGATCGACGAGTCCCACGGCCGTGGCGACGATGTAGTCGCGGCTGAGCGCGGGCCGGGTGGGCCGGACCGCACCGGGGTCGTTCGTCGTCGGGGGCGTCATATTAGGTCGTGCCGATTTTAGCCTCCGTCGGCTTGAAACGGACGGCGGCCAACACGACGCATGCCACCGTGAAGAGGGCGAGGCCGCCGAGCGGCCCGCCCACGTCGCCCAGTCCCGCGTGGCCCAGCGTGACATCCTGAACGCCCCGCAGCCCCCAGTAGGTCGGGGTGAAGTGGGCGATGGCCTGCGCCCACCCCGGCATGGTGGCTGTGGGGGCGAGCGCGCCGCCGACTCCGGCCATGAGCATGCCCCCGAGGTTTCCCACCACCATCGCCTGGTCGAGCGTGGGGAAGAGCGAGACGCAGACCACCGCGTAGGCCAGGACGGCAGCGACGAGCCCGGCGACCAACACGGCGAGGGCCGCGAACGAGCCGTTGATCCGGAAGCCGAAGATCAGGTAGCCGGCGGCGAAGACGACAACGACCTGAGCGAAGAGGGCGAAGAAGAGCGGCGCCGCCTTGCCGATCATCACGTCGGCGCCGCTCGCGCCCGCGGCGCGGAGCCGCTCCCACGTGCCCCAATAGTGTTCGCGGTAGAACAGCGTGGTCACCACTTGGGTTGAGAGAAACGCGAACATCACCGCGAGACCCGGAATCACCTGCTCGGCCCCGCTCGCCCCCTCGAAGCCCTGGGCCTGAAGCTGGGCGGCCATCGCGGGCTTGAGGAACGCGGCGAGAATGAGGGGCATCGCGATCATGACGAAAATGGGAGCGGGATCCCTCGCGAGGATGCGGATGCTCGTGACCACGATCGCCCACTTACGCGACGTACGCATCGGACACCTCCTCCTCGTTATTGCGGGCTTCGTCGACGGCGAGCGCCCGACCGGTGACGTCGAGGAATGCGGATTCGAGGCTCGGGGGCGAAATCTCGATGTCGACGAGACGGGTGTTCGCGCCGAGCCTCGCGAGCGCGCCGACAATGAGTTCGGTCGGGGTCCGCGTGGCGAGCATGTCGGGCTCGGGCTCCCAGCGGACTTCGCCGGTGTTCGGTTCTGGCGCGGCATGGTTCCAACCGGGCAGGTCCGGTCGCGCGCCCGCCGTCACGACTCCGACGCTCGGGCGGGCGTGGCGGGAGAGAAGGCCCGCGACGGTGTCGAGGAGGATGATCCGGCCTCGATCGAGGATCGCGATGTCCGCCCCCAGGTCGGCGAGTTCGGAGAGGTAGTGGGTCGTGTAGACGATCGCCGCACCCTCCTCCGCGAGGCCGCGCACCGCGGCGAGGATCGCGCGCCGGGCGGACACGTCCGCCCCGACCGTGGGCTCATCGAGAAAGAGAACCGGGGGGCGGTGCATCAGCGCCATCCCCGCGTGGAGCCGCCGCGCCTGACCTCCCGAGAGCGTGGAGGCCGACTTTGGGAGCTCCTCCACGAGGTCGAGCATCTCCGCCACCTCACGCGCCCTGGCGCGCGCGGCGCGGGCGTCGAGCCCCGAGAGCTGACCGAACGTCACGAGATTCTGCTGCGCAGTGAGCATCGGGTAGACCCCGAGGTCCTGCGGGGCGAGTCCCAGAATCCGGGACGCGCGTCGGGGATGTGCGAGGACGTCGATCGTCGCCTCGCGCCCCGGCCCGACGAGAACGCTGCCCGCGTCGGCCGTCCTCAGCCCTGCGGCAATCGAAATGACCGTCGTCTTCCCCGCGCCGTTGGATCCGACGAGTCCGAGAATCTGTCCCGGCTCGACGGCAAGGTCCACGCCCTCAAGCACCCGATGCGCCCCGTACGACTTGACGAGGCCACTGATCTTCAGCATCACCACTCCGTTTCTACATCGTAGACTCCCTCTACAGCGTAGAACTGTACGACGCGAGGGCGCGGTTCGCAAGCCCCTCGCTCGCCGGAGCCGCGGACTGGCCGCCGAACCTCGGCGCGACCGTCGGGGCGTCGCACTAGAGTCGTGTTTGTGAACCAGGCCCTGTATCGCCGCTATCGGCCGGACACGTTCGCGGACATCGTGGGACAGGACCATGTCACCGAGCCGCTCATGCAGGCGCTGCGGTCCGATCGCGTCGCCCACGCCTACCTCTTCTCGGGGCCTCGCGGATGCGGCAAGACCACCTCGGCCCGGATCCTCGCCCGCTGCCTGAACTGCGTTGAGGGGCCCACGGACACGCCGTGTGGCAAGTGCGACTCGTGCATCGAGCTCGCGCGCGGCGGGACCGGCTCCGTCGACGTCGTCGAGATCGACGCGGCGTCACACAACGGCGTCGACGACGCGCGGGAACTCCGCGAGCGCGCGGCCTTCGTGCCGGCGCGGGACAAGTACAAGATCTTCATCCTCGACGAGGCACACATGGTGACCCCGCAGGGGTTCAACGCACTCCTCAAGCTCGTCGAGGAGCCCCCGCCGCACATCCGCTTCATCTTCGCGACCACCGAGCCGGAGAAGGTCATCGGCACCATCCGCTCGCGGACCCACCACTACCCGTTCCGGCTCGTTCCCCCGGCCCTGCTGACCGACTACCTGGGGATCCTGTGCGAGGCGGAGAAGGTCCCGGTGGCTCCGGGAGTCCTGCCGCTCGTCGTGCGCGCCGGCGGCGGGTCCGTTCGCGACTCGCTCTCCGTCCTCGACCAGCTCATGGCGGGCTCTGGGCCGGAGGGCGTGACCTACGAGCGCGCGATCGCGCTCCTCGGCTTCACCGACGCCGCGCTGCTGGACGACGCCGTAGACGCCCTCGCGGCGGGCGACGGCGCCTCGCTCTTTGCCGTGGTGGAACGCGTCATTCAGACGGGCCACGAACCCCGGCGGTTTGTGGAGGACCTACTCGAGCGCCTCCGCGACCTGCTCGTCCTCTCGGCGGCGGGCGAGGACGGCGCGAAGGCGCTTGGCCCGGTGCCCCTCGACCAACTCGATCGCATGCGCGACCAGGCGCGTCGCCTCGGACTCGAGCGCGGATCGCGCGCCGCCGACCGGGTCAACGATGCCCTCACGTCGATGATCGGCGCGACGTCGCCCCGACTCCATCTTGAGTTGCTGTGCGCGAGGCTCATCGCTGCCGAGACTCCTCGAGGCCCGATCGGCGCGACCGGAGGTCGGGCGGGCGCATCCACCCCGGACCTAAGGGCGACCGCTGTCGCGGCCGATGCGGCCGGGACGGACGCCCCCGCCCGACCGCTCAGCCCCCTCGCCGCCCTCGTCGTCTCGAACCGCGAGCCGGCTTCGGAACCCATCGCGCCCGGATCGAAGACCGACCGGCCGGTCGCGATCGAACCCACGGTGATCGAACCTGCCGTTCCTGAACCTGCTGCGCCCGAACCCGCTGCGCCCGAACCCGCTGCGCCCGAACCTGTCGTTCCCGCAGCGGGGGGCAAGGAGCCGCCGCCCGCGACCCAGCCCCCGCCCTCCGCCGAATTCGCCGTCGACCTCCCTGCTCCCCCCTCCCAGGCACTGCGCTTGCCCACCTCCCCGCCCGTACCGCCCTCCGCCGCCGCAGGCGTCACAGAGGAGCCGTCGGGGTCCGGGGACGCAGAACTGCTGCGCCGCAGGTGGGCCGAGGTTCTGGGGACCCTTGAGCGTCGCAGGGTGACGTGGGTCTTGGTGAGCCAGAGTGCGCAGGTCGCGCGAGTCGAAGGTACCGAAGTGCATCTCGCCTTCGCGAGTCCCCAACTCGCCGAGCGCTTCAACGGCGGCCAGCACGCCGAGAACGTCGCGCTCGCGATTCGCGAGACGCTGGGGCTCGAGGTCCGCGTCGTCGGCGCGGCCGAGGGTGCCCCTGCGCCGCGCGCCGCATCATCCCCGCCCGCGCAGAGCGTCGCTCCTGCTCCTCCCGCGACCAAGCGACTGCCGCGACTGCCGCGACTGCCGCGACCAACGCGACCGCCGACGCCCCGACGCCAACGACGGAGTCCCCCCGGGTGGCGCCGTCGGAGCCGCCGAGGGTCGCCGCAACCGAGGATGAGGCATCGGACGGCGACGCCCCCGCTCCGGACGCTCACCTGACGGGGCCCGAGGTGATCGCCCAGATGCTGGGTGGCACGGTCATCGAGGACGACTGAGCCCTCTATCCCTCCCGGCGCCCGAGCGCCTGGAAGGCTCCGTCGTCCTCGCCGCCTACGCTGGGGGCATGTACGACGGCGCGGTTCAAGATCTGATCGATGAGCTCGGGCACTTGCCCGGAATCGGGCCCAAGAGCGCCCAGCGCATCGCCTTCTACGTGCTCGGAGCCGACGCCACGGACGTCAACCGTCTCGCCCAGTCATTGCTCACGGTCAAGGAGAAGGTGCGCTTCTGCGAGGTCTGCGGGAATGTCGCCGAGGGCGAGCGCTGCCGCATCTGCCTCGATCCGCGGCGCACGGACGACATCATCTGCGTCGTCGAGGAGCCCAAGGACGTCATGGCCGTGGAGCGCACGCGCGAATTCCGGGGGCGCTACCACGTGCTCGGCGGCGCGATCGATCCCATGTCCGGCATCGGGCCCGACGATCTGCGCATCCGCGAACTCCTCGCGCGGCTCGGACAGGAGACCATCACCGAGATCATCATCGCGACCGACCCAAACATCGAGGGTGAAGCCACGGCGACCTACCTGACGCGCCTCCTTGCGCCGCTCGGCGTCACCGTCTCGAGGCTTGCCTCGGGACTGCCGGTCGGCGGCGACCTGGAGTACGCCGACGAGGTGACGCTCGGGCGGGCGTTCGAGGGGCGACGCGTCGTGAGCTAGGCGGGACCACGGTCCCGGGCCGCTCCCACTAGAATTGGGCGAGCCACCCGGCGCCCGCCGGACCCGCCGCCCAGCCCGGAGACCGTGATGAGCCTCATCGTCCAGAAGTACGGTGGTTCGTCCGTGTCCGACGCCGCGGCCATCAAGCGCGTGGCCGTTCGGGTCGCTCAGGCCAAGAACGCCGGTCACGACGTCGTCGTCGCGGTTTCCGCGATGGGCGATACCACGGACGAACTCATCGAGCTCGCCCAGGCCGTCTCGGGGGGCTCCCATGCCCGCGAGATGGACATGCTGCTCACCTCGGGCGAGCGGATCTCGATGGCGCTCCTCGCCATGGCCATCCGCGACCAGGGCGTCGGGGCGCAGTCCTTCACCGGTTCGCAGGCCGGCGTGATCACGAGCGAGCAGCACGGCCGGGCGCGCATCATCGACGTCACCCCCGGTCGGGTGGTGAAGGCCATCGAGAAAGGTGACGTCGCGATCGTCGCCGGCTTCCAGGGCGTCTCCGTGGACACCAAGAACATCACGACTCTCGGCCGGGGTGGCTCCGACACCACCGCCGTCGCGCTCGCGGCCGCGCTCGGCGCGGACGTATGCGAGATCTACACCGACGTCGACGGCGTGTTCACGGCCGATCCACGGATCGTGCCCACCGCACGGCGCCTGGATCGCATTACCTACGAAGAGATGCTCGAACTTGCGGCCTCGGGCGCCAAGGTCCTCATGCCGAGGTGCGTCGAGTACGCCCGCCGATACAACGTCCCGATCCACGTGCGCTCGTCCTTCTCCGGGAGGGAAGGGACGTGGGTCGTGGCCGCCACCGAGCAGGGAGACACCATGGAAGAGCCCATCATCGCCGGAGTCGCGCACGACCGCTCCGAGGCAAAGATCACGGTCATCGGTATTCCCGACGTACCCGGAAAGGCCGCGCGGCTGTTTGAGGAGGTCGCGCAAGCCGACGTCAACGTGGACATGATCGTCCAGAACGTGTCCGCGCACTCGACCGGCGTCACCGACATCTCGTTCACGCTTCCCAAGAGCGACGGCGCCCGCGCCATCGCCGCCATCGACGGCGCCAAGGCGGACATCGGCCACGCCGAGGTGCGCTATGACGACGCGATCGGCAAGGTCTCGCTGATCGGGGCGGGCATGCGCTCCAGCACGGGCATCAGCGCCAAGTTCTTCGGCGCGCTCCGCGACGCGGGGGTGAACATCGAGATGATCTCCACCTCCGACATCCGCATTTCCGTCATCACGCGAGCCGAGCAACTCGACGCAGCCGTGCGCGCGGTCCACACCTCGTTCGGCCTCGACTCGGCCGACGGCGAGGCCGTCGTCTACGGAGGGTCCGGGCGATGAGCACCGCCGATTCCCGTCCGGTCGTGGCGGTCGTGGGTGCCACCGGCCAGGTGGGCGCGGTCATGCGAAGGCTTCTATGGGAGCGCGGCTTCCAGGACGCCACCGTCCGATACTTCGCCTCGGCCCGCTCGGCCGGTTCGACCCTGCCGTGGGGCAATGACGAAGTCGTCGTCGAGGATGTCGAGACCGCGTCCCTCGCGGGCATCAACCTCGCCCTCTTTTCGGCCGGGGGCGCAACCTCAAAGCAGTACGCGCCCCTCTTTGCCGCCGTGGGCGCCATCGTCATCGACAACTCCTCCGCGTGGCGCATGGACCCCGACGTTCCGCTCGTCGTCTCCGAGGTCAACCCCGACGCCCTTCATTCGATCCCCAAGGGCATCGTCGCGAACCCCAACTGCACGACCATGGCGGCCATGCCAGCACTCAAGGTCCTGCACGACGAGGCCGGGCTCCGGAGGCTCGTCATCTCGACCTACCAGGCCGTCTCCGGGGCGGGGCTCGCGGGTGTCGCGGAGCTTGACGGCCAAGTCAGGGCCGTCATCGACGGTGCCTCGGCGCTGACTCACGATGGCACTGCGGTAACGTACCCGGCCCCCACTGCCTTTGCCGCCCCCATCGCCTTCAGTGTGCTCCCCCTCGCCGGAACCATCGTGGACGACGGCCTCAACGAGACCGGAGAGGAGAAGAAGCTCCGCGACGAATCGCGAAAGATCCTCGGAATCCCCGACCTTCTCGTGAGCGGGACGTGCGTTCGGGTTCCCGTCTTCACGGGACACTCCCTGTCGATCAACGCGGAATTCGAACGCCCGCTATCTCCGGCTCGCGCCTACGAGCTCCTCGCGAGCGCGCCGGGCGTGCGGGTCGTGGAGGTTCCGACGCCGCTTCAGGCCGCGGGAGGCGACGACTCGCTCGTCGGCCGAATCCGCGTCGACGAGGGCGTCCCGGGCGGCCGCGGGCTCGCATTCTTCGTCTCCGGCGACAACCTGCGCAAAGGCGCGGCGCTGAACGCGGTGCAGATTGCGCAACTGCTCGCCGATCGCTTCGCGAAGTAGGAGCAAGCCCGCCGAGATATCCGCCGCCTACGGCGACTACGAACCCTCCTTCACGACGAGGTGGGCCGTCGGGGTGTTCCGGCGCTTCGCGGGTGCGCCCCGCTTGGAGCGAGCGGCCGCGAGCGATCAAGTCGGGGTGACAGGATTTGAACCTGCGGCCTCTTCGTCCCGAACGAAGCGCGCTACCAAACTGCGCCACACCCCGTGAACCCCGTCGAGCCGATGCGCGACCGAGCCAGCCTAGGATAGCCGACCGCGGGGCGGCGCACGAAACGACGGGCCCGCGAAGTCCCGCTCGCCTACGTGCCCGCGGCGACCAGCGTGAGCAGCGACGCCTCGGGGCGGCACGCGAAGCGCACCCGCGCGTACGGCGATGTCCCGATTCCCGCCGAGACGTTGAGCCACACCGAGTCTTCACCGCCCGGCTCATCCGGCCGCGCGGCGGGCCAGCCGCTCAGTCCTCGCGCTCGGCGGCGGTCGAGGTCGCAGTTCGTCACCAGGGCGCCGAGGCCGGGAACGCACACCTGGCCCCCGTGGGTGTGCCCCGCCAGGATGACGCCCGCGCCGTCGTCGCGAAGCGCGGCCAGGGCTCTCGCGTACGGCGCGTGGACGAGCCCCATACGCAGCCGCGCGTCATCCGCGCCCCGCGAGATCGGGGGAATCCGGTCGCGCTCGATGTGCGGGTCGTCGAGGCCGACGAGATCGACACGCGCCCCGCCGAGCTCGATCGTCGCCCTCGCGTTCCTCAGGTCCCGCCATCCCGCGGCCACGAACGCGTCGGTCAGCGCCTCCCAGGGAAGGGCGGCCGGGTCGGGCCGCAGCGCCGTGGGGCCGCGAAAGTAGGTGAAGGGGTTCTTCGGGACCGCACGGAAGTAGTCGTTCGACCCGTGAACGAACGCACCGGGAAGAGCCAGGAGCGGCGCAAGGGCCTCGAGAAGCGGCCCCACCGCTAGGCGATGCGCCAGGTTGTCGCCCGTGTTGACCACGAGGTCCGGCTTCAGCTCGGCCAGAGTGCCAAGCCAGCGAAGCTTGGTCCGCTGGTTCGGCATCAGGTGTATGTCCGAAACGTGGAGGACCCGGATTGGTGCAGCACCCTCGGACAGCACGGGCACGCGGACATGCCGCGTCGTGAACGCCCTGGCCTCGACCGCCCCCCAAGCCAATCCGCCCGCCGCGATCCCCGCGACGCCGAGCGCCGCGGAACCGAGGATCATCACGCGGCCCGGGCCCCGCTCACGGCGAGGGTGAGGGTGAGGGCGAGGGTGACGGCGTCGGGTCGGGGTGCGATACGCAACTCGCATAACTCCAGCCTGTGGGCGGACCCCAACTCGTGGGCGGCCACGTACTACCCCACCAGTCGGCTGGCGCAACGCACGGGTTCCAGCCGGTCGGCCACGTGGTCCACCAGCCGGGAAGCGACGAGCGGGCGAGGGTGATCTCGACCGTCGAGCTTGAACTCGCCGACGAGCCCGCCACCGGCCACTGAGAGACCACCGAACCCTCGGGCACGATGTCCGAGTAGATCTGGACCGGGTTGACCGACCACAGGTAACCCTGGTCGTTGATCGCGTGCTGGGCGTCAAGGAGGGCCAGGCCCTGAACGTCGGGGACGTCACCCTTCCACGATCCGAGCCCTGCCGGACGGCCCGGAAGAGGGAGGTTCGGTTGGCCCGCGAGAGCCGCGTCCATGAAGTGCTTCCAGTTCTGGCCGGAGATCGTGGCACCGAAGACGCGGCGGTAGCGAACGCCACCGATGGTGATGTTCTGCTGGGGAACGTCGTGGTCCGGATTGCCTTCCCACGTCACCGTCACGAGTTGCGGCGTGTAGCCCATGAACCATCCGTGCATGTTGTCCTGGGAGGTTCCCGTCTTGCCCGCCGAGGGGCGCCCGCCCGCGAGCCTCGCTCCAGAGCCCGTTCCGCCGAGCATGACCTGCTGCATGCCGTACTTAACCCCACGGGCGATCGTCTGCGATATCACCTGCGTGCACGTGCTGGTCTGACCCCCGAGGTACTTCCCGTCGATGGTCTCGACCTTGGTGATGGCGATGGGGGTGCACTTGAGGCCGTCATTCGCGAAGACCTGGGCGACCGACGCCATCGTGAGGGGCGAGGCGTTCTGCGTTCCCAGGGTCGCGGAGGGGACCACCTCAAAGTCGGCGCCGTCCGCTCGCTTGAACCCAAGGTTGAGGGCCATGTCGCGGATGTGGCACAGGTCGAGGCGGTTGGTCATGGCGGCGTACGCGGTGTTGACCGAACCCTGGGTGGCGGAAAGCGCCGTCATCTGGCCCTTTCCCTGGCCGTCGGAGTTCGCCGGATCCCAGGGCTTCTGGCCGGCGAATGGCGCCGGCCCAATGCACGAGGCCTTCCAGGACGCCGAGTCCCACTTCCGGTGGTCGGCGCCGATGACCTCGTCCAGGCCGTGGCCGTCAGAGAGCCAGGTGGCAAGAACGATGGGCTTGAACGTCGAGCCGGGGGAGAATCCGCGGGAGCCGCCGTAGTCGCGATCGGTCGAGTAGTTGAGAGAAGTCGTGCCCGGAGCCGGCGGGGTCGAGGTGTCGTATCCCGTGTCTTGGGCCATTACCAGAATCGCGCCGGTCGAGGGATCGAGGGACACCATGGCGTCCGCAAAGCCCGACGCATCGCCCTGGGGGATCGTGCTGCGGAGCACGTCGTTCGCGATCCGCTGCTTGGTGACGTCGAGGGTCGTGTAGATGTTCACGCCCTGCTTGATCCACGCCTTGCCCTGGCCTCCGAAGACCGGGTCGTTGGCGAGGACCTTCGTGACGTAGTCGCAGAAGAAGGGGGCGTCGACGGCCGCGCTACAACTGACCTTGGGCTTGTTGATGTGAAGAGTGTCGGCGAGCGGCGTCGCGACGTACTCGTCGTACTCCTGTTGCGAGATCATGTCCTGCTGCCGCATGGTGAGGAGCACCGTGTCGCGCCGATCCTGAGAGGCCTTCTCGTGCAGGAGGGGGTCGTAGGCAAACGGGTTCTTCGTGATTCCCACGATCGTCGCGGCCTCAATCGCCGTGATCTCCTTCGCGGAGCGGCCGAAGTAGAGTTGCGCGGCGGTCTCGACGCCGTAGACGGACGCACCGAACTGGGCGATGTTCAGGTAGCGCTCAAGGATGCTTTCCTTGCCACAGTCCACCTTCGGATCGGCGGTGCAGTTGCGGCCATAGCGCTTGGCGAAATCGGACTCGAGGTTGAGCGCGTAGCGCGCCTCCCGCAACTTCCTGGCAACCGAGACCTCGGTGGCATCCTTGATGGCCGCCGTACGTTCCGGCCCCTCGGGCATGGCGACGGCAGCCTGGACGAGGGTGTTCTTCACCAGTTGCTGGGTCAGCGTCGACGCCCCGGGGCTCTTGTCGGACGTGAAGTTGACGTACACGGCGCGTATCAGGCCCTCGCCGTCGACGCCGTTGTGTTGCCAGAAGCGCTTGTCCTCGATGGCGACGACCGCCTGCTGAAGCCACGGCGAGATGTCCTCAAGCGGCACGACCACGCGGTTCTGGTCGTAGAACTGGGCGATCAGGCTCCCGTCGGCCGCGTAGATGTTGGACTGTTGCGGCAGGTCTCCGAACTGGAGATCCGCTGGCATCTCGTCGAAGAGCCCGATGCCGCCCTTGGTCGCCGACCCGGCGATGGTCGCGGCGGGAATGGCGAGGCCGGAGAGGAGCACCCCCGCGACGATGGAAAGCACGAGGAACGCGACGAACGAACCCACGAGTTCAATCAGGGTCAACTGTCCGGCGCGCGAAGAACGGAGTCGCGACATGGCACCACCTTACGTCGGATGCCCAACGAATGAGGACTCTCGTGAGTTGCACTTTGGGGGCGTAACCTCGCCCTATGACCACCTGGGAGTACGCCACCGTTCCGCTGATTGACCACGCCACCAAGCAGATCCTCGATCAATGGGGGCGGGACGGATGGGAACTCGTCCAGGTGATTGTCATGCCAAGCGGCGGCCTGGTCGCGTACCTGAAGCGGACCGTAGCGACCTAGCGTGACGGCATCGGAGAAGCTCGCGGAACTCGGCGTCGTGCTCCCGGCCGTCGCGACTCCCGTCGGCGCCTATATGCCCGCGGTCGCCTACGGAACGGTGGTCCGCACATCGGGGCAGCTTCCGCTCGAGGGCGGGGCGCTGCGGGCGACGGGACTCGTGGGCGAGGGACCCGGGTGCGTCTCGATTGATGATGCCGCCACGTGCGCGAGGATCGCCGCTCTCGCCGCGCTTGCCGCCCTCGCCGAGGCCGCAGGCGGCATCGACGAGATCGCACGAATCGTCCGCGTGGTCGGCTACGTGGCCTCGGAGCCCGGTTTCACGGGGCAGGCCGCAGTGCTGAATGGCGCGAGCGCGCTGATGACCGAGGTCTTCGGCGAGGCGGGAAGGCACGTGAGGTCGGCGGTCGGCGTGGTGAGTCTTCCGCTGGGGGCGCCGGTCGAGATCGAGGTGGAGGCGCTGCTCGCCTAGTGGGCGCGCGCCCGGTTTAGCGGGCGCGAGCGCGGAGCCGGTCCGGCTCGTACACGACGACGGAGCCCATGTGCACGTCGATCCAGCCACGGCTCGCGAAATCCGCAAGCGCTTTGTTGACCGTCTCCCTCGAGGCACCCACGAGTTGAGCCAGTTCCTCTTGGGTAAGTCCGTGCCGGACGATCACCTGTCCGCGATCGGCTCCCCCGAATCGGTGACTGAGGTCGAGGATCGCCTTCGCCACTCGCCCGGGCACGTCGGTGAACACGAGGTCGGCCATGGTGATGCTCGTGCGTCGAATGCGTTTCGCGAGCGCTCGCAACAGGTATCGCGAGGCCTCCATGTGGTCCTTGAGCCAGGCATCGAGGGCCTGCTTGGTGAGCTCGTAGGCGACCGTCTCCTCGGGGACATGCGCGCGCGACATGCGGGGCCCCGGGTCGAAGACGCTCAACTCGCCGACCATGTCGCCCACTCCAAGGAGCGAAAGCAGATTCTCGCGTCCATCGCGCGCGGTGCGCGCGAGTTTCACCTTGCCCTTGACGATGACAAATAGGGCATCACCGGGAGCACCCTCGAAGAAGATCACGGCGCCGCGGGTGAACTCGCGCCGCGTCATGACCGAGATCAGCGAGCGAGCGGTCTCCGGGTCCATGGCGCTCAGCAGCAGGGAGGAACGCAAAGCGTTCTCCTCCTGCGCCCGATCCTGTGCCATGTTCGCCTCCGACCTACCGTGCCGCGCCCATTGCGTCGATCATGTCCGCCGTTACTCCCTCAAGGTTGGCAGAAAGTCGGCGTTCGTACGAGCCCAATCGCCGGTCGATCTCTTCCAGGCGCTGAACCAAGTCTGCCGTGGCGCTCTCCGCGCCGGGCCAAATGACCTCGGCGAGTTCACTCGACGTCGGCGCGCCAGAGGCAAGAGCCTCCCACGCAGCTTCCATGTTCGCCTCGGGGTCGGTCGCGCCGGCCATCTGGGCAATCGACAGTTCGCGACGCGACGCGACGAGACGACGCCACCAGCGGACCCTCGCGAGTTCGCGCCTCAGTTCGCGACGTTGCTGCCGAAGATCGGCAACCGTCTGCGCGACTGCATGCGCCATACCCGCTCCCCTCCACACCGCGATCCACGGGACCGCGCTCCCACGATGTATCGGCCCGAGCGAGCCGAGGCTTGAGGGTCGCCTAGGCTGGCCGCATGGCCTCGCGCCCCCACCTCACGGTCGCCGTCTCCTCCGATGAACCTCCCGACGCGGCCCTGGTACGGCGGGCGCGACGAATCAACAGGATTCTCGCGGGCGAGTACCCGGACGCTCGATGCGAACTCAACTACCGAAACCCCTTCGAACTGATTGTGGCGACCGTCCTTTCCGCGCAGTGCACGGATGTCCAGGTCAACGCGGTCACGCCCGCGCTCTTCGCCGCGTTCCCCGACGCCGAGGCGCTCGCCGCCGCCCCGCGCGACCGGCTTGAGGCCCTCATCCGCTCGACGGGCTTCTTCCACGCTAAGGCCCAGTCGCTGCTGGAACTTAGCCGCGCGCTCGTGGAGCGCTTTGGGGGGGATGTTCCGTCCCGCCTCGATGACCTGATCACGCTGAGGGGGGTCGGCCGAAAGACCGCGAACGTCGTCCTCGGCAACGCGTTTGACGTTCCCGGAATCCCGGTCGACACTCACGTAGGCCGCCTTGCGCGAAGGCTGGGCCTCACCGTGAATACCGATCCCGACGCCGTGGAGCGGGACCTCAACGCGCTCATACCGCGCTCAGAGTGGACCTTGCTGTCCCACCGGCTGATCTTCCACGGGCGCCGCCGGTGCACGGCCCGCAAGCCCGCGTGCGGCGACTGCCCGATTCGTTCGCTCTGCCCAAGCGCGGAGTCCTAGGGGCGCAGTCCTAGGAGTGCGGTCCTACGGGCGCAGTCCCAGGCGCGGGCCCTGCCGGGACACCGAGGCGCGCGGCCAGCATCCGGCCTAGTGGGACGCGAGCTCGTCGGCGGCAACTCCGGCCTTCGCCGTCGTCGGAGCAGGGTCGAACCGGTATCCGACGTTGCGGACCGTGCCGATGAGCTGCTCGTGCTCGGCGCCGAGCTTGGCGCGAAGGCGCCGCACGTGGACGTCGACCGTGCGGGTCCCGCCGTAGTAGTCGAAGCCCCACACCTCTTGGAGCAGTTGGTCGCGGGTGTAGACCCGCCCAGGATGTTGCATGAGGTACTTCAGAAGTTCGAATTCCTTGTACGTCAGGTCGAGCGGAATCCCGCGAAGCCGCGCGGTGTAGCCCCCCGTGTCGACGGTCAGGTCGCCCGACGTGAATTCCGACGCCTTGTCGAGCGGATCGGCGGCTTCGGCACGGCCAATGAGCAGGCGGATCCGCGCGTCAAGCTCGGCGGGCGAGGAGGCCGCCAAGATGATGTCGTCCGTCCCCCAGTCGGCGTTGACGACCGACATCCCCCCCTCGCTCAGGACAAGGACGAGCGGCACGGCGATGCCCGTGGCGCGCACCAGGCGACAGGTGGAACGGGACGCCGCCAGATCCGTCCTACCGTCGACCACCACAACATCGGCGTCGAGGGCATCGACCATAGCCGATGGCTCCGGGGGCAGAACGCGAACGCGATGGCCGAGAAGATCGAGGGAGGGCAGCACCGCAGACGCGCCCTGGGCGGACGCCGTCAGCACCAATAGGTCGGCCATGGATACCTCCGGTCCCCACAACTCTAGCGGGCCAAACCATGGCACACTGTGCGCCATGAACCCGTGGACCCGCGCGACAGTGGCGGCGGCCTCGGCCGCACTCCTTGCCGCAGGTGGACTGTACGGCGCCCGCTGGCTCTCCCTTGCCGTGCTTCTGCTTTCCTTCGTCCTCGCGATCGGCTGGCCCGTGCTCACCTGGACCCCGCACTGGATCGCGGGAAGCGCCATCACCCTGGGTGCGGGCGCGCTTTCGATCGTTGGGGTTCTTCTCGGCCACGACGAGCCGTTCCTTCGTCATATGGTGATCGCCCTCGCGGCGAGCACGGTCGCCGCCCTCATCGTCGAGGTCGTCTATCCCAGCCCACCGGGGCAAGTCGTCACGGCCGTTGCCGGGACCGTCTCCGGCGCGACCGTTGCCGCGTCGGGCGCCGCGTGGATCGCCGCGGCCCGGACACCCGGTGCCGAGGATCTCGTGGTCGCCGGCGCCGTTGCGCTCGCGGTCTCGGCGATCGCGTCCGTGCTCACGACCCACATGGGAATCAACATCGCCGTGGCCCTTACTCTCAGCGTCGCCGTGGGGGCCGGAAGCGGGTCCGTTTTCTCTTCAATCGAGTGGTACGGCGGCGCTCTCGTCGGCCTCCTCGCGGCGAGTTCGTTCATCGTGGTTCACGAACTCACGAGGCGCGAGGTCAGCAACACCAGCGTTTGGGCGGGAATCGCCTCAGGCATCACCCCCGTGACCGTGGGGGGTGCTCTCATCTACATCGGCGGACGCATCCTCGTCGGCTAGGCGAAGGGGCTCGTCACCATGGTGGAACGCGTCGTCGCTGTACTTGCGTTGCTCGCCGGAGTCAGCGCATTCGCCGTCTGGTGGCAGCGGCGCGAGGGGCGCGTGATTCGCGTCGCCGATCCGCCGGGCGCGCTCTCCTCGGCCCACCTTGGGTCGCCGCGCGGCTTTCGCGCGACCTTCGTGCAATTCTCGACCTCGACCTGCGCGAAGTGCCCTCCGACGGCCGTCGTACTTGCGCGCGTTGCGGCCGCGGAGAAGGGCGTTTCGCACGTCGAGATCGACGCCGAGGCGCGCCTTGATCTCGTCAGGGAGTTCGACATCTTCCGGACACCGACTACCCTGATCCTCAACCACGAGGGCGTCGTGGTTGCGCGGATTTCCGGGGCACCCTCGGAGGCACACGCGCGAGAGGCGCTCGAGGCGGCGCCGCCGCCCCCGACCGACTACTCGATCTAGTTCGACATTCCTGGGAGGGAATCATGCCTACGACTTCAGCGTCCGTCAGGGACATCCAGATTGACCCGCGCGGGTATCGCATCGGCGCGGGTATCACCGCGATCATCGCCGTCGTCGGGCTCGTCCTGGGCTCTGGGACGCCCGGAATACTCACCTTCGTCGTGCTGACCGCGATGTTCATCCCCGGCGCGATCGTGGGGCCGCAGGCGACCCTTCAGTCACTTGTCTTCAAGACCTTCATTCGTCCTCGGATCGGCGCCCCGCGGGAGACCGAGTCGTTCCGGCCGCCCCGCTTCGCCCAGCTGATCGGGCTGGTCTGCGCGCTCCTCGCCACCGGCTTCGGATTCGCGGGGGCCTCCGCCGGCTTCTTCATCTTCGCCGCGTTCCTCCTCGGGGCGTCGTTCCTCAACTCAGCCTTCGGCTTTTGCCTCGGCTGCGAGATCTACCTTCTCCTCAAGCGGATGCGGGCCCCACGGGTCGCCTAGCCTCACCGCTACGATGGGCACATGAGCGCGCTCGAGATCACGTTTGCCGTGCTGGGGGTCAGTTCCTTCGCCGCCACCGCCTGGATATGCGGAATCGTCGCGTGGAGGATCCTCCACGGACCGCGAGCGTGACCTTCGCGTTTCCCGACGGCCTTGCCCCCGAGGGGAGCGACCTCGCGTCGGGACAGCGCCCGGTTGAGGCTCTCATCGCCGACGCGTCGGGCGTCCTCGCGCGAGTGCCGGCCTAGGAATCGCCCATGGCCCGCGAGCGTTCTATCGGTATGCCCCACGCCCTTACCGTCGCGAGCCCCCTCCTTGCCCTTCCCGGCGCGGTAGAGGGTTCGGGTGTCGACGCGGGCGTGGCGTGGCACTACGGGGACCCGGCGGCCGAGCAACGCGCACTCGTCGAAGGCCGGGCGTTCGTCGATCAGTCTCACCTTGGGATCATCACCGTTACGGGGCCCGACCGTCTCACCTGGCTCCATTCGCTGTCTTCGCAGGACCTCCGCTCCCTTGTTCCTGGCCCGGGAGTCGAGACGATGATCCTCAGTCCACAAGGGCGAATCGAGCACGTCGCGGCAGTCATCGACGACGGCGAGACCACGTGGCTCATCACCGAGACCGCGGAAGCCCTCGCAACCTACCTCGAGAAGATGCGATTCATGCTTCGGGTCGAGGTGGCCAACGTCACCGATGCCTGGGCCGCGATCGGCGAACCCCTCGCAGCGGAAGCCGCGCCCGGCGAACCCATCACGTGGGTTGACCCGTGGCCTGGAGTGACGCCGGGCGGGACGAGGTACGGCCCGCCCACCAACGCGCATCCCGGCCGCACTCGCGCGTGGCGACTCGTGGTGGTTCCGCGTGAGGCGCTGGAGGCCGAGGCGCGGTCCCGGATTGATGCTGGCTGGACACCAGCGGGCACGTGGGCCTCTGAGGCGATCCGAGTTGCCGCCTGGAGACCCCGTGCCGCGGCGGAGGTCGACGCCACGACGCTCCCCCACGAGCTCGACTGGCTACGGACCGCCGTTCACCTCCACAAGGGCTGCTACCGGGGGCAGGAGACCGTCGCGAAGGTCCACAACGTCGGCCGCCCTCCGCGACGTTTGGTCATGCTCCACCTCGACGGCTCGGGCCACGGACTGCCAGCGGCGGGTGCCGCGGTGATGTCGAGCGACGTCTCCGTCGGACGAGTGACGTCGGCCGCACGCCACCACGAGGCCGGCCCCATCGCCCTCGCGCTGGTGAAACGGTCCACCAACCCAGCCGAGACGCTCGCGGTCGAGTCGGATGCCGGCCCGATCGCCGCCGCCCAGGAGGTAGTCGTCACGCCCGACGGGACCTCGGCGGATCGACCACCGGCCCCCGGTCCCACCGCGAAGGGGCTCCTTCTGGGACGCGGATGCGCGGCCGACGGCGGGGATCTCGAACCCTGACTCCCGCGGCCCGTCGCGGTTGTACGGTGGGTTTCAATGCACGTTTCAATGCACGGTGGGTTTCGATGCACACAGGGTCTCAGTGAGTACGCGCCCGAAAGGGGAAGGCTGGTTCGATGTTCTTCGGCTCCATTCAGAACGGCGTCGTGTTCCTCATTTCCGTGGGCGCTTTCGCCTTCGAGGCATGGGCTTTGATTGACGCACTCCGGTACCCGGGCTCGGCGTATGCCGCCGCCAGCAAGCAGACCCGGGGCCTGTGGGCGGGACTGCTCGGCGGGGCCACGGTCATCGGCTTCCTTGGCCTCCCCTACCCGCTGGGACTCGCCCCCGCGCGCACGCTCGGCTTCCTTGGCCTCGCGGCGATCGCCGCCGCGGCCGTCTACGCCGCTGGAGTGCGACCCGCGCTTCGCGCCATCGGACGGACGCCGCGCCAAGGGCGCGATCGCCGCGGCGGCTGGTAGGAGGGGGCCTCCGTGCGCGTCGTCCTCCAGCGGGCCTCTCGCGCCTCCGTTTCCGTGGGGGGACGAGTGGTCGCCTCCTTCGATCGCGAGGGCCTTGTGGCGCTCGTGGGAGTCACTCACGGCGACACCGGGGTCGAGGCGCAGCTCATTGCGCGCAAGATCGCGGACCTGAGGATCCTGTCGGGCGAGGCTTCCGCCTCCGACGCGGGCGCGCCCGTGATCGTCATCAGCCAGTTCACGCTGTATGCCGACACGAAGAAGGGGCGCCGTCCGTCGTGGAACGGCGCCGCGCCGGGAGAGGTTGCCGAGCCGCTCGTCGAGGCGGTCGCCGCCGAGCTTCGCGCTCGCGGGGTCGAGGTCGGCACCGGCGTCTTCGGCGCTCACATGGAGGTCGAGCTCGTGAACGACGGCCCCGTGACGCTGATTCTCGACGCGTAGCCGCCTACGGAGCCTCACGGACGAGGAGATCGCCCACGTCGCAGTCGAGGGCCTCGCAGATAGCCACGAGCGTCGAGAAGCGGATGGCACGCGCCCGGCCGTTCTTGAGCACAGAGAGGTTGACGAGCGAAACACCAACGAGCTCGCTGAGGTGGGTGAGCGTCATGCCTCGCTGGTCGAGAAGCTCGTCGAGTCGGCAGCGGATGCCAGAGTGTTCTGCTTCTGCCGGGCTCACACCAGTCCCTCCGTGTCGCGGCGCAACCGTTCACCCAGCTGCAGCGCGGCGCCGACGGCTCCGAGGAAGAGTATCCACATGAAAGGCGCGAGATCGGCCGAGAAATGCCGATGTTCAGGCCGAGTCGTAGGTGTAGTTGCTGATCGCAGACAGCCCGCCAGGTGCTCATGGTCGGTCGGCATCACCTCCGAACGAACCCCCGACGCTGGAAGGATGGCGCCGAGCGTCAAACACGCCGGAGCCGGGCGAGTGCCGCGTCTCGGCCGAGATGGGCCCTCCCCCGGCGACCGCCTCGAGAATGAACAGGGAACCGGCCACCGGCTACTGGGTCAGCTCCAGCGCCGCCACGACATTGCAGAAACTGACCGCACGATGGGCGCGGCCATCAGACGCAACGAGCGATGCGCCGCGAGCACAGCGGTCGGCATCCGGAGCGGGCTCGGCGACCACGAGCGGTCGCCGTCGTGACGTCAGACCGTTACCGGCTCCTGGGCCGTTGGGGCCGAGCGCAGCGCCGCTCTGCTCTCCCCGAGCGGCAACGACGGCGAACGCAGGGGATCGTCGCCGACGGCGCGGTCACCTCCGCCACATCGCTTGAAGAAGGTCGACGCCCCATCCCACGAAGGCGATGGCTACCATCGCCAGGGCAACGGTGAGGTAGAGGCCTATGCGATCGGCTCTGTCGAGCGTGGTGATGTCGCTGTCCATGGCAATCCTTATCGTTTATCGTTGTTATTGATAAACGATATGCCGCGCCGGACTTCTGGTCAAGTCGGGCCCCGCCGCCGTGTCTCGCCGCGATAACGACTCGCCCCGCGGTATCCCGTCACGCCTGTGGCGAACATGGGCATGCTCGCCACCTTCCCGGTGGTTAGCCTGGGAACAGGTCCGGCCTCGTCACCGGGCACCGAGGAGGTAGCAATGTTCGAACGGTTCACCGATCGAGCCCGTCGAGTGGTCGTGCTCGCCCAAGAAGAGGCGCGCATGCTCAACCACAACTACATCGGCACGGAGCACATCCTCCTCGGCCTCGTGCGCGAGGGCGAGGGCGTCGCAGCCAAGGCCCTCGAGGCCATGGACATCTCGCTCAACGGCGTCCGCGAACAAGTGCAGGAGATTATCGGCGAGGGTTCACACGCGCCCTCCGGCCACATCCCCTTCACCCCCCGCGCCAAGAAGGTGCTCGAGCTCTCGCTGCGCGAGGCGCTCCAACTCGGCCACAACTACATCGGTACGGAGCACATCCTCCTCGGCCTCATTCGCGAGGGCGAGGGCGTCGCCGCGCAGGTGCTTGGTAAACTCGGCGCCGACCTCGGCGGGGTCCGCCAGCAGGTCATCCAGCTCCTGAGCGGCTACGAGGGCAAGGATCCCGTCACCACCGGAGGCGGTGGCCCCTCGGAGGGCACGCCGGCCGGCTCGACCGTCCTGGACCAATTCGGACGGAACCTCACCCAGGCCGCGCGCGAGGGCAAGCTCGACCCGGTCATCGGGCGAGAGTCGATCATGGAACGCGTGATGCAGGTGCTCAGCCGCCGCACCAAGAACAACCCCGTCCTCATCGGCGAGCCGGGCGTCGGCAAGACCGCCATCGTCGAAGGCCTCGCGCAGGCGATCGTCCGCGGCGACGTTCCCGAGACGCTCAAGGACAAGCACCTCTACACGCTCGACCTCGGTTCGCTCGTCGCGGGGTCACGCTACCGCGGTGACTTCGAAGAGCGCCTCAAGAAGGTGCTCAAGGAGATCCGCACCCGCGGCGACATCATCCTGTTCATCGACGAGATCCACACCCTGGTAGGCGCGGGAGCCGCCGAGGGCGCGATCGACGCCGCGTCAGATCCTCAAGCCAATGCTCGCGCGCGGCGAGCTCCAGACCATTGGCGCCACCACGCTGGATGAGTACCGCAAGCACGTCGAGAAAGACGCTGCGCTTGAGCGTCGGTTCCAGCCGATCCAGGTTGCGGAACCCGAGCTCGCGCACACGATCGAGATCCTCAAGGGCCTCAGGGACCGCTACGAGGCGTTCCACCGCGTCACGATCACGGATGACGCGATCGTCGCCGCCGCCCAGATGGCTGACCGCTACATCAGCGACCGGTTCCTGCCGGACAAGGCGATCGACCTGATCGACGAGGCGGGAGCGCGCCTTCGCATCCGGCGCATGACCTCCCCGCCCGCGCTTCGCGAGCTAGACGAGAAGATCGCAAACGTCCGACGCGACAAGGAAGGCGCGATCGACGAGCAGGACTTCGAGAAGGCCGCGAAGCTCCGCGACGTCGAACGCCACCTGACCGAGGAGCGCGCGGAGAAGGAAGAGGCCTGGAAGTCCGGAGACCTCGACGTGGCCGCGGTCGTGGACGAGGACCTGATCGCCGAGGTGCTGTCCATGTCCACCGGCGTCCCGGTTGCCCGCGTCTCGAGCGACGAGTCCGCTCGCCTCCTGCATATGGAGGAGGAGCTCCACAAGCGCGTCGTCGGTCAGAACGCCGCCATCAAGGTTCTCTCGCAGGCGATCCGCCGCACTCGCGCCGGGCTCAAGGACCCCAAGCGGCCCGGCGGTTCGTTCATCTTCGCGGGCCCCACGGGCGTCGGCAAGACCGAGCTCGCCAAGGCGCTCGCCGAGTTCCTCTTCGGCGACGAGGACGCCCTCGTCACGCTCGACATGTCCGAGTACTCCGAGAAGCACACCGTCGCGCGGCTCTTCGGCGCTCCCCCCGGATACGTCGGATTCGAGGAGGGCGGGCAGCTCACCGAGAAGGTGCGCCGCAAGCCGTTCAGCGTCGTCCTCTTCGACGAGGTCGAGAAGGCCCACCCCGACATCTTCAACACGCTTCTTCAGATCCTCGAGGACGGCAAGCTCACCGATGCCCAGGGTCGCGAGATCAACTTCAAGAACACGGTCATCATCATGACGACCAACCTTGGGGCGGACCTCATCTCCAAGCGCCAGGTGACGGGCTTCTCCGTCGCGCACGAGGGCGGCCACACGTACGACGAGATGGTCAAGCTGGTGAACTCCAAGCTCAAGGACCACTTCAAGCCGGAGTTCCTCAACCGCGTCGACAACGTCGTGGTGTTCCCGCAACTCACGCAGGACGAGATCATCGCGATCGTGGACCTGATGATCGCGCGCCTCGACGAGCGGATGCGCGACAAGGACATGGCGATCGAGCTCACCGACGCGGCCAAGAAGCTGCTCGCCGAGAAGGGCTACGACCCCGTCCTCGGCGCACGGCCGCTTCGCCGCGCCATCCAGCGCGACATCGAGGATCACCTGTCAGAGAAGATCCTCTTCGGGGACCTCGTCGCGGGTCAGTTGGTCAAGATCGACGCAACTGGGTCGGGCGACGCCGGCGAGTTCACGTTCGAAGGCGTCTCCCGCGACGAACTCGACGAGTCTCGCGGACCCAAGGCCAAGATCACTGCGAAGGTTGCCGCGAGTACCGAAGCCGCGGACGAGCCCGCCGCGTCCTAGCCAGACAAGCGACGAAGGCCCGATCCCGCACGCGGGGTCGGGCCTTCGCCTCGTTTGTGCGTACTACGCGAGCTCGCGACCTTCGGCGTCCACGCCGCCGTTGACGAGGATGATGATGCCCTCGATCTCGCCCCAGAGTCCGCCGATGCCGCAGGTGAGGACCGTGACGACGATCCGGATGACTCCGGCCTTGCTGTCGCCAAGGTAGAACTTGTGAACACCGAAGGCGCCGAGGAAGAGTCCGAGGAGGCCCGCAGTGAGCTTGGTCTTGTCTGAGAGATTAGTTGCCATAGCCGAGAGTATTCCGGTTGCGGGGCCTCAGCGCAATCGCTGGCGCTCCAGAATCCTGGCGCGTCACTCCGACGTGGGACGTGCCCCATGTCCGCGACTCGCGCGCGAGGGGTTTCGGTAGGCTTCGAGCCATGACGCCTACCCCACATGCGGCCCGCGAGAACCGCTACGACGCGATGCGCTACCGACGCGTCGGACGCTCGGGACTCCTTCTCCCGGGCGTCTCGCTGGGGCTGTGGCAGAACTTCGGCGGAACCGACCTCCTCGATCGGCAGCGCGACATTATCCTCGAAGCCTTCGATCTGGGCGTCACCCACATTGACCTCGCGAACAACTATGGTCCGCCGCCCGGGTCCGCCGAGGAGAACTTCGGCCGCGTCCTCGCGAATGACCTGCGCCCGTATCGCGACGAACTCGTCATTTCCACCAAGGCGGGGTACTTGATGTGGCCCGGCCCCTACGGGGAGTGGGGCTCCCGCAAGTACCTTCTCAGCTCGCTGGACGCGTCGCTGGGGCGCCTGGGGCTCGAGTACGTCGACATCTTCTATCACCACCGCCCAGACCCGGACACGCCGATCGAGGAGTCGATGATGGCGCTCGACCGGGCCGTCCGCTCAGGCAAGGCGCTCTACGCCGGGATTTCGAACTACGGGCCTGAGGAGACCGCGGAGGCGGCGCGGATTCTCCGTGGGCTCGGCACACCCATGCTCATCCATCAGCCCAGATACTCGATGTTCGATCGCCGCCCCGAGGAAGGTCTTCTCGACGTCCTCGGCGATGAGGGCGTCGGGTGCATCGTGTTCTCGCCCCTCGCCCAGGGATTGCTCACCGACCGCTACCTCGGCGGGATTCCCGAGGGCTCGCGCGCTACCCACAGCCCGTTCCTGTCCAAGGAGCAGATCTCCAAGACCTACCTCGAGCGCGCGACGGCGCTCAACGCTATCGCCGTGGGGCGGGGCCAGACGCTCGCGCAAATGGCGATCCAGTGGGTGCTGCGCGACGACCGGGTGACCTCCGCCCTCGTGGGGGCCTCGTCCGTGGAGCAGTTGCGCACCAACGTCGCGGCGCTCGACTTCGAGCCGCTCAGTCCCGGCGAGATCGCCGCGATCGAACCGCACGCCGTTGAGGACACGCGGTGACGATGGCCCGGCCCCCCGTCACCGTCCGCGACGCAACCCCCGCGGACATCCTCGCGATCCGTTCGATCGTCGAGACCTATACGAGCGATCGCATCCTCCTCGCGCACGACCTCGTCGCGTACTACGAGGCGGTTCGCGACTTTGTCGTCGCGGTCGCGCCTACCGGCGAAATCGTCGGCTGCGGCGCCCTCCATGTGATGTGGTCGGACCTCGGGGAGATCCGGACGCTTGCCGTCGCCCGCGAGCGGCTTCACACCGGCGTCGGCCACGCCATGCTCACCGGTCTCGTCGAGCGCGCCAGGGAACTTCGGCTTCGGCGGCTCTTCTGCCTCACCTTCGAGGTCGAGTTCTTCGCTCGTCACGGCTTCGAGGCCGTGGACGGCGAGGTCGTAGACCCGCAGGTCTATCGGGAGATGCTTCTCAGCCACGACGACGGCGTGGCCGAGTTCCTGGATCTCGCCCGGGTTAAGCCCAACACCCTCGGCAACACCCGAATGCTGCGGACCCTCGCCTAGGTCGCCGCAACGACCCGGTCCACGGATTGACGGCTATCGGACGAAACGGCACGATTCCCCGCCGGATCCTGCAGGAGCGGTGTGAAGGCGAGTTCTGCGGCCCCCACCATAAGGAGCCGGGAGCGCAGAACCGCACGCTCGATGCGGACCCCCTCCATGAGGGGTGCGAACGAGGCCTCGGCGATGGCAGCGGAGAGCCGATCGGGCATGGCCGCGTGTAGGGATCCGAGGAACCCGCCGAGGACGACCATCTTGGGATTGAACACCGAGACGAAGTTCCCAATCGCCTCCGCGAGCACGGCTACCTGGCGCTCGGCTTCCTTCTTCACGGCTCGGTCGTTCGTGGTCGCGAGCACCGTGTCGAGCTCGTCGAGGTCGAGCGAGTCGCTCCCGATGACGGCGCGGAGCCGGGCGGCGTTGACCTCGGTCTCCAGGCACCCACGTCGCCCGCAGTGGCACTGGAGTGAGCCCCCACGGACGGCCGTGTGACCCAACTCGGCCGCATAGCCGTCCTCGCCGCGCAGGGGCGCGCCCGCGACCATGACCCCGCCGCCGATGCCGACGGAGAGGCCATTCAGGTAGACGAGGTTGTTGACGCCCCTGCCCGCGCCATGGAGCGACTCGGAGATCATCGCCACGCTCGCGTCGTTGCCCGCGAAGGTTGGCAGGCCGAGCGCCGTGCTCATGAGCTCGGTGAACGGAACGTTGGTCCAGTCGAGATAGGGTGCTCGACGCACGAATCCGTCCCTGTGACGAACCAGTCCCGGGATCGCAAGTCCGGCGCCCACGACCTGATAGGTGTCTTTGAACTCGTCCCGCATCCCGTCGACCAGGCGCTTGACGAGTTCGATGGCGACCTCGGGGGAAGGCTTCTCGTCGAGTTCATACCGAACGCGCTTGTGGACGACGCCGCCGAGCCCCACGAGGCCAAGGGTCAAGGCGTCAACGTCGGGGTTGATCGCGAGGGCGGCCACCTTGGAGTTCGCGTGCACGATCGCGCTCGGCCGCCCTCGGAGCGATTGATCCCCTGGCGGGGTCTCAACCGCGAGCCCCAGTTCGACAAGCTCTCCGACGAGCGCGCCCACCGTGGAACGGTTCAGACGCGTGCGGCGAGTGACCTCGGCGCGCGCCATCGGACCGTTGTGATGAACCGTCGTGAGCACCGTCGACAGGTTGTGCTGGCGGGTCTCGTCGTTCCGGCTACCGAAGCCAGCCGAAAGCCCCCGCTCCGTCCCTTGCCCCCTCACGGGAGTAGGGCGAAACGAGGGCCTTCGGCGTGTTGCACAGAGACAGCCTAGGCGTTGCCCGACTTGCGGCGGTTGATGAGGTCGAATGCGACCGCCGCGATCAGCACCAGGCCCTTGATGACCTTCTGCCACGCGGGGTCAACCCCCATGATCGAGAGGCCCTGGTTGATGACACCGACGAGGAAGGCCCCGGTCACGGCGCCGGAGATCTTCCCAACACCGCCGTAGACCGACGTTCCACCGATGAAGCACGCGGCGATCGCGTCGAGCTCGAAGAAGTCACCAGCACTGGCCACGGCGCCGGCAGCGCGCGATGTCGAGACGACGGCCGCAAGTGCCATGAGCACGCCGATGTTCACGAAGATGAAGAAGTCAACCCACTTGGTCTTCACGCCCGACATGATCGCGGCAAACCGGTTGCCGCCCATCGCGTAGATGTGACGCCCGAAGACGGTGCGGCCCAACACGAACGTGTAGGCCACCGTCAGCACCGCAAGGATGAGCAGGATGTACGGCGTGCCCCGGTAGCCAGCGATCACGTACGCGAGGTACATGATTGCGGCGCCCACGACCGCGTTCTTCGCGGCAAACACCGTCATGGATTCCCTCGGGAGGCCCCGAGCCTTGAGCTTGCCGCGCGCCTGCAGCTGGCTCGCAACCAACGCCAGCACGGCCACGAGGCCGAAGACGAGCGTGACTCCGTCGCGGTGGTCGAACCAGTGACCGAACCAGTTCGGGAACCACCGCGCGCCGATCGAGATGAAGCTCTCGGGAAGACCACCTTCGGTACCCCCGTGAAGAATGATGAGCGCGCCGCCGCGGAACGTCAACATGCCCGACAGGGTCACGATGAATCCGGGTATCCCCACGAAGGCGACCCAATATCCCTGCCACGATCCGAGGATCGCGCCGACAACGAGCGTGGCGAAAACCGCGAGAAACACCGGCATGTGCCACTGATTGATGGCGACCGCGACGAAACCGCCGAGCATCGCGACGCCCGAACCGACCGAGAGGTCAATGTGGCCGCCGATGATCACCATGATCATTCCGATCGCCAGGATGACGACGTAAGCGTTCTGCATAATGAGGTTGTTGACGTTCGCCGGGGCGAGCAACCTGCCGCCGGTCCCCCATTGGAAGAGCAAGACGATCACGACTAGGGCGGCAAGCAGGCCATAGTCGCGGATATTGATGTTGGCGCCCTTAAGCGCGAGAGCAACGCCGGACTTCTTCGCGGTGTCGGCCACGGCCTACTTCCCTTCTACGGTCATGAGGTGCATGAGATTCTCCTGGGTTGCGTCCTTCCGATCCCGTTGGCCGGTGATACGGCCCTCGGCGATCGTGTAGATGCGGTCGCAGATCCCCAGGAGTTCGGTCAGTTCAGATGAAATGACGACGACGGCCTTGCCCTGGGAGGCGAGGTCGTTGATGAGGCCGTAGATCTCGTACTTGGCCCCGACGTCCACGCCGCGGGTCGGCTCATCGAGCAGGAGGATTTCTGGCGAGTTGTGCAACCACTTCGCCAGGACGACCTTCTGCTGGTTCCCGCCGGACAACTTTCCGACAAGCCTGGTCACCGTGTCGGTCCTAATGCGGAGGACCTCGCGGAAGTGCTCGGCCTCCGCCGTCTCGTCGTGAAGGTTGATGATCCCCCACTTCGACAGCGTGCCCAAGCCGGCACCGGAGATGTTCGCCGCGATCGTCCCAATGAGGTTGAGCCCATAGCGCTTGCGGTCCTCGGTGACATAGGCGATGCCGTTGTCGATGGCCTCGTTGACCGACCTAGTCGAGATCAACTTGCCCTTCTTGAACACCTTGCCCGAGATCTTGGTCCCGTACCGGTGACCGAAGAGGCTCATGGCGAGTTCTGTTCGCCCCGCGCCCATCAGGCCCGCCATGCCGACGATCTCGCCCGCCCGAACGGTGAAAGTCGCGTTATCGACGATCTTGCGCTGCGTGTCGATCGGGTGGTAGACGCTCCAGTTCTCGACGCGCAGGACTTCTTCGCCGATCTTGGATTCGTGCTCCGGGAACAGGTTGTCGAGCGAGCGACCGACCATCGAGCGAATCATGCGCGACTCGGAGTTGTCCTTGTCCGTCATCTTGAAGCTATCGACGGTCTTTCCGTCCCGAAGCACCGTGATCGTATCCGCGATCGCGCGGATCTCCGCAAGTTTGTGCGAAATGATGATCGCCGTGATCCCGTGATCGCGCAGACCCCGGATCAGATCGAGGAGGTGCGCGGAGTCTTCGTCGTTGAGCGCGGCGGTCGGCTCGTCGAGAATGAGGAGCTTGACCTCCTTGGACATCGCCTTGGCGATCTCGACCAACTGCTGCTTGCCGACACCCAGTTGGATGATCGGCGTCTGAACGTTCTCGCGTAGCCCAACCTTCTTGAGCAGGGCGGCCGCTTCGATGTTGGTCTCGTTCCAGTCGATGATCCCGCGTGACGCCCGCTCGTTGCCGAGGAAGATGTTCTCGGCGATGGAAAGGTGCGGACTCAGGGCCAACTCCTGGTGGATGATGACGATGCCCTTGGCCTCAGAGTCGTTGATCGACCGGAAGTCGGCGGACTCGCCCTCAAACTCAATGGTTCCTTCGAAGGATCCGTGGGGCCACACCCCTGAGAGGACGTTCATCAGGGTGGATTTGCCCGCGCCGTTCTCGCCGCAGATCCCGTGGACTTCGCCTCGTTTCACTTCGAGGTCGACGCCGTCGAGCGCATTGACGCCACCGAAACTCTTCACAATGTCCTTCATCCGAAGGATGACGCCGCCGTCCTTCAGAGCTTGCTGCTTCTTCATCCGGATTCACTCACCTCTGAGTTCGCGGCACGGTGGCCGCGCTCTTGCGAGCGCGGCCACCGTACCAATCGGTTGAGAACTTGCCCTTACAGACCGACGTCGGATGCCTTGAGGAATCCGGAGTCAATGAGCTTGCTCTGAATCTGGTCCGGCGTCACAACCTCCGGCTGAACCAGGTACGACGGGACGACGTGGTCGCCATTGTCGTAGGTGGTCGTGTCGTTGACCTCAACAGTGGTGCCAGCGATGATCGACTTGATCATCTCGTGCACGCGCTTGCCGAGCTCGCGGGTGTCCTTCCAGACCGTCATGGACTGCTTGCCAGCGAGCATGTTGATAACGCTCGCCTTGTCGCCGTCCTGACCATCGAGCCACGGCCAGTCGACGCCGTACTCGTGGCCGTCAACTGCCGGGGTGTAGCCGGCGCCAGAAAGCGCGGCGGCGATGCCCTGAGCAAGGCTGTCGTTCGGGGAGAGAACAATCTGCACCTTGTCGGTGGTGTAGAACGAGCCAAGACGGTTTTCCATCTCCGCCTGCGCGTCGTCGCTACCCCAACCGAGGATACCGATCGCCTTCCACGAGTCGTCGCCGAGCTTGGGCGACTTGCCCGACTTGATGACGAGCTTTCCGCTGTCGACGTACGGGGACAGCACCGTCCACGCACCCGTGAAGAAGAACTTCGCGTTGTTGTCGTCAGGGCTACCAGCGAAGGGCTCGAAGAAGAACGGACCCTTGCCATCCTTGAGGCCACTCTTGTCCTCGAGGAACTGCCCCTGGAGCGTGCCGACCAGCAGGTTGTCGAAGGTGGCGTAGTAGTCCACGTTCGGCGAGCCGTTGATCAGTCGGTCGTACGCGATCACCGTAACGCCAGCGGCGCCGGCGTCGGCAAGAACCGGGCCGAGCAGCGTGCCGTCAATCGACGCGATCACGAGAATCGTGGCGCCGTTGGCGATCATGTTCTGCAGCTGGGAGATCTGCTGGTCCGTCTTGTTGTCGGCGTACTGCAGGTCAACGGTGCAACCGTCGGCCTTAAGCAGCGCCTGAAGGTTCTCACCGTCGCTGATCCACCGCTCAAGGTCGCGAGTCGGCATAGCAATACCGACGTTGCAGTCCTTCGCGGCCATGGTGTCGGTGCCCGACGCTGACGCTGAGGTGTCATTCGAATTGCATGAGGAAAGCATGAGTGCTACACCGCTTGCGGCGGCGAGCCAACCCAGATTGCGCTTGGCTGACATAGATTCTGCCATTCCCTTCTGTTGGCTGGACTTGCTTACCCACGCCGCCCCCGCACGTCGGCGCGCCCCAAGGGGCGCGGCTACACGGGGAGTTAGGTGTGGGAGTCGTGCTGCGGAGAAGACATGGGAACCCCAACACCGACGGGAGAAATGGATTCTGATCGCGCGACCCGACCCTGAAGTCGTGCCATCCCGATCACCACCTATCGCCCTTGATGAGGAGCACCGCTTCTGCTACCGCGGGTATCTACCTTTGTAGACGTCCCGAACATATACCCCGCGCCACGTCGCCGCCAACCTTCCGGATGTGTCGATTTGGTAACTCCACCGACGAGTGTCCGTGACCGGTTCGGTGGCAAACGTTCTCGCGCCGGGAAGCCCCGCGCACCCCTGGGACGACCAACGTCGTGTTGACTCGCCCGTTCGCGACGATTATGTTGGTGCCGACACATAAACACCGAGCAACGGAGCCAGCCATGTCTGTCACCCCCACGCGCGAAGACCACTTCACCTTCGGACTGTGGACCATTGGGTGGGGCGCCCAGGACCCCTTCGGTTCCCCGACGCGCGCGCCCATTAACGGCGTTGACGCGATCCACAAGCTCTCGGAGCTCGGCGCGTACGGCATGACCTTCCACGACGACGACCTCTTCCCGTTCGGCTGCTCCGATGCCGAGCGCCGCAAGGCGATCGACGGACTCAAGAAGGCGTGCGAAGACACCGGCATGGTCATCCCGATGATCACGACCAACACGTTCTCGCACCCGGTCTTCAAGGACGGCGGCGTGACCTCGAACGACCGCGCGGTTCGTCGCTTCACCATGCGCAAGGTCATGCGCAACCTCGACCTCGCCGCCGAACTCGGCGCCAAGACGTTCGTGATGTGGGGCGGCCGCGAGGGCGCCGAGTACGACTTCTCCAAGGACGTCCGCGTTGCGCTCGAGCGCTACCGCGAGGCTGCGAACACCTTCGGTCAATACGTGATCGAGAAGGGCTACGACATCAAGTTCGCGATCGAGCCCAAGCCGAACGAGCCCCGCGGCGACATTCTCTTGCCCACGGTCGGCCACGCGCTCGCGTTCATCAACTCGCTTGACCACCCCGAGATGGTCGGCCTCAACCCCGAGGTCGGGCACGAGCAGATGGCCGGACTCAACTTCACCGCCGGAATCGCGCAGGCGCTGTTCCACGGCAAGTTGTTCCACATCGACCTCAACGGCCAGCGCGGCATCAAGTACGACCAGGATCTTGTCTTCGGTCACGGCGACCTGCATAACGCGTTCGCGCTCGTTGACCTCCTCGAGAACGGCGGACCCAACGGGGGCCCGGCGTACACCGGTCCGCGCCACTTTGACTACAAGCCCTCGCGCACCGAGGACTGGGACGGAGTCTGGGACTCGGCTCGCGCCAACATGCGCATGTACCTCCTCCTCAAGGAACGCACCAAGGCGTTCCGTGCCGACCCGGAGGTCAAGGCGGCCATCAAGGCCACGCGCCAGGACCAGCTCGCCCAGCCGACTCTCGCCAAGGGCGAAACCCTCAAGGCATTCCTCGCCGACAAGAGCGCGTACGAGGACTTCGACCCGGACGTCTACTACAACGGCAAGGGATTCGGCTTCGTCCAGCTCCAGCAGCTGGCCGCCGAACACCTGATGGGCGCCCGGTAGTCGTCGTTTCCTAGTCGCATTCGGAAGGACAGCGATGACGCTCGTCGCCGGCGTGGACTCGTCCACCCAGAGTTGCAAGGTCGTGGTTCGGGATCTCGCTAGCGGCGAGCAGGTTCGGTCGGGGCGTGCCGGCCACCCCGACGGCACCGCCGTCGACCCGAACGCGTGGTGGACGGCGCTCCAAGCTGCCATCGCCGACGCGGGCGGGCTCGAGGACGTCGCCGCGGTGTCGATTGCGGGCCAGCAGCACGGCATGGTCGTGCTCGACGCGAACGGCGAGGTCATTCGTGATGCGCTCCTGTGGAACGACACTCGTTCCGCGGGGGCAGCGACGGACCTCATCGCCGAGTTCGGCGCCGAGGACCTCGCGCAGCGCACGGGCCTCGTGCCCGTGGCATCCTTCACCATCACGAAGCTGAGGTGGTTGCGCGACGCCGAGCCCGCGAACGCGGAGCGGGTCGCTGCCGTCGCCCTTCCGCACGATTGGCTTACCTGGCGGCTACGAGGCTACGGCCCGCGCGGCGCGAGCCCCCTCGGTCCCGTGCTCGACGAACTCGTCACGGACCGATCCGACGCCTCGGGAACCGGGTACTGGAACCCCGTGTCGGGCGAGTACGACCGCGCCCTCCTCACGGCCGCGCTCGGTCACGACGTCGTCCTGCCCCGTGTTCTCGGCCCGGGCGACCGGGCTGGCGAGGTACACACGGAGAATGGGACCTCGGCCGTCGTGGGTCCGGGCGCCGGAGACAACGCTGGCGCGGCCCTCGGCCTCGGCCTCGTCGAAGGCGACTCCGTGATCTCTATTGGAACCTCGGGAACGGCTTTCGCCTCAACGCCCGGCGTCATTCGCGACGTCACGGGAACCGTGGCGGGCTTCGCGGATGCCGCGGGGAGGTACCTACCCTTGGTCGCCACCCTCAACGCGGCGCGCGTGCTCGACGCGGTCGCCCGGCTTCTCGACGTCGATCACTCCGGGCTCGGAAGCCTCGCGCTCGAGGGCGACCCCGGCGCGGGCGGCGCGGTACTCGTCCCCTACTTTGAGGGCGAGCGCACGCCGAACCTCCCGAACGCTACGGCCTCGATCTCCGGCCTCACGCTCGGAAACACCACGCGCGCGAACCTCGCGCGCCTCGCGATCGAGGGAATGCTGTGCGGCCTCGCGGACGGGATCGACGCGTTGGGCAGCCTCGGGGTCAGCACGACTCGCATCCGCCTCATTGGCGGCGCCGCCCAGAACGTGGCGGTGCAGACCATTGCCGGGCAGGTGTTCGACGTTCCGGTCGAGGTGCCCGAACCAGGGGAGTACGTGGCGATGGGCGCAGCGGTTCAGGCCGGCTGGGTCCTCGAGGGTGCGGCGCCATCGTGGCCGATCGCGATCTCCGCCACCCCGGCGCACGATCCTCACCCCGAGATCCGCGAGCAGTACGCGGCGGCTCGGGCCGCGGTCGTCGCGGGGTCCTAGAGTTCGGGGTCCTAGAGTTCGTAGGTCCCGCGGTCGGCCGATGCGAAACGGATGAGCCCGTCGTCGACGAGTGCCTCAAGGCACCGGTCCAACTGTCCCGGCTCCACATCTTCGAGCGCCGCGCTTCCCGCGACGTTGACGGGAGAGGATACGGGGCGGAGCAACGCGAGTATCCGGCCCCGAACCTGCCGATCACTCCCGGCCCAGGACTGGGTCACCCGGCGCGAGGGCGCCGCCGCGGGCCTTCCCGCCGCCAACCACCGGCACCACTTTGACGCGGGACACGCGTCGCAGCGGGGCGCGCGCGACGTGCACACGAGGGCCCCGAGTTCCATCGCCGCGACATTCCAGGTTGCGGACGTCGCCGGGTCTTGGGGGACGACCGCCGCCGCGAGGGTTCGCTCGGCTCCTGTCAGGGAGGGCGCGGGACCCGCCGTTCCCGACACGATGCGGGCGAGGACCCGGCGCACGTTGGTGTCCAGCACGACCGCCCGCCTCCCGAAGGCGAACGCCACCACCGCCGCGGCCGTGTATTCGCCAACTCCGGGAAGCTCCCGCAGCGTCGCCTCGTCGCTCGGCACCCGCCCATCGAAGCGCTCTTCGATCGCGGCGGCGCACTCCCATAGTCGTTGCGCACGGCGCGGGTAGCCCAGCCGTCCCCACGCCCGCACCGCGTCCGCTTGGGCCGCGTCCGAGAGGGCCCCGGGGGTGGGCCAACGCTCCATCCATGCGGTCCAGACGGGAAGCACTCGGGACACCGGGGTCTGCTGAAGCATCACCTCGCTGACCAAGATCCCCCACGGTGACGCGCCGGGCTCGCGCCACGGGAGCGACCGTCCCTCGCGGGCGAACCACGCCAGGATCGCGTCGACCGGCGCGCGCGTCGGGTCGGGTGAGGTGGCGCGCGGCATGGCTCCATTGTCACAGCGAATGGCGGGGCTACGGTGGTGGCGAACGCAGAGGAGGCCTCGTGGACGGATTGACGCGCCCGGTCGGCGAACTGCCCCCGGAGATCTATTGGCGTCGCCGCTTGGTATCGGGCGCCTTCCTCGTTCTTGCCATTCTGGTCCTGTACTACCTGGTACGTTCGCTCTTCGGTGGCGGCGATGAACCCACGACTCCGGGGACGACGCCCTCGGTGAGCCCGGGCGCCACCATCACCGCGAGTCCGGGAGTGAGTACCAGTGCGGGCCCGACCGCGACCTCAGGCGCGTCCGCCGCCCCGACCGTTGACCTCACCGGTATTCGCAAGTGCGGGGCCGACGACGTCACGATCATCCTGACGGCAACAACGCACGACTGGCCGGGAACGACCGAGCCCTCCTTCGCTGGCGCCGTGCGTCAGTCGGCGGCCACGCAATGTGTTCTCGACACCTCCGCGAGCGACGCCGAGCTCCTCGTCACCTCGGGCGCCGTGCGCCAGTGGTCCAACCTCGACTGCGTCAAGACGCCACTCCTGACGGCACAGACACTTCTCCTCAAGCCGGGAGACACCGCGACCCTCAGCGCCACGTGGCCGAGAATTCGATCCGAAAGCGGCTGTCCGACCACGCTCAACCCACCCGGGGCGGGAACCTATCGCGCGACGCTCACCGTCCAGGGCATCACGAGCGATCAGGCCGTCTTCGCGCTGACGAACTGACTCGGCCGACCTAGGTCGGCGAGAGGCCGAGAGCGACCGCCTCGGCAACGCTGGCGACGCGGTGCAACCGCACGCCACGAGGCGTCTCGACGTCAGTCTCGGCCGGGGCGATCACCTCGGTGAAGCCCAAGCGCGCCGCCTCGGCAGTCCTCTGACCGAGAGACCGAACGGGGCGAACCGCGCCCGATAGCGCCACCTCCCCCAGCGCGACGAGCCCTGCCTTCACCGGGACGTCACGTCTGGCGCTCGCGAGCGCGAGCGCCAGCGCGAGATCCGCCGCAGGCTCGACGACGCGCGCGCCCCCGATGGTTGCGACGTAGACGTCGTCGGCCGCGACGGCAATACCCGCGCGGCGGTGAAGCACGGCCAGGATCATCGCGACCCTGCTCGCGTCGATACCGGACGTGGCCCGACGCGGATTGGCGAGCGCCGACGGCGCGACCAGCGCCTGGATTTCCGCGGGGAGAGGTCGCCGCCCATCGATCGTGATCGTCGCACACGCCCCGGCCACAGTCCCGACGCCATGGGAGAGGAACAGCCCGGAGGGGTCGGCAACGCCCTCGATTCCCGTGTCGTTCAGCGAGAAGCATCCGACCTCATCGACGGATCCATAGCGATTCTTCACGGCGCGCAGCAGGCGAAGCGACGAGTAGGGATCGCCCTCGAACTGGCATACGACGTCCACCAGGTGCTCGACGATGCGCGGGCCCGCGATCCCGCCGTCCTTGGTAACGTGCCCGATGAGGATCATGGGCAGCGCGCGCGCCTTGGCGGCCTGAATGAGCGCGGAGGCAACCTCTCGGACCTGGCTCACCCCACCGGGCGTGCCCTCAATCTCCGCCGAGGCGAGCGTCTGGATGGAGTCGACGACGATGAGTCCGGGGCTCAGCGCATCGATGTGGGCGAGCGTCGCCCCGAGATCCGTCTCCGCCGCGATGAACAGGCCCTCCTCGAGAGCACCGATCCGCTCCGCCCGAAGACGGACCTGTCCGACGGACTCTTCTCCGGTGATGTAGAGCACCACGATCCCCGAGCGCGCTGCCCGCGCGGCGACATCGAGTGCGAGGGTGGATTTCCCCACGCCGGGCTCGCCAGCCACGAGCACAACCGCCCCCGGAACGAGGCCACCCCCGAGAACCCGATCCATCTCCGCCACATCCGTGGGAAGTCGGGTGGTCGCGTCACGCGACACCCGGGGGATCGGGATTGCCGGAGTACGGACGCTCGTCGCCCGCGTCGCGGGCCCGGCGGCCGCAGCGCCCGCCTCCGCGACCGTTCCCCATGCCTGACACTCCCCGCAGCGGCCGACCCACTTCGCCGCCGTCCACCCGCATTCCATGCAGCGGTACGACGGCCTGCTCACCTTCGCGGTCGTTGCCATGCGAGCACCGTAGCGCCCGGCACTGACTCCCGACGGACCGGCGCGGACGGAGCTTCCACGCCGGTTCAGCGCGAACGACGCGGAGGAAACGACTATTGTTGATCCCCGTGACCACCAAGCCGCCGGAAGGAACACCCAAGTCCCCGTCGACTCCCCCTTCGCCCGGCGGCGTGAACCCCCCGCCTCCCGTCCCGCAGAAGCCACCGCCGCCGCCGCCCGCAACCAGCCCTCCCGTCCCACAGGCCCCCAAGCTTCCTCCGCCGCCCGCAACCAGCCCTCCCGTCCCACAGGCCCCCAAGCTTCCTCCGCCGCCCGCAACCAGCCCCCCCGTCCCGACGGTTCCCGCGCCTTCGCCGTCCCCCGCGGGTGGCCCACCCATTCCTCCCCCGCCGTCCTCGTGGCCGCAATCCCCCGCGCCCGCGCCGGGACCTTTTGCCTTCCCCTCCACCGGCGCAGTGCCGCGGCCCCCTGCCAGCGGGACCCGCGGCACCGGACCCTCAGCCGCCTCCCCTGCGGGTTCGAAGGTTCCACGCCTTGTTCTTCCCGCGAGTGGCTCCCTTCCCACCGCGAGTGGCTCCCTTCCCACCGCGAAGGAGGGCAAGCGCGGACTCTTCGGAATCCCGTGGCTCGGCCGCCGCAAGGCCGACAAGAACGAGGCCGACAAGAACGAGGCCGACAAGAACGAGGACACAGTGTCGCCGTCGTCGAGTGGCTCCCTTCCCACCGCGAGTGGCTCCCTTCCCACCGCGAAGGAGGGCAAGCGCGGACTCTTCGGAATCCCATGGCTCGGCCGCCGCAAGGCCGACAAGAACGGTGACACAGGGTCGCCCTCGTCGGGTGACCGGGCGGTCGATGACGGTGACGAGCCGTCGACCGGTATCGCCGCCTTCTTCGAACGGGCCTCCGTGCTGGTGGTTCTAGGCCTCTTCGCCTTCATCGGCATCGGTCTCGGCGCCTATCTGTTGTTCTTCCGTCCCGACCCTTTGGTGATCCCGGGCCGCTACTACAGCATCCCGTTGCCCACTCCGACGTTCGAGCCGTTCGTGGCATCCGACGCGACGGACTTTCTTGCCGCTCTTCCGACGACCGATCTGGAGTACGGCCTCAGGAGCGCGGAACCCACTGTCATGAGCCCGGTGAAGGTATGGCCTACGCGGTTCGCCGAGGAGTGGCTCCTGACGTACGACGACGGCGCCGGCGGTACCATGACCGTTCAGGCCGTTCAGCACTACACGGCAGTCACCGCCAACTCCGCGTATCGGCACCTGTTCGACGTTGCGACCGCAGAGGCGCTGGCGGCTCTTCCCGCAGAGCCCTCGCCCTCGCCCGACGCGTCGCCCTTGCCCAGCCCGTCAACCTCTCCCATTCCGTCGCCGGCCGCGACACCTGACATCACCATTGGCATCGTCCGCGTGAACAGGGCCGAAGTGGGCAAGAGCTTCAAGGTCATCAAGGACGTCACCGAGTCCGTTCCGGACCCCGCGGGGGGCGACCCCACCGAGGTGACCCATCACGTTGCTGTGGTCACCTGGCAGAACGGAACCGCGGTTTTCGTCATGACGGCCGATCCGGCGGTGATCGACGACTTGTTCACCGAGTACAGGTTCTAGCGTGCCCGCCCTCGCGTCACGGCCTCGGGGCCCGCGGGGAGCACAGGCGGACACGCGCGCGGACATCGTACGCGCGGCTCTCGCGCTCTTCAGCGCCCATGGCTACGAGGCCACCTCCATGCGGGCCATCGCCAAGGAGGCGGGCGTCGACCCCTCTCTCCCCCGGCACTACTTCCCGTCCAAATCCGCCCTCTTCGTGGAGTCTCTGGGGCCCCTCGATCAGATCGAGGGCAACTTCGAGTTGCTCACGGCCGGCCCGGCGGACCGCTTGGGCGAGAGGATGATGGGCGCCTTCCTGGCCGTGTGGGACACGCCGGAGTTGAACGCGCGCCTGAGGATTCTGGTGCAGAGCGCGGCCGGCACGCCGGAGGTCGCCGAGATCGCCAGAACGATCCTCTTCGAGCGCCTCTTCCTGCGCGTGGCCACGTCCATCGGCCCCGAGGATGCCCACGCCCGCGCGGCCGCCGCGCTCTCGCAGATGATCGGCCTCGTCGTCACGCGCTACATCCTGAGGGTCGAGCCGGTCGCCTCCGCCCCCCGCGAGGAACTCATAGAGCGGTTCGCGCCCGCTATCCAGCGACTGATCACGGGAACCACCTAGGAGCGCTTGACAGTTCCGCGTCGAGAAGGGATTATTCATCACATGGGGAATCAACCAGATCTGGCCATATCTATCTCGCACCTCCGGGTGATCCGCGGCGCCAACGTCGTCCTTCCCGACCTGTCCCTCGACATTCCCCGGGGCGCCCTCGTCGGCCTCCTCGGCCCGTCGGGTGCCGGGAAGTCCACGCTCATGCGCTCGATCGTGGGCGCTCAGATCGTGGCGGGCGGCACCATCACGGTCCTCGGCCTTCCGGCGGGCACCGCCCCGCTGCGCAACCGGGTCGGGTACGTGACCCAGGCGCCAAGCGTCTATATGGACCTGAGCGCACGAGAGAATCTTCGCTACTTCGCCAAACTCGTGAGCGCTCCAGCGACGGATCCCGAACGCGTACTCAATATCGTCGGGCTCGCCAAGGACGCCGACCGGCCCGTCAACACCCTCTCCGGCGGCCAACTCACGCGAGTCTCCCTCTCCGTCGCGCTCGTCGGCAAACCCGAGGTGCTCATTCTCGACGAACCGACGGTCGGACTCGATCCCGTCCTGCGTCGCGACCTGTGGAAGATGTTTCGGGGGCTCGCGGAGACCGGCACCACGCTCATCGTTTCGAGCCATGTGTTGGACGAAGCCACCAGGTGCGACCGCCTGGTGATTCTGCGCAACGGCGGGATCCTCGCGGACGGTACGCTTCCCGAGATTCTGGCCGCGACCAAGACCAAGGATGCCGACGCCGCGTTCCTCGCGCTCGCCGACCGCGCCGACGCGAAGGAGAAGGCAGCATGAGCCCCCGACTGACAGGCGCGACGGCAATTCGCGTCCTCACGCAGATCCGGCGCGACCCGCGCACGATCGGTCTGATCCTCGTGATTCCGCTCCTGCTCCTCACGCTGTTCTGGTGGATGGTCAAGGACTTGCCGCCAATGCCCATGTACGCGGCCCTCAACTTCGACGTCGTCGGCCCGAAGCTCATGGGGCTCTTCCCGCTCATCATGATGTTCCTCATTACCTCGGTCACGACCCTGCGCGAGCGGCAGAGCGGGACGATGGAGCGGCTCATGGCGTCACCCGCCGGGCGCGGCGACATCGTCTTGGGCTACATGCTCGCGTTCGGGATCCTCGCGACTCTCCAGGGCGTCGTCGTCGTGAGCTACGCGGTGTGGGCGCTGGGCATGAACGTCACCGGGCCGCTGTGGGCGCTCATGGTCATCATCGTCCTCGACGCCATCTTGGGCACCGCTCTGGGGCTTGCGGCGTCGTCGGCCGCCCGAACGGAATTCCAAGCCGTTCAGATGATGCCTGCGATCATCCTTCCCCAGCTCCTGATTGCAGGGCTGTTCATTCCGCGCGGACAGATGCCCACGGTGCTCTCGTGGATCTCGGATGCCATGCCCCTCTCATACTCGATCGACGCGCTCAACGAGCTTGCGGCGTCAGCCAGTGCGTCGGGGATTTGGAGCCAGGTCGTGATTCTGTGCGCGTTCATCGTTGGCGCGCTCCTGCTCGGCATTACCACGCTACGGCGGCGAACGGGCTAAACCCCGCGAATCGCACGCTAGCCTGATCGAATGAGCAAGTCGCCCAGTGCGTCCGGAGCCCGGCCGCGCGTCGCCGTTCTCGGCGGAGGCGTGATGGGGGGCACCATCGTCGGCGCGCTTCTCTCCGCCGGATGGCCCGCGAGCGCGGTCGTCGTCTCCGAGAGGGACGAGGCGCGAGGCTCGGCCCTCCGGAGTGCACACGGCGTCGAGATCGATGCGTCGATCGCGTCGGCGGTCGCGGGCGCCTCGGTCGTGCTGATCGCGGTGAAGCCGCAGGACGTCGCGGCCGTCCTCGCCGTCGTGGGACCCGAACTTGCGCCCGACACCCTCGTGGTCTCCGTAGCTGCGGGGCTGCCCACCGCCTTCTTCGAGGCGCGGCTTCCCACGGGCACCCCCGTCATCAGGACCATGCCCAACACACCCGCGATCGTCTCCGAGGGCGCGACTGCGGTCGCCCCCGGTCGCAACGCCACCGCGAGCCACGTCGCGCTCGTGGGTGCGATGCTCCGCTCCACCGGCCTTGTCGTCAACATGGAAGAGGCGGACCTCGACGCGGTCACTGCGGTCTCGGGCTCGGGCCCTGCGTATTTCTTCGCGATGGTGGAGGCGTTGATTGAAGCCGGCGTCGACCAGGGCCTCGATCGCCTCGTCGCGACGCAACTCGCCACCCAAACCTTCGTCGGCGCCGCCCGTCTGCTTGTGGAATCGGGCGAAACGCCGCAGGCGCTACGCGTCAAGGTCTCGTCCCCCGGCGGGACCACGCTCGCCGCGCTGCGCGCCATGGAGGCCGCGGGCCTCGCCGACGTGATTCGTGCGGGCGCCCAGGCGGCGGCGGCACGTGCGAAGGAAATGGCCAAGGAGTTTGGCGGAGACTAGTCTCGGCGGCGTCGGCGACGCGGCGGTGTGGGAAGGACGGCCAGGCGATGAGCATTCGGCTCGCGGCGCGATGGGGCGCCGGTGCGGCGGTGGCGATGAGCCTCGTCGTCTCGCTGGGAAGCCCTGCGCTTGGCCTCATCAACCCTCTCGCGCACGGAAGGTTTCTCCCCGGGACCATGCGGCCGCTCGGCGATCGCGACGTGGTCGCGCTCACCGGGGTGTCGGACTGGGGCCTCGCGGAGCCGGGAGCGCTCGCCGTCACGATCGATGATCTCCAGGCGGGAGACGCCGCCAACGTCCCGAGCGCCGATACGCTCGCGGCCCTCTCGGATCCCATTCCCCTGGACGCAGCGGCCCCCTATGTCGCCGGCGTCACGTGGGATGCCGACGTCGAGCTGAGGGCGGACGCGCGCTACTTCCGGGCGGGCGAGTGGGGCGGGTGGCAGGAGCTTGGGGCCGACGGCCTCACGGGAGATCGACCGGGCTCCGAGGACCGCCGGGGGACCGAGCCGTTTATCGTGACCGGCGTGGACGCCATCCAGGTGCGCGTCTACGACGCGACGGGCGTCCCGTCCGGGCTCACCGTCCGCCTGTACTCCTCGGCCGCCACGCCCGCGGACGCTCAGGTCGCCACGCCGGAGTTGGGGACCGGCGGGTACTCCCGCACCTCGACTTCGACCCCGACCCTCGCCTCTCTGGCCCAGTTGCCCGCCGCTGCTACGGCGCCTTCGTCCCCGGGCTCGACGGGATCCGAGCGGCTCGTGGACATTCCGCAACCGGCGATCCATACGCGGGCGGAGTGGGGCGCGAAGGTCCCAACGGAATGGTTCGAGTCGACGACGGTCCAGGGGGCGGTCGTTCACCACTCCGCCGGGACGAACGACTACCTTCCCTCGGACGTGCCCGCGATCCTGCGCTCCATCCAGGACCTCCACGTGCAGGGCCGCGAGTTCTGGGACATCGCCTACAACTTCCTCATCGATCGCTATGGCGAGATCTGGGAGGGCCGTGCGGGAGGTATCGACCAGGCCGCGCGCGGGGCCCATTCCCACACCTTCAACCCCATCGCGACCGGGGTGTGCATCATGGGCAACTTCCAAGAGGAGCCCGTGCCCCCCGTTGCCATCGACAGCCTTGTGGCCCTCCTGGCCTGGAAGCTCACCCTCCACGGGACGGCCGCCGACGGGCTCATGCTCCACGAGGGTGTCTGGCCGGGAATCATCGGCCACAAGGACATCCCCGAGGCGAGCACCGCATGCCCCGGGAAGTACCTCTACGCGTTGCTTCCCGAGATTCGAGCGCGGGTCCTCGCGGCGCAACACTTGCCCGCCGCGCCCTTCACGACGGACGTCACGGGGGACGGAACCGCCGACACCGCCTCCATCCTCGGCGACGAGGTCATCGTCCACTCCTCGGGGTACCAGACTGCCCCGGCAGCGCCCTTCCAGGGCGCGGACGCGGTCGCGGATCTTGCCGTCTCCTACGACCTCGTCACCGCCGGCCCGTCCCTCACGGGCGGGGTCGGCGCGGACGTCCTTGCACGTCAAACCGCGACCGGCTTCCTGATGCGGATGTCCGACGACGGCACCGGCACGCTCGGCCCGCCGGTCACGGTGGCATACGAGGTCGACCCGTCGTTCATCCTCAGCCCCGGCGACGTTACGGGTGACGGGACCCCGGACCTCGTCGTGGGCGACCCCGCTCTCGGGATCATCGCCGTCCAGTCCGGTGACGGCACCGGGCACGTGGGAGAGCCCGCCCTCGCGGCTCCCGTCGTCGGCCCCCTCGCGGCCATCGGCTCCGCCGGCGACGTCAACGGCGACGGTGCGCCGGACCTCGCGATGATCCTCGCGGACACCGGCGTCCTTGCGATGTCGTTCGGCGATGGCGCGGGCCGGTTCGGCCTCCCCGTCACCGTGGGGAGCGGCTGGGGGGCGTTCGACGAGATCGCCCGCATGGGCGACGTCTCCGGTGACGGGGTCCCCGACCTCCTCGTGCGCGACTCGAGTTCGGGACGCACCCGGACCCTCCTCGGGGCCGACGGCGGGCCGACGGGCGCGTTCGTCGAGTGGCGCGCACTCGCAACGCAATGGACCTCGCCGATGGGCGCCATCGGGTGGGGGCACCGCGATGGCGCGACCCTCCTGGCCCTCGACGCCTCGACGGGCGCCCTGGTGCGCCCGACTCCGACCTCGATCGCGTCGCTCTCGGCGCCGTCGACGGTGAGTTTCTCCGCCCCCGGCGTCAGGAGCGCCGCCGTGATGGGCGACGTGGACCACAACGGATTCGCCGACGTTCTCACCTGGGACGACAGCGGACGGCTCCTCATCCATCCCTCCACGGGCACCGGATTCCTTGCGCCGATCGTCGTCACGGACCCGGCCGACGACACGTCGCTCAGGTACGTTCCCAATCTCAGCCTCGACGTTCCCGCCGACCTTCCGATTCCGCGCCCCTACTGGGCGCCCGTCAAGATTCCTGGCACCGACGCCCTGCCGACGGTGGCACCGTTCTGGAGCGAGTACGCCTTCGTCGCCCCCGCCGGCGATATCAACTTCGACGGAACCCCCGACCTCGTCGCCGTTACGAAGGCCGGCGACGTCAACATCTATGCCCTCGATTCCGCCCATCTCACTCAGCCGGAGAGGGGGCTCACGATCGCCTACGGCTACGTCGGCTACAAGGTGATCGGGGTGGGCCCATGGCGCCCCGGGAGCATCTCCGACCTCGTCGCCGTCTCGCCCTCCGGTGACGTCAGCATTTTCACCGGCAAGGGCATGACCGGCGCGATTCCCGGGGGGGTCGTCGCTTCCGTGCCCGGCCGTGATGTCGTCTTCCAGGGGCTCGGGCAGGTGGGCGCCGATGGCGGGGCCGTCGTCTCGATTTACGACCCGAGTTCTGGCGATGTCTCGACCATGACCCACTCGCCCGCCGGCGACTGGGTGCCAGCGGGGTAATCCGGGGCGTGAAGCGACGTCGGCCGGGACGCGCGAATCGTTTCGACGCCAGAGCGGATCGGCCCTAGGCTGAGTCCCGACACCACCGCCGGGAGGGACCTGCCATGCAGTACGGACACTTCGACGACGAAGCCCGCGAGTACGTCATCACGCGCCCCGACACCCCCCGCTCGTGGTCGAACTACCTGGGCTCGCGCCTCTACGGCGGCATCATCACCCAGAACGCCGGGGGCTACTCGTTCTTCAAGTCCGGCGGGCTGGGACGCGTGCTGCGCTTCCGTTTCAACGGCGTCCCGGAGGATCAGCCGGGGCGGTACATCTACCTCCGCGACGACGCCGACGGCGACTACTGGGGCGCGTCATGGCAGCCGGTGGGCAAGCCGCTTGCGACGGCTGAGGAGGCGGCGGGCAGCCCCGCCGACGCCGGTCCTAACGATGCCGAGCAGGCCTGCACCGTCCGCCACGGGCTCGGCTACTCGATCTTCATGTCGGAGTACCGGGGAATCCGCTCCGAGGCGACATTCTTCGTCCCCAAGGACCAGGCGTTCGAGTACTGGTCCGTCAAGGTGACGAACACGACCGATCGGCCGCGCACCATCAGCACGTTCAGCTACGCGGAGTTCGCGAACGACTGGTACTACAAGAACGACCTGGAGAACCTCCAGTACTCGCAGTACATCGTCCTCGCCTCGTACAAGGACGGCATCATCCACCGGAAGAACTCGACGCGCCTCGCCTTCAAGGAGTGCTGGTTCGGGCTCGCCGGCGCGCCCGTCGCCTCCTTCGACACGGACAGGGATGCGTTCCTTGGCGCGTACCGAACCCCCTCGGCGCCCCTCGCCGTGGAGCGCGGGGAGTGCTCGGGGTCCGAGACGATCGGCGACAACGCGTGCGCCTCCCTCCAGGCGCGCCTGGAGCTCGCGCCCGGCGAGACCAGGCACGTCATCTACATGCTCGGCGTCGGAAACCCCGACGTGGCGTGGGACGACCAGGCGGGCAACCCGGCGGCCGAGAACCTGGGCGAGCCGTTCGTCGCGCGCCCGGGCCGCGAGATCCTCGCGGAGTACGGGACGCCGGAGCGCGTCGAGGCCGAGCTCGCGGCCATCCGGTCCGAGTGGCGCGACTACCTGGCCCCGCTGCAGGTGTCCACGCCCGATGCCGGAGATGAACTCGATGGTCAACGTCTGGCACGCGTACCAGACGCACATGACGTTCAACTGGTCGCGGGGAGTCTCGCTGATCGAGGCCGGCGACCGCGACGGGCTCGGCTACCGGGACACGGTGCAGGACATGCTCGCGGTCACCCACGCCATCCCGGACGCCGTCCGCGAGCGCCTCGAGCATGATCCTCACGGGCCAGACCGAGGAGGGCGGCGCGATGCCGCTCGTCAAGCCGCTCTCGCATCGGCCGGGCCACGAGGCGACGCCCTCGCTCGAGGAGTACCGGTCGGACGACGCGCTCTGGCTTCCCATCACGGTCGCGAACTTCGTCTACGAGACCGGGGACGTCGCGTTCCTCGACGCCGTGCTGCCCTACGCCGACCACGGCGAGGCGACGGTGTTCGACCACCTGCGGCGCGCGATCGAGTTCTCGCTCGCGCACCTGGGGAACAACGGGCTGGTCCAGGGGCTCAAGGCGGACTGGAACGACACCCTGCGGTTCGGGACCACCGGCGAGAGCATGTTCTCCACGTTCCTCATGGCGAACGCGATGCGCGTCGTCGCGGAGCTCGCCGAGCAGACCGGGCGCGGACGGACGACGCCGCGTGGGCGCGGGCGGAGCTGGCGCGGCTTGAGCCGGTGCTCGAGTCCGCGTGGGACGGCGGCTGGTACATCCGCGGCATCTCCGCGACGGGCGCCAAGCTGGGGTCCGACGCGCTGGACGAGGGCAAGATCTACCTGGAGCCGAACGTGTGGGCGGCGATGTCCGGGGCGGTCCCGCGCGAGCGCGCGGTCGCGGCGATGGACTCGGTGCACGAGCGGCTCTCGACGGAGCACGGCGTCGCGCTGTGCGCGCCCGGCCACACGCACCCCGTGCCCGGCGTCGGGCTGGAGCTCCTGGTCTACCCCGTGGGCTACAAGGAGAACGCGGGGATCTTCTGCCACGCGAACTCGTGGACCATCGTCGCGGAGGGCATCCTGGGCCGCGGCGACCGCGCCTACGAGTACTACCGCGGGCTTCCTGCCCGCCAAGTACAACGACTCCGCCGAGGTGCACCAGGTGGAGCCGTACGTGTACTGCCAGTTCACGCACGGGCCGGAGTCGCCGCGGTTCGGGCAGGCGCGCAACCCGTGGCTGACGGGGACGGCGTCGTGGTCGTACGTGGGCGTGACCCAGTACATCCTGGGCATCCGGCCCGAGCTCGAGGGGCTGCGCATCGACCCGTGCCTGCCCGCCGGCTGGGACGGCTACGAGGTGACGCGGCGCTTCCGCGGGATGGGCCTGACGATCCGCGTGACGCAACCCCGACGGCGTGGAGACGGGCGTCGCGAGCGTGACGATCGACGGCGAAGGCTGTTGAGCCTGGTGGACGACGGCAAGCGCGGGGCGCTGGTGCCCGTTGGGGCGCTCGCACGACGGGGCCGTGCTCGACGTCGCGATGGGCTAGTCGCGAGATGCGGCACGATCAACAGGAGCCGCGCAAGCCTTCCTACGAGGCCGGACAGAGGGTCGCGAGTGTACTACCGACCGCGTTGAGCCCGAGGCCGACCGCAATCGCAACGAACTCCCACCGGTGCTTGACTCTACGGCCGTCGAGTTCGCGACGGGTGTCCCGGTTTGTCTCTTCGCGCAAGTCGGCGAGTTCCGTGCGCGCGTGACCTCGCCTCGCGAGTCGCGCCTCCGATACCAACTGGGCGCCCTTGAGTTCGCGCGCAACTCGCGCTAGGCCCCAAAGCTGCAGCAATGAACCGGTCCACCACAGGAGAATCTCCACGGTCTGCACTTCACCATCGTGCCGCACCGGCGCTACTCGATCAACGCCGGTGCCCGCTCCCTGAAGAACCTTCCCGGCCTAACGTCCTCCGAGAGTCGGCCCTGAATGCCGCCTCGGAGGCATTGCTTGACGCCGCGCGCTATATTCGCCGCATGACGATCGAGGACGAGCCCGGCGAATGGGAACCGCTCTACGGGATGACTCGTCGACTCCGTGTGACAGCGCTACAGAAGTCGCGTGAGGCTGCGAATCTCCCGCAGGCGCGCCTAGCGACGATCTTCGCTCGCTTTGCGGACGACTTCGAGCTGGCCTTGAACGAAGCGACACGCGAAGCGAATGCACGCGGCATGAGCGATTCGATGGCCGCCTACCTCATGGAACGCGTGCAGTTGTTCAATGACGTGGTTGGAGATACCTCATTTCGGATCCCAAGCATCGTGAGCAGCCTGCTCACGGAGCGCTTGCAGGAACTCACGGGTGAAGGCATCGAAGTAGCCCTAGTCGCTGGCGGCACCGAGACGTACGCGATCCTGCGCGACCTCTCGGCATGGCTCACTGACGGGATAGTCGTCAAGTCGGTCCCGAAGACGCAGGAGCCTGAAGTTCGACTGGTCGTTATCAAGACGCCGAGCATCGACGTCCGCGATCCGCGCCTGTGGCCGGTCGTCCTTGGACACGAACTTGGCCACGTCTTCATCGAAGGTCACCCCGACTTCGCGTCAGGGCTACGGGATCTTGTCAAGAAGGCAACCTCCGACTCTGCCAACAAGGCGTCCCCAGAGCGTGCGCCCGGTTCTCAATGGAACGCGGTTCCGGCGTCGTTCGACGCCACCCAAAGTTGGTTGACCGAAATCGCGTGTGACTTGTTCACGGTCGCGTGCTACGGCGCCGCCGGTATTGCTGCAATCGACACGTTCCTTCGGCTGCGCTCCCCGGACCACGTGTCGACAACTAGTCACCCATCTGCGAGCCTTCGCCGCGAGATCATGCGGCGGTTCCTAGGCGACCGGCCGCTCCCCTACGAGGCCGAGATCCTCGCAACTCTCTCTGCGGCAAGCACAGCACCCGGCCCCGCCACCGCACTAGGTGCCCAATTCGAAGCACCTTCTGCGGATGTGATCGATCGCCTCGCCGATCTGATCAGAGCCACACTGAAGCAGAACCTGTACCAAGCCCGTGATCGAGAGGGCTACGTGGAGCGCGGAGCGACCTGGCTCGCGCTCGGAGTGCCATTCTCGCCGGCGATGGGGAACGAAATCGTGGAACTAAGCGACGCCGACGTCTTGAACGCTCATTGCCTCGCCTTGTCTCGAGGCGCCGATGCCGAGGCAATGAACGCGTTGACGCTTCACGCGCTAGAGTGCCTCGAAGCCGAACGCGCCCGAACCGACGTGGCGATCGTTCCGGACCTCAACCTCGGATACTCAACGGGGATTCCCGGGGTCCTCTCGCAGGAAGCGTTGCGGGCCCGTCAAGCACGTGATTGGCCAGATCAATTCATCGTCGTGCCGCGCCCGGAGTCCTACGGCAGGACTTCCGTTCGATTGCGCCTAGGACGCCGCTTCGCGAGCAACCAGATGGTGAGAGTTCATTCCGACGAGAATCGCGAGACCGCCGGCCGTGAACTTCAGCTCGACCTTGTTGAAGCGAGCCTCGGTGCGATCGTCGAACTCGCCCCACGGGCTCGCATCCACACTTCGACCCTGGAGTTCTTGAAGGTCCCGGCGGATACGGTCGGCAGGGTACAGATTCTCCGCGTCGCACCGCTCTATGCCCTCACGATCGTTGACGGCGAGAGCCTTGAACCCGGGTACTCGGGTTGCGCGCCTCTGATCATTGAGAACAGCGGCGATGCCCCGGTCACACTCCGAGTCGGTGCTCGAACGTTCGAGATGACCCTCACCTCAACATCGCATGAAGGCACTGCAGCACAGCACGAAGATCACCCGTTTCCGATCTTGGGTCCGGCCGCCCGAGGTGCTTCTGGCGACTGGACCCCCCTGACCTGAAACGCCCGAGGCCATCGAGTGCGACCACCATTCCAACCCGAGTTTCCAACGCCACTGCCTGCTGACGTTGAGACGACCTAGACCCGAAGCCCTTGACCGGACGTCCATGCAGTGAGCCGAGAGGCCACGCACGCGGTGCGCGTAGCCAGCACGCGGAGCGGTTCGCGGGTCGGCCTCGGCGTTCGCGACAAGAAGCGCGCGATCCGCGTCAACCGGCCGAGGCTCCGGAACGAGTGCTAGTCGTGTAGCGCTCGGCGTACGGTTCGCGCCGTGGTCGAATAGGGCAAGCACACGGCGCTGAGCGCCGTCGACGGGCTCTCGCGTCGCGAGGTGGTCGCGACGCAGCGGCCAGTCAATCCGTAGGTCCCTCTTGAACAGGCGCTAATCACGCGGAGCGGCTAGTGTCTCTGTGGGAGTCTTCGGAGGCGCCATGGACGAGAGGTCTAGGGACTTTGAGCCCGTCGCGCGTGCGATTGTGCCCGCTGGCTCCACTGTCGAGAAGATCGGTTCCGGTGGCTTCGCGCGAACCTTCAAGATTGTTCCACCGGACAGTCAGCCATTCGCGCTTAAGGTGATCGACCCAGCAAAGGTCGAGCGCACACGAGTGGAGCGGGAAGTCGCGGCGCTTCAACGTGTGTCCCACAAAGGTGTCGTCCGCTTTCAGGGCACCGGGATAGAAGAATTCGACGGAGTCGAATACTGGTGGATCCGCATGGATCTGATTGAGGGCGTGACTCTTGCGAGTCGCATGACAGTGCTGCCGTTGCCGACGCAAAGTGAAGCACTGGCGATTCTCGCCAAGTTGATCGCCGCCGCGGCCGCTATCTGGCGCGAGGACACGGCACACCGGGACTTGGGACCTCGTAACGTTCTGCTGTCGGCAACGAACGAACCCACTATCGTCGACCTTGGTTTGGCTCGCCACGTCGACGACAAGACGTACACGGTCTTGCCGACGCCTGGCACCCCAGGATGGATGAGTCCCGAGCAAGTCGGGGAGAACGCGCAACGGGGAGACTGGCGTTCAGACCAGTTCGTTCTGGGCGCAATCGGGTACTACCTGATAACAGGCAAACCGCCGTTCGCGGCAGAGAACTTGATGGACCGATGGTTGTCCCCGGCAACAGAGCACCCCGAGCCGATCCTCGCGATTGCGCCCGCAACCCACCCCGCCGTTGCAGCCGTTATTGAGCGGATGATGCACAAGCAGCCGCATCGGCGGTTCCTTAAGGTAGAACAGTTGGAGGCGGAGCTGGCGAGCGCCGTCACCGCGGCACTGGCTGAGCCCGATCCTCCCGACACGCGACCGGGCTTCTACCTAGTGATAGGAAATGTCAAGAACTTCGCGACAGACGCGTTTCTCTCTGACATCATGCCGGCCGGGATAATCGTCGATGCTCAGGAACAAGCACGCATGACCGATTTGCTCGCGGGTGCGCAACGCGGGGGATATCGAAGCGCGATCGATCCCGCGACGTACTTCGCACGAAGCGCGGAGGCGGCGCGTCCGGTAGGTTACGCGAAGCTTCCATACGGCTCGGAACCAATGCTGTCGGCGCCCAACGCAGAAGGACGTCGTGCTCGGTGTGCGGCCGTGCTCGACATGCAAATGGAATTCTCCCCGGCCATAGCGATCTCGCCGTACTACTATGCGGGCCAGGACCAACTCGAGTGGATTGGCGAGTCCGTCGATTGCGGACTTGAGTACGACGTCTTGATGGGGACACGCTACGAGGACGGTCAGGACACTGCGGACGTGTGGACCGGAGTGCTGGTGCACGAGTCATGGCTCTCGGACTCTAGCCGCCGCGACGAACTCCTAGCCAGGCTTACAACGCACGAAGACCGAACGATCTACTTGCTCGTGCGCACCGCCCAGGCGTCTTTCGCACCGCTCAGCTCCGCAGGTGTATTGACTGGCTACGCCGATGTGTTCAACACACTCCGAGAGGCCGGCTCACGGGTCATTGTCGGGAGCCGCGACGTCAGCGGACTCGTTCTTGTCGCACTTGGCGCGCACGGATGGAGCACAGGCGTGTCCGCGAAGCTCATGAACGGGCCCGTCCATCCGGAGGCCCCTCCGGGGGACTCAGGACGGCCGAAGGATCGCGTCTACGTCCCTCAGCTTCTGAACCTGATCACCGTTGACCAGTACGTGGTTTGGAGCGCCGGGCATGCGGAGGCTATGACTTTGGAGACACCCGAGGCAGCTGCGCTACTCAGCCGGAATCCCGACTTGGATTCGCTTTCGAAGGAAGAACGCGTCCTGCTTCTCCAACACAACCTGCGCGCACAGCGTGCACAACTCAACGCTGTAGCCGCGGCTTCACCGGGCGCCCGCAGCGGCATCATGGCCGAGTGGATCGCCACCGCCACGGGGATCTACAGGAGTCTTCCCCAGTCCGCGCGCGCAAGCGAGCGTCCCAATTACCTCGAAAGCTGGACAGCAGCACTGGCATAGGCGACAACCGGCGAGCCCGCCCGCCGGAGACTCGGCACGCTGAGGGAACGCAAGACCGATTCACTTGCACGCCGCCGACGACCGGGAGCTACCGCGCGACGACTCGGAGCTTCCACCAGAGCGAAAGCCTCGGTCCTGCGAACCGCGATCAAGCCAATGCCCAGAACACGAGCCTCCGCGGCGAGCTCCTCGGTGCATCTGGCCTCCGGGAGGGCAACATACACGGAGTCCGCAAACGACAAGTATCCGTACGCTTGCCGCAACGCCTGCCCGCCATCGGCAAGCTTCAACTCGACCGCGATCAGCCGTTCAAAGGGATCATTCACGTGTCGCCGGGCCCGATAGGTGTCGCCACTTCGCGCGACCAGGCCACCTGCGACGAGTCCGTCAAGCACGCGCTTTTTGACCCCCGGAAAGCCCCTCGAGTCGAACTGCGCCAGTTCGGCAGCGGTCCTCGGGGATTGACAGTACTCAAGTACCGCGAGGTGTCGACCGTCGGGGAGTCCGGGCGCAATTCGAAGCCGGTTCCGCAACCTCCGCCGGCTCCCGACTCCGCCTATCAAGTCGACAATGCCGGCCCCTGTGACAACTTCCTCGGCGACACAGGAACTTCCGGTTCGTTCCAGCCAGCGTCGAACCGGGGGCGCCAAGGCGGTCTCCGCGCTGAACGCGCGCCCGGAAACCCTCGCCAAAGGCGACGCGCTCCGGCTTGGCACCCACACGTCCGCAAGCCTAGCGCCGGAGCGAGGAGTTCGGGGCCGCGGCGGGCCCACGCTCAAGCCGGCGCCTGGCGCGGAACCAACCACGTCAGCGCAAAGCCCACCGTAGCGAGCGCCGCCGAGACGAAGAACGCCACCTGGATCCCTCCGGCCAGGCCTGCCGCCTGGGACGCACCGTCCGCCACGCGCGAGAGCGCGACGGCGGACATGGTCGACACGAGCGCCGCGGTGCCCGCCGCGCCCGACACCTGCTGGACGGTCGCGAGGGTCGCGGACCCGTGCGAGTACAGGTGCGGCGGCAACGACCCGAGGCTCGCCGAGAACAGCGAGGTGAAGAGCAGCGAGAGTCCCGCGCTCAGCACCACGTGGAATGCGAGGAGCACACCCCACGGCGTGCTCTCGGACATGAAGGGAACGATCGCCCACATCGAGATCGCGATGAGAGCGGCGCCGGGAACCACCAGCGGCCGCGGACCCACCCGGTCGTACCAGCGTCCGACCACGGGCCCCATGAGCCCGAACACCAGCCCGCCCGGGAGCAACAGCAATCCCGTCTGGAGCACCGACAACCCGAGCACCCCCTGCGCAAACAGCGGGAGCAGGATGATGGAGCCGAACAGCGCGGCCATGGCGATCACGAACAGGATGATCGAGAGCGTGAAGACTCGGCTGCGGAACGTGCGCAGGTCCAGCAGCGCGCGGTCCGTGCGCTGCATGACGAGCTGCCGCCACACGAACGCGCCGAGCGCCACCGCGCCGACGCCAAGCGTCGCGTACATGAGGCGGTTGTCGCGCGTCGCGGGGTCGTCGCCGAACTTGCTCAGGCCGAAGACGACGTCGCCGAACCCGAGCGCCACAAGCGGCACCGACCACAGGTCGAGCGCGCCCGCGGTCCGCTCGCCCACGTTGGTGATGCGGACCGCGCCGAAGATGAGCGCCGCGAGCGCGACGGGCAGCACGAACCAGAACAGGAACCGCCAGCCGGCGTAGTTGAGGATGGTGCCCGAGATCGTCGGCCCGAGCGCCGGCGCGAGCGCGATCACAATGGTGATGTTGCCCATCCGCCGCCCCCGCTCGGCGGCGGGAACGAGCGTCATCACGGTTGTCATTAAGAGCGGGATCATGATGGCCGTGCCGGACGCCTGGACGACGCGCGCCATGAGCAGCATCGGGAAGCCGGTGGAGAGCGCCGCGAGCAGGGTGCCGGTGCTGAAGAGCGACATCGCCGTGAGGAAGACGGCGCGGGTCGGGAAGCGCTGCAGCAGGTAGCCCGTGATCGGGATGACGACGGACATGGTCAGCAGGAATGCGGTGGTCAGCCACTGCGCCGAGACCGCCGTGATGTTGAGGTCGGTCATCAGGTGCGGGATGGCGACGCCCATGACGGTCTCGTTGAGGATGACCGTGAACGCGGCGACGAGCAGCACCCAGATCACGAGGTTGTCGCGGCGGCGATCCTCCGCGGACGGCTCCGGGGCGGAGATCTCCGGGGCGGTGATCACGGGGGCAGGACGGACGTCCGCCATGGGTGGTGCCTTTCAACAAGCGGCGTGCGAGGGTGGGAGCCCGCGAGGGCCCCGGTGGCGCGAGGTATCGAGAATCGTAACCCGCGCCGCCGACGTCCGGGAAGCCTGCGCGCGACGCTAGTCGGCGGCGATCACGTCCACGGCGAACACGAGCGTCGCGCCGCCGGGGATCGGGACCGGTGCCCCGAGCGCCGTAGCCTGCCTCGGGCGGGACCACCAACAGCACCTTGGACCCGACGGGCTGGCCCACCAGGCCGTCGACCCAGCCGTCGATGAGCGAGCCGCGGGCGATGACGAAGGAGATGGGCTCGCCGCGGTCCCAGGACGAGTCGAACTTGGCCCCGTCCCACAGCCAGCCGGTGTAATGCACGGTGATGGACTGGCCCGAGGCCACGGGCGCGCCGTCGCCCGGCTCCAGGACGTCGACGACCAGGCCGTCGGGCTTGGCGGCGTCAGTGAAGTCGACGACGGGCTCGCCGCCGATGCCGCGCGTGATCTGGGGGAGGGTGCTCATACGCGGAAACCTACCAGCCGCCGCCGCGGGACTTGGACCCCCGCGAGTGGGCGACGAGCGCGTTCGCGTGCCCGTGGCCAAGGCCGTGCTCCTTCTTGAGCCACTCCACGGTCTCCATGTGCTTCTCCTCCGGACGCGCCGCGATGAGAGCGAGCCACTCGGAGACGGGGCGCCCGTACTTCTTCTCGATCGACGGGAAGTACGACGCCGGGCCCTGGACCTTGGGGGCCGGCCGGGTCGGAGGATTTGTCATGCCTCAAGCGTACGAGCGATCGTCCGCGGGCGCCTCGGCGATTTGCGCGCCGAGCGCGGTGCGGATCTCGTAGAACCTCAACAGGAACGCGGGCTCATCGAGCCGCTTGCGGCGGAGCCAGTGCGTCACTTCCTCGTTGCACTTGCTCGCGTTGCACGACCGGCACGCCGGGACGACGTTGGTGAGCGTGTAGCGGCCGCCCCGGGAGAGGGGGAGCACGCAGTCCTTCTGCATGGCGCCGTCGGCCCTGCCGCAGTAGGCGCAGCCGCCCCACGCCGCCTGGATGGCCGCCCACTGCGCGGCGGTGAGGTCGTTGTCCGCGGCGTCCATGCGGCGCTTGCGCCTCCGCGCCGCGCGCGCCCGCCGGGTTTGCTTGACCGCCACGAGCCTCAGCGTACGGCGGGCTGCCTGACGATCGTGCGGAGCCTCTCCGGCGCGGTGCGCCTCATGTCGCTGAGGTAGATCTCGTGGTGCCTGCCCGCAAGGGTGAGCCCCGCGTCGGCGATGGTGCGGTGCAGCGCGGCGATCGTCGGCCCCTCGCCCGCGAACGGGCCGAGGTACAGCGTCTGGCCGCACGTGCCCTCCGCGAGCGTCTCGACGCGCGCCCTGGCCAGCGCTTCGGGCGCCACCTTGGCCGCGCACGCCTCCCGCGCGGCCGCGACCATCGCGTCCGTGATCCACTCGGGAAGCAGGATCAGGGCGGTGGAGCGCCACTCGCCCCGTCCGTCCGCCCTGCTGAACGACGCCGGGTCGTCCGCCCACCACAGCGCCTCGAGCGGAGGGACCACATAGTCGCGGCCGAGCTCGCGCTTGGACGCGAACTTCACGGCGTAGGCGAGGGCGAAGACGGTCCCGACGGCCTCCCCAAATGGGGCGATCCTCCGGCGCGCCCTCGGCGTCCATCGCGAGGTAGCGCAGCGGCGGGATCTCGACGATGTCGTACCGCCCGCTCGCCGCCGCGTACGACGGGAGGGTCTTCTTGAGGTCTAGCTTCTTGACTTCGGTCTTCATGCCCGCTCCGCCATGAACTCGCGAACGCGCAGAGTCATCAGGGCCGCGGACTCCGCGTCGAAGTCCTCGTACCCGTCGAACCCGAACAGGTGGGCCCCACCTGGATACGTGAATCGCTCGCAGGCTCCCGCAGGGGCGAGGTCGGCGAGCGCGTCGGCGGCGGTCGCGTCCATCCACGGATCGGCCTCGGCCCAGTGGATCTGCGCCTTGAGCGCTTCCGGCCAGGCCTCGATTCCCAGCATCGCCGGCGGCAGGCACGCGTGCATCAGCACCGCCCCGAGCGCCCCCGGACGCGTGAACGCGAGCGCCTGCGCCGACGCCGCGCCCAGGGAGAACCCGAGGTAGACCATGTCGTGGGGCAGGTCCTCTACCGCCGCCGCAGCGCGGCGGGAAAGCTCGGGGATGCCGATGGCGTCGCGCTTCGCGACGCCGTCCGCGAGGTTGTCGAACACCTCGCCATCGTAGAGATCGGGCGTGGTGACGTCGTGGCCGTCGGCGCGGAGCACGTCGGCGAAGTCGAGGACGTGCTGCGTGAGGCCGAGGCCCGAGTGGAAGAGAACTCCGTGAGTCATGAGGGACCTATCTCGTGAGGTGATAGCCCCAAGGTACGGCGCTCGGTTGACACCGTAGTGTCACCGTTTGTAGGTTGGTCGCGTGAATCGCAGCGAACGTCTTCTCGCCATCGCCGAGGACCTTCGCGGCGCCGGGAGCCGCGGCCGAACCACCGCCCAACTCGCCGGGGTGTTCGGCGTCTCGCAACGCACCATCAAGCGCGACATGGCGGCGCTGTTCGCGTCGGGCATCCCCCTCGTCTCCTTCGAGGGGCGCGGCGGCGGGTACCAGGTGCTTCCCGAATCCCATCTCGCCCCCCTTCCCCTCACCGCGGGCGAGGCGGCCGCGGTGGTGATCGCGCTCGCGTCGCAGCCGCAGATGCCCTACGCGGCCGAGGGCCGCTCCGTCCTCGCGAAGATGGTCGCGGCGATGACCCCCGAGCAACGCGCCATGGCCACCGACGCCGCGAGCCGCGTGTGGATGCGCTCGGACCCCGACGTCGACCGCCCGCCGGGCGCCACGATCATCGACGACGCCCTCCGGCGCCAGGTGGCCGTCACCATCGATTACACGAGCTCGGAGGGCAGGCGCACGCGCCGCACGATCGAGCCGATGGCCTACGTGCGCACGAGCGGCGCCTGGGGCGTGCTCGCGTGGTGCCAGCTCAGGGACGAGGGCCGATGGTTCCGACTGGACCGGATCTCGCGGGCGTGGCCCACCAACACCCCGTGCACCCCGCGGGACCTGCGCGCCGTGTTCGGAGAGCCGCCGGCCGACGCCATGCCGGCGGCGGCTGTCCTGGCGGATCACGCGGCCGTGGTCGATGACGACGATGTCGTCCGAGAGCGCGTCGGCCTCCTCGAGGTACTGCGTGGTGAGCAGCACGGAGGCTCGCGGTCCACGATGGTGCGGACCACCTCCCACATGTCCTCCCGCTTCGCGGGGTCGAGGCCCGTGGTGGGCTCGTAGAGGAACACGATCTCCGGCTGGCCAGTGAGCGATGCCGCGAGGTCGAGGCGCCTTCGCATGCCGCCGGAGTAGGTGTTGACGGGGCGATCGCCGCCTCGGTCAGGTCGAACCACTCGAGCAGTTCGGCGCCGCGCGCCTTGACGTCGGAGCGCCGCAGGTTGAGGAGTTCGCCGATCATCGTCAGGTTCTCGCGACCGGTGAGCGACCTCGTCGACCGAGGCGAACTGTCCGGTGAGGCCCGATGCGCCTGCGGACCTCTGCAGGGCTCTTCACGACGTCGAAACCCGCTGACGCGGGCCGTACCGGCGTCGGGCCGGAGCAGGGTGGACAAGATGGTAATGGGCGGCGACGCCGATCCGGCCGCCCCGCCCGGGACGTCAGTCCCCTAGGACCGAGGTCCGACATCGCTGCGGGTAGGCACGCCTAACCTGCGATGAGACGCTGGTCGCCGGAGACCCGCCGCAACCCCACGAAAGGTCGATGTCCCATGAGGCGAACCCTTGCCGCTACCAGCGCCGGGCTCCTCGTCGCTCTCCTCGCGGCGTGCGGAACGAACCCGTCCGAGCCGACGGCGTCGGCCTCGACCTCGCCCACGTCCTCGGTCACCGCCCCCGTAGTCCCGATGACCGTCAACATCGCGTCGCTCAAGGGCCCGACCACGATGGGCCTCGTGAAGCTCATCGACGACGCGTCCAAGGGCACGGCGGCCGAGGACTACCAGGCCACCATCTACGGCACGCCCGACGAGGTCATCCCGCTCGTCGTCCAGGGCAAGCTCGACATCGCCCTGATCCCCGCGAACCTCGCCGCCGTGCTCTACGCCAAGACGAAGGGCACCGATGCTCAGGTCTCGGTTGCCGCCGTGAACACCCTCGGCGTGCTCGACATCGTCGAGGTGGGAGACACGATCCACAGCTTCGCCGACCTCAAGGGTCGGACGATCTACAGCACCGGCAAGGGCGCCTCGCCCGAATACGTCCTCAACTACCTGCTCGCGCAGAACGGCCTCACACCCGGCGTCGACGTCACCGTCGAATTCAAGAGCGAGGCCACCGAGGTGACCGCGGCGCTCGCCGCCGAGCCCGGCGCCGTTGGCGTCCTGCCCCAGCCCTACGTCACGATCGTCGAGACCAAGGTTCCTGGCGCGCGCACGGCCCTGGACCTCACGACGGAGTGGGCGAAGGTGAACACGGATTCCCAGTTGGTGACGGGGGTCGTGATCATTCGGAACGCCTTCGCCGCCGAGCACCCCGACGCCGTGGCCCAGTTCATGAAGGACTACCAGGCGTCCACGGCGTTCACCAACGACAACCCGGCCGACGCCGCTCCGCTCATCGTGGCCGCGGGAATCGTCCCGAGCCCCGAGGTCGCCGTGGCCGCGATCCCCTTCTGCAACATCGTCGACATCACCGGCGCGGAGATGAAGGCGACGCTCGGCGGATACCTCGCCGTCCTCTTTGGCGCCGATCCGAAGTCCGTCGGGGGTAGCCTCCCTGGAGATGACTTCTACTACGGCGGCTAGAACGCCGGCTCGACGAGCGGCGCGGAGATACGGTCCCGCGCTTCTCGCCGCCGCGTTCTGGATCGTTGTCTGGCAGGTCGTCGCGATGGTCATCCACCGCGACTTTCTTCTGGCCTCCCCCGGCGCCGTCGTCCTGCGCCTGGGCGAACTCGCCGTCACCGGCGGATTCTGGGGGACGGTCGCGACATCCCTGCTGCGGATCGTCATCGGCTTCACCGGCGCCGCGATCGTCGGCGGCCTCCTCGCGGCGCTCTCGTCCGCGTCGCGCGTCGCTGACGCCCTGGCGGCCCCGCTGATCGCGACGATCCGGAGCGCCCCGGTCGTGAGCTTCATCATCCTGCTGCTGCTGTGGACGGACGCGAGCCGCCTCGCGGCCTACACGAGCTTCCTCATGGTCCTGCCCGTCATGTATGCGAACATCCTCGCCGGGATCCGCAACCGCGAACGCGCGCTCCTCGAGGTCGCTACCGTCTTTCGAATCCCGTGGCTGCGCCGAGTCCGGGCGATCGACGTCCCCGCCGTGCTTCCCTTCTTCGCCGCGGCCTGCCGCACGGGCGTCGGGCTCGCGTGGAAGAGCGGCGTCGCGGCCGAGGTGATCGGCGTCGCGCGGGGGAGTATCGGCGAGAAGCTGTACGAGGCGAAGCTCTTCCTCGAGTCCGCAGACCTCTTCGCGTGGACGATCGTCATCATCGCGCTGAGCGTCGCGGGCGAGGCCGTCGTGCTGTGGGGGCTCCGCCGGGCCCAGGCGCGGTTCGCCGCCGGGGGTGCGTCGTGAGCGCGCACCTCGGCTCCACTCCCGGCGAGATTGCGCTGCGCGGCGTCACGCGACGGTTTGACGACGAGGTGGTTCTCGACGGGCTCGATCTCACCCTCGGCGGCGGACGCGTCACGGCGCTTATGGGACCCAACGCGTCGGGGAAGACGACGGCGGCGCGGCTCCTGCTCGGGCTCGACGCCCCCGATTCCGGCGTGGTCGACGGGCCCGACGGGTTGCGGTGCTCGGCGGCGTTCCAGGAGGACCGCCTGTGCGGGCATCTGAGCGCGATCGAGAACCTCCGGCTCGTCCTGCCCCACGCGGACTGGCACCGCGTCGACGACGAGCTCGCGCGCGTCGGGCTTTTCGGCGAGGCACAGACCAAGCCCGTGCGCGACCTCTCCGGTGGCCAGCGGCGCCGTGTCGCGATCGCCCGCGCGATGATCGTCGAGGCGGACTTCATCGTGCTCGACGAGCCCTTCACCGGGATCGACGTCGACGCCAAGCCCCTCGTCCTCGCATACGTGAAGGAGCGCGCGGCCGGACGCACCGTTCTGATCATCACGCACGACCGCGCTGAGGCGCGCGCCCTTGACGCGACGGTCGTTCGGCTCGGACGCTAGCTGCTAGCCGCGGCGCGAGCTCCCAAGTCGAGGCTGCGTGCTGCAGAGGGCGATCAGTTGGTCTTCCTTGCCCTCGAAGGTGCACGTGAGCAGGTCGCGCGCAGCATCGTCGTCTTCGACGAACTCGGGTATGCGAAGCGCGACGAGCACGTTGATGAGCATCCCCTTGGCGAAGAACTGCGTCGCCTCTTTGGCCGGGATGCCCGCCTCGTCGCGGACGACCTTGAAAACGCGGAGGTAGCTCGCACGCCCAAGCGGTCCGAGGACCGGGTCGTGACCGAGGCCGTAGAAGTGCATAAGGGTGAGCAGAAGTCCGCGGTCTGCGACGAGGTTGGAGTAGACGGCCGCGAGCGCGATCTTGCGCTGCTCGAGCGTCGTCTCGGGCGTGAAGGTCGCAATCGCGGCGTGGAAGCCGTCGAGGAGGCGCTCGACGGCGCGGCCCCCCGCGGCGATGAAGAGCTCCTCCTTTGAGCCGAACATCCGCACCACGTAGGCCTGGGAGATGCCCGCGGCCGACGCGATGGCGTCGGTCGTCGCTCCGTGGTACCCGCGCTCCCCGAACACCACAGTCGCGGCCTCAAGGATCGACTCACGGCGTTCGTCGCCGGTGAGGCGCACAGCGGATATCTGGCTCATGTTGACATGTTATCAATTGATAACTACTCTCGCACATAGTTATCAACTGATTACCACCTTCCGGGAGGGAACCGAACGTGACCGCCACACCTCGAACCGTCGTCGACACTCTCGTCAAGGACCCGCCAAGCGAGTCGCGGCGGACCCCCGTCTGGCTCATCATCCTCGCGGCCTCACTGCCGATGTTCATGGCGACGCTCGACAACCTCGTCGTCACCAACGCGCTGCCCGTTCTCCAGCGCGAACTCGGCGCGAGCGTCGAGGACCTCCAATGGTTCATCAATGCCTACTCGCTCGCGTTCGCGAGCCTCATCCTCATGGCCGTCGCGCTCGGCGACCGGTTCGGCAGGCGCAGAATCTTCGTGATCGGCATCGCGGTCTTCTCGGCCGCCTCTGCGCTCTGCGCGCTCAGCACGTCGCCCGATACCCTCATCGCCGCCCGCGTGCTCCAGGGCCTGGGCGCGGCGTCGCTCATGCCGCTGTCGCTCGCGATCCTTGCGGGCTCGGTTCCCAAGAAGTTCCGCATACTCGCGATCGGCGTGTGGGGCGGCGTCGCTGGCCTCGGAGTCGCGCTCGGCCCGCTCATCGGCGGTGCCGTGGTCGAAGGTTTCACGTGGCACGCGATCTTCTGGCTCAACGTCCCCGTCGGCCTCGTCGCGATCCCGCTGATCTACCGGGCGCTGAACGAGGCCTTCGGCGACCCCGTTCGGCTCGACCTCGTCGGCCTTGCGCTCGCGGCGCTTGGCGTGTTCGGAGTCGTCTTCGGAATCGTCAGGGGCAACGACGCGGGATGGACGAGCGCGGAGGTTCTCGGCGGGCTCGTCGGCGGCATCGCGCTTCTGCTCGCGTTCCTGTGGTGGGAGGGGCGCGCGAAGGATCCCCTGCTGCCCCTCCGCCTCTTCCGGGACCGGAGCTTCAGCGCCGCGAACGCCGTCGGCATCACGTTTACCCTCGGGATGTTCGGTGCCGTCTTCATCCTGATCCAATTCCTTCAGGTGGTTCAGGGGTACTCGCCGCTTCACGCGGGCGTGTTGACGATGCCGTGGACCATGGCGCCGCTCATCGTCGCACCGCTCAGCGGCCTGATCGCCCCCCGCGTCGGGACCCGCGCGCTCATCGTCACGGGACTGGTGTTCCAGGCGTCCGGGCTCGCGTGGATCGCCCTCGTCATGTCGCCGACGGCGTCGTACCCGAGCTTCGTCCCCGCCTTCGTGCTCGCGGGCGTCGGCATGGGCCTGGTGTTCGCCCCGTCGGCGACGGCCGTCCTCGCAAACATGCGCGACGAGGACCAGGCGAAGGCGTCGGGGACGAACTCGACGCTGCGAGAGGTCGGCGTCGCCCTGGGAATCGCGATCCTCACGGCCGTGTTCACGGCGTCAGGGGGCGAGTTCACGCCGACCGGCTACACCGATGCCGCGATCCCGGCCGTATGGACCGGCGCGGCGTTCCTGGTTCTCGCGGCGCTCTTCGGGACGAGGCTCCCTGCCGGGAGGGGTGGCACGGCGGCTGTCGGCCACTAACGCGCCTTCGGTCCTAGGCTGGCCGAGTGGGGATCGTCGACAAGCTCGCATCCTCCCTCGGCCAGCGGGACGAGGGTCCGAACTTTCGCGTCGCCGAGGACCTCGCCGACGACCCCAACCCTCGCGCCGTTGCGGAACTCGTCGAGGCGTTCGCGTCGGGGCCCGCCGTCATCGCCAGCGATGCCGCGGCGGCCCTGCAGAGACTGGCCGAACTGGATCCCGCTCAGGTCGCCCCGCACACGGCCACGATCGCGGCCCTCCTCGCGAGCAAGAACAACCGCGTCGTCTGGGGAGCGGCGACCATTCTTCACGGGGTGTCGAAGAAGCGGCCCGAGGCGGTGAGACCGCACGTCGTTGCCCTGACGCGCGCGGTGGCCGCCGGTTCCGTGATCACCCAGGACCACGGGGTCGGCGCGCTCGCCGCAACCGGAGACCGAGCCGCGCTCGACTTCGTGTTCGCGCACCTTCGCGCGTGCGGATGGCACTACGTGCCCCTCCGCGCCGAAAGGGTCGCGCCGTTCGTCGGCGATCGCTGGCCGGAGTTCCGCGACGCGGTCGAGTCACGCCTGCCCGAACAGAACGTTTACGGCGCGCGGCGCATTCGGCGCCTGCTTGCCGAATCCGCTCCCCCGCGCGCGTAGCGCTACCCGGCGAGCAGCGCGTCGATCTGCCCGAGCGCGCCCTTCATGCCCTCCTCCATGCCCATGTCCAGCACCATCTGCATCGCCTCGGTACTGAGGTAGGTCGCCGCAAGGGTCATGCGTGTGCCTCCGCCGTGCGGTTCGATGTTCACGCGTACCGCCGTCACCGGAAGGTCGTCGTTGGTGACGCCGTCACTGTCGGCGAAGCCGTCTTCAAACTCAATCAGCCCCGGCCGCTCGATGCGCGTGAAACGCAGCCAGCCGTGGGCCTGCGTACCGTCGGGCCCGGTCATGTGATACCGGGACGTCCCGCCGGCCGCGAAGTCGTGCTCTGTGTAGGTCGCCGGCCACGTGGGCGGACCCCACCAGCGCTCGAGCTGGCGCGGGTCCTCCCAGACCCGCCACACCCGCTCGGGCGGCGCGTCGAACTCGGCGACAAACGTGAGCGTCGCCGCCCCAAGGTCCTTGCGGACGTCTACTACGGTCATCAACCCTCTCCTTCCTGAGGCTCGGCGACTACCTCGCCGAGGCGATCGAACCGGGAGACCCAGAGGCCCGCGAGTTCGTCGAGAAGCCTCGACGCCTTCCGCACCTCGTCGACGCGCGCCCGTACGACCTGCTCGCGGCCGTCTCGCTCCTTGGTCACGAGCCCGGCCCTCTCGAGAACCGCGACGTGCTTGTGGACGGCCGGGAACGACATCGAGTAGTGCGCGGCGAGGGTCGATACCGATTGCCCGCCCACCATGGTGCGGGCCACGATGTCCCGGCGGGTCGCGTCCGCGAGCGCACGGAAGACGAGGTCCACCGCGGAGGCGTCGGTCTGTTCTATAACCATTTGGTTATAGTTTGTGGCCGGTGGATCCCGAAGTCAAGTCGTGCTCCGGCTCACACGGCGTTGGGGCAGCCCCCACCCGAGTTGGGGGGGTAGCCCCACCCACGTCGGGGGACTCCCGGCATGCCCCGCGGAGAGAGACGCGATTGGCTGGGACCACACCAGCAGGAACAACTACCGTGGAGGAATCATGACCGCGACCATCCTGGCCACCGAGCCCAATCGCCGAGCGTCGCGATCGGCACGCCGCGTCCTCGGCCAACTCCGTCGAGACACCGCCTACCTGCTCCTCGGCCTCCCCGCGACCGTGCTTGCGTTCGCGACCGTGGTCTCGCTTCTCAGCGCGTCCCTCGGCACCCTCGTCGTCTGGATCGGCATTCCCCTCGCGGTCATCACGCTTTGGACCGCGCGCGGCTTCGCCACCCTCGAACGCCTGCGCCTGCGCTGGGTCGACGGCCGCGAACGGCACGCCAACTACGCGCCATTGGAGCCGAGCGATTCGCGCTTGCGTCGCTTCTTCAGCATGCTCCGGTCCCCGCAGGCCTGGCGCGACGTGATTCACGCGCTCGTCGGAATCGTCCCGGCGATCATCACCTGGTCCCTAGCCATCACCTGGCTCAGCATTGCGCTCGCCGGCCTGACATCCTGGTTCTGGAGTCGCTGGCTTCCGGAAGACTCCGACACGACGGGCATCCCGACGTGGCTCGAATGGTCCCAGACCGCGATCGGACAGATCGCGCTTGGCCTCGTGTTCGCCGCGTCGATGCCCTGGGTGTTCCGCGGCCTCACGCTCGTACACGTCCAGCTCGGAGACCTCCTCCTCGATCGCGCGCACTGAGGATGAGCTCGCCGAGCGCGTGGGTCGGCTCGAAGACGCGCGCTCCGCGGCCGCGGCCGCCGAGGCCACCTCGCTACGTCGGCTCGAGCGCGACCTGCACGACGGACCCCAGCAACGCCTCGTCCGTCTCTCGATGGAGATCTCGGCGGCGCAACGGGCCCTCGCGTCCAAGCCCGAGAAGGCTCAGGAACTCCTCGCGTCGGCGAACGCCCTCACTGCCGAGGCGCTCGCCGAACTTCGCGCTCTCACGCGCGGGATCGCCCCGCCCCTGCTCGCCGAGCGGGGTCTGCGCGCCGCGATCGAATCGCTCGCGGATCGCTCCACCGTTCCGGTCGCGGTGACCTGGAGCGGGACGACCAAGTTGACGCTCGGCGTCGAGACCGCCGCGTACTTCACCGTCGCCGAGGCCCTCGCCAACGTCGCCAAACACGCGGGCGCCCGTTCCGCCAGCGTGGCCGTCGTCGTCCGCAAGGACGCGCTCGCCGTCACCATCAAGGACGACGGCAAGGGCGGGGCGCACCAGGCGAAGGGGCACGGACTCGCCGGGCTTGCCGAACGCATCGAGGGCGCCGGCGGTACTCTCGCGGTATCCGACGCCGAGGGCGGCGGGACGGCGGTGGAGGTCACGCTTCCACTCAAGTAGAGCGGAGGAACGCGTGCGGATCATCATCGCCGACGACGCCGCACTCATCCGCGAGGGCCTCGTTCGACTCGTCGCCGAGATGGGCCACGAGGTGATTGCCTCCGTCGCGAGCGCGCCCGACTTGCTCGCGGCCGTCGCGGCGAAGGCGCCCGACGTCGTGGTCACCGACATCCGTATGCCGCCCCGCAACCAGGACGACGGCCTGAGAGCCGCCCTCGCCCTTCGGCTGTCGCACCCTGGCCTGCCCGTGCTCCTCCTGAGCCAGCACGCGGACCGCGCCTACGCCGAGGAACTTCTCGCCGACGGCGCTGGCGGGGTCGGGTATCTACTCAAGGACCGCGTCGGCGACCTCGGCACGTTCGCGCGTGCCCTCGAGACGGTCGCGGCGGGGGGCACCATCCTTGACCCCGAGATCGCGCAGCAGTTGGTCCACCAGAGCCGCGCGAACGGTCCGCTCGAACGCCTGACTGCGCGCGAACGCGAGGTGCTGACCCTCATGGCCGAGGGCCGCACCAATGCCGCGATCGGGTCGGCGCTGTTCCTCAGTGACGGCGCCATCGAGAAGCACATCTCCAGCATCTTCGCGAAGTTGGACCTTCCCGCGGACATGGACGGCCACCGTCGCGTTCTTGCCGTGTTGACCTGGCTGCGAGCCCAGTAGCCCCTTCCTGCGCCTTGTGAGGCGGAGCCCCACATCGCGTCGAAATTCTGATGTAAACAACACTTGACACGATGTCGGGTCTGCCTTACATTCTTCGATGTAAGCAATTCTTGACATCGGAGGGGACATGACATTCGAAGAGAAGAGCCAGTGGGCCTACGGGTTCGCCTCGCTCGTCGTCCCCGCGACCTACCTTGTGTGGCTCGCGGCCAGGATCGGCGACGCCGGAACCGTGGCGGACATCGCCTACGTCCGCACCCTGCTCTGGGCGATCGGCGCGGGCGTCCTCGTCAACATCGTCGGCGGCATGATCGTCCGCGCCTCGAACCCGGCCGACGCCGACAAGCTCGACCAGCGCGATCGCGACATCCGCCGCCGCGGCGACGCCATCGGCTTCATCGTCTTCTCGGTCCTCGTCGTAGGACCCTTCGTCCTCGCGATGCGCGACGCCAGCACCTTCTGGATCGCCAACGCCATCTACGTCGCCTACGTCCTCACCGCCCTCGTCACCGTCGCGGTCAAGGCCGTGGCCTACCGGAAGGGAATCTAGCCGTGGCCAACAACGAGCCGACAGCGGAGGAGATCTCCTTCACGGAGGGCGTCCAGTATGCGGGCCTCGCGCTCAGCGTCCTCTCCATGCTCGCGTATCTCGGGATCATTCTCACCCGCATCTTCACCGACGACGTCTCCGTCACCAAGGTCGCGTGGCAGGGTCCGATGCTCCTGGTCGTCGCGATCGGCGGCGCCCTCTACGGCATCGGCTACGGCACCGCGCGGCTGCTCCACAAGGGCCCGGTCGAGGACGTCAGGGACAAGGAAATCCAGCGTTTCGGGGATTCCATCAACGGAGGCCTGGTCGGCCTGACCGTCGCGGTCTCAATCGTGCTGCTTGCGCTGAACGTCGAGCCCTTCTGGGTCGCCCAGAACCTCTTCCTCGGAAGTTGGTTCGCGTCGCTCGTCTCCAGCGCCGGCCGCGTGGCCGCCTACCGCGAAGGAATCCCGTCATGACCGTCACCGAACGCTCGGTCTGGGTACAACTCGTCGTCATGCCGCTCGTCGCGATCGTCTACTTCGCGACCGTGCTTCCCCGTCTGGCCAATACTCCGGTCGCGGAGATCAGCTGGATCGTCCCCATGATCTGGGCCATGGGCGTCGTCGTCGCGGGAATCATCGTCGGGACCATCGCCTCGGCCATCGGCTCGGCCGTCGCGGCCGCGGCGCGCGGCAACGAGCCCGACCTCGAGGAGGGCGACCTCCGGGACAAGGAGATCGAACGACTGGGCAACCTCGCGGGCCTGCCGGCCACCGGCGTGGGAACGCTCGCCGTCATCGTGCTGTGCATGTTCCGCGTGGACCCCTTCTGGATCGCGAGCACGATGTTCCTCGCTGGCGTCCTCGCCGGGGTCTACGGCGCGATCGCGAAGCTCCGGGCCTACCGGAGGGGCTTCTAGCCATGGCGGGCAAGCCCACGCAGGTCACCAACTCGATTCGCCAACTACGTTTTGCGGCGAGCGAGATGACGCAGGCGGATCTCGCCGAGCGCGTCGGCGTCACCCGGCAAACCATCATCGCGATCGAGCAGGGACGGTACTCGCCCTCGCTCGAGATGGCGTTCCAGATTGCACGCGCGTTCGGGGTCCCGCTCGACGACGTCTTCCAGTACCCCGAGGAGTCCTCGAACTAGCAAACCCGCACTCCACCCACCGCCAGCAAGCTCCGGGGCGACCCGGGCTCGACCGACCACACCCAAGATCACCGCAAGGAGTCACCGTGAATACCACCGCAGAGACCACGAAGACCGCGACCGAGACCATGAGGGCGGTTGTCTGGGACCGCTACGGAGCCCCCGAGGACGTGCTCGAGGTCCGCGAGATCCCCAAGCCGCGCCCGGGCGTCGGAGAGGTGCTGGTTCGCGTCCGCGCCGCAGGCGTCAATCCGTACGACTGGCACTACTACCGCGGCGACCCGTGGATGATTCGCGTCATGCCGGGCGTCGAGAGGCCCAAGGAATCTCAGCGGCTCGGCGCCGACTTCGCCGGCGAGATCGCGGAGGTCGGCTCGAGTGTCACCGGATTCCAGGTTGGAGATCGTGTCTACGGAGGGGTCGAACTCGGCTCCTTCGCCGAGTACGCTGCCGTTCCCGCCGATCGCGTGGCCCCGATGCCCGCGAACGCGACCTTTGAGGAGGCCGCCGCCGTTCCCATGGGCGCGATCACGGCGATGGCCTCGCTCCGGACGGGGCGATTCAAGGCCGGGCAATCCGTGATCGTCAACGGCGCCTCCGGAGGAATCGGGATCTTCGCGGTCCAACTCGCCAAGGCGCTCGGCGCGTCCGAGGTGACCGCCGTGTGCAGCACCCGCAACGTCGCCATGGTCCAGATGCTCGGAGCCGACTCCGTCGTCGACTACACGCGCGAGGACTACTCGCGGCTCGGCAAGCGCTACGACCTGTTCATCGAGACGCAGTACAGCCAGCCGTTCCTCCGCTCGCGGCACGCCCTGAAGCGTCGCGGGACCTTCGCCTTTGCTGGTGGCGGCCGCGGCAAGCTCCTCGGTCCCGGCGGCCCGATGCTCGGCGCGAAGCTGCTCTCCGTCTTCGTCCCGCAGCGGGTTACGCCCGTCACGGCTCGGGCCTACAGGGCCGTCCTGCCAGAGATCACCGCACTGATCGAGGAGGGCAAGGTCCGCTCCGTCATTGACACCACGTACCCGCTCGACCGCACCGTGGACGCGATGAGGCATCTGGAGACCGGCCACGTCAGCGGCAAGGTCGTCATCACCGTCTAGTCCCGCGCGGCAGAAACGCCGCGATCACCACCCACAAATACGAAACAGGAGACTGCAATGACCGACTTGAAGAAGACCGCCCGGACCACCGGACTTTGGTACCTCGGCCTCGCCATCGGAGGCGTGATCGGCCAGATCTTCGTCCTCGGCGAGCTGTACGTCGCCGGCGACGCGTCCGCGACCGCCGCGAACCTCGTTGACCACGAGGCGCTCGCCCGCGTCGGCATCGTCGCCGACATGGCGATCGTCGTCACCCAGACGCTCGTCGCGCTGTGGTTCTTCCGGCTCTTCCGCGCCGTCAACTCGTTCGCTGCGGGCTCGCTCGCCGCGTTCGGGTTTGTCAACGCGATCGTCGGACTTATCGGGGTCGTCTTCACCGCGACCGCACTCGATCTGGCCGTCGCCGGCGGCGACGTGGAGCGCGTCGGCATGCTCTACGATCTCCGCACGTCCGCGTGGGGCGTCGGGGCGCTGTTCTTCGGGCTCTGGCTCATCCCCATGGGAACCCTCGTCCTGGAGTCGGGGTACATGCCCCGCGCCCTCGGGTGGATCCTCGTCGTCGGCGGCGGCTGCTACGTCCTGAGCGCCTTCACCGCGTACGCGTGGCCTTCGGCCCCGGGCGCCGTAGCCGGCGTCCTGACCACGCTCCCGTCGATCGGCGAGTTCTGGATCATCGGGTACTTGCTCACCTTCGGGGTCCGCGCCTCGCACACCGTGGCGGCGTCCCGCGCGTAGTTGGGACCGTCTCTGCCTCCCGCACGGGCCGCCACGCGTCCTACGGCGCGACCACCGAACCGACGAATCGATCCTCGCCGGATGCCGTGACGAGGCAGGTGTAGCCGCGGTCGCCATTGCTCCAACCCTCCTGGGTCGGGGCCAGGTACTGAAGATAACCATCGGGGTCGTCGGCGCCAAGCGTCACGCGCGTCGCTTGGGCCGTGCATGCCGCGTCGACGGTGGACATGAGCGCGCTGTTTCCGGGATACGGGCCCGACGGCAACGTTCCGCGATAGAACACCTGACCAAAGTGCGGCTCGGCACAGTCAATCGCCCTCAGTTCAGAAACCAGGTCGGGCGAATCGTCCGTCAAGCCGTTGGGAAGTAGGCACTCCCCTACGGCGACGTCGCCTGCAGCCCGGGCCTCTCCAGGCCGGAGGACGGCGAAGACGATTCCCCCGGCCGCGGCGACGATGACGAGTCCGCTGACGACGAGCCAGGCCACCGCACCCGCCTTGTTGACGGACTCCCCCCGCTTCGCAGCCTTCAGCGTCGCGATTCCGTAGATGACCCCGAATATGGGCAGGGCCATGATCGCAAGGAAGAAGGGCATTCTCTTGAACCACGTTCCGAGCGGACCGGTCTCGTTCGCCGGCGTCGCGCGCGGAACGGAAGGCGGAGAGTCGGCGAACGGGGGCCCCGCCTGCGTCGCCGGGGCAACTGGCACCGTCGGCGTCGACCGCGGTTGAGGGGAGGACGCCGACGCGCTCACCCGGGGCACCGGCGGAACGACTGGCGCGGTCTCGGTGGCCTTGATCGCCTTCGCTCTCCACCCGCGCGGCTTGCCGTCCTTTGGCTCGATGCCGAAACTCGTGTCATCCCGCATTTCATCCCCCGTCCGTTCGGTGCCACCACAGTAGCGGTCGGGTGCCCTCGGCGTGCGGGCAGTCGCATCGTGCGTGATTGCCTGGGCCGGACCGAAGTACGGTAGTGACATGACCGCGCGCTGGCGAGCGGGCGTCACGATCGCCCGCGCATGAGGACCACCTTCGCGTCCCTGCGCTTCTACAACTACCGACTGTGGTTCTTCGGCGCGATGTTCTCGAACATCGGGACATGGATGCAACGCGTCGCGCAGGACTGGCTCGTCCTGACCGTGCTCACGCACAACTCCGGCGTCGCGGTCGGGATCGTCACCGGACTGCAGTTTCTCCCCGCGCTCCTGCTGTCCCCGTGGGCGGGGTTGCTCGCCGATCGGGTCAATCAGCGCAAGCTGCTCGTCGCCACCCAGGCCTCGATGGGCCTCCTCGCGCTCGGGCTCGGGCTCCTGGTCGTCTTCGGTCACGTCGAGCTCTGGCACGTCTATGTCTTCGCCGGGCTCCTCGGGTGCGCGAGCGCGCTCGACGCTCCGGCGCGCCAGACCTTTGTCGCCGCCCTCGTGCCTCCGACGTCGCTTCCAAATGCGGTCGGACTCAACAGCGCGTCGTTCAACACCGCGCGGCTCATTGGCCCCGGCGTCGCTGGCCTGATGATCGCGTGGGTGGGGACGGGATGGGTCTTCCTGACCAACGGACTGACGTTCGCGGCGACCATCGCGGCGATCCTCGCCATGCGCGCCGGCGAACTCTCCGACCCCGCTCGGGCCAAGCGATCCACCGGCCAGATTCGGGAGGCCCTCAGTTATGTTCGGGGCCGGGCGGACATCGTGGTGATCATGGTGATCGTCTGCGTCGTCTCGACCTTCGGCCTCAACTTCCAGCTCACGACCGCGCTCATGGCACGGACCGTGTTCGATAAGGGGCCGAGCGAGTACGGAATCCTCGGCTCGGTCATCGCCATCGGCTCGCTCTCCGGTGCGCTGCTCGCCGCCCGACGCAAGAACCCCGGCGTCCGCCTCGTGATCGGGGCCGCGTTCGGCTTCGCCGTCGCCACGGGCGTCATGACGTTCATGCCCACCTATTTGCTGTACGCGGTCTCGTGCGTGCCCGTCGGCCTTGCGGCGCTCACCATGATGACCGCCGCGAACGCGACCATCCAGGTGACCACGGAGCCCGCCATGCGCGGGCGCGTCATGGCGCTCTACATGATGGTCTTCGTTGGCGCGACGCCCATCGGCTCCCCGATCGTCGGGTGGATCGGCGAGGCGTTCGGCGCCCGGTGGTCGATCGGCGTCGGTGCCATCGCCTCGCTTCTTGTCGCCCTGGGGGCCACCGCGTGGTCGATCCGCCACTGGGAGCTCGGCGTCACCTACCACCTGCATCGCCCGCGACTTCGCGTGACGTCCCCGAGCGGCCGTGCCAGCGCGTCCGCGGAGCAGGCCGTACGCGAGGAGGCGTCGCTTCGCATCGGTCAGCAGGAGATCGAGGACACCGCGACCCAGGCCTAGGAGGGCGCCACCTCCAGCGGCGAGAACCGACGCGGCAACGTCGACGGTGCGCCCTCGCGTGGCGGGCAGATCCTCGCCGCGACTCACGCCACAATGGGACCATGATCGACGTTCTCACCATCGCGAACTCCCACTGGCGCGTGGGCCTCACTCCCGAGACGGGCGGCAGCGTCGCATTTGGTCAGGCGCGCACCGGCGACGCTTGGGTCGACGTTCTCCGGCCGACGCCGGACGACATGCTCGGCTCCTTCTGGGACTCCGCCTCCTACCCCCTCGTCCCGTGGTCGAATCGGATCCGGCACGGCTCGCTGCTGTGGGGTGGGGACGTGTACCAGCTCCGCCGTTGGGCGGGCACGGCCGACTTCAGCATGCACGGCACGGGCCTCGAATACCCCTGGGAGGTCATCGAGGCCGCCGATGACCGTGTCGTCGTTGAGTTCGATGCGCGCGGCTACTACGGCGTCAACTGGCCATGGGACTTCGTCGCGCGCCAGGAGTACTTCCTCGACGGCCCGCGCCTCGCGTGCCGCATGTCGCTGACGAACGTCGACGAGGTCGAGTTCCCCGCGGGTCTCGGGCACCATCCGTACTTCGTCCGCCAGTTGCTCGGACCCGACGGTGCCGCCCTCGGCGGAGCGGTCCAGTTGCAGATCGAGGCGACCCAGGAATACGTGCTCGACAACTGCATGCCCGACAAGGCCGCCGGCCCGATCGCCGCCGTGTCGGACTTCACGAAGATGCGGGGGCTCGGGGAGCCCCTCATCGATACGTGTCAGCGTGGTCGCAAGGGTTCGACGGTCGCGACCATCGAGTACCCCGGCGCGCTGTCCGTCGTGATCGAGGCCGATCCGATCTTTGAGCACACGGTGTTCTACATTCCCCCGGGCAAGCCCTTCTTCGCCGTGGAGGCCGTGACGAATGCGAACGACGGATTCACCCTCTTCGCCAAGGGGATCAAGGACACGGGCGTGTTCTCGATTCCGGCTGGCCAGACGGTGACCGCCGAGTTCTCGCTCCGACTCACTTAACCTTCGATGAGCGGCGGGGGCCCAGTCGAGCCCTCGAGCGTCCGGGCGATGCACTCCAGGAACTCGTCCACGTCGTCAGGGCTGAATGCCCCGTAGCGCTTCTTGTTGACGAACTCGTGTTGCCGAATGTCCCAGGCAGTGATCGGTTGAGTGAAACCGGCCATCGCCGCAGCCACGGCGTCGAGGAAGTCGTCGACCTCCTCCGGGTCGTACCCAACGGCGAGCTTATGGACGCGGAAGAGTTTGCCCAGAACGTCCTCAGGGGTCAACGGGCCGTGTGCGGCGCAGTCGTGAGGCCGCTGTCGGCCCAGACCGAACTTCGCCATCGTCGCCCCTCACGTCATTCCCACTATGCTAGGTACCGCTCGATGCCGCAAATACGGCCTCGGCGCGCGGGTGTAGTTCAATGGCAGAACTTCAGCTTCCCAAGCTGATAGCGCGGGTTCGATTCCCGTCACCCGCTCCGGTCGCGAGGCCGGTGGCGCGCCCCTTGCCCACCGCGACCGGGAAGGTGTACGACTGGATGATCTGCAGGTCAGCCAGCTCCGCAACCGAATACTGGGAGGTCCCCGTGCCGCACCGCGCCACGTTCACTGTCCGCACCCTGGGAGCCGCAGCGGCGCTCGCATTGAGTCTTATCGCGCTGACCGCCTGCACCCCCCCGCCTTCCCCGACCAGTTCTTCTGTGACCCCGAGCGCCACCGTCACCCCCGCGTCGTCCCCGACGCAGGCGCCGACGCCCACGCCTGCCACCACTCCTGCCCCCGCGCCCACGCCCGCACCACCGCCGCAGCCGCAGGACATCGTGCTCAGTGCCGCCGGCGTCGGCTCCGTCGTCATGGGCACCGCGAATCCGCAGGCCGCGCTTGAGGCCCTCCTCGGGCCTGGGGAGCAAGTGTGGAACAACGTCGAGTGCGGGCCCGGCAACCTCGACGCGTACCAGTGGGGTGCCCTGTCCGTGAACACCGCTGACGGTGCGCTCTGGGGCTGGCACATCCAGCCGAAGGGAGGCGCGCTTCCCGCACATGTCGTGGTCGCGTCCGGCGTCACCCCCTATCAGCCGCTCTCGGACGCGCTCGCGCTTCCCGGGGCGACAGCGCCGCAGTACATGGCAAGCATTGACATGCTCTACGTCGAGGCCAGCGGCGTCTCGTACTTCGGCGACGGCTCCGACCCCGCGTCGTCCGCGATCCAACTCGTGGGCGTCAACGTGCCTATCTGCGATTGAGTGTGCCCCGTGAGGCAGGCCAGGCCTAGAGCCCGCTTCCCCTGAGCGAACCCACCGTCGAGCCGCTCTCTTCGACAACGACGCACACCATCTCGTGGCCCCCGTCCTTCCATGCGGCCGGGTTCGGGTAGAGCACATCGTGGTAGAGCGACGACGCGTAGTAGTCGGACACGCCCACGTAGTTGGCAAACGCCGGTCCCTCGCACAACTGCGCGATATGAGCCTGGAAGACGGCTTCGCTCGGGGCCTCAGTGCCGCCGATGAGTGCGAGCGCGAAGACCTCTCCGTAGTGCGGCTCCGAACAGGGAACGACGGTCGGGTCAGTGAACGGGTGGTCGCCGTTCGCATCCGGCTCCGCGGCGTAGAAGTCGGAGACGCAGTCGCCCACCGTCAGGTCGTACCAATACCGGGAGATAGCAAGGGACGTGTCGAGAGGGTGGCCCTCCGTGACGTCGACGGCCGAGGTCGGCGTCGGTTCGGCATTCTGCGTCGCGAAACCGGAGGTGTGGGTGGGAGTGGTCGGCCGCCCCGCATCTCCTCCCGTCACCGCGGCAATCACGATTCCCATCAGGCCCAGGGCGATCATCGAGTAGTTGACGATCACGCCCGCGAGGGCGAGTCCCCTGTTGTTGGCCTCGCCTCTCCTACATGCCGCGAGGCCCATGTGCCCGAAGATGACTCCAAGAAGCCCCGCCCCGATGCAGGTGAGGCCGAGCACGAGCGACGTGATCCCCATCCAGTTCTTCGCGCTCGACGCCCCCCAGTTGCCCGCGGGGGGCGGGGGTGGGTACATCTGGCCCCCCGCGGGCGGCGGGGAACCATACGCGCCGGGAGGAACCGCGACGGGCGCCGGCGCGGCGGAGGTAGGCGGCGCGGGCGGGATCGGAGCCGGCGCAACTGGGGGCCCCGCCGTCCCGCCAGGTGACCCGGGAGGAAGCGGCGGACCCGGGGGCGGCGGCTGCGCCGTCCCACTCCAGGACGAGCGCCCGCCGGGATTCGCAAAGGGGTCGTTCTCGTCGCCGTGCGACTTCGTGCCCATTCCTAGCCTCCTACTTGCCCGATCCCCTGAGGGACCCCGTGGTCGACTCGCCACTTTCCACAAGGAGACACACCATCTGATGGGTCCCGTTCTCCCACGAGCGCTGCGCCGGGTAGAGAACGTCGTAGTACAGCGACGAGTCCGCGTAGGCGCTCACCCCGACGTAACTGGAGAAGAGCGGGCCAGCGCACACTTCACGACTCTGGAGACGGAAGGTCGCGTCGTCGGGAGGAGCGTCACCCTCGATACTGGCGATCGCGTAGACCTCGCCATAGTGCGCGTCGGTGCACGGCACGACCTCGGGCTTCTCGATGGTCGGGTCGCTCGGATCCGTCGTGGTGTCGAAGGCGAGAACACAATCTCCGAGCGCTAGGCCGAACCAGCGGTCGGCCGCGGTCAGCGTCGAATCGACGATGTAGGCATCGGAGGCGGCGACGGGCGTGATCGTCACTCCAGGGGAGGAACCGGACCCTCGAAGCGCCGCAATGCCCGGGATCACCCCCGCCGCGACAAGCCCGCCGCTGATGATCACCACGCTCGCGTAGCCCACCACGGTTCCCGCAAGAGCAAGTCCGCGGTTCGTCGCTTCGCGCCGACGTACCGCGCGGAGCCCAAGGTGGCCCAGGACGATCCCGACGACGCCGGCGCCGATCAGGCTCGCGATGAATGCCCAGAGACCCATCCAGTTCTTGCCGGTTCCTGCCGGCTCGTCGCCGGCCAACTCGCGCTCCGAATCCGGTGCGCCCGGTCCCCCGAAGATCGCCGCGGTCGGCGGGGGTCCGTCCGACGGTTCCGCGTCGGCCGGGCGGGGAGTCAACGGCTGGCGTTTCAAGGGCGACGACGGCACCGAAGACGGTGGCGTCACGGGAGGGGGAGACGGCGCGGCGGAGCGAGGCGCCAACGGCGGGGGCGCTGAAGCCGATGGCGCCGAAAGCGGGGCCGCAGTCGTGGGAAGCGAGGGCGTCGTGACCGCGAGCGGGGACGGCTGCACCGGAAGCGGGGGCTGCGGCGGGGACAGCGGGGGCGCCACGGGGAGCACCGGCGCAACGGGCTGCGGGGGCGCCACGGGGAGCACCGGCGCAACGGGCTGCGGCGGGGACAGCGGGGGCGCCGGTGCAACGGGCTGCGGCGGCGCATCCGAGACCCGAGCCCACGGCAATGGTGTGGGAATCGCCGAAGGCGATGAGCCGACCGACGGCGGGACCTGCGGCGGGGACGACGGCGGGACCTGCGGCGGGGACGACGGCGGGACCTGCGGTGGGGCCGACGGCGGGACCTGCGGTGGGGACGACGGCGCGGAAGGGAGTCGCGTCGGGGCAGGGACTGCGGCGTCGGTCGGGGACGGGGAGGGCCTCGCGCCCGCAACCGGGTCTTGGGGGCGATCCGAGGAACCGCCCGTTTCTTCCACGGGCGCGTCCATGGGGGGCGCGGGCACCGATACACCCGCGCGTACCGGGGCAAAGATCGAGTGCGGCACAGCTACGGGCGGGGAAGCGCCAGCCTCCGGACCCGAGGGCGCGTCGGACTCAGTCGGCACCTTGGGCAACGGCGGCGCGGGGCTCTGACCCTCCTCGCCGTGCCCGGGCGGCGGAGTCGTCATCCCTGCCTCCTCTTCGCACTTGGCACGATGCTACCCGCGCAGGCAGGCGCGGCGTTGGCCGACGAGCTTTGATCCCGCGAGCGCGCGGACCGGCACGCGTGCTCGGGACGCTGAACCCGGCCGCGCGGCACGGCGCGCAGAGCGATTCGGACGGGCTCGGGGCGGCGGCGGACGGACGCGCCTATCGGCGGCGTGTCGCTCCGGACCGGGCGCACCGCCAGCGCATAGCGTAGGAGTATCCCGAGGCGCGAGCCGAGGGGACATGGCGAAGGCCCCTCGGAGCAAGTGTCCGAGGGGCCTTGCCACGACCTCGAGTTCTCGACACGCCAGTTGCCCGGCGCCACGACTGCCGCGATTGACGATGCGGCGTTGCCCCTTGCGGAGCAACCTCTCGGTCCATCATCCGGGCCCGTCAACCCCTGTGCCGTCACCCACAGTTCTTGGCCTCGCCCCGAGGGGCGGAGCCGCGACGTGGATCGCCGTTGTCCGGATAACCCGAGATCCGCCTCGACCTGAGGTCCCAGTTGCCCGGTTCCTCGATGGTGCTGGCCGATCCCGATACGGATAGGTCTAGTCCTCTCCGGGTGTCACCGCAAGCGGAATCATGAGGGTTTTTTTATCCACTCTTTCCCCACAGGGTTCTCCACCGTCACCCCCGTTCGACCCCCAGTTCTCCACATGCCTGTGGACAAAATCTGTGGAGAGGGACGCTAGCGGCGGTCCCCGTCGAGGCCCGCCAGCATGGCGTTGTAGCTCTCCAGTTCGGCGTCGTGATCGCGCTCCGCCTGGCGATCCGTGCGCTCCGCGACCCTCTCGTCGGCCGAGCGCCACGCCATTGCCACGCCAATCGCGAGGAGTAGCACGGGAATCTCACCGATTCCCCATGCCAGCTCGCCTCCGACCTGCTGGTCCAGAAGCGCGTCGGGGCTCCACGGTCGCCCCATCAGGCCAAACCATCGGGGCACGAGCAGCGCCGTCGAACTCATCAGGGCGATGCCGAAGAAGGCGTGGAACGCCATGGTCGCGAACAACAGCACCATGCGAAGCGGATAGGCGGGACGCCTGGGTCCCGGGTCCACGCCTACGAGGGCGTTGACAAAGAAGTAGCCGACGGCCACGAAGTGAAAGGCCATCCAGATGTGGCCGACGTGGTTGTGAAGCACCCAATCGAAGACCCCCGTGTAGTAGAAGACGAACATCGAGCCGGCAAAGTTGACAGCAGCGACGATGGGGTTGGCGAGGAGTTGAAGAGGCCGAGATTCAATGAAGGCCCGGAGCCACTCTCGGGGCCCGCGCGAGCCGTCGCTCCTGGAAGGAAGAGCCCGGAGCGCGAGCGTCACCGGAGCGCCGAGGACGAGCGGCACAGGAACGACGATCACAAGAAACATGTGCTCGACCATGTGACCAGAAAAACTCACCAAACCATAGACGGCCGGAGCGCCTTGGGTGACCCAGGCAAGAATCGCGAGCCCGGAGATCCAGAACGCCGTTCTCGACCACGGCCATCGATCGCCGCGGCGGCGGAGCCTCGCGACCCAGCGGAGGTACACCACGAGCGCCGAGGCGAGGGCGAAAGCCGTGATCATCTCGAGGCGCCACTGAAGCGCCCACTCGATCGCCGTCGGCGCGGGTGGCAACGCGTATCCCGTGAGCAGGTACGCCGGCGACGGCGTTCCCGTAGGAAGGATCGGGACCGGGGGCGCCGAACCAGCGAGCACGACCGCGACGACGACGATCGCCACGAGCGCGCCGATGTCCACGCCGAGCACCCTCCAAAAACGCGCGCGAACCTCGTCGTTCGTCAGGCGCGGGAGGTAGAAGCGTCGATACATGGCCGCGAGCGCCACCACGAGTCCAAAGAGCGCGATCTTCACCGAGAGGAGGCGCCCGTACGCGGTCGTCCATAAGTCCGACGGGGCGGACAACCGAAGCCAAGCGTTGCCGATCCCGGAGGCGAGGATCATCATCGCGGCCCACCCCGCAATCCGCGATCCCCGCCGCACGACGTCCTTGGTAGCGTCTCCGAGGCCGCCGCGGACAACCGCGAGCCCGGCGATGACCCCGAGCCACGCCGCCGAGGCGGCTAGGTGAAGGAACATCGCCGAAATCGCGAGGTTGTGATCCGTTGCCCCGGCGGCGTGGCCGGCGAGTGCCTGGGCCGCGAGCGCCCAGGCGGCCGGGGCGAGGGCCCACGCCGCCTGGGTGGGCGTTCGCACGAGGCCGGCGACGATCGAGGTGAGGACCGCGGCGATCGCGACCTGGAGGTACGTCTGGCCGAGCGCGATTCCCGTGAGAAACGCCCACGCCTCCGCACCGAAGGACGGTTCCGAAGGCGATCGACCCGCGATCGAGGAGTATGACGCCACGCAGAAGGCGACGGTGGACACCGCCCACACGGCCGACGCGGCTCGGGCGAGGGAGGAGGCGCGTGCGGCCGCTCGGCTGGCCGGGGGAACGACGATCGCGATGAGCAAGAAGCCCCCCACCGTGAGCGCGACCGCGAGGTCACGAACGATGCCGGTGAGGGTCACGAGCGCCGCCGCGGTCATGTCGCCAGCCTATCCGCGCGGCCCCGCCCGCCACCGAGCCGCACCTACGGCGCGGGACACCTCCAACAGTCGAGCCATCCGCACCACCGTGACGTTGCTCCTCTCCACCACCATCAACTCGAACGCTTCCCATTCCTATCCGACGCTTCCTGGGCGAAGAAGAGCGACGCTTCTTCTCGAAACGCCAAATCCGTCTTCAACTCGTTGACCTCTCGCCGCAACCGCGTCAACTCGACCCGCTCCGACTCCGTCAACGCCGTCCCCGCCACACCCTCGCGGCGGGCGGCGTCCACCAAACGGGGTCAAGGCCACACCCATCACCAGATTGAACAACCTGTCTGGGCACCATACCTAGCGCGCGACGGACGCGAGGCCACGGAGCGATGCGCACCCGTCGAGCAACATTCGGTCCCGAACTCGCTCGCGGGGTTTGAACTACCGGTCGACGACGAAAGAGGCGTCGATAGTCCCGCAGTGGGCCGCGACTTCTGCGGCGAGCCCCGCGTCGCTCGTGTGAACAATGACGTGAGCGCCGACGATCGCGGGGATCGCGCACAGTTGAGGGATGTCGTCCTGCTTGAGGCCGTAGGCGAGGCGTCGTATGGGTCGGTCGTTGTGCGTCGAAGGATCCCTCAGGCGAAGGACCCAGCTGTCTACCAACCACTCCTGAAGGTAGGGCAGGCCTGATCGCCGAAGTATCTGAACCGATTCGTCATCCGAGATGAGCCCGTCGTCCCCCACGAGTTCTCGTTCGGGGTCTCCGAATGATCCGTCAACCACCTCGACGACCGGCGACCTCGCCAAGTCGCCCAGGTGCGGCCCTTGTTCAAAATACGTAAGGGTCCATCCGAGCGCGACGAGTCCGACGAGCGCGCCCAGGGTAGCCCGTCGCATCCTTGGCTCGGTGACGAGCGCGCCCACCCAACCAAACGCCAGCGCCAGAACCGGGACCACTAAGCTTGCGGTCGCCAACCACGCGCACTTGCGGGGGTAGTAGGGCCACTCCCACAAGTTCCCGGCCAGCGCAACCGCCACGAGGAGAGCCACCACAAGTCCTACGGCGGGAGCAACGAGGGCCGTCAGATCGCTCCGTGCAACACGCCTGGCGGCGACGAGGGCAAGCACCGCGACCACCACCACCGTGATGGGCAGCATCTTCATCGGGAGGCGCTCCATGCTCCCCGGTTCGGTAAGCGTCACCCGCAGGGCCCACAGAATCGCCGCGCGATGCCACACAAGGTACGCAGCGAGGCCTCCCGCCGCGACCGCCATGGCCCAACGCGCACTCCCGCGGCGGAGGGCTTGCGGCGCGACCTGGGCCGCAGAGAACGCGGGAGCGGCGGCGAGCGGACCCCAGGTCGAAATCGCGAGGATGACAAGCGCGAGGAGGAGGCCGGTCGCGAAGGTCGGATGCTGTTTCGCGCCCAGGACCGCGATCAGGGTGGCGGTGACGACGACGATGGCAAGCGGCGCATTGAGGAATCCAGCCTCGACGGCAATGCCGGAGACGAACCACGACAGTGCAAACAACGAGGCTACGATCGTCGCCACCAGGACGAGTCCCGGGCTGGCACCGCGAAATCGCGTCACGATGGCCCAGGCGAGTGCGCCGAATCCAAGAGACATCAGCGCGATATAGACCGCCCACGTCAGCGCGAGGGCCCCGATGTCCCCGGCAAGTGCGCCCGCCGCGCCATCTGCACCGTTCGTGCCGATGCTTTGCGCGAGGTGTACCTGAGCCAGGCGCGCGACACCGGAGCCCGCAACACCGTGGCCCTCGGCGATGCGACGCGCTTTGTTGAGGTAGTTTGGAGCGTCACCCTGCATCGCCCATGCCGTCGCGCCCGACGCCCCGAAAAGTCGCGCCCAGGCGAGCACAAACCACCAGACAATCCCGCCGGCGTTCATCGCCACAAACGTGGCCGCGCCCGGTCCGCGGCCAAGGGTAGGACGACCGATTGCCCGGACCGTAGCCCATCCGGACCCCAGGGTCACCGCGACCCATGCGAGCGTCAACGAGCCGTGCGTGGGGAAGTGGAGCAACTCGGAGATGGTGAGCGTCACAAGGGGGACGGCGAGCGCGACGACGACGGAGCCGGAAATCGCGAGCTCCCAGCCGACGCGCGAGCGCAGGGCACGAAAGGTGAAGGTCGTCGCAAGCAGGATCAGCGGCCACACGCCAAACCCGAGCATCGCCCAAGCGGCGGCGGCCACGCCCGCTCCGGCGGCCGCGCCAATCCGCGCCGCACGCGAGCGCGAAAGCCTCACGATTGACGACCGCGCCTGCAGCATCAGTAGCCTCATTCGTCGTGTGCCGGTCGCGCGCCGGATTCTCTCGCGTCACCTCGAATCCTAGTGAAGTGTATCGGCGCGGGTTCAGTGGACGGTCTGATTCCCCAGAAGGATGGGAGTCATGCCAGCACCGAGAACACGACCGTGGTCACCGATCTGCTCACCGGCCTACGCGAGCAGGCCCTCACGCATGTCATCGGCGATCTCGCTCATCGCTACCGTCACTTCATCCGGTACGGCGAGCCCCGGTCCGGCACTCGTCTTCGGCGTGTTCTTCTGGTACTTGTTGGTCACGGTGGTCCCCTTCTTGGCGGTGTCGGGCGGGGGGGACCACCAGCGCGCCAGCCGATCCGGGCGGTCCCGCCCTCCTCCCGACCGCACCCGTCGTTCGGTGCCGGGCGCGTCGCAGGTCGGTTCTACACTGGGGAATACTGGCCCGGCCCGCACGGTTGAGGTGAGTGAACCCCCGCGAACTAGGGTCCGCGTAGACCCAGCAAGGATCTTTCATGACCAAGGCATTCGTGGCGCCGACGCGGCGCCAGATCAACCTCATCGTGCTGGGCCTCATGGTCGGCATGTTCCTGGCCGCGCTCGACCAGATGGTGGTGGCCACGGCCATCCGCACCATCGGCGACGACCTTCACGGCCTGACCCTCCAGGCGTGGGTGACGACGGCGTACATGATTGCCGCGACCATCTCGACCCCCCTCTACGGCAAGCTCTCGGACATGTTCGGGCGCAAGCCGCTCTACTTGACCGCGCTCGGCCTGTTCATCCTCGGATCCGCCCTCAGCGCCACCGCCACGTCGATGTACGAGCTCGCCGCCTACCGCGGCGTCCAGGGCGCCGGCGCGGGCGGCCTCATGGCGCTTGCCATCATGATCCTCGGCGACATCCTTTCCCCGCGCGAACGCACCAAGTACCAGGCGGCCTTCTTCGGGGTGTGGGGTGTCTCGTCGGTCCTCGGCCCGGTCATCGGCGGCTTCTTCGCCGGCGCGAGCCTCCATCCTTGGCGTTGCTGGCTGGCGCTGGATCTTCCTCATCAACGTCCCGCTCGGCGCCATCGCGCTCTTTCTGATCGTTCGCGTCCTCCACGTCCACCACATGGGGCGTGGTCAACAACGCGTCGACTGGTGGGGCGTTGCCGCGCTCACGCTCGGCATCATCCCACTACTGACCGTGCTCGAACGCGGCAATGGGTGGGGCTGGACCAGCCCAACATCGCTCGCACTGTTCACCACCTCCGTGGTGGGCTTCTCGCTGTTCTACGCCGCCGAGCGCGCGGCGGGCGACGACGCGCTTCTACCCCTGCGAATGTTCAAGAACCACACCGTCGCGGTCTCCACCTTCGTCAACTTCATCATGGGCTTCGCCATGTTCGGCGGCCTCGCCGGAATCCCCCTGTACCTCCAGATCTCCCGCGGCATGAGCCCGACGCGGGCTGGCCTCGCGATGCTCCCCTTCACCGTCGGCATCATGATCGTCGCCATCATCGCGACCCGCATCATCCGCAAGACCGGCCACTACAAGTGGATCCCGGTCGGGGGCGTGTTCCTCATGCTGACGGGCGTCCTTCTCCTGTCGCGAATCCAGTACGACAGCCCGTTGTACAAGGTCTTCGGCGCCGCAGTGATCTTCGGCGGTGGTTTGGGCGGCCTGATGCAGCCGCTCATGCTCGCCGTTCAGAATTCGCTTTCCCCTCGCGACAATGGCGCGGGCACGGCCTCCGTGATGTTCTTCCGTCAGATCGGCGGATCGCTCGGCACGGCCGTGTTCCTCTCGCTGCTGTTCAGCAACGTCCAGACCAAGATCGCCGAAGCGTTCAAGGCCGCCGCGCAGACGCCTGCGTTCCAACAGGCGATCCAGGATCCGGCGGTGAATGTCGCGGGTTCGACGAACGCCGCCGTCATCACGGCAATCACTTCCCAGGATCCGACGGCCCTCCAGTCCTCGGGCATCTCGCTCAACGACACGTCGTTCATCCACGACCTGGCGCCGCAACTCGCCGCGCCGTTCCAGATCGGGTTCGCGCAGGCGATCGCCGGCGTCATGCTCGTCGCCGCGGCGTTCATCGTCTTGGCGTTCGTCGCGATCTTCTTCCTTCCATCCCTTCCCCTCAAGGAGAAGTCGGGACTCCAGGCGATGGCGGACGAGGCAGAAGAGATCGCCGGCGTCTCGCACAAGGGCGAGGACGCAGGCGAGGAACTGGTCATCCCGGTCGGCTGACTAGGCCGGAGGATCGGCCTCGAGAGTGACGGACACGGCGTGGGCCTCGGCCCACGCCGTGATCTGTTTCCGGACGGTTGCCGAAAGACCCACGGGCGAGCGGAATGCCACCTCGTCGGATGAGCTCTGGACCGTCCACCGATACTTTCCGTAGTTGCGCCCGCCGCGCCTGCTCGGCGGCAGTTCGGAGACGGCGACCGTTAGCCCCTCCCCGCGACCCAGGCGCGCGCGGTGCCGAAGAATGAACCCCCACCGCGGTCCCATCTCCCAGCCCCCGCCCTCGCCCTCGCTCCGGGCATACAGCACGCCGAGCAGACCCACATACTGAAGAAGGAAGTGCCCGAATCCGACGAGCAGCCCCACGAGAACCAGAACGGTGAACCCTACGATCGCCCAGGCCTCGGCGGGCGTCGTGGGATCGGCACCCGATCCGCTCGCGAAGATCGCCCAAGCGAGGAACCCGAAGTAACCCGTGATCGCCAGGTCGATCAGGGCGAGCCTCACCGGCGCAAGGTCCGCCTTCGCCACTCGCTCGAGCGGCGCCCTCGCCCCGCGCGCGCCGACGCGAGCCGCGCGGCGGCTCCGCCACGAGCCGTCGGGAGACCCGTAGATGAAGGGGTTCGGCGCGTCCGAAGTCACGCCTCCAGGCTAGACCGGGTGCTCTACGCGCGTCGGTCGATCGATCCAGCGTCCGTGACTGTGCGCGTGCGCGACGATTAGCGCCGTTTCCACCGTAAGCCCGACGCTCACCCAGTGGCCCGTCTGGTTGGCACGTGGTTCCAGGCCCACGCGCGCCACCTCTCGCCGCGTCGCGATCTCGGCGAACGCCACGTCGAGCGCCTCGCGCCGGTCCGGGGAGAACTGGTAGACCGCCACCGTGTGCCACGCGAGGAGGGGACCGGGTGGCAGGGACCGCTCGACCGTAAGGAGCGTCTCCGTCGCGTCACCCGCGACCATCGTGACGTCGGCGTCCTTGCGCACCTCGATCGCGGCCCTGAGGCGCGCGAGGCGGTCGACGTGTTCGGGCCATACCAGGGCCTCGAGCCACGCAGTCTCGGCTGGATCGGTGATGTCGATGGGATTGAGGTCCAGCCCGGTACGACTCGCGAATCGTGGCAGGCGATCAGGAAGCTCGAACTTCCCCCGGTTCTCGCACTCGATCACCACCGGACCCTCGCCCACTACGTGGTCGCCGTATCGATACTCGAAGTTTTCGAGGCAGAGGTTCAGGCCAGCGGACGCCCCGATATCGACGGCGTGCGGGGCTTGTCCCCAGCGTCGAGCCTCCCTGGCGAGCCACGGGAGGATGACTGCGGATCGGGCGACCTCGTTGGTCTGGGTCCTGCGTTCCCGACAGATCGTCGCGACCTCGTCGGCGCGGTCGAGCACGAAGGATCGGAACGCCTCGAAGGCGTCGTCGTCGGGCGCCCGCGCCGCTCCCCCGAGATGCGGATACCAGGCCGCGAGAACGTCGTCCTCACGCACCAAGAACTTAACCGCGCCAAAAAGCAGGTTCATGGGAGGGATGTTGGGAATGCGACCGACGATGCGCAGGAGGTCGTCGTCCCCCATCACCCCGCGCGAGAGGCTCCGGTAGAGCGGCGAGTCGGGCACATCCTCGAGCCAACGCCCAATGCGCTCCGCGACGCCAGCGAGATCCGCACGACTGAGGTCGGCGTCGCCAGAGGGCGACCCTAGCTCCAAACCAGCGCCTTGGTCGGGTCGCCCAGCACCGTCGCGACGTCGGAAAGGACGCGCGACCCGAGTTCGCCGTCCACGAGGCGGTGGTCGAAGCTCAGCGCGAGCTGGGTGACCCAGCGGATCTTGATCTCGCCCTCGTGGACCCATGGCTGCTGGCGCACCGCGCCGAACGCGAGGATCGCTGCCTCGCCGGGGTTGAGGATCGGCGTTCCGGTGTCGATGCCGAAGACGCCAACGTTCGTGATGGTGATCGTGCCGTCCTGCATCGCGCCTGCGGAGGTGGTCCCGTTGCGCGCCTCGGCCGTCAGGTCCTGTAGCTCCTGCGCCAGCGTGTGAAGGTCGTAGCGGTGCGCGTCCTTGATGTTGGGGACGATGAGCCCACGTGGCGTCGCCGCGGCGATGCCGAGGTTGACGTAGTGCTTGTAGACGATCTCCTGGCGGTCGTCGTCCCACGACGCGTTGACCTCGGGGTGACGTCGGATCGCCATGAGCAAGGCCTTCGCGGCAATCAGGAGCGGCGTGACGCGGACGTCGGCGAATTCCTTGTCGGCCTTGAGCCGCGCGACGAGGTCCATCGTCTCGGTGACGTCGAGGGTGTGGAAGACGGTCACGTGCGGCGCGGTGAACGCGCTCCGCACCATCGCCTCCGCCGTGCGCTTGCGGACCGACTTCACGGGGACGCGCGTCATGCGCCCGTCCGCGCTCACGATCCCCGACTCGAGCCAGGGCTGGTCGTCTCCGGTGTAGGTGGCGAGCGTGCGGGGTTCGCGGGCCTTGGCCTGCTGCAAGACGTCCTCGCGGGTCACGACGCCGCCGGGGCCCGACGGGCTGACGGTAGACAAGTCGATGCCGAGCTCCTTCGCGAGTCGCCGCACGGGCGGCTTGGCGAAGACGGGGTGGTCGATCTCGGCGTCGGTCTCCTCGCCGAAGGGCGACAGCACCTCCACGCGGCGCGGGCGACGCGCCGCCTCGAACGACGTGACGCCATATCCAACGAGCACCGACGGTGACGCGGGAGCGGGCTCCTCGTGGTGAACGGGCATGGGCGTGGGCGCGTAGGTCCCGAGCGGCTCCGCGTGCTCGTGGTGGGGCGTGGGACCGCTGGGCGAGTACGCGGCGGGCACGAGCCGCTCCTCAAGCCCCTCCTCACTCGGATCGGCGGCGTCGAACATCGACGGATAGCTTGCAAGAGGGGGAGCCGTCGGTGTGTACGTCCCGGCGAAGCCGGGAGAAGTGCCCGTTCCGGCCGCATCGGCCCCGCCAGGGGCCGCCCTTAGGTCCGGGGCGGGCACTTCTCCCGGCCCCACCCCGGCGGGATCAACATCAAACACGACGATCGGCGCGCCAACCTCGACGGTGTCGCCTTCACGGACGATCAACTCCGACACCACGCCGTCGACGGGACACGGAAGCTCGACGAGCGACTTGGCCGTCTCGACCTCGAGCAGCGGCTGGTTCACCTCGACGGTGTCGCCCACGGCGACGAGCCACGTGACGATGTCGGCCTCGGTCAGGCCCTCGCCCGCGTCGGGAAGATAGAACGTCTCAAAGGTAGGCATGGCGCTCCCTCTAGTGGATCATCACGCGATCGACGGCGTCCAGGACGCGATCGACGCTCGGGAGGTAGTCGTGCTCCAGTTTGGACGCCGGGTAGGGCGTGTGGAACGCACCGACACGCGCGACCGGCGCCTCCAGGACGTAGAACGCCTCCTCGGAGACCCTGGCCGCGATCTCCGCTCCCACGCCGAACGGCGTCGGCGCCTCGTGGACCACGATGCAGCGCCCGGTCTTCTTGACCGACCGCACCACGGCGGCGGTGTCGAGCGGGCTGATCGCGCGGAGATCGATCACCTCGGCGGAAACACCCTCCGCCTCGCACACCTGAGCCGCCTGGAGCGCGACGCGCACCGTCGGTCCGTATGCGACGATCGTCACGTCGTCGCCGTGACGGGCGACTCGCGCGTGGGACATCGCCGCGCTCGCGCCCTCGGCGACGAAGGGCGCGTCGACATCGACGTCGCCCTTGTCCCAGTACCGGGCCTTGGGTTCGAAGAAGAGCACGGGATCCGCGGACGAGATCGCCTGCTGAATCATCAGGAATCCATCCTGGGGCGTCGCGGGGGTCACGATGCGAAGGCCAGCGGTGTGCGCGAACAACGCCTCGGGACTCTCGGAGTGGTGCTCCACGGCGCCGATGCCCCCGGCGAACGGGACGCGGATCACGACCGGCAGGGTGATCTTGCCCTGGGAGCGGTAGTGCATCTTCGCGAGCTGCGTGGTGATCTGATCGAACGCGGGGAAGATGAATCCGTCGAACTGGATCTCGCACACGGGACGGTAGCCGCGCATCGACATGCCAATCGCGGTGCCGACGATGCCCGACTCCGCGAGCGGGGTGTCCATGACCCGGTCGCCACCAAAGTCCTTGAGGAGGCCGTCCGTCACGCGGAACACGCCGCCGAGCGAGCCGATGTCCTCGCCCATCAGGAGCACCTTCGGGTCCCGCTCCATCGCCTTACGAAGCCCGGCATTGATCGCGCCGGCGAGCGTCAGGGCTTCCATCAGTGACCCCCCTCCGACTCGAGGAACGAGCGCTCGTAGCGCTCGAACCACGCCCGGTCGGCGTCGACCGTCGTATGGGGTTCGGCGAACACGTGGTCGAACATCTCGTGCGTCGGGGGCTTCCCCGCCGCCTTGGTCCGCACGCGCACGTCGGCCGCCAGCGTCGTCGCGATCTCCGTGGTCTCCGCGCGGTACTCGGCACTCAGCGCCCCCCTGCCCTCGAGGTACGTCTCGAGTCGCGCGATGGGATCGCGTTCGGCCCAGTACTCCTCGTCCGCCTTGGAGCGGTAGCGCGTCGGATCGTCGGAGGTGGTGTGCGCGCCCATCCGGTAGGTGAAGGCCTCGATGAAGCTCGGCCCCTCGCCGGAGCGCGCCCGGTCCATAGCCTCGCGCGTCACCGCGTAGGAGGCGATCACGTCGTTCCCGTCGGCGCGGACGTTGGGGATTCCCACGCCGTCGGCACGCTGGGCGAAGGGAACCTTGGATTGACGCGTCGCCGGCTCAGAGATGGCCCACTGGTTGTTCTGGCAGAAGAAGACGATGGGCGCGTTGCTGACGCTCGCGAAGATCAGGGCCTCATTCGTGTCGCCTTGCGAGGTCGCACCATCGCCGAAGTAGCAGATCACGCCCGCATCGCGGCTCGGGTCGCCCGATGCGACGAGGCCATCGCGATCCATGGCCATGGCGAACCCGGTTGCGTGAAGCGTATGGGAGCCGATGACGAGGGTGTAGAGGTGGAAGTTGTGCTCCTCGGGAACCCACGCTCCGTGCTCGAGGCCGCGGAAGATGCGGAGGAGGTCGCCGAGGTCGACTCCGCGAAGGTAGGCGACGGCGTGCTCGCGATACGACGGGAAGACCCAGTCTCCCGAATGGAGGGCGTGGCCCGAACCGACCTGGGAGGCCTCCTGGCCGAGCGACGGGACCCAGAGTCCGAGCTCTCCCTGCCGCTGCAGGGAGGTAGCCTCGCGGTCGAACGCGCGCACGATCGGTCATCTCGCGCCACATGAGGCGTAGCGTCGCGTCGTCGAGTTCGTCGGCGTAGCGCGAGTACACGGGGTGCTCGACGCGCTCACCCGTGTGGGTCAGGAGCCGGACGACACCCTCGTCGGACAGCGGTCCGTGGACGTCCACGCGCACCTCCGTTGCGGCCGCAGGCGGCCAGTCGACTGCTAACTTACGCAAGCGTAGGCTACGCCTCCGTAGGTCGGCAACTTCCCACGGTCCGACTACGGGGCGTCGGGCTTCTTGAGGTCCTTGGACGAGGCGGTCGGCACCTTGCCACTCGCCGAGTCCGCGGGCTTGGGCGGCTCGATCGACAGCCCGTGCTTCTTCAGGAGCGCGAGAGCGGCGTCGCGCTCTCTGAGCGCCGGCCACTTGACGAAGGCGAAGATCAGAATGAACACCGGGCCGGCGACGGGCACCGCAACCGCGATGACACCGAGCCACTGCGAGTAGCCCGCCTTGCGGGCGATAAGGATCGCCGAGACGAGGGCGATGAGGGCATACACAATCGTGCCGAGCGTGATCCAGCCGAGCCACGCGGTGAATACCTCGCCCGGCGTCAGGTTGTCGGTCGTGTCGGTTGCCGTAGCGAGTGCAGTTGCGAACATAGATCCTCCTAGAAGCGATCGGGGTAGGCCGCGAGAGCCGCGAGCACGTGATCGTTCTCTTGAGGCGAGCCTACGGTGATGCGCACCCCCTCGCCAGCAAGCGGCGTCATCCGCGCTCGACGTGGGCCGTCAGTTGAGTCCCGCAATTTGTCTCACGAAACTGTCGAGTCGGAGCGAGAAGGTTTTGGTGATGTGGTCGTTGTCGCGGTAGATGAGGATGTCGCCGACGACGATCCCGCACTCCGTATCCGAGCACATGTAGGGCACGGGATCGAAGAACTCGCCGCCCGCGGACTCGACCGCAACACGTATCGCCTGGGCCACTTCCGGGCGCGTTGCATCAACTCTGGTGCGGCCGCAGGACCCGAGGTCGTTGCGGTGCGCAGCAGCGCACTCGACCGGGTCCGCCGACATCCGTGCTGTATCAGAGATGTACGCAACACGCGTTCCGACCGGCACCGTGGCCAGGAATTCGGCGACCCCGCTCGCGTATGCAGACGCGCGGTCCGTCCCGCTCTCAAGACCGGCGAAGAACGTGGCGCTCAAGATCAGTGTGTCCGGCTGGACTGCACGGACCTTCGCGAGCGCTGCTTCCCGCCAGCGTTGACAGTCCGCCGCCGATCTACCCGCACTTTCCGAATAGGGCAACGGAAACGGTGCGCACCCGCTCGAGGTGAGGCTCACAAGGGTGATTTCCCCTCGATCAGCCGCTAGCGCGAGCGGCTCGACCCACTGGGCCGCGTGCGAGTCTCCCATCACCGCGATCACAGGACGGCTTCCCGTGCCGAAAGTACAAGTCTCGGGAATCGTGTAGTCGCCAACCCAAAGATGACAGCCGTCGCCGTAGACACGCGGAATGTCCGACTTCGCATCGACGAGCGTTGGGGAAAGGAAGACGGGGAGTTGCTGCGCGAAGTCTGCAGTCGACGGGACCAGCGACATCGCGGTTGGTGCCGCGCTTGGCGCCGCAGATCCAGCGGACACAAGTCGATTGCCCAGGACGCCGACAAGTCCGGCGACGACCAGCACGACGAGGGACCCCACCGCTGCTCCCGCGAACATCCGAGCCTTGCGTCCCCGAGTGTCGACAGGTTTCCGGCGAAACGGTAGTTCGATGTAGCGATACGTGGCTGCGGACAGTGCCACCACGATGAGGATGACAACGGCGGCCTCGCGGATGCGTAGAGGTCGTCCGATCCCCATCGCAACAAGAACGAGCGCGGGCCAGTGCCACAAGTACAGCGAGTACGACCAGTCTCCGAGGCGCTGGAAGACGCGCCACGTCCACCAGCCTCGTGACGTGTCCGCCATGCCACGCGTGCCCGTCGATAGCAGCGTGGCGGCGGCTACAACGGGAACCAGGGCGATCCACCCGGGCCACGCGAACCCGAAGTCTCCCCCAACGAGTGCCGCCCCGAGCACTGCGGCAGCGACCCACCTCGAGACCGTCACGAACTTCGAGCCCCGAGGCGCCCACCCCACGAGGCCGACGAGTGCGGCTAGGGCACCGATACCAAGTTCCCAGGCGCGCGCTCCCGGGTTGTAGAAGCCGCTGATCGAGTCTCGGTCCGTGAGCCACACACCGTAGGCGAACGAACCCGCTACGACGATCGCGACGCCAAGCGCGAATCGCTTGAGGTTGTGGCGAGCGAGAATCCACGCCAGAACCAAGAGGAGCGGAGCGACGACGTAGAACTGCTCCTCCACTCCGAGGGACCAGTAGTGGAGGAACGGTGTCGGCGCCCTTTCGGCGAGGTAGTCGCTCTGCTGGAACCCGAACCAGAAGTTGGGCACGTAGGCGAGAGCTGCGAGTCCGTCCTTGACGATAGAACTCTCCCGCCACGGCTGACCCCACACGAGCATGCGAATGGGGCTCGCCACGAACAAGGTTGCGACAAGCGTCGTCGCGATCACCACGAAGGACATCGGGAGGATCCTGCGCACACGGCGCGCGTAGAAGGCCCAGAGACGGATCCGTCCCCCGTCTACCAATTCGCGAGCGAGCGCGCCGCAGATCAAATAGCCCGAGATCACGAAGAAGACGTCGACGCCGACGAACCCCCCGGGGAGCCATCGCTCGTGCACGTGGTAGACGATCACCGATACGACCGCCAGGGCCCGCAAGAACTGAATGTCCTCGCGCACCCGGCGTGGACCCTTCGGCGCACGCTCAACCGTCGGGGATTGCTTCACGCCCGCATACGCCACTCGCTAGGCTCCCATGCATCCGAAGACCTCACGCAACCACGATTGCTCGGCCTGTTGACTCGTCACCCATGCTCGCCTCGGTGAGAATACCAAACTCGG
>CAWHLX010000004.1:0-228018 GCA_963830335.1 uncultured Actinomycetota bacterium
GCGCGAGCTCTGCGCGAATACTGTTCACTCCTGGAGAGATGCTGAGGAACGACCGGCTCGTGCCGAGCGAACGTGCTGCAGACGTTCAGGGAAAACTCTTCGCGTGAGCGGGGCTCACCTCGGGATCGTCGTTGAAGGTCACGGTGACGCAGCGGCCCTTCCCGTCCTCGCGCGCCGGATCGCCGCCGAGCGCTTCCAGAACTACACGCTCACGACGTCAACGTGGCGCCTTCCGAGGAGTCAGGCAACCTCGTCCGCGCTTGCCCGCGCGGTGCGCCTTGTTGCCTACGACGTGGCGAGCTCCGGAGCGTCCTCGGGAGGCGTCCTGGTCGTGTTCGATGCGGACAGGGAGTGTCCAGTCGAACTCGCCGATTCAATTCGCGGTGTCCAAGTTGGACCGGGCGCAGTGGGTATCGCGATCGCGAATCGCGAGTACGAAGCCTGGATTCTTGCCGCTATCGAATCACTCGCGCAGAATCGGTTGGTGCGCGATGCCACGCCCGTGGTCGGCGACCCCGACGCGCTCCGAAACCCCAAGGCAACGCTTGACGAGCGGCTCCACTCTCGTTACAAAGTGACCTCAGACCAGGAGGCTCTCTCCGGAAGCGTCGACCTCGAACTCGCCTGCGGCAACTCTCGGTCATTCCGCCACCTGTGCGACGCAATCGGACGCCTCCTGACGAGCGCGATCCCCGATTAGGCCTTGCTCGGCCCACCCGTGCGCCTCGGCGGGCAATCCCGCGACCCGCTCCGTCGTGAGTACCGCCCGCCACCTGCCTACGCGAACGCCGTCGACCCACGCGGGCGAGCCGCTCGCGAGTCCTCTCGCCCCGAGGTCCGTGCCGATCACGCACACCGAGGACCCGGCTCCAAGCACGACGACGGCGAGCCCGTCGCGCGATCGACAAGGTGTGCGCGGATGTCGCGGTCTGGTCACCAAACCAACGGCTTTCCCAACACCAAGGCGTGGGGATCGAGGGTGCCCGCTCGGTCAACGACCACCCCAAGAACCCTCTCGAGAAACGCAGACCAATCCGCAACGTCCCGAACGGTGCTGAACCGCATCCAGAATCTGGGCTCCAGTTCCTTTGCGGGCCGGAAGGCCTTCAAGTACTCGGGCCTCACGGACTCGGGAACGAGCGCCAAGTGCCGCTGGTCGGGCTGGGCGAGACGAGCAGCGATCACGTTGCGCAGCGAGAGTGCTTCGGAGCGCTGCACCGCATCCAGCAGTTGTTCCAGGCGCGCCCGACCTGCCAGCTTCTCACCGAACTTGCCGTTGTCCGACCGCTCGAACTCAAGCGTGAAGGCCCCTCCCCTGAATGGATCGACGGCCTTCGAGTCGACGACGATCCGGACCTCAAGGCCGGCTCGGCGCCAATCGAGGTTCCCCGACTTCGCGAATTCCAATTCGCCTAGCGTCGAATCCAGGCTCGTCGCGAGCGTCGCTCGCAGGAGGCTGCGGTAGTTCGTCATGGCAGAGGTCCTCGAATCACCACTGATGGGAAGGCTGTGGCAGTCCCGTTGCCCAGGACGTCAACGCCGACGTTAGCGATCCACCAATCCTTCGCTCGCTGGGCCGTCAAGTACCGTGAACTGCCAAGTTTGGTCTCGAAGTTGACAAGTCCCCCGTTCTTCTCGGCCAGGATATCGATGATCCTCGGTCCAAACGGTGTCTTCACCCGGACCTCGGTTCCGATGATGCTGAAGCCCATCTCGGACTCAAGCCGTCCAGCTACTTGGTCGCGGAACGCATCGCCAGCAATCTTGTTGGCCGTCACCTGGCTGACGGGCGACGCACCGCTCCTTGCGGTCCGTCCGATCTGTATTGATCCGGTGTCGTCGGCGAGGGCCGCGCGCGCTTGGGCGAAGAGATTCCCGGTACGTTGTTGGACGGCTTCCGTGAACGCGGTAAGCCGGGCCGAGGCGGCCTCGGCCACACTACCCAGGCTCTTGCGAATGAAAGTCGGCGCGATGCGCAACAGGCTCCTGCCGCCCGCGCCAAAGACCTTCGACAAGGCGGGACCGAAGAGCCTTCCGCCAAGGACTCCCACGCCCGCGCCGATGAGCGTGTGGGTGAAGTACCCGGTCAGGGTCTGGCACTCCGCCGGGGTCGTCTCCACATAATCCACCGCGCTAGCCACCGCCCCGGCCCCCGCCAAACAGAGCACACTGCCCGTGCCGCCCGTAGCGAGCTCACACCCAATGAACACCGCCGTCCCTGCCCAAAACGCCGGAGACGTGAGCGTGTCACTGAGCCAGTTCAGCCCCAACGGATCGACCGCCTGGAGCGGGTTACCGGGTGTGTACGCATACGGCATCCCCGTCGCCGCGAGCGCGGGATCGACACTCAGGAACGACGCCGACGCCGGGTCATACACCCGGTTACGCAAGTAGTAATCACCCGACGGATCGAGGTACTCCCCCGCAAACAAGAACCTTGTGGCACCCGCATCCCCCGAGACCGTGGCGACGGTGCCATAGAGGCTGTAGTCAAACTCGGCGACCACCGCCCCCAACGCATCCGTCACCGAGCGCGTCGAGCCAATGCTGTCGCCATGGAGGAACAACACCTCACCCGTCGCGACATCCACCTGAGCAATCGGCGCCGTGCCGGTCCCGTAGATGTACTCGTAGGTGCCGTCGCTCAGGAGCAACGGAATGCCCGACGAGATGTCCCACACGTACGCGTCGTCAACCGTTCCGCCCGCGTTCGTGCCAGTCGCTGAAGTACGAAGCCCACTGGCGTAGCCGTACGAGACGTCCACGCCCGGGCGGGTGTCAGATACTGCGGTCAACTGGCCCAGGTCATTCCAGGTGTAGTTCGCCACGGAGACACCCGCGATGGACTCCCCAGTTCGGTTGCCCGCGGCGTCGCTCGCGATAGCCGTGGAAACCCCTTGCGTCGCCACCACCTCGGGCACCCCGGTCGCGCTGTAGGTGAGCGTGGTGCCGTCCGGCAAAACCGTGACCTCGTGCGACGGCGTGAAACTCGCCGACATCGCGCCATTGACGGACGGCGACACCCGGCCGAGGGCGTCGGACGCGAAGGCCTCCGCCACGGCCGACCCGGCGCCTCGCGTCGTGCTGCGAGAGGTCAGGCGCCCGTCGGCCCCAAGCGTGTAGTCGATGCCGAGGATCGAACCCCCGGGGCCCGCGACCGCGATGGAGTCGAGCCGACCCGCGCCGTCGAACCCGAAGTCGCTCGTCACGCCGTTGGGGAAGGAGATCGAGGAGAGTAGGCTTCCGGCGGTCCACGAGTACCCGATGTCTCCGACGCCCGAGGAACTGACCTCGGTGAGGCGACCCAGGAGGTCGTGATCGCGCGTGACAACGCGACCCGAGGGGTAGGTGACGGAGGAGACGTTGCCGGCAGCGTCGTAGCCGTACCCCACGTCGCCTGTGGGCCCACTCACGCCTGTCACGCGATCCAGCGCGTCGTACGCGTAGGTGGTCGCGCCCGCGGGCTCGAGCGAACTCGTGACACGCCCGGCGGCATCGATCGTGAGGGATACGGTGTGGTCGCTCCCCGTTGAGGAGCCCACGAGGTAGCCGCGCGTGTCGTACTCGTATGTGCTTGCCACCCCATCTGGGCCCGTCGACGCGATGAGGTAGCCCGCCTCGTAGGCGGCCGTCGACTCGCGCCCCAGGATGTCCACCGACTCGACGACCCTGCCCTCGGCGTCGTACTCGGCGGTCGCCGTACGCCCCGACGTATCGGTCGAAGACACGACGCGCCCGAGTGCGTCGTAGGTCGTGGTTTCGACGGAGTCGTCGGGTAGCTGCACCTGGGTAACCCGGCCCGCAGCATCGTACTGATAGGTGGTCGCTCGCCCTAACGGATCCGTGACCTGCGTTACCCGCCCGAGCGAGTCGGAGGTCACGTTTGTTTGCGCCCCCGTCGGATCCACCGTAGCCGTGAGGCGTCCCAGGGCATCGTAGACGTTCGTCCACACCCGACCGTCGGGATCTGCCGTCGTGACGACCTGGTCGATCACGTTGTAGGTGTAGCTTGTCACGCCGCCCTCGGCGTCGGTGGTGGTCAGTGTCCTGCCGAGGATGTCGTACGTTGCTGCGGTGGTGCCGCTCCCGGTTCGCGCCACGGTGAGGACGCGGCTCATGAGGTCATACGTATAGGTCGTCGTCCTTCCTGCGACATCGGTCAGGACCGTGGGCCTGCCCGAGGAGTCGTACTGAACGGTCGACTCGCGCCCGAGCGCGTCGGTCGACGCCACGGCCCTTCCGCCCGCGTCGTAGGAGATCGTCGCGGACGCCCCGGTCGGATCGGTGACGCTCGTGAGCAGGCCGAGCGCCCCGTACGTCAGCGTCGAGTCGAAGTCCGAGGGGTCCGCCCCCGGGAGCCATGCCCTCGGATCCCACGTCCGCGTGACCCGGCCGAGCGCGTCGGCCTCAACGGCCGACTTCACGCCCGTGGGCGAAATCGAGATCTCGGGGTTTGAGAACTCGTCGTAGGCGACGCTGGACGAGTGGCCGTACGGATCGGTGGTGGAGACCCGCCTCCCTTGCGCGTCGTACGCATAGGTGGAGGTGCTCCCCATCGCATCCGTCGCGGAAATGACATTGCCATGCTCGTCGTAGGTGAAAGACACCTCCGCTCCAAGCGCATTGCGCACCTGGAGAAGATTGTTGTCGGCGTCGTAGTCGTACGTGGTGATCGCGCCGTTGGCGGCAACCATCTGCCGCACGTTGCCAGCCTGGTCATAGATCAAGGTCGTCGTGCGACCAGCGGGATCGGTGGTGGAGGCCACCTGGGACCGCGCCGTGTACGTGAAGCTGGTCGTCGCCGCAAGCGGCGTGCCGTAGCCCACCGTGCGCGACGCAAGTCGCCCCTCGACAAAGGACTCAAGGATCCGTGAACCGTCGGGCTGGGTAATGGTCGTGGTCGTCCCCGAGTACGCGATCACCGTCACGCCGCCATCGGGCGCGACCTGCCGGACAACGCGGCCCGTCGAGTCGTACTGGTTTGTGGTCGTCCCCGACGCAGGCGGGGTCAGCGCCGTGACGCGGTGGCTCGAATCGTACGTGTACGTTTCAGAGTTTCCGCCGGACCCCGCGACCGTCAAGAGGTTCCCAAGCGCGTCGTACGAGTACGCCACCGAGCGGCCCGTGCTGTCGGCGACGGACGAGACTCGACCCGCCGCGCGCGTCACTGCGATCCAGCGACCGTCGTCCGCGACCATGCGGCTGAGCAATCCCGCCTGGTCGTATTCCAGCGACACCGAGTTGCCGTTGAGGTCCGATGCGGCCGTGAGGACTCCGGCCGCCGAGAACGTGAACACGTCGGTACCGCGCCGCGTGAAGGTGAAGGTGCCGTCAGGATTCGACACGAGTTCGGCGAACACCCGCGGCGGCGCGATCCACTCGCCTGTTGGCGCGACCGCGAAGGGGACATACGAGCCGTTCTCCTGGGTGATCAGCACGTAGGTCGCCGACGCGAGATCCGCGCCGATCACGGGCGTGATCGTCATCTGGGCATTGGTCGACCAGCCGAACCCTAGGCCGTCGTCGATGGTTGCTCTTCGGGATGAGTATCCTCGCGACCACACGAGGGACGGGCCAACGCCGGGAAGGCTCAGGTCCGTCGTGTTCTCATAGAACTCCCCCGTCGCCGTATTCACCGGGTCGCCCGTGCACGACTGGGCACACTCCTCCGCTGGGTTACCGCCCCCGGCTAGCTCGTAGGCGCCGTACCCGCTGGGATAGAACACCACGTTGCTCATCGCGATCGTGTCGGTCATGCCGTCCCTGAAGCCTTCAACCGTGTAGTAATACATGCCGTACGCGTCGCATGCGTGGTGGGGATCGAAAAGCTTCCACCCGTAGCCGTAGCTGTAGGTGGTGCCCACCCCGTCCGGGGTGTGCAAAACGGGTCGGTAGCTCGAGCCATCTACGTTGTAGTCGGTGTCGCCAACGAATGCCACGGACGCATTCTCAGTGCCGCATTTGTTGCTATAGCCACGGCCGAGGTACGCCTCCACCTTGACGCGACTTACGGTGATGATGTCGGTCTCAGCGAGCCGCACGCCATTCGGATCGTTCGCAGGGGCGACGAACGCTTGGATCGACTGCGGGACGAGTGCTTCGTTGAAGTGGATGCCGTCGGTACACCGAGTCTGGGTGTCCTGTTCGTAGGGCGAGCCCAGACACGTGTCGAGAATCTCGCCCGTCGTAACGTCCTTGATGTAGATCGCGTAGTTGCCGTCGGTCTCATAGACGCTTTGCGTGGACTGCGCGTGAAATGTTGCGGTGTCGCCCGGAAGGATGTCGAGTTGCGCGTATTGCCAGAAGATCTGCCATGGCATCGCCGTCACGGTGATGGTGTTGGAGGTCGCTGCGACATCCACAGTGGGGTCCGTAGGCGACGCCACGACCGCGACGTAGTGGTGAGTCCGCACCTCGGGATCGGCGTGCATGTCCTTGCGACACCGGTACTCGCCCGTCCCGGCTTGGTACTGCAGGCCGCATGGGCCCACGAACTCGCCGGTGTCAGAGTCGAGGATGTACAGTCTCGCTGGCGGCGTCGCGTCTCCGGCCAGACCATTGATGTAGGCGTCGAGGGAGAAGTACTCCTCCACAGAGACCACCGGCTTGTCGACCTCAAGGCGGACGACCCAATCGCCGACAGAGATCGACGCCACGTTTGATGTGGCGAGGCGATTGGATCCCGGGCTACCGGGCGGCGCAACCACCGCGTAGAACTGCTCGTCCGAGCCCGGAGCGGCGGACACGGTGACCGTGCACGTGTAGTCACCGGAGACCGACGTGAGGCTGATGCAGGTCTGGACCACCGCCTCCGTCGAGGCGTCGATGATGTGGACGATGTACTGCGTCCGAATCGAGTAGGTCTGCTGGTTGGAATGGACCGTGAGCGTCGTCGATCCATCGGGCGGCACCTGCGCCGAACCGACGCTGACCGAGAGCACGAACGGCTGCGACGTCACGATGGCCTCGTTGGATGAGGCTAGGACCTCGCCCGTCGCCTTGTCGTAGAGTTCACCACGGTATTGCCGCGAGGGATCCGCAAACCATGGCACGGTCACGCGGCAGCGGTAGCCACCGGTCACCGTCGTCGTCGACGGGCACTCCGAGATCACCGTGCCCGTAGCGACCTCAACGACGCGTACGCCCCAGACGCTCCGAACGGTGTACGGGTTCTGGCTCGTGACGAGATCAACATTGACGTTCTGCCCGGCCGAAATGGTCTCGCGACTGGTGGTGACCGTCAGGGTCCAGGGCGTCGGCGTCACCGAAACGGGCGACGTCTCGGTCTCGCCGTGGCGCGCAATGTAACCGTTGGGCTCCGTAGAAATGAAACTGGTGTTCACGTAGCACGTCGTTCCGTACGTGCATGTCTTGAGCAAAGTGCCCGACGTGAAGTCGATGAGGGTGATCGGATCCGTCGTGGTCGCGGCGATCGACGATGTCGCAGTGACCCTGAACGTTTGCCCCGCCAACGCTTCGGACTTCGACGTCGTGACGGTCACGGTCGGCGTGATCACGGAACGTATGCCAATCGCGTGAACGCCCTGCGCTGGCACACCCGCGATCGCGGTATCGGCTACCTTGGCTCCGATCGGAGCCGCCTCGACTGCGGCGCTTGCCGTCTGGGCAACAAGAACCAGGACTAGCGCTCCCGCCGTAATAGCCATGGCCCGCGCAATGCGTGAACTCCTCATGACCGAACCCCCGTGTTCCGGTAACGCGGGCGCCCCGTTACCCCCGCGTCTTCCCCTTAGTGCGAACGTAGCGCCCGCGATACGGTGCCGCAACCGGAACGAGCATCACGTTGCTCACGGACCCGACGGGGCGAGATCGCCCGGCCGCGCGCGAGCCCGTGCGCGGCCTACAGCCTGTGCGCGACGACTCCGGGAACCCGCTCCGTCGTGAGCACCGCGCGCCACGTGTCGCCGCCGACGCCGTCGGCCCAGGTCACGGGCCCGGTCTCGAGTCCGGCCGACGCGAGGTCCGTCCCGATCACGAGCACGGACGGCCCTGCACCCGAGACGACGGCCGCGAGGCCCTCACCCCGCAGCCGCTCGATCATCGCGACCGCCTGGGGCATGTGGCTCGCGCGGTAGCCCTGGTGGAGGCGGTCCTCGGTCGCGGCGAACAGCAGCTCCGGGCGGCCGGCGAGCGCGTGAACCATGAGCGCCGCGCGCGACGCATTGAACGCCGCGTCCTTGTGAGGCACCTGCTCGGGGAGCGACGCGCGCGCCTCGACGGTGGGCACGACGCCGTGGGGAATGAGCACGGCCGTCTCGATTCCGGGGGCGACGGTCAAGGGCGAGGCGTGCGGGCCGTCGGCATCCTGCCAGCAGACCACCGCGCCTCCGTAGATGGCGGGGGCGGCGTTGTCAGGGTGCCCCTCGAAACGGGTCGCGAGTCCTAGGATGGCCTCAAGGCTCAGCTCGTCGGGTTCGCCCATTACGGCGCGAACCGCGGAGAACGCACCGACAACGGTCGCGGCCGACGAGCCGAGCCCCTGCCCGTGCGGGATGGCGTTGACGGCGCGGATCTCGAGGCCGGGGCGCTCCGTGCCGAAGAGCGCGAATGCCTCGCGGAACGCGCGGACGAACAGGTGCGACTCGTCCGTCGGCACCTTGCCGGCGCCCTCGCCCTCCACCTCGACCACGACGTCGGGCCGGGCCAGCAGGCTCACCTCGATGGTGTCCACCACCCCGAGCGCCATGCCGAGCGTGTCGAAGCCCGGGCCGAGGTTGCCCGCGCTTGCGGGGACGGTGACGTGGACCCGGTCGGCGACGATGTTCACGCGCCGCGCCTAACGCACGCCGCTATCAAGACAGCCGCCGCTTCATGACAAACCCAGCGCGTCGGCGGCTGCGGCGATATCCACGGGGATGACGGTGGGGTCGAGCACGCGCCCCTTGAGCGCCGTCTCCGTGTCCTTGAGGCCGTTGCCCGTCACGGTGCAGGTGATGCGCGCGCCGGCCGGGACCTCCCCCGCCTCGGCCGCGGCGAGCAGGCCGGCCACCGAAGCGGCGGACGCGGGCTCGACGAACACCCCGACCTCGGCGGCGATCATCGCCTGGGCGGCCAGGATCTGCGCGTCGCTCACGGCGCGGATCCAGCCGCCGGACTCGTCGCGCGCGGCGACCGCGAGGTCCCACGACGCCGGGTTGCCGATGCGGATGGCCGTCGCGACGGTCTCTGGGTTCTTGATGGGCTCGCCCTTGACGAACGGCGCGGCGCCCTCGGCCTGCACGCCCCACATGTGCGGGGTGTGGGTCGCGGGGCCCTTCGCCGCGTACTGGGTGTAGCCCATCCAGTACGCGCTGATGTTCCCGGCGTTGCCGACGGGGAGGACGTGGATGTCCGGGGCGTCGCCGAGCTCATCGCAGATCTCGAACGCCGCGGTCTTCTGCCCCTGGAGGCGGAACGGGTTGATCGAGTTGACGAGCGACACGGGGTACGAGTCCGCGAGTGCGCGGACGATGTCGAGGCAGTCGTCGAAGTTGCCGTCGACGGCGAGCAGAACGGCGCCGTGGACGACGGCCTGGGCCAACTTGCCCGCGGCGATCTTGCCCTGCGGGAGGACGACCGCGCAGCGGAGCCCGGCCTTCGCGGCGTAGGCGGCCGCGGAGGCCGACGTGTTGCCCGTGGAGGCGCAGACGACCGTGGTGGAGCCCTCGGCCACGACCTTGGAGATCGCGGAGGTCATGCCGCGGTCCTTGAAGGACCCGGTGGGGTTGGCGCCCTCGACCTTGAGCCACACGTCGGCGCCAACGCGGCGCGAGATGTCGTCGGCATGGACGAGCGGGGTTCCACCCTCTCCGAGCGTGATGATCGGGTCGCCCTCGGCGAACGGCAGGAACTCCATGTATTCGCGGATGATCCCGCGCCACATCTGGGCCACTACTCCCCCTCGATCCTCAGGACGGACAGCACGGCGTTGACCACGTCGCACTCGCGAATCTCGTCCACGGTCGCGTCGAGGTCGGCCTCGGTCGCCTCGTGGGTGGAGATGATGAGGTGCGCGAAGGGCACCTCGGCCGCGCGGGGTGGCTGGCGCACCGCCTCGATCGACACCTGATGGCTCCCGAGGATCGCGGCGACCTTCGCAAGGACGCCCGGCTGGTCCAGGACCTCGAGCCTCATCTGGAAGCGGGTGCGCGCGGCGCTCAGTGGAAGGACGGGGACGTCAACGTAGTTGGACTCGCGCGGGCCCTTGCCCCCAAGGGCCAGGTGGCGCGCCACGGAGACGATGTCTCCCAGGACGGCCGACGCCGTCGGTACCCCGCCCGCGCCCTGGCCGTAGAGCATGAGCTCGCCCGCCGCCTCGGCCTCGATGAACACGGCGTTGAACGCGCCGCGCACGTTCGCGAGCGGGTGCGCGAGCGGCACGAGCGCCGGGTGGACGCGGACGCACACGCCGGCCTCCGTCCGCTCGGCGATCGCGAGGAGCTTGATGACGTGCCCTGACTCCGTGGCCGCGGCGACGTCGTGCGGGGTGATCTGCGTGATCCCCTCGCGATAGACGTCCTCGAGCCGCACGCGCATGTGGAACGCGAGCGACGCCAAGATCGCGGCCTTGGCCGCGGCGTCGTATCCCTCGACGTCCACCGTCGGATCGGCCTCGGCGTAGCCCAGGTCCTGGGCCTCCTTGAGCGCGACGTCGTACGCCAGGTGCCTGGCGGTCATCTGATCGAGGACGTAGTTGGTGGTGCCGTTGACGATCCCGAGGATCTTCTTGACCCGGTCGCCCGCGAGGGACTCGCGCACGGGGCGCACAAGCGGAATGGCGCCGGCGACGGCCGCCTCGAAGTAGAGGTCCGCACCCGCCGCGTCCGCGGCCTCGTAGATCTCGGGGCCGTGCGCCGCAAGGAGTGCCTTGTTCGCCGTCACGACGGACTTGCCGCCGTTGAGCGCGCGTATCAGTACGGTGCGGGCGGGCTCAATCCCGCCCATCAACTCGACGATGATGTCGGCCTCGACGACGAGTTCTCCGAGGTCCGAAGTCAAGAGGGATCGGGGAAGGCCGTCCTCGCGCTCCTTGTCGAGGATCCCTGACGGCGATGCCGACGATCTCGGGAATCGCGCCAATCCGTTGCGCGAGGTCGTCCTTCTGCTCGATCAGGAGGCGCGCGACCTGGGAGCCGACTACGCCGGCCCCGAGGATCGCGATGCGCACGCGCTTCTTGTCATCGGCCACGGCCCAACTCTATCGGCAGTGACACGCGGCGCGGCGCGCCCCTTGCACAGGGGCGCCCGGGGCGACGTACACGAGGCCAAGGCGCCTACGCGCGAAGCTCGTCGAAGTCCGTGGGGATCGGCTGGTCGTCATTCATGGCCGACTCCTTTCTCGGTTCGGTCAATCTATGGTAAACGAGCATGCCATTAGGTAAAGTCTGAGTCAAGCCCCATCCGCGACCACCCAGTCGCGACGACCACCCAGTCACGACGGGCGCCCAGTCACGACGGGCGCCTGGTCGGCCCGGGCGACGGCGCGGGGGTCTGCCCTACACGGGGCAGGGGCGACCCCGGTAGGCTCCTCCCAACGGCGCGGGGCGCCGCGACATCGGGGAGGGCGCGTGGAAGCTCCGTCGGAGCCAGCAAAGGTCCTCACCGTGTGCTCGGGCAACATCTGCCGCTCGCCCGCCATGGAGCTCTACCTCGAGCGCGCCTGGGGCGCCGCCGCGATCGTCACCTCCGGGGGCACTATCGCCGCGACCGGCTGGCACATCCCGGAGCCGATGCGGGCGGCGGCGGAGGCGGCCGGACTCACCGTCACGCACCACGAGCCCCGCCAGCTCGACGTCGGCGTCATCGAGGCGCAGGACCTCGTCCTCGTGGCCGCCCACTCCCACAAGGAGTGGATCGAACGCCACGTCGGCGCCGTTCCCCCCAACACCTTCCTCCTCACCGAGGCGGCCGCGCTCGCGACCGTCGCGCGCAGGCCCATCGGCGACTCCCTCGCCGACCGGATCCGCACGGCCGCCTCGCTGCTCAGCGCCGCGCGATCGCTCGACGACGAGGTGCATCCCGATGTCGAGGACCCCTACCTCCATGGCGACGAGGCCTACGTCGTCGCCATGAACGAGATCGCCCAGAACCTCGACGTGCTGATCGAGTGGGTCGGCTAGTCGCCTACGGGGCAACGTCTTCTATGGGGCAACGTCCCAGGCGAGCAGGTCCTCGATCGTGTCGCGGCGCACCAACTCGCGGGCCGCGCCGTCCCTCACCGCGACGACCCCGGGCCGCAGGAGCGCGTTGTAGTTGTTGGACATCACCCGGCCATACGCGCCCGTCGCCGGGACGGCGAGGATGTCGCCCCTGTCAACGTCGCCGGCAAGGTCGATGTTCTGCACGATGATGTCGCCGCTCTCGCAGTGCTTGCCCACCACTCGCGAGAGGACGGGTGCGGCGGCGCTGACGCGCGACGCGAGGGTGGCCGTGTACTCGGCGCCATAGGTGAGGGGGCGCATGTTGTCGCTCATGCCCCCGTCGATCGCGATGTACCGACGCTCTCCCCCGTCCTCCAGGTGAACGACCTTGGTCACGCCGACGGTGTAGAGCGTCATGCCCGCCGGCCCGGCGATCGCGCGCCCCGGCTCGATGGAGAACGACGGCCAGGTCCCTCCGACGACGGCCATGGCACCGGCCACCGCCGAGGCAATGCCCCTCGCTGCGTCCGCCGCTCCGAGTTCCTCGTCGCCAAACGCGTGGGCGATCGCGTACCCGCCCCCGAGCCCCACCTCGGGAACCTCGACACCCGTCTCGCGTGCGAACTCCGCCCGGAGGCCGAGCATCCGTTCGGCGCTCGCCTGGTACGCCTCGATAGAGAGGATCTGGCTCCCGATGTGCGTGTGGATTCCGGTCAGCTCGATCGAGGACGCCGCGTGACAGCGGCGCATCGCCTCGAGCGCGGCGCCGGTGGCAAGGGAGAGCCCGAACTTCTGGTCCTCGTGGGCGGTGGCGATGTACTCGTGTCCCCCGGCGTGGACGCCCGTCGTCACGCGCACCGCGACCGGGGCGACGACGCCGAGGTCCTCCGCAATCGCCGCGATCGCCTCGATCTCCGCGAGGGAGTCGAGGACGATCCGCCCCACCCCGACCTTGAGGGCCTGGAGGATCTCCTCGTCGGACTTGTTATTGCCGTGCATCGCAATCCGCGCCGGGGGCATGCCGCCGCGCAGCGCGAGAGCGAGCTCGCCCCCCGACGCGACGTCGATCGACAGGCCGTCGTCACGCATCCAACGCGTCACCTGCGAACACAGGAACGCCTTGCCCGCGTAGAAGACGGAGCACTCTACGCCGAGCGCGGCGAAAGCGGAGGCGAACTCGTCGCGGAACTCGGCCGCGCGGCCCCGCATGTCGTCCTCGTCCACCACGTACAGGGGCGTGCCGTATTCGGCCGCGAGGGCGGTCACGTCGCAGCCCCCGACCAGCAGGACCCCGTCGGCCCCTCGCTCGACGGTGCGCGACCACACGTGCGCGGAGCCCACCGAACTGAACTCGCCGCGCCCGGACCCCGTGCCCATCCCTACATCCTCTCGGGGGCGCCGACGCCCAGCAGGCCAAGGCCGTTGGCGAGGACCTGGCGCGTCGCATCGTTGAGCCACAGGCGGGTGCGGTGGACGTCGGTGACGGGCTCGTCGCCCTGGGGCGTCACGCGCGTGCGGTCGTACCATCCGTGGAAGGCCCCGGCGAGCTCCTCGAGGTAGCGGGCAACGCGGTGCTGCTCGCGGAACTGCGCCGCCTGGGCGACGACGCGCGGGAACTCGCCCAGGAGGCCGAGGAGCGCCGTCTCCGTCTCGTGCGTGAGGGTCTCCGGCGCGAAGGCCTGGTCGCGGGAGATCCCGTACTCGGCGGCGTTGCGGGCCACCGCCCCCGCGCGCGCGTGCGCGTACTGGACGTAGAAGACGGGGTTCGCGTTCGTGTGCGACGCGAGCAGGTCCAGGTCGATATCGATGGACGCGTCGATGCTCGATCGCGTGAGCGCGTACCGCGCGGCGTCCACGCCGACCGCCTCGACCAGGTCCTCCATCGTGACTACCGTACCCGCGCGCTTGGACATCCGAACAGCCTCGCCGCCCTTCACCAGGTTGACCATCTGCCCGATGATCACCTCGACGGACGACGCGGGGTAGCCGAGCGCGACGGCTGCGGCCTTAAGCCGCGCAATGTAGCCGTGGTGGTCGGCGCCGAGCAGGTAGATGCAGAGATCGGCGCCGCGCTTGTGCTTGTCGCGAATGTAGGCGATGTCCCCCGCGATGTACGCGGCCGTCCCGTCGGACTTGATGACGACGCGGTCCTTGTCGTCGCCCTGGTCGGTTGAACGGAGCCACCACGCGCCCTCGGACTCGTAGAGCGCGCCCGAGGCCTTCAGCTCCTTGAGGCACTTGTCCACGGCCCCGGAGTCGTGGAGGGACTCCTCGTGAAAGTAGACGTCGAAGTCCACGCCAAAGTTGTGGAGCGACTCCTTGATCTGGGCGAACATTACCTTGACGCCGCGGTCGCGGAAGAACTCGAGCGCCTCGGCGCGCGGGCGCTCGATCGGGTCTTCGTCCCTCGCCGCGATCGCCTCGACCATGACCTCGTCGGCGATGTCCTGGATGTACTGCCCGGCGTAGCCGTCCTCCGGGGCGTCCTCGCCCAGTACCACGGCGAGGAGCGACGCGGCGAAGCGATCGATCTGGACGCCGTGGTCGTTGAAGTAGTACTCGCGAACCACCTTCGCACCCTGGGATTCCAGCAGGCGGGCGAGGCTGTCCCCGACCGCGGCCCAGCGCGTCCCACCCAGGTGGATGGGACCGGTCGGATTGGCGGAGACGAACTCGAGGTTGACCGTCAGGCCCTTCATCGCGTCGCCGCGCCCGTACTTCGGCCCCGCCTTGACTATGGCGCGCGCGAGCTCGCCCGCCGCGCCCGCCGCGAGGCGAATGTTGAGGAACCCCGGCCCTGCGACGTCGGCCGACGCGATGCCGGGACGGTCCGCGAGGCGGACCGCGAGGTGGCCGGCGACGTCCCGTGGCTTGGCGCCCGCAGCCTTCGCCACCTGCATCGCGACGTTCGTCGCCCAGTCGCCGTGGTCGCGGTCCCTCGGCCGCTCGACCCGCACCTCGGGAAGGGCGGAGGCGTCGAGCGCGATCTCTCCTGCCGCGACGGCGTCGTCCAGGCACGCGCGAATGCTTGCGGATAGTTCTTCGGGGGTCACCCGCCGAGTCTATCCGCGCGCACGGGCGGGCAGCTCGTCGTTTTCAACCGCGAAGGCGGAACATCGGGCTGGTAGTCTCAACTGCTGCGGGCATCGCCCGCTACCGCCCTCGTAGCTCAGCGGATAGAGCGCCGGTTTCCGGTACCGAAGGTCGCAGGTTCGACTCCTGTCGAGGGCACCCCGACCGAGCGAGCGACAGCGCGCTTGCGCGCTCGTCGCGAGCGACGGAGGGGTTGACCGGAGCGCCAAGCGCGGAGGGAACACCCCGACCGAGCGAGCGACAGCGCGCTTGCGCGCTCGTCGCGAGCGACGGAGGGGTTGACCGGAGCGCCAAGCGCGGAGGGAACACCCCTACCGCACCAGCACCGCGCTCAGCGCCGTGATCTCCTCGGGCGTCAGGACCAGGTCCGCGGCCTTGGCCGAGTCGGTGACCGACTCGGGACGCGAGGCTCCGGGAATCGGAATGACGACGTCGGCGAGAGCCAACTCCCACGCCAGCGCAACCTGCTGCGGGCTCACGCCGTGCGCCGCGGCGACGCGGTCAAACTCGGCGAAGCGGTCGCCGAGCTTCCCGGCCCCGCCGATCCCGCCGAGCGGGCTCCACGGGAGGTAGGCGAGGCCAACCTCGGCGCAGTACTGCAACTCGGGGTAGCCCCACACGACGCCTGGCGAGAACTCGTTCTGGACGGAGATCAGCGCGTCACCCAGGATCCCCTGGGCAATCTTGATCTGCGCGACGCTCGCGTTGGAGATGCCCGCCATCTGGATGACGCCCTCCTTGAGCAGGTCCGCGAGCGCGCCGATCGAGTCCGCGTACGGCACCTTCGGGTCGGGACGGTGGAACTGATGGAGCGCAATGGACTCGACGCCGAGGCGTTTGGCGGATGCCCTGGCCGCCGCCTTCACGTACTCGGGGTCGCCGTTCTGGGTCCAACTCCCGTCGCCGGGACGCAGGTGGCCGGCCTTGGTCGCGACGAGTACCTCGGCCGCGCCGGGACCGTAGGACGCGAGCGCCTTGGCGATGAGCGTCTCGTTGTGCCCGACCTCGCCCGCCTTGAGGTGGTAGGAGTCGGCGGTATCGATAAGCGTCACTCCGGCGTCGAGCGCGGCGTGAATGGTCGCGATGGAACGCGCCTCGTCGGGCCGGCCCTCGATCGACATCGGCATGCCGCCGAGCCCGATCGCGCCAACGGTTCGGTTTCCTAGGGTTCGCTGCTTCATCGGTCTCATCTCCTGCACATCGGTCGAATCTTGCGCCGCCGTCGTATCCTGCGGTCGTAACGTTTCGATAGAGCCTACTCCCCCTGAGAACGTCCCCAGGGATTCCCCCGAGACGCGCCCTCCGCCGTTCATCCGTGCGCGTGATGCGCGACCGGGGGCGCCGACGATAGCGTCGAGTCAGCCACTCAAGGAGCAGCCATGAAGCGCACCACCGCCGTCGTCGCGTCCATCGCGACCCTCGCCCTCACCGCCTCCCTCGCGGGATGCAAGGTCGTTCCGACGACCTTCAAGGGAACCCCCGTTACGGAGGACCGGGCCGTCACCGCGTTCGACTCGATCGAACTGCGCGGCATCGGCGACGTCACCGTCGTCGCCGGAGAGGAGTTGTCGCTCTCCGTCCGCGCCGACGAGTCCGCGATCGCCGGCGTCCGCACGAGCGTGGAGGGCACGACCCTCGTCATCAACGAGGATAAGAAGGCCAACAACGGACGCGTGGAAATCGTCATCCACGCGCCGACGCTGTCATCCGTCGAGGTTCTCGGGGCGGGCACGATCACAGTGACGGGTCTCGATGTCGAGCGCTTCGCCATCGCCGTCGCGGGGGCCGGAGACGCGACGGTGTCGGGTCGGGCCACGATGGTGGTCGCGGTCCTGACCGGCGTCGGCTCGATCGATGCGAGCGCCCTGAAGGGAACCGACGTGACCGCACGCCTTGCGGGGGTCGGCTCGCTCTCCCTCGACGCGTCCCGCACCCTCGACGCGGAACTCGGCGGCGTCGGCGACATCACCTATACGGGGGAACCCGTGGTCACCTCCAAGGTCTCCGGTGTCGGCGAAGTCACCCGCAAGTAGCGACCTGGGCGGAGCGCGCCCATCACCGCAGGCGCCCCGGCCCTACGATGGGCACGTGGACTCCGAGGTAGACCTGCGGACCGTCGAGGGCCTCGGGCTCGCGCTCGGCGGAGGCGGCGTGCTCGGCGCCGCGCACGTCGGGGTGCTCCAGGTGCTGCATGAGCGGGGGATCCACCCGACGATCGTCGCGGGCACATCCGCGGGCGCGCTCGTGGGCGCCGCGTACGCGGCCGAAATGGATCCGTACGAACTCGAGGCGATTGCGCTGCGGTCCAACTGGGGGACGGTCGGCGAGTGGAAGCGCGCCCCCGGCGCCGGGTTCCTCGACACCTCGGGCCTGAGGAACACGGTCGCCTCCCTCGGGGGTGACCGCCTGATCGAGAGCCTTCCGATTCGCTACGGCGCCCTCGCCACCGATGTCCGGACGGGCGCGTCCACACTGCTCGACCACGGAAGCATCACCGATGCGATGTGCGCCTCGATCGCCATCCCCGGCATCTTCCGGCCAACGAAGGTCAACGGCCGCCTGCTCGTCGACGGCGGACTCGTCGCGAACCTGCCTATCGAGGCGGCGCTCAGGCTCGGCGCGCACCACGTGATCGCGGTGCGGCTCGTGCCGGAGTGGGACGGACTACCGAAGGTTCGCAACAGCACCATGGTCCATATGCTCGAGATTCGCCCGGATGTGACCCTCATCCAGCCCAAGCTCGGCGGGCGGTCCAAGTTCATCCCCCGGCGCATCCACCTCCTGATCGAGGCGGGACGCCACGCCACCGAGCGGGTCCTTCGCGACTACCCGGTGGTGCGGGAGCGTCCCACCACGTAGCGCCCGTCCACAGCCCGGCGATTGGCCGACGGCGTGTCGCCTCCCGGCGTTAGCCTGCAGTCGGTCGAGCGTCAGGAGAACCGCCGTGAGCACCGCACCCCGGCTTCTGGGCGACGCAGCTCGGCTGCGCTAGAGGACCGCCTCGACGATCGCTCCCCATTCGACAAGTCCACGGAAGCGCCGCGAATTCGCCGGAAGAGCCCTGTCGCCTCGCAGCGCCGCGCTCGCCTCTCCCCGCTCCGTGGAGGCGAAGGCCGGATGGGTGTGGCACGACGTCCCCCTGACGGCTCGAGTGTCGAACGGGCCACGGGGCGCGCCTCAGGGCGGGTTGCCCACTTGGGTCGTGTCCCGAACTTACGTGGGGGTCGCTCGGCCGTTGACAGACTCGGTGGGGTGCGCGAGCCGTAAGTGGGGTGGAGGTTGGCGGGTGGAACCTAGGCCGGGAGGTCGCTAGGCCGCGAGGTCGTAGCGTTCTCGGCCGCCGACGCGGGGTGCGCGCGTCGGGTCGATGGTGCGTGGTGGGATGAAGCGCACCACCTGATCCTGAACCTCGATCTCCCAGTCGTCGCGATGCACCCGGTGGTGACAGCGCGCGCACATCAGCACGGCGTTCGCCATGTCCGTGGGCCCGGCGTCTCTCTCCCACCAGCGAATGTGGTGGGCTTCGCACCACGACGGTGGGGCGTTGCACCAGGCGCACCCGCCGTCGCGTTCCACCAGGGCAAGGCGTTGGGCCGGGGTGAACAGGCGGCGCGCTCGACCCCAGTCGAGGACCTCGGATGGCCCACCGAGCACGGCGGGGACGATTTCGGCGTCGGCCGCGGCGCGACGCAACGCGCCCACGCTGATGGGCTGGGGCGTGCCGTCGACCTCGCCCAAACCCAGCCCGGACTCCAGGTCCGCCCGGGTCATGCGAACCACGACCGTGGTCTTCACCCCGGTGGTGGCCTCAGCGCAGTCCAACGCGTGCCGGCACAGGTCCGTGAGGATATCGGCGCGCATCTGCCACACGGCCCTAATGTCGGAGTCGGGGTCATCGCGCCGCTGCTGCATCGCCCACCGGACCCCCGCATCCAACACCGCCCGCACGGGTGCGGCCGCAAGCGGGGTCAGGCGCGCCTGGAGGGTCACCATGCCGTCCGCGTCGTCGCGCACGGTGAGAGCGCGGGCCTCATGCTGGCGTTCCTCGCGTTCCCCCCAACCCTTCGGGTCCGCGAACGCCTGAGCCTGCCACACCAACTTGCGAATCCGATGCAACGGCAGGCCCTCCGCCTTGCCCAGCGCCTTCGAGAACAGGGCCCGCGTCCGTTCGACATCGGGAAGCCCCGCGATCGCACCCGAGAAGAGCGCCGCCGCATCAACGCCGATTCTCCCCTGGCGCACCATCGCCGCAAGGTCCGAGCGAAACCCGGTCATCGGGGACCGCTCGACCACCGCCGACCCAGGGTCGGCGTCCGCATCGGCGAGAAGATCACCCGCAACCATGAGCCTCTGAGCCTCCGCGAGGCTACCCCCCGTCGTCCGAGCGACCAGCTCCCCCGCGGAACGAAACCCCTGCCGAGTGGCAAGCCCCGCCCCGGCGTCGGCCGCCTCCGAGCGTCGGCGAATCTCGGCCGCAACCTGCGCCAACAGCACGTCGACATCCCGCCGCAACCGAGCGACATCACCCGACAGTTCCAACAACTCCGGGGCCGGCAACCCCGTCACGTCGACCCCCTCGCGCGCGCACACGGCCGCGGTGGCCAAGCGCACCGAGTGAGTCAGGAAGGTCATGACACCCATCCCATCACCACCCACTGACATTGATGTCCGGAACGCCCGAATTGTGAATTCGTGGAAGGCCACCGCGCCCTGGGGACATCACGCCCTCGCCAGAGCCCATCGCGGCCGTCACCGCCGACGCCGGGTATCCCCTCAACGTCGGGTCACGCGCCGGATTACGCCGCTAGGCTCGACCCATGGCCTCGATCACGGCCGACGCCGTCCACCTCCGCTCCTCGGGCGTCTCCCTTGTCATCGCCGTTGGCGACCGCCGCCTCCCCCGCGTCGTCCACTGGGGCGCCGACCTCGGCGACCTCGACGACGCCGCCCTGTCCGTCCTCATCGCCGCCTCCGCCGCGCCGCACGACTCCGCCCGCCTCCGCCGCGACGGACACGCCGAGCATCACGCCGTGGCCGTCCTGCCCGAGCACTCGTGGGGCTGGCTGGGCACCCCGGGGGTCTCGGGGCACAGGAACGGCAGGGACCACTCGACCCGTTTCGCGGTCGGCGCCATCGATCTCTCCTCGGAGGGCGCGGGCGACCGGGCCGTCCAGCGGCTCTCCGTTCGGGCGGCGGACTCCGTTGCCGACCTCGCGGTGACCGTCGTCATCGAGATGCTCGCGTCCGGCCTGGTCCGCGCCCGCGCGACGTTCGAGAGTACGGGCCCGGGAAGCGGCGGGGTTGGAGGCGGCGGGGCTGGAGGCGGCGCGGCCGGGGGCGGCGCGGCTGCGAACGGCGGCGCACCCGCCGCGCCCTACGACCTCGACTCCCTGATGATCGCCCTGCCCGTGCCCGCCGATGCGCGCGAGATCGGCAACTTCCCCGGCACCCCCGGCCGCGCGCGCGCGGCGTTCGCTCCGGGCACCCACGCCAGGGAATCGCGTCGGGGCACCCCCGGGCCCGGCGGCGCCCCGCTCATCGCCGCGGGAACGGCGGGCTTCGGCTTCCGGACCGGGGAGGTCTGGCTCGCCCACGTCGCGTGGTCGGGGAACACCCGACACCTTGCCGAACGCGCGGAGGACGGCACCGCGATCATCGGGGGAGGCGAGCTCCTCTTCCCCGGCGAGGTTCGGCTCGGCGGCGGGGGTGAGGACGGCCGGGGCGAGGACGGCGGGGCGAGGAGGGCGGCGGCGACAAGGAAGGCGGCGGCGGCAAGGAAGGCGACGGCGGCAAGGAAGGCGACGGCGGCAAGGAAGGCGGCGAGTCGTACGCGAGCCCTTGGGTCTACTTCGCCTACGGCGCCGGCCTCGACGGCGCGTCGTCCCGCATCCATCGCTACCTCAGGGCGCGCGCGGAGCACCCGACCAAGCCGCGGCCCGTCGTCGTGACGACGGCCGGTGTCGCGCACGACCTCGCGCGCCTGACGGAACTCGCCGACGCCGCGGCCGACCTTGGCGCAGAGCTCTTCATCCTCGGGGACGGCTGGTTCAAGGGGCGGAGCGCGCGCGGCTCTGGCCTGGGCGACTGGTACGTGGACAAGACCGTGTTCCCCGAGGGCCTGCGGCCCTTCGCGGACTACGTGCGAACCCTCGGCCTGGAGTTCGGCATGTGGTTCGAACCCGAAATGATCAGCCCGGACAGCGACCTCGCCCGCCAGCACCCCGAGTGGATCGCCCAGGCGTCGCTCGCGGGGGCGAGCCTCCGCCTTCCGCTCGAGCAACGGTTCCAGCAGGTGCTCGACCTGACCCACCCCGGCGCGTACGACCACATCGAGGAGCGCCTGCACGCGCTCGTCGACGAGCTTCGCCCCGCCCACCTCGTGTGGGATCACCGCCGCGACCTGCTCGAGGCGGGTAGCCCGACCTCCGGGCGAGCCATCGGCCACGGCCAGACTCTGGCGTTCTACCGGCTCCTCGACGGATTGCGTTCGGCTTTCCCGCACCTCGAGATCGAGGTGCGTTCCGCTGGCGGGGGGCGCGCGGACCTGGAGGTCATCCAGCGCGCCGAGAGGGTACGCGCCTCTGACACGCGAGGATCGCTCGACCTGCGGGGCCTGTCAGGAACGACCACCCTGCTCGTGCCTCCCGAACTGACGGGCATGGACATCGGGCCGTCGCCCGCCGCGCGGGCCGGAACCGTTCTCGACCCCCGATCCAGCGGGGCATTCTGGGCGCACATGGGGATGGAGTGGGATGTCGCCGACGCGGGCGCCCCCTCGAGCGGAGACCGAGACGCCCTCCGCGGCTGGATCGAACTCCACAAGCGCTACCGCAAGCTCCTCCACACGGGCGACGTGGTGCGGTCGGACGCGCACGCGCCCGACGCCGTGGTGCGAGGCGTCGTCTCGCGGGATCGGCGCGAGGCCCTCTTCGCCTTTGAGCCGAAGGGCGACGCGACCGCGGCCACCCCGCTGCTCGTTCGCCTTGACGGCCTCGACCCAGCGCGCGCCTACCGGCTGAGCCGGGTCAGCGCCCCGTCCGAGGCGGAGGCGATTGCGCCCCCGGCGTCGGGCTGGTGGGATCGCGGCGTCACCGTGACCGGGCGAATGCTCGCGGCGCACGGAGTCCAGGCGCCGCCGCTGTCGCCGTCGGGCATCACTTTGATCAGGGTCGAGCGGGCGTAGGCTCCGCCGGCGCTAGGGCGACGGGGCGGGCGACGGGGCCGGCGACGGGGCGGGCGACGGGGCCGGAGGCGGAGTAACCGTCACGTCCGGAACGACGGTGACGCTCGGCGGCGTGTCCAGGTTGGCCTCGACGCTCTCACCCGAGCCGTTCAGGTGCTCGGTTCCGTACTCCCAGTGCCACGGCTCCCACAGCGACGACGAGGCCCAGCCTGGGTGGAGCCACCCGTACGCGGCGGCGTTCGCCTTGAACCATTCTCCATACACGCCTCGGTAGTCCGTGTAGCACAGGTCGATGGCGATGCCCCAGCCGTGCGGCGACTGGCCGGGGGATGCCGCGAGGTGTCCGCGCGTCGCCTTCACGGATACCTGGTCGCCCACGGAGCGGTAGGCGCTCGAGAGGCAGATGTTCCGGCCGAAGCGAAGGGCGAAGCGGTGGTTCAGCTCCGCGAGCGCGACCGCGGCGTCGGCCCGAAGGTAATGGGTGCCGTCCCACAACGCGCACAGGGTGGTGGGGTCGAGGTTGCCGTTCGAGCCCCGATCTTCGCGGACGCCGCTACAACTGGGCAGGTAGGCGCTCGGGGCGAAGTCGCTCGAGACGGCGAGGAAGTGGGCCGTCGCGTCGATCGACGGCGGGGGCAACGCCACCGACGCCAGCCCGGGCGCCGTGCCCATGACGACTTCAACCGTGTCCGGGGCCTGCCCGACCGTCACGCCGGGAACGAGCTGGAGGGCGCTCGCCGCGGGCGAGAAGGTTCCGAAGATCGGGTAGACGACCATCGCAAACGCGAAGGACGCCAGCACCCCCGCGCGCACCACCACCTTGCGGCGGCGGTGATTGACGCGGAGCGCGATCTCCTGCGTGGTGACCTGGCGCCACAGGCGCCGGTGCCCATACCACTGCCCGAACTCTTCGGGGAGGGTCGGGTGGGGTCCCACGGCTCCTCCTTGCGGTCGCTCTCATTCGGGCGGGCAATAGCGGTTGGTGCTACGACTCCGGACCGGTCCACTCTACCCCTGAGCGCTCCGGATCGGGTAGGTGGTCGTTTTAGGGTATTCATCACTCTCGGAGGGCCTGGCTGACCTCTCCCACCAGGATCTCCAGAATGTCTTCGAGGAACACAACGCCCACGACGGCTCCTTCGCTTCCGACGGCCGCCACATGCGCGCCCGTCTGCCGCATGCGCGCCAGCACGTCTTCCACCTCGGCGTTCGCCGGAACCTCGGGCAGCGCGCGAATCCTCCACCCGTCCACCGCCTCGGAGCGCTCGGCGGGACGCGCGTACAACACGTCCTTCAGGTGAAGGTACCCGACGAGCGTGACGCCGTCGGAAATCGGAAGTCGCGAGTGGCCGGTCTCGACCACCACCCGCTCCACCTCCTCCACCGTCACCCCCACCGGGACGGATCTGACCTTGGCGAGCGGCACCATGACGTCTTCCGCCCTCCGATCCGAGAACTCGATCGCACCGGTCAGGAGCCCGTGCGTGTCGTCGAGAGTCCCCTCGGCGCTCGACCGCGTCACGATGTTGTGCACCTCGTCGGCGGTGAAGGCGCTCGAGACCTCGTCCCTCGGCTCGAACCCGAGCGCCCTCACGACGAGGTTCGCTACCCAGTTGAGGGCGACGATGACGGGCTTGGCGATACGCGCAATCGCGACCAACGGGGGGCCGAGGATGAGCGCGGCGCGGTCGGGGCTCGAGACGGCGGCATTCTTCGGGACCATCTCCCCGATGATCACGTGAAGGCCCACCACAAACAGGAGCGCGAGGGCGGCCGCGAAGCCGTGTGCGATTCCCCCGGGAAGGCCGAGGGCCTCGGCGACGGGCTCAAGGGCATGCGCAAGCGCGGGCTCCGTCACGACGCCAAGCGACACGGAACACACGGTGATGCCCAGCTGGGCGCACGCGAGCATCAGAGACACGTTCTCCATGGCCCACAGCACGATCTTCGCGGACCGATGGCCCTCTTCGGCCCTGGGCTCGATCGAACTGCGCCGCGCCGAGATAACCGCGAACTCCGCGCCGACGAAGAATGCGTTGGCCGCGATCAGCGCGACCGTCAGGAGCGCGACGGTCATGAGGAGGGCTCCGCCCACACCCGGACGCGCTCGACGCGGCGCCCGTCGATGCGCTCAACACGCACGCGGACGCCTCCTGCTACCACGCCGCCCTCGCGCACCTCGTCGCCCACCTCGTCGCCCACCTCGGCAAGGCGTCCGAGCCTCGCCATCACGTAGCCACCGACCGTTTCATAGGCGGGGTCGTCGGGGATGACGAGGCCCGTGACCTCAAGGACCTCGTCGGGGCGGAGAAGGCCCGGCACGCTCCACCCTCCGTCGGCGGTGCGATGCACGTCGACGCGGCGACGATCATGCTCGTCGGCGACCTCGCCGACGAGCTCCTCGATCACGTCCTCAAGGGTGACGAGACCAGCGGTCCCTCCGTACTCGTCGACGACGATCGCCATCTGGTGGCCGAAGCCGCGGAGCTCCTCCAGTAGGGGACCCGCCGCGATCGTCTCGGGAATGCGCGGCGCCGGCATCATGAGGTCGCGCACGGCTCGCTTCCCGCGCTCTCCTACGGGCACCCCCACGGCCGAGCGAAGGTGCACGAGCCCGACGATGTCGTCGTGCGATCCTTCCATCACGGGGAAGCGGGAGTGTCCCGAGGCGCGCGCCGCGGCGATGACGTCCGCCGCGGTCGCGTCGACGGCCAAGACGGTCATGCGGGTGCGGTCCGTCATGAGGTCGAGCGCGGTAAGCACGCCGAAGTCGAGGGAGTTCTTCAGCAGGAGCGCGGTGGACGGCGCGAGCGTCCCCGCCTCCGCCGAGCGACGCACGAGCGCGGCGAGTTCCTGGGGTGAGCGGCCCCCGGCGAGCTCCTCGCGCGGCTCGATGCCCACGAGGCGGAGGATGGCCCCCGCCGTGGCGTTCAGCACTCGGATCAGTGGCCTGAGCGCCGCGGCGAATCCGACCGTGAGCGGAGAGGTGAGGCGCGCCATGCGCCCGGGATCGCTCAGCGCGAGGTTCTTCGGCACGAGTTCCCCGAAGAGCATCGAGTACACGTTGATCACGATGAGCGAGACTGCCGCCGCGACCGTCCCCACCGCGGCCGTCGTGAGGGAAGACGCGTGGAGCGGGACGCGAAGGAGCCGGGTCAGCGCGGGTTGGGCGGTGTAGCCCAGCAGAATCGTCGACAGGGTGATACCGACCTGGGCGCCCCACAGCTGCGTCGCGAGCTTCTGGTGCGCCCGCGCGACCCGCCTCCCGGAACGAGTGGACTCGTCGACGCGCGACGGATCGAGGGCTACGAGGGAGAACTCGGCGGCGACGAAGACCGCGGTGCCGAGCGTGAGCACCGCGCCCAGGCCGACGAGAATCCACGCGGACGTCATGGGTGCCACCGATGTCGGTCCATTCTGTGGCCAGCATAGGGCCGCCGCCGCGTAAGGAGGTAGATCGCGGAGGAGGAGTGGCGAGAAGGGCTAGCAAGGACGCCCCTCGGCTCCCCCGACCAAGGTCCCGACTGGCTTAGGATGAGGGAGAACTGGATCCCCGTCACGACGCACGCGCGCCAGGAAGGCGAGTGGCCCACAAGTGTCCGACGAGACGCCCGCGCCCGGCCCCGAGTCAGAGTCCGCACGAACGTCCGTTGCCCGAGGAATCGACCCCTCGTCGGTTGCGGCGCTCCTGACGGGCTCGCGCGCTGGCGCCGAAGCCGCTGCGTCCGCGACCCCCATTCCCCCCACCTCCGCCGCCCCTTTGACGCCGTCCTGGCCCCCCGCCCCCGCGGCCCCGGCGTCGGGCCCCGCGGCCCCGGCGTCGGCCCCCGCTCCGGCCCTTGCCCCCCGACGCCCCGACGTGCCGCCCCCGAACTCCGACGCGGATCCCATCGCGCCGCAGGTCGCGCCAGAGGCGACCCCCGACTCCCGGCCGGAGATCCCCGTCCCCGTCGACCAGGCGATCGCGGACTCGGCCGACGCCGCCACGCAACCCATCGCGACCGCGCAGGCCCCGACCGCGTCGTACCTCCAGGACCTCGGCGACGGCGACCGCGCCGTCCCCGACGTGCGCGAGGGCTCGGTCCGCCTCCGCGGCGCCGCCGCCCTCGTGGCCGCGAACATGGACAAGAGCCTCGAGGTGCCCACGGCGACCTCCGTGAGAAGCATCCCCGTGAAGCTGCTCATGGACAACCGCGTCGTGGTGAACAACCACCTGGACCGCACGCGCGGTGGCAAGGTTTCCTTCACCCACATGATCGCCTATGCGCTCATCGAGGCGCTCGTCGAGCTTCCCAGGATGAACGACCACTACGCGGTCGAGGACGACAAGCCGTTCGTCGTAACCCCTCCGGACATCAACTTGGGGATCGCGATCGACGTGTCCAGGCCGGACGGCACGCGCCAACTCGTCGTGCCGAACATCAAGGGCGCGGAGAATCTCGACTTTGCGAAGTTCTGGGCGGCGTACGACGACGTCGTCCGTCGCGCTCGAAACGGCACCCTCCAGGCGGTGGACTTCCAGGACACCACCATCTCGCTGACCAACCCCGGAACGATTGGTACCGAGCACTCCGTGCCTCGGCTGATGTGGGGACAGGGGACGATCATCGGCGTCGGGGCGATGGACTACCCCGCCGAGTACGAGGGCGCATCTTCGGAGACGATCGCGAAGCTAGGAATCTCCAAGGTCATGGCCCTCACCTCGACGTACGACCACCGGGTGATCCAGGGCGCCCAATCGGGCGAGTTCCTCGCCCTCGTTCACACCAAGCTCCTGGGGCACGACGGGTTCTACGACCGCGTCTTCCGGTCGCTCAGGATTCCCTACGAGCCCATGCGGTGGATCCAGGACGGCGCCACGTCGCCGGAAGCCGAGGCGATCAAGCCCGCCCACATCGCCGAGCTCATTCACGCCTACCGCTCCCGCGGCCACCTCATGGCGGATGTCGATCCCCTCTCGTCCCGCCCCCGCAAGCATCCCGATCTCGACATCCAAACTCACGGCCTCACCCTGTGGGACCTCGATCGCGTCTACGCGACCGCGGGCTTCGCCGGCCGCGAGCGGCAGCGGATGCGCGAGGTCCTGAGCCGCCTGCGCGACGCCTACTGCCGGACCATGGGCGTCGAGTACATGCACATCACGGACCGAGCGCAGCGCGCGTGGATGCAGGAGCGGCTCGAGAGTGGCTATCGCAAGTCCTCCCGCGAAGAGCACATGAGAATACTGCGCCGCCTCAACGCGGGCGAGGCCTTCGAGGCTTTCCTCCAGACCAAGTACGTCGGGCAGAAGCGCTTCTCGCTCGAGGGTGGCGAGTCCCTGATCCCCCTCCTCGACGCAGTGCTCTCCTCCGCGGCCGCCGCCACGATCGATGAGGTGTGCATCGGAATGGCCCACCGCGGCCGCCTCAATGTGCTGGCGAACCTCGCGGGCAAGAGTTACACACAGATCTTCAGCGAGTTCGAGGGCACGGCGGTCGCAAAGAACGGCAACGGCTCCGGCGACGTCAAGTACCACCTCGGCACCGACGGCGTCTTCGCGACCGAATCGGGCGAGACCGTCAAGGTCCACCTCGCGGCGAACCCGTCTCACCTCGAGGCCGTCGACTCCGTGCTCGAGGGCATCGTCCGCGCCAAGATCGACCGCCTCGGCGCGGACGTCAGTGCGGGCGAGAAGCCCATCCTGCCCATCCTTATCCACGGGGATGCCGCCTTCGCCGGCCAGGGCGTCGTCCAGGAGACCCTGAACCTCGCGGGGCTTCGCGGATACCGCACGGGCGGCACCATCCACGTAATCGTCAACAACCAGGTGGGCTTCACCACCGGCCCCGAGGCGTCCCGCTCCACCCGGTATTGCACGGACATCGCCAAGGGCTACCAGGTGCCGATTCTCCACGTGAACGGCGACGACCCGGAGGCGTGCGTCCGGGCGGCGCGGCTCGCGTTCGAATTCCGCCAGGAGTTCGGTCGGGACGTGATCATCGACATGATCTGCTACCGGCGCCGCGGCCACAACGAGGGCGATGACCCCGCGATGACGCAGCCGCGCATGTACGACCTGATCGAGGCCAAGCGCCCCGTCCGCCACCTCTACACCGAGTCCCTCATCCGGCGCGGCGACATCACGGAGGAAGAGGCCGAGGACGTCTCGCAGGACTACCTCAGGCAGCTGGAGCGCGTCTTCGTCGAAACGCGCGAGCGCTTCGAGCCCGGAGAGAACGCCGAGACGGTCAGCGGCCTCGAGGTTCCCGCATCGCAGACGTCCGACGCCGGGGTCATGGTGGGTTGGACGACGGCGGCCCAGCCGGGCCAGTTGGAGCGCGTTGGAAGGGCGCACCTGCGCCCGCCCGAGGGGTTCGGCGTGCATCCGAAGCTGGAGAAATTGCTCGCGGCTCGCGACGAAATGACCCGCGCGGGCGGCATCGACTGGGGCTTCGGGGAGATCCTCGCGTTCGGCACCCTCCTCCAGGAGGGCGTCCCAATCCGCCTCGCCGGTCAGGACTCGCGGCGCGGCACGTTCGCGTCACGCCACGCCGTGCTCCACGACCGCGACAACGGTTCCGAGTGGACCCCGCTGTTGTACCTGACGAGCGACCAGGCATCCTTCCACGTGGTGGACTCGCCGCTGAGCGAGTACGCGACGCTCGGATTCGAGTACGGATACTCCGTGGAGAGGCCCGACGCCCTCGTCCTGTGGGAGGCGCAGTTCGGCGACTTCGTCAACGGCGCGCAGACGATCATCGACGAATTCATCTCTTCCGCGGAGCAGAAGTGGGCGCAGAGTTCGTCCGTGGTGCTGCTGCTTCCCCACGGATTCGAGGGCCAGGGGCCCGACCATTCGTCGGCGCGCGTCGAGCGATACCTGCAGTTGTGCGCGGAAGGGAACATGATTGTTGCCATGCCGTCGTCGCCCGCCTCGTATTTCCACCTGCTACGACGCCAGGCTTATGACCGGCCGCGACGCCCGCTCGTCGTCTTCACGCCCAAGTCCATGCTGCGGCTCAAGGACGCCCGGTCCGCGATCGGGGACTTCTCGTCCGGAACGTTCCGGGAGGTCATCCCGGACGTCAAGACCCGCGAGCAGATGGACCCCGCGGGCGTCACGCGCGTCCTGATGTGCGCGGGCAAGGTCTACTACGACCTCGCTGCCGAGCGCGAGAAGCGGGGAGACAAGACGACCGCGATCATCCGGCTGGAGCAGTTCTACCCGCTCAAAGGCCAGGCGCTGCGCGAGGCGATCGCGCCCTACGGGCACGCGGAGCTCCTGTGGGTCCAGGAGGAGCCGGAGAATCAGGGCGCGTGGACCCACGTGGGCTTCTCGATCTCCCTGGCCCTCCAGCGGACGTTCGACGTCGTCGCGAGGCCCGCTTCGGCCTCGCCCGCGTCCGGCATGGCGAGCGAGCACACGCTCCAGCAGCAGGACGTGGTGGAAAGGGCGTTCGCGCGATGATGAACATCTTCTTTGTGGGCGACGAGCTCGTGGGTGGCAAGGGCGATCCCAAGGCCCTCGGTTGGACGGGCCGGGTCGCGGCGCGCACGATGTCGGAGGCAAACGACCTCATGTTCCACACCTTGAGCGTGCCCGGCGAGTCCACGGGCGAGATGGCGCTCAGATGGGACGAGGAGGTCATGCGTCGCGTCGGGCGCGGGAGCTCCAACGCGGTGGTGTTCGCGATCGGGCGCAACGACATCCGCCGCGGCGTGAGCCTCGCGATGACGCGGTTCAACCTCGCAAACGCCCTCGACCGGACGCGCGCGCTGGGTTTCCGCACCATGGTCGTCGGCCCGCCGCCGAGCGTTCCGCACGAGAATGGGCCGATCGCCGAGCTCGCCGCCCTGGTCGAGGATGCGGCCGTGCGCCGCGAGGCCCGCTACGTGGACACCTACGGCCCCCTCGCCGCACACGAGCAGTGGCTCACCGACATGTCGATGGGCGACGACGGTATCCCCGGCCCCGCCGGCTACGGCCTCATGGCGTGGCTCGTGCTCCACGCGCAGTGGCGCGAGTGGCTCGGGCTCCCCGACGACACTTAGGTAACGACGCCCGCGTTCTTGAGCAGCACGGACAGGTCGTGGGGGCGGCTCGCGATCGAGACGGCCTCGTCGTACGAGATCCTCTCGGTGCGGACCAACTCGAAGAGGTGCTGGTCGAAGGTCTGCATCTTGTAGTACGCGCCCTCGGCGATCAGGTCGAGGATGGGCGGCTGCGACGGCGGGTCGACGATCGCCTCGGCGGTGCGGCCGGTGTTGACCATAATCTCGCACGCGAGCGTTCGCCCGGAGCCGTCTGCCTTCATCACCAGGCGCTGGGACACGATGCCGCGCAGGGTCTGCGCGAGCGTCGTGCGAATCTGCTGCTGCTCGTGGGGCGTGAAGAAGTCGACGATGCGGTTGACGGAGTCCTGCGCGTCGATGGTGTGGAGCGTCGAGAGGACGAGGTGCCCGGTCTCGGCGGCGCTCAGGGCGGCGCGGACGGTCTCGGCGTCGCGCATCTCGCCGACCATGATCACGTCGGGGTCCTGGCGCATCGCGCCGCGCAGGGCGTGGTGGAAGTCCAGGGTGTCCGAGCGGATCTCGCGCTGGGAGATGATCGACTTGTTGTCGTGGTGGAGGACCTCGATGGGGTCCTCGATCGTGATGATGTTGACCTCGCGGTACGTGTTGATCAGGTCCACCATCGAGGCGAGAGTCGTCGTCTTGCCGGAGCCCGTCGGGCCGGTGACGAGCACGAGGCCGCGCGGCTCGAGCGCGAGGGATCCCACCACCTCGGGCAGTCCGAGCTCGGCCATCGACTGCGCGCCAACGGCAACGCGGCGGAAGACCAGGCTCTCCATGCCGCGGGAGACGTACGCGTTGACGCGGAAGCGCCCGACGCCGGAGAGGCTGAACGCGAAGTCCGCCTCGTGCGTCTCCCGGAACTCCAGGACCAGGTCCTCAGGTAGCACCTGCGCGACCATGTTGCGAGTGTCCTCTGGCCTCAGCGGCGGGACCTGGAGCTTGCGCAGGCGGCCGTCGACGCGGATGCGCGGCGCGGCGCCGACCTTGCAGTGAAGGTCGGACCCGTTCGTGCTCGCCAGGGCGTGGAGCAGCGGGATAACCGAAACAGGCTGATCGCTCACATGGACTCCATCGGCGCGGGCGGGACGTTACTTGAGGCTACTACGCGCCCGGGTGTGTGCGAAGATAGGTGACCTAGACCACGCGTTCTGGTCCCCAGTTTCCGCACCCCTCGAAAGGTCAGCCCATGAGCAAGAAGGGCCGCAAGCGCAAGAGCCGCGCCGGCAGCAAAGCGAATCACGGCAAGCGACCCAACGCTTAGGTAGGGCGGGGCCTGACCTACCCGGCCGCGCGGGCCTCCGCGATCACGGCGAGCACCTTGGCTCGCAGGTCGTCCGGCGCCGCCTCCATGGGGCACCCGGCCACGAGCTCCTTGATCCGCTCGTTGACGCGGCGCTCGGCGTCGCAGCCGCTGCACTCCTGAAGGTGGGCCCCGATGCGGCGCAACTCCTCGGGCGGGAGCTCGTTGTCGATGTACTCGTAGAGGCGATCCAGAGCCTCCTCGCACGACTTACCGGACATCGGAACCTCCCGAACTGGCGCGGTGGTTGACGATCCCGCGATCCGCCGCGTAATCGGCGAGCATCTCGCGGAGCATCTTCCTCCCGCGGTGGAGCCGCGACATCACGGTCCCGACGGGGGTGTCCATGATCTCGGCGATCTCCTTGTACGCGAAGCCCTCGACGTCGCTGAGGTACACGGCGAGGCGGAAGTCCTCCGGCAGCGCCGCGAGCGCCTCGCGGATGTCCACGTCTCCGATCTCATCGAGCGCGGCCTGCTCCGCGGAGACGAGCCCCCTCGACGTGTGGGAAGCCGCCCGCGCGATCTGCCAGTCCTCGACCGCCTCGGCGTCGCTCCTCTTGGGCTCCCGCTGCTTCTTGCGGTACGTGTTGATGAAGGCGTTGGTCTGGATCCGGTAGAGCCACGCCTTGAGGTTGGTGCCCGTGGTGAACTTGTCCCGCCCGGCGAAGGCCTTGGCGTACGTCTCCTGGACCAGGTCCTCGGCGTCGGCTGGATTGCGCGTCATGCGCAGCGCGGCGGCGTAGAGCTGGTCCATAAAGGACAGCGCAAGAACCTCGAAGGCCTCGGCCTCCGCGGCGTATTCGTCGGTTCCCATCGCGGCATCCATCGCCCACGAGCCTAGTGGGCCGACGGGGGGACGCGTGGCAACGTCACGGGGACGGGCCTCGATGCACACGGTCATATGGATGCAACGGCGCGCGCCCGACGCCCATTCCCGGCATCCGTTGCCTGCGCCCCGGGGCGACGGGCCGTGCGGGGTCGCACCGGCGGCGGTAAGTTGTAGACAAAGGAGGCATCATGTTCGTTCGCACCGTCGCCCGGCCCCTCCTCGCGTCGTGGTTCATCTACGCGGCCGTGGACGCCATCCTCGATCCGTCGCGCCACGCCGCCAAGAGCGCTCCCCTCGTGGAGCCCGTCCTCGAGGAGGCGGGCATCACCCTGACCGGCCCTCAACTCGCGCGAATCCACGGCGTGGCGACCCTCGTTGCGGCTACCGCCCTCGCGTTCTCGCGCTCGCCGCGCACCGCGGGCCTCGCCCTCGCCAGCCTCACGACCGTGACCGTCGCGACGGGCGAACCGTTCTGGCGGGAAACGAGTGAGGCCGCGCGCTCCGCGAGCCGCGAGAGCTTCGTGAAGAACATCTCCCTCCTCGGCGGCGCGCTCATCGCCGCAACGGCGGGAGGGTCGGGGCACCGACGCCGCAAGGTGAAGGCCCGCGCCGCGAAGTCCCGCAAGGCGAAGGCACGCGCCGCGAAGTCCCGTAGGTGAGCCCCACCACCGGAACGCCGGGCGTCGGGCCCGGCCAGTTGTGGGACGCGCCGGTTGCCGCGGGCCCGCTCGACGCCACCGTCGAGGTGCCCGGCAGCAAGTCCCTCAACAGCCGGTTCCTCGTCCTCTCCGCGATCGCGAGCGGGCCCGTGACGATCCGCGGCGCCCTGCGCTCGCGCGACTCGAGCCTCATGATCGAAGCGCTGCGGAGCCTGGGCGTCGTCGTGGATGATTCGGGGCCGGATTGGACGGTCACGCCGCCCGCGCACCTTACCGGGGACGGCTTCGTGGAATGCGGGCTCGCGGGCACGGTGATGCGGTTCGTTCCGCCCCTCGTCCTCCTCGCCGAGTCGCCCGTGACCTTCGACGGCGACACCAGGGCGCGAGACCGGCCCATGGCCCCGATGATCGACGCGCTACGCGCGCTCGGCGCGACGGTGGACGACGCCGGCACCGGCACCCTGCCGTTCTCGGTCGCCCCGCCGACGGAGGTTGCCCCCGAGGTCTCCGTCGACGCCTCGGCGTCGTCCCAATTCGTCACCGGCCTGCTCCTGGTCGCCGCGCGCCTTCCGCGCGGACTCACCGTCCGGCACACCGGTGCGACACTACCCAGCCTGCCCCACATCGACATGACGTGCGAGGCGCTCCGCGGCGCTGGCGTCGAGGTGCTCCAGCCGGACGAGCGCACGTGGACCGTGCTGCCCGGCCCGATCCACCTGGGAGAGGTGCGGGTCGAGCCCGACCTCAGCAACGCCGGTCCGTTCATCGCCGCGGCGCTCGTCGCGGGAGGTACGGTGCGCATCCCCCACTGGCCGGCCCAGACCACGCAGCCCGGCGCCCTCTACCCCGAGCTCCTGCGCAAGATGGGCGCCACCTGCACGCTCGCCGACGGCGTCATGAGCGTCACCGGCACGGGCCGCATTCACGGGATCGACGCCGACCTGAGCCCCGCGGGAGAGATCACCCCCACCATTGCCGCGCTCTGTGCGCTCGCGGACGGCCCCTCCAACCTCATGGGCATCGGCCACCTGCGCGGCCACGAGACGGACCGTCTCGCGGCGCTCGCGACGGAGATAGAGCGGATCGGCGGTCGGTGCGAGGAGGGGCCAGCGTCGCTGCACATCCGACCCCCCATCGAGGGCCCGCTCCACGGCGCCGACATCCAGTCGTATCACGACCACCGCATGGCGACCTTCGGGGCTATCGTCGGCCTGCGCGTAGGTGGCACGCGCGTGATCAACGTCGGAACCACCGCGAAGACCATGCCCGACTTCCCCTCCATGTGGCACACGATGCTTACTAGACAACGCGCTCGCGCCCCGCGACGCCGCACCCGGGCCCGAGGCGCCGTGAGTCCTCGCGCCCCGCGGCGCTACGACGAATCGGACGCCAAGGTCAGGCCGAACCCCAGGGGCTCGCGCCCGCGATCCAAGAACCGCCCCGCCCACGACGCTGCGGTGCCTGGTTTCGTCGTCGCGGTGGACAGGGGCCGGTTCACGGTTGCGGGAGTTGGCGCGGACCACACGACGGTGATGGCCGTCAAGGCGCGCGAACTCGGGCGACACGGGATCGTCGTCGGCGACAGGGTGGACATCGTGGGCGACGTCAGCGGGGAGGACGGCGTCCTCGCGCGGATCGTGCGGCGGGACCCGCGCGAGCGGGCGCTCCGGCGCTCGGCCGACGACGAGAACGACGCGGAGCGGGTCGTCGTCGCCAATGCGGACCGGCTCGCCATCGTCGCCTCGCTCGCCGAACCGGAGCCGAACCCCCGCTTCATCGACCGCTGCCTCGTCGCCGCCTTCGACGCGGGGCTGAGCGCCCTCATCATCGCGACCAAGGCGGACCTCGCGAGCCCCGACGCCCTCGCGGCCACGTACCGGCCGCTCGGAGTGCCTGTCATCGCGACGCGCCGCGCGGGCGGAGCGGAGGACTCGCATGGCGCCGGCCGGGACAGCGCCGGGCGGGATGGCGCTCAGGGAAGCGGCTCCGTGGGAAGTGGCGCGACGGGGAATGTGGCAGCGGCGTACGTCATCGAGGGCCTCGACGCCGTCCTGGCCGAGTGCCGCGACCAGATCACCGTGCTCGTCGGCTCCTCCGGCGTCGGCAAGTCCACGCTCGTCAACGCGATGGTCCCCGACGCGTTCAGGAGCATCGGGATCGTCAACGCCGTGACCGGGCGCGGACGCCACACCTCCACCTCGGCCGTCGCGCTCCCGCTGCCGCAGGGCGGGTGGATCATCGACACCCCCGGCATCCGGACCTTCGGCCTCGCGCACGTGAACGCGGACCACTTCGTCCACGCTTTCCCCGACGTCGCGATCGCCGCGGACGCCTGCCCGCGCGGCTGCACGCACGAGAGCGCCGAGGCGGGATGCGCCCTCGACGCCTGGGCGGACGACCCGGATCGCGTCGCGCGCGTCGAGTCCATCCGGCGCCTCATCGCCAGCCGTGCCGCCTCGGATACGCAGTAGCGTGGTTACTGTGAAGGACAAGGGCCCCTATACGGACGACCTCGACCTGGCGCTCAACATCGCCGACGTCGTGGACGGCGTCACGATGGCCGACTTCGGCTCGCTCACGCTACAGGTGGAGACCAAGGCGGACGACAGCCCCGTGACCGAGGTGGATCGCCTCGCCGAGCAGACGGTGCGGGGGCTCCTGGAACACCACCGCCCGCGCGACGCCGTGTACGGCGAGGAGTTCGGGGCCAAGGGCGGCGGGCCGCGCCAGTGGGTGATCGACCCCGTGGACGGCACGCGCAACTACGTGCGGGGCATCCCCGTCTGGGCGACGCTCATCGCGCTCCTGGACGAGGGGGAGCCCGTCATGGGGGTGGTCTCGGCCCCTGCGCTCGGTCTCCGCTGGTTCGCCTCCAGGGGCGAGGGGGCCTGGAAGGGCCAGCACATCAAGAGCGCCAAGCGCATGCAGGTTTCCTCGGTCGACCGCATCCAGGACGCGACGATGTCGTACTCCTCCCTTATCGGCTGGGAGAAGGTGGGGCTCCTCCCCGCGTTCCTCGACCTCACGCGCGACGTGTCGCGCACGCGGGCCTTCGGCGACTTCTGGAGTTACATGATGGTGGCCGAGGGCATCGTCGAGGTCGCGACCGAGCCGGACTTGCAGATCTACGACATGGCCGCACTCGCCACGATCGTCGAGGAGGCGGGCGGGACGTTCACGTCGCTCGCCGGAGTACGCGGGCCCCTCGGGGGCAACGCGGTCGCCACGAACGGCCCGTTGCACGCGGACGTGCTCGCCCGGCTCCAGCGCACCACGACTCCCTAAGCGAGCCCCTCGAACTCCCCCGCGTCGTACCAGAGCAGATCGCGCTCGTAGAGGCGGTCGAGCGCGGTCGCGTCGCCCTTCGCGGCCGCGGCCGCGTCGTCGGCCGCCTCGTCCTCGTCGACGAACGCGCACGCGATCTCGTCGCGGGACACCCTCCCCGAAAGCTCCACGGCAGCTGGATGCCTCTGCGGCGCGAGGATCACCTGCGACCGGTCGCAGTCCGCGACGATCACGACGCGCCTGGTCGCACCGAACTCCGCGACCGAGGCGAGGGCCGCGGCGTCGCGCGCCTGTTCGTCAAGGAGGTCGGAGTCCTCAAGGCTCGAGACCTCGAGCAGGCGCGGCGTGACCGCGAAGCCCGACGTCGGCTCCCACGCTCCCCCGAGGCATGAGGCAAGGTCGGCCGGGGTCGCCGGGATGTAGACGCGCATTGGTTCAGTCTCTCAGGGGCGGAGCCCGCGCGCCATGGAGGCCGCTACGCGATCGGTGTGGACTCCATCACGTTCGCCGAGACCTCGACAACGTGCCGCGCCAACTCGGCGATCGCTCGCCTTGCCGTGGAGCGTGGCGCCGTTTCCGCGAGCGCGACGCCGGCGAGAGCTGCGGCATCGCATGCCCGAGGGTCGAACGGGACGGTCCACGTCTCGGCGACCGAGGCGTAGCGCGCGAGCGCGTCGGCAACCGCCCGCTCGGGGGACGCTCCCGCCACCGACGCCCGCACGCGGTTCACCACGACGACCCGCCGCGCGTCGGATGCCTCCGGCATCGAGGCCAGTTCGGACAACCCCTGGACCAGCCGCTGAATCCCCAGCGGCTCCGAAGAGCCCACCGCCACGATCACATCCGCCGTCGCGAGCGCGGAGAGGGTCGCGGCGTTCCTGTCGCGGCCGCCCAGGACGTCCGCGCGCTCCAGAGCGAACCCCGCGTCCACCACGACCACGCCGGCGCCCGCCCTGGCGGCCTCCCACACCGCGTCGAGGGCCTCCGAAGGAAGCTCCGGCCATCGGTCGGAGCGCGAGATGCCGCTCACCAAGCGGACCCCCGGCGCGACCGCGACCGCATGCCGGGCGAAGAGCGCTTCGGTCAACTCCCCGCGGAGCGCCGCACGTGCGAGTGCGGCGATCCCCGGCGCCTCGTCCACCACGCCGAGCGCCGAGGCGATCGCGCCCCCGTAGGTGTCGGCGTCGATCAGGACCACGTCGGAGCCCTCGCGGGCCGCCTCGACCGCGAGGTTCGTCGCGATCGTGGTCCTTCCCGGCGCTCCGGTGGGGCCCCACACCACGACCATGGCCCCCCGCGCGCGGGGCGCCTCGACCTCGTCGAGCGACGGGTCGGGGAAGGCTACGTCCGGGCGAGGCTCCGTCGACGCCGCATGAGCGGCCGCCGCAACCTGTTCGGCGGTCGCCCCCGGCGCCAGGACGGTCACGATGCCAAGTCCGAGCATCGCCTCCTGCGCCTTGGCGTCGGACGGAATGCCCACGATCGCGAGCCCGGCCTTCTCCAGGCGTCGGACGACGGCCCGATCCAGCTGGGGGTGCTCCGAGGTGACGACCACGTCGCCAATCCCGGCCTGGGCCGCCGCGACCGCCTCGGAGAGATCGGCGCATCGCCGGGCGACGGACAGGCCCGCGCGCCCTCCGATCGCCGTCGCGATCTCCGCCTCGTTCGCCGCGCGTACCGCGACGATGACGGCGGCGCTCACGCCGCGCCCCTGCCGATCCCCACCACGGCCACCTCGTCCGCCTGGGCGAGGGCCGCGAGCAGGTCGCCGACGTCTGCGGAGGGGATAAGCACGTAGACGGTCTCGCCGGAGTGGGCGGAGAAGGCGCCGCTGTCGCGATCCACCTGATCGACCACGACGCCCGCGGCGACGAGCATGGAGCCGGGACCCGCGGGCCCGTCGCGCGTCACCCACACGTCCACGACCGCCCCCGACTCGATGGCCTCTGCCAAGGGACTGCCCGTGGTGACGGCTACGGGGCGCAAGGAATACTCGTCCGCGGCCGCGAGCGACGCCTCGGGAATCATCTCCCCCGCGCCGATCACCCTGGTCACGACCTCACCCCACGGCGCCGCCGTCGCCGGGACATACGTGCCCGAGCCGACCCGCACATGCGTCACCACGACGTCGGACAGTTGAAGGACCGTGCCGGGTGTAAGGGTGTGGCGCGCGGAGTAGTACGGCTCCGTTCGGTCGGCGCGCGTTACGACGGACGCCGTTCCGAAGATCGCGATCGCGACGAGCGCGACACCGATCATCAGCCGCGGATCCGACCAGCGCGGGCGCTTGAGGCGCCCCGCAATTGGGCCAATGGTTGCGTTCATGACCACCTCCGGTCTTCGGTGGGGCCATAGTGCCTCGTCGCGGCGAGGCTCGCTCGGCGATGTGGATAACCGGGCGTTCCTCCCGGTGCGTGGGAGAATCGAGCATGCCTCCCAGGTTCCTTACGCTCGCCGATGTGGAAGAGGTGCTCAACATCACGGCGACCCAGGCATACGCGCTCGTGCGCTCGGGCGACCTTCCCGCGATCCAGGTGGGCGGACGCGGCCAGTGGCGCGTCGAGTCCTCGGAACTTGAGGCCTATATCCAGCGCCAGTACGAGGCGACTCGGGCCAGGATCACCACGGAGCGCTAGCGGCTTGCTAGGCCACGGCTCCGGATGACGCGACCACCAGCACCTCCGCGAACGACACGGCCGCGGCGCCGCCGCTGTCCTGCACCACATCGAGGTGGTCCGCCCCGACCTGGTCGATGCGCCCCCTGATCTCGCCCGCCGTAGTCGAGAGGACGACGGACACGCCCTCGCGGGCGAGCGCCCTGAAGGCGTGACCGAGCCCGAGCCGCGTCGCGACGGTCCCGAGGTCGGAGGCCCTATGGCCCACCCCCCGGGCCATGGCGATCGCACTCAGCGGCACCAGGTACTCGCGCCCTCCCTCGGCCAGGAGAACCCAGGAGCCCGCGGCTTCCGTCACAACTCCCGAGACGTGGGAGCCGCCACGAAGGGTGAGGATGACGTGCTCGGACGCGCTCGACGCCAGGCGTTCCGCCAGCCGGACGGTCGCCCGTTCGGCCTGCGCCAGGTCCCGAACCCCCGCCTCAAACTCCGACGCGTGCGCGGCGGCGAGTTGCCCCTCCAGGTCACCGAACAAGTCGTTCCACCGCACTCCCCCAACCTACGGCAACCCCGTCTTCCACAACCGCCCCCGTTCCACTGGACAGAAAATCGATGTCGTACTACATCTAGTTATATCAAACTGCATCATATGACATCTAGCGATACGAAGACGGCCTTGGAGGGCCGGTCGTTCGGAAGGGATCGAGATCGTGAGCGCACAACTTGCCGAGATGCCCCTGGCCGGGCTGGTCGCCGTTCCGTTGCCGGGGCCGCGGCCCCCGCTCAATCCCTACACGCGCCCACGCAAGGTCCTGGGCGACCCGACGCCGCTCGCGTGCACGGTGGCGAAGGTTGCGCTTGAGGTCGTACTCGGCGGCTTGGGGCTCGATCAGCTGACGCGATGGGTCACGCCGGAGATTCGCGAGGCGCTCGCGCAGGAGGGCGCGCTCGCCAGGAGGGCGGGCCTCAGGATCGGGGCCCCGGTGCGCATCCTCCGAATACGCGTCTTCCGCGTGTCCGACGTCGCGGCCGAGACGAGCGTCGTCGCGGACGACGGGGTTCATGCGCGAGCGGTCGCGGCACGCTTTGAGGACGTGGGTGGGCGCTGGCAAGCCACCGTCCTCGACCTGGGTTGACTCAACGCCTCGGCTAGCGGGGCGCCGGTGCTAGCGGGGCGCCGGTGCTAGCGGGGCGCGCACGCCAGGAGACCTACTTCGCGTCCTTGCCGTGGCAGAGCTTGTACTTCTTGCCCGAGCCGCAGGGGCACGGGGCGTTGCGCGGCGTGCCGGGGTACTCGAGACCCGACTTCGCGGCGGAGGTCTTCGTCTTCTTGGCCTCGGTCTTGCCCGAGGCGTTGTCGAGCGTCGGGCCGCTGTAGTTCATCTGCGACATCTGGACCCCACCGGGGCCACCGGTCGTGGAGGCCGGCCCCGAGGGGATGCGCCGACCCACGCCGAACGCGGCCCCCGCCTGGGGACCGGTCGCGGCCTGGCCTCCGGCCGCCTGACCGGCCGCCTGACCCGCAGGGGACGCCGCCGTCGCGGCGGCGGAAGCAGCGTTGACGGGCGCTGGCCCGGACCTCCGCCGGGCGCCTGGCCCTGGGCCTCGTTCGGATCGCGACGCTCCACGCGGAACAGAACCTGGACGCTCTGCTCCTTGATCCCGTCGGAGACGCTGTCGAACATCTGGGCGCCCTCGCGCTGATACTCCATGAGCGGGTCGCGCTGGCCCATTGCCCGCAGTCCGATCCCCTCGCGCAGGTAGTCCATCTCGTAGAGGTGGTCGCGCCACTTGTTGTCGAGCACCTGGAGCACCACCTGGCGCTCCACCTGCCGCATGACGTCCACGCCGATGCGTTTCTCCACGTCGGTGTAGCGCAGTTGGGCGTCGGACTGGAACTCGCGCAACAGGCCCGCGTACGTCAGGCCAACGGAACCGCCGACGTCCTCGAGGATCTCGTCCGCGGTCAGCGACACCGGGTAGACCTGGAGCAACTCCTTGACGAGGCCAGCAACATCCCAGTCGTCCGTGTTGCCCGTGGACGTCATCTCGGACACGCGCTCGTCGATCACGTCGTTGATGAAGCTGCGGATCTGCTCGCCGAAGTCCTCGCCCTCGAGGATGCGGCGGCGCTCCGCATAGATCACCTTGCGCTGGACGTTCATCACGTCGTCGTACTTGAGGATCGCCTTGCGCGCCTCGTGGTTGCGGCCCTCGATCTGCGCCTGTGCGCTCCGCACGCCGCGCGTGAGGACCTTCGACTCGATGGGCGTGTCGTCGGCGAAGGCGGAGGAGTTCATCATGGCGGAGGCGAGGCCGGTCTGGAACAGGCGCATCAACTCGTCCTCGAGCGAGAGGTAGAACCTCGACTCGCCGGGGTCGCCCTGGCGACCGGAGCGGCCGCGAAGCTGGTTGTCGATGCGGCGCGACTCGTGGCGCTCCGTGCCCAGCACGTAGAGGCCGCCAGCGGCGACCACCTCGTCGTGCTCCTTGGCCACGGCCTTCTTCTCCGCCTCGAAGACGGCCGCCCAGTTGGCCTCGTACGTCGCGGGATCCTCGTGCGGGTCGAAGCCCTTCTTCGCCATCACGCCGACCGCCCGGAACTCCGGGTTGCCGCCGAGCATGATGTCGGTGCCTCGGCCCGCCATGTTCGTCGCGACGGTGACCGCGCCCTTGCGGCCCGCCTCGGCGACGATCGCGGCCTCGCGCTCGTGTTCCTTCGCGTTCAGGACCTCGTGCGCGATGCCGTGCTTCTTCAGTTCCTTGGAGAGCTTCTCCGACTTCTCGACGGAGGTGGTTCCTACCAGTACCGGCTGGCCCGCCTCGTGCCTCTCAACGATGTCCTCGACGACCGCGTTGTACTTGGCCTGCTCGTTCTTGTACAGGAAGTCGGGCTGGTCGATGCGGATCATCGGAAGGTTGGTGGGGATCGGCAACACGTTCATGCCGTAGGTGCCGTGGAGTTCGGCCGCCTCGGTCTGCGCGGTACCCGTCATGCCCGAGAGCTTCTTGTACAGGCGGAAGTAGTTCTGGAGCGTGATCGACGCGAAGGTCTGGTTCTCCGCCTTGACCGGCACCCCCTCCTTCGCCTCGAGCGCCTGGTGGAGGCCCTCGGAGTAGCGGCGCCCCTTGAGGAGTCGTCCCGTGTGCTCGTCGACGATGTCGACCTCTCCGTTCAGGACGACGTACTCCTTGTCGCGCTTGAAGAGTTCCTTCGCCTTGAGGGCGTTGGACAGGAAGGCGATGAGGGGGGTGTTCTCGGCGGAGTAGAGGTTCTCCAGGCCGAGCGCCCGCTCGACCTTGTCCACGCCCGACTCGAGGATGCCGACGGTGCGCTTCTTCTCGTCCACCTCGTAGTCGTCGCCCGCCTTCAGCGTGCGGACGAGCGCCGCGAACTCGCCGTACCAACGGTTGTTCACGCCCTGGGCGGGGCCCGAGATGATGAGCGGCGTGCGCGCCTCATCGATGAGGATGGAGTCCACCTCGTCGACGATCGCGTAGGCGTGGCCGCGCTGCACCAGTTCACCCATGCTCATCGCCATGTTGTCGCGCAGATAGTCGAAGCCGAATTCGTTGTTCGTTCCGTAGGTGACGTCGGCGAGGTACTGCTTGCGCCGCTCCTGCGGTTCCATGCCGGTGAGGATGCAGCCGGTCTCGAGGCCGAGGAACCGGAACACGCGGCCCATGAGCTCGGATTGGTAGCGGGCAAGGTAGTCGTTCACCGTGACGATGTGGACGCCCAGGCCGTCGAGGGCGTTGAGGTACACGGGAAGGGTCGCGACGAGGGTCTTGCCCTCTCCGGTCTTCATCTCGGCGATACCGCCCCAGTGGAGCACGGCGCCGCCCATCAGCTGGACGTCGAAGTGCCTCAGGCCCAGCGTGCGACGCGAGGCCTCACGCACGGCCGCGAAGGCCTCCGGCATCAGCGAATCGAGCGACTCCCCCTCCTGCCGCCGCTGCCTGAACTCCTCGGTGAGGGAGCGGAGCTCGCCGTCGGACATTTCCTCGTAGGCGCTCTCCAGGCCGCCCGCGATGCGCGCGATCCGCGCCAGCCGACGCAACTGTCGGCCCTCGCCCATGCGCATCATGCGGTCAATCAGGGACACGTCAACTCCAAATCGGTCGGTGGCTCGGAAACCATCGTAGGCGCAAAGAGGTGACCGGCGTGTGCCGGAGGAACCTAGGAACCCGTCAGGCGGATTCCTCGATGGACGCGCGCCCGGAATGGCGGCCCCCGGCGGCCTGGGGGTGCGCCTCGAGGTGGATCACGCCGTAGGTCCATCCGCGGCGGCGGTACACCGCGGAGGGCAGCCCGGTCTCCGAGTCGTGGAAGAGGAAGAAGTCGTGGCCCACCAACTCCATCTGGTCAATCGCGTCGGGCGTCGTCATGGGAACGCCGCTGTGGGTCTTGCTCCGGATGATGATCGGAGTGCCAGCGAGCGGGACTTCCGTCGTCGTACCCTCGGGCGCGCCTTCCCACGGCTCGACGCTCACGGCCGCCCGCTCGCCCGGGCCGTCATGAGGCTCGGGAACGACGGTCAGGCTCGCGGCGTGACCCACGCCCAGCTTGTTCTGGTGGCGGTGGGCGCGGCGCTCGTGGAGTCTGCGCATGCGCTCGAGGAGTCGGTCGGAGGCCAACTCGAGGGCGACGGTGCGGTCCTCCGCGGCGGCCTCGGTCCTGATGACCGGGCCCCGTCCGTAAACGGTGAGTTCGATCCGCTCCCGCTCGGCAACCATGTGCGGGCTGCGCTCGTGGACAACATGGACATCGATGCGCGTCGCGCTCGGGTCAAGGGTTTCGATCTTCTTGAGCTTCTCGACGACCTTGGCGCGGAACTCCTCCGCGACCTTGGTGTGGCGACCGACGACATGAATGTCCATGGAATCCTCCGAAGGTGGGGCGGCAGGGCCGCAGGTTGACGAGGGGGGACGCTGAATCTCCGGAGCTATCACCTCCCTCGCCACACGGACTACTACGCGAAGCCTCCGCTTCTCCCACTCTATTCCCAAGCCCCGACGGGCGGCACCGCCTCTTTCGCCCTCTTCACGCCTCGGGGCGCGTGAGGACGGGGCAACCCGCGCAGAGGGAAGAGGCCGACGAGGGCGAGCAGGTCCCGCAGACCTCGCGCGCCGAGACGGCAAGGCCAAGCCTCCTCGCTTCGTCGAGCATGGCCTCGGCGAGCCCGACGGAGATTCCCAGCGAGCGCGCGGCCGCGCCGACGGTCTGGCCCTGGCGCACGGCCGCGAGTACGGCCCCAAAGGAAGAGGCCGCGAAGGAGGAGGTCCCGGCGTCGATAGACGTCACAGCAGCCTCCCCACCTGGAAGACCAACGCCCCGAGCACCCACGCTACGACGAGTTGCAGCCCGATTCCTATCGTGGTCCAGCGGCGACCGAGCGCCCTGCCCATCTGTGCGACGGTCGCGAGGCACGGCGTGTACGCGAGCGCGAAGACCATGAACGCGAGGGCGGCGGCGCGCGGGTGCCCTCCCGACGTCTGGGAGAGCGTCTCGTTCAGGCGGGCCGTGAGCGCGGGGGCGCCGCCCTCGCCATCAACGGCGTACGTCTCCGCGAGCGCTCCCACGACAACCTCCTTGGCGACGAACCCGGAGGCGAGCGCCGCCGCGACGTGCCAGTCGCCCAGGCCGAGCGGCGCTAGCGCGGGCGCGACCGCCCGCGCCCCCACGCCGAACGCGCTGTCGGCGATCGGCACATCGGCGAGCGCGTAACCCCCCCGCACGGGGATCGCCGCGAGAGCCCACATCGCCACGAGCGCGATAACGATGACCGCCCCGGCCTCCTTCACGAATCCCCGAAGCCGTTCCGCGATCGAGTGCCACAGGGTCCTGAGGTCGGGCCACTGGTAGGGCGGTAGGACCAGGACGAGTGACTCGCGCTCGGGCTCGCCCCTGCCCCCGACAAACTTGCGGAACGCGAGCCCGCCGACGGCGACCAGCAGGATGCTCAAGAGATAGAGCCCGAAGATGACGGTCCCCGCACTGCCGGGGAAGAACGCGGCGGCGAGCAGCAGGTACACGGTGAGCCGCGCCGAGCACGAGGTGTACGGGACCAGAAGCCCCGCGATGAGCCGCTGGCGGGCGTGAGGCAGGACCCTCGTCGCTTCGATCGCCGGGACGTTGCAGCCGAACCCGATCATCAGGGGAAGCACCGCGCGGCCGTCGAGCCCGATCACGCGCATCGCGCGGTCGGCGACGACCGCGGCGCGAGAAAGGTAGCCGCTCCCGTCGAGAATCCCGAGCGCGGTGAACACGAGGGCAAGGAGCGGCAGGAACGAAAGCACGACCCCGAGCCCCGTGAGCACGCCGTCGATCAGGAGACCCTCAAACCACCCTCCCCCCACCCCGAGCGTGCCGAGGACCGACGAGACGGCGCGGGAGACCGGCCCCCCCGCAAATGCGGCGATCGCCGAAATGAGCGGCCCCGCGGCGCGCGTACACATCTCGAAGAGTCCCCACATGACCGCGAGGAACACGGGCACCCCAACCCAGGGGTGGAGCAACACGCGGTCGATGCGATCGGAGGTGGTGACGCGCCGCGCCGGCTCGGGGGGGAGGCTCGCCATCACGCCTTCGACCCACGCAAACCAGCGCACGACGTCTTCCTCGGCGAAGGGGCCGACGCGTCGGGCGGTACCGGTGGGGTAGGGGGCGGCGAGCGTCCGTGAGACCGGGTCGGCCAGTGCGGCCGCGCCGAGGCGCTTCCGGGGATCGATGGCGACGACATCGAGGCCCACCGCGCGGGCGAGGGTCGGCGCGTCGATCGTGAGGCCCCGGTCGCGCGCGATGTCCAGCATCGTCAGCGCGGCGACGACCGGCCTGCCGGTGTCGATCACCTGGGCGAGCAGATAGAGGGACCGCGACAGCGCGGTCGCGTCGAGCACGACGACGACCACGGCGTGCGGGTCGGCTCCCTCGATGGCGCTGGCGACCGCGCGTTCATCCACCGACCGCACGTCCAGGCTGAAGGTTCCTGGGAGGTCGGCGACGCCGACCTCCCCCGCTTTGAGGCGCCACGCGCCGACGGTGAGTTCGAGCGTCGTGCCGGGGGCGTTAACGGCGCGCTGATGGGATCCCGTGAGGGAGTTGAAGAGGGTTGACTTGCCGACGTTCGGATTGCCGACGATCAGGACCGACGCGTCGCCCAACGGTCCCGATGCTCGAGCCGGCTCACACGAGGGACACGTCACTGCGCACCTCCGCGACCGCGATGGAGCGCGCGGTCTCCCGGTCGAGGGCGACGCTGCTGAATCCGTGGGCGAGGACGACGGCACCGAATGCCGAACGTTGGAGGACGCGGATGGATACCCCGGGTCGGAGGCCGATCTCGCGCAGGCGGCTGGCGGCCTCTGGCGAACCCCGCAGCGCGCCGATCACGACGCTCCGCCCGGGGACCACATCAGCCAAGTGCATGTACCCAGAATAGGAGTGAGGCTTGCCTAACCTTAGGGACTGAGGTCCCGGTTCGTCCCGGGCGGCGGGGTCGCGGCGAGCGTGACCGCGGCGGCCACCGCGACACCCGCCCGCTCGAGCGCTTCGAACGACCGCGCAAGGCTCGCGCCCGTGGTGACCACGTCGTCCACCAGAAGGGCCGTCCGTCCCGAGGGCGCGACGCGAGGATCCACGCCCAGGGCGGAACCCGACCACCGGGCGCGCGCGTCGAGGCCCCGCGTCTCGCGCCCCGAGTTCCTCAGGCAGCGGGCGACGGGAACCGATCCGTCCGCCCGGACGAGGGCCGAGGCCGCAGCGTCCGCGAGCAACCCCGGAAGGTCGACGCCGCGCCTTCTGGAGGACTTCGGGCGCGCGGGGACCGGGACCACCACGGTGATCGGCCCGAGCGCGCCGGCGAGGGACGCGACGGCACGCGCCATCGCCTCGCGGAAGAAGCGGTCCAGGTCGCGGCGGCCGCCGTCCTTCCACGCCGCGACCATGAGGTGCGGCGGACCGACCAGGGGCGAGATCGACCAGGCGGGCAAGGGCACACCTCCGAGGATGTCGAGCCGACCCGCTCCCGATTCGCACCGATAGGGCGGCTCCCACCAGGGCGCCGCGCAGTCGCCACACCACCTCACGTCGGGTCGCCCGCAACCGGGACACACGACGGGAACGATCGCGCGCGCCACGGTCGCCGCCGCGCCGGCGAGGGCACCGGGCTCTTGCCACTCGTCCACGAGTTAAGGATCGCGCCCGGGCTGGGCGGGGTGCGCAAAGGTCCCGCGCGGGATACGGGCATCCTCCGGTCCGGACCCTGGGACATCCGACATCGGACGGGACGCTATCCGGAGAAGGCGAGCCCCTCGACCGCTCCGGCGACCGGAACCTTCGACCAACCCGCGGTGGAGCGCTGGAAGATCTCTCCCTGCCTCGTCACCACGGCAATCGAGCTTGTCCCGTTGCGCGCGGCGATCGCGACCGCGTCCGACGTCGACGTCAGGACCGTCGTTCCCCCGCCGACCACGGAGACCCCGAGGGACGGAGTCGAGCCGGCCGGACCGTCGGCCAACACCGCAAGCGTCCGCTCGTCCACCCACACCAAGTGGCTCGCGGGTCCGACGCCGAGGCCTACGCTCAGCGGCTGGCCCACGGAGAGCGGCACGCCGTCCGCGTCGCGAATCAGGCCGGCGACGTCGAGCCGCCACACGCCACCCTCGCGAGACAGGACGGCGACCCTCGCGCCATCGTGCGAGACGCGAACCGCGCCGACCTCCCGGCCCTCAAGCCACGGGACGCCCACTTCCTTCGGGGGCGCCCCGGGAGCGAGGGCCACGAGGGATCCGCCTCCGGATCGTTCGGCGGTCCACACCCAGCCGTACCAATCGAAGCTCGGCATCGTCAGGTCACTTCCGGAGTAGGCGACCGTCACCGGCATGACGCCATCGGGCTCATCACCCGCAGGGTCGAGGGCAACCGTTCCCGCGGCGAGCGCGTCCGTCGTCACCACCGTCGACGATCCGACTCAAAAAGGCGACCCTCTTTCCGTCGTACGACAGCGCGGGCGAGTTCGCTCCCTCGGGTAGCGCTCCCGCGCTGGGGGGAACGACCGTCAGCGCGTCGGCATCCCAGGTTCCCAGGCGCCCGTTCACGAATGCGACGGCCGCCGTCCCCGGAATCGGGGCATCGTCGAGCTCCACCGGTCCGCCTTCGTTGAGAGCGAGGCCACCGATCGTCACCTCCACCGACGTGACGTCGGGAAGCTGCGTCAGGGTCTTCGTGAACTGCAGGCGGGCGAGCGCGCGTTGCGCGTCGCTCCCTCCCGCGCCCGAGTCGAGGGCGACGGAGGCCCTTCCGTCCGTGATGGGAACCGCCTGAACGGACAACGCGGCGCCGACGGGGATCCCCGTCTGGACGGCGTCGACCAACCACGGCGATGGCCCGCCGAGGATCGCGTTCGCCGCAAAGGTCGCGGAATTGCTGCGCGGGACCCATCGCAGATCGGGAACGACGAACCTCCCGTCGGCCGACGCGAACGCAACCTCCACGGACCGGTACAGGTCGTCGAAATGGGCGCCCGCGAGGATGATCCCGCTGTCGATGCCCGAGATTCGCCACTTGCCCGTCGCATCCTGCGTCACCGCAAACACGATGTCCTGAGGCGTGCCGGGATCCACCTCCGTGAAGATCCCGGCCGCGTCGACCGTCGCGATGACGGGAAGGCTGTAGGTGACCGTTTGGGCGTCCTCGTTCCAGACGGGCGTGAAGTCGCCGGACCCGAAGACGGTCACCTTTGCCTCGGGATCCCAGGTCTGACGGGCCGTCGGCGTCAGATACTCCTGCGCCACGACGAATGTCCCCGAGACCCCCGCCGCGCAGGCCTGGATGAAGTTGTCCGTGAGGGTGACCGGGTCGTCCGACGCGCCGGGAAGGGGCGCAACGGGCACCAACGGATCGACCACGACCGCGCGCCCGCCACCGCTCTCAACCTCGCCGCTCGACGGGATCCCCGCGCAGCCGGCAACGACCAGGACGGCTGCGAGCGCCGTGGCGAAGCGTCGGGCGTTCACGGACCCACCGCCACTGAGGACGGGCCGAGCCTCACGGGGCTACCGAGCCGCGCGAACTCGCGCTCCCGCGCGACGAGCGGGACGACCGGTTGCTGGCCGAGGCCCTGCGCCGTGCGCGGCAACGACAGTCGGAAACTCGCGCCGTGCCCCGGAGAACCCCACGCCTCGATGGCGCCGCCATGGAGGAGCGCATCCTCGCGCGCGATCGCGAGGCCGAGGCCGGTGCCACCCATGGTCCTCGTCCTCGCAGCGTCGCCGCGCCAGAAGCGATCGAACACGCGCTCCGCCTGCTGGGCGGTCATTCCCTGGCCGTAGTCGCGGACCATGATCGCCACGCCGCGCCTGTTGGAGCCGACGAGTACGTCAATGGGCCCCCGTTGCGCATACTCGATGGCGTTGGAAACAAGGTTGCGGACGATCCGGGCGATGCGCGGCCGATCCATCGACGCCTCGTGTTCGCCGGGCGAGGCCCACAGGCGTAGCTGTACCCCCGCGCTCGCCGCGACGGGCGCGATGGCCTCAAGCTCCTCGCGGGCGATGTCCAGGAGGCTCACGTCCTCGAACTCCAGTTGCGCGGCGCCTGCGTCGATTCGGCTGATCTCCAGGAGGTCGGACAGGAGTGCCTCGAACCTGTCGAGCTGCGCGTGAAGGAGCTCGGCGGATCTCGCCACCTCCGGACCGAAGTCCTCCCTGGCGTCAAAGAGCACGTCGGACGCCATGCGCACCGTGGTGAGCGGCGTCCTCAGTTCGTGGGACACGTCGGAGACGAACCTCCGCTGAAGCCGGGAGAGTTCCTCCATCCTGGTGATCTGTCGCTGCAGGCTCTCGGCCATCTCGTTGAAGGTTGTCGCAAGCGTCGCCATTTCGTCGCGTCCCTGGACGACCATCCGCTCGCTCAGGAGCCCCTCGGCGAGCCGCGAGGCTACGCGAGCCGCCTGCCGCACGGGCCTCACCGCCTGAAGCGTCACCGACCAGGTCATGAACAGGACGAGGGCAATCAGTGCGCCACCGCCAATAACGAGGATGCGCTGGATCAGCGTGAGGGTCTTCTGCTCGTCGTGGAGGCTGTAGACAAAGTAGAGCTCGAAGTTCCCCGCGACCGCGCTCGAGAGCGGCGCGCCGACGACCACGCCCGGTTCCTGGAGGCTCTCGAGGTAGACGTGCTGATACGACTGCTCCACCACGCCGGCCTGGACGGCCGCCCGCATCTGAGGGGTCAGCACCTCCTGAAGGCCGGGCGTCGTCGAGACCTGAGAGAAGAGCTGCGAGGAGCCGCCGGGCTGCCGCAGAAGGATCACCCCGCGGTTCTCGCCCCCGATCGCGTGAAGCTCCGTCACGAGATCGTTGACGAACTTCTGCAGGTCACCGGGCGTCCTGGCGGGCGATGCGTCGATCTTGCTCTGAGCATCCGCCGCATCCCGCGCGCTCTCGGCGAGGATGCGGTCCACCTTGGTTTCGACGAGTCCGTCCCGGATGTGGGAAGACACATACGCCCCGAGGGCGGCGACCGAGCCGAGGCCGACGACCGCCGTCGAGGCGACAACCCTGAGCATCATCGACCGGCGCCAGCGGGACCAGCCGCGCCGCACCGTGCCGGTCGTCGCGGAGCCGATCGCGCGCACGGCCTTGCGCGGCGCGGCGGATTTCACGTCGCTCGCAGTCTCACGACGCGGGCAGTTTCACGAGGCGGGCAGTTTCATGAGGCAGTACCGCCCGCTTTGTAGCCGAAGCCGCGAACGGTTAGGACGATTTCGGGGTTCTCGGGATCCTTCTCGATCTTCGCGCGGAGTCTCTGGATGTGAACGTTGACCAGGCGGTCGTCGGCCTGGTGCCGGTATCCCCACACGTCCTGGAGCAGGACCTCGCGCGTGAACACCTGGCCCGGCGAGCGAGCGAGGGTGACGAGAACGTCGAATTCCAGGGGCGTAAGCGCGATCGACTCTTCGCCGCGTAGGACCCTGTGGCCCGCGACGTCAATCTCCAGGTCGGCGATGCGCACCGTAGCAGGCAACGCGCCCGTCGTTCGCCGCAGGCGCGCGCGCACCCGGGCGATCAACTCGCGCGGCTTGAAGGGCTTCGGGATGTAGTCGTCCGCGCCGGACTCAAGCCCGAGCACCACGTCGAGAGTGTCCGACTTCGCCGTCAGCATGATGATCGGCACGCCGGACTCGAGGCGAATCTCCCTGCAGACGTCGATCCCGCTCTTTCCCGGAAGCATCAGGTCAAGGAGGATGACATCCGGGTTCTCCCTTCGGAACGCCTCAAGGGCGCGATCGCCGTTGTCACAGAAGACCGGTTCGAACCCGTCCGCCCTCAGGACAATGCCGATCATCTCCGCGAGGGCCGTGTCATCGTCGATCACCAGGATGCGTCCGCTCATGAACCCATTATGGGGGGACCGTTCGTGGCACGATAGGCGGAGACCTCGAGGGGGAGCGCATGACCGACACCTACGGACCGGGCGACGTATCGATTCCGGCGTGGACGGCACCGACCGAGGCGCCCCCGATCTCGCCCGCCCCCGCCGCGGCGCGCGGGCCCGCGACTGCCGCCGCCTATGGCCCATCGCCCGGCCAGTCGACGCCAACCCATCGCTCCTGGCAACCGGGAATCATGCCCCTGCGCCCCGCGACCTTCGGAGACTTCCTGTCGCTGCCGTTCAAGGCGATCCGCTACAACCGGACCGTAGTGATCGGCGGGCCGCTCGCGTGCTTCCTGATCGTCGGGCTCGTGACCGCGCTCGCTACGTGGATGCTCTTCACCGACCTGGGGATAGGCAACCTGTTCGACGGCTTGCCGTCCGACGGGACCGGGTTGCGGGCGGAGACGATCATCGCGCTCGCGCTGGCCGGGGCGATGTGGCTACTGAGCGACGCGTTCGCGCGCGGAATCGTCGCGCCCGGGGTCGCGCGCGCCGTGCTCGGGGAGCGCATCTCCCTTGGCCACGCGTGGGGCGTCCTCCGCGCCCGCATCTGGCCCGTGCTCGGGTTGTACGCCCTTGCAACCGCCGCGCTGCTCCTTCCCCTCTCGCTCTGCGTGGGGCTCTTCGCGCTCGCGAGCCAGGACAGTTCGGGGGTCGCTGTCCTCGGGGTCATGATCATCGCGATCGTGCTCCTCTATCCCTTCGCACTCCTCTACAGCGTCCTGATGGGGGTGGCACTTCCGCTCATCGTGCTCGAACGGGGGGGCGTCATGGCGTCGGCCCGGAGGACCTTCGCGCTTATCAAGGGCCGGTTCTGGTGGTCCGTCCTGATCGCGTTCGTTGCGAGCAGCCTCATCGGCATCGTGTCGGGGGTCCTCAGCAACGTGCTCCAGTTCGGCGGCATGATCATCCTGGCGTTCCTTCCGTCGACCTCCGAGGCCGCGGCGCTGATCTTCCTCTCGGCCTCGGTCCTGGTGTCCTACCTGATCTCCGCGGTCCTAGACTCGTGCTACCTCGGAGCCACCTTCACCATCGTGTACATCGATCTCAGGATTCGGCACGAGGGATTTGACGCGGACCTCGCCGAGGCCGCAGAGGCTCGCGCGAGGCAGTAGCCATGGCCGACATCCCCGTTACCCCCGACGCCGATACCGCCCGCCAGTGGGCCGCCGACGAGCTCGCCAAGGCGAGCTACCAGGAGCACGGTCCTTCGCTCGTGCAGCGGATCCAGGAATGGTTCTCCCACGTGATCTCGTCCATCTTTGGGGTCGGGCCGGGCTTCGGATCGGTGACCTCGATCCTCGCCATCGCCGTGGTCGTCCTCGTCGTCGTTGCCGTCGTCTACGCCGTGGTCGGGCCGATGCGCCGGTCCCGAAGGGCCGCGCGGGAGCGAGCCGTCTTCGAGGATGACGTGCGAACCTCGGCGCAGATGCGCGAGTCCTCGGAACGCGCCGCCGCCAATGGCGAGTGGAGCCTCGCGACTCTCGAGCGGTATCGCGCCGTGATCCGCTCGCTCGAAGAGCGAGACCTGATCGAACAGCGGGCGGGCATGACCGCCCACGAGGCGGCCAGCGAGACTGCCCGCCGCTTCCCCGACGTTCGCCGCCTCGTCGAGCACGCGTCCGAGATCTTCGACGGCGTCCGCTACGGGCGCCGGGAGTCGACGTCGCGCGAGTACGACACCATGACGTCCCTCGATCACGCGCTCGCTGGCCGCTCCATCCTCACTGCGGGCGCCTCGTGACGGCGACGGCCGTCGCCACGGCTCAGGGCTTCACCGTCGCACCCGCGGCGCCGAAGCTCCATACCCGCGTGTGGCGGGGCCGCTTCTGGTGGAGCCTCGCGCTCATCTTCTTCACGCTCGTTGCCGTCATGATGGCCTCGACCCCGACTAAGGACTCCGCGCTCCTGTCCCTCAACAACTCCGGCGACGACGGCGCGCGCGCCACGGGCGAGGTTCTCCGGGGCCGCGGGGTGGACGTGCGGCAGATCACCAGACTCGGCGCCGCGCGGATCGCGACGCCGCTGGACACCACGCTCGCCGTGGTCCTGCCGAGCCAACTGATCGACTACCAAGTCGAGTCCGTCTTGGCATACCCGGGCGACATCGTCTTCGTCGGCGTCAGTCCCGAACTCCTCACCTCGATCGATCCCGGGCTCCGGTCGGCGGACACGGCGGAGACGACCCTTCGCGGGTCTCAGTGCAACGATCCCGATGCGGCCGCGGCGGAACGCATCTCCACGGGCGGAGCCGAGATCGACGCGACGAGCGTGGACGGTGCCACGGTGTGCTTTCGCAGCACACCGGGAATCGGGCCGTACGTCGTCCTGAAGCGCGCCGGCCGCACCATCACCCTCCTGACCGACGCGACCCTTCCCATGAACGGGAACCTCATCGACTACGGCAATGCCGCCCTCGTGTTCCGCGCGCTCGGCAAGCACCCGACGCTGGTGTGGTACCTCGGCAATCCGTTCGATACCTCGACGCTCACGTACTCGTACTACAACGGTACGGGCTCGAATCCCGGCGGGCACGCGGCCGAGCCGAGCGCCGACTTCCTCCCCCCGGGCACCGGAACCGCACTCTACGCGCTGGCGATCGCGGTGCTCATTGCCGCAATCTGGCGCGGCAGACGCATGGGGCCCCTCGTCACCGAGGCCCTGCCCGTCGTCGTGCCCTCCTCGGAGACGACGAGGGGCCGGGCCCGCCTCTACCGGAGGGCCCGCGCCTACGGTCGCGCGTCCGCCTCACTTCGCGCCGCCGCGGCCGAGCGGATGGGCCGTCGGCTCGGGATTCCACGCGGCGGCGATGCCGCGACCCTCATCCGCGCGGTCGCGCGGGCCACGGGGCGTGAGCCCGTGGCCGTCGAGCGCCTCGTGTACGGCCCGCCACCCGACGGCGAACACGCCATGATGGACCTAGTTCAGGAACTCGACACGCTGGAAAGGCAGGTTCACCGACCGTGACGGAGACTCCACCCCCCTCTGCCGCCGGCAATCCGGCGGCGTCGCCCTCTGCCGCCGGCAATCCGGCGGCGTCGCCCTCGGCCCCAGCGCCGGACGACGCACCCCGCTCGGCGGCGCGCGAATCGCTCGCCAAGATCCGCACGGAGGTCGGCAAGGCCGTGGTCGGGCAGGACGCGGCCGTGACCGGCCTCGTCATCGCCCTACTGTGCCGCGGACATGTACTCCTCGAGGGCGTCCCCGGCGTCGCGAAGACGCTCCTGGTACGAGCCCTCGCCGCTTCTCTCGGGATGGACACCAAGCGGGTCCAGTTCACTCCGGACCTCATGCCGGGCGACGTGACGGGCTCGCTCGTCTACGACGCGCGCACCGCGGCCTTCTCCTTTCGCCAGGGACCCGTCTTCACCAACCTGCTGCTCGCCGACGAGATCAACCGCACGCCTCCCAAGACGCAGGCGTCGCTCCTCGAGGCGATGGAGGAGCGCCAGGTCACCATCGACGGACAATCCCACGCCCTGCCCGATCCATTCCTGGTCATCGCGACGCAGAACCCGATCGAGTACGAGGGAACCTACCCGCTTCCCGAGGCGCAACTCGACCGATTCATGCTCAAGCTCCTCATGCCGCTGCCCGAGCGCGACGTGGAGACCGAAGTGGTGCGTCGGCACGCGACGGGCTTCAACCCGCGCGACCTCAAGGCCGCGGGGCTGACAGCCGTCGCGACACCGGCGGACCTTGAGAAGGGGCGGCGCGAGGTCGCCGATGTCGAGGTATCGGAGGACGTCATGGGATACATCGTCGACCTCTGCCGCGCGACGCGAGCGGCACCGTCCGTCTCGCTTGGAGTATCCCCGCGCGGGGCGACGGCGCTGCTCGCGACGTCCCGCGCGTGGGCCTGGATGCGTGGCCGCACGTTCGTCTCACCGGACGACGTCAAATCGCTGGCCGTGCCGACCCTCGGCCACCGGATCCAACTGCGCGCCGAGGCCGAGCTCGAGGGCGTGACCACCGCGGCCGTCCTCGACTCCGTCCTCGCGTCGGTCCCGGTCCCGAAGTAGCTCATGTACATCACCGGGTGGACCGTCCTCCTCGCCGCCCTCGGCGCGGTCCCGGCGGCACTCACCCAGAGCCGCGGCGCGGCGGTGCTCTGGGCGATGGGTGTCTTAGTCCTCGCGGCCATCGACGCGCTCCTCGCGCCCCCCGTCACGAGCATCGGCGTCCAGAGGAAGGTCCCCCGGTCGGTCCGCCTCACAGAATCCACGGCCTCGGTCGTGACGGTCGCCAACCTGACGACCAGGCGCATCAGGGGATCCCTGCGCGACGCGTGGCCCCCCAGCGCCGGAGCCGGCGCGAACCGTCACGCCATGAAGATTCCGGCGCTCCAGACCCGGAAATTCACCACGCCGCTCCGGCCGACCAGGCGCGGCGACCGCCACTCCGATGTCGTGACGGTCAGGCTCGAGGGTCCGATGCGGCTCGCGGGGAGGCAACGGGCGATCGACGCCCGCGACGTCCTGCGCGTCCTGCCCGAGTTCCGTTCGCGCAAGCACCTCGCGACTCGGCTGGCGCGCCTGCGGGAGATCGACGGTCAGACGTCCGTCAACCTCCGCGGCGCTGGCAGCGAATTCGACTCGCTCCGCGAGTACGTGGTCGGGGACGACGTCCGGACGATCGACTGGCGCGGCACGGCGAGGCGTGCCGACGTCGTCGTGCGGACCTATCGGCCCGAGCGCGACAGGAGGGTCTTCATCCTCGTGGACACGTCGCGCCTGTCCGCCGCCCGCGTGGGTGACGCCCCCCGACTCGATGCCTCGATCGAGGCCGCCCTCCTACTCGCGGCACTCGCCTCGCGCGCGGGCGACCGCGTCCAGGTGGTCGCGTTCGATCGCCGCGAGCGCTCGCGGGCCATGGGAACGACGTCCGCCATTGTCATGCCCGCCCTCGCGGACGCGCTCGCGACGGCCGAGCCCGATCTCGTCGAGCCGGACTGGCCCGGCGCCCTTCGGCTGATCGACGAACGCCTCTCGCAGCGCGCCATGGTCCTCCTCCTCACGACGATCGACGCCTCAACCGTCGACAACGGGTTGCTCGAGGCCGTCGGCGCCCTCGCCCGCCTGCACCAGGTCGTGGTGGCGAGCGTGGACGACCCCGACGTCGCGGCGCTGGCGAATGGCCGCGGTGACGCGTCGGCGGTCTTTGGGGCCGCGGCCGCGGAGAGGTCTCGCCTCGAAGCGTCGGCCGTGGCGATGCGAATCCGCCAACTCGGCGCCGAGGTGGTCCGGTCCGTCCCGGACGCCCTCGCGCCCGACGTCGCCGACAAGTACCTGGAACTCAAGGCCGCGGGGCGGCTCTAGCCGCGCGCTCCCGGCCGCGCCGCGCCGCGTCACGCGGGCGCGCCGCTTTCCCCTACCCGGCGATGGGCGCGACCGCCACCGCGAAATCGCCCTCGGCGTCGCCCGTCGCTCCCTCCCTGGTCACCAGCCGCCCGGCGACGAAGGTGTAGACCCAGAACGCGGAGAACAACACCGCGCCGATCGCGATCTTGAGCCACCACGCCATGGAACTGCCCGTGACGTACCCCTCGATGAGGCCCGACACGAAGAGCGTGACGACGATCACGCCAGCTACCGCGATCGCGATGCGCCCCTCCTCCGCGAGCGCCCGGGACCGTGTTCTCGCGCCGGGCACCAGGGCGGTCCAGAACAGGCGGAGTCCCGCCCCCGCCGCGGTGAAGACCGCGCTGAGTTCAAGGAGCCCGTGGGGAATGATCAGTTTGAAGAAGACGTCGAGCATCCCGGCCTCGGACATAATCGCGGCGTTGACGCCCAACTGAAGCGCGGTGTTGTACATCAGGACGGCGGGTAGGAAGCCGACGATGCCGGTCCCGATCGAGAGAGTGCTCAGCAGCGCGTTGTTCGTCCATACCTGGGCCCCGAACGACGTCGAGTCATACTGGGTGTAGTAGCTCGCGAACTCCTCCTGCGCGACCTGCGCGCGAACCTCCGGGGGCCCCACGAGGTCGAGGGCCGCGGGGGTGTGAAGGGCGTAGAGCGCCGACACGACCCCTCCCACGATGACGAGGGTCGCGACCCCGACCGACCACCACCGGACCCGGTAGAGGGCGGCGGGAAAGGTACGGCTGAAGACGCGCCTCACGTCGCCGAGGGAGAACTCGTGGGCGCCCGTGAGCCATACCCTCGCATTCGCGAGTTGCACGGACAACCAGGTGATGAGACCCGGCTCGGGTGCCGCGGAGCGCACGGCGCCAAGGTCGCCCGCCGTCATCTGGTAGAGCCGCGTGAACTCGTCCGCCTCCGCACCCGTGAGGCGCCGCGATCCGGAGAGTTCGCGCAACCGGGCCCAGCGCGCCGCCCGGATCGCGCTGAACGAGTCGATGTCCATGCGGCTACGATCTCACACAGGACCGGCGACGGAGGGGCGATGAGCGAATTCGAGGACGAGATCCTCACCGGCGAGGGCGTGCTGCTCGAGGCCGGCGCCGCTCCCGTGACCTACCGCATCGCCTCAGGCTCGATTGACGTGTTCGCCACTCTCATCGTCGTGTGGCTCACCTCCACGCTCGTCGGCGCGCTGGCCGGCGCGCTGAACACGGCCGCGCGGACCGCCGTCGTCATCGTCTACATCGTCTCGCTACTGGTGCTGGCTCCCGCGATCATCGAGACACTCACGCGAGGCAGGAGCCTCGGTCGAGTCGCCCTCGGGCTCAGGATCGTCCGCGACGACGGCGGACCCGTGTCGTTCCGTCACGCGATCACGCGCTCCATCGTCGGACTCCTCGAGGTCTGGTTCAGCTTGGGGATGATCGCGGTCACCACCTCCCTGCTCTCGGCCAGGGGGAAGCGCCTCGGCGATATGCTCGCCGGCACCTACGCGCTGCGCACCCGCGGCACGATGAAGCCGCTCCCCCCCGTCCTGATGCCCCCCGCGCTCGCCGAGTGGTCCCGCACCGCGGACATGAGTCGGCTCCCCGATGGGCTTGCGCTCTACGCTCGCCTCTTCCTCGGGCGCGCCGCCGCGATGCATCCGGCGGCGCGGGCACGCCTTGGCACCCGCTACGCCGAGCGGCTGGGCGAGCATGTTGCGCCGCCGCCGCCCTATGGGACCCACCCCGAGGCGTACATCGCCGCCGTGCTCGCGACCCGGCGCGACCGCGAGTACGCGACCGCGTTGCGCCAGGCGTCGCGCGCCATGACCCAGGGCGACCTCCTGAGGCGCCTTCCCCACGGCGTTCCGGACGTCGACAACTAGCGCGAGCGGTAGCGCGGGCCAGCGGCGATCAGTACCGGTAGTGGTCCGACTTGTACGGGCCTTCGATCGGGACCCCGATGTACTCCGCCTGTTCGGGCGTGAGCTCCGTCAGGCGAACTCCCAGCGCGCCGAGGTGGAGGCGGGCGACCTTCTCGTCGAGCAGCTTCGGCAGGCGGTAGACGCCGACGGGATACTCCGCCTGCTTGGTCCACAATTCGATCTGGGCGAGCACCTGGTTCGCGAACGACGCGCTCATAACGAACGACGGGTGGCCCGTCGCGTTGCCGAGGTTGAGCAGGCGACCCTCGCTCAACACGATGACGCTGTGGCCATCGGGGAACACCCATTCGTCGACCTGGGGCTTCACCGGGACCCGCTTGACACCCGACGCCTCGAGGCCAGCCATGTCGATCTCGTCGTCGAAGTGCCCGACGTTGCCGACGATCGCCTTGTCCTTCATCGCGGCCATGTGCTCGACCGCGACGATGCGGGTGTTTCCGGTGGTGGTGACGAAGAAGTCCGCCTGGCCCACCACGTCCTCGATGCGCGCCACCTGGAAGCCGTCCATCGCGGCCTGCATCGCACAGATGGGATCCACCTCGCTCACGATGACCCGCGCACCCTGGCCGCGCAGCGCCTCGGCCGCGCCCTTGCCGACGTCCCCGTAACCCGCGACGAACGCAACCTTGCCGCCGATCAGGACGTCGGTGCCGCGATTGAGCCCGTCGGGTAGCGAGTGCCGGATGCCGTAGCGGTTGTCGAACTTGGACTTGGTGACGGAGTCGTTGACGTTGATCGCGGCGAAGAGGAGCTCGCCGCGCTCGAAAAGCCGCGCGAGGCGGTGAACGCCAGTCGTCGTCTCCTCGCTCACGCCAACGATTCCCGCGGCCATGCGGGTGAAGCGCGTCGGGTCCGCCGCGAGCGAGCGACGCAGGACGGCGCGCATCGCCTCGGTCTCCCGGTGGTAGCCAGGGTCTTCGGGCTCGAGGGGCGCCAGGACGGTGCCCGCGGCCTCCGCGCGCACGCCCTCGTGCACGAGCAGGGTGGCGTCGCCTCCGTCGTCCAAGATCAGCGTGGGCCCGTCGTGGCCGGGCCACGCGAAGATGCGATCCGCGTAGTCCCAGTACTCCTCGAGCGACTCGCCCTTGACCGCGAAGACGGGGGTGCCCGCCGGCTCGTCGAGGCGCCCGGCGCCGAGCGCGACGGCCGCGGCGGCCTCGTCCTGGGTAGAGAACACGTTGCACGATGCCCACCGGACGTCCGCGCCGAGCGCGACGAGCGTCTCTATGAGCACCGCGGTCTGCACGGTCATGTGGAGCGAGCCCGCGATGCGGGCGCCGGCGAGGGGCTTGCTCGCGGCGAACTGGGTGCGGATCGCCATGAGGCCCGGCATCTCGTGCTCGGCCAGGTCGATCTGGTGGCGGCCCGCGGGGGCAAGGGTCAGGTCGGCGATAACGAAGTCGGGCGTGGTCATGGGGTTTCCTTCCGTCGTACACCGGTCTCGATGTAGATGAGCCGGGCCGCGGGAACGGCCGCGCGGATGCGCTCCTCCGCCGCGTCGACGAGCGCCGCGACGGTGTCCACCGACGTGTCCCCTGGGAACGCGACCTTGGCCGCGACGAGCACGTCGTCGGGCCCAAGGTGCATCGTTCTCAGGTGAATGATCTCGCCCAGGTCGGAGGTCTCCAGGGCGGCCCGGATGCGCCGGACGTCCTCGGGCGTCGCGGACTCGCCGAGAAGCATCGACTTGGTCTCGCGGCCGAGGACGAGCGCGACCGTCACGAGCAGGACGCCGATCGCGGCCGTCCCCCCCGCGTCCCAGCGCCCGTCGCCGGTCACCAGGGTGAGGCTCACCCCGACCAGGGCGAAGACGAGTCCCAGGAGCGCCGCGACGTCTTCCAGAAGGATGACCGGAAGTTCGGGGCTGCGGGATGCCCGAATGAACCCCGCCCACCCAAGGGTTCCCCTCACGCGATTCGACTCACCGACCGCGGTCCTCAGCGAGAGGCCCTCCATGACCATGGCCACGCCGAGAACCACAAGCGGCACCCAGCGCCAAGCGTCGATCGCCTCGGGGTGCTCGAACTTGTGCCACGCCTCGTAGAGCGCGTACAGGCCGCCGACGCTGAACAGGACGACGGCGACGAGGAAGGCGTAGTAGTACCGCGCGCGGGAGAAGCCAAAGGGATGCTCCTCCGTCGCCTTCCTTCGCGCGTGCCTCCCGCCGAGGAGCAGGAGAATCTGATTCCCGGAGTCCGCGACCGAGTGAATCGACTCGGCGAGCATCGCGCTCGAACCCGTCAACGCAAAGGCCGTGAACTTCGTGACGCCGATTCCGAGATTCGCACCGAGCGCCGCGAGGACCGCCCGCGTCCCGCCCTCCGCGGACACCCCTAGCCCTCCGCCTCGATGACGGCGAGCACGCCGAAACTTGGTTGCGAGGTCACGGCACTACGGTAGCGGCCGTCAACCGTCGGACGACACCACCCGGAGGTGCCCCCGTCGCGGCTCGCTCTCCTCGACAGGGCGGTGCGGACGCTCGGGGTCGGGCTCGGAGGGACGGCCCGCCTCGCGCACCGCGCGGGCCAGCGCGTCAAGGTCGTCGGGCGACGGAGGCATGTCCGCGAATTCCTGATGGATGTGCACCACGTCCCACCCGCGCGGGGCCACGAAGCCCTCGGCGTGGAAGGCGCACAGGTCGTACGCATGGGGTTCGGCGACGGCGACCAGGCTCCCCACGACGACCATGGAGTCCCGGTAGACATACGTGAGGGTGGCCGCCGCCGGCCTTCCACACGAGGTCTTGGAACACCGCCGAACGCTGGTCACCCTCCGGACGCTACCGCCGCCCCTCACCCTGTCGGCGACACCACGCCGACGCCCGGGCTAGGGTCGCCCTATGGGGATCAGGGACAGGCATGGCAGGGGCCTCCGCTCGCCCCTCCACATGCCCGATTCGCCCGGGTACTCGACGCGGAAGGAACGCTTCGATCGCGCCGTCGCCGAGCGTGTCGGCTGGCTCGAGCGCCGCTGGGGTCGGGAGTGGGGCCGGGTCGACTTCGCCGTCGAGGAGGTTCCCCCTTCGCGGCCGGCGGCGTGGGAGCGCGGCGTTCCTCTCGGACGCCTGTTCCCCGCCGAGCCGGGGCTTCACGCCCGCGTCGTTCTCTACCGCAGGCCCATCGAACAGCGCGCGGACGACCCCGAGGACCTCCTCGCGCTGATCCGGGACATCCTCGTCGAACACGTTGGACACCTGCTTTCCCGCGCACCCGAGGACATCGATCCCGACTATGGCACGTAGAAGCCCGGCGCCACCGCCACCACGGTGTCCACGGGACCGATGTCCTCCGGTTGGATGGTCGTAACGAAGCCCGGCGGATCGACGACACGCACGGACCACGCGATCGGACCGTCGACGCTGAGCACCGTTCCCGACGGAACGGCGAGCGGGACCTCTCGCGTCTGCCCTGCCGGCACGGTGATCGTGAACCACGCTTTCCCCGCGGGATCCATGGCACTGAAGATCGTCGTCGTGGGGGAGTAGATGACGGCGGAAACCGCGTAATGCGGCACCACGACCGAGTAGGAGCGTCCCGCCAGATGGTCCTGCCCATTGACCCACGCAGAGTCCCGCGCGGCCGCCCCTTGGAGCGGGTCGTCCGGCGCCCGCCCGATCGTCGTGTACCCCGCGGCGAGCACCGGGGCCGAGGCGTCCACCACGACCGTCGCGACGGCGGTCGCCGGCAGGTCGATATCGATCACCTGACCCGCGCGAAGGTGCATGTCCTGCGCGGCGGGCCACGGTTCGATTCCCAGCGCGCTCACGAGCGTGAGCGCCACCGTCGCATCCTCCGGCGAGAAGAGCCTCACGGAGGACGCCCCGCCGATGCCATCCGGGTCGCTCGGCCCGACACCAGGGATGACGAGATGCTCGGCGAGCCCCTCGTTCGGCACGACCCACTCCGTGCCCGCGGCGAGGAAGCCGTTCAGCCGGGAATCCTGGAGCACGGCCGTGACCCCCGCCGCCGTTGCCTCGACTCGCGTCGTCAGGGTGGCCAGTCCCGCCGAGATGCCTTCGAGCAGATAGTCGGTCTGCGAGTGCGGTCCGATGGCGACGCTCAGGGTCTGGTCAACCTTGCCCGCCGGCCCGTAGAAACTCACCGTGACGTCTGAGGGGACGCCGGTGGGGTTCGTCAGCACGAGGCGAGCGCTCGAGCCGAGCGCCGTCGAACCACCGACGAGCCAGGTCTCCGTCCGCGGGGCGAGGCACGCGAGAGCGGCGAGCCCCGCGATGTCCCCGCCGCCGACCCGCTCGATCTCCGTGGCGAGGGAGCTCGTGCTTGTCCATCCGGCGTTCGTCGCGACCGCCGTGTCCACTCCCGACGGGAAGATGCTCTCGCGGACGTCGTCGGAGCCAGAGCCAATGAAGCCGTCCCCACCGCCGACATTGCCAACGGGAATCGAGAGAGAGCCGGGGCACGCGATCGGCAGGGCCGCGGCGAGGACCGGCACGACGACGGGATTCGGCGCATCCTGGAGGGCCCCCTGGGGCGCGATGACGACGGCGAGCCAGAAGGCGGCGAGGGCGGCGGCGACTCCCGTGAGCGTTCGGCCGATCACAGCGACGGCCTTCCGAAGCGACGGTCATGCAGGGGGATGGAGCTCGCCGCCGCCCACAGGAGGGCAACGACGCCCGCCCACCACCAGGCGCGGTAGGTCGAGTCGTGGTAGGCGACCCGCAGGACGCCGCCGCCGTCGTCGAGGGTGAAGGCCTGGCGACCATCCGCCGCGACCGGGGAGAGCGCCCGCCCATCGAGGGTCGCCGACCAGCGCGCGTCCGCGGGCACCGCGAGGATGATCCTCCCTTTTGCGGCGCGCGGGAGGCTCGCGGTGAGCCCGACGGAGCTGCTCGAGAGGGGCACGCGGTCACCGAGGTCCGTCTGAATCCAGGCCCTCGCGGCGGGTACGTCCCCCTGAGTCTTCACGCGCCAACTGCGTCCGAGGTCACTCGCCCCAATGAGCGACAGTTCGGGCGAGCGCAGGAGCTGACTCTCGAGCGACGGCGACCCCGGCGCGACGACAACGGTGGAGATGCCCCACCCCACGAGCAGATCGGCCGCCCCGTCTCCGACGCCAGCCAAGGTGCCTATCGCGGGGGCAAGGACTCTCGCATCGGAGTCCGCCTCCGGCACAATGGGCCATGTCGTTGCTCCGCGTCCCATCAGGGTCGTCGAGCCGTCCCTCGCCTCGACCGTGTACCTCACGAGCCCGGCGTCGTCCTGCCACAGCACGAGCGACCGACTGATCGGTTGGGATCGCTGCTCGAGGGTTGCGACGAGAGGCAAGACGGTGGGAACGCTCGGGTGAACGTCTCCCCCGAACGCCCTGCCGGGCCACACCGCTCCACCAACGCAGACGGCGAGGACCGCGATGACGAGCCCGCCCCCGATCGCGCGAAGGGGCCGGGCGCGCCACGCGACGCCCGGCGTCCACCCTGGTGGGGCTGCCGCGCATGCCGCACACAGGAGTCCGAGCCCCAGGAGCGACAGCCCCGGCCCCGCCCATCCATTGGCGACGCTCTGGCCATCCGGCCCCGCGACGACCGAAACGGTCCGCTCGGATACGGCCGCAACGGCGAGTCCCGTGAGCGCGAGCGCCCAGCCCGAGGCTACGGCGCCCGCCGATCGACCGCTCGCAAGTGCCGCGAGAGCGGTGGCAACGAGGAGAGCTCCCGCGCCGTAGGTCAGCACGACCGTCCCGATTCCGGGAAAGCCCGGCCACACCGGCGGATGTTGGGCGACCCCCCACAGCAGGTCCCATCCGCTCGCCGGTGCCGTCGCGAGCGCCGGGCCGTCTTCCCTCACGAGGGGGCTGAACCACCCCGCCCGACCCCACCCGTGCCAGGCGGCAGCGAGCGCAGGGCCCTGAAGGACGAGGGCGGGAAGCGGGATGGTGAGAGCGAATCTCCAGTGCGTCGTGGAGCCCAGCGCCACGATCACGACGGCGAGGACGAGCGGAAACAGGAGGACGGGAGAGGCGACCGTGATCGCGGCGAGGGCGAGGGACGCGACGGCGGCGGCGCTGGGCGACCCGAGGCGCGAAGGCGGGAAGATCGCCCCGTCCGCGAGGCGGTCCCTGCATTCGATGCCGATGCTCCGCGCTACCGCCAGGGCGAAGAGCGGAAGGAGGAGGTGCACGATCACCGCACCAACGCGGCCGTCGCTCACGGATTGAATGAGCGCGGGCCACACTCCCCACAGGATGGCGGCGAGGGTCCGGACAACGAGCGAACGAGTCGCGGCACCCGCGGCAAACCAAGCGGATAGCGCGGCCAGAAGCGGGCTGAGAAGGAGCAGGAGGCCGAGTCCCATCGCGAGCCCGCCGGGAACGAGGCTGAAGGGAAGCATCAGGGCGGCGAATCCGCCATCGAGCGCCCCCGACCCGAGGCCGGCGTCCGACCACCCCGTGAAGGTGCGAAGCCACAACTCCGCCGTAGAGACATCCGTCGTCCCGAGCGCCGCTCCCGCGAGCGCCTCGCCGCGGGCGAGGGGCGCGTACCAGGTACCGAAGAGCGCGACCGCGATTGCGAGCATGAAGACGGTGAGACCCCCCAGGGTCCAGCGCCTGCGCGTCGCGAGGGCGGCGAGTTCCCGGCGCTGTACGTCAGAAGGACGGCTCTCCGCCTTCCAAGCCTCGAACGCCCCGAGCTCGCGCGTACGGAGGAATCGGAATACGTCTCCCGCCGTGGCGAGAAGCGGATCCTCGACCCTCTCCCCTCCCTTCGAGACTCGACGAATCGCCGCCCGAGAGGCGGGCAGGCGCCCAGCCCGCGCCCACAGGAGGAGCGGGACGCGCAGTTCCGCCGCCGCGAGCCGCAGGTCGCTCGACGTGAGCCGGAGCGCCGCCCGAGCGAGCGACGACGCGACGCACCATGCGAAGAGGACCGGGCCAAGCCACGCCGACGACCACGCGATCGCGTGGTACCACTCCGCGGCACGCCTCGAGGCGTGCGTCGCGCGGGCATCTCCGCCCACGTCCGCCGGGGTCGCCCGATGCGCGAGAGAGGCCTGGGCGTGTCGAACGCGCGCGCGAGGCGCGATGACGACGTCGTACCCCGCGCGCCATGCGCGCCTGCAGAAGTCGGCGCTGTCGCCGAATCGCCCATAGGCGGGATCCGTGCCGCCCAATCGCTTCCATACGCCCCTCGTCACGATCGCGCCCGCGAGGCCGACGGCGAGGACGTCCTCCATCTCGTAGTGCTGACCCTGGTCGAGGTCGTCCCCTTCGGCGAGGCTGAGCCTTCGCGCCCCGCGATGGGAGACCGTCGTGCCGATGTTGACGAGTCTGGTCGGATCGTCCCAACGCACCTGGGCCGCGCCGATGATGCCCGCGAGGCGACGCTTCGTCGCCTGGGCGAGCAGGTGCTTGAGCGCATCGGGGTCGGGGGCGGAGTCATCGTGGAGCAACCACAGCCACTCCCCCTCGCGCTCCTCGACCGTCTCGAGCAGCCCGTCCACCGCCTTGCCGAAGGTCGAGCCCTTGACACGCACGATTTCGACGGTGAGGCCAGGCGGAACGATGACGTCGTCGTCATCGTCAAGCGCGCGGCCGGAGATGACCACGAAGGCCGAGTCGACGGGTCGCGATTGCGCGGCGAGGGAGGCGAGGGTCTCGGCGAGGAACTCGGGGCGACCGTGCGTGACGACGAGGGCGCGAACAAACGGAGCGGTGGGACTCATCTCCGCCCCTCCCCCGTCGAGCGACTAGACAGCGCGCCGCTTGAGTTTGCGGCGCTCACGCTCGGAAAGGCCACCCCAGATGCCAAAGCGCTCATCGTGCGCAAGCGCGTAGTCGAGGCACTCCGAGCGCACGTCGCATGATCCGCACACCTTCTTCGCCTCTCGGGTCGATCCGCCCTTCTCGGGGAAGAACGCCTCGGGATCTGTCTGCGCGCACAGCGCGCGTTCCTGCCAGCCCAACGGACCATCATCGTCAACGGCCGCGAAAATGTCGACGACCGTCGCGAGTTTCCCCGCCGATCGGGCTGCGTCAAACGGACCTTGTCCGTCGTAGACGTGCCACATGTGGCCCTCCTCCGGTTTGCGCGGAGTTCACACCGCTCAATCCGAATTACACCGGTGTAATCCCCGCCCGTCAAGTCGACGGTACCCCACCGCTGGCGCAGAGGATAGACCCTAAGCGAGAAAACATCGTAAGGACGCCCCGCGTTTCGCCGCGACCTGGTGGGGGCTCTGCGACAATAGGGGAGACTTTTGCCCCACGACCGGGAAGGACACTCGTGAGGAACGTGCTCCGAGTCGCCCCGCGCCGCCACGCGGCGCGCGGACCCGGGCACCCGTTCGTGCGCGGCCTCGCGTATCTCGCCGCCGCGATCGTCGGGTTCGCCGGCGTCGGCACCTACGAGTACATCCAGACCGTGTTTGATCAGGTGAACACGGTCGACGTGACCGCGCTCCTCGGTGACCAACGGCCCGTCGTCCCGGTCGCCCCGACCGACGCCTCCAAGGGGTTGCCGATCAACATCCTCATCATGGGCTCCGACTCGCGCGCCGGCGCGAACGCGGCCATCGGGGGCGCCAACGCGGGCATGCGATCCGACACGACGATCATCATGCACGTCTCCGCGGACCGCACCAGGATCGAGTTCGTCTCCATCCCCCGCGACTCGTGGGTGAAGATCTCGAACTGCACGCTTTTCGATGGGACCGTGGTCAAGGGGAGGACCACCAAGTTCAACGCGGCCTTCTCCAACGGAGCGAGGAACAACAACCCCGCCGAGGCCGCCGCGTGCGCCCTCACCACCATCGAGGACCTGACCGGCATCTTCATCAACGAATACGTCGTCGTTGACTTCGTCGGCTTCGAGAAGATGGTCGACGCGCTCGGAGGCGTTCCCATGTGCGTGCCGGGACGCATCGTCGGCTGGGACTCGGCGCTCAACGTCTACCCCGGACCGCAGATCTTCGACGGAAGGACGGCCATCGAGTGGGCGCGCACCCGCAAGGCTCGCGTGGGCAAGCAGTACTACGACGGCACGGACGTCAAGCGCATGAAGGCCCAACAGGTCCTCATGGCACACATGGTGGAGGCGGCGCTAGCCAAGAACCTCCTGTGGGACGCGGGGCAGATCCGGGACTTTCTCGTCGCCGGAGCCGAGTCGATGACAGTGAGCCCGAACCTCGGCGACGCCAAGTTCGTGATCGGGCTCGCGTTCAGCCTTCGCCATATCGACCCCGCGAGCATCGTCTTCACCACCATCCCGTTCAAGTGGACGCCCGACGGCAACAACCTGGCGTGGACGCCGGATAGCTACGCGATGTTCGGCGCCATCCGCGCGGACCAGCCCATCGCGGGCACGTCCGTCACGGATGCCAGCTTCGCCGCCCCGGTCGCCGTCCCGTCCGCGTCGTCGTCCCTCTCCCCCGGAGCGACCCCTCAGCCGAGCATCGACCCCCTCGGAGCCTGCCCGCCTGGCTAGCGCGGCGTCCGAAAAGGCTCGCGCGGGGCCGTACGATACTTCGCGGGCAACGAATCCCTCGCGGGAAGCGTTGGTGCTACCAGAGGAAGACCATCCACGCCCCACCTGCACGAAAGGACACCCGTGAGCGCCATGCGCCTGTCCCCGCGACGCCACGCGACCCGCGGGCGCGGCCATCCCGGGCTACGGTTCCTCGCGTACTCCGCGGCCGCCGTCCTCGGCTTCGGTTCGGTGGGAAGTTACGTCTACGTGCAGAGCGCCCTGGACCAGGTGCACACCGTCGACGTGACCGCGCTCCTCGGTGACCAACGCCCAGTCGTGCCGGTCGCCCCGAAGGACGGAGCCAAGGGCGAGTGGATCAACATCCTGCTGATGGGCTCCGACTCCCGCTCCGGGACCAATGCCGCCATCGGCGGAGCGGTCGGCGGGATGCGCAACGACACGACGATCGTCATGCACATCTCCGCGGACCGATCGCGCATCGAGTTCATGTCGATCCCGCGCGATTCCTGGGTACGCATCTCCGACTGCAAGTTGTTTGACGGCTCGACGGTCAAGGGCTGGACGGGGAAGTTCAACGTAGCGTTCGCCAACGGCGCGAAGCATCACAACGCCGCCGAGGCCGCCGCATGCGTCCAGAAGACGGTCGAGGATCTCACCGGGATCAGCATTCAGTACTACGCGGTGGTCGACTTCGTCGGCTTCGAGCAGATGATCGACGCCCTCGGCGGCGTGCCGATGTGCATTCCCGGGCACATCGTCGCGCCGCTAGCGGGACTCGACATTCAGGGTGGGCCCCAAGTACTCGACGGCCGCACCGCGCTCGCATGGGCGCGAGCCCGCAAGGCCACCGTCGGGAGGAAGTGGCTCGACGGCTCCGACACAGGTCGCATCAAGCGGCAGCAGGAACTCCTCGCCCGGACAGCAGAGAAGGCCATGGCGGAGAACATCTTCCTTGACCAGGGCAAGCTCCGCGACTTCATCACGGCGGGAGCGGCATCGATGACAGCCAGCCCCCGGCTCGCGGACGCACCCTTCCTCATCGGCCTCGCATTCAGCCTCCGGCACATCTCGCCGGACAGCATCGTGTTTACAACGGTCCCCTTCAAGTCCGACCCCGCTCAACCGGGAAGCGTGTTGTGGACCTCCGCGGCAAAGACCATGTTCGATGACATCATTCACGACCGCCCCCTGGCCGGTCGCTCGGTTTCCGACGCCAGCACCGCGTCCGTCTCCTCGCCTTCGATCGGAGTGAGTCCGGGCACCGTAGAGCCCAGCATCGATCCTTTGGGTGCCTGCGCGCCGGCGTAGGGTGGGCCCGTCGCAACAATCGAACACTCGAGTTCGTTGTTCGAGCGGACGTTCGTACAATGGGGAAGCCATGAAACACACCACAGGGACACGCGCGTGAGCGTGCTACGGATGCCCCCGCGGCGCCACTCCGTGCGCGGACGCGGCCATCCCGTCTTCCGGGCACTGTCCTACGTTGTCGCGGCACTCCTGGGCTTCGCCGGCGTCGGCGGCTACTACTACTTGTACAGCGCGGTGGCTCACATCACGACGGTCGACAACGAGCCCCTTCTGGGAGCGGCGCGGCCGGCGGTCCCCGTCGTCCCGAAGGACAGCTCCAAGGGCGAGGCGATCAACATCCTTCTGATGGGCTCCGACTCCCGCGTCGGGGCCAACGCGGCCATCGGCGGCTCGGTCGGCGGCATGCGCAACGACACGACGATCATCATGCACATCTCCGCAGACCGATCCCGGATCGAACTCGTATCGATCCCGCGCGACTCCTGGGTCCGTATACCCAACTGCACGCTCTTCGATGGCTCCACCGTCAAGGGATGGACCACCAAGTTCAACGTCGCCTTCGCCAACGGCGGCAAGAACGGCAACCCCGCAGAGGCCGCGGCGTGCGTGCAGAAGACGGTCGAGACGCTCACGGGCATCTACATCCACTACTACGCGGTGGTCGACTTCGTCGGATTCGCCGCCATGATCGACGCGCTCGGGGGCGTCCCCATGTGTATACCAGGACACATCGTGTCGGGGAAGGCCGGCCTCGACCTCCAACCAGGGCGGCAGATTCTTAACGGCACGCAGGCCCTCGCGTGGGCGCGGCTCCGCACCGCGGAGGTGGGCAAGCAGTGGGTCGAGGGCTCGGATATCCAGCGCATCACGCGCCAGCAGGAGCTTCTCGCGCACACGGCCGAACTGGCGATGTCCAAGAACCTCTTCACCAACCAGGGGCAGCTCCGCGACTTCATTACCGCCGGCGCCGACTCGATGACCACGAGCCCGAGGCTCGCGGACCCCACCTTCCTCATCGGCCTCGCGTTCAGCCTGCGGCACATCTCACCGGACAACATCGTGTTCGCCACGGTCCCCAACAAGTACACGAAGGACTACCTCAACGTCACGTGGACCCCTGCGGCGAACCAGATGTTCGACGACATCATCCACGATCGCGCGATCGCGGGAACCTCGGTCACCGCTCAGAGTGACGCGGCGCCGATACCGGCCCCGACGGCGACCGATTCCCTCACCCCCGTGGATGGCGCGCCCGCGCCCGACCCCGGGATCGATCTCCTCGGGGCGTGTGCGCCCTAGGTCCCCGCGTGTAGCACTAGGACACGCGCGGGAGCTTCTTCCCCTTCGCGACCGCGGCCGCCTTGAGTTCCGCCTGGAATGCGATCATCCTGGCCCGCATGGCTTCGGCCGCGTCGTCCGAGCCCGCGCCGAGGATTCGCGCGGCAAGGATGCCGGCGTTGCGCGCGCCGCCGATCGAGACGGTCGCGACGGGAACACCGGCAGGCATTTGGACGATGCTGAGGAGGGAGTCGAGGCCGTCGAGTTGCGCGAGCGGCACCGGAACCCCGATGACCGGCAGCGGGGTCACCGCGGCGAGGACTCCGGGCAGGTGCGCCGCGCCACCCGCGCCGGCGATGATGACCCGGATCCCGCGCGACGAAGCCTCACGCCCGTAGGCGATCGTCTCGTCGGGCATGCGGTGAGCCGACAGAACCCTTGCCTCGTGAAGCACCCCGAACTCGTCGAGGGCGCGCGCGGCTGCCTCCATGACCGGCCAGTCCGAATCTGAACCCATGATGATGCCCACCTGGGGCCGAGTCGTCGCCATGCCCACCTCCGGCTCCCACGATAGTGGCAACATCGGCGCTCGCTGCAGACCCGGGCTAGGCTCTCGCCATGCACCTCGCGACATGGCTCCGTGAGCGACGCGGAGAATTGGCCCGATTTGGGGCGGTCGGCGGCGTGGCGTTCGTGGTCGATCTCGGCGTTCTCAACCTCGTGTACTTCGTCTGGCGCACACCCCTCGCCCACGACAAGAAGGTCGTCACGGCGAATATCCTGGCGTCGGTCGTCGCGACCCTCGTCTCCTGGGTTGGCAATCGGCTCTGGGCCTTCTCCCACCGCCGCGTGCGCCATCCGGTGAGTGAACTCGTTCTCTTCGCGGCGGTGAACGGCGTCGCCCTCGCGGAGAGGGCAGCGGTCGCGGCGATCGGCGCCTACGTCCTCCATTTCACGAGCCCGACCGGCGTCAACCTCGCGGCGATCGTCGGAATCGGAATAGGGACGATCACCCGCTACTTCGGCTACCGGCGCTTCGTCTTCACCGGCGACCGCGCCGACGCCTGAGCGTTGCCGAGTGTGGGACGACCTTTTCGACATCCATCATCCGAGGAACGGCCTGAAGGAAGATCGAGAACACCGCGGGCGCGCGCTGCGAGAGTTCCAGCCTTCCGCCATCCGCGGTGACGAGGTCTCGCGCGAGGGCCAGAGCCGAGCCCGGTCCCGCGGCCGGATGTCACCTCTCGTTCGAAGATCCGCGGCGCGAGTTCCGCTGGAACACCGGCGCCCTCATCCGAGACCTCGATGACGATCGCGTTGTTCGCGCCGGACTCACGCACCGTGACGGACGTTGCGCCCGCGCCATGGGCGAGCGAGTTCTCGATCAGCGTCGCGAGGACCTGGGCGAGGCCGCCTGGCGTCGCGAATACCGTCGCATCGGTCCGGCCCACCGTCAGTTTCCTGCCCGCGGACTCGAATGCTGGCGCCCACTCCTCGCGCTGCTGCCGAAGCACCTTGCCGAGAACCACCGCTTCCGTCGAACCGCCGAGCGCCCTCCTCGTCCTGCCGAGCAACTCGTCGACCACCCCGACAAGGCGCTCCACCTGCACAAGCGCCGCCTCGGCCTCGGCTCGGACCTCCTCCTGGCTCGTGGTCGAAGAGATCTCTTCGAGGCGCATGCTGAGTGACGTCAGTGGGGTGCGGAGCTGATGCGACGCGTCGGACGAAAACCTCCTCTCGCTCGAGAGGCGCGCCGCCATGCGATCCCCGCTGCGCACGAGTTCTGCCGCAACCAGGTCGATCTCCTCGACCCCCGACTTCTCGATGCCGGGGCGCGAGTGGCCCGACCCCAGTTGCTCGGCGCTCGCCGCGAGGAGCACGAGCGGCTCGGAGAGCCTGCCCGCCTGTCGGACCGCGACTGCGACTCCGGCGGCGATGGCGACGAGTCCAGCGCCAAGGACCAGGAGAAGGGCACGAGCCGCCGACCAGAAGACGTCCCACCACGAGATCTCCATGTCGATCTTCAGTCCGGACTTGGACACGTACTGCGTCGCGAGCGCCCGGTCGGGAGGCGAACCCGCCCCGAATGTCTCCCCCGTGGGAAGGGTCACGAGCACGTAGGCCGCCGGACTGTTCTTTCCGCCGACGTAGGACTCGAGTATGGCGTCGCTGATCGTCTCGCCGTTGATGTAGCGCGCCTCAAGGGCGCGCGCGACCGTGACCGCGCGCGCGTCGAGTTCGGTTCTGGAGCCGTCTCTCACGGATTGGGCGGCCGCGATCGCGAGAGGGACGCCGAGGAGCACAACCGCCGCCAGGACTGCGGAGATGGTGGCGTACAGCAGGCGGCGCCGCACGGTCAGGACCTACTCGACGCCGGTCTCGAACCGGAAACCCAGTCCCCTCACCGTCGTGATGAAGCGGGGATCGTTCGCGTCGTCGCCGAGTTTGCGCCTGAGCCACGAAACGTGCATGTCGAGGGTCTTGGAGGGCGCGCCCGTCTCGGCCCCCCATACGTCGCGCATGAGAGTGTCACGGCTCACGACCGTCCCCGCATTGGCGATCAGCGCGTGCAACAGGTCGAACTCCTTGCCGCTGAGCTGGAGTTCGCGACCATCGGCGAAAGCGCGATGACCCGCGACATCGATGCGGACGCCATTGATCTCGAGTTCGGCGACGCCGTCCGCCGACACTCGCCTGCGGAGAAGGGCGCGCACGCGGGCGAGGAGTTCCGCGAGGCGGAAGGGCTTGGTGACGTAGTCGTCCGCACCCGCGTCGAGCCCGACGACGAGGTCGACCTCATCGACGCGCGCCGTCAGCATCAGGATGGGGACGGAGAGCCCCTTGTCGCGAACGCGCCTCGCCACCTCGATGCCGTCGATATCCGGTAGTCCCAGGTCGAGGATGATGAGGTCGGCCCGTTCGGCGGCCTCTACCCCACCGATCCCTGTGGCATACGCCTCGACCGCGTAGCCCTCTCTGGCCAAAGCGCGGGTCAAGGGCTCAGCAATGGTCGGGTCATCTTCGACCAAGACTATTGTCGCCATGCCGCCACGATACCCCGCCGTGGTCGACTCGACCAGCGACGGTGGACTTGCGCCGCCCCCGCTCCCCAAGCTCCCGGTAGGCTCGACCATCGTGACCGTCTCAACGCCACCGGGCACCCCCGCCCTGCCGCGTGGTCGTCGCCTCGCCGCGCGCGCGCACTCCGCGCTCGCCGCGGCTCCCGAACGACTGACCCTGGCACTCGTCTCGCTCGCGCTCGCGTGCGGAGTCACCGTGAGCCTGGCCGCGTTTCGTCCGTCCACCGTGCTCCCCCTCGCCGCCGCCCTGACGGCGACGGGCTGGATCCTGGGGCCCAAGGGCCAGCGCGATTCACGGTCCGCCCTTGGCGGCGCCCTCGCCTTAGGGGGAGCGGCCCTGTGGTTCCTCGCGAATCTCCGATGGGCCGCGGAGTACCTCATTGTGAGGCGCGATCCTGGGTTCCTCACGTTGAGCGCGATGTGGCTGACCGATCACCCCTCAACCGACATCCCCGCGGGCGGCGCCATCACTGCCGCGGGCGGGCTGACGAACGTCGTCGCCGAGGCCCGCGAGGCATGGAACCTGAATGGCGACATGATCCAGCCCCAGGGAGCGAAGATGCTCCCGGCTCTCGCGGCCATCGGGGGATGGATGAACGGCGAGTCGGGCGTCCTCGCCGCCAATCTAGCGATCGGGGCAATCGGCCTCCTCGCCGTCTACGTCCTTGCGCGACGGATGATGGGCCCGATCGCGGCGCTCGTTCCCGCGCTCGGCCTCTCGCTCACCGTCTCGCACATCTGGCTGTCGCGGGCCGCCTACACCGAGCCCATCACGATGGTGCTTCTGGTGGCCGCCCTCGCATGGGCTTGGCAGGGAGTCGAGGAGGGACGGATCTTTCCCCTCGTCGCGGCAGGGGTCGCGAGCGGGTCGACGTATCTCGCGCGTGTTGATGGCCCCCTCTTCTCGCTCGGCGTGGCCGCCGGAGTCGCCGTCGCGCTCGCCGTCTGCCGCACCGGATCGCTGAGGTGGCGTTCGGCGGCCTTCATCGCCTTCGCCGGCGCCCAGGCGGCCCTCACCGTCGCAGGCAACGCCTCGCTCTGGCGCTGGTCCCGTGCCTACATCGAGCGCCTGGGTTCCGAGTCACGCGACCTCCTGCTCGCGTACGGACTCACCGTTGGCGTCCTTGTGCTCGCTGCAGTAGCGGCGGCGGTCGCCTCGGTATTGCGCCAATCCACGGCGCTGCGGAATCGCCCCGCGCTGGCGACCGCACCCGCTCGAGGCGCCGGACGCGGATTCGCCCGCCGCGCGAGAGCCCTCCTTCCCGGAGCGATGGGGTGGTTCACCCTCCTTCTTCTCCTTGCCCTCGCCTCGCGTCCCCTGTGGATGACCGCCCACACGGCGCCGAACGACTTCCAAGTCGAGTACGTCGCCTGGGTGCAGAAGGCGCAGGGTCTCCCCATCGACGGCACCCGCACGTACGCCGAGAACACGATCACCTGGGTGAGCTACTACCTGACGTGGCCCGTGGTTCTGCTGGGATTCGTCGGCTTCGCCCTCGCGGCGAGGAGACTTGGGCGCGGGACGGCCGTGTGGGCGATTCCCCTCGCGGGCCTGCTCGTGCCGTCACTGCTGTACATCATCCGCCCCGCGATCATGCCCGATCAATCATGGGCGATCCGGCGCCTCGCGCCGTCACTCGTCGTCGGCCTCCTGTTGCTCGCCGCGGTCGCCTGGCAGGCGGCGATCAGGCGGTGGTCCGGGCCGAGAGTCGCGCGCGCGACGTGGCCGCACAGGGTGTCCATCGCCCTAGCGATCCTCATCGCCGCGTCACCCCTGACCACCTGGATCAGCGTCAGCCAGCCCAGCGGGTGGCGGCTTGGCGCGACGAGCGCGATCTGGCTAGCCGAGCAGCGGGGCGCCCGAGAACAGGTGGACACTCTCTGTTCGTATGTCGACGGTCGTCCCGTCGTGCTCGTGGGGACCGCGTCGCACTTCGGCACCATCAGGGTCGCCTGCGATGTCCCCATCGTCCTCTCCCTCCGCGCCCTGACGCCCGACGCGGTGAAGAAGATCGCCGCAGGTTTCGGCGCGGAACCGGTGGTCCTCACCCGCTCCGTCGACGACATCCCTTGGGTCGCGACTCCCGCGGGACCCTCGTTTGTCTCGACCGTGCACTACTCCTCGAGTTCGCTTTCCGGCCTGCCCGCCGCCCAAGGCCCGGACGAGTATGCGTGGTACGTCGGCACCGCACTCCCCGACGGAGCCGTCGAGTTCGTCCCCGGCGGGTAGAGGCCGGGCTTCGGTTCTCCACAGGCCGCCCGTTCGCATGGCGCGAACCCACCCGCGCGCGCGACGCTAGCGTCCGTGCGGATCACCGTCCACCCCTTCCTCGATCTCGACGCGCGACCCGGGGCTCGCGTCCGTGATGTCTGTGATGCCGCACGCGCCGAGGGCGTGACGCTGGTTCGCCGACCATGGTGCGGCGACATTGCCCTCGACCCCGACCATCCGGTCGGCGTGTGGCCGCTCGTTGAGGGGGCGCTCCTCACGGCGGACCGTTCCCGCCCCTGCGCCCCTCCTCGGGGGCTCACCGCCACCGTGATCGCTGGACCCGACACTGGCCGCTGGGTCGCCGTCGATCGAGGCGCGACCATCGGACGCGATCCGGGGTGCGACCTGCCGCTGGACGATCCCGCCGTCTCTCGCCTCCACGCGTCGATCGCGCCCGGACGGACCGCCACCCTCGCCGACGCGGGCTCCTCCAACGGCACCGCGCGCTGGGCGTCGGGTCGGCGGCGGCGCGTCGTGCGACGCGCCCCGTGCGGCGCGGGCGACCTTGTCGAGGCGGGAGGCTCCCTGATCCACCTCAGAGACCCCCAAGCCCCGACGCCCGACGTCCCCGCGAGCACGGGCCCCTCGAGGCCCGCCCCTGGCGTCGGAGACGCCCTCGGGGCCCGGCTCGCGCCGCTCGCGGGCTCTCTCGGAACGGGCGCAATGATGGCCGCGATGACGGGGCGGTGGTGGATCCTCGCGCTGGGCATGCTCTACCCGTCGTACGTCCTGGCACCCGTGATCGCCGGGCGCCTCCGTTCGCGTCAGCCGTCGCCCGACCTCGACGCGATTCCGTCACCGCTCGCGCAGTCTCGCGCGTTCTGGGGTGGCCTCACGGGGACGATCGCGGTTGCCGGGGACGCGGACCGTGCGCGGGCGTTCGCCCGCGCCATCGTGCTCGCGCGGGGACGCGCCCCGCGAGATGGCGCGTGGAGCGAGCCGTGGATGTCGTGGCTCGCGGCGGCGCAACCGGGCGATGCCGAGGTGGTGATCGTCGGAGGCGACGATCCTCCATCGTGGGCCGAGACGGTCATCCGCACCCATCGCACCGGCACGACCATCGACGCGCGGGGGCGGTCCCGCGCGGCGCCCGTCGTTGCCGTATCGAGCGAGGCGGCCGAAGCCTGGGCGCGTGCGAGCGCCGGAGCTTCGCGGTCCGTCGCCCTCCCCTCGACCACCCGGCTGGCGGACCTCGATGACCAGGATCCCGTCGCGGGAGCGCGCTCCGGTCAAGCTCGACGGATCTTTGCGCCGATTGGCGTCACGGCGGTCGGCCCACTCGTGTGTGATCTCGATGCGCACGGCCCGCACGTGCTCGTCGCCGGGACGACGGGTTCGGGAAAGTCAGCCCTGCTGGAAACCCTCGTCCTCGCGCTCGCGGACCGGCAGGCGCCCGACGATCTGCATATCGCCCTGATCGACTTCAAGGGAGGTGCGGGCCTGCGCGCGTGCATGGCGCTCCCCCACATCGCGGGAACGCTCACGGATCTTGATCCCCATCTCGCCCGTCGGGCTCTCGCCGCACTTACCGACGAACTCGCCGAGCGCAAGCGGAGCCTCGCGCGGGCGGGATACGCGTCGTTCCATGCCTGGGAGGCAGCGGGCGACGCGCCCCCGCGCCTCCTCGTGGTGGCCGACGAGTATCAGGAACTCGTCGCGCACTACCGGGAGTTCCTTCCCGACCTCACCCGGCTGGCAGCCCAGGGGCGCTCCCTCGGCCTCCACCTCGTCCTTGCCACCCAGAGGCCGGCGGGCGCGGTCACCCCCGAGGTCCGCGCGAACATCGGGTCGACCATCGCGCTACGCGTCTCCTCCGAGGCGGAGTCCCGCGACCTCGTGGGATCCGCGGACGCCGCCGAGATCCCGCGCTCCTTGCCGGGGCGAGCCATCCTCGCGGTGGGGGGAGACCGAACCCCGTTTCAGACCGCGCTACCCTCGGCCGAATCCTCGCCGCCCGTGTCCCGATGGTCTCTGGCCCCCCAGGACGCCGACGCCGACGGACTCGCCGCGCGCGTGGCCTCTCGGTGGCCCGACACGCGCGCGACACCGCTGTGGCTCCCTCCGCTGCCGGAGCGCCTCGGCGAGGCCGAGCGACCACGTCTCGCCCCGAACGACCTGTGGCTCGGGCGGGGAGATCTGCCCGCCGAGCGAGCCCAGCCCGAACTTACGTGGGACCCGGCTTCGGGGCCACTCGTGGTCGCCGGGCCCGCCGATTCGGGGAGCACGACGCTCCTGGGCACGCTCGCCGCGCAGTCTCGTTCCCGCGGGCTCAGGCCCGTCTGGCTCCCGAGTGATCCCCGCGAGGCCGGGCGCACCATCGCCCTGCTGCGAGAGCGCGAGGACTGGCTGCTCCTCGTCGACGACGGCGCTCGAGCCCTAGCCGGCCTCGCGGAGGTTGACCGCGGCGCGCGACACGAGGACCTCATCAACATGCTGGCGTGGGGCAAGCCGGTCGCCCTCGCCCTGCCCCTGTCGGGTCCCCAACGCCTCGCCTCCCACGCGAGCGTCCGCGTGGTGCTCGCCGGGGGCGATCCCTCCGACGAGGCTCTTTGGTCGCTCCCCCGTTCGCTCCAGGGGCTCGGCCGTGTCCCGGGACGCGCGGTCGTCGGGACGGGAAGCCGATGGATGGAGGCTCAGATCGCCGGGCTCCCCGCGCCGACGCCCCGGCCACTCGTCGCGAGCCTGCCTCCCTATCTCGCCCCCGACGAGCTTCCGACGGAGGGCGCAGACGGCCTCGTACCCATCGGCATCGGAGGCGACGACGCGTCCGTGGTACGCCTCGACTCCCGCCGCGCCGTGGTGGTCGTGGGGGATTCCGGACGGGCGCGGGAGCTCGTCGCGACGGCAATCGTCCAGCTCGGCCAGCGCGTGGGCATCGCGACGAGCCCCCGGTGCGTGGAGAACTCCCTCCTCGTGCCGCAGGCCGAACTCGAGGCATCGACCGTCGTCATTGCGACCCCCAGTTGCCGGCTCGTCGCCGATGTCTGCACGTCGGACGCGGCCGGACTCGTCGATCCTCGACCGGGACCGGGGCGGGTGGTGGTCATCACGGATGGCACCGCACGCGCGGTGCAGGTGGCCACCCTGCCCTGAGGGCCGCGAGCCAAGGGCTCCCCTTCACGTCGCCGCGCGCGTTCGCCGACAGCCGACACTCCGCGAAACACCCTTGTCATACGTACGCAACCATGAGAACCTAGGAAGTCGAGGCATGCGAGCATCGCTCCTGCCTCTCCCTCGACGGTGAGAATTCTCCCTTTGACCCTGCCATCTAGGAGTGACCCATGGAGTGGCGCGACCGTGCCGCGTGCCTGGACGTTGACGACCCCGAACTCTTCTTCCCGGTCGGCAACACGGGCCCCGCGCTCAATCTCATTGAGCGTGCCAAGACGGTGTGCAGCGGGTGCACCGTCCGTGAGGTCTGCCTGTCGTGGGCGATGGAACACAACCAGGATTCCGGCGTCTGGGGCGGCCTTTCCGAGGATGAGCGTCGCTCGCTGAAGCGTCGCGCCGCCCGCGCTCGCCGCGCCGCCAAGTAGTCGGCAGGCGCGGAGTTCACACGCGCGGAGTTCAGCAGGCGCACGGGCTCCGCTAGCGCACGGGTTCGACGGTAACCCGAACCTCCACCTCGCTTCCGCCGTCCACCGTGCGCCATTCGAGCGAGCCTCCCAACTCGTTCTCAACGAGGGTCGTCACGATCTGTGAACCCAGGCCCGTCGGCTTGGTGGCCATTCCGACCCCATCGTCGGCGACGACAAACCGCAGGCGAGCACCGTCACGCTCCGCGCGAATCCAGATGGTGCCCGACTCGCGCCCGACGAAGCCATGCTCGACGGCATTCGTCACGAGTTCCGTCACCACGAGCGCGAGCGACGACGCCGACGGCGCGGCAATGAGGCCGAAGTCCCCCTCCCTCACGAACTTGACGCGTACGTCGGGGGATGACGTCACGTCGGCGACCATCCGGACGCTCCTCGTGACGAGATCATCGAAGTTCACGAGTTCATCGAGGGTCCCCGAAAGCGTCTCGTGCACGAGCGCGATCGTCGACACCCGGCGCATGGCCTCCGCGAGCGCCTCCTTCGCCTCGGTCGCTTCGACGCGGCGGCTCTGGAGCCGCAGGAGCGCCGCGACGGTCTGCAGGTTGTTCTTCACCCGGTGATGGATCTCCCGGATCGTCGCATCCTTGGTGATCAGCTCACGCTCGCGTCGGCGCAACTCGGAGACGTCGCGGCACAGGAGCAGAGCCCCCGTGCGCGCCCCCTTCTCCGTGACGGGGATCGCCCGCATCGATAGGCAACCCCCGTTGGCCTCGAGGTCCGTACGCCATGACGCCCGGCCCATGACCACCATGGCGAGGTTCTCGTCAATCGTGCCCTCTTCGGCGACGATCTCGCTGGTGACCCTCGGCAGGGAGCGTCCGACCAGCGTCCCCATCACGCCGAGGCGGTGGAAACAAGAGAGAGCGTTGGGGCTCGCGTAGGTCACGTGACCACGCTCGTCGAGCCGCATCATGCCATCCCCGACCCGGGGCGCACCGCGGCGAGGACCGACGCCGACCGCAGGCGTCGGAAACTCGCCGCGAACGATCATGTGGAGAAGGTCGTCGGCCGCTCCCTTGTAGTTGAGCTCGAGCCGGCTGGAAGAGCGCGACGCGGCCTGCGAGACTTCCCGCGTCAGCACGGCGATCGGCTCGCCATCCATCACCACGGGGAGAGCATCCTCGCGCACGGCATAGGACTCGTCCCAGCGTGGCTCACGGGTGGCGACGAGCGTCATCTCCGCGACCGCACGCTCCAAGGAGGCGACTCTGCCCACGGGCGCAAAGGTACCAACGACGTCGTCCTGGTGGACCGTTGGCCCCGTGGAGGGGCGGCACTGGGCGATGGCGACGAACGTCTTCTCCGTCCGCCTCCACATCACCAGGTCGGCGAACGAGAGGTCGGAGATGATCTGCCAATCCGCCGCGAGCGCGGCGAGCCACTCGGCCTCCGCGTCGGTCATGGGACCGTGCCGTTCCGCCCTCTCGCGAAGCGTCGCCATGCCCTCAGCGTAGGGCCTCGATCAGCGGCTAGAGTGGTGCGGTACGCCAAGGGGGTGCCATGCACGTGGAGTCCGCGCACCGGTTTGCCGCACCGGTTGCCGACGTCGTCGCCATGTACGCCGACGAGGAGTTCTCGCGCGAGCGTGCGCGGGCCACCGGAGCGACCGAATCCGACGTGTTGATTGACGGCACCGCCGACGGCGCCTTCGACGTCGTCATCCGACGGGTGATCGGGACCGAGGCGGTGCGCTCGGACTTCCGCGGGTTCTTCGGGTCGACGATATCGGTGATCTACACGGAGGCATGGGCGGAGCCCGAGGGCGAGTCACGCGACGCTACGTTCGCGGTCGAGATCGTCGGAGCCCCCGCCCGCGCCGCGGGATCCGTGACGCTCGCGCCGGACGGCTCCGGCTCGATGATGTCCGTCGAAGGGAACGTGTCGTCGAGCGCGTTCCTGATCAGCGCCGCCGTCTCACAGGCCGTCGGCGAGGCGCTGGCCAAGGGCATCGAGCAGGAATTCGACGCCGCCGACGCCTGGCTCGCGCGCTAGCGAAGGCCCGGCCGCGGGGCGGTCGCGCGGAGGAGGCTCGCGCCGGACATCGGGGCGAGCGGAACGAGGTGGCGTCCGCGAGAAAAGGGAGAGGGCCCCGACCGTGTGGTTAGGGCCCTCGTCGTAGCGGGGACAGGATTTGAACCTGCGACCTCCGGGTTATGAGCCCGGCGAGCTACCGAGCTGCTCCACCCCGCGTCGGCGAATACCCACTCTACGTCACCCGTGGCGGGACACAAAATCGGCGACAAACGCGCTACTTTCGATACATGACCACACCTCTTCCCGCCCCGACTCCTCCTCCCCTGGGCGGCGCGCCCCGGACCGGATGGGGGACGCGTCCGCCCACCGGCCTCGCGGCCTCGACGATCGGCCTCACGGCGCTCGCCACCGTCCTGAACTTCTTCTCCGCCCCGGGAATGCGCGACGTGCTCGCCCACTACTCGGACTTCGGCCGGCCCGACTACAAGCCCAGCGCCTCCGCGATGACCGCTTTCGCTCTCTATTACGGCGCTCAGGCAGTGATGGTCGCCGCGTTCATCACCCTCGCGATGTGGATGGTCAAGACCCACCAGCGCCTTGTGGCCGCGGGTGAAACGCCGAGGCTCGGGCCGGTATGGGCCTGGGTCGGGTGGATCATTCCGCTCGCCAACGCGGTGATCCCCTACTTGGTCTTCCGCGGGCTTAACCGGCGCGCGCGGAGCTGGGCGGTCCTGCCCTGGTGGATCGCGTGGGTCGGCTTCTGGGTGATCCCGATGGGCGGGGCAATCGTCGACTTCGCGAGGATCGACTGGGCCTCGTTCGCGAGCAACCCCAGCACCGATCCCCTGCGCGGTCTCGACCTGCCGACTGCGGGCTCGGCGTACGTCATCGCGGCGTACGTCCTGATCGCCGCGTGGGTACTGCTCGCGATCTCGCTTCGCCAGATCACCGCCCGCGACGTCAAAGGCCGCGCCGCGAACGCCTCCTAGGTCCTATCCCCCGGCCCCGGGAGACGGAGCAACGACCGTCCCTCCCGCCGTCGCCGATGGTCCGGCGGCATCGGCGTTGACGATGGCCTCGGCGTCGACGGCGGCCTGGAGCGCGGCCTGCAAGCGTGCCTGAGCCTCCCCGTATGCCGCGAAGTCACCCGCGGCCAACGCCGCCTGTCCCTCGACGATCGCCGCCTGCGCATCCGCGAGCGCACGGTGCAACGCGTCCAGAGCCTCGGGCGTCGGGCCCGTGGTGGTCCCTCCCGGGTTCGTCGTCCCCGGCGTGGTGGCCGTATCCGTGGACGTCGCCTTGCGACCGAAGACCTGGTCGAGCGCCTCGTCGAGCGTGTCGGCGAAGCCCACCGAGTCCCCAAAGGCCACGAAGACCTTCCTCAGGAGCGGGAACTGGGTCCCCTTGCTGCTTTGGACATAGACGGGTTGGACGTACAGGAGCCCTCCGCCCACCGGAAGGGTCAGGAGATTTCCGCTCTTCACGTCCGTCTCGCCCTGGCGTAGCAGGTTGAGGACGTTCTGGGCTTCCGTGTTCGAGTTGAAGGCGTTCTGCATCTGGCCCGGCCCGAGCACCGTGGTGTCGCGCGGCAATTCGAGGAGCCGGAGCTTTCCGTAGTCGGCGCTCGGCGTACCCGCCGCCGAACCCGTCTCCGAGTCCACCGCCAGAAAGCCCGTGAGCACGTTCCTGTTGGAGTTCCCTCCGGGAATGAACGTCGTGGTAAGCGAGAAGGTCGGTGCGTCCTGACCCGGCATCTGCAGGGTGAGGTAGTACGGAGGCTGGAGCGCCGTCGTGATGACGGTCGGATCGACGGGGTTGGTCCAGAAGTCCTGGCCCGAGTAGAAGGAGGCCGCGTCGGAGACGTGGTACGTCGCGAGCTCGAAGCGCTGGATCTTGAAGAGGTCCTCCGGGTAGCGCAGGTGGCTCATGAGTTGCGACGAGATCTCGGAGATCGGGTGGAGGGAGCCGGGGTAGATGCGGCTCCAGGTCTGGAGAACGGGGTCGGTCGGGTCCCAGGCGTAGAGGGTGACCGTGCCGTCGAACGCGTCGACGGTCGCCTTGACGGAGTTCCGAATGTAGTTCATCTGGTAGTCAGGGCCGTTGGTCGTGGGGATTCCGAGGTGGTCGGCGTACGGATAGGTGTGGGCCGTCGTGAAGCCGTCGACAATCCACTTGACGCGACCGTCGACGACCGCGGGGTACACGTTCGCGTCGAGCATGAGGTACGGCGCGACCTTCTTGACCCGCGTGAGCGGGTCGCGGTAGTAGAGCACCTGAGAGTCGGGTGTGACGCGATCGGAGAAGAGTATCTGCTCGTCTCCGAAGCGAATCCAGAACATCACCTTGGTGAATGTGTTGCCGATTCCCGGTCCGCCGACTCCCTGGTATGTCGTGTTGACCTGACCGTTCGCGGAGGCGTCGTCGGGGTAGTCGAGCTCCCAGGGGGTCGTGCCCGCCGGCGCCCCGACGATCGAGTACGGCGGAAGGTTGGGGCCGAAGTAGATCCGGGGTTCGTAGGTGCCGAGCGCCCCCGTCGGGGGGATGCCGCCCTCAAAGAAGGTCGGTTGGCCGTCCCCGTTGGTGCGGTTGCCGTACGCCGCGACCACGCCAAACCCGTGCGTGAAGACGGTGTGGTCGTTGATCCAGGTGCGGTTCTCTGCGGACAGGCCCGCGAGATTGAGCTCGCGTACGGCCACAATCGCGTCCGACTTCTCCCCGTCAATCGTGTACCGGTCGACGGAGAGTTCGTCGGGGAAGTCGTAGTACTGCTTATTCTGCTGAAGCTGCTGGAACGCCGGAGACACGATGTGCGGGTCGAGGAGGCGAATCGACGTCGTGGTCTGCGCATCGGCACGAAGCGCCGCCTGCTTCGCGTCCGTAGTAGCCGCGTACTGGGTGACCTCGATGTCACTCAAGCCGTAGGCGAGCTGCGTCGCATCGATGTTCTTCTGAATGAAGGGGGCCTCAAGCTCCTGGGCGTTGGGCTCCACCTGGAACTTCTGAACGATCCCGGGGTACACGCCTCCAACGACCAGCCACGACACGATCATGAGAACGACGCCGACGATAGGGATTCGCCAGTCGGAGCGGAATATCACGACGAGGAAGAGCGCGGCGACGAGGAGCCCGATGCCTGCGAGGATGCCGCGCGCGGGCATCACGGCGTTGACGTCCGCGTAATTCGCCCCGTCGAAGGTGTCCCCGACCTTGGTGACGAGCGAGAACCTGCTTACCCAGATCTTGACGGCGATCACGATCATCACCGCGGAGCCGAGGAGGGCGAGCTGGACGCGGGCGACGCCCGTCGCTGCAAAGGTCCGGCCCCCCGTGGTGATAGCGCCGAAGAGCAGGTGGACAAACGCCGAGAGAGCGAGGCAGACGAGGAGGATGGCGAGCACGAAGTCGAGGACGAGCGTGAGCGCCGGGAGCGTGAACACGTAGAACGAGAGGTCGTGGCCGAATTGCGCATCCACGGTCCCGAAGGGGACCTGGTACCGCCAGGCGAGGACTATGCGCCAGTTCGAGGCTAGGACCAGGCCGGAGATGAGACCCACGAACGCGGGGATCACCACGGTCGCACCGCGCTCGATCGGTCGGATCTGCTCCCGATACGACTCGAACACGCTGCGCTGAACCGCGCTGGTCTTGGGGCGCGCGCGCCGAGCGATCACCAGACACGCCCACACCGCAGCAAATGCCAGCACTCCCGCGACGACGAAGAGGAACGCCTTGGCGGACCACTCCGCCCTCCACACCTGGCCAAAGCCCAACTCGCGGTACCACGCGACCTCGGTCCACACCTGCGCGAGCACGACCACCCCCACAACAACCGCAGCGAGCGCCACGACGAGGAGAAGCCATGGCGAGCGCTTGCGCGGGATGCGAACGGGTCGCGGGGTGCTTCGTTCGGGTCGTTCGTCGCTCGTCACTTGTTATCGTCCTTGGGTCTTGAGGGGTGTCACCGGAACAAGCCTTGCACACTCACGAGCAGGTCGGCAGGTCGTCCGCCGCGTGGCTACCGATTGCGACGATCGCGTCGTAGGCGTCCGAGAGGTCGGCTACCGAGACAACGCGAAGCCCGGCCGGAACGTGCCCGACCACCTCCGAGCAGTTGGTTTCGGGCGCGAGGAACCAGTCGGCACCCGCTCGCCTGGCGCCGATCATCTTGAGGGCAATGCCGCCGATCGGACCGACCTCGCCGTCGGGGGAGATGGTCCCCGTGCCAGCAACCTTGGCCCCGTGAAGCTCGTCCTGAGGGGTCAGGAGGTCGACGATCGCGAGGGTGAAGATCAGGCCGGCACTCGGGCCCCCGACGTGATCAATGGCCACGTTCACCGTGTACGGCATGTCAAACGTCGGATCGATGAAGACCCCCATCCGCGTCTTGCCGTCCTGGCCGGCAATGGTGGCAAAGGTCTCCGTCACGTCCTGGCCCGCACGCGACACGACGACGGTAATGGGATCGCCCGGCGCGAGCGCGTCGATCGCGGAGGAGAGGTCGGGCAACGTCAGAATCTGCTTCCCGTCGACCGACACGATGACGTCGTCGACCATCAACTGGCCTTCGGCGTTTGACCCAGGGGAGAAGTCAGCGACCCGAATCTTCGCGGGCACGTCGGTGCCCAATTCCCCAAGCGCGGCCACCGTCGCCATCTCCTGTGAACTGATCCACTCCTGCTGGACCTCCGCATCGTTGCTCGCATCGACGGGGGTCTCGGGGTACGTGGCCGACGCTGGGTCGAGCCACGCGCGGACGACAGGACCCAGCGAGAATCGCGTTCGCGACGTGTGAGACACAGAAACCGTCGTGAGCCGGAGCTCTCCAGACGAAGGGTAGGTCGTGGCGCCGTCGACCGTGATGAGCGTCGTTCCCTCGACCTTGCCATCGAACACGTCGAAGGTTGGCCCCGCACCCTCAATCATGAACGGCGCGGGGAGCACCACGAGGACGGCGATCAGTAGTGCCGAGACCATTCCGCTCAGCGCCATGACGATGGACCGGATGCTCGGGGTCGCGGGCGGCTGGCCGAGCGGTTGGGCCAGCGATTCGGGCAAAGCGTCACCCAGGTCGTTCCCTCTCATGCGACCATCATCGCTGATGGCGAACGTCGCCCCGACCAAGCCCCATCCCGGCGTACCGTGGTGACGACGCGTGTGGTGTGTACCGTGCCCCGGGAGGCGAAGTGAGCGACGACTCGTCGGAATGGATGAAGTTGTTGCGCGAACTCTTCGGCGACCGCGCGGAGGAGGCCGTCGAGGAGATGCGGCGTATGGGGGTCGACCCGGCCCAACTCGCCGCCGCGACCGGCGTGGACGCGACACCGGGCATGCTCGACCACATGCTGTCGCAGTTGCGTGATCTCATGGCGCAGTCCTCCGGCGAGGACGTGAACTGGACCCTCGCGCACGATGTTGCGCGCGGCGTCGCGGCGCAAGGGGGCGACCCGTCGGTGAGCGCGGCCACGGCTGCGGATCATCGGGCGGCCATCTCGACGGCCGAGTTGTGGCTAGATGCCGCAACGGACTTCGCTCCTTCGACGCTCGTCCCCCGGGTCTGGAGCCACGCCGAATGGGTCGAGGCAACGCTTCCGACGTGGCGAACGCTCGCCGGTCCCGTCGCAGTCTCCGTGTCCCGGGCGCTCGGGGCGCTCCTCGCGAAGGAGAGTGACGCGGGAGGGACGCTGCTCGGCCAGATCAGCCCGACCGTCTGCGGAATGCACGTCGGCCAGGCCGCGGGCGCTATGGCACGGGAGGCCTTCGGTGGCACCGACCTTGGCCTCCCTCTCCTGCCCGAACCCCAGGTCGCGCTCGTGCCGCGTTCTATCGCCGAGTTTGCCGAGGGACTCGACGTTCCCGCGGACGAGGTTCGCTCGTTCGTCGCGCTCCGCGAGTGCGCCCACGTCCGGCTCTTCAAGCACTCCCCGTGGCTTCAGGGTCAGCTTCACGTTGCCATCGAACGCTACGCGAGCGGCGTCAGCATCGATCTCGATGCTCTCGACGCGGCCGTGCACCAGGCCGGGATGGGCGATCCCGACACGCTCCAGAAGGCGCTGAGCAAGGGAATCTTCGCGACCGCCCACACCGACGACCAGCGCACCATGCTCGAGGCGATCGAGACCATGCTCGCCCTGATCGAAGGATGGGTCGATGACGTCACCGCCCAGGCGGCCGCCCCGCACTTGCCCCACCTCGGCCAACTGCGCGAGATGATGCGCCGCAGGCGCGCCGCGGGGGGTCCGGCCGAGCACACGTTCGCTACTCTGCTCGGACTTGAGCTCCGCCCGCGCCGCCTTCGCGACGCCGTGGACCTGTGGACGGCGCTCCGGTCCGCCGGCGGAACGTCGGGACGGGACGATCCGTGGGCCCATCCCGATCTGCTTCCGGATCCCGCTGACCTCGCCGACTGGCGCGGCTGGGTGGCCGCGCGCGGCTCCGAGAGTTCGGATGACGAAGTCGATCGTGAGCTTCGCGAGATGCTCGGCGACGCGCCAGATGACTCTTCCGGCACGGTGTCCAGTTAGGGCGACACGGGTGCACCGCCTCACCCGGATTGTCCGTGTCGAGGCATACGCTGGAGCGAAGATACATGAGGGAGCAAAGGGCGCGGGCGCTCCAGCCCGCCGACACCTGATCGGAGCAGTCATGGAAGAGAAGTACACGGGCGAGTTCTACTGCCTCAAGGACAAGGCGAAGGTCCAGGCCACCGGTGACATCTCCGTGACCAACGGGCGCCGCATGGCGAAGGGGATCTGCCCCAACTGTGGGACCAAGTTGACGCGTATTCTCCCGAAGGCCCCGGCCTAGGCGACTCGCAGGGGGCGGGCGACTCACGTCGCTCGCCCCCTGCGTCGTCTGCACCCTGCGTGCGCGCGCCCTGTGGATATCGCCCGCGCCCGCCTCCGCTCGGCCAAGGTGGATCCATGCGTCTACGACCGGGCGTCCCCGTCCTCCATCTGGGCGAGGGTTCCATCCAGATCGGCCTGCACGATCCATTGGTCCTCCACGGCGTCTGCCGCGACGAGGCGCACTTCTTGGCCTCGCTCGAGGGACGTTCGGTGCCAGTGAGTTCGAGCGAGCGCCGCGACTTCCCCCAGTCAATCCGCGCGCTAGAGCGCCAACCGCACCTCCTTTGGCGCGATGACCCGATACGGGAGTGGCTTGCGAGCGCGGCGGTCCGTTGGCGGGGCTGCGGGCTCCCTGCGCTCGAAGCGGCGAGGATCCTCGCGCTCGCGGGCGTGCACACGATGTCGGCGGTCGACCCGCGACCGGTCTCGCCCGCCGATCCCTACCCCGCCTCCCTCCGCGGGATGGCACGCGCGGAGGCGCTGGCCCGTGCCGTCGCCGAGACCGGCGCGGAGGTCAGGTGGGCCTCCAGCGAGTCGCCCGTCACCTTCGAGGTGCTCTCGACACACGGCGCCCCCGACCTTGTCTCGACGCGCGAACTCCTCGCACGGGACGTGATGCACCTCCTCATCGTCGCGGACGAGGACGGCCTGACTGTCGGGCCGGTGGTCGCCCCCGGCGTGACGGCCTGCGCAGGCTGTGTCGCGCACTCCCGCGCGGACCGCGACCCGAGGTGGCCGCGCATCGCCCTCCAGCTCGGCGGCGCGTCGAGGGACGGTGCCGCGCACCTGCCACCCGAGTGCTCCTCGCTCGGCGGGGCGCTCGCGGCCCGCGAGGTCCTTTCGACGCTCCGCGGCAAGCGGCGCGCGGCGGGTCAGTGGCGCGTCCCGGCACTCGGGGAAGCGTCGTGGCGGGCGGTTCAGCCGCACGAGGCGTGCGGGTGCGGAGCCGCGCGCGACATCGGAGACACAATCGCCGCAACCAGGGCGCGCATGCCACCGAGGGCGGCCTAGGCCGTCAGGGGCGAGCCGGGTCGGCCGCGACGATGTGGAGAATCTCGACGCCGTAGCGGTCGAGCTTCGATGGCCCCACGCCCTTGACCGTGGCGAGTTGGCCGAGGGTCGCGGGTCGTCTCGAGGCAATCTCGGCGAGGCTCGCATCGACGAGGACGGTGAAGGCGGGCTTGGCGTCGGCCTCGGCGTGCGCGAGACGCCATGCCTTGAGGGACTCGAAGAGCCGCAGGTCCGCGACGGTGAGATCCGCCGCGGCGGCCTTGGGCTTGGGGGGCGCGACCCGCGCCTCTGGCCACCACTTCTCCAGGAATCGCGTCCTCTTGCGGCTGGCTCGGCCTCCCTCGGTGCGCGATCGCCCATACGAGAGGACGAGGTGCTCGCGGGCGCGAGTAATCCCCACGTAGAGCAGCCTCCGCTCCTCCTCGATCGCCGCTTCCGTCTCCGCCATCGAAATCGGGAGGAGACCCTCGCTCAACCCGACGATGAACACGGCGTCCCACTCGAGCCCCTTGGCCGCATGCAGGGTGGTCAGCGTCACTCCATCGACCGCGGGGGCGTGCTGCGCTTGCGCCCGCTCACCCAGGTCATCGACGAACTCCCGAAGTGTTCCCTCCCAGTCGTCGGCGAGGTCGACGAGCGCCTGGAGGGAATCCCAGCGTTCGCGGACCGCGCCGCGCGCGGCGGGCGGCTCCTCGCTCCATCCCACGCCATCGAGGGCTTCGCGAACCGCGATCGGGACCTCGGGAGACGAGGGCACGACCGCCGCCCCGCGGAGCATGACCAGCGCCCTCTTGACTTCTTCGCGATCGAAGAACCGCGCGCCTCCCCTGACCAGGTAGGCGATGCCCCTCTGCGCGAGCGCGTCCTCCAAGACCTCCGACTGTCCGTTGGTGCGATAGAGCACGGCGATCTCGCGGAGCGGCACGCCCACGGAGACGAGCGCCGAGATGCGTTCGGCCGTCCCTGTCGCCTCGGCAACCCCGTCTGGATAGGTCCGGAACGCGACGGCGGGTCCCGACGGGCGCTGCGCGACGAGTTCGACCGCCCCGTCGCCGCGCGTGTGCATAAGTTCGTTCGCCAGCCGGACGACCTGCGGCGTCGAACGGTAGTCGCGCACGAGACGAACGACCGTGGCGTGCGGGTACAGGCGCGGGAATCCCGTCAAGTGGCGCGGGGAGGCGCCCGCGAACGAGTAGATCGTCTGCGAAGGATCGCCGACGACGCAGATCTCGTCCCTGCCGCCGAGCCACTGGTCGAGGAGGTATTGCTGAAGCGGGGAGACGTCCTGGTACTCATCGACGACGAAGTGTCGATACTGACGACGTATCGTGTCCCCGACCTCGTGGTGTCGCGCCATCACGTCGGAGAGGATCAGGAGGATGTCCTCGAAGTCGAGAAGGACCTTCTCGGTCTTGACATCCTCGTACGCGCGCATGAGATCCGCGACCAAGTCTCGCGCGATCCCCGCGGGCTGGGGCCGCGCCTGCGCCTCGGCGACCGCCGCATAGTCGCCCGCCGCCACGAGCGAGACCTTGGCCCACTCGATCTCCGAGGCGAGGTCGCGAACCGCGATCCGGTCGACGCTCATCCCCACGCGCCGGGCAGCCTCGCCCACGAGGGCGCCCTTCTGCGGGGCGATCGGGGGGATCTGCCCCCCTACCACCTCGGGCCAGAAGTACCCGAGCTGCCGCAGCGCCGCAGCGTGGAAGGTCTTCGCCTGCACCCCGTCGACTCCGAGCGCGCGCAACCTCAGCCGCATCTCCCCGGCGGCGCGGGCGGTGAACGTCACCGCGAGCACCTGGGCCGCCTGGTACGCATTGACGCTCACGCCGTAGGCGATGCGGTGGGTGATCGCGCGCGTCTTGCCCGTCCCGGCGCCGGCAAGCACGCAGACGGGGCCACCCAACGCGCGAGCGACCTCGCGCTGCTCGGGATCGAGCGGCTCGAGAATGTCGTCGGGTCTCATGAGGGCGATCGTGTCACGCGGAGGGGACACCGTCGGCGTCGGGGACCGGGCCGCCATACCAGGTGTGGATCAGATACCGGGCAATCGATCCTGGGAGCGCCAGAATCATGTCGCCCGCCGCGACCCGCCGCGCCAACTCCGGCCGCGTGAGCCACGCGGCGTCGGTGACCTCCACGCCGTCGACCACGATGTCCGTCGAGGCCGCCCGCGCCCTGAATCCGATCATGATAGAGGCGGGGAAGGGCCACGACTGGCTCCCCGCATACTCGATCTCGGCGAGCGTGAGGCCGGACTCCTCGAACACCTCGCGGTGCGCGGCCTGCTCGAGCGACTCCCCCGGCTCGACGTACCCCGCCAGATGCGAGTACCGCAGGGGCGAGTGGTAGGAAACGTGGGCGAGGAGCATCCGATCGTCCGCATCGGTGATCGCCACAATGACGGCGGGATCGGTCCTCGGGTAGTGGTCGGTGCCCTCCGCGGAGCAGCGGCGCGACCACCCTCCCTCGCGTACCTCGGTCGCGGAGCCGCACACGGGGCAGTGCGCCGCGCGCTCGTGCCACGTTGCCATCGCAACGGCGGCGGTGGCGAGTTCACGATCCGCACGCGCCGAGGGGTCCGCAGGGTCGGCGAAGGCGCCTCGTAGGGGGACCATCGCCTCCGGTGTGAGGAGCGCGGGCTCGCCCTCGGGAACGATGCCCGCCACATCCCTGCCCCCGACGCGTCCAAGATAGAACGCGAATCTGGCCGCGGGCCGCGCCGCGGCGGGGACGATCGCCAGGCGGCCGCTGTCGGCCAGCACCGTCCCGCCGACGACCACGACGGCGTCGCACGCATCGAGATCCACCGAAGTACGGAGGTGCGCAGCGCGATCGATCAGCGGGGCCTCAGCGAGCGGCCAACGTTCGTGCATCCCCTCACGGTAGCCGCCGCGCGCGGCGGTGCGTGGCGCGTGGCCCCCCTTTGGCTCTACCGTGAGGTCGTGCCCCTCTCTCCACTCGCCCTCGCCGCTCTCGCGTCGGCCGCCGTCCCGGGACTCGACGTGTACGACGTGCTCCGGAGCCCCCACGCCGACGTTGACTTCGATGTGGTCATCGTCGTCGACTCCACGGGAAAGCACTGGATGGTGCGCGCGCCGCGCAGGGCCGCTGCGGGCGCCGCGCTCGAGGCCGAACTCGGGCTCCTGTCGCACCTGGCGCGAGAGCACGACTCGGGTTCTCTCTCGTTCGCCGTGCCGCGGCCCGCGGGGACCGCGGCCCTTCCCGAGGGGGGGCGCGCCGTCGTCTACGAGGAGATCCGCGGAACCCGACTCACCCTCGCCGCGCTCGAGCCTGGACCGGGACTCGCGGCCTCGCTCGGCCACGCGATCGCGCAGATCCATGAGCTACGGCCCGACATCATCGAGGACGAGGGCCTGCCGACGTACACGCCGGAGGCGTACCGGCAGCGCCGCCTCGCGGAGCTCGACGCCGCGGCGCAGACCGGCAAGGTGCCACCCGCGCTCACGGGGCGATGGGAAGAGCAGCTCGAGAACATCGCATGGTGGCGTTACGAGCCCACCCCCGTGCACGGGAGCCTCGGCGAGCATCAGGTCGTCGTCGCCGACGGAGCGGTCGTCGGGATTGTCGGCTGGGCCGAGGCGCGCGTCGCCGACCCCGCGGACGACCTGGCATGGCTCATCGCCTCCGCGACGCCGGAGGCCGCCGACTCGGTGATCGAGGCGTACGCCGTGGGACGCCGCGAACTCCGGGATCCCTACCTGGTCGACCGCGCGCGCCTCGCGGCCGAGCTCGCCCTCGCGCGTTGGCTTATGCACGGCATCCGCACGGAGGAGTCCGAGATCGTCGACGACGCCCAGGACATGCTCGCCGACCTCGAGGCCCAGCTCACGGATGCTGGCGAACTCTAGCGGACCGCGACCCTAGCGGACCGCGGCGAGCACGAGCGCGACGATTTCGTCCTCGCCAAGCATGCGCTCTGGCGCGACGGTCTGGCCCGTCGAAGCGTAGAAGAACACCGCGTCGACCTCATCGAGGGGAAGGCCCTTCCACCGCGACCACGCGAGCCGGTAGGTCGCGAGTTGGACCTCGCGAGCGGCGCGTTCCGCGGGATCCTTGGGAGGCGCGCCCGTCTTCCAGTCCACGACGGTAACCCGGTCGAGGCCCCCTCCCGCGGGGAAGACCGCATCGATCTGCGACCGTAGCGTGAGAGCACCCAGGGGAACCTCGACGCGGGCCTCCGTTGCCAGCGGCATCCGCGCCGCCCAGGGGGAGGCAAGGAAGGAATCGCGCAGCGCCCCGATGTCGCCCGCGGACTCTTCCGCGTCTTCGTCGTCCCACAGGGACACGGCGCCATAGTGGGCCTCGACCCAGCCGTGGAAGGCGCTGCCTCTCGCCGCCGCTTCCGTCGGCTCGGCGGGTATCGGCCTGCGGAGATCGCGTGCGAACCCGTCCCCGTCCCGGGCGAGTGACACCAGTTCGGTCGCCGAGAGGTGAGTGGGCAGGGTGACGCTGGGGGCGTGGCCGGATCGAGCCGTCTGCTCCGCGAGCATCGCGGCGACCTCGCGCCCGTGCGGAAGCGCCTCGAGATCGCCCGACGCCCCGCGCGACACCACCGCCCCCACCTCCGAGGCGAGGGCCCGAATCCTGCGCTGAGTTGGCGTGGCGTCCGGCGGCCACGGCGCGCTCGGCGCCGGTTCCCCGGCCAAGGGGTTGTCCTCCGGGCGAGTCTCCCATCCCTCGCGCGAGACGATCCCGCCATCCGCGAGCTCGCTCATGTAGAGCGATGGCTCGAACGGCGTCACTCCAGAGTCCCACCACGCGCCCGTGAGGATCACGGAGAAGAAGGCGCGAGTGACGGCAACGTAGAAGAGCCTCCGCTCCTCCTCGACGCGGTACGCGCCTGCGGCGAGCCGGAACTCCTCCTTGCTCGCACCCCACTCCTTGGCGTCGGTCGACGCCTGCCACCGCCAGTCCGGAAGGCCCGCCGAGTCGCGCCTCAGCGGCCACGGAAGCGTCGCGAGTCCGGACATCCAGCCCGCATCCCGATACCCCGGCCTTCCGGCCGTCGGCCGATCGACCTTGGGGAAGCGCCCGTCCATGAGGCCGGGAACCGCGACAACGTCCCACTCGAGTCCCTTGGCCGAGTGAATCGTCTGCACCTGGACCGCCGTGGGATCGGGCGCCGCGACCGGAGAGTCGAGGCCGGACTCCTCGTCTCGCGCGGCATCCAGCCACGCAAGGAAAGCCCCGAGCGTCGCGCGTTCGGCTCCCGACGCGAAACCACGCGCGACGTCCGCGAAGGCCTCGAGGGCGACGGTGGCCGACGCCTGGGGCCGAGACGCCGCGCATTCGATGTCGAGCGCATCCGCCCTCCACGCGAACGCGACGAGCTCTCCGAGCGGAAGGTACGTGTGCGCCCTGACCGCCGCGATCAGCGCGCGAACCTCCCCCAGACGCTCCCTGGCGGAGGCGGTGAGGAACCTGCCCTCGCGGGAGTGCCACCCGTCCTCCGCGAGCGATTCGACCGCGTCGAGGATGCTCGGCTCGCCCTCGCGTGCGTCGCGCGGTCCTGCGAGTTCCCGCGACCATTCGCCGAGCGCCGCGAGATCCGCGGCGCCGAGCGCAAACCGCTCCGATGCCAGGAGCCGCATGAGAGAGTCCCCCCTGCTGGGATCGTGAACGCATTCCAGCAGCGCGACCAACTCGACGATCTCGGGAGTATCGAGGAGCCCTCCCAGTCCCACGACCTGATAGTGGACGCCCGCGGCTCGAAGAGCGCCGACGATCGCGGGAAACTGTCGGCGGGCACGACAGAGGATCGCCGCGGTCGCCGGGCGGCCGTCACCAGACCGGCCATCCCCGGGGCCCCGATCCTCGGGGCTCCGGTCCTTGAGTCCACGGTCCTCGAGTCCACGGTCCTCGAGTCCACGGTCCTGGGCCGCGGCGACGACGACGCGCCACTCCTCGACGGCCGAGCGCCGCTCGATGACGGCGTCGACCACGCCGCGCGCCTCGGCCGCTGTGTCCGCGTACATGCAGGAGCTCACCGCGGGAACCCACGGCCCCGACGCGGCGCCCGTCCCCGCGCCGCCCGTCGCCGCGCCGTCCGTCGCCGCGCCCTCGCGCGCGCGCAGAGTCGGGACCGGCACCCTCGATCGGGCGCGCAGGGGCTTCGTCGCCGCATTCGCCGCCTCGAGGACGCCCCGCGCGTTCCTCCACGAGACCGAGAGGGACAGCACCCCCACCTCGGAGGCGCCGCCAAACCTATCGACGAAGGCCGCGAGGGAATCCGCCGAGGCGCCCCTGAATCCGTAGATCGCCTGGTGAGGATCGCCGACCGCCATGACGGGGTGGCTCTGGCCGAACATCACGGCGAAGAGGTCCAGCTGGCCGTGCGAGGTGTCCTGGAACTCGTCAAGAAGTACGGCGCGAAAGCGCGAGCGCTCGACGGCGCGCACGGCGGGGATGCGGGCGAGCCTGCTGGCGAGGGCGATCTGGTCGGCGAAGTCGAGGAAGGAACCCTCGCGCTTGCGCCGCGCGAATTCCTCGAGCAGGGGCGCCATGGCCGCGCGCGCGCGGAACTTCGCCGCCTCCGCGCGCTGGGCCTTGGTCGGGGCACCCCCGCCTCGCAGCGCGCCCGAGGGTAGGGTCCCCACCTTCTGCGCGATCGCCTCGCATATCTGGGCGAGGTCGCGGGGGCTGGCGCCGTGGTCGGAAAGCTGCGCCGCCAGGCGAGGAACGGCCCCAATGATCGAGCTCACCGCGGACTCGGCGTCAAGGTCGCCCGCCCACCCCTCGACGATCGCCGAGGACATCTGCCAGAGAGAGGCGTCGGTGAGGACGACGGAGTCGGGGTCGACTCCGACGCGTAGGCCGTGTTCCCCGACGAGCCCGGCGGAGTAGGCGTTGTATGTTGCGACGGTCGGGATAGGTCGCGCGGCGTCCAGGCCGAAGGCGGAATCGATGCGTCGCCGGGCGCGGTCGGCGATCTCGGCCGCAGCCTTGCGCGTGAAGGTGAGGCAGAGGATCTCGTCCGGGGAAATGTCCTCCCCCCAGATCTCGCACGCGTGGTCGAGCAGGAAGACCATTCGCATCGACAGCGTCTCCGTCTTGCCGGAGCCCGCGCCCGCGACGACGAGCGCCGGCTTCGCGCCCCACCCGATCACCCTGGCCTGTTCATCGGTCGGGATGCGCGCGGGGTCGACAAGCGCCGCGAGATCCGAGGCCGTCCGCGCCCTGCCCTCGACGACGCCGGCGTTCATGAGCCGCTCACCTCCGCCCCCTCCGGCTGGGCGGGGCAGCACCGGCGGACCGGGCAATAGTCGCACTGCGGCCCGGGTCGAGCCTCGAAGCCCGACGCCGCCATCTGCGCGACGACGTCCCCGAGCCTTGCGGAGGCCACGCCTACCTCTACGGGTTCCTGCGTGCGCACGGCGGCCGACACGGCGTCGACGCCGACGTACACAAGTTCGGCTCCCGCGGCGCTCGCCACCCCCTCGAATCCTCCCGAGGACGCCGCGAGTTGGTACATCGCGAGCTGCGCGTTGGTCGCGGCCTCGAGGGGCGCGAGCGCGCGTGCGCCGGTCTTGAGGTCGGCGACCACCGCGCGATCGCCCGTGACGTGGAGCCGGTCGGCTCGCCCCTGGAGCACCGCCCTCCCGATCTCGACCCGGAACGGAACCTCGGTGCGGACCTCGTCGGCGGCGACCTGCACGACATAGCCCGCGAGCCGCTCGACCATCGACGAGGCCCGTGCCCGCGCCAGGCGACCCACCCAGGTGTCGAGGGAACCGATCTCCTGCCATCGCGCATCAAGCGCCCGCTCGTACTCCGCAAGCGAACCCGCGGGCAACTCGGCCGCGACCTCGTGGACGAGCGAACCGACACGTTGGGCGGCACCGGCCGCGCCCGCGCCTCCCGAGGCTTCGAGCGCCCACTTCAGCGCACACGTCTCCGCAGTCTCGACCTTGGACGGCGAGACGGTCACGGACGCGCCGTCTTCCCACAGGGGCGCATCGGAGGACCGGGCGCGTGCACCGCTCCATCGCTGCGGGTCGGCCCCCGGCACGCCAGCCGTGGCGAGGCGAGCAAGCATCTCCGTGTGCCCCGCGCGCTCGCCCGAGCCCAGCGCCAGCGCCTCCCTCCGCAGGGAGCCCACGGCATCGCGAAGGTCCGCAACCCCGCCGACCTCGTCCGCGCGGAGTACCCTCGCCCCCGCGGCCTCGAGCCACGCGACGTAGCGCGACGGCCTTTCCTCACTCGCTCCGTCCCCGCCGTCGAGGGTCAGGACGATGACCTCGGACCTCGCCCGCGTCACCGCGACGAGGAACGCCCTCGTCTCGTCGTTCAGCACCGCGGCGCGCGCGGATGCCACGACCTCGGGTCGTCGGGCCTCGGGCACGGCGACGGCCTCGGAACGGCCCGCAAGGATCTCGGCAAGCGCCTGGGCGCCGAGCACGGAGTCTCGGAGCTTCAGGTTGGGCCAAAGACCCTCTTCGAGCCCCGCGATCACGACGACATCCCACTCGCGCCCTGCGGCCGACGCCGGCGTCGCGAAGGCCACTCCCTCGGCGTCCCTGCCCCTCGGGGCGAGGGTGTCCGCGGCGAATCCCTGCGCCGCCAGATAGGCGAAGAACGCGACGGGCTCCGCCTCCGGGAGACGGGAGGTGAAGTCCTCGGCGGCGCGCAGGAGCGCGATGACGGCGTCCAGGTCGGCGTCGTCGCGGGCGGAACCCGCGAGCGCCCCATCGCGCCAAGCCTCAGCCACGCCGAGGCGCGCCCACACGGCCCAGAGCATCGACTCCGGGGTGCGGCGAGAGACCGCCACCGCATCCGCGACCGCCCGCGCCACGAGGGCCGCGCGACCGGCGTCGCGGCCCTCAATCGTCGCGAGCCTCGCGGGGTCGGCGAGGGAGTCGAGCAGCAACTCCATCCCTCCCCTTGCTCCGCCTCCCGCGCGCTCCTCACTCACCAAGGCCCGCCTGAGCCGCCGCAGCCCAGCGGCATCAAGTCCGACGGCGCGAGACGTCAGGACCTCGAGCGCAGACTCCGCGGTCCACGGTTCTCCGAGCGCAACCCGAACGATCGCAAGGAGCGGCGACACCGCGGGCTCCCGGTGGAGCGCGACTCCGTCACCGAGCGACTCGCACGGGATCGCGGCCGCCGCGAGGTCGGACCTGACCTCGTGCAACCGCGCGCTTGATCGCGCGATCACCACCATGCGCGACCACGGAACCGACGCCCCCTCTAGCCCGAGGTGGCGGGCCCTCAGCCTCGCGGCGACCGCGCGCGCCTGCGCCGCGCGCGTCGTCGCGCGGATCACCTCGACGGGAGGGGCGGCGGAACCGTCGGTCGCGGGCGTCGCGATCCGCGCCGAGCCGACGCCGGAGACGCCAATGCGCTCCGCGACAACCGCGCCGAAGGCCGCGAGGCCGGGGGGCTGACGATGCGACCCATCGAGCCGGAGGAGCGTGGCGCCCCACCCCCGGGGTGCGGGCGCCGTCGCGTCCGCGAGGAACGTCGGAACCGCGCCGCGATAGCCCTGGACGGACTCGTCGGCGTTGCCGAGGAGGATGACGCGCGCGCCGCGGTCGGCGGCGACGCCGAGCAGTCCGATCGTCGCGCGGGTGACGTCTTGGGCGTCGTCTACGAGGATGAGGGACCACCGCGGGCCGGCGTCCGCGGCGGTCACCGGCCATTCGCGGAGCTCTGCGGCGGCCGCCGCGACCACTGCGGCGGGGTCGTAGCGCGCGCCCTGGTCCGCGGGCGTCGAACGCAGGGCCATCACCTGTTCGTACTCCCGGAACACCTTCGCCGCCTGCACCCATTCGGGCCGTCCCGCCCGTCGGCCGAGTTCGGCGAGGTCGTCCGGGCCAAGCCCGGCCTCGGAAGCCCGCATGATCAGGTCGCGCAATTCGCGGCGGAATCCCGCGAGCGCCGTCGCCTCCGGCGGGACGACGCCCTCCCAGTCGGGCACCACGCCGATACCGGCGCGGTGCCCGGCCAACAGCTCGCGCAGCACGACGTCCTGCTCGGGCCCGGAGACCAGTTGGGGTCGCGGCATCCCCTCCGAGTCCGCGACGGAGCGAAGAATCGCGAATGCCCACGACGCCGCCGTCCGCGCCGGCGGGACCGCGGTCGGCGCGGCCATTGCGGCCGTCACGCGATCGCGCAGGGACGATGCGGCGCGGCGCGTGGGCGCCAGGACCAGCACGCGGTCTGGAGCGAGAAGACCAGATCGGACGGCCTCCGCCGCGGCCGCGACCGCCACGGTCGTCTTGCCGCTGCCCGCCGGACCCACGACGACGGCGTGCCCAGCGTCGAGGTCGGCGGCGTGAGCGAGCACGGCGAGCTGCGTCGCGTCGAGGCCGGGCTCCTGGGGAGTCGGGCGCGGGGGCTCGAGTGTCACGCGGCTCATGGACCCAGCCAACCACCCGCCCAGGACAAGCGCGGGGCGAACTTCACGAGGAGGCCGAGTCGGCGGGAAAGGGCCACGCGTTCGGCAGGCACGGCGTGATGTCGAGTTCCTGGTTCTGCATGACGGGGGCGAGTTTGCCTGCGCCGCCGCAGAGGGCGTCCGGCTCGCCGAGGATGTGTCCGATCGGGTGGTTGATCATGTAGTCGCGCCACGCGGCCGTATCGTCCCCGAACGTCTTGGCGCCCGCGGCCCACTGGTACGCGCTCACCACTACGATGCCCTGGTCGGCGCACGACGGCGCCTTCGCCGGGCTTGCAGAAGGACTCGCGCTCGGCGAGGCCGACGGAGGGGCCACCGTCGGCGAGGGGCTGGCCGAGGGAAGGGGGACAACCCCAGGAACGTCGGGGGGGGCGATCTCCACCGTCGCGGCGTCGTGCGGTCGGGGGCACAGGCTCTCCGCCGTCTTCGGGGAAGCGAAGACGATGCGGATATCGGCAACGCCATCCGTCCTGCCGAACGACACTCTGCCGTGCGCCGTCCATCCTTGCGCGTCGTCCAGGATCGACATCACGTAGGGCGTGACGATGTCCGGATCGATCGGGACGCCATCCTCGACCTCGATCCGAACCCACCGCGTCGGCCCCGTTTCGACGGGGTCGCTTCTTCCCGGCACGACGGTGAGGTTCCCGTTCCCGCGCACGGGCACGTCAAGACTGATCAGCCCCGCTTCGCGGTCGTCGGAGTTCATGAAGCGCGTTAGCGCGGGGTAAAGGTCCACCGGAATATCGGGATTGGGTGTCCCGGAGGTGGACTCCGACGGGCTCGTCGACGGATCGGTCGTGGGAAGGGCGCTCACGAGGAAGCCCACGATGACGGGGATCCCCCACCCCGCCCCGACCCCGACCCCGAACGCGAGCAACAAGATTGCGACGATCACGAACTTGCCGGGGATGCGCCTGCCCGTGAGAACCGGTCCGCCACGTCGCAGTAATCGCATGGCTCTACGATAGTTCGTAGGACACCGTTACCCGATTCCGGAGGCGAGCATGGAAATCAAGATCGGCGTGCAGAACACTTCGCGCGAGATCACGCTCGAAACGGACGATACGGCCGACGCCGTGGCGAAGGCGATCGCGGAGGGCATGGCGGGCGCAACGATCGAGTTCCGCGACGGCAAGGGCCGCCGGGTGATTGTGCCGTCGGCCGCCCTCGGGTACGTCGAATTGGGAAGCGAAGAGAAGCGCAGGGTGGGCTTCGGAGGCTAACCGTCGAGTGCGCGCTTGACGGCACCAGCGACCGAGAGGTCGGTTACGTCGATCGACAAGCCCTCCTCATCCGGGGCGAGGGGCTCCAGGTCGGCGAGTTGCGACGCGAGCATTCCCGGGGCCATGAAGTGGCCCTCGCGTTCGCGCCTGACGGCCATCCGGGACGCAAGCAGGGCCTCGTCGGCACGGAGGTGAACAAACCTCATCCCCGGCGCGGCGTCGCGAAGCGCGTCCCGGTAGGACCGCTTAAGCGCCGAGCAGGCGATCACGCCGCCCTCGGCGCGGCTGGCGAGCCACGCCCCGACGTCCGCGAGCCACGGCCATCGGTCGTCGTCCGTCAGCGGCACGCCCGCGGTCATCTTCGCAACGTTGGCGGCGGAATGGAACGCGTCCGCGTCTGCGAACGGCACGCCGAGGGCGTCGGCGAGCGCACGTCCGACCGTCGACTTTCCGCTACCCGAGACGCCCATGACCACGACGCGGTTCACGATCCCAGACTACGGTCCGGCCCCGTGAAGGACCGGAAGGTACACTGGAGGTGACCCGAGGTTGCCCGGTCGTCTTGTGAAGCGCGGCAAAGGCCGCATGGAGATTCGCGATCGGCTACCCGCCGCATGGCGTCGCGCACGGCGCCACCGAATCTAGGACCCTTCACCCATGAGTGACACAGAGACCACCACGCTTACGCCTACCCGCACGTTTGCGGACTTTGGCGTCAGCGCCCCCATCGTCGAGGCGCTCGCCGCCGTCGGCATCGTCCATCCCTTTCCCATCCAGGAGATGACCCTTCCGGTCGCCCTCAACGGTCACGACATCATTGGCCAGGCCAAGACCGGGACGGGGAAGACGCTCGGCTTCGGCATCCCGCTGCTCGAGCACCTCTCTGGTCCTGGAGAGCCGGGGTGGGACGCCCTCAGCGCGCCGGGTAAACCCCAGGCCCTCGTCGTCGCCCCGACGCGGGAGCTCGCCATCCAGGTCGCACAGGACATCGACGTCGCGGCGAAGAACCGCTCCGCCCGCGTCCTCCAGGTCTACGGAGGCCGCGCATACGAGCCGCAGATCGAGGCGCTGAAGCGAGGCGTCGAGGTCGTCGTCGGAACGCCAGGGCGGATGATCGACCTGATGAGACAGGGGCACCTCGACCTCCGCTACGTCAGGACCGTCGTGCTCGACGAGGCGGACGAAATGCTCGACCTCGGCTTCCTGCCCGACGTCGAGAAGCTCCTCGCGGGAACTCCCGCCTCGCGCCACACGATGCTGTTCTCGGCAACCATGCCGGGCGCGGTCGTCGCGCTCGCGCGCCGCTATATGATCCAGCCGACCCACATCCGCGCCAACGACCCCGAGGACTCCGGCGCGACCGTTAAGGCGATCAAGCAGTTCGTCTACCGGGCCCACGCGATGGACAAGATCGAGGTGCTGGCCCGGATCCTGCAGGCGAGGGACCGGGGCCTCACCATCGTGTTCGCGCGGACCAAGCGCACCACCGCGAAGGTCGCTGACGAGCTCGCCGCGCGCGGCTTCGCGTCCGGCGCCATCCACGGCGACCTGGGCCAGGGCGCGCGCGAGCAGGCTCTCCGCGCCTTCAAGTCCGGAAAGATCGACGTGCTCGTCGCGACGGACGTCGCCGCGCGCGGAATCGACGTTGACGACGTGACGCACGTGATCAACTACCAGTGCCCCGAGGATCAGAAGATCTACCTCCACCGGACGGGCCGCACCGGCCGGGCGGGGAAGACCGGCGTCGCCGTGACCTTCGTCGACTGGGACGACATGCCGAGGTGGGGGTTGATCGACAAGGGGCTCGACCTCGGATACCCCGAACCGGAAGAGACCTACTCCAACTCGCCCCACCTCTACGAGGAGATGGAAATCCCCGAGGGGACCTCCGGGACGCTTCCCCGCGCCAACCGCACTCGCGAGGGTCTCGGCGCCGAAACGCTCGAGGACCTCGGAGAGACCGGCAAGAAGCCCGGCGGCGGCAGGTCCGGACGGTCCGGTGGCTCCGATAGGGGCGGTTTCGATAGGGGAGGCCGCGGGCGTTCGGGCGGATCCGGAGGATCCGGCGAAGGGGGCGCGCGTCGACGCTCGGGTTCCGGCGGGGGCTCGGGTTCCGGCGGGGGCAGGTCGCAGTCTCGCCCCCCGCGGTCGGACGCGTCGGGCTCGCCAGCCCAGTCGCCCTCCGAAAGGCCGAGCGGCGCTCGCCGCAGTCGCGGTAGGAAGCGCACGGGCGGCGGGACTCCCACGGCCTAGGACTCACACCCTAGGCGCGGGCGGCCTCGAGGGCCGCGAGCGCCTCCGGCGAGGTGAGGTTCTCCCCGAGCCGGTTGCGCTTTCCCGTGCCGTGATAGTCGCTCGCGCCAAGGGGAACCAGGCCGAGGCGCTCGGCGATCCTCGCGAGCCGCTCGCGCTGGCCCGCGGTGTGATCGCGATGCTCAACCTCCAGGCCCACGAGTCCGGCGCGTGCCATCGACTCGATCACGGACGTCGGCACGACCCTGCCCCGGCCGTCGGCGCCCGGGTGGGCGAACGCCGCCACTCCGCCCGCCGCGCGGATTGCCTCGACCACGTCGAGCACGTCCGGTGCGTAGTGGGGAACGTAGTACGGCGAACCATCGTGCAGGATCTCGGAGAAGGCCGCATCCCGATCGCTCACGACTCCGGCGGCGACCAGGGTGTCGGCGATGTGAGGCCGCCCGACGGTCTCCGCCGACTCCGAGTGCGCAGAGACCGCATCCCACGTGATCGGGTAGTCGCGAGCGACCCTGGCGACGATCTCCCGAGCGCGGTCGACGCGAGCATCGCGCGTGCGGGCCATCATGGCGAGGAGTCCGGCATCGTCGACGCGCGGCCAATACGCGAGAAGGTGCACGCTCACGCCCCGGTGCCTGCTGGAGATCTCGACGCCCGGCACGAAGCGCAGGCCCAGGACGCGGGCCTCGGCCTCCGCCTCGTCCCACCCCGTCAACGTGTCGTGGTCCGTGAGCCCGACGACGTCGAGCCCCGCCGCCGCCGCCGCTCGCATCACCTGAGCGGGGGTCTCGGTCCCGTCCGACATCGTGGAGTGGGTGTGGAGGTCGATGCGCACCACGCCAGGGTACGCGTGGGAGCATGGTCGGGTGACAGACGATGCGAAGGGCACCACGAGCGCATCCCGCTCGCAGCGGCCCGATTCCGACGCGTTCAAGCAGTTCATCACCGAGCGATGGGGCGGGGACGAGCGCGCCCGCGCCACCCGGGCCGCGGGCGCCACCTTCGCCGCCGCACGACGCGAGCGCCTCTCCCGGCAGTTCCCCGGCATCCGCATCGTCGCGCCAGCTGGCAACCTCTCCCCCCGGTCGAACGACACGGACTACCGCTTCCGACCGCACTCGGACTTCGCGTACCTCACGGGGCTCGGCGCGGACTACGAGCCGGGCGCCGTCCTCGTCATGGAGCCGACGTCAACCGGGCATTCGGCAACCCTGTACCTCAATCCCCCCGCGGGCCGCGATGGAGAGGGCTTCTACTCCGACCCTCGCCTCGGGGAGTTCTGGATAGGCAAGCGCCCCGGCCTTGCCGACTTCGCCGCGATGACGGGGATCTCGACTCGTCCCCTCTCGGAACTCCCGCCGGGGATTCGGCTTGCCTCCCAGCCGTCTCGCACCGTCGAGCGCGCTCTCGCGATGATGCGCATGGTCAAAGATGAGTACGAGGTGGACCAGATCCGCGCCGCCGTCGCCGCGACGATCGCGGGCTTCGAGCGCGTCGTGGGCGAGCTTCCCCGCGCGATGGAGCACAAGCGCGGCGAGCGCGTGATCGAGGCGACGTTCGACGGGCACGCGCGCGAGGAGGGCAACGCGGTGGGGTACGAGACGATCGCGGCATCCGGGCCCCACGCTACGACCCTTCACTGGATCCGCAACGACGGCCAGGTGCGTGACGGAGACCTTCTTCTCCTCGACGCGGGCGTCGAGGTCGAGAGCCTCTACACCGCGGACATCACGCGGACGCTGCCCGTCGGGGGCCGATTCACGGACGTCCAGCGCCGCGTGTACGACGTCGTCCTCGAGGCGGCTGACGCCGCGTTCGCCGTCGCGGGCCCTGGCTCCACGCTCCGCGAGATCCACCGCGCGGCCATGGGCGTGATCGAGCGACGACTCACCGAATGGGGGATCGTCCCGAAGAGCGACGACCCCGAGGCCGCCCTCTACCGCCGATGGATGGTTCACTCGACCTCCCACCACCTCGGCCTCGACGTTCACGACTGCGCGGAGGCGCGGCGCACCGCGTACCTCGATGGCGCGCTCGAGCCCGGGATGATCTTCACGATCGAGCCTGGGCTGTACTTCAAGGAGGACGACCTCTCGGTTCCCCAGGAACTTCGGGGCATCGGAATCCGCATCGAGGACGACGTTCTCGTGACCGCCGACGGAGTCGAGAACCTCTCGCGCGACCTGCCCCGCGGCGCGGCCGATGTCGAGAGGTGGATGGCGGCGCTGCGTCGACGATAACCACGCCGGTAGCATCGGGAGCATGCTTCAGGCCTCCATGACGCTCGACCCCGGCGCCGTCGTGTCCCCGGTGAGGCGCCGCACCTTCGGATCCTTCGTCGAGCACCTTGGCCGCTGCGTCTACACCGGAATCTACGAGCCCGGGCACCCGGAGGCCGACGACCGCGGCTTCCGCACCGATGTGGCGGCGCTCGTCCACGAACTGGGAGTCAGTACGATCCGGTACCCGGGCGGGAACTTCGTCTCCGGCTACCGATGGGAGGACGGCATCGGCCCCGTCGAGTCACGGCCGCGGCGCCTCGACCTCGCCTGGCACAGCCTCGAGACCAACGAATTCGGCACCAACGAGTTCATGTCGTGGGCCAAGTCCCAGGGCGTCGAGCCGATGATGGCGGTGAACCTCGGGACGCGGGGCATACAGGAAGCCCTCGATCTCCTCGAGTATTGCAACGCCAACGGGAACTCGGCGCTCGCCAACCTTCGCCGCTCGCACGGCGCCGTCGAGCCGCACGCCGTCACGATGTGGTGCCTCGGCAATGAGATGGATGGGCCGTGGCAACTCGGACACAAGACCGCGACCGAATACGGCCGCCTCGCGGCCGAAACGGCTCGCGCGATGCGGATGATCGACCCCGACCTCGTCCTCGTCGCGTGCGGAAGCTCCGGGTCCGGCATGCCCACCTTCGGCGAGTGGGAACGCACCGTGCTCGACCTCGCGTACGACGAGATCGACATGATCTCCGCGCACGCCTACTACGAGGAGAAGGACGGCGACCGAACGAGCTTCCTCGCCTCCGCCGTTGACATGGATCACTTCATCGACACCGTGGCTGGCATCGCGGATAGCGTCAAGGAGGCTAAGGGCGGCTCCAAGGACATCGCGATCTCGTTCGACGAGTGGAACGTCTGGTACATCACCCGCCCGGAGTCCGAGGTGCCCAAGAGCGAGTGGCCACGGGCACCACGACTGCTCGAGGACGTCCACTCCACCACCGACGCCGTCGTCGTCGGAAGCCTCCTGATCTCCCTGCTGCGCCACAGCGATCGCGTCCACGCAGCGAGCCTGGCCCAACTTGTCAACGTCATCGCGCCCATCATGACCGAACCGGGCGGCGACGCGTGGAGGCAAGCGACCTTCCATCCCTTCGCCCTGACCTCTCGCCACGCGAAGGGAGACGTGCTGCGCGGTCTCGTCGAATCTCCCCTCCACGAGACCGCCCGCTTCGGCGGCGTCGCGAGCGTCGACGCCGTCGCGACGTGGGACCAGGAGGGGGCCGAGGGCGCCGTGTTCGCGGTCAATCGCGATCCGTCGGAGTCCATCGCACTCACGTCCGACGCCACTGCGCTTGGCCCGATCGCGAGCGCGGAGGGAAGCCTGCTCGGCGGGGGGGACCTCGACGCGCGGAACACCGCGGCCGAGCCGCAGCGCGTTGTTCCCCGCCCCGCAGAGGTTCGCATCGAGGGATCCCGCCTGACCATCACCCTGCCCCCGGCGTCCTGGGCGATGGTCCGCTTTTCACGGGAGCCCGACGCCTCCTGAGGCGCCCGCAGCCTCCCCGGGAATGCGACGGGCCGCGGCTAGGCTTGCCCCATGAGCACCGCGCACGAGCGAATCTTCGTCGCACGCCTCGCGGGCACCACCGTCTTCGATCCCCTCGGAGACCCGGTCGGCCGCGTGCGTGACGTTGTGCTACTCGTCAAGACCAAGGGCGCCCCGACGGCCGTCGGGCTCGTCGTCGAGGTCCCTGGGCGACGGCGCGTGTTCCTCCCCCTGACCCGAGTAACGAGCATCGCTCCCGGCCAGGTGCTGTGCACGGGCGTCGTCAACCTGCGGAGGTTCAAGGTCCGCCCGATCGAGACCCTCGCGATGTCCGACTTGTTCGAGCGCTCGGTGGTCCTGAAGGACGACGGCGCGACCGCGTACATCGAGGACATCGCATTCGAACAGACGCGCCAACGCACGTGGACCGTGACCAAGCTCTTCGTGCGCAAGGAAGAGCGGCGAAAGGGCCCCCTCGGCCTGTCACGACGCGGTGAGGGAGTCGTGGTCGACGTCGACGCGGTCACCGGCCTAGCCGACCCCGACGAGTTGCAGGGCTCCGCGCTCATCATTCAGTCCTTCGCGGACTACAAGCCCGCCGACCTCGCGGCCGCGCTCCTCGAGATGACGCCCGCCCGCTCGGTCGAGATCGCCACGGCCCTCGACAACGAGCGGCTCGCGGACGTGCTCGAAGAAATGCCAGAAGACGATCAGGTCAAGCTTCTCTCGAGCCTGCGAAGCGAACGCGCGGCGGACGTCCTTGAGGCCATGGAGCCGGACGACGCGGCGGACCTCCTGGGCGACCTTCCGGCCCGCACGGCGGCGGAACTCCTCCGGCTCATGCAGCCCGAGGATGCGCGCAACGTCCGCCAACTGCTGAGTTACGAGGATGACGTCGCGGGTGGACTCATGACGACCGAGCCGGTGATCGTGGGGCCGGAGAGCACCGTTGCGAACGCCCTCGCGATCCTCCGCCGCGAGGAAATCACCGCGTCGCTCGCCTCGATGATCTTCGTCGTCCGTCCGCCGCTCGAGACTCCGACGGGACGCTACCTCGGCCTCGTCCACATCCAGCGGCTGCTCCGGGAGGCTCCGCAGACCCTCGTCGGCTCGATCGTCGATCCGAGCATCGAGCCCCTCGCGGCGACGGATCACCTTGCCGAGGTCGCTCGCCGCATGGCCGCGTACGACACCCTCGCGGCGCCGGTCGTCGACGAGGAGGGCCGCCTCCTTGGCGTCGTCTCCGTCGATGACGTCCTCGACCACCTCCTACCCGACGACTGGCGCGAGCGCTCGACGCCGACGGGAGCCGCTCATGGCTGATCGCCTCGACCGGCCCTCCGAGGCCCGCCGCTTCTCGCGGCGCGGCTTCCGGCCCACTGACCGCTTCGGCAAGATTTCCGAAGGGATCGCCCGGTTCCTCGGGACGCCGCGCGTTCTTCGTCTACCTCACCGTATTCGTCGCAGCCTGGATCGCGTGGAACACCCTCGCCCCCATCGGGTTGCGGTTTGACTCGTCCCAGTACTACTTCACGGCGTTGACCCTCGTGCTCTCCCTGCAGGCGTCGTATGCCGCGCCGCTCATCCTGCTCGCGCAGAATCGGCAGGACGACCGCGACCGCGTATCGGCCGAACAGGATCGCCAGCGGACCGAGCGCTCGCTCGCGGACACGGAGTACCTCGCGCGCGAGGTCGCCGCGCTCCGCAACGCGATCGGAGAGACGGCGACCAGGGACTTCCTGCGCGGCGAGATCCGCGCCTTGCTCGAGGAACTGCGCTCCGCCGAGCGCTCCGGGCTCGGCGGACGAGACTCCGGACTCCCGCTAGGCGGGTGGCACGACAACCAACTAGGCGCGGGACCCTCGGCGCGCTCGGCTCCCGACGGGACACCTACGATGGACGCATGCCCACCGCCAAGAAACGGCCCAACCCTTCGACGCCGACGCCGACCAGCCGCCCGTAGCGCGGTTCCCGAGCGCCCGTCGTCCTCGTCTACTACTACGGCTACGGCTACGGGGGTGGTGGGTACCCCGGCGGAGGGACTGGCGGCTGTTGCTGGGTGCCCTCCGGCTGTTGCTCGGGGGGCTGGCCGTACTGCGGGGGCTGGCCGTACTGCGGGGGCTGGCCGTACTGCGGGGGCTGGCCGTACTGCGGGGGCTGGCCGTACTGCGGGGGCTGGCCGTACTGCGGGGGCTGACCGTACTGCGGGGGCTGACCGTACTGCGGGGGCTGACCGTACTGCGGGGGCTGACCGTACGGCGGGGGCTGACCGTACTGCGGGGGCTGACCGTACTGCGGGGGCTGGCCAAACCGTGATGGCTCCTCATACGGGCCGCGCGGCACGCTCTCCACGGGCGGCATCGGATCGGGCGGAGAGATTCTGCGCATTGGCTCGTCGCGCGCGGTAGTGCTCGAGGGACTCTCCGGGTCTTCGGCGTTGAAGCCCGCGGCAACTGCACCCAGTACGCCTGCGGACGCGAGGATGTAGCTGAGCGCGTCCCTGAAGTAGCTCTCGAGCGAACTGGCGATCGACAACGACCCCATCCCGGCCGCGGCTCCGGAATAGCCAAAGAGGCGAATCAGATCCGTCGCGTAGATCGCGAACGCGACGGAGAGCGAACCAATCACCAGCCCCAAGAGCGCGCCGACCCCACCTCGACCGTTCGAGCCAAGTCGGATCCCGATACCAGCAAAAGCGCCGACCAGAAGCAAGCCGACGAAGTACTCGCGGTTTTCCGATGACGTTATCGACGCGTACACGATCGCCCCGAGCGCCCCGCATACGACGCCCACCACTGCACCGAGAATCCAGTGAGGTTTGCCCGCAACGGGGGTAGCCAGCGGCTGCACACCCGAAAACACCGGGGCGCGCCCATCCTGACTTCCAGAGAATCCGTAGGACACGGCACCCCTCCTCGTCGGGTCGGTGAATCCCATGGTATGCGAGCGACTGCCCGCCCACGCGGCAACCTCCAGGCGGGCGCCTCCCGCGACTGACGACCGGGCTTGGAGCGTCGTGGTGGGGTCGCATCGCGGCTGCGCACACGCAGAGCCGCGATGCAACGCGCGGAGTGGGACCGAGACAGATGCGACGAGGCTCGGTGAGGCTCGGGGAGCACTTGCTGGCCTGCGTGAGTGCTCCTCGCCCACGGTGTCCGACGGCGGCGACCCTGCTCCTCACAGCGGGACGGCCAGTGGGGGTACGGTCGCCGCGGGCAACCTAGGATGGACGCATGCCCACCGACGCCGCGATCCGCTCCGCCCTTGCCACCGTCATCGATCCCGAGATCCGTCGGCCCATCACCGACCTCGGCATGGTGCGTTCGATCGCCATCGACGAGGCTGGCCTCGCCACCATTGGGATCGATCTCACGGTGTCGGGCTGTCCCCTCCGGGCGCGCATCGTCGCGGATGTCCAGGCGGCCGTCGGCGGCGTCGACGGGGTCACGAGTGTCGAGGTCGAGTTTGGCGTCATGACCGAACAGCAGCGGGAGGACCTTCGCACGAGTCTCCGCGGCGGCAGGGCCGAGCCGGTCATCCCCTTCACCCAACCGGGCAACATGACTCGCATCTACGCCATCGCGTCGGGCAAGGGTGGGGTCGGCAAGTCCACGGTCACGGCGAATCTTGCCGTCGCGATGGCCCAGGACGGGCTCAAGGTCGGCGTTCTCGACGCGGACATCTTCGGATTCTCGATTCCCCGCATGCTCGGAATCACGGCCCAGCCGACGCGCCTCGACGATATGCTCCTGCCCCCCATTGCCCACGAGGTCAAGGCCGTGTCGATCGGCATGTTTGTGCCGGAGGGACAGCCCGTCGTGTGGCGCGGGCCGATGCTCCACCGAGCCGTCGAGCAGTTCCTCGCCGACGTGTTCTGGGGCGACCTCGACGTTCTCCTGCTGGATCTGCCGCCCGGCACGGGCGACATTGCGATCTCCGTCGCTCAGCTGCTCCCGCACTCCGAGATCGTGGTGGTGACGACCCCCCAGATGGCCGCCTCGGAGGTCGCCGAGCGCGCGGGCGCCGTTGCCGTCCAGACGCAGCAGGGAGTGGTCGGCGTGATCGAGAACATGGCGTGGCTCGACCAGCCCGACGGCTCCCGCCTCGAAATCTTCGGCTCGGGCGGCGGAGCCAGGGTTGCGGAGCGCCTTACCGAGTTGCTCGGCGCCGACGTTCCGCTCCTTGGCCAGGTGCCGATCGACCTCGCCGCCCGCGAGGCCGGCGATGCCGGAACTCCCGTGGTCGCGTCGGACCCTGAATCCCCCGCCGCGGTCGCCTTCAGGGCCATCGCGCGGACGCTCGGCGCTCGCAAGCGTGGCCTGGCGGGACGCAACCTCGGCGTCGAACCCGCCTAGTCGATCTTCCTCACGGAGCCGGTCGGCCCGCTCGCGACCCGGAAACGCAAGGAACGGGGCGCCCGGCGAACCGGACGCCCCGCAGCCTCTTGCGAGGTGAGACTACATCTAGCTCTTCGAGCCCATCGTCGCGGCGACAGCTGCAACGATGCCGATGACGATCGCGCCGACGCTCACCGAGGCAGACGAGAAGGCGTCCGCACCCATCGCGCCGAGCAACGCGCGGTCCCACGTGGAGCCCGCGGCAGCCGCAAGGCCGCCCGTGAGCACGGTGCCCAACCACGCGAAGCCCGCAGCGGTCCACAGGGTGGACTGCTTCACGTTGCCCGCGTTCATCCCGTGGATCCAGCCCACGATGAGCGCAAGCAAGAGCATCTCGACGATCATGATCCACGCGTTCTTCGTGCTGAAGTCGAGGCGCTCGACCCACTGCCAGATGAAGGCAATGATGACCGTTGCAATAAGGGTGGCAAGAAGCACGCCAGCCGTGTTGTTCGGGAAGATCCAGAGAACCTTCTTCTTCTCCGTCGTCGCCATTGACAATCTCCTTTGATTCATTGAGGAACCCCCAGAGTGGAGGAACGTCCCCCATCATGACACCTCATCACGAAAAGGTCACGAGCAGATTACGACAATGTCGCGAGCTAGCGCTTGCCCCATCCGGCACAAATCACCGCGACGATCGCGGCGAGTGCGGCCGCGACCTGGAGGAAGCCGGAGCCAAAACTCGCCAGAAGCGCGGCGCCGAAGGAACCCGGGTCGGAGCCCGTGACGAAAAGGATCGGGGTGCCGACGGCGGCCAGGACCGCGGCGGTGAGGAGGGTCCCTCCAGCCTGATCGGGGGAGGTCACCCGCACCGCAAACCCGACCGCGGCGGCCAGGAGCACGATCAGAAGGATCTCGATCACGATGTTGAGGTCAGACGGCACCGCGGCGCTCAGAAGTAGTGCGGCGGCAAACATCACGATGAGCCCGGTGAGGACATTGCCCACGCGGTTGCGCCGCAGGACGTCGAGGAAGGAAATCGTTCGCGCCTCTTGCACCTCTTGCGCCATAATGTGTCTCCTTTGTTCGCGTTATCCCCTTAGGGGAGATTGCCATCATCATGGCACGCACCACTGTCGGCCCGATACGGCAAGGACGGGTCCGATACCATGGTGACGGTGACGAACGAAGCCGCGGCTCCCGCCCGTCCGGAGTGGAGCGAGCCCTGGGAGACGGCTCACGGCAACTCGACGGCGACCAACCTCTTCATCGAGACCTTCGGCGAGATACCCGTCGGAACGTGGTCGGCACCCGGGCGAATCAACCTCATCGGGGAGCACACCGACTATAACGGCGGGCTGAGCCTGCCCGCGATCCTCCTGCACCGCACGTACGTCGCAGGATCGCGGCGCGATGATCGCCGATTGCGCGTCACGAGCGCAGACGGCGATCAGTTCGACGGTCCGGGGAGGACCTTCGAGATCGAGATCGACGCCATCTCGCCCGCGACGTGCGAAGGGTGGCCCGCCTTCGTTTCCGGGGTGATCTGGGCGCTTATCGAGCGCGGATATGACGGTCCGGGCCTGAATCTGGCGTTCACGTCGTCCATTCCGCTCGCGGCCGGCCTGGGATCATCCGCGGCGCTATCCTGCGGCACGGCGCGCGCCATCAACGACCTCTGGGGGCTCGCGCTCGACACCCCAGAGGCCCGAGTCGATCTCGCCGAGTCCGCACGCGACGCGGAGAACCTTGTCGCCGGGACGCCCACGGGTCGGCTCGACCAATACGCCGCGCTGTATGGCCGACCGAACGTGGGGCTTCTCGTCGACTGCTCCACGTCGCCCCCGACCCTCCGCGAGATGGCCCTGCGCTTTCTCGACTATGGGCTCGCCCTCCTCGTCGTCGACACGCGGACTTCGCACAAGCTCACCGATGGCCGGTATGCCGAGCGCGTCAGGGAGTGTCGCGAGGCCGCGGTGGCCCTTGGTGCACGCAACCTCCGCGAGGTCGCGGACAGCCCCGACGCCGTCACCCGCGTCGAGCGCCTCGAGGACGAGACGCTACGAAAACGGGCGCGCCACGTCACCAGCGAGATTCACCGCGTGCGCGGCGTCGTGGACGAACTCGCTGGCACGGGGCCGGCGCACGAACGGTTCGTCGCCGTGGGTCGCCACCTCAACCGCTCTCACGCGTCGCTCGCCCGGGACTTCGAGGTCAGCAGCCCGACGCTCGATCTCGCCGTCGACGCCGCGCGAGCGAATGGGGCGCTCGGCGCGCGCCTCGTGGGTGCGGGGTTCGGCGGCGCCGTCATCGCGCTGGTGAGGGGCGCCCAGATCGAGTCCACCGCGAGCGCGATCGAACACGCGTTTGTCGACGAGGGCCTTCGGCGCCCCCGGTTTCTCCGCCTCTAGACTGCTCCGCCTCTAGACTGCTCCGTCTCTAGGCCGCTGCGCCCATGGAACCCCACGGCCCGTAGTCGATGACAAGCGGCGCGTGGTCGCTCCACCGGGTGTCCCATGACGCCGCCCTCTCGACCCGCGCGTCGGACGCTAGGGCCGCAAGCTGCGTCGAGGCGAACTGGTAGTCCAGGCGCCATCCGACGTCGTTGTCGAAGGCCTTGCCGCGCTGCGACCACCACGTGTAGGGCCCGTCCACGTCGCCCGAGAGGGCCCGATGGACGTCCACCCAGCCGTCCGTCAGCCACGCGTCGAGGTACTCCCGCTCCTCGGCGAGGAAGCCCGCCGTCTTGAGGTTGCCCTTCCAGTTCTTGAGGTCGCGTGGCGCGTGGGCGATGTTGATGTCTCCCATGACGACCACGCGTTCGTGGGCGACGAGGAGTTCTCGCATTCGCGCGGTCATCGCGTCGAGGAAGGCGTACTTGTCGTCCATCTTCGGCGTCCCGGCCTGCCCCGAGTGAACGTACACCGACACCACTCGCAAGTCGCCTGCGGGGCTGTCCACTGTCGCCTCGATCCACCGTCCCGTGTGGACTGGCTCGCCGAGCCGCACGCCGGCCACGCGCAATCCGGACACGACGTCGCGCATGGGCTGGCGGGTGAGGACCGCCACCCCGGCGCGACCCTTCACCTCGCAAGCCTCGTGCACCACGTGCCAACCCTCCGCGAACGCGGACGCCACAATCTCATCTGGCGCGCGTACCTCCTGGAGGCAGATCACGTCCGCGTCGGCCGTGGCGAGCCAGCCCTCAAAGCCCTTCTTGAGGGCGGCTCGCACCCCGTTGACGTTAACCGTCACAAAACGCATGTGACCTTAGGAACGTCGCCCGAAGATGGCCACCAGTCCCGCGGTCGCGCCGTAGAACACCACATAAGCGCTCAGCGGAGCGGACCGGAGGGCGAACAGCAGGGCATTCCCGTAGTCGCTGAAACCCACACCGGAGAGCGAGGTGATGACGTGGACGGCAATCCCCGCGGACACTGCCGCTGGCCAGAAGGAGCCCCGCCCCGCGGACGTGAGGCGCACCGCGAAGCCCACCGCGGCTGCAGCGATCAGCCCTAGGAACGCGAGCAGAACCAGCGACGCCCACTCGTTGTGCACGGAGACAACCGCTAGCGAGAGCAGTAGGGACAGGATGACGGACACCACGAGCCCGGCGACCCACTCGATGCCGGGGGTGGATGCGATTTTGCTCGGGGTGGATCCCGGGGTCTTACTTTCAGCCATGATCACTCCTCGTCGAGTTCGATGCGGCCGGACGGACCGCTCTCATGCTTGCACAGTGACCCGGCGCGCTCAAGACCGGGCGTCACCGGGCGTTCGCGCCGCGCGCTCCGCAATCTCCACCACGTTCTGGAGCAGCATCGCGCGAGTCATGGGACCCACACCACCGGGGTTAGGCGAGATCCAGGCGGCGTGTTCGGCCGCCTCGGGAGCGATGTCTCCCGCAATCCTGCTCTTGCCCGTCACGGGGTCGGTCACCCGGCTCACTCCCACGTCGATGAGCACGACGCCGGGCTTGACCATGTCGGCCGAGACGATGCCCGGCACTCCCGCCGCCGCGACGATGACGTCGGCCCTGCGCGTGTGATCGGCGAGGTCCCTCGTTCCGGTGTGACAGAGGGTGACCGTGGCGTTGACGGCCTTGCGGGTGAGGAGAAGCCCAATGCTCCGGCCGACGGTCGTCCCGCGCCCCACGACGACGATGTCGGCGCCCCGAAGGGACACCCCGTGCCGGTCGAGGAGCTCGATGATCCCCCGCGGGGTGCAGGGCAGCGGCGACGTGACGTCCTCCGAGACCCGCAGGACGAGCCTCCCGAGGTTCATCGGGTGGAGGCCGTCCGCGTCCTTCTCCGGATCGACGAGCTCGAGCACTCGGTTCGTATCGATACCGTCGGGCAGCGGGAGCTGCACGATGAAGCCCGTGCACGCCGGGTCCCCGTTGAGGCGCGCCACCGCCGCCTCGATCTCGGCCTGGGTTGCGGTCGCGGGCAGGTCCTCGCGGATAGAGGCGATCCCCACCTCGGCGCAGTCCTTGTGCTTGCCGTTGACGTACCAGGTGGACCCCGGATCGTCGCCCGCGAGCAGCGTCCCAAGCCCGGGCGTGACGCCCCGCGCCGCGAGCGCGGCGACGCGCTCGGTCAACTCGGCCTTGATGGCGGCGGCCGTCGCCTTGCCGTCGAGAACCCTCGCGCCCACGCGCATCGCCCTACTGCTCGAGGCCGGGGTAGAGCGGATACTCCCCTGCGAGCTTCGCGACGCGCGCCCGGAGCGCCGCGATGTCCGCGCCGCCCTTGAGGGCGGTCGCGATGATGTCCGCGACCTCCGAGAACTCCGCGGCGCCAAACCCACGGGATGCGAGCGCCGGGGTACCGATGCGCACGCCGGACGTGACCATCGGCGGCCGGGGATCGAACGGGACGGCGTTGCGGTTGACCGTAATGCCGGCCTCCTCCAGGAGGTGCTGGGCCTGACTTCCGTCGAGCTCCGAGTTGCGAAGATCAACGAGCACCAGGTGAACGTCGGTTCCACCCGTCAGCACCGAGACCCCCGCATCGACGCAATCCTTCGCCATGAGCCGCTCGGCCAAGATCCGCGCACCCTCGAGGACCCGCTCCTGGCGGGCCCTAAACTCGGCTCCCGCCGCGACCTTGAGCGCGACGGCCTTGGCCGCGATGACGTGCATGAGCGGCCCGCCCTGCTGACCGGGGAACACCGCGGAGTTGAGCACCTTCGCGTACTCCTCGTCTCGGGCGACGATGAGACCGGAACGCGGGCCGCCAATCGTCTTGTGGATGGTCGAGGAGACGACGTCGGAGTCCGGCACCGGCGACGGGTGAAGCCCGGCCGCGACGAGGCCGGCGAAATGCGCCATGTCCGTCCAGAGCTTGGCGCCCACCTCGTCGGCGATCGCGCGGAAGGCGGCGAAGTCCAGGTGCCGCGGGTACGCCGACCACCCGGCGATGATGACGTCGGGCCGCTCGGCGAGGGCGGTCTCGCGCACCTGGTCCATCTCCACGCGGTGCGTCTTCTCATCGACGCCGTAGGAGGAAACCTGATACAACCGGCCGGAGAAGTTGATCTTCATCCCGTGCGTCAGGTGGCCGCCGTGGGCGAGGCTCAGGCCCATGATGCGGTCGCCCGGTCTAATGAGGGCGTGGAGGACGGCGGCGTTGGCGGTCGCGCCCGAGTGCGGCTGGACGTTCGCGTAGCCGGCGCCGAACAGGGACTTGGCGCGGTCGATCGCGAGCTGCTCGGCGACGTCGACCTCCTCGCAGCCGCCGTAGTAGCGCTTGCCCGGGTAGCCCTCGGCGTACTTGTTCGTCAGGACGCTCCCCTGCGCCTGCAGGACGGCGCGCGGAACGAAGTTCTCGCTCGCGATCATCTCCAGGGTTCCGCGCTGGCGCGCGAGTTCGCGGTCGAGCACGGTGGCGATCTCGGGGTCGAGGTCGCGCAACGTCGAGTTCATGATGGCGGCGGTGGCACTGGAGTCGGTGGTCATGGTCATCCTCTCGGCCGGGCGGCGTGCGGGCCGCCGGGTTTCATTTCCGGTGACCATGGCCCAGGCGGACGACCATCAGTCTGAAGTCTGCGTCGCTCCCTCGTGGTGCCCCACTTCGCCAGTCGCGACGGGGTCAGTCTAGCGTCAGTTCTCGCCGCGAACCACGACGGGATCCTCGCCGTCGTCGACGACGTTGCCCGCCTCGAGCACCTTCCTCAGGTACGCGTAGGTGAGGTTGCCGGCCTGCTGATCGAACTCGTGCTCGAACCCCGCCTTGTTGTACAACTCGATGTTCGCCTTGGAGTCCTGACCCGTGAAGACCCACACCTCTTTGGTGGTCTCGGGAAGGTACTGGAGCACCGCAAAGAGCAACTGCGTTCCGATTCCATGGCCCTGGACGTCCGGCGCGACGGCGAGCCGCCCGAGGGTCGCCTTGTCTCCCTCTATGCCCACGCGTATCGAGCCGAGCAGGCGGTGGCCGCGCCGCGCTCCGAGCGTGATGACCCCGTCGGAGGTGAGGTCCGCGACCAACTCGTCAAGCGTCTGGGTCAGGGCGGGGATGTGCGGGTCGTTGTAGGTCTGAGCCTCCGAGACGAACGCCGCGCGGCGGAGCGTCAGCAGTTCTCCCGCCTCGGCAACCGTCACGACCGCGACCACGACGTCTTCTTCGTCTCCCATGCCCCCTATCCTTCCACGGCTAGGGCGACGATTCCCTTCACCCACGCGGACTTCAGGCCGAGCGTGGTCCGGATCTTCTCCATGCCCGCCAACGTCGATGTCGCGCCCGTGCTCGACGTCGCGCGGAGACCGGTCACCCCCGCGTCGTCCCCTGGGCCGGTTCGGGAGACGATCTCCAGACGCACGACGTCGGGCAGGCCGAATTTCGCCGCGAGCGTCTCCTGGTCGATGGTCGCCGACCAGTCCGCATTCGGGTTGACGATCTGGGGTAGCGCGCTCCAGGGATCCGGCACGGACTTGAGGTAGCTGACCGTGGCCGACCAGACGTTCTCGCTGTTCTCCGTCTGGCCCCCGCTCGACGAGAAGTAGTAGGCGGTGACCAGGTGCCCCGCGCCGCCCGAACCGTAGGTGAGCATCAAGCCCGAGTGGCGATCCTCGCTCGCCGTCGCGTTGACTGCGGCCACCCATCGGGCTCCCCACTGGCCCGTGTCTCCCTGGCTCTCCTTGTTCCACCCCGTAAAGTTCTGGCTACGCGTGTCGTCATACAACTGGCAATCGCACGACGATTTGTATCCTCGGTTCGCCACCGCGTAGTTCCGCGCGGCTATCGCCTGGGCCTCGAGCGCGGCGGTGGGCCACGACGAGGGGACTTCCGCGATTCCCCAGAGGTACTCGGTGTTGAGCTTGAGCAGGTTGGCGATGTTGAGTCGCTTGCCGCCCGCCGTCCCGATGATCAACTTGCCGTGGCGGTACGTCCCGTTGCTCGCGGAGGAGCCGTCGGGGCCGAGAACCGTGACGTACGACGTCTCGGGAGAGTCCGGATCCTGGTAGGTGGTTCCGGCCCACGTGAGGACGGCGATCCCGCCCGAGGCGGAGACCCCGTTCGCGGTCGCGGTCACGGTCGAGCCGGACCTGCTGATCGCGATGTCCTCATCCTTGGTGCCGGTGAGGGCCCGGGGCGCGCCGCCGTCGAGAATCGGCTTCGAGGACGCCGTGTAGAACGTGAGGGTCCACGCCCCCGTGTCGAGCTCGGCGGCAGACTGCACCCGCAGCCTCGTATCGGTCTTCGAATCGTTGCCCGAGCCGAAGACCTGGACGCGGACGGTCGCGTCGCCCTGAGGATCCTCCGAGCCGGTCACGGGAAGCATTTCGACGCGGCTTCCGGTGTAGTAGTGGGTGAGAATCTGGGACTCCGTGTACCCGTATCGGGCCATCGCGGCCGCACCGTATTGCGACATCCCGACGCCGTGGCCCCATCCACCTCCGTGGAAGGCGAAGGCCTTGGGGATCGACGCGTCGGCCGTCATCGCCACGACGTCGGTCGTGACGTCGCCGATGCTGAATCGATACTGGCCGTCGTCTCCAGGGTAGATCGTCACCTTCGCGGCGCCGTGGGCGACCGGCACGGGAACGGGGTCCGCCGTCCAGACGCCTCCGAGGCTCCGCCAGAGTTCGGCGTGGTCCGACACGGGCGGATCGGTGGTGACCTCTACCGAGACGGGGAGCCCGGGGTAGTAGCCCGTCGGCCCCGACGCGGTCAGGGTCAGCGGGGTCTTGGTCATCGTGGCCGGCTCGGACGTCTTCCTGCCCATCTCCACCCGGTACCCCGCGACGTTCGCGGTGGGCGTCACCGTCAGCGTCGCCGTGCCGTGCTCGACTCGGAACTTGTCCGGAACCTTCGTCCATTCGCCGCCGTCCGCCTGCTCCCACAGCACGGCCTTGCCGTCGATCGGGGGCACAACCGCAACGGTGAGGTCGTACGCGTAGCCAGCCACGTAGCGGGAGTCTCCTGACACGCCGATGGACTCGACCCTCGGCCCGGAGAAGACCACGATCAGAGCGACGATGATCGCCGAGCCGACGATCCCCACGGCTATCCACACGACGAGGGACTTCATGGTGCCGGGCCTCCTTGCTCGCCCTTGCCGCGCGCGGCGCCCGGAGGGGCGCCCGCACTCCGAGCCTCGCCTCACCCTAACCCCCCGGCGGCACCCGCGCAGGGACGAACGGTGCGGCGGCTCGGCGGACTCGCGGGTGGCCCTGCCGTCGCTATCCTGGGCGTGTGCCGCCATCAGCGACCGGCCAGGCCGGAACCCCGTGGGTCCTCAGCCTGTCGTGCCCCGACGGGCCGGGAATCGTCCACGCGGTATCTGGCGCGCTCGCGGACCACGGGGGAAACATCACCGAGTCGCAGCAATTCGGCGATCCCGACACTGGGCTCTTCTTCATGCGCGTCGCCGTCACCTCGGGCGCGCCGCGCGACGAGATCGAGGCGGCGATGGGCGCCCTCGCTACCCGCTTCGGCATGACGTGGCGGCTCGACGTGTCGGGCCGGCCGATGAGGACGATGGTTCTGGTGTCCAAGGCCGCGCACTGCCTCAACGACCTGCTGTACCGCGAGCGCGAGGGGAGCCTGCCGGTCGACATTGTCGCGGTCGTCGGCAACCACCCCGACCTTGCCGATCTCGCGCAGTTCTATGGCAAGCCGTTTCACCACATCCCCGTCTCGCCCCAGACGAAGGCTGCGGCGGAGGATCGGATTCTTGCGCTCGCCGAGGAACTCGACGTCGAGCTCGTCGTCCTTGCGCGGTACATGCAGATCCTCTCGCCCCGGATGTGCGAGGCGCTGGCGGGCAGGGCGATCAACATTCACCACTCGTTCCTGCCCAGCTTCAAGGGCGCGCGCCCCTACTTCCAGGCGCACGACCGCGGGGTGAAGCTCATCGGCGCGACCGCGCACTACGTCACGGCCGACCTCGACGAGGGCCCGATCATCGAGCAGGATGTGGAGCGCGTCGACCACACGTCCACGCCGGAGGCCCTCACGGCGACGGGGGCCGACCTTGAGCGCCGCGCCCTTTCCCGGGCCGTGCGCTGGCACGCCGAGCACCGGGTGCTCCTCAACGGCCACCGCACCATCGTCTTCCGTTAGGCCAGAGGAGCCGTCCGCTCCCGCCGCGAGTAGACCCCCTGGGCACGCGGTAGCGCGGAGCGATAGTGTTCCGCATATGGCCGTGCGAAACGTTTCGTCCGTTCTCCTCCTCGCGGCGCTTCTCGCCGGATGCTCCGCGGGCTCGGACTCTCCTCCCCCGTCGCGCCCCGGCGTCGACACCACCTACCTCGACGCCTCGCTCCCCGTGGCGGAGCGCGTCGACAACCTTCTGAGTCAGATGACGCAGGCCGAGAAGTTCGGGCAGATGACGCAGGTAGAGCAGAACTCCCTCCCCGCGGGACGGCGTCGCCCTCCTAGGGCTGGGAAGCGTCCTCCACGGGGGCGGCTCGATCACGGAGAACGGCGACAAGAACGATTGGGCCGCCGCGGTGTCCGCCGAACAACACGAGGCGGTGGAGTCCACGCGCCTGGGGATCCCCATCCTCTACGGAGTCGACGCGGTCCACGGCTTCGGAGGCATGTATGGCGCGACGGTCTTTCCCCAGCAGATCGGGCTCGGGGCCGCGAACGACCCGGAGTTGATGACCGCGATCGGGCGGGCCACCGCGGTCGAGACGTCCGCGACCGGGATCCGCTGGACCTTCTCCCCCGTGCTCGCCGTGGTGAGCGACATCCGCTGGGGACGAACGTATGAGTCGTACTCCCAGGATCCCGCGCGCGTCTCCGCGCTCGGCGCCGCCTACATTCGCGGCCTCCAAAGCCCGTCGCTGTCCGACCCCACGAGCGTGCTCGCCACGGCCAAGCACTTCATCGGCGACGGCTCGACCGTCCTTGGGTTGAGCGCCGATGGCCAGGTGAGTTCGTCCGGCCTCGATCAGGGCAACGCCCCCGACGACCCCGTCCTGCTCCAAGACCGCCTCCTCCCGCCGTATCGGGCCGCAATCGACGCCGGCGCCAAGTCCGTCATGGCGACCTTCTCGTCGTGGGGTGGGCAGAAGGTCCACGGCGACGCCGCCCTCCTCACCGGCACGCTCCGCGGCGAGCTGGGCTTCGACGGCTTCGTCGTCTCGGACTGGGGTGGCTGCGACCAGATCAACGCAGGCGACTACGCCGCGGACATCGCGCAGTGCATCAATGCCGGCGTCGACATGGTGATGACCCCGTACGACGGGCCCGCATTCCAGGTCGCGCTCGCGGCGGGCGTCGATGGCGGGACGATCGCTCAGGCCCGGATCGACGAGGCTGTGCGGCGAATCCTGACCGTCAAGTTCGAGATGGGCCTCTTCGAGAACCCGTACCCCGATCCGGCGCGCCCTCGACCTGGTGGGGAGCGACGAGAACCGGGCTCTGGCCCGCACGGCGGTCGCAGAGTCGCAGGTGTTGCTGACGAATGATGGCACCCTTCCGCTGTCGGACGCGAACCCCAGGATCCTCGTCGTGGGAAACGCCGCGGACGACATGGGGGTGCAGGCAGGAGGATGGACGATGACCTGGCAGGGCGATGTCGGCGACGCCATCCCGGGAACCACGATCGCCCAGGGCATCCGCGATCGCGTCGGCGCCAGCGGCACGGTGCTCGACAAGCTTCCCGCCTCCGGTTCGGTCGACGTCTGCATCGCGGTGGTGGGCGAGCGGCCCTACGCCGAGGGCGTGGGCGACTCGCGCACGCTGGCGCTCCCCGGAATCGAGGTGCTCGACCAGCTCGCAGGACGCTGCGTCCGCACCGTCCTCGTCGTGGTCTCGGGGCGCCCCGTGATCATCACCGATGCACTACCGCGCGTCAATGCCGTCGTCGCCGCGTGGCTACCAGGAACCGCGGGAGAGGGCGTGGCGGACGTGCTGTTCGGGGACCAACCCTTCACGGGAACGCTGCCGATGAACTGGCCCCGCGACGTCGGTCAGTTGCCCTCCGTGCCGCCGGGAGGAGAGTACCTCTTCCCGCTGGGCTTCGGACTGACGGGTTAGGTTGGCCGGGAGCGCGGCTCGCGACACGTCATACGATCGCGGTTCACGAAGCGGTCCGGACGGTTTCGCCAATCGGGCCGCTAGGACCCCTGAGCGCTCGGACCCCTGAGCGCCGGGCCCACCCAGACCGCTCAGCGGGAGTCGACCTCCACCGTGATCGTGAAGACTTCCGAGTAGGTGGTGCCGAACACGGCCCGATACTGGAACGTTTCGGGCGGCGCCCACGAGAAATGAGCCGAACCACCCACCAGGGTCACCGGCGTGGCGAACGGCGTCCAGGTGGAACCCTTCAAATACTCCAAGCGGGCCGTCGCGGAACCCGGATCAGGATCCACCGTCACCGTCGCCCCCGCCGCACCCCCACCAGGAATCGACGCACTATCGGCCGTGCCCACCACCGTGGGAGGCACCACCGCGATCGTGAACACCTCCGAGTAGGTGGTGCCGAACACGGCCCGATACTGGAACGTCTGCGGCGGCACCCAACTGAAGTGCGCCGAACCACCGCTGAGGGTCACCGGCGTGGCGAACGGCGTCCAGGTGGAACCCTTCAAATACTCCAAGCGCGCCGTCGCGGAACCCGGATCAGGATCCACCGTCACCGTCGCCCCCGCCGCACCCCCACCAGGAATCGACGCACTATCGGCCGTGCCCACCACCGTGGGAGGCACCACCGCGATCGTGAACACCTCCGAGTACGTGGTGCCGAACACGGCCCGGTACTGGAACGTCTGCGGCGGCACCCAACTGAAGTGCGCCGAACCACCGCTGAGGGTCACCGGCGTGGCGAACGGCGTCCAGGTGGAACCCTTCAAGTACTCCAAGCGCGCCGTCGCGGAACCCGGAACAGGATCCACCGTCACCGTCGCCCCCGCCGCACCCCCACCAGGAATCGACGCACTATCGGCCGTGCCCACCACCGTGGGAGGCACCACCGCGATCGTGAAGACCTCCGAGTAGGTGGTGCCGAACACGGCCCGGTACTGGAACGTCTGCGGCGGCACCCAACTGAAGTGCGCCGAACCACCGCTGAGGGTCACCGGCGTGGCGAACGGCGTCCAGGTGGAACCCTTCAAATACTCCAAGCGCGCCGTCGCGGAACCCGGATCAGGATCCACCGTCACCGTCGCCCCCGCCGCACCCCCACCAGGAATCGACGCACTATCGGCCGTACCCACCACCGTGGGAGGCACCACCGCGATCGTGAAGACCTCCGAGTAGGTGGTGCCGAACACGGCCCGATACTGGAACGTCTGCGGCGGCACCCACGAGAAATGAGCCGAACCACCCACCAGGGTCACCGGAGTGGCAAACGGCGTCCACACCGACCCCTTCAGGTACTCCAAGCGCGCCGTCGCGGAACCCGGATCAGGATCCACCGTCACCGTCGCCCCCGCCGCGCCCCCCACGGCAATGACCGCGCTATCGGCCGTGCCCACCACATCCGTTGTGGACACCGTGATCGTGAACACCTCCGAGTACGTCGCGCCGTACCTCGCCCGATACTGGAACGTCTGAGGCGGCACCCACGAGACGTGCGCCGAACCACCGGCCAGACTTAGCGGCGTGGCAAACGGCGTCCACACCGACCCCTTCAGATACTGAAGAAACACCCACCCGGAACCCGGATCGGGGCTGACCGTGACCGTAGCCCCTGCCGTGCCCTCCGTCCCAATTGACGGAGCATCGGCCGTGCCCGCTACCGTCGGAGCGGGGGTTCCATCGGGAGAGCCAAACCAATCCCAATAGAGCTTCCAGAAGTTGCGATTCCCATACGCCGAACACCCGTCGCCGGTGCCGCCAAGATTCGCTAGCGCCGCGGCATTCGGCTGATACGGGGTGTAGTAGTAGAGCGCGGCCGTGGCGCGGTTCTCGATGAAGATCACGGGCGCCCCGCACGCGGTGTTCGTGCTGTAGCGGACCGCGGAGTACGCCCCGATGGGGTACCACTGGTAGGGCGTCCCGGGCGCGCTGTAGCGCTGAAGTTGCCGGGAAGCAAGATACACCTGGTAGAAGAAACCGCTATATGCGGGATCGCAGGTAACGGGTACCGTGTCGGGGCACGCGTAGCCCATCGCCCGATCGAACCGCCAGGAGCTCGGCCACGTGTGCGTAACCAGGCTCATCTCCTTCTGAAGGATGGCGAGGATCGCCTTCTGGCTGACGTTGCACGCGGCGCCGACCTTTGCGATGATGTCCGACGCTCGTTCGTCCGGTGAGCCGACGTAGGCGCCGCAATACGCGTCCGCGGGCTTGTCGGGCGTCGCCTGCCGAAAGTCCTTCAGGCACGTGTAGCCGGGTTGGCACGCGGGAACCTTCTGGTTCATGAACGACTGCACCTGCTCGGCTGACATCGCCGATCCATCGAAGAACGATCGGTCACTGATGATGTAGCCAGGTATCCAGTCGTCTCCGGTAACGGCGTGGGCCGACGTCGCGGGAAGGGCAACGACCAGCGGCGCCAGAAGAAAGGCCGCCAAGGCGCCACTAAGGACTCGCCGATTCACTATCTGCCACCTCGTTGATCAGCCATTAGTGTCGATGCCATGCGATCTCCGCGATCTCCGTCCATGGCGACGTTGCGCGGACTGCGTGGTCACGACCGTCGTAGCGTTCGACGATATCCCCGTTTTGGGGTGCACGACAGACAATTGTGACATCTTCCCATCGGCCCGCGTGACCTCGGGCAGGTCCCCTCCTAGGCGCCAAACCCTCCAGACCGCTCAGCGGGAGGCGACCTCCACCGTGATCGTGAACACCTCCGAGTAGGTGGTGCCGAACACGGCCCGATACTGGAACGTCTGCGGCGGGTCCCACGAGAAATACGCCGAGCCCCCCACCAACGTCACCGGCGTGGCGAACGGCGTCCAGGTGGAACCCTTCAAATACTCCAAGCGCGCCGTCGCGGAACCCGGATCAGGATCCACCGTCACCGTCGCCCCCGCCGTGCCCCCCGCAGGAATCGACGCGCTATCGGCCGTGCCCACCACCGTGGGAGGCGTCACCGTGGGTGGCGTCACCGTGATCGTGAACACCTCCGAGTAGGTGGTGCCGAACACCGCCCGGTACTGGAACGTCTGCGGCGGCACCCAACTGAAGTGCGCCGAACCACCGCTGAGGGTCACCGGCGTGCCAAACGGCGTCCACACCGACCCCTTCAAGTACTCCAACGACGCCGTCCCCGAACCCGGGACAGGATCCACCGTCACCGTCGCCCCCGCCGCACCCCCCTCAGGAATCGACGCACTATCGGCCGTGCCCACCACCGTGGGAGGCGGCACCGCGATCGTGAACACCTCCGAGTACGTGGTGCCGAACACCGCCCGATACTGGAACGTCTGCGGCGGCACCCAACTGAAGTGCGCCGAACCACCGCTGAGGGTCACCGGCGTGCCAAACGGCGTCCACACCGACCCCTTCAAGTACTCCAACGACGCCGTCCCCGAACCCGGAACCGGACTCACGGTGACCGTCGCCCCCGCCGTGCCCCCCGCAGGAATCGACGCACTATCGGCCGTGCCCACCACCGTGGGAGGCACCACCGTGATCGTGAACGGCGCCGAATACGTCGTCCCATAGACGGCGCGGTACTGGAACGTCTGCGGCGGCACCCAACTGAAGTGCGCCGAACCACCGCTGAGGGTCACCGGGGTGCCAAAGGGCGTCCACACTGAACCCTTCAAGTACTCCAACGACGCCGTCCCCGAACCCGGATCAGGATCCACCGTCACCGTCGCCCCCGCCGCGCCCCCCGCAGGAATCGACGCACTATCGGCCGTACCCACCACCGTGGGAGGCACCACCGCGATCGTGAACACCTCCGAGTAGGTGGTGCCGAACACGGCCCGATACTGGAACGTCTGCGGCGGCACCCAACTGAAGTGCGCCGAACCACCGCTGAGGGTCACCGGCGTGCCGAACGGCGTCCACGTGGAACCCTTCAGATACTCCAAGCGCGCCGTCCCGGAACCCGGAACAGGATCCACCGTCACCGTCGCCCCCGCCGCACCCCCACCAGGAATCGACGCACTATCGGCCGTACCCACCACCGTGGGAGGCGTCACCGTGATCGTGAACACCTCCGAGTAGGTGGTGCCGAACACGGCCCGATACTGGAACGTCTGCGGCGGCACCCAACTGAAGTGCGCCGAACCACCGCTGAGGGTCACCGGCGTGGCGAACGGCGTCCACGTGGAACCCTTCAAGATACTCCAAGCGCGCCGTCCCCGAACCCGGAACAGGATCCACCGTCACCGTCGCCCCCGCCGCACCCCCACCAGGAATCGACGCACTATCGGCCGTGCCCACCACCGTGGGAGGCACCACCGTGATCGTGAACACCTCCGAGTAGGTGGTGCCGAACACGGCCCGATACTGGAACGTCTGCGGCGGCACCCAACTGAAGTGCGCCGAACCACCGCTGAGGGTCACCGGCGTGCCAAACGGCGTCCACACCGACCCCTTCAAGTACTCCAACGACGCCGTCCCCGAACCCGGAACCGGACTCACGGTGACCGTCGCCCCCGCCGCACCCCCACCAGGAATCGACGCACTATCGGCCGTGCCCACCACCGTGGGAGGCACCACCGTGATCGTGAACGGCGCCGAATACGTCATCCCATAGACGGCGCGGTACTGGAACGTCTGCGGCGGCACCCAACTGAAGTGCGCCGACCCACCGCTGAGGGTCACCGGAGTGCCAAACGGCGTCCACACCGACCCCTTCAAGTACTCCAACGACGCCGTCCCCGAACCCGGAACCGGACTCACGGTGACCGTCGCCCCCGCCGTGCCCCCCGCAGGAATCGACGCAGCATCCGCCACCCCGGTCACCGCCGGGGCCACATACGTGAACGTCGCGTCCTCGCTCGAATTGAACGGCCCATTGACCACCACGTTCACCGCACCCGCCGCATGGGCCGGAGAGACCACCGTCAGCTCGCCATCGTTAACGACAGACAGAGAGCCGCCCGCGGAACCTTCAAACGTCACCGAGGTCGCACCCGCAAAGCCCGTGCCCGTCAGCGTCACCGTCGTGCCACCCGCCGTCGGACCCGACACCGGAGACACATTCGTGATCACCGGCGGCGCCACATACGTGAACGTCGCCGACGTGCTCGACCCATACGGAGTCGTGACTATCACGTTCACCGCACCGGCCGCATGGGCCGGCGTCGTCACCGTGAGAGACCCGTCGTTCGTGACGCTCAAGCCCGAACCCGCGGAACCGTCGAACGTCACCGACGTCGCACCCGTGAAGCCGCTACCGGCAAGCGTCACCGTCGTGCCACCATCGATCGAACCCGACACCGGAGACACATTCGAAATCGCAGGCGGCGCCACATACGTGTACTCCGCGGCGAAGCTGGCTCCGCCCGGAGTAACAACGATGACGCTGACCGGACCCGCGGCGTGCGCAGGCGTCGTGACCGTGATCTGCGTGTCCGAATCCACGGACAGGCTCGTGCCCGCCGACCCGCCAAACGTGACTGAGGTGGCACCCGTGAAGTGCGTGCCCGTAACCGTCACCGTCGTGCCACCATCCGTGGACCCACTCACCGGAGACACATCCGAGATCGCCGGAGCAGGCGTCACAAACATGAACGAGCCGGCGTTCGAGGACCCCGCCGGGGTCGTCACCACGACATCGACCGGACCCGCAGCGTGCGCAGGCGTGGTCACCGTGACGGAGGAATCAGAGTTCACCACCAAGCTCGAACCCGCCGAACCATCAAACGTGACCGACGTGGCACCCGTGAAGTGGGTGCCCGTAACCGTCACCGACGTCCCACCATCCGTGGACCCACTCACCGGAGACACGTTCGTGATCGCGGGAGCGGGCGTCACAAACGTGAACGCCCCTAGCGAACTTGACCCATACGGGGTCGTGACGACCACATCGACCGGACCCGCAGCATGCGCGGGAGCGGTCACGGTAATGGAGGAATCAGAGTTCACCACCAAGCTCGTGCCCGCCGAACCATCAAACGTCACCGACGTGGCACCCGTGAAGTGCGTGCCCGTAACCGTCACCGACGTCCCACCATCCGTGGACCCACTCACCGGAGACACATCCGAGACCGCCGGAGCAGGACCCCACGTGAAGGTCAGTGGCAGAGTCTGGCCAACGGCGAGATGAATCGGAGTCGCCGACTCGGAGTCCGTGGCGTTGTCAAACCATGCGTCCGAGCCCACGAAAGTCGACCAGTCGCCGTCGGACGCATACGGGTCGTCCGTGTCGATCATGCGCACATAGAACGACCCTGCGGGGAGCGCACCGATAGCGAATGGGTCACCAGCGGAACCGCATGCCTCCCCGAGAAGCTCCATGGCATCGGTCGTCGTGAACACGCCCACGCACGCCGAGCCGCTCGAAAAAGCGCTTGGAACGTCGAGACTGCCGGTGACGACGGCCGCGGCCTCAAGCGTCGCGTCGATCCCGGTCACATCCCAACCCTCTTCAAGGATGGTGAAGAAGGCATCTTCGAACGACGGCGCGTCGTCCCACCACTCGTTCGCGGCACCTGCGAAATCGTGGAAGTACACGTAGTACTCCCTCGCGGCGAGTCCCGTGAACGAGTATGCGCCAGCATCGTCCGTCACGCTGCACACCCACTGGTCCTCCATGTCAACGAGACACACGTCCCCGACGTTCGAGCCGGCGGTGTTGGTCACCGTGCCGGAGATCGTCGCTGACGCGTGCAAGACCGTGTCGATGTCCGTGGTGTTCGAACCGCCTGCGGGTACCACCAGCGTCGGGCCGAAGTCCGTCTCCGAGTGCCACGATCCGTCCCAGTTCATCGACAAGATGCGGGTGCCGTCGAACCAGACGTAGTACTCGCCCGCCGGGAAGTTCTGCGTCGTGTACCCGCCTCCGCCGAAGTCGAGCGTTCCAGGGAACCCTGGCATGTCTTCGAGCGCCTCGGTGTATGTCCAGGAGCGATCCGCTGGGGAGATGTGCGCATAGGTCAAAGCGTCGGGATCGACCTCATAGTCGGCGGGCATCGCCACCAGGCCTCCAACGTGACCTCCCTCGACAAGCGAGAAGTCAATGCCCGCAACACCCACGTCGCTCCCAAGCGTGACCTCCGAGGCGCCAAGGAAGAGATCGTTAGGCCCATACGTCCCCGACTTGGCGCGGAAGGCGCCGTCCCAGCACTCTTCGACGAGGTAGTTGGCGTAGTAATCGGGCTCGAACCCGAAAGCGCCATCATCCGCCTGGATGCACACGTAGTACGAGCCCGGCACAAGGTTCGTGATCGCGTACGAGCCGGACCCATTGGCCCCAAAGTCCCCTTCAACGAAGTCCCCAGTCGCCGCGTCGAACGCGAGCACGTCGATGTGGGCGCCGACTTCGTAGCCGCTTGGCAGCGTGAGGCTACCGCTGATCGAACCCGCCGGGGCAGGCGCCACATACGTGAACGCCGCTGGCGAACTTGACCCATACGGGGTCGTCACGATGACGTCGACCAGACCTGCCGCACGAGCAGGAGTGGTCACCGTGATGGAGGAGTCGGAGTTCACCACCAGGCTCATGCCCGTCGACCCGTCAAACGTGACTGAGGTGGCACCCGTGAAGTGGGTGCCCGTGACCGTCACCGACGTCCCACCATTCGTGGACCCACTCACCGGAGACACATCCGAGATCGCCGGAGCAGGCGTCACATACGTGAACTCGGCAGCGAAGCTGGCTCCGCCCGGAGTGACAACGATGACGCTGACCGGACCCGCGGCGTGGGCAGGAGTGACCACGGTGAGCGCGGTGTCGGACGATACCGCCACACTCGTGCCCGCCTCACCGTCGAAGAACACCGCCGTCGCACCCGTGAGCGCACTACCCGTGAGCGTCACCGTCGTGCCACCATCCGTGGAACCACTCACCGGAGACACATCCGTGATCGCCGGAGTCGGGATGGGCGGTGCCAACACGGCGTCGATCCCCGACGTCGTGGCACCCGACGTGACAGTCACCGCAGTCGCCGTGGCGAAGCTCGACGCGTTGTCATACCACTCGTCCGCCACGCCATCGAAGCCCGAGAACTCGACGGAGTAGTCGCCCGCGCGCAGGTTCCCGGCGACAAAGTGACCGAGGTCATCGACCGAAGCAGTCGACCGAGTCTCGCCGAGTCCGTCAACAATGCGCACCTCACCGCCCGTCGCCGGGTCGCCGCCTTCCACCGTCACCGTGCCGGAGACCAAACCTTCGGGCGCCAGTTCGGCGTCGATGCCCGTCGTCGTCGCCCCCGCGGTCACATGGACAAGCGTCTTGACATCGTCGTCGTACCACTCTCCCGCGGCGCCCTCAATGATGCCAAAGCCGACGTAGTAGTCCCCCTCGGCCAACCCTGGGCTCGTATAGAAGCCGTCGCCACCCTCAATCCACGCCGACGCACCCGTGTAGTTGCCCTCATCATCAAAGAACCAGATGCGGCCGTCACCCACAGGGCCGCCACCCTCCATCGTCACGGTGCCCGAGATCCGACCACCGAGCGCAAGCTCCGCGTCGATCCCCGTGGTCGTCTCCCCCGCGACTACCACGACAGGGGTCGCCGTATCGGGGCGTGCGGCGTCGTCGAACCACTCGTCAGCCGCGCCGTCGAAGCCGTAGAACAAGACTTGACGCACACCAGGCTGGACTCCATAGACGATGTACTGCCCCGTCTCGTCTACTTGACTCCATGCGTCGCAGTGCCCCTCCTCGTCCGCCACACAGACGATGCCACCCTGGGCGGGCGCACCACCCTCCATCGTCACGGTTCCGGAGACCCGCCCGCCCGCAGCGAGCTCAATGTCCACATTCGCGGTGGTCTCGCCCGCGGTCACGACGACAGGGGTGGCCAACTCGTATCGGCTGGTGTTGTTGTAGTACTCGTTCGTCGCCCAATCGAAATCACGGAAGTGGAGAATGTAGGTGCCAGCCGGGATCGCGCCGATGGTGTAGTTCCCCGACACGTCAAACTCCGACCAACCGAAGAGGTAGTTCCCTTCGGCGTCTTCAACGTAAATGTGCCCCCCAGTCGCGGGCGCTCCACCCTCCATGGTCACGGTGCCGGAGATGAAGCCGGCGGGAGCGAGCTCCGCATCAATGCCCGTCGTCGTCCCCCCCGCGACCACCGTCACCGGCGTCGCAGCGTCCATGCCCGTCGCGTCGTCGTACCACTCGTTCGCCGCGCCGTCGAAATCCTGGAACTGGACGTTGTAGGTCCCGGCGGCAACGTGATCAAACGTGTAGTTGCCCGACCCATCGACTTCGGCTCCCCGGGCACCCTCACCTGAGGGCACCCAGATCACGACGTTTCCACCAGTGGCGGGCGCGCCGCCCTCCATCGTCACGGTGCCGGAGATCTGACCACCGAGGGCAAGCTCGGCGTCGATACCGGACGCCGTCTCCCCCGCAGTCACCGTGACGAGGGTCGCGTCGGTGCCATCCGGCAGGGCGTCGTCGTACCATTCGTCCGCCGCTCCGTCGAAACTCTCGAAGTACACGTAGTAGTCCCCGGGAGCCAGGTCCTCGACGGTATAGAAGCCTGCCGCGTCAACCTCGGCGCCCCACCCGTACTCATGAGCGGCAGAGGAGACCTGAACGTATCCCCCGGTCGCGGGGGCACCACCCTCGATCGTCACCGTGCCGGAGATCCGCCACCCAGCGCGAGTTCCGCATCGAGGTCGTCGTCGTTTCGCCCGCGAGCACCGTGACCGGTGTCGCCGTGTCGAAGTCCGGGGCGTCGTCGTACCACTCATTAACGCCGCCATCGAAGCCCCTGAACTCGAGGTAGTAGGTCCCCGGCACGAGGTGCACGATCGAATACTGACCATCGGTGAAGTCGTCTTCCCAGGCGACCTCACCGCCCGCAACGTCATACGCGGTCACGCGACCGCCCGTCGCCGCAGCGCCACCCTCAAGCGTCACCGTGCCCGAAAGCTGGCCCCCAAGCGCAAGCTCGGCATCCACCCCGGTGGTCGTCTCCCCAGCGATTACCGCGACCGGCGTCGCCGAGCCGGAGCCCAGGCTATCGTCGTACCACTCGTCGGCGGCCGCGTCGAATCCCGAGAAGTTGATGAGGTACGTGCCCGCCGGAAGTCCAGTCGCGTTGTAGTTCCCCGAGGCGTCGACTCCGCTCCCACCGACGTAGTTCCCCCCGTCCGCCATGACGCTCACGTAGCCACCGGTCGCGGGCGCGCCGCCCTCCATCGTGATCGTGCCCGAGATCTGACCACCGAGGACGAGTTCCGCGTCCACGCCGGTCGTCGCCTCTCCCGCCATGACAACGACGGGCGTCGCGGTCTCTCGAGTGGGCGCATCGTCGTAGAACTCGTGTGCTCCCCACTCGAAACCGTAGAACTCGATGATGTAGGTGCCCGCCGCGAGGTTCTCAATCGAGTAGTGTCCCGACGCGTCGGAGCAGGCGCTGAGGAGGAAGTCGCCCCCCTCATCGAGAAGGTGAATCCCGCATCCGGACACGGCGCCGACGCCTTCCATCGTCACCGTTCCGGTGATCGTGCCTGTCGTCGGGGTTTCGTAGGTGAACGTCGTCGGCGTGCTCGATCCGTACGGGGTCGTGACGATCACGTCGACGGCACCCGCGGCATGCGCCGGAGCGACCACCGTGAGCTCACCGTCGTTGGTGACAGACAGGCCTGTGCCCGTGACACCATCGAACGTGATACCCGTGGCGCCCGTGAACGCCGAACCCGTGATCGTCACCGTCGTGCCGCCCAACGTCGAACCCGACGTCGGAGAGACATCCGTGACCGCGGGCTCGTCCCAGATGAGGTCGATGACCGCGGTCTCGCCGGCGGACACCGTCACGCCGGTCGCCGAAGCGAACGTGTCTGCGTTGGCATACCACGCATCCGTGCCGGAATAGTCGTCCCAGCCACCCTTGCCCCACACACCGCCCTCGTCGTCGTCCATAACGCGCACCTTGTAGGTTCCCGCGCCGAGACCACCGATGGAGAACGCGCCGCCTACGGTGGAGCAGTCACCGTTGACCCACGTGTCGCCCGAGTCATACACGCCGACGCACGCATCCGTGCCCACGAAGTCCGCCGGAACAGCCACCGTGCCCGTGATGAACGCTTCCGCACCCAGCACCGCGTCAATGCCCGAAAGGTTCGCACCCGCCACCACCGTCACGGGCGTCGCGGCCGCCATCGACGAGGCACCCGAGTACCACTGCTTCCCGTAGCCCACGAACTCGCTGAACTGCACGAAGTAGTCGCCCGCCGCACGGTTCGGGATCACGTACGACCCATCACCTTCGACGGGATACCCGCTCACGTAGTCGCCAGCGGCGGTGTACACGAACACGTAGCCATCGGTGAGGGGACTACCCCCCGCGTTCGTCACGGTCCCCGAGATCGTGCCCGCCACCGCCAACTCCGCGTTGATGATCACATGCTCGCCGGCGGCCACCGATACCGGCGTCGCCACCGCGACGGCGTCGTCATACGCCTCATCCGCCAAACCGGCGAACCCATGGAACCAGACCCCGTACACCTCACCGGGTTGCACGTTATAGGAGAAGGTCCCGTCCGCTGCCACGGGGAGGTTGCCGTCGCCTATCGCCTGGTCGTAGTACCAGATGTCTATGAAGCCCTCACCCGGGTCGGTCCCACCGGGACCGGTCACCCGACCGGAAATCGTGCCCGGCGTATCCGACGACACATACGTGAACGCCTCCGCAGCCGAGACACCCTCCGGGGTCGTCACCACCACATCCACGACACCCGGGTCGTGAACGGGCGTCGTCACCGTGAGCGACGTGTCCGAGGCAACAGACACACCCGTCCCCTCGACCCCGTCAAACGTCACCGACGTCGCGCCCGTGAGGTTCGTACCCGTGACCGTCACGACGGTTCCGCCCAGCTCCGTGCCCTGCACAGGAGACAGATCAGAGACGGTCGGCAAGGGTGAGGTCCACGAGAGCGTGACCGCGAAGTTCAGCCCCTGACCAAGCACGATGGGAGTCGCCGACGCGCTACTCAGGGCGTCGTCGTACCAGGCGTCTTCGCCCGTGAAGTCGATCCAGTCGTACTGGCTCGCGTACCCCCAGTCCGTATCGATCAACCGAAGGTAGTACGTGGCCGCCGGGAGGCTATCGATCGAGAAGACCTCGCCGGTGGTGTAGCACCATGATTGAACGGGGTTCGCGGCGCCTCGATCAATGTACGCCCCGACACACGCCCCGCCACTCGTGAAGGTATCCGGGACCGTGAGGGTCCCGGAGATCATGGACTCGGGCGCGAGCGTGGCGTCAATACCCGTCACATCCTCGCCAACGCCAACGGCGATGGGGGTCGCCTGAGCGATCAACAACTGGTCGTCGTACCACTCTGCGGCCGCACCTCCGAATCCGCGGAATTCCACGAAGTAGTCGCCGGCCGCCAGGCCCGTGAACGTATAGGAACCGTCGGACTCGGAGTAGACCCAGTCCAAGATCCTGCCGTCCTCGGCGTCATAGAGATAGATCTGACCCGAGTCCGATCCCGATGGATTCGTGACCGTTCCGCTGATGGTCGATGGCGCGGTAAGGCCCTCGTTCACGGTCGTGATGGCGCCCGCCGTGACCGTCACGGGCGTCGCCGAACCGAGGCTCGTCGCCTCGTCGTACCACTCCGCCGCCCCGTCGGAGAACTCCGAGAAGCGAACCCGGTAGTCGCCGGGCGGAAGGTGCGGGATGGAGTACGACCCGTCGCTCTCCGTGTAGGTCCAGCCCGCGAAGTCTCCGGACGCGTCGAACACATTGACCTCGCCGATACTCGCGATAGGCGCCGCGGAATCCAGGCTCACGGTCCCTGCGATGACACCGGCGCGAGCGAGGACCGCGTCAGCCGTGGTTGTCGCGCTCGCGACGACGGTGACGGGACTGGCGTACGCGAACCCATACGCATCGTCAAAGTACTCGGGGACGGCGAAGTCGTCGTCGAAGAACTCGAGGAAGACGTCGCCCGCGGCGAGCCCGGACAGGACGTAGTTGCCCTCGCCATCGGTGGTCGCCACTCCCAACTCGAAATACGACTCGTCGTGCGCGATGACGGTCGCGCCGACTGCCGGGCCCACGCCCTCGATCGTCACCGTTCCGGAAACGGCTCCTGCGACCTCAAGGTCGGCGCTGATCGCGGAATCCGCCCCCGAGCCAACCGTGACATAACTCTCGTACTGCTTGTCAACGGCGCCATCGAAGCCCACGAAGGAGACCTCGTAGTCGCCCGTGTGGAGACCGGGAACCGTGTACACGCCCCCGACGCCGTCGCAGGTCTGACCGATGTCGTCGACGTAGGGGTACGTACGTTGCGCGATCACGCATCCACCGGTCGCCGGCGCGCTGCCGTCGAGCGTCACCGTCGCGGTGATGGATCCCGGGTTCGTGAATTGGAAGTCGAGGATGGTCGTGCCGCCCGCCGTCACCGAGGTCCAGTAGATCCACTCGCTATCGGGATGGCCGTCGAATTCAACGAATCCGAGAAGGTAACTTCCCGCCGAGAGACCGTGGATCTCGTAGTGACCCATGGGGTCGATGTCGCACGTTCCAGCGTTGCCCGCAGAGATGTACCTCGAGCCGTCCTCGTCCAGTTCGTACGGGAACACGCACCCTCCGGAAGCGGGTGAGCCATCGGGCTCCGTAACCGTTCCGGAGATGACCGACTCCGCTCCGAGTTCGGCGTTGGCCGTGGTGGTGGCCTCGGCGGTCACCGTGACGGTCACGCTCCCGATGATGTGCGGCGAGTCGTCGTACCACTCGTATGCGCTACCCGCGAACGATGAGAATCGAACGTAGTAGTCCCCGGGAGCGAGCCTAGCAGTGAGGAACTGCCCGGCGTCGGCTTCGTCGATGGCAACGGTCGCGACGACGGTATCGCCGTCTGTCAGAATATCCACCAGACCTTGACCCGCCGGCCCGCCACCGCTCACCGTGACGGTGCCGGCGATCTTCCCGCCCGGCACGTCCACATAGGTGAACGTCGCCGCAGAACTCGAGCCATACGGGGTCGTGACGACCACATCGACCGCACCCGCGGCGTGCGCGGGAGAAACCACCATTAGTTCGCCGTCGTTCGTGACGGATAGGGCTGTGCCCGCGACACCATCGAACGTGACACCGGTCGCGCCGGTGAAGGCCGAACCCGTGAGCGTCACCGTGGTGCCGCCCGCTGTCGGACCCGACGTCGGAGAGACATCCGTGATCGCAGGGTCGTCCCAGCGGAGGTCGATGACGGCCGTCTCGCCAGCGGAAACCGTCACTCCGGTCGCGGCCGCGAACGTGTCCGCGTTCGCATACCAGCCATCCGGTCCCGAGTACGCGTCCCAGCCGTCGGGGCCCCACACACTCGAGCCATCGTCGTTGATGACGCGCACGTTGTAGGTTCCCGCACTGAGCGCACCAAAGGAGAACGTGTCGCCCACGGTGGAGCAGTCGCCGGTGACCCAGGTGCCCCCCTCGTCATACACGCCCACGCACGCGTCCGTGCCCACGAAGTCCGCAGGAACGGCCACCGTCCCCGTGATGAAGGCTTCCGCACCCAACACCGCGTCAATGCCCGAAAGGTTCGCGCCCGCGACCACGGTCACCGGCGTTGCAGTTGCCATCGAAGAGACGCCCGAGTACCACTGGTCGCCGAAACTATCGAACCCGGCAAACTGCACCACATAGTCACCCGCCGCGAGGTTCGACATCACGTACGAGCCATCAACCACCTCGGCAAACCCGCCCAAGGAGTCCTCCCCGGCGGCCGGATCCGCAAAGACATACCCGCCCGTGAGGGAGGTGCCCTCCCCATCCGTGACCGTACCCGAGATCTCGCCCGCAGGAGCGAGCTCAATGGAGAGGTCGACGAACTCGCCCGCGGCGACGCTTATGAGGTCCGATAGCGGTTCGCCGGAACCGTCGTCGTAGCACGCGTTTGCGAGGCCGACGAATTCGTAGAAGCAGATTTGATAGTCATCCGGAACGACGGGCTGGACGAAACTGCCATCGGCTTCGACGTCGCCTCCGGTTCCTAGGGGTTCCCAGTAGTAACTGAGTTCGAAGTGGCCGGGACCGGCGGGCGCGCCGCCTGGTCCGGAAACCGTGCCAACGATGGCACCCTGCGCATCGCCCTCGTAGTACGAGAACGTCACGGGGGAACTCGACCCGCTCGGCGTCGTCACAACAAGGTCAACCGGGCCGACCGCATGCGCGGGGGCCGCGACCGTGATGCGCGTGTCGGACGACACGGTCAGACTCGTGCCCGCCACGCCACCAAACGTCACGCTCGTGGCGCCCGTGAAGCCCGAACCCGTGATCACTACCGGCGAGCCCCCACCTGTCGGACCGCTTGAGTACGTCACCTGCGAGACCACCGGCATCACAACGTACATGTACTCCGCCGCGAAGCTGGCTCCGCCCGGAGTCGTGACAATCACGCTCACCGGACCCGCCGCATGCGCGGGGGTCGTGACCGTGAGCTGCGTGTCGGACGCCACCGACACGTCCGTGCCCGCCTCTCCGTCGAAGAACACACCCGCGGCGCCAGTCAGAGCTGTTCCCGTGATCGTCACCGTGGTGCCACCCGCCGTCGAACCCGACACCGGAGACACATCCGTGATCGCCGGTGGGGGCCCCGACCACGAGAACGTGACCGCGAGGCTCTGCCCCTCGGCAAGAGCGACGGGGGTCGCCGTCCCGCTCGTCCACGCGTCGTCGTACCAGGCGTCTTCGCCCGCAAAGTCGGCCCAGTTGTTGACGTACGTATACGAGTAGACCGTATCGATCATGCGGAGGTAGTAGGTCGCCGCCGGGAGGGACGAGATGGCGAAGGGGTCGCCGGCGGCGCCGCATGCGTATCCAACAGGGGACGCGGCGTCGGTTTCGATGAAGGCGCCGACGCACGCGGTACCGCTCGTGAAGGTGTCGGGGATGGTGAGGATGCCCGAGATCACGGATTCGGCCCCAACGGTGGCATCGATTCCGACGACATCCTCACCGGCCCCCACCGTAACGGGGATCGCCTGGGCCATCGAGGCCTTGTCGCTGTACCACTCGTCAGCGGCGCCGGGGAAGTCGACGAACTGCACGGTGTAGTCGCCTGCCCCGAGCTCTCGAAGGGTGTAGTCCCCGAAGATGTTGGTCCAGGCGATGGAGGAGGACCTTCCGTCAGCGTCATACGCAACAACAACTCCGAACGGCGATCCCGTGGGATTCGTAACCGTTCCGCTGATGGTCGACGGCGCGCCGAGGCTTCCGTTGACAATGGTGGTCGCGCCAGCGGTCACGGTCACGGGGGTCGCGAGAGAACCGAGCGGCGCGTCGTCGTACCACTCTGACGCGTAGTACCAGTTGTCGCCGAAGAACACGCGGTAATCGCCCGGGGGCAAGGAGGCGATGGAGTAGGTTCCATCGAAGTCCACGTAGGTGAAGGTGACGTCGTTCCCCGAGGTATCCGTGATGTAGACGAGCCCGCCCGAGTCGAGCACGCCCCCGGCATCAAGGCTCACCGTTCCGGCGATGGCGCCGGCGGAGGCAAGGACCGCGTCGACCTCGGCCGTCCCTCCCGCGGTGATCGATACTGGGGTGGCATCCACGACAGACGGCGCGTCGTCAAAGTACTCGTCCACGACGGTTTCGAGACCGCCGAAAGAGAGAATGACGTCGCCGGCGGGGAGGCCGGGGATCGCGTAAGCGCCCGCATCGTCCGTGGTGGCGGACCCGACGTAATCGGCGGAGGACGTCGAACGCGCGACGACGCTGGCACCGATCGCGGGGCCCCCGCCCTCCAGCGTGACGGTTCCCGAGACGCTTCCCCCCAGCTCAAGCTCCGCCGCGATCGCGGTGTCGGCGTCCTCGGTGACTATCACGGGCGTGATGTCCTCGTAGGAGTATGCACCGTCGTACCACTCGGTGGCATAGTCGCCGAATCCGGAGAATCGGACCTCGTATTCTCCGGGTTCGAGGCCGGACACGGTGTAGATGCCGTCGACGGCATCGCAGGTCTCGCCGCCGGGGTAGTACCCACCGGAGTAGCCGCCATAGTGGGTGATGTGGTCGGAGTCCGTGAGCGAGGCAGTGACGCACCCCGACGTGGCCGGAGCGCCCCCCTCAAGCGTCACCGTCGCGGTAATCGATCCCGGCAGGGCGAAGTGGTAGTCGAAGACGGTGGTCGCGCCCTCTGTCGTGGTGACCGGACCCGCCCAGATGGTGCTGTCGTGTCCATCAAAGTACGAGAACGAAAGAAGGTAGTCCCCTGCTGCGAGGCCGTGGATCTCGTAGTGGCCCGAAGCGTCGACGCATGCCGCCTGGTACTGCCCACTGGTGCTTGTCTGGTCGTACCAGTACTCCTCTGCGTAGACGCACCCGCCGGTGGCTGGCGAACCGTCGGTGTCCGTGACAGTTCCGGAGATCACCGATTCGGGTTCGAGCGCGGCGTCCGCCGTGGTCGTCTCCCCGACGGTGACGGTCACCGGCGCGCTGCCGTGGAACGACGGGGAGTCGTCGTACCACTCGTAGGCACGGCCCGCGAAGTCGACAAAGTAGACGCGGTACTCTCCGGGGGCGAGCGCGCCGCTGAGGTAGCCCATGGATTCGACATACTCCGTCGAGGCGATTGCGCCATCAGAATCCAAGATCTCCACGGTGCCGAAGCCCGCCGCACCGCCCCCAGCGACGGTCACGTTTCCGCCGATGCGACCGCCGAGCGCGAGTTCCGCGGTGATCGGCGTCGTGGCGCCGGCGCTCACGTTGACCGGGGTTGCGTTGTCCCTGCTGTCCGCACCGGAGTACCAGGTGTGCACTCCGTTGTCGAAGTAGTTGAACTCGAGGAGGTAATCTCCCGGAAGCAGTCCCGCGATGCTGAAGGCCCCCGAGCCGTCGACCGAGGCCGTTCCCGAGGAGCTCCACTCCCCGTCGACGTACGCGTCAACCTGTCCGCCCGTCGCCGCCGCTCCCCCCGTGACCGTCACGGTCCCGCTGATCGACCCGGGCTCGCCGAGCACCGCATTCGCCGTGGCCGTTGCCCCGACGGTGACCGTGATCGGAGTCGCCGAGTCGAACTCCGCGGCACCGTCGTACCACTCGGGGGCGCCGTTGTCGAAGTTCTCGAAGTGGACGTAGTACGTGCCTGCGGGCATCGCGTCCGTCGTGTACGACCCGTCGGACGGGTCGACAGAGCCGAAGGTGACATACCCCTGGCCCGCGTCGTAGATGGTGGCCCACCCGTACCCGGTCGCCGGTCCCCCGCCGTTGACCGTCACCGTGCCTGCCACCTTGCCGCCCTGGGCAAGATCAAAGTCGATCCCCGTCGTCGGCGCACCGCCGGTGATGGGGACGGCGGCGCCGTCGAACTGCGGCCGGCCGTCGTAGCACTGTCCGATGAGGTAGCCCGTGAAATAGGCGCTATTGGTGCACACGTAGTAGTCGCCGTCCGGGAGCGACGGGAACGTGTAGGTCCCCGTGATCGAGGGCTGTACGTTGATGCTGAAGTAGTCGCGTCCGTCCGCAGGGGTGAGTTCCAGGTAGATGGCGTCGACGACCTCGCCCGCCGGAACCGTCACGATGCCGGAGATGGAGCCGGTGCCCGTTCCCGGGTCGCCGTAATCCGCTGGCCCCTCCCCGTCCGCGGAAGCCCTGAGTGGCGCGCCGACGAGAGTCGTGGCCGTCAATAGCATTGTCAGCCCCAGGACCATCGCAATAGCGCGGAAACCTCGGCGAACCTCAAGGTGCAACAGCATGGCGAACCTCGTCTTCTTCCGTTGTCGCGTCGCCCCGGAGGGAGCAACGCCTCGCAAGAGACGATCCGCCGTACCTCCGACGCACGATCCGCCAGTGTCCGGCGATGCGTGACCGACCCTCTCCTCGAAGTTAGCGGGGCCAGAGCCAAGGCGCTCGGCGAGGGCGACCTTATGGGCGATTCGCGCCAGCGCCCGGTTTTCGCGAGCCCCCGAATCGGGACCAACGTCCCGGACTGGCAATCGGATCGCCGCCGAGATCCGCGAGATTGACGCCCGTCCGCGAAGTAGCCCACACTGATCCCCAGAGTCATCGGCGACCGGCCGTTCACCGGGACACTGCGGACGGACTGGCCCCGCGACGTCGGCCAGTTGCCCTCCGTACCGCCGGGAGGCGAGTACCTCTTCCCACTGGGCTTCGGCCTGACGGGCTAGATCGGCCAGGGCACGGCTCCCGAAGCTCACAACGATCGTGGACGGTAGGACCCTAGGCGGTACCCACCGCGATCGTGAACACCTCCGAGTAGGTGGTGCCGAACACGGCCCGATACTGGAACGTCTGCGGCGGCACCCAACTGAAGTGCGCCGAACCACCGCTGAGGGTCACCGGCGTGGCGAACGGCGTCCAGGTGGAACCCTTCAAATACTCCAAGCGCGCCGTCGCGGAACCCGGATCAGGATCCACCGTCACCGTCGCCCCCGCCGCACCCCCACCAGGAATCGACGCACTATCGGCCGTACCCACCACCGTGGGAGGCGTCACCGCGATCGTGAACACCTCCGAGTAGGTGGTGCCGAACACGGCCCGATACTGGAACGTCTGCGGCGGCACCCAACTGAAGTGCGCCGAACCACCGCTGAGGGTCACCGGCGTGCCAAAGGGCGTCCACACCGACCCCTTCAAGTACTCCAACGACGCCGTCCCCGAACCCGGAACAGGATCCACCGTCACCGTCGCCCCCGCCGCGCCCCCCGCAGGAATCGACGCACTGTCGGCCGTGCCCACCACCGTGGGAGGCACCACCGTGATCGTGAAGACCTCCGAGTAGGTGGTGCCGAACACGGCCCGATACTGGAACGTCTGCGGCGGCACCCAACTGAAGTGCGCCGAACCACCGCTGAGGGTCACCGGCGTGGCGAACGGCGTCCAGGTGGAACCCTTCAAGTACTCCAAGCGCGCCGTCGCGGAACCCGGATCAGGATCCACCGTCACCGTCGCCCCCGCCGCACCCCCCCAGGAATCGACGCGCTGTCGGCCGTGCCCACCACCGTGGGTGGCGCCACCGCGATCGTGAACACCTCCGAGTAGGTGGTGCCGAACACGGCCCGATACTGGAACGTCTGCGGCGGCACCCACGAGAAATGAGCCGAACCACCCACCAGGGTCACCGGCGTGGCGAACGGCGTCCACATCGAACCCTTCAGATACTCCAAGCGCGCCGTCGCGGAACCCGGATCAGGATCCACCGTCACCGTCGCCCCCGCCGCACCCCCACCAGGAATCGACGCACTATCGGCCGTACCCACCACCGTGGGAGGCACCACCGTGATCGTGAACACCTCCGAGTAGGTGGTGCCGAACACGGCCCGATACTGGAACGTTTCGGGCGGCGCCCACGAGAAATGAGCCGAACCACCCACCAGGGTCACCGGAGTGGCGAACGGCGTCCACACCGACCCCTTCAAGTACTCCAACGACGCCGTCGCGGAACCCGGAACAGGATCCACCGTCACCGTCGCCCCCGCCGCACCCCCCGCAGGAATCGACGCACTATCGGCCGTGCCCACCACCGTGGGAGGCATCACCGCGATCGTGAACACCTCCGAGTACGTGGTGCCGAACACGGCCCGATACTGGAACGTCTGCGGCGGCACCCAACTGAAGTGCGCCGAACCACCGCTGAGGGTCACCGGCGTGCCAAAGGGCGTCCACACCGACCCCTTCAAGTACTCCAACGACGCCGTCCCCGAACCCGGATCAGGATCCACCGTCACCGTCGCCCCCGCCGCACCCCCCGCAGGAATCGACGCACTATCGGCCGTGCCCACCACCGTGGGAGGCGGTTCCACGAACGTGAAGGTGCGCGTCGGCGACGAGCCGGAGGAAGTCGTAACGACCACGCTGACGGCACCTTCCGCATGGGCGGGAGTCGTCACGGTAAGTGTGCCGTCGTTCGTGACGGACAGGCTCGTGCCAGCGACACCGCCAAAGGTGACCGACATCGCGCCCGTCAAGGACGTGCCCGTCAGCGTCACCGTCGTCCCCCCGGCCGTAGAACCTAGCGCAGGCGCGACACCCGAGATCCTGGGACCCGAGACCACGTGCACTGGCCAACCCGAGTACAGCACTCCGCCGCCCGAGGCAAGGAGGGTGGCGCTGTAATCGCCGGGAGGCACGTCGGAAAACGTGTACAGGTCTCCTGGCCGCGTGCCGCATTCACGGAAGAACTCCGCGCCCGAAGGTTCGCTCACAAGGACGACGCAGTCGACCGCCCCCGCGTACGAGATGCTGTCGAGATCGACGTTGGCGTCCCCGGGATCCGGGGTCGTTTCGGGCGAACCGTAATCGGCGAACACCTGAACGCCCCAGGTCCAGCCGAGGTCATCCTGGTAGGTGCCAATTCCGACGTGCGTCCAGCGCGTATTGAGCATGTTGGCGCTATGGCCAGGGCTGTTTCGCCATTGGATCAGAAGCTCGAGATAGGGGCTCGAATAACCCCTGTTCGCTGCGATGTTCTCGCCCACGGCTTGCCAGCCGGCTGGCACCTCGGAGGACATGTTCGGGTTGTGGCGAAAGGCCGTGTTGATGTCGCCCGAGCTGGCGTAGTCCGCCGCCATTTGCTCGGCCCACGCCTGAGCGACCGCCGAGAGCCGCGGGTCGTGCACGAGGGGGTCGATTCCGTTGAGTCTGCGGTAGTCATTTGTACCGGCGAGCACGGTCTCGAAACCGGCGGCCGTCTCGTTCTCGACGGCGCTCGCGGCAAGAGCGGGGACCATCGAGAGCAGCATCGCTACTAGGAGCGCACCGAAGACCGGCCTGCGAATGTCTCTCACGCTCACAAGGGTAAGTGCGCCCTCGCCCCTATCGCTTCAAAGTGTGACCGAATCCACCGATTCCCGACCTTTTGACGACCCGGTGGCCACGCCGGCTAGGAGCCGGTGCCCACGGTGATCGCGAAGACCTCCGAGTAGGTGGTGCCGAACACGGCCCGGTACTGGAACGTCTGCGGCGGCACCCAACTGAAGTGCGCCGAACCACCGCTGAGGGTCACCGGCGTGCCAAACGGCGTCCAGGTGGAACCCTTCAAGTACTCCAAGCGCGCCGTCCCCGAACCCGGGACAGGATCCACCGTCACCGTCGCCCCCGCCGCACCCCCCGCAGGAATCGACGCGCTGTCGGCCGTGCCTACCACCGTGGGTGGCGTCACCGCGATCGTGAACACCTCCGAGTAGGTGGTGCCGAACACGGCCCGATACTGGAACGTTTCGGGCGGCGCCCACGAGAAATGAGCCGAACCACCGCACCAGGGTCACCGGAGTGGCGAACGGCGTCCACACCGACCCCTTCAGGTACTCCAAGCGCGCCGTCGCGGAACCCGGATCAGGATCCACCGTCACCGTCGCCCCCGCCGCACCCCCACCAGGAATCGACGCACTATCGGCCGTACCCACCACCGTGGGAGGCACCACCGTGATCGTGAACGGCGCCGAATACGTCGTCCCATAGACGGCGCGGTACTGGAACGTCTGCGGCGGCACCCAACTGAAGTGCGCCGAACCACCGCTGAGGGTCACCGGCGTGCCAAAGGGCGTCCACACCGACCCCTTCAAGTACTCCAACGACGCCGTCCCCGAACCCGGAACCGGACTCACGGTCACCGTCGCCCCCGCCGTGCCCCCCGCAGGAATCGACGCACTATCGGCCGTGCCCACCACCGTGGGAGGCACCACCGTGATCGTGAACACCTCCGAGTAGGTGGTGCCGAACACGGCCCGGTACTGGAACGTCTGCGGCGGCACCCAACTGAAGTGCGCCGAACCACCGCTGAGGGTCACCGGCGTGCCGAACGGCGTCCACACCGACCCCTTCAAGTACTCCAACGACGCCGTCCCCGAACCCGGGACAGGACTCACGGTGACCGTCGCCCCCGCCGCGCCCCCCGCAGGAATCGACGCGCTGTCGGCCGTGCCTACCACCGTGGGTGGCGTCACCGTGATCGTGAACACCTCCGAGTACGTGGTGCCGAACACGGCCCGGTACTGGAACGTCTGCGGCGGCACCCAACTGAAGTGCGCCGAACCACCGCTGAGGGTCACCGGCGTGCCAAACGGCGTCCAGGTGGAACCCTTCAAGTACTCCAACGACGCCGTCCCCGAACCCGGGACAGGATCCACCGTCACCGTCGCCCCCGCCGCACCCCCCGCAGGAATCGACGCGCTATCGGCCGTGCCCACCACCGTGGGAGGCACCACCGTGATCGTGAACACCTCCGAGTAGGTGGTGCCGAACACGGCCCGATACTGGAACGTCTGCGGCGGCACCCAACTGAAGTGCGCCGAACCACCGCTGAGGGTCACCGGCGTGCCAAACGGCGTCCACACCGACCCCTTCAAGTACTCCAACGACGCCGTCCCCGAACCCGGAACCGGACTCACGGTGACCGTCGCCCCCGCCGTGCCCCCCGCAGGAATCGACGCACTATCGGCCGTGCCCACCACCGTGGGAGGCACCACCGTGATCGTGAACGGCGCCGAATACGTCGTCCCATAGACGGCGCGGTACTGGAACGTCTGCGGCGGCACCCAACTGAAGTGCGCCGACCCATATTCGAGGGTTACCGGCGTGGCGAACGCCGTCCACGTGCTCCCGTTCAAGTACTGCAGGGACACCGTCCGCGAACCCGGGTCGGGACTGACCGTGACCGTCGCCCCCGCCGGACCACCCGCAGGGATGGACGCGCTGTCCGCCGTGCCCGTCACCGTGGGAACCACCACGGTGATCGTGAACGGAGCCGACACCGTCGTCCCGTAGACCGCCCGGTACTGGTATGTCTGGGTTGGCTTCCACGCGAACGGCGCCCATCCGTCAGACGACAGGGGTTGCGGGGCCGTGAGCGTCGTCCACGCGCCGTTGAGAAGATACTGCAGGTACACCGAGCCGGACACGGGAGGCACATTCACCTTCACCGTTGCCCCCGCCCAATCCCCGAGCAAGACGCTGTTCGTGACGGCATGGGCGGCAAGGGCCGGGGCCATCACAATCGCCGTTGAGCTTCCCGCCGTCACCCAGACCGGCGTCGGTGTGGTCCAGTCCCCCCACCACGAGTAGTAGGCGGAGTGGCCCGCCGAGTCCGTGAATGCGAGGTAGTAGTACATCCATTCCCACGCCTCCAAGTTGGAGATGACCATGGGATCGCCCGAGTGCCCGCAGACCTCGGTGACGTAGTACCAATCCATGGTCCAGACCGTCACGCAGATGCTGCTCCCGAGGGTTGGCGGCGACGGGAACGTCCCCGTGATCCTGCCTTCAGCGTGGAGGGTGCGAGATCCGGCGTTGGTACCCGCTTCCGACGCGGTGACCCAGGTCGCGTTGGTTCCGTTGTAGAAGGCGGGATTGCCGCCGGTCCACACATCCCCAGCGCCAGTGAAGCCTCCGTACCAGAGTTGGTAGTGGCCCCCGTCCTTCAGGCCCTCGATGCGGAAGGTGCCGTCGGACGCGGCATCGACGCCGGCGATATAGGTGCCCGTTGTCAGGTCGTACGCCTCGACGCGACCGTTCATGAGCGCGCCTGCCGGTAGCACCACGGTGCCGTAGATGCTCCCCGGCACGGATATGTAACCCGTAACGGAGAGCGAACCACCGCGCGTCACGGTGATGGGAGTCGCCAGCGCGGCCACCTCCACGGAGCCACTCGCGGCATACCACGAGTCCAGAAGGACCCGCCCCTGCATGGTTGTGAAGCCGCGAAACTCCAGCAGATAGGTTCCAGCCGAAAGGTACAGGTTGAAGGCGCCCGCGCCATTGACGCACGAAAAGTCAACGAGAGACAGCGTCTGGGGATCCCGCGCGGCGACACATCCGCCGAGGGCAAGCCGAGCCGGATAGCCGCGCTCACTCGTGATGCCGGTTACCGCCCCGCCCGCAGCCAGTTGAGCGTCCGACGTCGCGCTACCACCCGCCGCAAGACTGACGTGCGCTGCCGACGCGTAGTTGGCGGCGTCCCCTGACCACTCCGAAGCGAGCGGTTGGCTCGCCGAGTCGTGGAATCCGGAGAACAGGACCGTATACGTTCCCGCGGGAATCACGCCCGAGTAGGCGCCCGATGCATCCACACACAGTTGCGTGAAGTGCGATCCGCTGGCGTCATACAGTTCGGCGCAACCCCCCGTGGCTGGACCGCCCCCGGGAGCCGTCACGACACCCGAAAGGGTTGCCCCGGCCTCCAGGGTCGCGTCGATTGCCACCGCGCCCCCGGTGGCGAGCGTGACGTCGCTAGCCTCGTCCCAGAAGCTGGTCGCGTCATACCACTGGCCGGCCCACTCCCCGTATCCCGTGAAGTAGACGTTGTACGTACCGGCGGGCAGGTCCGGGACCGAGTAATGGCCCGATCCGTCGACCGAAACCCAGGTGACGAAGTCGCCGCCCGAGGTGTAGATGTCAACCTCGCCAGCAGACGCCGTCCCGCCGCCCGCAAGCGACACGGTTCCCGAGATCTGCGCGGCACCCGGAAGGCTCGCGTTCGCGGCTATTGTCGCGCCCGACGCGACCGCCACGTGGGTGGCATGTGCCCGCGCCGCCGTGCCGCCGTACCAGAGGGTCGCAGCACCCGTGCCCGCCCCATAGAACAGCAGTTGGTAGGAGCCCGGGGGCACAGCGATCGCATACGCGCCGGTTGCGGGGTCGTTGCATTCGGGCCCGTACACGGGGCCTTCGCCATAGGTCCCGGCGGCATCAAACACCAGGACGCACGCGCCCTCCGGCGACACCCCGCCTGGAAGCGTGATCGTCCCACCGATCGAACCCCACGGAGCCAATCCGACAGGCAGCGACACGGTCGCCCCCGCCCGCACCGCAAGCCCCGCGGCAGTCGCCTGGGAGTAGCCGTTGCTGTACCACTCGTCGAGGCCGCCCGTGAAGTCACGGAAATCGACCGTGTACGCGCCTCCAGGGAGCGTGTCCGAATCGTCGGAAACGCTCACGGAGAAAGAGCCGCTCACCGGCGTGCAGTCGGACCCGACGAGAGGCCCGCTCAAGCCGTCATAGACATCCATGCAACCGCCCGACAGGCTTCCGCCGCCGGAGACCGTCGGCGTAGACGTGATGGTTCCGCCGAACACCAAGGCCGCCGTAGTCGTGGCACCCGCCGCAACAGAAAGCGAAGTGGCGCGACTGGCGTCCTTCTCGCCGTAGAAGTCCCACGAGTAGGACGAACCCGCACACCTACTTGCCGGGTCGGCCGTATCGGCGACGCACAACGCGTAGGTCGTGGCCGCGAGGTTTCGGAACGCGAAGGGGTCACCCGGCTCTCCGCATTGGTATCCCAGCGGCTTGCTCCCCGAGGCCGAGCGCTCATAGAGAATCACGCACACGCGCGACGAGGTGAAACTCCCGGGCGCCACGATTGTCCCTGCGAGGACTCCCTCGACCGCGGACAGGGTCATGGTCCCAAGCACGGCCGGCGCGGAAGCCGTCGCAGTGAACATGCTCGCGCCAAGAGACTGCGGGACGTTCCCCGTGAATCCGCGCCACTGGTCCCCCAGGCCGCTGAATCCCGTGAGTCGGAGAACGCAATACGACCCGCAACTGACTGTTCCTGTGGCGAAGGTGCCATCGGGGGCGACCGCTACGCGAGTTTCGGGTCGGCCCGTGGAGTAGCTGTTCCAAACCTCGGCGTAACCTCCGGTCAAGGGGTGGCCCGCGCCATCGACCACCTTCCCCGCAACCGAGTAGGGCTGGAGCACCACGTAGGTTCCGGTGAAGCCCGTCGCGCCCGCGATCACGATCGGCTTCGCCGCCGCGAACGTGGCGGCGGGCCCGTACCACTGGGTTGGCGCGGCGCCGGTGAAGTTCGCGAACTTGACCCGGTAGGAGCCGTCCGCGAGCGGGCCGACACGATACGTGCCTGCGTATCCGGTGCAGTCCTGCGCCACCTGCACCTGAGAGGCGTCGAACACCTGCATGCATCCGCCGGTCGCGGGCGAGCCGTCCGCCCAGTTAGTCAGGGCGAAGGTGATGCCGCCGGGAATCGGGTCCCCTGGCCACAGCAGTCCGGTGAAGTCGAACGACGCGACCGCACCGGGATCGACGCTGAGGGGATCGGGGGTGAACGCGGTGGCGTTCGCCTGAACGGTCCGGTCGGCCGCGGTGTCGTTCCACCACAGGGTCGGGGTGACCCCGTGCGTGGGGTTGGACTCGTAGGCGCTGACCACGTAGTCGCCGGGGCGCACCTGAATGGACGCCTCGATCACGCCCGCATCGGTGCACTCGCTGCCGGTGATGGAACTATCCGCGTTGTGATACGCGTAGCACAGCGAGGACCCCGCGTCCTTGAACGTGGCGGCAATGCGAAGGTTGGCAATCTCCTCCAACGTCGCATCGATGCCCGTCAGGGCCTGCCCCACCGACGGCGAGAAAGTCGTGGCGGCGTCGACCGAATACGCGCCGGGGTAGTACTGGACGAGGAGCGTGTGACCCGTCGTCGGGAAGCGAACCAGCCACGACAAGTTGGGAAGACCCGCGATCGTGTAGGAACCATCCGCGCCCGCGAACGCGTACTGCCCGCCCGCGGTCGTCGTCCCCGCAGGCGCCAGAGCGGGGCTGCCCGCCGGACGATCCGCGAACGCCCCCGAATCCTCCGGACTGAAACCTGCAGGAACGGTGATCGTGCCGGAAATCGACGCCCCCACCACCAGGGCAAAGTCCACGCCCGTGATCGCCGCGCCGCCGAAGACGGAGACGGTAGTCGCCTCGGACACGTCGCGGCCCCCACCCGACCACTGCCACGCCAGTGTGTCGCTCGGCGCCTCCGCGAACACCGTGTAGGTGCCGTCGGCCACCCCCGCGAACGCATACGCACCCGCCCCGTCGGGATGCACGGGACCCGCGACGACGCTCGCGCCATCGGAGGAAGCAAGATACAGATCAACACCCGTGACGTCGTGCCCACCGGGAACCGAAACGGTCCCCCCCACCGAACCCACGTCGTCAGCGGCGGCCGTCGTGGCCGGCACGATCAGCGCGGTCACCAGGAACAGCGCCGCCATCACCGAGCGCAGCGCGCCCACGCCTGCAAAACGAACCCGTCGTCCCCCAGCCCGAACCACCGCCACCACCGCCCCGTCTGCAGGCACCCCGCGACGGCGTCGCGCACCCTCGTGCCCCCGCAAGAATACGACCGCGCGCGCAGCGTGGCAAAAGATCTAGGAGAACGCGCCTAGATCAAGCCGAGCGCAGCGACAGCGTCGCGTTCCTCCCGCAGCTCAGCGACGGACTCGTCGATCTTGCCGCGCGCGTAGTCGCCGATCTCGAGGCCCTCAACGACCTCCCAGGCGCCGGCCTTCGACACTGCGGGATAGGACGAGAAGAGCCCCTCGGTGACCCCATAGGAGCCGTCAGAAGAGAGCGCCGCCGAGGTCCACTCCCCGTCGGGCGTCCCGGCCACCCAGTCGCGCACATGGTCGACGATCGCGTTCGCCGCGGATGCCGCGGAGGACGATCCCCTCGTCTCGAGGATCGCCGTCCCCCGCTTCGCGACGGTAGGAACGAAGACGTCGCGCACCCAGGCCTCGTCCCCGACCACCCGGGGCGCGGGAGCGCCGCCGATGGTCGCGTGGGCGATGTCCGCGTACTGCTTGGCCGAGTGATTGCCCCAGATGATCACGTTTCGGATGTCGCGAGTGGAGGCGCCGGTCTTGAGCGCGAGCTGCGCGACCGCCCGGTTGTGATCAAGGCGCGTCATCGCGGTGAAGCGAGTCGCGGGGACGTCCGGCGCGTGCGCGGAGGCGATCAGCACATTCGTGTTCGCGGGGTTGCCGACGACGAGAACGCGCACGTCGTCCGCCGCACCGGCATTGATCGCCGCACCCTGCGGGCCGAAGATTCCGCCGTTCGCCTCGAGGAGATCCGCGCGTTCCATGCCAGGGCCGCGGGGACGCGCGCCGACGAGCAGGCCGACGTTCGCGCCGTCAAAGGCCGCGGTGGCATCGTCGAAGATATCGACGCTCGCGAGCAAGGGGAACGCACAGTCCGCAAGTTCCATCGCGGCGCCCTCGGCCACCTTCAGCGCGGGGGTCACCTCAAGGAGTCGAAGCGCCACGGGCACCTCGGGACCGAACATCTGTCCGGAGGCGATGCGGAACAGGAGCGCGTAGCCGATCTGGCCCGCCGCCCCCGTCAGGGTGAGCCGGATGGGGCTCGGCGCGCTCACGCGAGCACCCCGCTACTGGCAGAGGCGCTATCGAGTGACGCGGCGAGGTTGGCGTCGACCGTCGCGAGGAAGTCCTCGGTCGTCTGATACTCCTGGTTCGGCCCTATGAGGAGCGCGAGGTCCTTCGTCATGTGTCCGCCTTCCACGGTGGTGATCACCACGTCTTCGAGCGTCGCGGCGAAGGCCGTGACCTCGGGCGTGCCGTCGAGTTTGCCGCGATGCTTGAGGCCCCCGGTCCAGGCGAAGATCGACGCGATCGGATTCGTCGAGGTGGGGTTGCCCTTCTGGTGCTCGCGGTAGTGACGCGTCACCGTGCCGTGCGCGGCCTCCGCCTCGACCGTCTTGCCGTCCGGCGTCACCAGAATCGAGGTCATCAGCCCGAGCGAACCGAACCCCTGCGCGATGGTATCCGACTGGACGTCGCCGTCGTAGTTCTTGCACGCCCAGACGTACCCGCCCTCCCACTTCATGGCGGCCGCGACCATGTCGTCGATCAGCCGATGCTCATACGTCAGCCCCGCCTTGTCGTAGTCCGCCTTGAACTCCCGTTCGAAGACGTCGGCGAAGATGTCCTTGAACGCGCCGTCGTAGGCCTTGAGGATCGTGTTCTTGGTCGAGAGGTAGACCGGGTACTTGCGGTCCAGGCCGTACCGCAACGAGGCCCTCGCGAAGTCGGCGGATCGACTCGTTGAAGTTGTACATCCCCATGACGACCCCGCCGCCCTCGGGCATGTTCACGACTTCCATCTCGATCGGCTGCGATCCGTCATCCGGGGTGTATGTGAGCGTGACGCTACCCGCGCCGGGAACCTTGAAGTCCGTCGCCTTGTACTGGTCGCCGTGGGCGTGACGCCCGATGACGATGGGCTTGGTCCAGCCGGGCACGAGGCGCGGGACGTTCGAGATGACGATGGGCTCGCGGAAGACGACGCCGCCGAGGATGTTGCGGATGGTCCCGTTCGGCGACTTCCACATCTTCTTGAGGCCGAATTCCTCGACGCGCGCCTCGTCCGGGGTGATCGTCGCGCACTTGACGCCGACTCCATGCTCCCCGATCGCGCGAGCGGCGTCGATCGTCACCTGGTCCTCGGTAGCGTCGCGGTTCTCGATCGAGAGGTCGTAGTAGTGCAGGTCAACGTCGAGATGGGGAAGGATCAGCCTGTCCCTAATGAGTTGCCAGATGATGCGCGTCATCTCGTCTCCGTCGAGTTCGACGACGGGTCCGGCGACCTTGATCTTGCCCATGCAACTTCTCCTCGTTCTACGCGACGCGTGCACTGCCCAGGCTAACTTACGGATGCGAGGGGTCGTGAGCGCGCGGAATCTCCTACGCCGCCCCTACGCAGGGCGTGGCAGGATGTGCGGAGAAGCGACGACCGCTTCCCCCTCACAGATCGGACCACCATGGCCAAGAATGCGCCGCAGTCGAACGCTGCGGAGATCATGCCCAGCATCAACGACGACACGTGGGTTGTTGACGAGTCGGCAGGCCCCACCTTCGTCGGACGCCTCTTCGCGGAGTTCCTCGGGACCTTCTTCTTCATGCTCGCGGGCCTCGGGATCTCCGTCTTCGCTTTGCTCCTCACCAACACGAACGACGGACGCCTCTCATCGGGGCTCGCCTGGGGCCTTCCGCTCTTTGTGCTCGTCGCCGTCATCGGCCCGATTTCGGGCGCGCACTTCAACCCCGCGATCACCGTCGGCCTCTGGGTCGCGGGACGTTTCCCCGGCCGGGACGTCGCCCTCTACATCCTCGCCCAGCTTGCCGGCGCGATCGGCGCGGGTGGGCTCGTCATGTACTTCTCGGGCACCTTCACCGGAATCGGCGACGTCGCCGCGGGCGAGCCGTCGACGGGGCTCGTCATGCAGTACGCGTCGATCGGTTATGGGACCCAGTCCCCTTCGCAGGTGGCAATGTTCCCCGCCGCGCTCATCGAATTCATCGCCACGGGGCTCCTCATCGCCGTCGTCCTCGGCGCGACGTCCAAGCGCGCGTCGAAGGCGCAGGCCCCCGCGGCCATCGGGATCGGCATCGGCGTGCTCGTCATGCTCGCCGTGCCGCTCACGAACGCGGGACTCAACCCGGCGCGGGCCTCGGCCACCGCGGTCTTCGCCCGCGTCGCGGATGCGACGACCGGCGTGGTCACGAACGAGTCGCTCAGCCAACTCTGGCTGTGGTGGGTTGTCATGCTGGTCGCGGGAGCCTTCGTCGGCCTGCTCTTCCGCGGCTTCGGTCCGGTCGAAGACCTGATCGCCCTCGAAAAGGCGGACGCTCAGGAGTTGTAGCCGTATCTCCACCGAGAGGGGCCCGGTCGGCTTACGCCGACCGGGCCCCTCTCACGCCGAGGCGTTGGCTAGTCGAGAACCCCCGAGGAGGCGAGAACGGCGAGGAGGATGGCGAAGGACGCAAGGATCGCGGCGTCGACGCCCCTGCGGCGCACCCGCACGGTGGCCCACTCCCAGCCCAGCCCCCGCGCGATCGCCTCGGCGAGGGCCATGCCCGCGAGAATCCACATGCCGACGACCACCGTCGTGTACATCATCACCGCTACGCCCAACGCGACCGCGACGAGCGGCAGCCACACGGGGACTCGCGAGTGGGGGGTCACGGGGTGGGCCTAGTGGAAGAAGTGCCGGGTGCCGGTGAAGTAGAGAGAGACGCCCGCGGCCGCAGCGGCATCGATCACCTCTGCGTCCCGGATCGAGCCTCCCGGCTCGACGACGGCAACCACGCCGGCGTCCGCAAGGATCTGGAAACCGTCGGCGAACGGGAAGTACGCGTCCGACGCGGCAACCGCACCCTTCGCGCGCTCCGCACCCGCGCGGGCGACGGCGAGCTTGGACGCGTCAACCCGGTTGACCTGACCCATACCGACGCCGACGGAGGCACCGCCCTTGGCGAGCAGGATCGCGTTCGACTTGGTTGAGCGCACCGCCCTCCAGGCGAACTCAAGGTCGCCGAGTACTTCGGGCGACACCGCTGGTCCGGCCGCGAGCGTCCACGTTTTCGGGTCGTCGCCCGGGGCGTCGATCCGGTCCGCCTGCTGCAGCAGCAGCCCGCCGGAGATCGGGCGGTACTCGCCGGGTCCCCGACCGCCATGCACCACGAGGATCCGTAGATTCTTCTTCTTGGTGAGGATATCGAGGGCCTCCGGCTCGTACGACGGAGCGGCGATCACCTCCGTGAAGATCTCCGCGATCTGGCTCGCCGCGACGGCCGTCACCTCACGGTTCGAGGCAATGACGCCCCCGTACGCCGAAACCGGGTCGCATGCGTGCGCCTTGGCGTGAGCGTCGGCGACGGACGAGCCCACCGCAATGCCGCAGGGGTTGGCGTGCTTGACGACGGCGACAGTGATCCCGTCGTGGTCGTGCGCCGCCCGCCACGCGGCGTCGACGTCGACGTAGTTGTTGTACGACATCTCCTTGCCGTGGAGCTGCTCCGCGTTCGCGATGCCCCCCTCGGACGCCTCGTCGACATACAGCGCGGCCGCCTGGTGCGGGTTCTCTCCATAGCGGAGCGCGGTTCGGCGCTTGGCGCTCATGGCCACCCAGCCGGGGAAGCCCGTCCCCTCATCGTCCGCGGAGATCACCGCTCCCATCCACGAGGCGACGTGGATGTCGTAGGTGGCCGTGTGCCGGAACGCCTCGACCGCAAGCGCCTGACGCTCGGCGAGGGTGAAACCTCCCGCGGCGATCGCGGCGAGAGCCGCGTCGTACTCGGCGGGATTGACGATCACGGCGACGCTCGGGTGGTTCTTCGCGGCGGCGCGCACCATCGACGGCCCGCCGATGTCGATCTGCTCGATCACTTCGTCCGGGGCCGCGCCCGACGCGACCGTGGCGGCGAACGGGTAGAGGTTGCACACCACGAGGTCGAACGGCGCGATGCCCATGGCCTCGAGTTGGCTCACGTGGGACTCGAGCCGGCGATCCGCGAGGATTCCCGCGTGGATCCGCGGGTGGAGGGTCTTGACCCTGCCATCTAGGCACTCGGGAAACTCGGTGACGTCCTCCACCTTGGTAACCGGAACGCCGGCGGTGGCGATGCGCGCGGCCGTGCTTCCCGTCGAGACCAGCTCGACGCCAGCGTCGGCCAGGCCCCGCGCCAGGGCATCGAGGCCGGACTTGTCGTACACGGACACGAGGGCCCTGCGCACCGGTTGACGGTCCTTCATGACTTGTCCTTTCCTGGAGCTCCGAGCAGGACGCGGCGTTCCTCGACGGTCCATCCACGCGTCACGAGCGCGTGGACGGTGTCGACGACGAGCGCTCGCTCGACGGTCTTGATCCGTTCGTGAAGCGTCTCCTCGGAGTCGTCCGGGAGGACGTCTACGGTCGCCTGGGCGACGATCGGTCCGGTGTCGACGCCGTCGTCGACAAGGATCACCGTGCACCCCGTCACCTTGACCCCGTACGCGAGCGCGTCGCGGACCCCGTGGGCGCCGGGAAAGGACGGCAGGAGCGCCGGATGCGTGTTGAGGATGCGGCCCGGAGTAGTGGTCAACGGTCGCGGGGGAGAGGATCTTCATGAAACCCGCGAGGACGACGAGGTCCGGGGAGAAGGCGTCGATGGCCTCCCTGACCCCGCGATTCCAGTCCTCGCGACTCGGGAACTCCGCGAGCGCCACGACGGCGGTGGGCACGTTCGCGGCGCGAGCAACGTCAAGCCCCGGCGCCGCCGCTCGATCCGAGATGACCGCAGCAACCCGCGCCCCGTACTCCTGGTCCCTTCGCGGCTTCGAGAATCGCCGCCATCGTGGTTCCCGCTCCCGAGATCAGGACCACGACCGAGGCAGGGGGCGAATCGCTTGTCACATCCCGACCCTATCGGCATGCTGGTTACCTCACCTACGCAAGGATCCCCGTGAATCCCGCCCCAACCCCGCCGCGCCTTTCCCTCCCCGCGCTGCGCCTCGTACGATGGTTCGCCTACCTCCTGGTGATCGCCGTCTTCGCAACGATGCTCCCGCTGCCCTGGACTCTGATCGGAGTCCCCGCGAGCGTCGCAGCCTCGGTCGTCACGATCGTCGCCCTGGTCAAGATGCGCCGCACCGCGACGATGGTGTTCTGGGTGACGATGGGGGCGGGCCTCATGATCTGCGGAGGGCTCGTGCTGACCTACGCCGCCGAGGTGGTGTTCTACCGGGAGTTCGAGGCCTACCAGCAGTGCCGGGGCAATGCGATCACGGTGGGGGCGACGGCCGCGTGTGACCGGGAGTTTCGGGACGCGGTGAACGCGCGGGCGCATCGCCTCGGGATTCCCGTATCCCCTTCTCCCTCGCCTTCGGTGAGCGAGGCGAGCTCGCCCTCGGCGAGCTAAGGGCCGTCAACTTCGCGGCGACGCCTCTCCCGGCGAATCCCAACGCCACGAGAGCGCCCACCCAGATCGCCATCGCGAGCGGAGACGGGCCGACGCTTTCGAGCCGCCCGCCCCCTAGCGAGCCGCGCGCGGCCATCGCCGCCGCCGCGGCGAGAACCGCCACCGTCGCGACGGCGACCACCTGCACGCGCACTGCGGGCCGCTCCACGAATCGCTGGGCGAGTGAGCGAGCACCGACCGCAACCACGATGATCACGAGCGGCGCGAGTACCAGTAACCCGCCCGCGCCGTGGGGGAGCGCTCCAAGAATCGGGACGGATGGCAGCGGCGCCGTCGTCAGGTGTCCGGGCGCGTACTCGGTCCCTGTGCCGACGGAGAAACCGGGCCCCGCGAGCCACGCGACGCCCCACACCGCGAGGGTAGGGGCGTAGGCCGCCTCGCCGATCGCCAGGGCGAGCGTGCCGACCGGATCGGCGTCCAGGGTCCCCGCAACCCGAGCAATCTCGGACCACCCCGCCACGGTCCAGAAGCAGAAAGCGATTGCCCCCGCGGCCCAGAGACCGAGCGCGGTCGCCACGCCGAGCCTGACTCCAGCGGCGAGCCACGCCGGAAGCCGACCCGCACCCGCAGCCGCGCCGCGAAGCCAACCGGCTCGCCGAAGTCCGGCGCCCGCTCCCCCGCCCGCAATGAGCGTCCCGACCAGGGCCGCGCGAACCACGGCGTGGGGCGCGGTCGCGGTCGCGTCGGACGCCGAGGCGATCAATGCGGCGCACGTCGCGTACGTCGCCGTGAAGGCGAGCCAACTCCCCGTCGTCGGGACAGCGAAGCGGCGCGCAAGGCCAGCGGCAAGGGAAGCGAAGACGAGCGTCAGGCCGAGGGGGACAAGACCGACGGATGCGGTCGGCGGTGCCCGCCGCGACGGCGTGGGCAAGGAGCCAGACGCGAACGCCCGCGGCCGCGGCAGCCCTCCCAGTCAATGCCGGCCGTTCCATCGGCCGGGGCCGAGGCCGCGGCGACGGCGAGCGCGACGGCGACGATGGCGCCCGCAGAGAGGAGGGCCGACTGGAGGCCGGCCATGGCGCCACCCACCCATCCGGGCACGGCGTCTCCTGCTCGCGCGGCAAACGCGCGGAGGTCGGAGCGAAGCGTACGGTCCACGGCCCTATCGTCGCTCTCCCGTCGCCGCTCGGGGGGGACCGAACCGCCAGCGGTTCGGCGTGGTCCGCCTCAGCCGCGCAGGATCTCTCGCGCGAGGCGGGCGGTCTCGGACGGGGTGGTGCCAACCCGGACGCCCGCGGCCTCGAGCGCCACGCGCTTGGCCTCGGCCGTACCTGCGGAGCCGGAGACGATCGCTCCGGCGTGGCCCATGGTCTTGCCCTCGGGCGCCGTGAAACCCGCGACGTATCCCACGACGGGCTTGGTCACGTGCTCCCTGATGTACGCGGCGGCGCGCTCCTCCGCGTCCCCGCCAATCTCGCCGATCATGACGATCGCCTTGGTGTCAGGGTCCGCCTCGAACGCCGCGAGGCAGTCGATGTGGGTGGTGCCGACGACGGGGTCGCCGCCGATGCCGACGCACGTGGTGAAACCGAGGTCCCGCAGCTCGTGCATCATCTGGTAGGTCAGGGTTCCGGACTTGGAGACGAGCCCGATCGGGCCGGGGCCGGTGATGGTCGCCGGCGTGATGCCCACGTTCGATTGGCCGGGCGAGATGACGCCGGGGCAATTCGGGCCAAGGGTGCGCGTGCCCTTCTCGAGCGCGTACGCGGTGAACGCGGCGGTGTCGGCCACGGGAATGCCCTCGGTAATGATCACGACGAGCGGCATCGCCGCGTCGATCGCCTCCGTCACGGCGGCCTTGGCGTGCGGCGGCGGGACGAAGACGACGGACACGTCCGCCCCCTTCGTGGCCATCGCCTCGGCAACCGTGCCAAAGACGGGAATCGTGCGCGACTCGCCGTTGACGTCGAAGGTCACGGACTCGCCCGCCTTGCGCGGGTTGACGCCGCCCACGATCTGGGTGCCTGCAGCGAGCATACGGGCCGTGTGCTTCTGGCCCTCGGAGCCCGTCATGCCCTGGACGATCACGCGGGATTCGGAGTTCAGGAAGATCGTCATGGCTCTGCTCCTACGCGGCCGCGAGTTCGGCGGCCTTCGCGGCCGCCTCGTCCATGGTGTCGACCACGGTGACGAGGGGATGCTTCGCCGCCGCCAGGATCTCGCGGCCCTCGGCGACGCTGTTGCCGTCCAGGCGGACGACGATGGGCTTGGTCGCCGCGTCGCCGAGGATCTCGAGCGCGGCGACGATGCCGCGCGCCACCTCCACACACGACGTGATCCCACCGAAGACGTTAACGAAGACGCTCCTGACCTGGGCGTCCCCCAGGATGACCTCGAGCCCGTCGGCCATCACCTGCGCAGAAGCTCCGCCTCCGATATCGAGGAAGTTGGCCGGCTTCGTCCCGAAGGGTTTGCCCGCGAGTGCGACGACGTCGAGCGTGGACATCACCAGGCCCGCGCCGTTGCCGATGATGCCGACCTCGCCGTCGAGCTTGACGTAGTTGAGGCCCTTCTCGCCCGCGAGGCGCTCGAGCGGATCCGTGGCGTCGATGTCCACGAGCGCCGCGTGGTCCGGGTGGCGGAACGCGGCGTTGTCGTCGAGAGTGACCTTGCCGTCGAGGGCGATGATCGCGCCGTCCGCGGTGCGCACCAGCGGGTTGACCTCCACCAGGGTGGCATCCTCTCCCGCGTAGACCTCGCCGAGCTTGACGAGCGCGTCCGCGACGGCGCCCGCGACGTCGTCCGCGAAGCCCGCAATCTTCACGATCTCGGCCGCCTTCGCCGCGTCGATGCCCACCTGCGGGTCCACGTCGATCTTGGCGAGCGCGTCGGGACGCTCGACCGCGAGCACCTCGATCTCGACGCCGCCCTCGACGGAACACATCGCGAGGTAGCGGCGCGTGGAGCGATCGAGTAGGAGCGAGAAGTAGTATTCCTCCTCGATCTTCGCGCCGGCGGCGATCATCACGCGGCGGACCGTGTGTCCCTTGATATCCATGCCGAGGATCGCTTCGGCCGCTGCCTCCGCCTCCTCGGGCGAGTGCGCGAGCTTGACGCCTCCCGCCTTGCCGCGACCGCCGACCTTGACCTGCGCCTTGACGACGACGGTGCCGCCGATCTTCGCGGCGGCCGCCCGGGCGTCGGCCGGGGTCGTGGCGACGATTCCCTTGAGGACGGGAACGCCGTGGCGTTCGAACAGGTCGCGTGCTTGGTATTCGTAGAGGTCCATCGAGTCCTTCTTCACTCTCGGGGCGCCCGTGCCGACGCCGGGGCACCGGGACCCAGGCTATCCCCCTCCCATGTCGGCCACGTAATGCAACGATGGTGCCGGAGGCGTGGCGTTCCGCAGCCGCCTTCAGTGACTTACCGCGCGACGCAAGTCTTCTCGTAACGTGCCGATCGGCCGTCACGGGCTAGGATCGCCGGGTGAGATTTCCCTCCAGGGCGGACTTCGCCCGACTGCGGGTGAACCTTCCGACGATCCGCGGTCGCCAGATGACGTGGCCCATCGTTAGGGCGGTCGTCGCGGGCATGGCCGGACTCGGACTCGGCACAGCGTGGGCGCTCTCGGCGCACATGGGTTCGAACGTCGCCTCCCCCGTCACGACGCCGTCTCCGGCCGCATCGAGCACGGCGAGCCCGACTGCGGTGGCACCGAGCCCGATCGTCACGCCGAGCGTCCAACCGGGGGACATCATCGCCGCCACCACGGTCGAGACGCTGAGCGTCTACGCTGCGCCCGGTGATCCGACGCCAGCTCGCACGCTCGGGAAATGGAGCTACTACGGTCAGCCCCTCACGCTGCTCGCCCTCGATGTCACCGGAATCGGCGACGTCGAGTGGCTCAAGGTTCTTCTCCCCCTTGAGCCGAACGGGACCACCGGGTGGATTCGCGCGATCGACGTGACCACCTCCTCGACGGACCTCTCGCTCCACGTCTTCCTCGACGAGAAGATCGTCGAGCTTCGCAGGGGCGACGAGGTACTCGTCTCGACGCCCGCCGTCATCGGTGCCGATGCGACCCCAACGCCGACGGGGCTCTTCTACATCACCGACCCCCTGGAGTTTGCGAACCCCAACGGTGTCTACGGCGCCTACGCCATCGGGCTCTCCGGCTACTCCGACACGCTCACCTCCTTCGCGGGCGGTCCCCCTCAGGTGGCGATCCACGGGACCAACGAGCCCCAGTTGCTAGGCACCGCCGCATCACACGGCTGCGTCCGCGTCGCTAACGACGCGATCGTCGAGATCGCCGGCCTCGTCGGCCTCGGGACGCCCGTCTTCATCCAGGAATCGCAGGGGCGACGCCGCCGACTAACGTTCGCGCGCTCCGGGCCCCGCGCGAGCAACCTGAGCACCTCGGTCTCTCGCTCCGTGAGTTCAGGGAGCTCGCCGGCGCGAGGCCATGGGCGCGTACACGCGGCGGAGGAAACTCATAGCCCCATGGTGCCGGAAGCGGCGCCGCGCGTCCTCACCCTGACGCGCAGAAGCTACTCCCCCGTCCGGGGGAACCCTGAGGTTCCCTCCCCCGTCGGGGTCACCGGAATGTCCCTCGTTCGGCGGCGCAGGTTCGCTCGCACGCGGGCTGTGGCGGAAGGGCGCCGCCCGTAGCGTCAAAACGAGTTCCGGGGGCGCCCCTTGGCCGATCGGAACCTCGGCAGTTCCAGGGTGCGGATGGGGGTGCTCCCCCATGGCGGCGATCTGGACCGGCCGGGACAGTGTGTGCAGGCATCAGCACTATCAATGGAGAAATCATGAGTATCGGATTCACGGAACGGATCGCGCGCGCATCCGCCATACGCCCGTGGCGGACCGTCGGCGTCTGGGCTCGTCGCTCTCGCCGCGTCCATCTATGCCGCAAGCTTCCTCGGAAGCGCCCTTACGCAGGAAGAGCGCCTCCTCACTCCGACCGAGTCGGAGCAGGTGCAGACGCTGATCGACCAGTACCGCTCCACCAATGTCGGCACCGCGACGGAGACGATCATCGTCACATCCGACTCGTCGCGCTTCGGCGACGCGAGTTTCGCCGCGGACCTCGACGACGTCGCGGCCGCGATGCGGGGGGTCGCGGGGGTCATCGACGTTTCGACGCCGACGCAGGAGGCGCCCTTCCCGGTCTCGGAGAGCGGCTACACCGCGCTCGTGACGGTCGAAGTCGCCAAGCTGGACGGGAGAGCCGAGAGCGCGCTCGGACGCGCGATCAACGACGCGGCCGCTTCGGCTACGACCGCCGAGTTCCGCGTGCTGCCGTTCGGTAAGCCAGCGCCGGCGTCGTCGTTCGACGCGGTCGCGGAGCAGACGCTCGTCCGCGGCGAGGTGATCGGGATCGGCATCGCCCTCATGATCCTCGCGATCGTCTTCGGCGCGCTCGTCGCCGCGGGCGTGCCGATCATCCTCGGCCTCGTGTCGATCGCCGTGGCCGTCGGGGTGACCGCCGTCGTCGGGCAGGCGTTCGAAATGTCGTTCTTCATCGTGAACATGATCACAATGATGGGCCTCGCGCTGAGCATCGACTACACGCTGATCGTCGTCCAACGGTTCCGGGAGGAGCGGTCGAAGGGGCGTGACGATCCTAGACGCCATCACCGTCGCCGGTGGCGACAGCGACCCGCGCGGTGCTGTTCTCCGGCCTGACCGTGATCATCGCCCTGTCTGGCATGCTCCTCGTCCCCAGCACCCTCATGAGGAGCCTTGGCGGCGGCGCGATTCTCGTCGCGATCGCGTCGGTGCTCGCGGCGCTCACGCTCCTTCCCGCACTCCTGCGCCTCCTGGGAGACCGCGTCAATCAAGCGGGCGGATTCCCGACGGCACACCCCGGCCGGGAACCCAAGCGCTGGGCGGCGCTTGCTCGCGCCGTGATCCGCCGCCCGTGGATCGCCGCGGGCCTCGGCATCGCGATTCTGCTCACGCTGGCGGCACCCGCCTCGGAATGCGCCTCGCCTTCCCGGGCTCGATGCCCTCCCCGCGGACAACCCCGATCGCCAGGCGCAGGACATCCTGGTGGAGGACTTCGGGTGGGGCCGGTCGGGCACGACATCGCGATCGAGAACGCCTCGGGATCTGGGGCGGCGATCGAGGCGCTGGCCGCGCACGATCGAGGCCGACCCCGGCTTCGCCGAGACGACGATCGACGACCGCGGCGCGGTCGTGTTCATCGACACCAAGGACGTCTACGACTCGTCCGACCGACGCTCGGAGGAGGCGATCACCGGCTTCACGACGAGATCGTCCCTGCCGGCTCTCGCTGGAACCGGCGCGACCGCCTCGCTCGGCGGTGGCAACTGGGGCGCCCACGAGTTCACGCGACGTCATCCTCGATTCCACGCCGGGGGTGATGGCGTACGTCCTCGGCGCGAGCTTCATCCTCCTGTTGATCGGGTTCCGATCCGTCGTGATACCCGCGACCGGCATCGTGCTCAACCTGCTCTCGACCGGGGCGGCCTACGGCCTGCTCGTGGCCGTGTTCCAGTACGGCTGGGGTGCGGGCATCCTTGGACTGCCGCAGGTCGACGGGATCGCGCCATGGATCCCGCTGTTCCTGTTCGCCGTCCTCTTTGGGCTCTCCATGGACTACCACGTGTTCCTGCTGAGCCGAATCAAGGAGAGCTACGACACCCAGGGCGACACGAAGGTCGCCGTGGTGCAGGGACTCAGCCGTACCGGGGCCCTCATCACGGGCGCCGCGCTCATCATGGTGGCGGTGTTCGCTGGATTCGCGATAGGCGATCTCGCGGAATTCGCCCAGATGGGCTTCGGGCTCGGCGCGGCCGTCATCCTTGACGCGACGCTCGTCCGAACCATCCTGGTTCCCGCCCTCATGACCCTCCTTGGCAAGGCGAACTGGTATCTCCCCACGTGGCTCTCGTGGCTCCCCTCCCTGAGCTTCGAGGGTCGCATAGAGCCCAGTCGAGAGGCCGAACTCGAGCCCGCACTGGTCTAGCGAACGAGGCGAGCGTGGGGGTCGGGGCGCGAGGGCGTCCCGACCCCCACGCTCGTCACCAGGCGTCGGCGGCAACAGGCGTCTAGACGGGCGGGAGTGATCATGCGAGACACGGCAACGGGACGGACTTCCGGTATCGGCGCGGTTTCGCTCCGATCTCGCCACCCACTCCGGTATCGTCGCGATAGGGCAGGATTGGGAGTACCCACTTTGGAGACATCATGACAACGCCACCATCGTCGCTGCCACCGGCGAACTGGTACCCGGACCCCCAGACTCCGGGCCAATTGCGCTACTGGGACGGACAGCGTTGGACTCAACACGTCCACCCTGCACAACAGCCCGCCCAGGGTGTTGGTGGCGCGGGAGCCGCTCAGGTACAAGCTGGCCCCGGGGTCTTCCTTCCAAGCGGTCGTCCTGGGAGCGCGCAACCCGGCCAGGGAGGCCCGGCGGTTCAGAGTGGCGTCGCGCCCGGGCAAGGGGGTCCCGCCCAGGGCAAGTTCTCGCCCGTGCAAGACGGTCCGGCCCAGGGCGGCTTCTCACCCGTGCAAGGAGGTCCGGCCCAGGGAGGCTTCTCGCCCGTGCAAGGAGGTCCGGCCCAGGGCGGCTTCTCGCCCGTGCAAGGAGGTCCGGCCCAGGGCGGCTTCGTGCCGGCGCAGGCGACTCCCCTTGCCTCCGGCCCATCGACGGGGGCGCATCGGACCTTCCAGCCCGGAGGCGCGCTGGGGGCGACACCGTTCCCGCCAACCGGGCAGAGCCCCGTGAGGCTGGATGTGGATGACATTCCGGCGACCCGCGGAACCAAGGGGGCCCGCGACCCCTACGACTCGATCCCGTCGTCCGGGCCTTCGACCCCTTCGAAGTTGGCGAGCCTCTTCGGATTCCTCGCACTGCTGGTAACCGCGGCCTCGGTGTACGGTCTCGGCACGGACTACGACGCCTACGTGACGTATGCCGCAGGAGGTTTGGGGTTCCTCGCGGTGCTGCTCGGATTCGCAGGCGTCAGCAAGGCGCTCCGAGGCGAGGGCGGACGCGGCAGGGCGATCTTCGCGATCTGCGTGGGATTCCTGGCGATCGGGCTCGGCACGTACGAGTACCTCTACCCGCGCGAGTTGTACGACGTCTTCGCGGGCTTCTTCGCCAAGTAGCCCGCGCCGAACCTCTCGGCCACCTCGCGGATCGACCTCGCGGATGCCTCGAGCGCGGCGTGTTCCTCGCCGTTGAGAGGGACGTTGACGCGGTAGCTCACACCCCCGCGTCCGACGACGGCCGGCATGGACATACACACCTCGCCTACGCCGGGGAACTCGATCAGCGACGACACGGGAAGCACGCGGTTCTGATCCTGGAGGACGGCCTCGACGATCCGCGCCCCCGCAATGCCGATGGCGTAGTTCGTGGCACCCTTACCCTCGATGATCTTGTACGCCGACTCCTTCACCTCGCGCTGGATCTGCTCGCACTTGTCGGGCGTCATGATGACAGCGCCGTCGGGCCCGCGGAACTCGGTCAGGGGCAGTCCACCGATCGATGCGGAGGACCACAACGCGACCTCAGAGTCGCCGTGCTCCCCGGCGATGTACGCGTGAACGTTCGCGATCGCGACTCCGCACTCCTGCGCCACCCGGTACCGCAGGCGTGACGAGTCGAGGACGGTGCCGGAGCCGAACATGCGCCGAGCCTCGTACCCCGACTTCTTGATCGCCGCGTACGTGACAACGTCTACGGGATTCGTCACGAAGATGAAGATCGCCTCGGGTGCCACCGCAAGCAGCGGCGGGACGATCCGATCCATAAGGCCGATCGTCGCCCCCGCGAGATCCTGTCGGCTCTGGCCGGGCTGCTGCTTCGCGCCCGCCGTAATCACCACGACGTCGGCGCCCGCGCAGACTTCGACCTGATCCGATCCGACCACGTCCGCCTGGGGCATGAACTGGACGCCCTGCGCGAGGTCGAGGACCTCGGCCTCGACCTTTGCGGGGTTGATGTCGTAGAGGGCGACCGTGCGCGCGAATCCACGCATCAGGCCCGCGTAGGCGAGCGTCGCCCCGACGGCGCCCGCTCCCACGATTGCCACCTTGTTGCCAGACGTTTGCATGTTTCCCTTGGTGTCGCTCCAGGACTTCGGCCCTCCGCCGATTGGCACCAGCCTAGTTGCCGCTACGGGGTCCCCGTGCAGATGGCCCCTGCCGCTAGAGCTTCGTCATGGGAGCGAACCTCAGGAGGAGTCGCTTGACCCCGGCGCTGCCGAAGTCCACCTTGGCAACGGCGTTCTTCCCGTCGCCCTCGAGGACGACGACCGTGCCGAGCCCGTACTGATCGTGGCTTACCCTGTCGCCAATCTCGAGTCCGAGCGCAGCGGATGGCGCCACCCCGGGCGGAGACGGCGGGACCCTGCGCGTCGCGGCCGCCCCGGCGCGCGAGTAGACGTCTTCATCGCCATCGGAACGCACGCCGTACGCGCTGGACCACCCTCCTGCACGCGAGCCATACCGATCCCCCTTGGCGCGAAGCGCGGCCGTCGACGTCTCCGAGCGACGCCACTCGACGAGTTCCGCAGGGATCTCCTCCGCGAACCTCGAAGCCGAGAAGTACTGCGGCGCGCCCCAACTCGAGCGCACCTCCGCGCGGGTGAGGTAGAGGCGCTCGCGCGCGCGCGTCAGGCCTACATAGGCAAGGCGACGCTCCTCCTCCAGGTCCTGGACCGACTCAAGCGAACGCACGTGAGGAAAAGTTCCCTCTTCCAACCCCGTGACGAAGACGACCGGGTATTCGAGCCCCTTCGCGGTGTGAAGGGTCATGAGTGTGACGACTCCACCGGAGCCATCGGCGGCCGGGAGGGAATCGGCGTCCGCAACGAGCGCGACCTTCTCAAGGAACTCCGAAAGCGTCCCGGCGGGGTTCTCCTCCCCGAACTCCCTTCCCACCGCGACGAGTTCCATGACGTTCTCGATCCTGCTGGCATCCTGCGGGTCGTCGCTTGCGCGGAGGGCAGCGAGCATTCCGGAACGGTCCGCGATCGCGTCCAGGACCCCCGCCGGGCCGTTGTCCCGTGCGAGGCCGCGAAGGTCGTCCATGAGTCGCGCGAAGCCTTCGACCGCCGCCCGGGAGCGCGGTGCGAGGCCCGCCACCTCGTCCAGGCGCTCGACCGCCGCGCCGAACGAGATCCCCACACCCCTCGCGAGGGCGTCGATCGCCTCGACCGCAGCGTCCCCGATGCCGCGTCTGGGCGTGTTGACTATGCGCCGCATGGCGATGTCGTCGTCGCGGTTCACCACCGCCGCGAGGTAGGCGAGCATGTCTTTGACCTCACGCCGCTCGTAGAATCGCGTGCCGCCGACAATGACATAGGGGAGCTCCGAGCGGACGAACCGCTCCTCGATCGCGCGCGACTGGGCGTTTGCGCGGTACATCACGGCGACATCGGACGGCGCCACCCCGTCTTCGCGGACGAGGCGCGAGATCTCATCGGCAATGAACTGGGCCTCGTCCTGCTCGGTGTCCCCCGCATAGCCGACGATGCTGTTCCCCGCGCCAGCGTCCGTCCACAGGTTCTTCGGGACGCGACCGGCGTTGTTCGCGATGACGGCGTTGGCCGCGCTCAGAATCGTCTGAGTGGAACGGTAGTTCTGCTCCAACCGGATGACCTTGGCGGCGGGATAGTCCGCGTCGAACTCGAGGATGTTCCTGATGGAGGCGCCGCGGAACGCGTAGATGCTCTGGTCGGCGTCGCCCACGACCGTCAACTCGGCCGGAGGCCCGCCCTCCTCCGCAGCGCGCACCAGTTCTCGGATCAAGACGTATTGGGCGTGGTTGGTGTCCTGGTACTCGTCCACGAGCACGTGTCGGAAGCGCTCGCGGTACTTCGCGGCCGCATCGGGTGCGTCTTGGAGCAGGCGCACGGTCTTCACGATGATGTCGTCGAAGTCCATGGCGTTCGACGCCTCGAGCCTCGCCTGGTAGACGCCGTACGCCTGCCCTGCGGCGTGGTCGATCGAGAAGCGCGACGCCGCCTCCGTCGCCGCACGCGCCTCGGCGGGGCCCACGAGTTCGTCCTTGAACTGCCCGACCCTGGCGAGCAACGACTTCGCCGTGAACTTCTTGGAGTCCAGATTCAGTTCCTTGATGACGAGCTTCATGAGGTTGACGGAGTCGGCGGTGTCATAGATCGAGAAGCTCGATGAGAGGCCCGCCGCCTCGTGTTCTCGGCGGAGGATCCTTACGCACGCCGAGTGGAAGGTCGAGACCCACATCCCCTGGGACTCGGGACCGACCAGCGCCGCGACGCGGTCGCGCATCTCGGCGGCCGCCTTGTTGGTGAACGTGATCGCGAGGATCTGGTGCGGCCGCGCGCGGCCGGAGGCGAGCAGGTGGGCGATGCGATGGGCGAGCACCCGGGTCTTGCCCGAGCCCGCCCCCGCGACGATGAGGAGGGCCTGCCCCTCGAAGAGGACGGCCTCGGCCTGCTGGGGGTTGAGGCCCTCGACCAGATCTTCCATGACGCGTCGAGTCTAGGCGTTGGATCGGACCCATCGCGGCGACCAGCCGCCGTCCCACGGCTTGCCTAGACTGAGGCCGTGGCGGCACGCATCGATCGCGAGGTTCTCGAAGAGCACCGGTGGCCGGCCGTCGTCGCCCTATTCGCCGCGCTCACTCTGTACGCCCTGCTCCCGAGTTCCTTCTTTCCCGGCCTCCGGTACGCCGTGATCGCCACGGGCCTCGTGGCGCTCGTTCCGCTCATCGTCGTCAATCCCGTGCGTTTCCAGCGGCAGACGCCGTGGTCGCGGCGCTTGTCGCTCGGCCAGACCCTGCTCCTTCTTGTCGCCAACCAGGTTGCCCTCGTCCAACTAATCGACCAACTCATCAACACGACGGCAACCCACGCGCGCGGACTCCTCCTGTCAGCGCTACAGGTCTGGGTCACCAACGTCATCGTGTTCGCGCTCATGTACTGGGAACTCGACCGGGGCGGACCGGTCGCGCGTTCCGGCGGCGGATCTGACCGCCCGCACCGCACCTCGCTCCGCTTCCCCCAGGATGACTCGCCCGCCGTCCCCCACTGGCGTCCCGTGTTCCTCGACTACCTCTTCACCTCGCTCTGGACCTCGACGGCGTTCAGTCCGACGGATGCGATGCCGCTGACCCACCGCGCGAAGCTCTTGATGGCGGTCGAGTCGGTCTCGGGACTCGTCATCTTCGCCCTCGTCATCGGGCGCTCGGTCAACCTGTTTCTCTAGAGGGTCACGTCCCGCCAACGGGTAACCTGGAGGGAGCACGTGGCCCCGTCGTCCCGCCGGGAGCGACGATCCGGCCGTCAAGAGAGCGGTGCACCGTGGAGCAGGCGAGTTTCCCGCTTCCAGCAAACGAGCGGGCCCGCCTCCGCGCGCTTCACGCATACGAGATCCTCGACACGTTGCCCGAAACCTCGTATGACGACTTCGCCCAACTGGCCTCGATTGTCTGCGACGCGCCCATCGCCATGATCAGTCTTGTCGACGATGACCGGCAGTGGTTCAAGGCGAAGGTGGGGCTCGCCCTGAGTGGGACGCCTCGCGAAGATGCCTTCTGCGCGCACGCGATCATGGATCCTGGCTCCGTGATGGTCATCAGGGATGCTCACGCAGACGAGCGCTTCGCCCAGAATGCGCTCGTTCTCGGCGAACCCCATATTCGCTTCTACGCCGGAGCGCCCCTCGTGACCTCGGAAGGCGATGCCATCGGAACCCTGTGCGTCATCGATACCGTTCCGCGAGATCTCACGCCGGGGCAGGCTGAGGCCCTCCGGATCATGGCGTCGGAGATCGTCTCGCAACTGGACCTGCGCAAGAGTTTCGCCGCGCTTGAGGAGACGGTCCTCGCACAAGTGACCTACGTTGGCGAGTTGGAGGAGAGCAAGCAGCACCTTGAGGCGGTCGAGTCGCACCTGATCGAGGCCGCCATGACGGACCCCCTCACGGGCCTCCCCAACCGTCGAGCGCTCCAGGAGCGACTCAAGGTGGAGTACCTGCGCGCGCAGCGCTATGGCACCGATGTCGCCATCGTGATGATCGATGTCGACCACTTCAAGGACATCAACGATTCGCTGGGCCACCCGAAGGGCGACGCGGCCCTTGTCGCCCTCGCCCGCCTGCTCGAACAGGAACGCCGGGGGCCAGACATGGTCGCCCGGTACGGGGGCGAGGAGTTTCTTGCCATCCTGCCGGGCACGTCTCTCGCTGGTGGCCTGATCATGGCGGAAAGGTTCCGTCGCGCGGTCGAGCGTGCCTCCTGGGACTTCCGAACCCTCACCATCAGCGCCGGGGTCGCGAGCGGAGGACACGGAAGCCTCAAGAACGGGGATCTGGTCAGGGAGGCGGACGAGGCGCTCCGTCTGGCGAAGAAGCGCGGACGAAACCGTGTGTGCGGCCCGGCGGACCTGTCCGCGGGGTAGCGCGACGCCCTCGGCCCTCCCCACGTTCCCGTCGCTCTAGACGATCCGCCTTTGCGCGGCCCAGTGTGCGAGTTCGTGGCGGCTCGACAGCTGGAGTTTGCGGAGCACGGCGCTCACGTGCGTCTCGACGGTCTTGATCGAGATGAAGAGCTTCTCCCCCACCTCGCGGTAGGAGTAGCCGCGGGCGATCAGTCGCATGACCTCCTGCTCGCGCGCCGTCAGCTTGTCGAGGTCCTCGTCCACCACCGCAACGTCCCCCGCCGCGGCGCCAAACGCATCCAGAACGAAACCCGCGAGGCGGGGGGAGAATACGGCGTCCCCCAACGCGACTCGCCGGACGGCGTCGGTGAGATCGGGGCCGGAGATGGACTTCGTGACGTACCCGCGGGCGCCGGCGCGAACGACCGCGACCACGTCCTCCGCCGCGTCGGAGACCGATAGGGCGAGGAAGCGAGGGGGCTCGGGCTTCTTCAGGCAGACGTCGAGCACGTCGAGTGCGCCGCCGCCCATCCCGCCGGGAAGGTGCACATCGAGAATGACCACGTCCGGTCGCGCGTCGGCAATCGCCTGGATGGCCGACTCCACGTCCCTGCCCTCGCCCACCACCTCCACGCCCTCGCCGAGCGACTGCTTGACGCCCACGCGAATGACGTCGTGATCGTCAACGACCACGACCCTGATCCGATCGCTCATCGCGCCACCTTCCCGTTCTCCGTGCTTCTCGGCACGGAAATGGTCACCTCGGTCGACTGTCCTCGCTTCGACGCTACCGCCGCCAAGCCTCCGTGGCGCTCGACGCGTCCCACGATCGATTCGCGGATACCGAGGCGATCTGCAGGAATCCTCTTCGGATTGAAGCCGGGTCCGGAGTCGCGCACGAAGACCTGGTATCGATCGTCGGTGACTTCGGCGTACACGGAGATCGGCGCGACCCCGTGCTTCGCCGCGTTCGAGGCGGCTTCCTTCGCGGCGGCGACCGCTGCGCGCAGTCGCTTGTCGGTTGGCGCGTCCCCGACCGAGACGACGTCGATCGCAACCGCATGGGCGTCCTCGACCGAACTGATGGCCGCGGCGAGCGCCGTCGCGACGGATTCGGCCGCGGTGCGTCGATCCTGGTAGAGGTACGTCCGAAGGTCGCGCTCCTGGGCGCGCGCGAGTTTGGCCACGGTCGCGGGATCGTCGGAGTGCTTGCGGATGAGGGTCAGGGTCTGCAGCACGGAGTCATGGAGGTGGGCGGCGATCTCGGCCCTCTCGAACTCGCGTATGCGCTCCGATCGTTCGACGCGAACCTGGCGTCCGAGCCTCAGCAACCACGGCCCAAACAACAACGCCAGCGCCGCGATCAACGCCGGCGGGACCATCACGAGGCGCACGACCGGCTGATCGGTGAACTCCCAGGTCGCGAACCACCACATCGCGCAGAAGGCGAGCCCGATGCCCACGAGTACCCTCGCCCAGTGGTCGCGCGCGAAGAGCCCGACGACGACCTCTGGCCGACGCGCATCCTCCACGGACGCCAGGTCGAGCGGGCTCCACACGAGCGCCAGGCCCACCACGTACGCGACGAGCGGCGCCACCCACGCTTCCGGTCTGGGCCAGCCGAACCGTGCCGACGCGAAAACGAAGGCCGCCATCAACAGGGTCGCCCCGACGAGCGCACGCGGCCATACCGCGTTGGGCACGTGCCGCTGAAGCGGCCGTGCCAGTCGTTCGTTCGCGGGGCTCGTCACGCCCCCATCGTCACACATGGCCGCGCCTATCGGACCTGTGTCTTCCCGATACCAGGGTGGGATGAGAGAAGTTCAGGGTGCCACTCAGGGTGGTACCTCATGGCGGTCCGGGCGCGCGGAGGAGACGATGGAGCGAGAGTCCACCAAGGAGATCCCATGACCACGAACGGCGAGAGCCCACGGCGCGAGGCCGCACTCTTCACCAGCATCCGCAGCTGGGGCATCACCCGCGGAGAACACGGCGTCTTCGGCGGCGTCGTCGAGGGAGTCGGCGAGCGAATCGGGCTTGACCGCGTCCCGGCGCGGATCATCGCCGTCGTCCTGCTCTTCCTCACCCAGGGCTTCTTCCTTACGCTCTACGCCGCGGCCTGGGCACTGCTTCCGGATCGCTCGGGACGCATCATCATCCAGGACTTCGGGCGCGGCACGCCCAATGTCGGGGCGCTCATCATGATCGCCATCCTCGGCATTCTCGGTGCGGGCTCGAACCCTGGGCGGCGGTCCATCAACGGCGATTGGGGCTCCTTCCCGTTTGGCGGCCTCTGGGCGCTGATCCCCCTCGCCATCGCCATCGGCGTCGTCGTCCTCGTCATCGTCCTCGCCCAGCACGCGAACAAGCCGCCGTCGGCCTCCGGCCCCATGGCGATTCCGCCGCAGCGTTCCTCGGGCGCCGTCGCGCCCGGCAGCGCGACCTTCGCCACGACCCCCGCCGGAGACCCTGCGGCGACACCCACCAAGGGCGCCCGAGCGGCTGCGGCGACTTCCGCACGGGACTCTTCCACGGCGACCCCTGCGGACGGCGTCGCCGGGGATGCCGCTGAGCCCCACGCCACTTCCTCCGCGCCGCCCCCGCCGCCCCGTCCCCGCACGCCGGGGCCCGGCTCCGCGATCTACCTGTTGACGCTCTCCGCCGCGGTACTCGCGGCGGCCGCGATCTGGCTCCTCGATCGGGAAGGCCGCCTCGCCGCCTCGCCCGTCGTCGCCTGGTTCGCGGTGGCCGTGGTCATCATCGGGGGCGCGATCATCCTGGCGGGGGCCACGGGCCGACGCATCGGCTTCCTCGGCTTCCTCGCCACGACATTCATCATTGGATGGATCATCGGCCTGACGCTGGTCCCGCGCGCCCTCGACCTCGCCGACGGCGGCGCGACGATCACGATCGACGGCGTCACCCACACCATCGGCAACGGCCACGGCTGGTTCGACCAGGACGCCGACGGCGTCGACTGCGGATCGTATGACCTCGCCTCCAGCGAGATCTCGGGCGCCCGGCGGTACATCGTGGAGCCCGGCCAGACGAGCGTAACCGTGATGTCAGAGACGGCAGTGGTCGTTGTCCCGAAGGACTCCTCCCTCACCTTCCGGTCGGAGGGTCTCGTCGACGGTTCGCTGTCGATCAAGGATCGCAACGTCACCTGCGCGTTCAGTCGCGCCCGAGGGGACCTCTATTCCGTCCTTCGGACGGGCGACACGGTAACCGTGAACATCGCCTCGTCGGACGCCACCATCGCCATTGAGGAGAACTGACATGAGCTCCAGGAACCGCCCAATCGTGTACCGATCGCTCTCGCAGCGCGTCACCACCATGCTGTGGGGAGTCGCCGTCGCCGGATTCGGCGTTGGCGTCATCGCCCACCTCCAGGGCTACGCGTTTGACATGGAACTGCTCGGGATCGTGGTGCTCGCGGTGCTCGGCGCGTGGATCTTTGCGTCGGCCGTCGTCGTGATCATCCGCGGTCGCTAGGGGCGAAACTAGAGACGTGGACAGACCGAACCCGGTTCCGTCCCGCTTCCTTTGCCTCGTATAGGGCGGCGTCGGCCCGCTTGATGACCTCCCGCGATCGTCCCTCCCCGGTGCCCTCAATCACGCCGATCGAGACCGTCACGTGGTGGTGGTGTTGCCCGCAGAAGATCCTGGACTCATCGACGCAACGGCGCACCCGTTCCATCAGCCTCGCCGCATCGTCGATGCCGGTGTCGGGCAGAAGGATCAGGAACTCCTCGCCGCCCCACCTCGCGATCGTGTCCGCCTGGCGCACGATCTTATTGATCTCGCGACCCACGAACGAGAGCACCTCGTCGCCGCAGGTGTGCCCATACTGATCGTTGAGTTTCTTGAAGTGGTCGAAGTCCAGGAGGGCGAGGCAGTACCTGCGCCGACCGGGCTGGGAAAGCTCGTCGAGTTGCGCGAGCGCGGGGCGCCGATTCGCGAGCCCCGTCAGGGCGTCGGTCTCCGCGAGGTCGCCCGCGTGTTTGAGCGCGAGCGTGGCGAGTTGTTGCGCCCGCTCCGCGCGGGCCTGAACGACTCCCGCAAAGACATACACGAGTGTCGCGGCCGCGACCGCGTTGATCGTGAACAGCACCCGCAGGACGTGAGGCGGGAAGTGATACCAAGCGGTCTCGGGCGTGGAGAACGCCTGGACCGCGCCGAATGCGAGAACGTTCGCGATCACGACCGTGGTGCGAACGGCCCGCCATTCCGACGCGAGCGCGGTGAACACGGCGGTTGCCCCAACCAGCAGCATGAGGTGGATGCCCGCCTCCCACGAGAGCGCCCACGAGAACGTCAGCACGACATTGATGGGCGTGATGAGGGAAATGACGCCCGCGGCGTTCTTGCTTCCTCCGAGCGACAAGCTCAACCCCAGCACGTATGAGCCGAACGCGAGCGCCGACGCGGCGATGAGGGGTGCCAGGCCAGCGGCATCGTATACGGCGAAGAAGATCCCGTAGCCGAGCATGGCGATGGCGCCCTGAAGGAGGAAACCTTCGTTGATGCCGAGAGTGGTCGAGTGGCGTCGGCTCACGAACGCGGCGACCGCGCGCGAGACCTCGCGCGCCGAACCGGTGCGGCCACCTTGAGCCGATTCCCGCATGCAACGCCCCCTCGTGCGTCGTGCCTTGGGATGCTGTCGCCGTCGGCCAAGGCCGTGCACCGCGGCTGGACCTAGCCCCATACGCGGGCTAGGTCCCCACAGTCTAGGACGAACGTCCCGCCCCCGCACGTTGAGCGCGGCATTTGGGCGAAACCTTCACATGTGTCCCTGAAGAAGCGGCCATGGCAAGCGCGCTACTCCCACTCGATCGTGCCGGGCGGCTTGCTCGTCACGTCAAGGACCACTCGATTGACCTCGGGGACCTCGTTCGTGATGCGCGTCGAGATGCGCGCGAGGGTCTCGTAGGGAACGTGCGACCAGTCCGCTGTCATCGCGTCCTCGCTCGACACCGGCCGAAGGACCACGGGGTGGCCGTACGTGCGGCCGTCACCCTGGACGCCGACGCTGCGGATGTCCGCGAGGAGCACGACGGGGCATTGCCAGATCTCGCGATCAAGTCCGGCCGCGCTCAGCTCCTCCCGCGCGATGCGGTCGGCGCGGCGCAGGATCTCAAGCCTGTCCAGGGTAACCTCGCCGATGATGCGGATCCCGAGCCCCGGGCCGGGGAACGGCTGGCGCCAGACGATCTCTTCGGGGAGCCCCAGTTCAAGTCCGACCGCGCGCACCTCGTCCTTGAACAAGGCGCGGAGCGGCTCGACGAGTTGGAAGTTGAGATCGTCGGGCAACCCGCCGACGTTGTGATGGCTCTTGATGCTCGCGGCGCCGTCGCCTCCGCCCGATTCCACCACGTCGGGGTACAGGGTGCCCTGGACGAGGAATCGCGCCTCATCCGCGCCGCCGGGGTTTGTGACATCCGCGCCCGCGACGATGTCGCGGGCGCCGCCCGCGACGATGTCGCGGGCCGCTCCCTCGAACTCCCGAATGAACTCCCTCCCGATCGCCTTGCGCTTCGCCTCGGGCTCCGTCACTCCCGCGAGCGCGTCCAGGAATCGCGCCTTGGCGTCGCGCACGACGAGCCTCACGCCCGTCGCGGCAACGAAGTCCCGCTCGACCTGCTCCGCCTCTCCGGCCCGCAGCAGACCGTGGTCGACGAAGACGCACGTCAATTGGTCACCCACCGCCCGCTGTACGAGCGCGGCCGCGACGGCCGAATCCACCCCGCCGCTGAGCCCGCAGATGACCGACGCGCCGCCGACCTGCGCGCGAATGTGCGCCACCTGCTCGTCGATGATGCCCGCGTTGGTCCAGTCCGCCTCAAGCCCCGCAATGCCGAACAGAAACGCGCGCAGAGCCTCCTGCCCGAGCGGCGTGTGCCGAACTTCGGGGTGCCACTGGGTGCCGCACATGCGGCGCCCGGCATCCTCGAAGGCCGCGACGGGGGAACCCTCGGTCGTCGCGAGCACCGTGAAGCCCGGAGGAGCCTTGTGCACGGCGTCGCCGTGAGACATCCACACGGATTGCTCCGCGGGGCTTCCGGCAAGGAAGGTTCCGCGCTCGGCCACTGCCGCCGTCGTGCGCCCGAACTCCCTCAGCCCGGTCTTTGCCACCGTTCCGCCGAGGGCGCGCGCCATCAACTGGAACCCGTAGCAGATGCCCATGACGGGAACACCCGCCTCGAAGAGCGCGGCGTCCACGCTAGGCGCGCCCTCCTCATACACCGAGGACGGCCCCCCACTCAGGATGATGGCCGCGGGGTCGCGCGCCAGCATCTCGGCGGCGCTCATGGAATGCGGCACGATCTCGGAATAGACGTTCGCCTCCCGCACGCGCCGCGCGATCAGCTGGGCGTACTGGGCCCCAAGGTCAACGACAAGGACGGGGCGGTGACTCACGAAGTCACCGGAGCCGAGAACTCCCGCGTGACGCGCCGCTCGATGACGAAGGAGAGCCCGGGGACCACTCCCCCGAGGACCAGGGTCGCGAGCCTTCCCCAGCCCCAGCGCGCGCGCGTCCAGAGGTCGCCGCAGGTAACGAGGTAGACCATGTAGACGAACCCGTGGGTCATCGCGATGACGGAACTCACGTCCACGACGGTGGCGTTCTTGACGCCGAACACGTACTTGACGATGACTCCCGTCGTGACGAGGAGGAGGAAGACGCCGGTGACGATCGCCATCACCTGGTAGCGGCGAAGGGCTCCGCGGGTCTTGGCCGTGCCTGCTGCAGCGTCATCCATCGTGCGCTCCCCTGGGTTCACCCGTGCGATCACGTCCATTCTCGCGCACCCATCGGAATGCGAGCACCACGGCGAAGGCGCCGAAGGTCCACCACTCCGCGGCATAAAGGAGGCTCTGGAGGTTCAGCCTAGTCACGGGATCTCGCTCGGGCATCGGCGCCCAGCCGTCCGCCCGTCCATCCGCTCCGCCGTCCGAGACGAGGACGGCGGAGTACAGCGGTCCCGGCCAGGTCTGCGCGAACTCGGCGACCGAGAACACGGTCGTGTCGCGCGCCCCGCACAGGTGGTGCACCGGAGCGTCTCTGGCCGCGACGGGCGGCGGTTCGGAGGCCCTGAGGTACCCGGAGATCGTCACCGCTCCCGCGCCGGGCGGCGCGCAGGTCGCGTCGGCCGCCCCAGCGTGGCCCACCAGTACCGCGATTCGGGCCTCCGCGCCCGTTCCCGTCTGATCCGCGGGGACGATCAGCGAGCGCACGAGGAGCACGGACGGCACCCCGTCAACTTCGCGGTCCCACACCAGCGCCTCGTCGTCGCCCCAGACTCCCGTGACCTCGACCGACCTGCCGATTGCCCTCGAGGCGTCCGACGACGGAGCCACGATGTCGGCGATGGGGGACGGCGCGTCGTCGCGAGCCACGCTGCCGCGCGAGTGCGCGCGATCCCATTGCCACACCCCAAGCCACCCGCAGGCGGCGACCGCCACGAGCGCGACGACGATCACGCCAGCGATCGATGGCGGACGTTCCCGCTGCCCCTCCGTCGCCTCGCTCGTCACAACTCAGAGGCTATCCTTCGCACTGGCCCTCGGCCGGTGAACTACGGGAATCCCCCGAGTCGGCGGTTCCGCCACGACGCTCGAGAGCGGCTTGCTACGAACCGCGTTGCGACCGGCCTCCTTGGCCGCGTACATGGCGTCGTCCGCTCGCCTCACGACCCTGTGAGACATCCCATCGGCCGTCCCGTCCGCGACTCCGAATGAGGCCGTGACGCTGTGAACATGACCACCGCATTCGAAGGAGCAAGCCTCGATCGCCGTCCGCAGCCGCTCGGCGAACCCCGTCGCGTCCGCCAGGCTCGTCCCCGGCAGCACGAAGATGAACTCCTCACCGCCCCACCGGCCCACCGTGTCGAACGCCCTGACGTGGTGGAGGAGCTCCGCCCCGATTCCGGCGAGGACATGATCGCCGCACAGGTGGCCGAAGCGGTCGTTGAGTTCCTTGAAGTTGTCGAGATCCGCGACGACGACGCAGTAGTCGCCCTCGGCGCTGGTGCGCTCGAGCTCGTCCATGACGGGGCGCCGGTTCGCCAGGCCCGTCAGCGGATCGGTGTTCGCGAGGAACTGCGCGCGGTTCGTCGCGCGGCGCGCGTCGGCCGCGGAGACGCGACGACGGCTGTGTTCGACCGCCGCGAGCACGGCCACGACGAGGCCGGTCGCCCCAGCATTCAGGGAGAACAGAAATCGCGCGGCCGCTGGCGAGAGCGAAAGCGCCTCAGATGTAGGCGCCAACCCAAACTGACAGTAGGCGAAGATGGCCGCGCCCATGAGCGAGAAGAGCCACCGGAACGCGGCCTGGGCGTCGGTGAAGACCATGAAGACCGCCGGGCCGATAGCGAGGAGAAAGACGTGCAGTCCCACCTGCGACCCGAGGAGCGACGTGCACACCAGAATCTGAGGAATGGTCGCGCCGATTCCGATAACCGCGGCAACAAGCGTCCGACCCCCACGCAGCAGGAGAAGGCCGACAACGTACGCGAGGGCGAAGCCGCCGTCGGTGAGGATCGTTGAGCGCAGTCCGGCCGAGTCGCGAACGAGGTAGAACGTGAGGTAGCCCAGCGTTACGGCCAAGGAGAAGGCCAGCACGGCGCGGGTGGTCGAGGCAGCCTCTCGGTCCTCGCCTAGGTTGAGTCCCGGCCCGTCGATAACCCGTGCGACCAAGACGTGCAACGACCGATCGTCGTCCCGACCCCGGTCACTCATGGCGGCGCCTTCTTCCTCACCTAGGCACCACTGTACGGTGGTCCCGGCCTCAACCCAGGTGGGCTCGCGTCACGATTGAGGCAAGGTGCTAGTCGCGATCAACAACCGTCAGCCGACCGCTCACCACGAGGTTCCTTCCCGAGGACTTGGCTTCGTACAGGTTCGCGTCGGCGAGTCGCAGCGCCTCCTCCTTGCCCGCGTACCGAGGTGCGTAGGCGAGGCCGACGGAGATGGTGACGCGCGCGAGCGAGTCCGGCGCGCCATACTCGGCCTCCATCGCCTCGCGCGTTCGCTCCATGAGCGCGTCGGCGTCCTCGAGGGAGAGGCCCGGGATCGCGACGAGGAACTCCTCTCCGCCCCAGCGCGCGACCACCCCTTGATCGCCCACGGCACGGGATATCGTCCGGGCCACGTTCGCGAGCACCACGTCCCCCGCGCCGTGCCCGAGACGATCGTTGATGAGCTTGAATCGATCGAGGTCGACGAGGGCGAGCGCGAAGTCCCCCCGTCGCGCGATGCCGCTCAGAATCGGGGCGATTCCGCGCCGGTTAAGGACCTCGGTCAACGCATCCGTCTGCGCGGCCACCTGTGCCGCTTCGAGCAATTCGGCGTTTCTCCGCCTTTCTCTCTCGTAGTAGCGGAGGTCGAAGCGCGCCACCCCGTAGAGGAGGGACACCGTCATGGCCACATTCGCGACGAGGAGGATCGTGGTGACCGACGTCGCGAATTCGTGATGACGGGACTCCGGCGGCCACGTCGCCTCGGCCACGAGGAACAGCGCCACGCAGGCGAAGGTGAAGGCCACACGAGCTGGCCACTGGCTGGGGCGGAACACCAGGAAGCCCGAGACTCCCCCCGCGAACAGCAAGTAGTGGAATCCGGATGCCGTGGTGAACCAGTGCGCGAGGTTGGTGACTTCGGCGATGAGGAAGACGAGGGCGACCGTGGAAGCAAGCGCGTACTTCCTGCGCGAATTCAACACGAAGGCGATCGCCCACCACAGGAGCAACGAGGTCGCGGTGATTGCCGGTTGGCGCATCTGAGGCCAATGCGCGAAGAAGAACGCGACGTAGGGAAGGGTCCCTAGGCTCGCGTACAGCATGAACTGGTTGGTGGCGATGACGGACCGACACTCTCCCCTGGAGAGAGGAGGTACCCCGATGTAGCTCACCGCCGCCCACCCGCGTCCAAGGCGTTCGCGTGTGTCCCTCGTCGTCACGCCTTCTCACCACCCCCGGCGGCTCGCACCGCACCCCGCATCAGCGGGTCTAGACCCCCCGAGCCCCCCAATTGTATGGGCTGTGGGGCTCGCGTGGGAGATGGCAGGGGCTCGGCCCCGGGGTCTCGCGACGCAAACGGGGCTCTTTGCCCCGAATTGCCCGCGACCCGGGACCCTTGGGCATCCCCGAGGCCCTTGGCAGTGGGATGCTATCTTCGTGAGTCGTAGCATCTACATAGCGTCCGCAGAGGGCGATTGCGGAAAGTCGACCGTGGCCCTCGGCGTCGTCGACCACCTCTCGCGAACCATCGACAAGGTCGGGATCTTCCGCCCCGTCGCGCGTGTCAACGATGGATCGGACTACGTCCTCCAGCTCTTGCTCGGGCACATCGGCGTCGACCTGACCTACGACGAGTGCGTCGGGGTCACCTACGACGACGTCCACCAGGATCCGGACGCCGCGCTCTCGACCATCGTGTCGAGGTACCACGAGGTGGAACGCAAGTGCGACGCTGTGGTGATCGTCGGAACGGACTACACCGACCTCGCGGCGGCGGCGGAGTTCGAGTACAACGCAAGAATCGCGGCGAATCTGGGCTCCCCGGTGGCCCTGGTCGTTCGCGGCGCCGGGCGCTCGCCCGCCGAGGTTCAGCAGGCCATCGAGTCCGCGCGCCTCGAACTTGAGAGCAGCCACGCCCGCCTTGCGGCCGTCTTCGTCAACAAGGCGAACCCTGATGACGCAGACAAGATCAGGGCCGCCCTTCCGGCGGGGCTTGGCATGGGGGTCCTTCCGGAGGATCCCATCCTTGTCGCACCGCTCCTTAGCGATCTCGTGACCGCCGTGGGCGGCGAGTGGTACTCCGGCGACCCCAAGCTCCTCGGCCGAGAGGTCCTGGGGGTGACCATCGGCGCCATGGCCGTCGAGCACCTGCTTGAACGGCTCGCCGAAGGTCGCGTCATCATCACGCCAGGCGACAGGGCCGATTCGCTACTCGCGGTGATCGCCGCGCACGGGGCGGCTGGCTTCCCGACGCTGGCCGGGATCATTATCAACGGCGGCTTCTACCCCTCCGACGCCGTGAAGCGCCTCCTCGCGGGAATGAACTCCAGCCTCCCGATCATCGCGACCGACCTGGACACGTTCGAGGCCGCGACCATCTGCTGGAACACCCGGGGGCGTCTCACACGCGACTCGGGACTCAAGATCGATACCGCCCGAGCCCTGTTTGAGAAGCACGTGGACTGCGATGCGTTGCGTCGAATCTTCAGCGTCGCGTCGACGGACGTCGTCACGCCCCTGATGTTCGAGTACGCGCTCCTCGATCGCGCCCGCTCGGACAAGCGCCACATCGTCCTACCCGAGGGCGACGACGACCGCATCCTCCAGGCCGCGTCGACCCTGCTCAGGCGCGGCGCGGTGGATCTCACCATCCTCGGAACCGAGGCCACCGTCCGCGCGCGTGCGGCCGAACTTGGCGCCGATATATCGGAGGCCGCGATCATCAGCCCCTCCGACGAGGAATACGTCGCCCGCTTCGCCGCGCATTTCGCCAAACTGCGCGCCAGCAAGGGCGTCACCGTGGAGGCCGCCAGGGAAATCGTCAAGGACGTGAGCTACTTCGGCACCATGATGGTGCTTGAGAACCTCGCGGACGGCATGGTTTCGGGTGCGGCGCACACGACGGCGCACACGATCACGCCCGCGTTCCAGGTCATCAAGACGCCGCCCGGAGTCGGAATCGTGTCCTCGGTCTTCCTCATGTGCCTGTCCGACCGCGTGCTCGTGTATGGCGACTGCGCCGTCAACCCCGATCCGACAGCGGAGCAACTCGCCGACATCGCCATCTCGTCAGCCGCGACTGCCGCCCAGTTCTACATCGAGCCCCGCATAGCGATGCTCTCCTACTCGACGGGGGCCTCCGGCACGGGCACGGACGTCGAGAAGGTCCGCGCGGCGACCGAGATCGTCAAGGAGCGCCGTCCCGACCTCCCCATTGACGGTCCGATCCAGTACGACGCGGCAATCGAGCCGAGCGTCGCGAGCGCGAAGGCCCCCGACTCCGTCGTCGCCGGACGCGCGACGGTCTTCGTGTTCCCCGACCTCAACACGGGCAACAACACGTACAAGGCCGTCCAGCGCTCGGCTGGAGCCGTCGCGATCGGACCGGTTCTCCAGGGCCTTCGCAAGCCCGTCAACGACCTCTCGAGGGGTGCAACCGTGCAGGACATCGTCAATACCGTCGCCATCACGGCGATTCAGGCCCAGCAGATCGGCGTAGCCGAGGGAGCGGCGTGACGGCGCCGAAGGGGGGCGTGGCCCTCGTCCTCAACTGCGGCTCAAGTTCAGTGAAGTATCAGGTCGTTGACACGATGCAGCCCGAGCCCCTGGCGTCCGGCATCATCGAGCGCGTGACCGACCATACCGAGGCGATCGAGACGATCATTGAATCCCTTGCCGCTCCGGGAAGCGGTGTCAGCCTCAATGACCTCACCGTTGTGGGACACCGCGTGGTCCAGGGCGGGAGCGAGTTCAGCGCCCCCACGATCATTAGCGACGACGTCGAGCGCCACATCACCCTCCTGAGCACGCTTGCCCCCCTCCACAACCCCCCGAACCTCGCGGGAATTGCGGCGGCGCGCGTCGCCTTCCCCCTGCTTCCGCACGTCGCGGTGTTCGATACCGCCTTCCACCACACGCTGCCCGAGGCCGCGTATACCTACGCGATAGACCGACGTGTGGCCGAGGCCCACGGGGTCCGGAGGTACGGTTTCCACGGAACGTCGCACGCGTATGTCTCGCGCGAGACCGCGCGCGCCATGGGCCGCGACATTCGCGAGCTCAACATGATCGTGCTCCACCTCGGCAACGGGGCGTCGGCCTGCGCGGTCAAGGGAGGCCGGTCCGTCGACACCTCGATGGGCCTCACCCCGCTTGAGGGTCTTGTGATGGGGACGCGGTCAGGGGACATCGATCCCGCCGTGGTCTTCCACCTCGCGCGAGCGGCGGGGATGGACATCTCCGAGATCGACGACGAACTCAACAGGCGCGGCGGGATGCTGGGCCTGTGCGGGCACTCGGACATGCGGGATGTCGAGGACGCCGCCGACGAGGGCGACGCCGCCGCGACCCTCGCGCTCGAGGTCTACACCCGCCGCATTCGCGGATACATCGGCAAGTACTGGGCGCAGCTCGGAACCCTCGACGCGATCGTCTTCACCGCAGGGGTGGGGGAGAAGTCGGAAGTCGTGCGGCGGATGTCCATCGCCGGACTCGAGGGCCTCGGCGTCGTCCTGGACCTCAAGCGCAACGCGGGACGCAAGAAGGAGGCGATCCTCGTCTCCGCGGATGAGTCGGCGGTCCAGGTTTGGGTGATGCCGACAAACGAGGAGCGAGAGATCGCGCTCCAGGCCGTCGCGGCCGTTACTTAGGCCGCGTCGCGGCCGTCACGTAGACCGCGTCGCCGCTGCCACATAGGCCAAGTTGCCTAGGCCGCGTCGCCGCTGAGTTCTCCCAGACCCTCGAGGTACGCCTCCATCAGCGCCCTGCCCGCCCGCGCCGCCGCGAGCGCATGGCGGGTGCTGTCCGCGCGGACTCGCCCGATGTCAATCCCCGCCGCAGCAAGCTCCACCGAGTGCCCGACGAGCCAGCGTTCGATCGCGCCGCCCTCGACCTCACAGTGAAACTGGAGCGCGAGAGACCGCCCCACGGCGAAGGCCTGGTTGCGGGTGGGTCCGCTCGACGCGAGCAGGGTCGCGTCGGACGGAAGGTCGAACGTGTCGCCGTGCCAGTGCAGGACGGGCGCATCAACGAGGGCGCGAAGCGGCGTTGCGCCCGCCACGGGTGACATGCTGAGCCTGCCCCAACCGATCTCCTTGCGCTCGCCCGGAAAGACGGCGGCCCCGAGCGCGGCCGCCATGAGTTGCGCGCCCAGGCACACGCCAATGGTCGGGCGATCCTCCGCAAGGCGAGCGGCCACGACCTCCCGTTCGTCGACGAGGTAGGGGAAATCCGCCGTGTCGTGAACTCCGACGGGGGCGCCCAAAACGATGAGGAGATCTGCATCGCTCGCGCGCGACACGTCGTCGCCGGCGTCGATGTACTCAACCCGGTGACCACGGGCGCGGAGAGTCGATGCCCACACGCCGAGGTCCTCAAACGCGACGTGACGGAGCGCGACAATTCTCACGAGGCGATGCTATCGGCCCCCCCACGTAGGCGGGCCCCGGGACCAAAGGCCTAGGCCCCGATTTCGGCACGATGCCAGACTCCAAAGTGCGGTTCGACCCGCGTGCCACGGTGAAGAATCGTTGGGACTCGTTCCCATCCAATTGCATATGGAACATCCTGATTCCTTCGATCAGGACCGTGTCCGGAGACTTTCCGAGGATCCCGCCTGGCGCCCTGCGTCAGCGGTCCTTTCCGGAGTGACAAACCCTCCCACGTCACTTCGCGGGCCTCCGGGCCAAGTCACGAGGGTGACGAGCGGGACTACGCCCAGTTTCTGACCTGCTGCTTTTGACGACGTTTGCGGCGCGAGGGCTGCGAACACCATCGTCGCGCGGCGGAGACTGGCCCGCTCGTCGCCCTCGCGCTCTGTCCCGGTTCGCCTCACCTCCCCCCGCGATCCCCGCCCGCTTCTCCCCGCGCGGATTCCGCTCGGCCCCGTGGGACCTACCCTGGAACGATGGCCCACCTTCTCGGCGGCGACGCACTCCACCTTGACTTTGGAACCGGAGTCGTCCTCGACTCCGTCTCCGTTGGCCTCGACGACGGCGATCGAGTGGGCGTAGTCGGGGAGAACGGCGCGGGTAAGTCGTCGCTCCTGAAGCTTCTCGCGGGAACCCTCGAGCCGCACGGCGGCCGGGTGACTCGAACCCGCGGTCTGACGATCGGCATGGTTGACCAGGCCTCCGCGAAGCTCCACGAGGCGACGGTCGCGAGCGCGATCATCGGCGACGCGGCCATCCACGAGTGGGCCTCCGACCCGAGGATCCGCGACATCATGCGGGGGCTCGTTCCCGACCTGCCCGCCGATACCCCGCTCTCGGCCCTCTCGGGCGGCCAGCGCCAGCGCGTCTTCCTTGCGCGCACGCTCGTCCGTCCCGGCGACGTCCTGTTCCTCGACGAGCCCACGAACCACCTGGACCTTGACGGCGTCGCGTGGCTCGCCGACCACGTCCGAAGCCGATGGCCGGCGGGCTCCGGGGCACTCGTGGTCGTGACCCACGACCGCTGGTTCCTCGACGAGGTCTCGAACGTCACGTGGGAGGTCCACGACGGCGCCGTCGAGCGATACGAGGGCGGCTACGCGGCCTACATTCTCCAGCGCGTGGAGCGGGCCCGGGTGTCCTCCGCGACGGAACGCCGACGCCAGAACCTTCTCCGCAAGGAGCTCGCCTGGCTGCGACGCGGGGCCCCGGCGCGCACCTCCAAGCCCAAGTTCCGCATCGATGCCGCGAACGAACTCATCGCCGACGTCCCGCCCGTGCGCAACCAGGCCGCCCTCGTTCGCCTTGCGGCGGCGCGGCAGGGCAAGGAGGTCGTCTCGCTTCTCGATTGCTCCGTCTCCTACGGAGCGGGCGACGACGCCATCGAGGTGCTTCGCAACGTGACGTGGCGAATCGGCCCGGGCGAGCGCACGGGAGTCCTCGGCGAGAACGGCGCGGGCAAGTCCACCCTGTTGAACCTCATCACCGGGGCCCTGGAACCCACCAGCGGCCGCGTGAGGCGCGGCATCAACACGCGGGTGGCGACCCTCACGCAGCACGCGGAAAGCCTCGCGGATCGCCCTGACGCGACTCTCAACGCCATGGTCAAGGGCCTCGGCACGACCACGCTCGCGGATGGCTCGGTCATGCGCCCCGACGACCTGCTCGATCGCCTCGGATTCACGCCAGCGCAACGACTCACGCCCGTGCGGCGCCTCAGCGGGGGGCAGAGGCGCAGGCTCCAGCTTCTGCTCGTCATGCTCTCCGAGCCAAACGTTCTCGTGCTCGACGAGCCGACGAACGATCTCGACACCGACGTGCTCGCCGCCATGGAGGATCTCCTCGACGAATGGCCGGGGACCCTCGTCGTCGTTAGTCACGACCGGTACCTCCTCGAGCGCATCACGGACCAGCAATACGCGGTGGTCGAGGGCGCGTTTCTCCATCTCCCCGGGGGCGTCGACGAGTACATCGCCCTTTCGCGTGATCGTCGGTCGAGCGGCGGCGGCGGGATCGGAACGTTCGGCGTCGCGGACTCTCCCGGAGGTGGCGACGGGGCGACGCGCCGAGCCCAGGACAAGGAGTCGGCGGCGATCGAGAGGCGCCTGACGAAGATCGGCACCCTGAGGGCGAGCCTGCACGAGCAGATCGCGGCCCACGATCAGGGAGACTATCGCGGCCTCGAGGGCCTGAGTTCGCGCCTCAAAGCCCTCGGAGATGAGGAGTCGCGGCTTGAGCGGCGGTGGCTAGAGATCGCCGACGCGCGGGGCGGAGGCTAGAGATCGCCGACGCGCCGGGCGGAGGCTAGAGATCGCCGACGCGCGGGGCGACCAGCTCCGCTAGTGGGGCTCGTACGGCGAGATGACGACGTCGACGCGCTGGAACTCCTTGAGGTCCGAATAGCCGGTCGTCGCCAGCGAGCGACGGAGGGCCCCCATGAGGTTCGTCGTGCCGTCGGCGCGCGATCCCGGGCCAAAGACGATCTCGGCCAAAGGGCCGACCGTGCCGACGTACACGCGTTCGCCGCGCGGAAGCTCGGCATGGTGGGCCTCGGGGCCCCAGTGATAGCCACCCCCGGGTGCCTCGGCCGCCCGAGCGAGCGCGGCGCCCACCATGATGGCGTCCGCCCCGCACGCGATGGCCTTGACCATGTCGCCCGACCGGCCGAGACCGCCGTCGGCGATCACGTGAACGTACCGCCCGCCCGATTCGTCGAGGTAGTCGCGCCGTGCCGCAGCGACGTCGGCGACCGCCGTGGCCATCGGCGCGTGGATCCCCACCGTCGTCCGGGTGGTGTGGGCCGCCCCTCCGCCGAATCCGACGAGCACGCCCGCGGCGCCGGTCCTCATGAGGTGGAGCGCGGCCTGGTAGGTCGAGGCTCCGCCGACGATGACGGGAACGTCAAGGTCGTAGATGAACTTCTTGAGATTGAGCGACTCCGCCTCGCCCGACACGTGCTCGGCGGACACGGTCGTGCCACGAATGACGAAGACGTCGACTCCGGCGGCCAGAACGGTCTTGTAGAACGCCTGCGTGCGGTGCGGGCTAAGGGCCCCGGCCACCGTCACACCTGCGGCGCGTATCTCGCCGAGCCGGAGCTTGATGAGGTCGGCATCGACCGGCGCGCGGTAGATCTCCTGCATGCGCCTGGTGGCCACGTCCGCCTTCAGGGCGGCGATCTCGGCGAGGTATGGCGTCGGGTCCTCGTAGCGCGTCCAGAGGCCCTCGAGGTCGAGGACGCCGAGCCCCCCGAGCTTTCCCAGCGCGATTGCGGTCGCGGGCGACATGACGGAGTCCATCGGCGCCGCGATGACCGGAATCTCGAACTGGAAGGCGTCGATTTGCCACCGAAGGCTGACCTGCTCGGGGTCGCGGGTTCGCCTCGAGGGAACCACCGCGATGTCGTCGAAGGCGTAGGCTCTGCGGCCTCGCTTGCCGCGTCCGATCTCGATTTCCGTGCTCACCGCCCCAGCCTAGCGGCATGCCACTTGGCCGCTGTCTGCGGAGGATGCGAGAGTGGGGTCATGACTTGGCTCGAGCGAACGATGGTGGGCTTCGACACGGAGACGACCGGCGTCGACTTCACCACCGATCGGATCGTCACGGCCGCCGTCATCTTCCGCGATGGCGCCGACGGCGCGGTCTCCGCGCGCACGTGGCTCATCGATCCCGGGGTTGAGATTCCGGAGCGGGCAACCGCGGTGCACGGAATCACCACGGAGATGGCCCGGGCTAGCGGAGCGGACCCGGTGGTCGCGCTCGGGGAGATTGCGGCTCTCCTGGCCGCCGCGCTCGCCAACGGGTCGCCGATCGTCGCCTTCAACGCGGGGTACGACCTCGGGATCCTCGATGCCGAACTGGCACGCCACGGCCTGCCCTCGCTCGCGCGGCGCATCGGCGCGGCGCACACCCTCCGACCGGTCGTCGACCCGCTAGTCCTCGATCGCCACCTCGATCGGTTCCGCCGCGGCAAGCGCAAGCTCATCGACCTCTGCGAGCACTACGGGGTCACCGTCGACGCGGACTCCCTCCACGCCGCGGACGCCGACGTTCTCGCCACGCTCGACCTCGTCCAGGCCATGGCGCGCGCCTACCCCACGCTCGCGACTGCGGACCTTTCCGACCTCCACGATCAGCAGGTGAGCGCCCACCACACGTGGGCCGTGGAGTTCAGGGCGTGGCTCACGTCCCGGGGCCGCACCGAGGATCTTCCCGACCTCGACTGGCCGCTTCCCTTGCGCTAAGGGTCCGCGCGGATAGGGGCCTTGCGGGCCTAGGAGGGAGAGTAGTTGGGCGCCTCAACGGTGATTTGAACGTCGTGAGGGTGGGACTCCCTGAGGCCCGCCGGCGTGATCCTGACGAACCGGCCTTTCTCCCTGAGTTCCTCAATCGTGTGCGCCCCCACGTAGAACATCGTCTGTCCCAGACCCCCGATGAGTTGATACGCCACGGTAGACAGGGGGCCCTTGTACGGGACTTGACCTTCGATGCCCTCGGGGATGATCCGGTCGTCGCTCGGGGCATCCGCCTGGAAGTAGCGGTCCTTGGAGTACGAGACCCGCCCCCGCGACGCCATGGCGCCCATCGAGCCCATGCCGCGATAGGTCTTGAACTGCTTGCCGTTCACCAAGACGAGGTCGCCGGGCGTCTCCTCGCAGCCGGCGAGAAGCGAGCCGATCATGACCGATTCCGCCCCCGCGACGAGCGCCTTCGCGATGTCCCCCGAGTACTGGAGACCCCCGTCCGCGATCACGGGCACACCCGCAGGCCCGCAAGCCCTCGACGCCTCGTAGACCGCCGTCACCTGGGGAACGCCGACGCCCGCGACGACCCTGGTGGTGCAGATCGAACCAGGACCCACGCCGACCTTCACGCCGTCCACCCCGGCGTCCACGAGGGCCTGGGCGCCGGCGCGGGTGGCGACGTTTCCGCCGATGACCTCGACCCCCCTCGTCGCGGGATCCTTCTTGAGTCGGACGATCATCTCGATCATGGCGCGTGCATGCCCGTGGGCGGTGTCGACGACCAGGACGTCCACCCCCGACTCGACGAGCGCGGTCGCGCGCTCCCACGCGTCGCCATAGAAGCCGATGGCGGCCGCGACCCGGAGTCGACCCTCGGAGTCCTTGGTTGCCTTGGGATACTTTTCCGTCTTGACGAAGTCCTTGACGGTGATCAGTCCCGCCAGGCGGCCGTTCGCGTCGACCAGCGGCAACTTCTCGACCTTGTGCCTGCCGAGGAGCGCAGCGGCGTCGGCATTGGAGATCCCGACGGGGGCCGTGATGAGAGGCATCGGTGTCATGGTGTCGCGGACGGTACGGCCCGCGAAGTCCGAGGGACTGATGAAGCGAAGGTCGCGGTTCGTGATGATTCCGAGAAGGGTGCGGTCGGCGTCCACGACCGGCAGCCCCGAGACACGATACTGACCACACAGCGCGTCGAGCTCCGCAAGAGTCGCGTCGGGACTCACGGTCACGGGGTCGGTAATCATCCCGGACTCCGAACGCTTCACCAGGTCAACCTGGTGCGCGTGATCCGCCGCGGAGAGATTGCGATGGAGAACACCGATCCCGCCGTGGCGTGCCATCGCGATCGCCATCCGGGACTCCGTGACCGTGTCCATCGCGGCACTGAGCAGGGGAACCGCGATACGGACTCCGCGGGTCAGCCTCGTCGAGGTGTCCACCTCAGAGGGGACGACGTCGCTCTCGCCGGGAAGGAGGAGCACATCGTCGTAGGTCAAGCCGGTGAGACCGAACGGATCGTATTCCGGATCTGGCGCCATTTCCCGATTCTAGTGGACACGCCCGTCGCCCAATGCCGGGCGAATTGCCCGGGTTGTCCGCCCCCACAAGTGGGGGCTACCGGCGCGCGGCCCGCGGGGCTACAAATGGAGTCAGGTACCCGCCGTCGGACGGGAAGGCTCCTCGGGAGTCGGGGGGCGGCGGGGAACCGATCTTCGGGCCACCACTGAGGGGCCTCGACGGCTGGGGGTTCACGTGACGGAAGTGGTTCTGCGGATGCCGACTCCCACTCAAGACGAGTGGGAGTGGCAATATGACGGCGCGTGCCGCGATGCGGACCCCAACATCTTCTTCCACCCCGAGGGTGAACGCGGCTCTGCGCGCCGTCGACGGGCCGAGTCGGCCAAGCGCTTCTGCGGACGATGCACGGTTCTCGAACTGTGCAGGGAACGCTCGCTCTTGGCTCGAGAGCCCTTCGGCGTCTGGGGCGGACTGAGCGAGGATGAGCGCAACGCCGTTCTCGCAGGGCGAGTGCTTCAGCCCCACTGATTTGCCAGCCATGGCACGAAGAGGGGCCCCGGAATCATTCCGGGGCCCCTCTTCGTGCGCGTGACGCGATGTCTCCTAGGCGAGCACCGCAAGCAGGTCGCGCGACGAGATGATCAGGTAGTCCTCGCCGGCGTACTTGATCTCGGTTCCGCCGTACTTGCTGTAGATGACCTTGTCACCCACGGCAACGTCGAGCGGAACGCGGTTTCCGTTGTCGTCGACCCGACCGGGACCGACGGCCACGACCTCGCCCTCTTGGGGCTTTTCCTTGACGGTGTCCGGGATGACGAGGCCAGAGGCCGTCGTCTGCTCGGCCGCGGCCGGCTTCACGACGACCTTGTCTTCCAGGGGCTTGATTGAGACCGACACTGCGGACCTCACCTTCCTCTACACGTACCGAACGATGAGCGGCGGCGTCGGGGCGAAGCCTCCGTCGCGGGGTTTGGGCCCGCCACCGATGGCCGCACGCGCTCCTCAGCGGAGCAGTACAAACTTAGCACTCTCCCCGGGCGAGTGCTAACTCGCCGCCGCGGGCCAACCCCGCATGGAAAAGTCGACGCATGGAATGATCGGCCCGTGGACATTGACGAGGCGCGCGCCGCGACGAGCCCCGAGGGGCTCGCCTTGCTCGCGGGCCTGCCTCCCTACCGCGCCGACACGGCACTCGCCCTGGGGGCGTCATTGCGCAAGGCGGGAGCGCCCGCCAGGCTCGCGGCGGCCGTGATGACCCAGGCGCGTCTGCGGGAACGGGCCCGACCCAAGTTCGGCGACTTCGCCGACGGAATGCTTTTCACTCCGGATGGCCTCGAACAGGCGACGAGGTTCGCCGTGGCCGCCCGCCACGCGGCACGCTTCCGCTCGGCCGGGATCGAGCGCGTTGCGGATCTCACCGCGGGCATTGGCGCCGACGCCATGGCGATGTCCGCCATCGGCATTGCGGTCATGGCGTTCGAGACGGATGAGGCGACCGCGCTGATCGCCGACCACAACCTGCGCCACTGGGAGCGCAGCGTTGTCGTGCATGCCGACTCGCTCGCGACCGTGCGCGACGTGGACGTCGACGGGGCCTTCGCGGATCCGGCGCGTCGCGCAGGCGGCTCGCGGACCTACCGCCCCGAGGACTACATTCCGCCCCTCGCTGCAGTGCTCGCGCTGCGCGACGCGCTTCCCGCGCTGGGGGTGAAGGTGGGACCCGGCATTCCCCATCGGGCGCTTCCCGCGGACGCCGAGACCGAGTGGGTGAGCGTGGACGGCGACGTGGTCGAGGCGGGCATCTGGTGCGGCCCCCTGGCGCGGACCGTCGGCAGAGGAGCCCTCGTGATCGCGAGGGGTTCCGCGCACTCCCTGGCGGACTCCGGGACTGTCGCGGAGGTCATCCCTCCATCGGGATACATCTACGAGCCCGATGGCGCGGTGATCCGGGCAGGACTCGTGGCCGAGGTTGCGGCGCGCGTGGACGGCGGCCTCGTCGACGCGACCATCGCCTACGTCACCGCGGACCGCCTCGTCGCGACCCCCTACGCCACGGCGTATCGCATCCTCGATGACCTCCCCTTCGGCGTCAAGTCGCTCCGCTCGTACTTGCGCGCGCGCGGCGTCGGACGCGCGACGATCAAGAAGCGCGGCACCGCGGTGTCTCCGGAGGATCTCCGGCGTCAGTTAGCGCTCGCTGGCGACGCCGAGGCAACCATTCTCCTCACGAGGGTGGCGGGCTCCCAGCGGGTGCTCATCGTCGAGCCGGCGGACACCGCGCCCTAGCCTGCACCGCACTCCGTCCCCGTGAGGCCGGGAAGCGCGACGGGCCAGCGCCCGGTGGGTGCAACCGCCCCCGTAAGGATGTCCGCGAGCGCGGCGAAGCTTTCGGCGCTGCGCCCGAAGAGGCCGACGTACGTCGTCGCCGATGACCGCGGAAGACCCCACGGGCCGTCCATCGCCACCACGACGTCCGCCGCACCCGAACCTCCCGCCGAGCCAAGGAGTCGGACTGTCGTTCCTCTTCCGGCCCCGACCCCCCGCGCCGCAAGTTCGGCGGCTAGCGCGGCCCTTTCCTCCGGCCAGCCACCCGAGATCGATACCGTTGGGCCGACGAGGGGCCCGCCGCACAGCGGTGAGGTCACCGCGATGCCCGCCGTCGCCAACGCATGGGCGTAGTCGCCGTCCACGTCGCCTCGGCGCAGGCTCGCCTCCCAACGCATCAGGGTAATGGCGCGCGCGGCCGCCTCGTCGAGTCGCGCGCGGCTCAACTGGCCGGACTCGACGGCGGCGACGATTTGGGCGTGCGCCGCGGCGGTGTTCGACGGCATCAGCACGATGTCCGCCCCCGCGTTCAGCGCCGCCACAGCGGGGCCCCCCTCTCCCCGACCGGCAACGGCCGCCATGGTGAGAGCATCGGTAACAACGACGCCCCGAAACCCGAGCTCATCCCTCAAATAGGCATACGCAGCCGGGTCGAGAGACGACGGCGCGCCCCCCCATGCCGCGACCGCGACGTGCGACATCATCACCACGGGAACGCCCGCCTCGACGGCGGAACGGAACGGAATGAGGTCGTAGGACTCCAGGGCCTCGGTGGAAGCCGTCTGCACCGGCAGGCCCAGGTGCGAGTCGACGGTCACCCCCCCGTGCCCGGGAAAGTGCTTGACGGCCGGAATCACCCCCGCACTCAGCAGCCCGCTCGACGCCGCGATCACCGTCGCGGAAACGTCGCCGGGATCGTCCCCCGCCGAGCGGGTGCGGATGATCGGGTCGGCGAGTCCCGCCGTGAGATCCGCGACCGGGGCGAAGTCCATGTTGAAGCCCAGCGCGAGCATGTCGGCGCCCTCGCCCATGAACGCGGAACGCACCACGGATTTGTCCCGAGTAGCGCCCGAGGCGATGAACGCCGGGAGCGCGGGGATCACGTTCTTGAGTCGCGCGACGGGGCCGCCCTCCTGATCCGTCGCCACGATCACGGGCCAGTCCCGCCCGTCGCCCCCGCGCTGCGCCGCGGCGGTCATCTCTTGCGTGAGTGCGGCAGAACCAACGTTGCCGCCCCCGAACACCACGCCGCCCAGATGGTACGTGCGCACCAGTGCCTCGACGCTCGCGGGGTCCTGACCACCAAAGAGTGCGACAATCACCTGGCCCGCGACCTCGTCCAGGGTCATCCGGCGCGCGGTGAAGATCCCGCGAGCCAAGTTTCCCGCGGTCGGACCCCAGGACAGCACGATCTCGTCGGGGGTCGCGCCGCGCACGACGAGTGGCTCACCCGAATACAGCGGCGGCCGAAATGCGGGCGCCGTCGAGTCGCCCGCGATGGCCACGAGTAGCGCCGCCGCCACCCCGTACCGAAGACCCGTGCCGCCGAGTCGTCGAGCCGGCCGGGCGAGAGCGCGCGCGCCGCGTCCGATCTGGCGAGCCAGTCGGACGACAGCACTCCTGCCGCCTCCGACCGTCGGGCGCCTCACGCTACCGGCATTCCGAGCGGCATGGCCGAGTCGACGCCGATTCCGAGGTTCGAAGGCGGCACACCCCGACGCGCGGCCGCGCTCCCTAGCGCCGCGATCATCGCGCCGTTGTCCGTGCAATAGCGGATCGGCGGGATCCGAACCGTGATCCCGGCAGCCTCGCAGCGACTCACGGCAAGTTCGCGCAACTGCGAGTTGGCCGAGAATCCTCCTCCGATCACGACCGTGTCCACGCCGTGGTCCACACAAGCGCGGAGGGTCTTGGTGACCAGAACGTCGGCCACTGCGGCGGCGAAGCTGGCGGCAACGTCCGCAGCTGGGACCTCGCGACCGTCGTCGACGCAGGCCTCGATCCACCGCGCGACGGCGGTCTTGAGTCCGCTGAACGAAAAGTCGTAGGGGTACTTCGCGAAATCCTTCGGTGCGGTCAGTCCGCGCGGGAAGGCGATCGCCGTGGGATCGCCGCCGCGTGCGAGACGATCGACGTGCGGTCCGCCAGGATACGGAAGACCGAGGAGCCTCCCCACCTTGTCGAAGGCCTCCCCCGCGGCGTCGTCGAGGGTCTGGCCCAACTCGCGTACTCCGGTGGCGATGTCGTCGACCATCAGGAGGGAGGAATGCCCGCCCGAAACCACGAGGGCGAGAAAGCGCTCGGGGAACGGTCCGTGCACCAACTCGTCGACGGCGACATGGCCGACGACGTGGTTAACGCCATACAGCGACCGATCGAGGGCAAGCGCGAGGGCCTTGGCCGCGGCAACCCCCACGGTCAGCGAGCCCACCAGCCCCGGGCCTGAGGCCACGGCTATGGCGTCGACGTCGGGCAAGCCGAGGCCCGCGGAGCCGAGCGCCGCCTCGATCGTCGGGATCATCTCCTCAAGGTGCGCGCGCGACGCGACCTCGGGAACGATCCCACCGAAGCGCGCGTGCTCGTCCATGGAACTTGCGACCGCCTCGCCGAGGAGATCGAGTCCGCGCACGAGCGCGACGCCCGTCTCGTCGCACGTGCTCTCGATGCCGAGTACCAGGGGATCCACGGGATAACTCTAGGCTCGGTGGGTGGGTCTCGCGGGAGTGAACCTCACGCGCATGACAAGGGCGTCGGTCCCCTCAGGCTGGTAATAGCGCCGTCGCACCCTCACGTCCTCGAATCCGTGAGATCGGTACAGGGCCAGCGCGGCGTCGTTCGTCACCGCGACCTCCAGCCATGCCTCCGCCACCCCGAGCCGCCGGGCCTCGGCCAGGAAATCCTCCATCAGGAGGTGCGAATGCCCCTCACCTCGCGCGTCCGACGCCACCGCGATGTTCATCAGGTGAAACGCGTCGCCGTCGAATCCGTAGACGGCGTACCCCGCGAGGACGCCGTCGACGTCGAGCCCGCGATAATGCCTGAACCCCGAGGCAAAGTCCGTCGCGATCACCTCGGGCGACCACGCCGACGTTCCGAAAATCGCCTTCTCTTGGTCCGCAATCCACTCGAGGTCCTCCGCTGTCAGGTCCCTGACACTCACCCGCTGGAGACCCGTCACGATGGCGGGGTCCCATGAACGTCGGGCCGCCGAAGGTAGAGGGGATCGACGCCAAGTTCCTCTCCGCCCGCCGCAAGTCTCCGCGCCGCGATGCGGGCGAGCCACGCGGGATCGGGATGCCACGAGGACTCGGGGGGAGCCTCGCCGAACACGTCGGGGTACAGGGCCGCGCCGCGCCCCACGACCGCGCCGTGCCCGGCAACCGCGCCACGCCCCGCAATCGCGCCGATGGCCGGGACGTCGGCGGGCGGCGATACCGCAGGGCCCTCGACCCGCTCGCCGTCTTGGTAGCGCGCCCAGTAGACCTCGCGCCTCCTGGCGTCCGCGACCACGGTCACCGCGCCTCCCTGAGCGGCCCCGAGGGCATCGAGCGAGCACACCCCCCTCACGGGGACCCCCCACGCGAGTGCGAGCGTCCTGGCCGTCACGAGGCCGACCCTGAGGCCCGTGAAGGGCGCCGGCCCCGTGCCGACCACGATGGAGGCGACTCCCGCCCCGTCGGGCGTGCCTGCGTGCGCCAGGACGTCGCGAATCATGGGCGCGAGGAGTTCAGCATGGCCGCGCGGCGCGAAGACCGAGTCGCGGGCCAGGACGACCTCACCGTCGACGACGGCCACGGAGATCGCGGACGAGGTATCGAGCGCGAGCGTCGCCATGCCCTTAGCCTAGGCGAGCGCGGCGGTGATGCGGCCGAGGGCGACGCCCTCTCAGGAACCGAGGGCGACGCCCTCTCAGGAACCGAGGGCGACGCCCCTCCACCGGGGGCCGTACCCCTCGAGCGTCACCGTGCGGACCCCGGCCTCGGGATCATCCATTCGCCCGCCCCGCTCGCGCTCGAGCGTGATGACCAGGTGGCTCTCGGCGAGGACTTCGGCAATTCCCGCTCCCCATTCGACGACCGTCACCGCGTCCTCGATGCTCTCGTCAAGATCGAGGTCGTCGAGCTCGGCCAGCGATCCGAGCCGATACGCGTCGACGTGGATCAGGGCGGGGCGACCCGGCGCCGGCCGGTGCGCACGCGCGATGATGAAGGTCGGGCTGGCAACCGTTCCCTCCACCCCGAGGCCGGCGCCGATTCCCTGGGCGAGGGTCGTCTTCCCCGCGCCAAGATCCCCCACGAGGATCACCAGGTCTCCCGGCGCCAGGACGTTCGCGAGCTTCCTGCCTAGCTCTCGCGTCGCCGATGCATCGGCGAGGGTGAGCCTCACCCCGCGACAATCTTCGGGCGGAAGCCCCCAAACCGGCAGACGATCTCGTAATCGATCGTCCCAGCCGCGTCCGCCCATTCGCGGGCCGTCGGGCCGTCGGGGCCGATCAGAGTCACGACGTCGCCTTCGGCGACGCTCGTCGAGGGGCCGAGGTCGACGACGAATTGGTCCATGCAGACGCGGCCGGCGATGCGGTATCGCTCGCCGCGGATCGAGACCTCGGCGCGCCCGCTGGCCGAACGGAACACTCCGTCCGCATAGCCGACGGGAACGAGGCCGAGGTAGGTCTCGCGTTCCGTGACGTAGTCGTGCCCGTAGCTGACCCCGTGGCCCGCACGGACCTTCTTGACGAGCGCGACGATGCTCGTGACCGACATCGCGGGAGTGAGCGCGAAGCCGTCGCCGTCGGCCCCGGGAAGGGGCGAGAGTCCATAGAGCGCGATGCCGGGCCGGACCAGGTCGAAGCGGAGGTCGGGGCGGGTGAGCGCCGCGGCCGAATTCGCCAGATGGCGCACCTCGAAGCCGAGGCCCCTCTCGTGGGCAAGCTCCAGCGCGGACCGGAACACCTTCGCCTGGTCGTCGATCGTCGGGTGGCCCGGCACGTCCGCCCATGCGAGGTGCGACCAGATGCCGACCGCCTCGATGGCGCCAGCGGCGCGCTCGCGCTCGACGGCGTCCAGGAGCGCCGGGAGGTCATCGGGCGTTGCGCCCTCCCTGCCGAGGCCGGTGTCGACACACACGTGAATCCTCGCCCGCGAGCCAGCCTCCTTGGCCCCCGCGAGCACCGCTTTCAGGTTGGACAGCGACGACACGGAGAGGTCGACGTCGGCGGCAATCAGGGCCGCCGCAGGGAGATCTGGCCCGTAGAGCCACGCCAGGAGCCGCCCGCTGTCGCCCGATTCGCGTAGCGCGAGGGCCTCCTCGGGCTGCGCGACGCCAAGCCACGAGGCGCCGCCCGCCCTCGCCGCGCGAGCGGTCTCGACGAGCCCGTGCCCGTAGCCGTCCGCCTTCACCACGGCCATGAGCCCCGCTCCCCCGGCGCGCTCAAGCAGGACCCTGGCGTTCCGAGTGATCGCACCATAGTCGACGACGACGGTCAACCCGCTCACGCGTCCGCCTCCGCGACGACCACGGCCGAGGCCATGCCCCCGTCGTGTGACATCGAAAGGTGGAAGCGTGTGACGCCGAGCTCCGCGGCGCGCACGGCAACGGTTCCGGTCACGACCAGGGTTGGTGCGCCCGACTCCTCGCGCACGACCTCCGCGTCGTGCCATCTCAGGCCGACGGGGGCGCCGAGCGCCTTCACGAGCGCCTCCTTGGCCGCCCAGCGGGCCGCGAGGCTCGCGTGCCCCATCGTCCGCTCGGCGGGTGTGAAGACTCGCTCGACGAGGCCGGGGGTCTTCTCGATGGTCTCCTGGAAGCGATCGAGCGCCACCACATCGATGCCAAGGCCGACGATCATCGCTACTCCACCGTGACGGACTTCGCGAGGTTGCGCGGCTGGTCCACGTCATTGCCCTTCGCCCCAGCGAGCTCGCACGCGAAGATCTGGAGCGGAACGAGGGCGAGGAGCGGCGTCAGGAGCACGGGGGCCTCGGGCAGGAAGAAGACCTCGCTCGCGTACTTCGCTGCGACCTCGTCTCCCTCCTCCGCGAGAACGATGGTGCGGGCGCCACGCGCGCGTACCTCCTGGATATTCGACAGCACCTTGGAGTGAAGGGACTCGGGTCCGTTCGGCGACGGGAGGATCACGATGATGGGCAGATCCTTCTCGACGAGCGCGATCGGCCCGTGCTTCAGCTCGCCCGCCGCGAACCCTTCGGCGTGGATGTACGCGAGTTCCTTGAGCTTCAGCGCGCCCTCGAGCGCGACGGGGTATCCGACGTGGCGGCCGAGGAAGAGGACGGTTCGCTCGTCAGCCATCGAGCGGGCAAGCTCGCGGAGGGGTTCCGCGGTGTCGAGCACGCGCTGGATCTTCGCGGGCATCTCCCCCAACTGCTCAAGAATCGCGCGCACCTCGCCGGGGAACTTGTTCCCGCGGAGTTCCGCCAGGAACATCCCGAGGAGGTACGTAGCCGTGATTTGCGCGACGAGGGCCTTGGTTGAGGCCACCGCAATCTCTGGCCCCGCGCGCGTGTACAGGACCGCGTCGGCCTCGCGGGCGATGGTGCTGCCCTGGACGTTGACGATGGCGACGACGCTTGCCCCTTGCTGCTGCGCGTACCGCATCGCCATGATCGTGTCCATCGTCTCGCCCGACTGCGAGATTGCGACGACCAGCGTCTTCACCGAGACCACGGGGTCCCGGTACCGGAACTCGTGGGAGTACTCCACCTCCACCGGGATACGGCACCAGTGCTCGATCGCGTACTTGGCGACCAGGCCCGCGTAACTCGAGGTTCCGCAGGCGATGACGATGATCTTGTCGATGGAGGCGAGGACGCTCTCCGCGATCAGCCCGCCATCAAGCTTGAGCTTCCCTGTCTCGTCGAATCGGTCGCGAAGGGTATCCGCGACGGCCGCGGGCTGGTCGTGAATCTCTTTCTCCATGAACGTGGAGAATCCGCCCTTCTCCGCTGCGGTCGCGTCCCAATCGATCGTGTAGGGCGCGCGCGCCACGACGGCGCCGCTCGCGTCCGTGACCACGACCCGATCGGGGGTGATTTCTACGACCTCGTCCTGCCCGAGTTCGAGCGCCTTCTTCGTGTACTCGATGAACGCGACGACGTCGGAGCCGAGGAAGTTCTCCCCGTCCCCGAGCCCCACGACGAGGGGCGAGTTGCGGCGCGCGCCGACGACGGTGTGCGGCTCGCGCGCGTCGACGGCGAGGAGCGTGAAGGCACCCTCCAGGCGACGGGTCACGTCACGCATCGCCTGGGCGAGGTCCTTGCCGTCGTCAACCTCGGCCGCGATCAAGTGCCCCGCGACCTCGGTGTCCGTGTCGGAGGTGAACACCACGCCCACCGCCTCAAGCTCCGAGCGAAGGCTCGCATAGTTCTCGATGATCCCGTTGTGAATGATCGCGACGCGCCCGCCCGCGGCCATGTGGGGGTGGGCGTTCGAATCGGTCGGCGCGCCGTGGGTCGCCCATCGGGTGTGCCCGATCGCGACCGTGCCGAGCGGGAGCGGCTTGTCCGTCAGCTCCTGGGCGAGGATCGCGAGCTTGCCCGCTCTCTTGGCCATGGCCAGGTGCTCGCGGTCTGCGGTCACCACCGCGATGCCGGCGGAGTCATACCCGCGGTATTCGAGCCTCGCGAGGCCCGCCATGACCACTTCCTGCGGCCGTGAGCTGGCCTCCAGGGAGCCGACGTACCCCACGATGCCGCACATGACGACGAGTCTAGTTGCCGGGATCGAGTGCGGCGGCCCCGGCGCTTTCGGCGACGACGAATGGGCCACAATGGGGGCATGGACGAGGCTGCCGTCGCCGACGCGGGGAGTCCGTTCGTCACGTTCAGCCGCGCCGAGTGGTTTTCGCTCGCCGGGAAGACGCCCCTGCCACTGACGGAGCAGGACATCGCGCGGGTCAGAGGCCTCGGCGACCCGGTCGATCTGTCCGAGGTCGACCACATCTACCGTCCGCTTTCCCGGCTCCTCGATCTCTACTCGACGGCGATCGGCGCGCTCCATGACGCCTCGAACGAGTTCCTCGGCGAGCGCGCCTCGCGCACCCCGTTCGTCATCGGAGTCGCTGGCTCCGTCGCCGTGGGCAAGTCGACGACGGCGCGCCTGCTTCGGGAGCTCATGGCACGGTGGCCCGGAAGCCCGCGGGTCGAGCTCGTTACCACCGATGGATTCCTCCTTCCCAACTCGGTGCTCCAGGAGCGCGGCATCCTGCTGAAGAAGGGGTTCCCGGAGTCCTACGACAGGAAGGCCCTGCGCGCGTTCGTCGCCGCGGTCAAATCCGGGCTCCCGACGGTGACCGCGCCCGTCTACTCGCACCGCGCCTACGACATCGTCCCCGGGGAATTGATCACCGTCGCGCGTCCCGACGTGCTGATCGTGGAGGGTCTCAATGTCCTTCAACCGGCGACGCTGCGGGATCCCGAGGGCGATTCGCTCACCGTCAGCGACTACTTTGACGTCTCGATCTATGTTGACGCCGACGCCGCCGACGTCCGGCGTTGGTACGTGGATCGCTTCCTCTCGCTGCGGAATACCGCCTTCGCGCAGCCCGACTCCTACTTCCGGATGTTCGCGTCGCTCACCGACGTGGAGGCGAGAGAACGAGCCGGTGAGATTTGGGACTCCATCAACGCCCCGAACCTGGAGCACAACATCGCCCCCACGCGCTCGCGCGCCACGATCATCCTTCGCAAGGGTCCCGATCATGCCGTGGAGCGGGTCTACCTGCGCAAGCTCTAGCCCTTCGGCTCCGGCCCGTCCTTCTCGACGGTCTTGCGGGCGCGGCGCCTCGCGATCGGCCCTTCTGCGGGAAGCTCCTCGACGGGAACCATCTCGGGCGGCGCGACGCCGAACCGCGACAGGATCAGGTCCACGAGGTAGCCGAGGACGATGCCCCCGACGACGCCGATGGCGATGCTCAGAAGCGTGTTGTCGTTGAACAGGGAACCCGCGATCACCCCGAGTCCAATCGAATACGAGGCCCAGATCGCGGCGCCGAACGCGTCGACCGCCATAAATCGGCGCCGGGGGAAGCGCAGGGCGCCCGCCGTGAGGTTCACCGCGACGCGGCCGACGGGAATGAACCGAGCCGCGATGATGAACGACGTTCCGCGGTGCTCAAGGGCTCGCTCCGCCCAATCGAGCGTGGCAAGGCCCCGCGGGCCACGCATCCCCGGAACCTTGCGGACCGGGATCGTCTTCCCAATCGAGTACGCGACCTGGTCGCCGCACCACGCTCCCAGGGCGGCCGCGAACCAGATGAGACCGATGATCGGCTTCCCGGTCGTCTGCCACGTCGTCGCCGAGGCGATGACCACCGACTCCGACGGAATCGGGGGGAATACCCCGTCGATGACCGTGACCATCCAGACCGCCGGATAGATCCAAACGGAGGAGGTCAGCGAGAGGATCGCGTCCTGAAGGGAGGCGAGGGCGCCGGAGAAGGACGTCCAGTCGGACGCGAACCTCATGCCGTGCCCAGCCTCGCCGAGACGACGCTCGCGAGCCCCTCGGCCACCCTGGTCGCGACGTCGTCCGTCTCCGCCTCGACCATCACGCGCACGAGCGGCTCGGTCCCCGATGGACGCAGAAGGATCCGTCCGGCGTCGCCAAGCTCGGCCCGCGCGGTGGTCACGGCCTCCTGGAGGGCGGGGTCCGTGAAGACCCTCGCGCGGTCAACCCCCGACACGTTGATGAGGACCTGGGGCAAGCGCACCACCCCCGAACAGAGTTTGCCTGAGCGTCCGCCCGGAGGTCGCGACGACGCCCGCGAGAAGGAGCGCGGTGAGCGTCCCGTCGCCCGTGGAGGCGTATTCGGAAACGATGATGTGCCCCGACTGCTCTCCCCCGAGGGTGTAGCCGCCCTCGCGCATCGCCTCGAGAACGTACCGATCGCCCACCGCGGCCTCCACGACATCGATCCCGGCGGCGCGCATGGCGCGGTGCAGACCAAGGTTACTCATCACGGTCGTCACGAGCGTGTCGCGGTAGAGCGTCCGCGACTCCTTCATCGCGATGGCGAGGGCTCCCATGATCTGGTCGCCGTCCACGATGTCCCCGAGATGGTCAACCGCAAGACACCGATCCGCGTCCCCATCGAAGGCGACGCCAAAGTCGGCTCCCGACTCGAGCACCGCCGTTCGCAACGGTTCCAGGTGGGTGGAGCCGACGCCGTCGTTGATGTTGACGCCGCTGGGCGTCGCGTTGAGGACGATCGGCGTCGCCCCCACCCCGCGGACGGCGGCCGGACCCGCGCTGAACGCGGCACCGTGCGCGCAATCCACGACGATCGTCAATCCCGTCGCCGGGCTGTCCGTCCCGCAGAACGATGCAGCGGAGGCCACCACGTGATCGACGTACTGGCGAACGAGGCCACTAGATTCTTGGATCGTTCCCACGTCGGCCCCCGTCGGCCGGTTCCACGACGCCCCGAGCCTCTCCTCGATCGACACCTCGACGAGGTCGTCCAGCTTCTGACCCCCGCGCGCAAAGAACTTGATGCCGTTGTCGGGCATGGGGTTATGGGAAGCGGAGATCACGACCCCGAGGTCCGCCTCCACCGCGCTCACCAGATAGGCGACCGCAGGGGTGGGGACAACTCCGACGTCGAGCACGTCGACGCCAGCGCTGGCGAGGCCGGCGGCGACCGCGGCCGACAGGAACTGGCCGGACACGCGAGTATCGCGGCCAAGGACCGCCGTGGGGCGATGACCCGCGAACTCGCCGCGCTCGCCCAACACACGCGCGGCCGCGACCGCGAGGTCAACGGCCAGTTCGGCCGTCACATCCCGATTCGCTACTCCGCGCACACCGTCGGTACCGAACAGGCGCGCCATGCGCGAAATGCTATCGCTTCGAGTACTGCGGGGCGCGACGCGCCTTCTTCAGGCCCGCCTTCTTGCGTTCGACGGCGCGCGGATCGCGGGTGAGGTACCCGGCCTTCTTCAGTGCGCCGCGGTTCGCCTCGAGGTCAATGCCGTTCAGGGCACGCGCAACGCCGAGCCGCAGGGCCCCGGCCTGTCCGGACGGTCCCCCGCCGTTGATACGGGCGTGGACGTCGAACTTGTCCTCGATACTCAGGAGAGCGAACGGGCTGTTCACCAGTTGCTGGTGCACCTTGTTCGGGAAGTAGTCCTCGAGCGTCCGGCCGTTAATGGTCCATCCGCCGGAACCAGGGACGAGCCGCACGCGAGCGACCGCCTCCTTGCGTCGACCGAGCCCGGCTCCGGGAGCGATCGCCGACTTGCCGGTACCCACGAGCGCCTCGGCACTCTGCGAGGTGTATTCGGTGGGCGTCTCGAGTTCGACGTCCTGCGTCTCGTCTTCCACGGTGTTTATCCTTTGTCCTGACCCGCGCGCTACTGCGCGACCTGGGTGATCGGGAAAGCCTTGGGCTGCTGAGCTGCGTGGGGGTGCTCGGAGCCCGAGTACACCTTGAGTTTGGCCATCTGGGCGCGCCCGAGGCGGGTGTGCGGCAGCATGCCGCTCACCGCGTTCTCCACGACGCGACGGGGGTCACGAGCAAGCAGGTCACCGATCGCGATCGACTTGATACCGCCAGGAAAGCCCGAGTGACGGTAGACCATCTTCGTCGTCGCCTTGGTGCCCGTCAGGGCCACCTTGTCGGCGTTGATCACGATCACGAAGTCGCCGCAATCGAGGTGCGGGGCGAACGAGGGCTTGTGCTTGCCGCGCAGCAACTGGGCCGCGTGAGTCGCGAGACGACCCAGCACCACATCGGTGGCGTCGATCACATGCCACTCGGCGGTGTGGTCACCGGTCTTCGGGGAGTACGTGCGCACGTGAAGCCTTCTCTGTTGCTCATCGATGGTCGCTGGTCGATCCAGCGAGGCGGCCGGCCATTCCGATAGCGGAGGATACGACCAGTCCGCGGTGGAACGCACAACGACCCTTGAGCATACCGTCCAGGTGGGGGTGGGTCAATTCAGGGTCCGCCTGCCTCGGGGGCGGACGGCGCGACGCGCGACTTCCTCATCGGTGGGGTACACGACTCCCTCGAGCGTCAAGCCGCAACCCGGCGCAACCGCTATCGCGGGCGAGCGCTGGGGCGACGAGGCGACCCGGGAAAGCCAAGCGGCGTCGCGGCGCCCGTCCCCGACGGCGAGCACCGCACCGACAAGCGAGCGAACCATGGAGTGGCAGAAGGCGTCGGCGCGAACGGTGGCCACGACAAGCCCTGCATCCGCCCCGGACTCCTCCCGTCGCCACGAGAGCTCCCTGAGGTCACGGATGGTGGTTGCGCCCTCTCGGGGGCGACAGAAGGCGCAAAAGTCCCTCAGCCCCGTGAGTGATCGAGAGGCCTCGGCGAGCGTGCCGATGTCGAGCGCGCGCGGGTAGGCGAGGACGTGGCGCCGGACGAGGGGGTCCGGGGAGCGTCCCGCGTCCGAAATGCGGTACGCGTATCGCCGTTCGGTCGCGCTGAACCGCGCGTCGAATCCGGGGGGCGCCTCCGACGCCGCGCGCACGATGAGGTCCGACGGAAGCACGCCATTGAGGCGCGCCACGAGCGACTCCGCCTCGTCCGGCCGGGACCGACTCGGAAGCCGCCTCCACGCCGGAAGGGGGATGTCGAGGTGCGCCACCTGGCCTCGCGCGTGGACGCCGGCATCGGTGCGACCCGCGACGACGAGGCGAGGAAGGCTCTCCGCGCGAACGACTCGGGCGAGGGCGGCTTCGAGCGTGCCCTGAACGGTCCTGAGCGTGGGCTGATCGGCCCAACCGGCGAAGTCCGTCCCGTCATACGACAAATCGAGGCGGACCCGCACGACGACAGAACTGTCGGTCACGGGATCCGCCTCGATGAGGTCGTGTCTACGCTTCGGCCTCGGCGTCGTCCGCCTCGGCGGCCTTCGCCGGCGCGTCCTTCTTCGCGGCATCCTTCTTCGCGGCATCCTTGGATTCGACGGGCTTCGCGGCCCTCTTCGCGGCCTTGGAGGCCTCGGCGACGACGGACTGCTTGTCGCTCAACGGGCCAACGACGAGCTCGATAACGGCTAGCGGCGCGCTGTCGCCCTTGCGGATACCCACCTTGGTGATGCGCGTGTATCCGCCGTTCCGCTCCGCGAAAGACGGGCCGATTTCGGTGAAGAGGGTGTGCACGACGGACTTGTCGTGGATGACGCCCATGACGCGCCGACGAGAGGCGAGATCACCGCGCTTCGCGAAGGTGATGAGCCGCTCGGCGTAGGGCCGAAGCCGCTTGGCGCGCGTCAGTGTCGTCGTGATCCGGCCGTGCTCGAACAGGCTCTGGGAAAGGTTCGCGAGCATGAGACGCTCGTGAGCCGGTCCGCCGCCGAGCCGGGCACCCTTGGTCGGGGTAGGCATGATCTGAACTCCCTCTAGTTGTCTTCGTTGCCCGAGAAATAGACGCCCGAGACGGCGGGGTCATAGTCGGCGCCGCCATCCTTGAGCGAGAAGCCGAGCTCGGTCAGCTTCTCCTTGACCTCAGTAATCGACTTCTGCCCGAAGTTGCGAATGTCCATGAGGTCGGCCTCGCTGCGAGCCGTGAGTTCACCCACGGTGTGGATGCCCTCGCGCTTGAGGCAGTTGTACGAGCGCTGCGTGAGGTTCAGTTCTTCGACCGGCAGGTTGTAGTCCTCTTCGAGCGCCTCGTCGCTGTCCGACGGTCCGATCTCGATACCCTCGGCAGCCTCGTTGAGGCCGCGGGCGAGAGAGAAGAGTTCCACAAGCGTCGAGCCGGCCGAAGCGAGCGCGTCGCGGGGCGAGATGGACGACTTGGTCTCGACGTCGATCACGAGCTCGTCGAAGTCGGTGCGCTGGGCGACACGGGTCGCCTCGACCTTGTAGGTGACCTTGAGCACGGGCGAGTAGATCGAGTCGACCGGAATCTGGCCGATCTCCGCGTCGTACTGCTTGTTGAGCGTCGCCGGCACGTACCCGCGCCCGCGCTCGACCGTCATCTCGACCTCAAACTTCGCCTTGGAGTTGAGCGTGGCGATGTGGAGATCGGGGTTGTGAATCTCGACGCCCGCGGGAGGCGCGATGTCGGCCGCCGTGACGGCGCCCGCCCCGCTCTTGCGCAGGTACATGATGACGGGCTCGTCGTTCTCCGACGACACCACGAGGCTCTTGAGGTTGAGGAGGATCTCGGTGACGTCCTCCTTGACGCCCTCGATCGTGGTGAACTCGTGGAGCACACCCTCGAATCGAAGCGACGTGATGGCGGCACCGGGGATCGAGGACAGCAGGGTGCGCCGGAGGGAGTTCCCGAGCGTGTAGCCGAAGCCGGGCTCGAGGGGCTTGAGCGAGAACTGCGAACGATTGTCCGCAATGACCTTCTCAGTGAGCGTGGGGCGCTGCGCGATGAGCACGGTTGTTCCTTCCCGGGCATCCGCTATCTGATGCCCGCACGGCCCCGGAGGCCTCTGTCCGCCCATCGGGGGTAATGAATACGCTGACCAAACCTACGAACTCTTCCTCCGACGGGGCACGCGGTTCGCGCGCCCGCCGGTCACGCTAGTTGCGACGACGCTTGGGGGGCCTGCAGCCGTTGTGAGCCTGCGGTGTCACGTCCTTGATCGAGGTGACATCAAGGCCCGCAGCCGTGAGGGAGCGAATCGCGGTGTCGCGGCCCGAGCCCGGGCCCTTGACGAACACGTCGACCTTGGTCATGCCCGCGTCCTTCGCCTTGCGCGCGGCCGCCTCGGCGGCGAGCTGCGCCGCGAACGGCGTGGACTTGCGGGAACCCTTGTATCCGACCTGGCCGGACGACGACCACGACACCACGGCACCCGAGGGGTCCGTAATCGAGATGATCGTGTTGTTGAAGGTGGACTTGATGTGCGCCTGACCGTGGTCGACGGTCTTCTTGAGCTTCTTGCGCGGCTTGCGAACGGGAGCGGCCATGAGCTATGCCTTCTTCTTTCCGGCGACGGTCTTCTTGGGGCCCTTGCGGGTACGGGCATTGGTCTTGGTGCGCTGGCCGCGTACCGGCATCCCGCGACGGTGACGGATTCCTTGGTACGTGCCGATCTCCACCTTGCGGCGGATGTCCGCTTGGACCTCGCGGCGCAGGTCGCCTTCGACCTGGAAGTTGGCCTCGATGTAGTCACGAAGGGCGACGAGCGTGTCGTCGTCCGCGTCCTTGACGCGCAGGTCCGGGCTGACGCCCGTCGCCGCAAGGGTCTTGAGGGCGCGAGTGCGCCCGACGCCGTAAATGTAGGTAAGCGCGACCTCCATGCGCTTGTCGCGCGGAAGGTCGACTCCGACGAGTCTTGCCATGTCCTTGTCTCCACTACTGATCGGAGGTCCTACGCCTCGCCGTCCCGCTCACCTGAGCGGGCCCCGGCCTCCGAGCCGGGGGTGCCACCGGGGTGGTGGCGAGACGCTGAAAGGGGTCTAGCCCTGACGCTGCTTGTGGCGCAGGTTCTCGCAAATAACCATGACGCGACCGTTGCGACGAATGACCTTGCACTTGTCGCAAATCGGCTTAACGCTGGGCTTGACCTTCATTCTCTTTCCTTCACCGCCGGCGCTCAGACGCGCAAGCGTCGGCGACGGTCATTACTTGTAGCGGTAGACGATGCGACCGCGGGACAGGTCATAAGGCGTGAGTTCCACCACTACGCGATCCTCCGGGAGGATTCGGATGTAGTGCTGGCGCATCTTGCCCGAGATGTGAGCGAGGACCAAGTGACCGTTTGCAAGTTCCACACGGAACGATGCGTTGGGTAGTGCCTCAACTACGATGCCCTCAATCTCGATGACGCCGTCCTTCTTGGCCATTGACTCCACTAACGTCGGTTGACAGGGGCAGGGCGCGCAAAAACGCCCGACCTGCAACTATACGGCACCCTCGCCCCCAAACTCAACTGCGCGTCGGCCGAGGGGCCGACGCGCAGTTGAAGGTTGGCGACCGACTAGCGGAAGGCCCTCTTCAGCCGCATCAGCGCGGCGTCGCGGATCTCCTGCTTCTTGTGCTCGGCGAGTTGACGAACGAGGGTCTCCGGCGCGCGGGCATTGCGCACCAGCGCCGCGAGGACCTCGGTGTTGCGGTCATGGCCAAGCGCGAGCAGCGCGCCCATCGGGCAGTCCGTCCGCGAGGCGACGGCAACGCGCACCGCGGGGTCGCGGTGTACGGCCAGCGGCAACAGGTCTACGCCGGTCACGCTGGGGTCGAGAGCGCGCGCGACGTCATCCGTCGTGCGCTTCGCTGGGGACATTCCAAGTGCCATGACCACATCCACCTTCCCATCCGAATCCGTCCACTTTTCATCGTATGTTCGTCGGCCCGTGCGACCGAGCCTTTGTGATGAAATGCACAGACCCATGGAAGTGGGACCTGTCACACATCCGTCCCGTATCTCGGCACCGAGGAAACGACTCACGCCCTCCCAGTGCTCCCGTCTTGGCGGGTGGCGGCCGCCCCGGCGGGGTTCAAGGCCGCGGCAGACGTGCGCCGTGGCGGCCGCACGAACAGTGGATGAAGGCAACCAACCCGGCTAGGGCGCGACGGGAACGATTCCGCGTCGAGCGAGCTCGGGGGCCCCGCCGTCGGATGCGGTCAGCACCCATATCCCGCCGTCGTGAAGCGCAACCGAATGCTCCCAGTGGGCCGCCCGCGAGCCGTCCGCCGTCGTCACCGTCCAGCCGTCCTCGAGCACGACCGTGTCCCGTCCCCCGGGCGTCAGCATCGGCTCGATCGCGACGCACAGACCAGGACGCACGCGCGGCTCTCGCCCCCGCAGGCGCTCGTTGGGCACCTCGGGGTCCTGATGCATCTCCGTGCCAATCCCGTGGCCTACGTAGCCTTCCACGGGCACCAGACCGGCACGCGTGGCCGCGTCCTCGATCGCCCCCGCGACGTCCGCGATGGTCCGGGCGCTCGCGAGCGCGGCGATGCCGTCCCAGAGGGCCTCGCGCGTCGCTGCGACCAGTTCCTCGTCGCCGGAGTTCCGGGCGCTCCCGACGACAAGGCTCACGGCGGAGTCGCCGTGCCAGCCCTGGATGATGGCACCGCAGTCAATGGAGACGACGTCGCCGTCGGCGAGGGTTCGATCTCCGGGGATCCCGTGGACGACCTCGTCATTGACGGACACGCAAATCGTCGCCGGGAAGCCGTAGTAGCCGAGGAAGCTCGGGGACGCCCCGCGCTCGCCGATGACCGCCGCGGCCGCCCGATCGAGGTCCCGCGTCGTCGCGCCGGGGACGGCGCGGGAGGTAGCTGCGGCAAGTGCCTCTTCGACGACGACGCCAGCGAGCGCCATGAGGCGCATCTGGTCTCGCGTCTTGTACTGAATGCGGTCGCGAGCGATGGCGGCTAGCGCCCTTCAACCGCCGCGATGATCCGTTCGGTCACCTCGTCGATCGCACCCATGCCATCGGCCCGCACCAGGAGACCCTTGCCCTCATAGAAGGCGGTCACCGGCGCGGTCTTCTCCGCGTACACCCGTAGCCGCTCGCGAATGACGTCCTCACGGTCGTCGGCGCGCCCTTCGATCTCGGCCCGCTTCAGAATGCGTTCCGTGACCGCGTCCGCGTCGGCGGTGAGTTCGATCGCGGCGTCGAGGGTGACCTTCAGTTCCGCCAGCATCGCGTCGAGTTCGACGGCCTGTTCGGGGTTGCGGGGGAAGCCATCGAGAAGGAAGCCGTCGCTCGCGTCTGCCTTTCCAAGCCGGTCGCGAACCATCGCGTTGGTCACCTCGTCGGGAACCAACTCGCCCGCGTCCATGAAGCGCTTCGCCTCTTCGCCCAGCGGGGTGCCTCCCGAAACGTTGGCGCGGAAGATGTCTCCCGTGGAGATGGCGGGGATCCCCCACCGCTCGGCAAGGCGGGTTGCCTGGGTGCCTTTGCCTGCGCCGGGGGGGCCGAGGAGGACGATGCGCATCATTTGAGGAACCCTTCGTAGTGACGTTGCTCCAGCTGAGACTGGATGCGTTTCACGGTGTCGAGACCCACGCCGACGACGATGATCAGCGACGAGCCGCCGAACGGTAGTCGTTGGTTGAGGTTAAGCGCGACCAACAAGATCGTGGGGACGAGCGCGACGATCGCAAGATAGAGCGAACCAGCGGCCGTGATCCTCGACAGGACGAAGTCGAGATACTCCGCCGTCGGCTTGCCCGGCCGGATACCGGGGATGAAGCCGCCGTACTTCTTCATGTTGTCGGCGACCTCGTCCGGATTGAACGTAATAGCCGTGTAGAAGTACGCGAAGAAGACGATGAACAGCGAATACATGAGCATGTTCAGAGGCGCGCCCGTTGGCGTCACGTAGCGCTGAATCCAGACCGCCCAACCAGCGTTGCTGTGCGAGAACTGCGTCACGAGTTGCGGCAGGGTCAATAGGGACGACGCGAAGATGACAGGGATCACCCCGGCCATGTTGATCTTGATCGGGATATACGTCGAGGTGCCGCCCAGCATCTTGCGGCCGACCATCCGCTTCGCGTACTGAACAGGGATGCGACGCTGGGATTGCTCGACAAAGACGATGACGATCACGACCGCGAGCACCGTAAGGAGAACCCACAGGCCGTTGAACTGCCCGCTCGTCTCGCGCAGCGAGACGCCGGCGGACGCGAAGCCCGACGCGATCGAGGTGAAGATCAGCAACGACATTCCGTTGCCGATGCCCCGCTCGGTGATGCGCTCGCCGAGCCACATGATGAGGATGGTTCCTGCGGTCATGGTGAGGATCATGATCGAGATGGCATACCAGGTGTCGCTCGTGAGAAGCGGGTCGGCGCAGTTCTGCAGCAGCAGGCCCTTGCGCGCGAGCGTGATGTACGACGCCGACTGCATCGCGGCGAATCCGATGGTGATGTAGCGCGTGTACTGCGTCAGCTTCGCCTGGCCGTCGTGACCCTCTTCATGAAGCGCTTGGAAGCGGGGGATGAGCGTGCGGAGCAACTGAACGATGATGCTCGCCGTGATGTAGGGCATGACACCCAGGGCGAACACCGACAACCGCAGTAGCGCGCCGCCGCTGAAGGCGTTGATGAGTTGCATGACCGACGTCGTGCTACCCAGCGAAATGCACTTCTGGATGGCGACATAGTCCACGCCCGGTGTCGGAATGGAGGCCCCAAGCCGGTACAGGGCGAGCACGCCCAAGGTGAAGAGGAGCTTGCGGCGCAGGTCCGGAGTGCGGAATGCACTGACGAATCCACCGAGCATTGGCCTACCCCTTCGCCTCTTGCGTGAGCGACCCGCCGCCATCGGCGAGCCCGCACACGACTCTAGCCTTGGTTGACGGACCCGCCAGCGGCTTCGATCTTCGACTTCGCTGACTGCGAAATACGATCGGCATCGACGACGATGACCTTGACGGCGATTTCTCCGTCACCGAGCACCTTGACCGGCTGGTTCTTGCGAACCGCGCCCTTTTCGACGAGGTCTACCTTCGTGACGGTTCCGCCCTTGGGGTAGAGCTCTGCGAGCTGCGCCACGTTGACCACCTGGTAGGTGATCTTGAACGGGCTACGGAAGCCGCGAAGCTTGGGAATCCGCATGTGGATCGGCGTCTGGCCGCCTTCGAAGCGGGGCGAGACTTGGTAGCGCGCGCCCGTTCCCTTGGTGCCGCGTCCCGCCGTCTTCCCCTTGGAGCCGCCCTCACCTCGGCCGACGCGGGTTTTCGCCGTGTGGGCGCCCTTGGCGGGACGAAGGTGGTGCATCCGGAGCGAGTCGACCCTGGGTCCCGGAGCGACGGCGGCCTTCTTCGCCGCGGGCTTGGCGACGACCTTGGGGGCCGTGGCCTTGGGGGCTGCGACCTTGGGGGCAGCCGCCTTGGGGGCGGCAGCCTTGGAAGCAGCAGGAGCGGACCTTGGGCGCAGCAGCCTTGGGCGTAGCCGCCTTCTCGGTCGCAGGCTTGGCAGCGGCAGCCTTGGAAGCAGCAGCCTTGGGGGCGGTGGCCTTGGAAGCAGCAGCCTTGGGCGCAGCCGCCTTCTCGGTCGCAGGCTTGGCGGCGGCAGGCTTCGCGGGCGCCGCCTTGGCAGACGCCGGCTTGCTCGCCGCGGGCTTCTTGGCCGCGGGCTTAGTGTCCTCAGCCATTACTCAACCTCCTCCACGGTGACCAGGTGGGTCACCGTCTTGACCATTCCGCGAATCTCCGGACGGTCTTCCTTGACGACAATGTCGCCCACGCGCTTGAGCCCGAGCGACCGGAGCGTCTCGCGATGGTTCGGCTTGGTGCCGATTCCCGACTTCTTCTGTGTGACCTTGAGGCGTGCCATCACTTGATCCCCGCAGCCTGGGCGCGAAGCAGTGCAGCAGGCGCCACGTCCTCGATCGGAAGGCCCCGGCGAGCGGCGACGGCCTCGGGAGACTCGAGCCCCTTGAGCGCGGCGACGGTCGCGTGAACGATGTTGATCGCGTTCGATGAGCCGAGCGACTTGGACAGCACGTCGTGGATGCCTGCGCACTCCAACACCGCGCGCACCGGGCCGCCGGCGATAACGCCGGTACCGGGAGACGCGGGTCGAAGGAACACGACGCCTGCCGCGGCCTCGCCCTGAACGGGGTGAGGAATCGTGCCCTGGATGCGGGGGACGCGGAAGAACGCGCGCTTGGCCTCTTCGACGCCCTTGGAAATCGCCACGGGCACCTCCTTGGCCTTGCCGTATCCCACGCCGACGTTCCCGTCGCCGTCACCGACGACGACGAGCGCCGTGAAGTTGAAGCGACGCCCGCCCTTGACGACCTTCGAGACGCGGTTGATCGTGACGACGCGCTCGATGAACTTGTTCTCGGGCTCCGCTCCGCGGCGGTTGTCGCGGCGACCGCCGCGATCGGAGTTCTGCTCAGCCATGGTTCATGTCCTTCGTCGAGTTCGTGTCGGTCACAGGGACAGCCCGCCTTCCCGCGCGCCATCCGCCACAGCAGCGACGCGACCGTGGTACTTGTTGCCCCCGCGATCGAAGACGACCTCGGAAACTCCGGCCTTCTTGGCCCTGTCGGCCACCAGCTTGCCCACAACGGAGGCCTTGCCGGTCTTGTCGGCCTTCGCCGCGCGCACGTCTGCCTCGAGCGTCGAGGCGGATGCGAGCGTCCGGCCCGTCGTATCGTCCACGACCTGAGCGACCATGTGGCGCGACGAACGCGTCACGACCAAGCGCGGCCGAGAAGCCGTGCCCGTGATGCGCTTGCGAAGACGTACGTGGCGACGCTTGCGCTGTGCCGTGCGGTCCTTGCCCTTGATGATGAGTCCCATGGTCTACTTCTTCCCGGCCTTTCCTGCCTTGCGACGGACCTTCTCGCCTTCGTAGCGCACGCCCTTGCCCTTGTAGGGCTCCGGGGGGCGGATCTTGCGCACGTTGGCGGCAACCTCGCCGACCTGCTGCTTGTCAATGCCAAGAATCGTCACCTTGGTCGCACTCTCGGCGAGGAACGTGATGCCCTGTGGCGCCGCGACGAAGACCGGGTGCGAGAAGCCAAGCTGGAACTCCAGATCCGCGTTCTTCTGGGCTACGCGGTAGCCGGTGCCTACGATCTCAAGCTTCTTCTGGTAGCCCTCGGTCACGCCCGTCACCATGTTGGCAATCAGCGTGCGCGTGAGGCCATGCAGAGACTTCGAGATGCGCTCGTCGTTCGGGCGCTTGACTTCGATCAGGCCGTCGGATTTCTCGACGGTAATCGGGGAGGCGACGGTGTGCGAGAGGGTGCCCTTGGGGCCCTTCACCGTCACGATCGCACCGTTGATGGTGACGTCAACTCCGGCCGGAACGGGCACGGGAACCTTGCCAATACGAGACATGTCGAGTCCTCCCGTTACCAGACGAAGGCGAGGACTTCCCCGCCCACGCCCTTCTTCTCGGCCTGGCGGTCGGTAAGCAGACCGGAGGAAGTGGACAGGATGGCCACCCCGAGCCCACCGAGGACTCGAGGCAGGTTCGTGGATTTCGCGTAGACGCGGAGTCCCGGCTTGGAGATGCGCTTGATACCGGCGAGCGAACGCTCGCGGTTCGGACCGTACTTGAGCGTCAGGGTGAGCGTCTTGCCCACCTCGGCGTCGGCAACGCTCGAACCGAGGATGTAGCCCTCGGACTCGAGGATCTTGGCGACATTCGCCTTGAGCTTCGAGTGGGGCATGGAGACGGTCTCGTGGTACGCCGAATTGGCATTCCTGAGCCGCGTCAACATGTCGGCAATCGGGTCAGTCATCGTCATGAGTGGTTCATTCTTCCTCGTCGTGGTTTCCCGGGGGGGACCTGCGGCGTAGTGGTTACCAGCTGCTCTTGGTGATTCCGGGGAGTTCGCCCGCGTGCGCCATCTCGCGGAAGCACACCCGGCACAGACCGAACTTGCGGTAGACCGAATGCGGGCGTCCGCACTTCTGGCACCGCGTGTAGGCGCGCACGGCGAACTTCGGCTTGCGCTCTGCCTTGATCCTGAGGGATGTCTTGGCCATGGTCTACTTCTCCTTGAACGGGAAGCCGAGGTGCTTCAGCAGCGCCCGGCCCTCCGCGTCGGTCGTAGCGGTGGTGACGATGGTGATATCCATGCCACGCACCCTGTCGATCTTGTCCTGGTCGATCTCGTGGAACATGGACTGCTCCGTGAGGCCGAACGTGTAGTTGCCGCGCCCGTCGAACTGGCCGGGGTTGAGGCCGCGGAAGTCGCGGATGCGCGGAAGCGCGATCGACAGAAGCCGGTCGAGGAACTCCCACATGCGGTCGCCGCGAAGGGTGACATGGGCGCCAATCAGTTGGCCCTCGCGCAACTTGAACTGAGCGATGGACTTCTTCGCCTTCGTCACCTGAGGCTTCTGGCCGGTGATGGCGGCGAGGTCGGAGAGAGCGCCATCCATGAGCTTCGAGTCCTTGGCGGCCTCGCCGACGCCCATGTTGACGATGATCTTGGTCAGCGCGGCGACCTGATTGATGTTGTCGTGCTTGAACTCGTCACGCAGCGCCTTGACGATCTCGCCGCGGTACTTGTTCTTGAGACGGGGAGCCGTTGTCGTGGCCATCAGACGTCCTTACCCGAACGCTTGGCGATCCGCACGCGTACCGTGCGCTTGCGACCGTCGCGCTCTACCTCGTCCGTGCGGTAACCCACGCGGGTGCCCTTCTTGGTCTGGGGGTCGATGAGCATCACGTTCGACGCGTGGATCGGGGCCTCGATCGAGATGATGCCGCCCTCCATCGACGCCTTGCGGGTACCCGGCTTGACGTGACGCTGCACGCGCTGGATGCCCTCGATGATCAACTGCTCGCGCTCGACGAGGACCTCAAGAACTCGACCCTGCTTGCCGCGGTCGCGGCCAGCGATGACGACCACAACGTCGCCCTTCTTAATCTTCGCCATTAGATGACCTCCGGAGCCAGCGAGATGATCTTCATGAACTTCCTGTCGCGAAGTTCGCGGCCAACCGGGCCGAAGATTCGGGTTCCGCGTGGGTCGGTTTCCTTGCCCCTGAGGACGACCGCGGCGTTCTCGTCGAAGCGGATGTAGGAACCGTCTGGACGACGGCACGACTTCACCGTTCGCACGACGACCGCCCTGACGACCTCGCCCTTCTTGACGCCTCCGCCGGGAATGGCGTCCTTGACGGTCGCGACGATGATGTCGCCAATGCTCGCGTAGCGTCGCTTCGAACCGCCGAGAACCCGGATGCACAAGATCTCCTTGGCACCCGTGTTGTCGGCGACACGCAGTCGCGACTCCTGCTGAATCATGTCTTACTCCTGTCGAGGGGTTCTCGCGGGGCGAGCCTGTCCGAACGGTTAGCGGGCCTTTTCGATGATCTCCACCAGGCGCCAGCGCTTGGACGCTGACAACGGGCGGGTCTCCATGATGAGAACGAGGTCCCCGATGCCGGCGGTGTTCGCCTCGTCGTGGGCCTTGATCTTGGTGTTGCGGCGCATGACCTTGCCGTAGAGGGGGTGCTTGACCCTCTCCTCCACCTCCACGGTGATGGTCTTGTCCATCTTGTCGGAGGTGACGTAGCCGCGGCGCGTCTTGCGATACGCGCGGTGTTCGACCGTCGCCGTGCTGTGCTCGTGAGGCATGTCTTCTTCCCTACTTCGCTTCCGCGGTCGGAGCGGTCCGAATGCCGAGCTCGCGCTCGCGGAGGATGGTATAGATGCGGGCGATGTCGCGCTTGACGGCCTTCAGGCGGCCGTGGCTCTCCAACTGCCCCGTCGCGGACTGGAAACGAAGGTTGAACAACTCTTCCTTCGCCTTCCTGAGTTCCTCCGCGAGGCGCGAGTCCTCCATGGCGTCGAGCGCCTCCGTGGCGAGGTCCTTGCTACCGATAGCCATCAGAGGTCACCTCCTTCACGCGACACAAACCGGGTCTTCATGGGGAGCTTGTGCTGAGCGCGACGGAGTGCCTCACGCGCGAGCTGCTCGGGTACGCCGCCAAGTTCGAACAGAACTCGGCCGGGCTTGATATTCGCGATCCACCACTCGGGCGAACCCTTTCCGGAACCCATGCGGGTTTCGGCGGGCTTCTTCGTCAGCGGGCGGTCGGGGTAGACGTTGATCCACACCTTCCCGCCGCGCTTGACGTGACGGGTCATCGCGATACGCGCGGCCTCGATCTGCCTGTTCGTAAGGTAGGCGGGCTCAGTCGCCTGAATCCCGAAGTCGCCGAAGGTGACCTGGGTGCCGCCCGTTGCCGCGCCCGACCGGGTGGGGCGGTGCTGCTTGCGGTGCTTGACACGACGAGGGATCAACATGGCCTAGGCCTCCGTGGTTTCCGTGGGCGCGGCGGCGGGCGCGGCGTCGGCGGCAGGGGTCTCCGTTACCGGGGCCTCCGTTACCGGGGTCTCCGCTGCCGGGGTCTCCGCTGCCGGGGTCTCCGCTGCCGGGGTCTCCGCTGCCGGAGCAGCCGAACGGGAGGGCCCCGCGCCGCGGTCCGAACGGTCTCCGCGCGCGGGGCGCTGAGCGCGGGGGTTCTTGGCCTGGTCGGCGGCCCACTCCTTCTCCGTCATGTCGCCCTTGTAGATCCAGACCTTCACGCCGATCTGGCCGAAGGTCGTCTTGGCCTCGAAGAAGCCGTAGTCGATGTTCGCACGAAGCGTGTGGAGCGGGACGCGCCCCTCGCGGTAGAACTCGGAGCGCGACATTTCCGCGCCGCCGAGGCGACCCGAGCACTGCACCCTGATGCCCTTGGCGCCCGCACGCTGTGACGACTGCATTCCCTTGCGCATGGCCCTACGGAATGACACGCGCGACGCGAGCTGCTCGGCGATGCCCTGCGCCACGAGCTGCGCATCCATCTCCGGGTTCTTCACCTCGAGGATGTTGAGCTGCACCTGCTTGCCCGTGAGCTTCTCCAGGTTCGAGCGAAGCTTGTCGGCCTCGGCTCCGCGACGACCGATGACGATGCCGGGGCGCGCCGTGTGGAGGTCGACGCGCACGCGTTCGCGCGTGCGCTCGATCTCGACCTTGGACACGCCCGCGCGCTCAAGGCCCTGAGACATCAACTTGCGAATCTTGACGTCCTCAACCACGTAGTCGCGGTAGCGCTCGCCCTTCTTGGTGGAGTCGGCGAACCAGCGCGACCGGTGATCGGTCGTGATCCCGAGGCGGTAGCCGCGCGGGTTGACTTTCTGTCCCACTATCGGGCCCCTTCCTTGGTTGCGACGTCCCGAGTCGCGACGACGACGGTGATGTGGCACGAGCGCTTGAGAATGCGCGCCGCGCGCCCCTGGGCGCGAGGACGAATCCGCTTCATCGTCGGGCCCTCATCCACATAGATTTCCTTGATGAGGAGGTCGGAGTCGTCGAGACGCTCCCCCGCCTCGTCGGCCTTGACCCTGGCGTTCGCCATGGCGGACTCGATCACTTTGCGGACGGGCTCGGCAACGGCCTGCGGCTGGAACCGGAGGGAGGCGACGACGTCGGCCGCGACACCGCCGCGGGCGAGGTCGACGACGCGACGCGCCTTCTGCGCGGTAACGCGCAGGTGACGCACTTGCGCTGTGGCTTCCATGGTTGGCATACCTTCCTTGCCGCGGCTAACCGCGGCGTCCCTTGCGGTCGTCCTTGACGTGGCCCTTGAACGTACGGGTCGGGGCAAACTCGCCGAGCTTGTGTCCCACCATCGACTCGGTCACGAATACCGGAATGTGCTTCCTGCCGTCGTGAACGGCGAACGTGTGACCCAAGAAGTCCGGCGTGACGACGCTGCGGCGCGACCACGTCTTGATGACGTTCTTGGTGCCGGCCGCATTCTGAACGTCCACCTTCTTCTGGAGGTGGCCGTCAACGAAGGGGCCCTTCTTCAAACTGCGTGGCATGTCCGAGGCTCCTTAGCGCTTGTTCTTGCCGGTGCGACGACGGCGCACGATGAGCTTGTTGGATTCCTTCTTCTTGTGGCGGGTACGGCCTTCCGGCTTGCCCCACGGGCTCACCGGGTGACGCCCACCGGACGTCTTTCCCTCGCCACCACCGTGCGGGTGGTCAACGGGGTTCATCACGACACCACGAACCGAAGGACGCTTGCCCTTCCAGCGCATACGGCCGGCCTTACCCCAGTTGATGTTCGACTGCTCGGAGTTGCCCACCTCGCCGATGGTCGCGCGGCACCGCGCGTCGACGTTACGGATTTCCCCGGACGGCATGCGCAGCTGAGCCATCGCGCCGTCCTTCGCCACCAGCTGGACCGAGGCGCCGGCCGACCGCGCGATCTTTGCCCCGCCGCCGGGGCGAAGCTCGATCGCGTGAATCACCGTGCCGACCGGGATGTTGCGGAGCGGAAGGTTGTTGCCCGGCTTGATGTCCGCTGACGCCCCGGCCTCGACCGAGTCGCCTTGCTTCAACCTCTCAGGGGCGATGATGTAGCGCTTCTCGCCGTCGGCATAGTGAAGGAGCGCGATGCGAGCCGTGCGGTTCGGGTCGTACTCGATGTGAGCGACCGTCGCGGGCACGCCGTCCTTATCGTGACGACGGAAGTCGATGAGGCGGTAGGCGCGCTTGTGCCCGCCGCCCTGGTGGCGCATCGTGATCCGACCGGCGTTGTTGCGCCCGCCCTTGCTGTGCAGGGGGCGGACCAGCGACTTCTCGGGCGCGGTGCGCGTGATTTCCGCGAAGTCGGCGACGGAGGATCCACGACGACCAGGCGTCGTCGGCTTGAACTTTCGGATAGCCATGAGTCTCGATGCCCCTTCTAGCCGACCGGCCCGCCGAAGACGTCAATCGATTCGCCCGCCACCAGGGTGACGATCGCTCGCTTGGCGTCTTTGCGCTTGCCTAGGCCGTAACGCGTGCGTCGCGTCTTGCCCTGACGATTGAGTGTGTTCACGGACGCGACCTTCACGCCAAAGACCTTCTCGATCGCGATCTTGATCTCGGTCTTGTTCGACCGAGGGTCGACCTCGAACGTGTACTTGCCCAGGTCCATGAGCGAGTAACTCTTCTCGGACACGACGGGCTTGATGAGGATGTCGCGATGGTTCTTCTGAACGGCGGTCACTTCGCGTCCTCCGTCTCGGTTGCGGCACTGGTCGCGACAGCCTCGGGCACGACGGCCTCGGGCGCGATTGCATCGACTTCGGACGACCGGGCGACGGCCTTCGCCGAACCCCCGCGGGCGGGGCCCGCAAGGAACGCGGCGAGCGCACCTGCCGTGAAGACGATGTCGTCGTGAATCAGGACGTCGTAGGTGTTGAGTTGATCGACCATGAGGACGTGCACGTCGGCCGCGTTGCGCAGCGAAAGCGCCACGGCGGTGTCGGTCCGTTCGATTAGGACGAGCGCCGAACGGCCCTGAGTTACGGTCTCCAGCACGAAGAGCGCCGTCTTGGTGGACGGGGTGCTCCCGGGGGTGAAGCTCGAAACGACGTGAATGCGGTTCGCGCGGGCCCGGTCGGACAGGGCGCCGCGCAAGGCGGCCACCTTCATCTTCTTGGGCGTCCTCTGCGAGTAGTCGCGCGGCTGCGGGCCATGGACGACGCCACCGCCCGCGTACTGCGGGGCGCGGATCGAGCCCTGGCGGGCGTTGCCGGTGCCCTTCTGCTTGTAGGGCTTCCGGCCGCCGCCCGCGACCATCGCGCGGGTCTTGGTCGCGTGTGTGCCCTGGCGCGCGGCGGCGCGCTGCGCCACCACGACCTGGTGGATCAGGGGAATGTTGGCGTCGACGTCGAAAAACTCGGCGGGAAGATCGGCGGTGCCGGTCTTCTTGCCGGTCGCGTCCATCACGTCAACGGTGATCGCGGGTGCCATGTCACGCGCCCTTCGCAGCGGAACGGATGAGGACAATGCCGCCCTTGTTGCCCGGAAGGGCGCCCTTGAGCAGCAACAGGCCCTTCTCGGCGTCAACCGAGTGGACCGTAATGTTCTGAACGGTGCTGCGCTCGGTGCCCATGCGGCCCGCCATCTTGAGGCCCTTGAACACGCGCGACGGCGTCGAGGACGAGCCGATCGAGCCGACATGGCGGTGGTTGCGGTGCGAACCGTGGGAGGAGCTGAAACCCTTGAAACCGTGCCGCTTCATGGCGCCGGCGAAGCCCTTGCCCTTGGTGGTCCCCGTGACGTCGACAAGTTGGCCCGCCGTGAAGGCGTCGGCCGTGATCTCCTGGCCGAGCGTGAACGATGCGGCGTTGGCGGTGCGCACTTCCGCAGTGTGGCGGCGAGGCGAGACGCCCGCCTTCTCGAAGTGACCCTTGAGGGGCTTGGTCACCTTGCGGGGGTCGATGACGCCAAATCCGAGCTGAACGGCCGTGTAGCCGTCCTTCTCTTCGGAGCGAACCTGCGTGACCACGTTGATGTCGACCTGGACGACCGTGACGGGGACAACCCGTCCGGTCTCGTCCCACACCTGGGTCATGCCGAGCTTCGTTCCGAGCAGCGCCGTGACGTCACGCTGGGCGGTTGAGGTAGTCATGATGAGGTCCTTGAGGCGTTCTCTAGAGCTTGATCTCGATATTGACGTCTGCGGGCAAGTCCAGCCGCATGAGGGAGTCGACGGCCTTGGGGGTCGGATCGACGATGTCGATGAGGCGCTTGTGCGTGCGCATCTCGAAGTGCTCGCGGCTGTCCTTGTACTTGTGCGGAGAGCGAATCACCACGAAGACGTTCTTCTCCGTGGGAAGCGGAACGGGGCCTACGACCGTCGCGCCAGCGCGCGTGACCGTTTCCACGATCTTGCGGGCCGAAGAGTCGATGACCTCGTGGTCATAGCTCTTCAACCTGATGCGGATCTTCTGTCCCGCCATGGCGTGGTTCTGCCTTTTCTCTCGTGATACTCGTGACTCCCACTCCGACCCCCGCGCTCGGGCGTGTCGCTACGTGCGACACGCGACCGCCGGAGCTGAGTCGAGTGGGGTTCGGGGAGCAATCGATGGCTACCCGCAGTGGGCAACCCCGATAGTGTGCCAGATTCTCGGCGCGAACGCCAGTCTGACCCCCCGGGACGGTGGGGGCCCGCCTGCGCGGACCCCCACCAACTCCCAGCTGGTTCCTCTCGAAACCTGTACTACTTGATGATCTTGGTCACCGTGCCGGAGCCGACGGTGCGGCCACCTTCACGGATCGCGAAGCCCTGTCCCTCTTCGAGGGCGATGGGGTGAATCAGCTCAACCGACATCTCGGTGGTGTCGCCGGGCATGACCATCTCGGTGCCCTCTGGCAGCGTGATGACGCCGGTGACGTCCGTGGTGCGGATGTAGAACTGGGGACGGTAGTTCGAGTAGAAGGGGTTGTGACGCCCACCCTCGTTCTTGTTGAGGATGTAGACCTTGCCCTCGAAGTTGGTGTGCGGCGTCGTGCTGCCGGGGGCGGCCACGACCTGGCCACGCTCGACGTCCTCGCGCTTGGTACCGCGCAGCAACAGACCGGTGTTGTCGCCGGCCTGGCACTCGTCCATGGACTTGTGGAAGGTCTCGATGCCGGTAACCGTGGTCTTCTGCGGCGCACGGATACCGAGGATCTCGACCTCGGAGTTGATCTTGAGCTTGCCGCGCTCCACCTTGCCGGTGACGACGGTTCCACGACCGGTGATCGTGAAGACGTCCTCGATCGGCATGAGGAAGGGCTTGTCAAGGTCGCGAACGGGCTCGGGGACGTTGTTGTCCACCGCGTCCATGAGCTCCTGAATCTTGGCGGACCACTCCGGGTCACCCTCGAGCGCCTTGAGCGCCGAGACGCGAATCACCGGGGCGTGGTCGCCGTCGAAGCCCTGAGCGTTGAGAAGGTCGCGAACCTCGACCTCGACGAGCTCAAGGATCTCTTCGTCGTCAACCAGGTCGGCCTTGTTCAGCGCGACGAGGAGGTACGGAACGCCGACCTGACGTGCGAGAAGCACGTGCTCGCGGGTCTGCGCCATCGGACCGTCGTCGGCTCCGACCACGAGGATCGCGCCGTCCATCTGGGCGGCACCGGTGATCATGTTCTTGATGTAGTCGGCGTGCCCGGGGGCGTCGACGTGCGCGTAGTGGCGCTTCTCGGTCTGGTACTCGATGTGCGCGATGTTGATCGTAATACCGCGCGCCTTCTCCTCCGGAGCCTTGTCGATCTGGTCGAAAGGCGTGAAGGGGTTGATCGCGGGGTACTTCTCGTGCAGCACCTTCGAGATGGCCGCGGTCAGCGTCGTCTTGCCGTGGTCGACGTGGCCGATGGTCCCGATGTTGACGTGCGGCTTGTTCCGCTCGAACTTGGCCTTAGCCATGTGAACTTCCTCCTGAAATGAGACTCGGGTAACGCGTTTTCGTATTCTTCCTTGATTTCTGGGCCGGTGGGACTACTCGCCCCGGGTCTTGGCAATGATCTCCTCGGAAACACTCCGGGGAACCTCAGCGTAGCTATCGAACTGCATGGAGTACACGGCGCGACCCTGGGTCTTCGACCTCAGGTCGCCCACGTAGCCGAACATCTCGGATAGCGGGACGAGGGCCTCGACAACCTTCACGCCGTGGGCTTCACCCATGTGGCTGATCTGCCCGCGGCGAGAATTCAGGTCGCCGATGACGTCGCCCATGTATTCCTCGGGCGTGCGCACTTCGACGGCCATGACCGGCTCGAGGAGAACAGGTTTGGCCTTGCGTGCGGCCTCCTTGAACACCATCGACCCGGCAATCTTGAACGCCATCTCGGACGAGTCGACCTCGTGGTACTGACCGTCGAGAAGCGTGGCCCTGACGCCGACCATGGGGAAGCCGGCGAGGATGCCGAGTTCCATGGCCGACTGGATACCGGCGTCGACCGAGGGGATGTACTCCCGCGGAACGCGCCCGCCGGTGACACCGTTGACGAACTCGTAGGTGACCTCGGAGTCTGCGGGGAGTGGTTCGAGCGAGATGAGCACCTTGGCAAACTGCCCGGAGCCACCCGTCTGCTTCTTGTGGGTGTACTCGACCTTCTCGACCTTGGCGCGAATGGTCTCGCGGTAGGCCACCTGGGGCTTGCCCACGTTGGCCTCAACCTTGAACTCCCGCTTCATGCGGTCGACGAGGATGTCGAGGTGAAGTTCGCCCATGCCCGCGATGATCGTCTGCCCCGTGTCGTGGTCCAACTTGACGCGGAACGTCGGGTCTTCCTCGGCGAGCTTCTGAATCGCGATGCCGAGCTTCTCTTGGTCGCTCTTGGTCTTGGGCTCGATGGCGACCTCGATGACGGGCTCGGGGAAGGTCATGGACTCGAGCACGATGGCGTGAGCCTTCTCGCACAGCGTGTCGCCGGTCGTCGTGTTCTTGAGCCCGATCACCGCGTAAATGTGACCCGCGGTGAGGCTGTCGACCGGGTTCTCCTTGTTGGAGTGCATCTGGAAGATCTTGCCAATGCGCTCCTTGTTGTCCTTGGTCGCATTGAGGACCTCGGAGCCCGCGTCCAAGTGGCCGGAGTACACCCGAATGTAGGTGAGCTTGCCGAAGAACGGGTGCGAGACGATCTTGAACGCGAGGGCGCTGAAGGGCTCCTTCGAGTCCGAGTGGCGGTGGATGACCGTCTCCTCGTGGCCGATCGCGTGGCCGTCGATCGACGGGACATCGAGCGGCGACGGGAGGTAGTCGACGACGGCGTCGAGCATGGGCTGAACGCCCTTGTTCTTGTACGCCGAGCCGCAGAGAACCGGGTAGACCTCGCTCGCGATGGTGAGTCCCCGGATCGCGGCCTTGATCTCCGCGACCGTGAGCTCCTCGCCGCCAAAGTGCTTCTCCAGGAGGTGCTCGTCGGTCTCCGCGACCGTCTCAAGGAGCATCTTCGCGGTACTTGGCGGCCTGCTCCTTCATGTCCGCGGGAATCTCTTCGATCTCGTACGCGGCGCCGAGGTCGGTCTCTCCGTGCCACACGAGCGCGCGCATCTCCACCAGGTCGACGACCCCGACGAAGGTGTTCTCCGCGCCGATGGGCAACTGGATGACGAGGGGCTTCGCCTTGAGGCGATCGATGATGGTCTGCACGGTGAAGTAGAAGTCGGCGCCGAGCTTGTCCATCTTGTTGACGAAGCAGATGCGCGGGACCTCGTACTTGTCCGCCTGGCGCCACACGGTCTCTGACTGGGGCTCGACACCTTCCTTGCCGTCGAATACCGCCACGGCGCCGTCGAGGACGCGCAGCGAGCGCTCCACCTCGACGGTGAAGTCCACGTGGCCGGGGGTGTCGATGATGTTGATCTGGTGCTTGTTCCAGAAGCAGGTCACGGCGGCGGACGTAATGGTGATGCCGCGCTCCTGCTCCTGCTCCATCCAGTCCGTCGTGGCGGCGCCGTCGTGGACCTCGCCGATCTTGTAGTTCATGCCCGTGTAGTACAGGACGCGCTCGGTCGTCGTCGTCTTGCCCGCATCGATGTGAGCCATGATGCCGATGTTGCGGACCTTGGTCAGGTCGGTGAGCACGTCCTGTGCCACAGCGATGTCCCCTTACGTCTCTAGGTTTCCGCGTTACCAGCGGTAGTGGGCGTAGGCCTTGTTAGACTCCGCCATCTTGTGCATGTCTTCGCGACGCTTCACCGCGGCGCCGAGGCCGTTGGACGCATCGAGGATCTCGTTCGTGAGGCGCTCGGTCATGGTGTGCTCGCGACGCTTCTGCGCGAAGTCGACGAGCCACCGGAGCGCGAGGGTGTTCGCGCGCGCGGGGCGCACGTCCACGGGGACCTGGTACGTCGCGCCACCCACGCGGCGGGACTTGACCTCGAGCGACGGGCGGACGTTGTCGAGCGCGCGCTTCAGGACGCTGACCGCCTCCTGGCCGGACTTCTCACCGACGCCGGTGAGGGCGCTGTACACGATGGACTCCGCGACGGACTTCTTTCCGTCCTGGAGGACCTTGTTGATGAGCTGGGTCACGACGGGGGCGCCGAACACGGGGTCGATGATGATGGGCCGCTTCGGGGCCGGTCCCTTGCGAGGCATTACTTCTTCTCCTTCTTGGCGCCATACAGGCTGCGGGCCTGCTTGCGGTTCTTGACACCCTGGGCGTCGAGAGAGCCGCGAACGATCTTGTAGCGGACGCCTGGGAGGTCCTTCACGCGGCCACCACGCACGAGCACGATCGAGTGCTCCTGCAGGTTGTGACCCTCGCCGGGGATGTAGGCCGTGACCTCGATGCCGGTCGAGAGGCGGACGCGGGCGACCTTCCGTAGAGCCGAGTTCGGCTTCTTCGGCGTGGTCGTGTAGACACGCGTGCAGACGCCGCGACGCTGAGGGCTCGCCTTGAGGGCGGGCGTCTTCGTCTTCGACACCTTCGGCTGGCGGCCCTTACGGACCAGCTGCTGAATCGTAGGCACTATCTCTCCGTCTGGTAGGTCTGCTGAGCGTACGGTCGTGGTCCGACCCCCGCGCCCGGGCGTGTCGTACCTTGGTGACGTGCACCGAGAGGCACACCAAGGGAGGCCCGACGGCGCGGGCACAGCCCACCACGGTACCGTAGGCCCGCCCCGCAGTCAACGCGGCGGTGTCTCGCGCGATCGGTTCTCGCCGCTCGTTCTAACGCCACAGCGCAACAACTCGGCCCGTCCGCGCCGACACGTCCGCGTCCAGCCGATGATACCCGCAAGAATCTCTCCGGCGAGAACGGCGCCACGCGCGCGCCCGTCGAAGCTCGAGCCACGGCGCTCGCGGGCGTGTTCGGCGGTGGCGGGTGCCTCGCGTTGCGGGAGGCTGCACGAACCGCAAGGATAGGGGGATGAAACTTCGAACGCTCTCCACTACCGCCCTGGTGGCCCTGGCTCTGGCCGCCTGTTCTTCCGAGGACACCCCGGACTCCACGACCGGCAGTTCCGATTCGACGCCGGGGGCGACTCAGACCGCCGCGGACTCGGGCGACTCGGGAAACGCTCCCACGGACTTCTGCGACGCCCTCTTGGGCATGGACACTATTGACAATGACCTGACCGCCGCAGCAGACCAGCTCAGCGCCGTCCTCGACGATCAGACTGTCTGGAACGACCCGGCGACCGTGACCGGGCTCCACGACGCGGGACAACTCATGCTCGACGAGATACCTGCCGTGACCGACTACTACAAGGCCGCAGCCGCGACCGCCGACGATCCCGAGGTCTCCGACGCGCTGCTCGCGATGGGCGACCTCTACGACGTGTACTTCCGCTCCATGGCGCAAGCCGCAGTCGACGCCAACGACATCATGAGTTTCGCCCTCGGCTTCGGAACAGCCATGGGGGACGAGGACCTGTCCCGGGTTCTGTCCGACGGAACCGAGGCGGCCCTTACGGTGGCGGACTACGGCAGGACTCACTGCACTCGGTAACTGGTGCAGTGAGGACGATCGGGCCGAGACCCGGGATTG
>CAWHLX010000005.1:0-88073 GCA_963830335.1 uncultured Actinomycetota bacterium
CGGTTCCCTTCACATCCGTCACAACAGCCCCTACAGTGGGGAACACGTTGCGCCGATAGTGACGGTGAACGTCGTCAAAGGATGTGAGACAGACCATGGCAGACGGCCCTGCGCCTCGCACGACCTTCCTCACCGTTGCGGAAGTCGCCGACATGCTTCGCGTGTCGCGCATGACGGTGTACCGCTGGGTCCACGCGGGCGATCTGCCTGCCGTTCGCTTCGGGCGCTCGTTCCGCGTTCCCCAGCAGGCCGTTGACGTCTTCATGAAGAACGCGGCCCTCGTCGGGGGTTACCCGGCCGAGGACGACGGGCGCGCTGCGGGCGCGGTAGGCTAGGGAGCCGTCTCGCGGGCGCAGCAGTTTCGGAGCCGTCGCGAGCAAGCCAGAATCGTCCAGCCCGAAGAATGAGGTCCCGTGGGTTCCGTCATTAAGAAGCGTCGCAAGCGCATGTCGAAGAAGAAGCACCGCAAGCTCCTTCGCAAGACGCGCCACCAGCGCCGCAACAAGAAGTAGGGAATCCCGACGCGCGTCGTCGGCTTACCGACGCCGCAGGAGGCCACGCACGAGGCCACGCAAGGCGCCGACGACGGTCCGCTTCAGAATGCGAAGCACGCTGAGTAGCGCCCACGCCATCCCTGCAGTCGTTCTCACGGCGATGCTGCGGCGCCCGTTGCCCTTGCGGCCACGAAAGTCCCTGAGGTCCCAGCCTCGCCTCTTCGCATAGCGGCGCAGGCGCAAGTCGGGGTTGATCGCGACGGGGTTGCCCACGGTTTCTAGCAGCGGGACATCGTTGAGCGAATCGCCATAGCCGTAGGAGTGCGCAAGATCGAGCCCGCGTTCTCGCGCGAGCTGGCGCGCGGCGTGGGCCTTGTTCTCGCCATGCATCAGGTCCCCGACGAGCGCGCCCGTGTAGTAGCCGCGTTCGTGCTGGGCGATGGTGCCGAGCGCTCCGGTTGCGCCGAGCCGCCGCGCGATCATCCGTCCCACCTCGACCGGCGAGGCCGTCACGAGCCATACCTCGTGGCCCTGCCGCACGTGGCTATCGAGGATCTTCTTCGTTCCGGGGAAGATCCGGAGCGCAAGAACCTCGTCGTAGACGTCCTCGGCGATCGAGGTCATCTCCGCGACGCTCCACCCCTTGATGATCGAGAGGGCCTCCTCGCGCACCTCGTTCATCTGGCGCTTGGTCTCGCCAAACATGAGGTACTTGGCCTGCTCCCACGCGAAGCCGACGACGTCCCTGCGGGTGAAGAACCCGCGCCGACGCAGGGCGCGGGCGATGTGATAGGGGCTAGCGCCGCGGATGATCGTGTTGTCGACGTCGAAGAAGGCCACGATGCGTCTTTGCCCATCGTTCGCCAATTCGCGGTCGGTCGGCGTCACGGGTTCCACCCTACCTACGGGCTCACGGCGTCCGTGACGTAGGGTCGCACCATGGCCGCGCGCGTGGTGCTGATCACCCGATCCTCGTGCTACCTGTGCGACGAAGCGAGGGAGATCGTCGGGCGCGTGTGCGGCGATGCGGGTATCGCGTTCGAGGAGTTCGACGTCGACGCCGATCGCGCGCTGCGCGATGAGCACGGCGACTTCGTTCCCGTCGTCCTCGTCGATGGCGTCCGACGTGGATTCTGGGCGATTGACGCCGAACAGCTACGCTCCGCGCTTTCGTGAGCCGCGGACTCCGAGGTTTGGGACACTAGAGCCATGACCGTCGTCCACCTCGTCCGTCACGGCCACGTCCGCAACCCCGAGCGCATCCTCTACGGTCGTCTGCCCGAGTTTCGGCTTTCCGAGGCGGGGGAGCGCATGGCCGAGGCGACCGCCCGTTTCCTTGCGGAGTCGGGCCGCGACATCGCGAGGGTCGTCTCCTCCCCGCTCCTCCGCGCGCAACAGACGGCCGCGGTGATCGGCGCCGCGCTCGGGCTTCCCGTGGAGACGGATGATCGCCTGATCGAGGCAGACAACGTCTGGGAGGGCAAGCGCATCCGCCCCATCGCCCGGCTCGCCCTGGATCCGCGGACGCTCTGGCGCATCCGAAATCCGTGGCGCCCTTCGTGGGGCGAGCCATACGTGGGCCAGCGCGACAGGATGACCGCCGCGGTGCTCGACGCCGCGGCCACCGAACCCGATCGCGAGACCGTCTTGGTCAGTCATCAGCTCCCCATTTGGGTGACGAGGCTCGCGGCGGAGGGTCGCGCGCTCGCGCACAACCCCTCGGTCCGCCAGTGTGCGCTCGCGTCCGTGACGAGCCTGATCGTGGAGGACGGCGTCATCGTCGGGGTCGAGTACTCCGAGCCCGCGACCGGGATCGAGGTCCCGCGGTGAGGCGCGCGGGACTCGTCGCGGTGATCGCGACGGGGCTCCTCCTCGCGGGCTGCGTGAGCGGCACGGGGACCGTCGATACCGGCTACGTCTCGGGGGACGGGACGGTTACGACCTGGAGCCCCGACGAGCGTGGAGAGCCGGTCGAGGTGTCGGGGGCGGCGTTCGACGGCTCGACCGTGAACCTCTCGGACTTCCGCGGCCAGGTGGTGCTCGTCAACACCTGGTACGCGGCATGCCCGCCGTGCCGCGCGGAGGCGCCGGACCTCGTCGCGATCGACGCGCGTCCCGACGTCCAGGTCGTCGGGGTCAACGGCCGCGACGATGCCGGCACGGGCCTCGCGTTCGAGCGGACCTTCGCCATCTCGTATCCCACGATCGAAGACGAGGATGGGCATGCGATCGCCGCCCTCCAGGGCCTGGTGGCGCTCAACGCCGTTCCGACGACAATCGTGCTCGACCCCGAGGGCCGCGTCGCGGCCCGGATCATCGGCCGAGCCGATCCGTCGACGCTCGCCGCCCTCGTCGACGGGGCCGCGGGCAGCGCGTGATCACCGCCCGGGTCTCCGAGTCCTTCGCGTCGACCGCGCTGAGCGGATCGCTCCTGGCCGCACTCGGGGTCGCGTTCGTGGCTGGCCTCGTGTCGTTCGCGTCGCCCTGCGTGGTGCCGTTGGTCCCGAGCTACCTGGCGTACGTGACGGGGATGGCGGGTGCCGATTCCTCCGAGCGAGGCGCCCCGGAGCGTGGCGCCTCTCGGCCGCGCCTCGTCCTCGGTGCGCTCCTCTTTGTGTTCGGTTTCTCGGTCGTGTTCGTCCTGATCCTCACGGGCGCCTCCGTCGCGGGAGTCGCGCTCTCCTCACGCGCCGACGTCATCGTTCGGGTTCTGGGCGTCGTGGTGATACTCCTGGGCCTCGCATTCATGGGTGCGGTGCCGTTCCTCCAGGGTGAACGGAGGCTCCACGTGAGCCCCCGGGCGGGTCTTGCGGGAGCGCCGCTGCTGGGGGCGGCGTTCGGCCTCGGTTGGACTCCGTGCATCGGCCCGACTCTCGGGGCCGTCGCCACCCTTGCGCTTTCCGACGCCACGGTGTTGCGTGGCGCCGCCCTTGCCGGCGCGTACTCGCTCGGCCTGGGCGTCCCCTTTCTCCTAGTCGCCCTGCTGATGGAGCGCTCGAAGGGCTTCCTTGCGTGGCTTCGCCGCCACCGTCTCGCGTTCATGCGCACCGGGGGCGCGGTCCTCATCCTGCTCGGGGTCTTGCTCGTGACCGGCTTGTGGCAGAGCATCGCCTCGGCGATGCAGGGGTGGATCGATGGCTCCTGGGTCGCGGTGTGATGGCTGGACGCGTGAAGTGGGACAACTACGCCGTCCCGGAGGCGCCGAGACTCGGCGTGCGCGGATGGCTCCGCTGGGCGTGGCGACAGGTCACCTCCATGCGCGTCGCGCTCATTCTGCTTCTGCTCCTTGGCGTCGCCGCGATCCCGGGCTCCGTGCTGCCGCAGAGGCCGCGCAACCTCTCTGCCGTGCTCGCCTACCTCTCCGACCACCCGACCGCCGGGCCCCTGCTCGACCGCGTCGGCCTGTTCGACGTCTTCGGATCCGCGTGGTTCAGCGCGATCTACCTCTTGCTCTTCGCGTCGCTCATCGGATGCATCGTTCCGAGGACGATCACCCACGCGCGCGCGCTCGGCGACCCGCCGGCCGCCGCACCGAGTTCGCTCGCCCGGTACGAGGCTCGCGCGGAGGTGGACGTGGCCGACGGCGCTGCGGCGATCGCGAGGGCGCGCTCGGAGCTTCGTCCCGCGGGTTGGCGCGCGGCTCCGAACCGCGTCGTCGGATACCGCGTCCGCGTAGACGAGCGCGTCGTCAAGGGACGGACGGAGATCGCGCTCGCGGCGGAGTCCGGGCGCCTGCGGGAGTGGGGCAACCTCGCGTTCCACATCGCACTGGTGGGGATACTCGCCTGCGTCGGGCTCGGGTCCTTCCTGACCTATCGCGGCCAGGCGATCGTCGTCGAGGGTCACTCCTTCACCAATGCCGTCGTCTCCTACGATTCGTTTTCCGCGGGGCGAGGTTTTCGCGCCGAGAGCCTCGAGCCCTTCACGCTCACGCTCGATTCGTTCGTCGCGGACTTCTCCGCCGCAGGCCGAGCGACGGACTTTCGCGCCAACGTCACGCTCTACGAGCCGGGCGGCGCCCCGCGCGAGGCCGTGATCCGCGTGAACCAGCCGCTCGGCGTCGGCGGGGCGAACGTCTACCTGCAGGGGAACGGCTACGCGCCATCCCTGACGGTCCGCGACTCGACGGGAGCGGTGGCGCTGTCGGGCCCCACCCCCTTCCTTCCCGAGGATGCGCAGTACACGTCGACCGGGGTGCTCAAGGTTCCCGACGTGACGGCCGGCCCGCAGATCGGCATCCGCGCGACGCTGCTACCCACGGCCTCATCGGGGATGGACTCCCCGGTCTCGCTGGCGCCTCAACCGCTCAACCCCGTCATCGTTTTCCAGGTCTGGACCGGCGACCTCGGGCTCGACGCCGGGACACCACAGAGCGTCTACGTGCTCGACGACACCCTCCTCGCTCCCGTGCGCGGACCCGACGGTCAGCCCGCGGTCTTCGTCGTAGCCCCCGGCGAGACGGTGGACTTGCCCGACGGGCTCGGCTCGGTCACGTGGGAAGGCCTGCCGAGGTTCGCTGCGTTCGACCTTCGTGCGGACCCGACCCTTCCCTGGCTTCTCGCCTGTGCGATCCTTGCCCTTGCGGGGCTTTCCGCGTCTCTTTTCGGGCCGCGTCGAAGGGTGTGGGTTGTGGCATCGGCCAAGAGCGGAACTACAGTGGTCACCGCGGCGGCCCTCGGGCCGGACCACGACGAGGGCTTGCCCGGCCTCGTCGAACGCGTCATCGCCGCCGCAAGCGAATAGGGAGGCTGCGTGGATCCGCAGAACGTCAGCGTCGCCGCCCTCTATGGCGCCGCCGCGCTGTACGCGATCGCCCTGGTGGCCTCGTCGGCGCGGCTCGCGCGCGTCGCGGACGCGAAGGCTGCCGGGGCCGAGATCCCCCCGCGCGATCGGGCTTCGGGCATCGCGGGGGCGAGCGTGACCGTTGGTCTCGCTCTCCACGCGATCGGACTCGTGGCCCGTGGCATCGATGCGGGCCACGTGCCATGGTCGACGATGTACGAGTTCACGATCACCTTCTCCTTCGCCGCGATGATCGCCTACGTCGTCGTGCGGCGCTTCAGGGACGTTGCGTGGCTCGGCCCCGCGGTGACGGGCATGGCGACGGTCGCGCTCGGGCTCGCACTCGCGGTGCTGTATCGCGAGGCGACGACGCTCCAGCCCGCGCTTCAGAGCGCGTGGCTTGCCATTCACGTCTCCGTCGCCACTATCGCCACCGGTGTCTTCTCCGTCGGGTTCCTCGCGACACTGATCCAACTCGGGCGCTCGGCACGCGACGGCGGCTCCCGGATCTTCACGCGACGCGAGTGGCGCCGACTCGAGACGACGCCGACCCCGAAGGCCCTCGAGGCGCTCGCGTTCCGGCTCAACTCCGTCGGCTTCATCCTGTGGACGTTCACGGTGATGGCGGGCGCGATCTGGGCCGAGCACGCCTGGGGTCGATACTGGGGCTGGGACCCCAAGGAGATCTGGTCCTTCGTCGTATGGGTCATCTACGCGGCCTACTTGCATGCGAGGACGACGCAGGGCTGGCAAGGGCGGCGCTCCTCCGTGCTCGCGCTCGCCGGATTCGTGGCGATCATCCTCAACTTCACGGTCGTGAATCTGGCCTTCCACGGCCTCCATTCCTATGCGGGGGTCTGAGCGGATGAAGATTGCCCTCGTTCTCGATGACAGCCTCGATCGGCCCGATGGGGTGCAGCAGTACGTGCTCAGCGTGGGCAGGTACCTCGCGTCCGTCGGGCACGACGTCCACTACGTGTGCTCATCGGCCACGAGGACCGACCTTGAGCAGCCGCTGCACTCGCTCGTCGGCAACTTCCACGTGAGCTTCAACGGCAATGGCCTGAATATCCCCCGAATCGCGTCCCGGCGCGTCCTGAGGGAGTTCGTTCAGCGGGAGCGATTCGACGTCTTGCACGTCCAGACGCCACATTCGCCGCTCTTCTCCGCGCGCCTCGTTCGCCAGGCGCGTCGCGCGCAGGGTCGAGCGGTGACGATCGTGGGCACTTTCCACATCCTCCCCAACGGGCGGATCGCGTCTCTCGGCACCCGGCTTCTGGGGCTTGTGCTACGCCACAACCTGCGCGCCTTCGATCGCTTCTGCGCGGTCTCGACCCCGGCCGCGGAGTTCGCGCGCCGCGAGTTCGGCATCGAGCCGAGGGTGATCGGCATCCCCATCTCCGTCGACGTTCTGGCGGCCGCTGGGGCGGCCGGTCGGGCCTCGCGCGTCGGCTCGACGCGCCTCCACCTTGCCTTCCTTGGCAGGCTCGTTCAGCGCAAGGGCGCGCTCGAATTCGTCGATGCCGTGGCGGCGCTGGAGCCCCAGGTGCGCGATCAGGTGCGGGTGACCATCGCGGGGCGCGGACCGTTGGCGGCCGACATCGAGCGGGCGGTCGACGCCCACGGCCTCCAGGCGGTAGTGGCGATGCCCGGGTTCGTTCCCGAGGACGACAAGGCGGCCTTCTACGGCGCGGCGGACATCGCCGTCTTTCCGGCGACGGGAGGCGAAAGCTTCGGGATCGTCCTGACGGAAGCCATGGCCAGCGGATCGGGAGTCGTCCTCGGCGGTGATAACCCCGGATACCGGAGCGTGCTCGGCGACAGCCCCGACGTTCTCGTCGACCCGGGAGACACCGCCGCCTTCGCCGCGACGCTCGCGCGCCTCATAGCGGACGACTCGCTCCGTGCCTCCATTCGTGCGGACCAAGAGGCGCGCGTCCGCGAATTCGATGTCGCGGTCGTCGGGCCCAAGATCGAGGCATTCTACGCGGCACCTTAGTCGCCGAAATGCCGATGCCCTCCTTGCTCGCGGAGCCACGCGAGGCGGTGGGGCGTCGGGGGCGAGATCATGCGGGCACGGTACGATGGCGCGGTGCACGTCCTTATCTACTGGCTCGCGCGGACCGCGCTCATGTTCGCCGTGTTCGTTGCCCTGTGGGGGGTCGGGTGGCAGCCCTGGTTCGCCGTGGTGGGTGCGACGGCGATCGCTTGGCTGATCTCCTACGCCATGTTCGGGTCGATGCACGACGCGGCGGCCCGGCAGATGGAGCGCTGGGTGTCGCGCCGCTTCGTCGGCGTCGCGAGGGACGAGGCGGCCGAGGATGCAGAGGCGAGGGTCGTGGGTGCGCCGAGTCCCGGCGCCAAGCCCAAGACCACGTCGCGCGCAAAGCCCAAGACCACGTCGCCCACCAAGCCCAAGGCGAAGCCCAAGGCCGCGGCCCGGCGATCCGGCTAGCCGAGCGCGATACCGAGCGCGAGCAACACCCCGTACGCGAGCCCGATCGCGCTCGTGGCCGCGAACGCCACCGTCATCGGCCTGCCAGCGAGCCCGGCCCTCATCGCGGCGGCGAGCATCACCGCCGGAGCGGCGAGCACGAGGGTGAGGAGCGCCCACGGGCGCGCGAGCGCGATCACTCCGCTTGCGACGAGGGGAAGTGTCACCGATGCGGCGAAGAGGCGCCGCGCCGCGGCGTCGCCGAGGCGGACCGCGAGGGTGTGCTTCCCGGTCAGGCGATCGGACGCAAGGTCGCGGATGTTGTTCACGAGAAGCATCGCCACCGAGTACAGGCCCACTCCCGTCGCGGCGGCGATGGCCCACCAGGTGACTCGGCCGGCCTGAGCCGCCATCGTCCCTAGGGTCGCAACAAGTCCGAAGAAGATGAAGACGCTGGCCTCGCCCCATCCGCGATACCCGTAGGGGCGCGACGAGCCCGTGTAGGTCCAGGCCGCGAGGATCGCGGCGGCGCCGACGGCAAGGAGCCACCACTCGCGCGAAATGAGCGTCATCGCGAGGCCGAGAAGGGAGCCGACGGAGAAGGCGGCCAGGGCGGCGGCTCGAACGCGGGAGGGCGCCACCTTGCCCGAGGCGACGAGACGCTCCGGTCCCACGCGGTTGGCGTCAGTGCCTCGAACGCCGTCCGAGTAGTCGTTCGCGAAGTTCACCGCGACCTGCAGGGCGAGCGCGACGCCGAGGGCGAGGGCGGCGATCCCCGGCCGGAACTCGCCAAGCGCTCCAGCCGAGGCGGAGCCGACGGCCACCGGAGCGATCGCTGACGCAAGGGTCTTCGGCCGTGCCCCGCGAGCCCAGTCACGCATCGTCGCGGGCACGGGGACCTCCGTTCGATACGCGGGCAAGGGCGCGGGCGGCCCCCCGGTCGATCTTGCCAGAGTCCAGGAGGGGAAGATTCTCCAGGACGATCACGTGCCGAGGCAAGGCATGGCGCGGTAGCGTGTCGGCGAGTTCGGTTCGCAGGGCCTCCGTGGAAACGGGCCCTCGCCGGCCGGCGAGTGAGACGAGCGCGACGATCCGTTCGCCCCACTCCTTGTCCGGTGCGTCAACGACGACGGCCTCGGCGATCCCCGGCAGGGCGAGAAGCGCTCGCTCGACACTCGCCGGGTGCACCTTGAACGCACCGGTGACGATGACGTCGTCCGCGCGGCCCAGCACCGCGAGCCTGGCATCGGCCCACTCGCCGACGTCCGGCATGCGGAGCCAGCGTGTGCCGTCCCGAAGGACCGTTCCGTCGTCGCCACCATCGGCGTAGCCGTCGAAGAGGGTGGAGCCCGAGACGAGCACGCGGCCGTCGCCCTCCATCTCGACCTCGACGCCCTGCAGGGGAAGGCCGTCGTAGACGCACCCGCCGGCGGTCTCGGTGGAGCCGTACGTCTCGATCGCGTTAGGCGGGGCGACGTCACGCCGGAGCGCGGCGCCTCCGACGAGGATTGCGTCGAAGACCTCGAGCGCGAGCACGGCGGCGGGGTCTTCCGCGATTCTGTGGAGCTGGGTCGGCACCAGCGAGACGTACAGCGGCACGCGCCTGGCCGTGTCCGCCCTAAGCGCGAGCGCGGCCTCCGCAAACGCGCGCGGTTCGAAGCTCCCCTGGCGCAGCGCGCGCGGCGGGGTGTCCGCCGAGCGCGGAGCGGACGAGTACCTGGGCTCCCGCGACTCGGTCAGGAGGAAGCGCGAGGAGCCAGCGGCCCGGACCCCCGAGGCGCTCGTGCGTCGCCTCGGCGGATGCGCGCAGCGCGGCACCACCGATGTGTGCCATGCGTGGTTCGCCCGTCGATCCCGAGGTGGCGACGGCGACGCCCGCTACCTCGCCCGCCAGTGCCGCCCGGAGAGCCTCGTCTGGATCCTGCGCGAGGCTCGCATAAGTCACCCTCCCACCCTATGCGTGCCTAGACTGTCGGCTATGACCCGCACCGCCAGCCGCCTCGGCGCGGCCGCGATCACCCTCGCCATCATCGCCCTCGCCGCGTGCGCGCCGGAGGAGATCTACCAGCCCGCCGTGACGCTGACCCTTCTCCCCATCGACGACCGCTCCGCAGTGCCGTCGCCGCCGGAGGACCCGATGCCCGCAGTCGTGTGGCCCCTGACCGGGCTGGATGCGACCGCCGCGAATCCGCGGAGCTCCAGCGCATGGCTCTCGCCGTGAAGATCGACAACAGCACGGGCGCCAAAAAGGCCATTCCGCAGGAGGGCCTGCAGCACGCGGACATCGTCTTCGAGGAGTACATGGCGAAGGGGAGGGTGGACGCGGTTCGTCGCGGTATTCCAGAGCGATTACCCCGAAGTCGTGGGCAACACACGATCGCTGCGACCGATGGACCCGTACATCTTCGGCTCTTTCCATGGGGATCTCGTCTTCTCGGGGGCCGCTCGGGCCCCCTTGCGCGATGCGCTGCGCGCTGCCGACCAGGCGTACATTGCGGAGGACCTGCTCAACTGCCGGCCCGCCTTCTACCAGAAGAAGGGGAAGCATCGTCCCTACGCCACCTACATCCACCTCACGGAGGCCGCGAAGTGCGCGGCGGCCCAGGGGGCGCCGCTGCCGCAGCCGCACCAGTTCACCTACGCGTACCCCGATTCGACCGCGACCGCAATCGTGGCGGGCTCGCCCGTTCAGGAGATCAGCCTCAAGTTCTCGAGGACTCAGACCCAGCACTGGAAGTGGGATGCCGCGTCTGGCAAGTGGTTGCGTTTCCAGGGTTCCGATCCGCACCTCCAGCAGGACGGCAGCAGATCAGCGCGACGAACATCGTCGTTCTCCGCGCGGGTGTGCGATACAAGTACCACGACGATCCGGAGACCCTCCTCGCGGGCACGGACCACGGGACGGGCTACATCGCGGCGGGCGGACAGTACCTGGAGATTCGGTGGTCGAAGGCGGACCGCAGTTCGACGCATTCCACCTCGAGACGATCGACGGAAGCGAGGTGTCCCTCTGCCCGGGAACACCTGGGTCGAGCTTCTCCCGGCTTGGGGTACGGGTGAGTCTCAGGTCCTGAGCTTCGACTCGAACGTCATCACTACTGGCCGCTAGGGCCGGCTAGAACGCGTACGGGAACCGGGTCCAATCGGGCTCGCGCCGCTCCAGGAACGCGTCGCGTCCCTCCTGGGCCTCCTCCGTCATGTACGCGAGGCGCGTCGCCTCGCCCGCGAACACCTGCTGGCCCGCAAGGCCGTCGTCCGCGAGGTTGAAGGCGAACTTCAGCATGCGGATCGCCTGGGGCGACTTGGTCGGCGACGAGCGCCGCGTACTCAAGCGCAACCTCCTCCAGCCGATCGTGGTCGACGACCTCGTTCACGGCACCCCAACGCTCGGCGTCGTCGGCGGAGTACTCGCGCGCAAGGAAGAAGATCTCTCGGGCGCGCTTGTCGCCGACCTGGCGGGCGAGCAGTGCGCTCCCGTAGCCCGCGTCGAACGACCCGACGTTCGCGTCGGTCTGCTTGAAGCGGGCGTGCTCGCGGCTCGCGATGGAGAGATCGGCGACAACGTGGAGGCTATGGCCGCCGCCCGCCGCCCAACCATTCACGGCGGCGATGATGACCTTAGGCGACGTGCGCATGAGTCGTTGCACCTCGAGGATGTGGAGCCGGCCACCGTGGGCGGGCGCCGAGGAGGCGTCGCCCTCGTAGAGGTACCCGTCCTTACCGCGGACGCTCTGGTCGCCGCCGGAGCAGAACGCCCACACCCCGTCCTTGGGTGACGGCCCGTTCCCCGTGAGGATGACGGCCGCGACGTCCGGCGTCTGGCGCGCGTGATCGAGCGCGCGATACAACTCGTCGACGGTCTGGGGACGGAACGCGTTGCGCAGTTCGGGGCGGTTGAAGGCGATCCTTACGGCGGGAAGGTCGCGCTCGCCGTCGCGCCCTGCGCGATCAACCCACCGATGGTAGGTAATGTCGCCATTAGGGAAGTCGTCGATGGCGCGCCACCGCGCGGGATCGAAGGTCTGGGAGACCTGGACGGGAACGTCGCTCACGTCCATGAGCCTAGCCTCCGAGAAGCGCGTTGCCAGGGTGCGCCGGGACTCGGCCGACGGAGGAGCGGGAATGGCCAAGCTGGGAGGAAGGGTCTGGGCGCTAATCGCCAGCGCCGTCGCGCTCCTGGCGCTCTGTGCGGGTGCGTGGTTCGCGGGCTGGTGGCCGTTCGGCGGCCCGAACGCCGAGCCGACCCCGACCCCGAGCCCGACGCCGTCGGTGTCGGCGAGCCCCAGTGCCTCCCCTTCACCGTCGTTTATCGAGCGCCAAGTGACCGTCGCCCCGAACGTTCCCTCAAGCGAACTGCTGACGGAGGCCGCCCTCGACTCCGCGGGCACGGGGTGGGTAGTCGCGGTCTACGATGCGACCTCCAAAGATGACGCGGGGGTTGAGTCGCCCGGTCCGAGGGTCCTCTACCTGATCTCGCCCGAGGGCACCCGGTACGAGGTGGGGAATCTCGACACCCTCGGAATGTCTGCCCCCGACCTGGTCGCGTGGGACTACGCGCGCCACAAGGTCCTGCTCGTGGACAACCTCATGGACCTCAAGGTCATCGACATGGTGACGGGCGCGATCGACGGCTCCTGGCTGTTCTGCGATCACGAGGGCTACGTTCGGGGCTCGGCGCGAGACGGCGCGTGGCTCCTCCGCGGTAGCTGCGATGGCGAGGGGATCGACGGCCTCTACGGCGACACGGGCGTCGAGGTCCCGAGTTCCATCGTCGGAAAGGGATTCGGACTCACCGTGTTTGATGTCGGCGACGTGCAGGTCCAGAGCGAATTCGAGACGCCCCCGGATTCGAGGTTCACGGCGTTCTACGCGGATGGGACCCAGGCGACGATTCCCTCTTCGGTCGCGGGCGACTGCTACCTGCTGGGCAAGGGCAAGGGGGCCACGGTCGCCGCGTATTGCTACGCGGCCGAGGGGACCGTCGACGTGTGGGAGTTCCCGGTCGACGGCTCGACGCCCGTGGATGTCGTGACGTCTGCGCAACTCGGGGCATTCCGCCTCGAGCTCGGCGTTCCGAATCCCTCGGACTTCTTCGTGTCGGGCTACTGCACCGCCGCCGACCTGCCCGTGGTGGAGGTGACGTGGGACCAGAGCCGCCTCGGTGTTCTGGAGGCCGGAGTGCTGACGCCCGTGGCACAGCCCCCGCACGTCTTCCGTCATTGCCTCGACGCATCGGGCACGTCGGCCCTCGTGAGCGGTGATGGGCTCCTGTGGCTCACGGACCTCGCGACGGGAACCACCGTCGAACTGCTTCCCGGATCCGGGGCCGACGCGGCCGCGGGCGTCGTGGGAACGGAGGGCTATCGGGCCCTCCTGCAGCCGTAGCGGGGAACACCCCAACCTTTTCCCACCTCGGCGTCGTTGTTGCTTCATAGGCGACAAGGAGGGGCCATGCCAAGGTGGGAGCCGATGCTCGAAACCCTGGTGAGTTCCCGTCACCGCGCGCTCGTCGCGTACGGGTACCTCCTCACGCGGGACGTTGGTGACGCCGAGGACCTTGTCCAAGATGCGCTCGTGGCCGCCTTCGGCGGCCGCGCCACGTTCCCCAGTGTCGGGCACGCCGAGGCGTACGTGCGGCGGGCGATCGCGACGAGATTCGTCGATGGGACGCGCCGGCGGACGCGCGAGAGGGCGCGCGTTGATCGTGTCGACATTGCCTACTACGCCGAGGGTCCGGAGTCGGGTGTCGTCGGGCGGGTGGATGTCGCCTCGGCGCTCGCCGAACTCGCGCCGCGCGTCCGGGCCTGCGTGGCCCTAAGGTATTTGGCGGACCAGTCGACGGGGGAGACCGCTCACGCGCTTGGCCTCTCCGAGGGCGCGGTGAAGCGCTACGTCTCTGACGGAGTCCGCGCGCTGAACGCCATGCTGGGGACCGTCGCGAGCGATGACGAGCGGGCGCCGGTGCGTCCCGCGGGAGGTGGCCAGCGATGAGTGAACTCTCCGAAGTCCTGTCCGGTGCGGAGTTGCGCACGGCGGCCGCGCTCCCTGGTTTTGACGTCGCGGTCCTCAGCCGCAACGTCGCGAAGCGCGCTCGACGCCAACGAGCAGTCAGGGCGGCGCGGACGGGCGCTCTCGCGCTCGCCCTCGTCGTCGCGGCAGGCGTGGGAGGGGCGTACGGGTGGGCGGCGATTCGCGACAACCAACCGGCCGTCCCCGGTCCCTCCGCCTCGCCGTCCGAATCCGCCTCGCCGTCTCCGAGCGTGAGCCCGGAAGAGGCGGGGCGCGCCGTGACCGTAGGCGACGGAATCCCCTCCTCTCAGCCGCTCACGCGCGTCGCGCTCGCGTCGGCGGGCCGGGGGTGGGTCCTCGCGATGTTCGACTCGACGTTCCGCGCGTCGGGAGCGGATCCAATCGACGGTCAGCGGATCCTCTACCTCGTCTCTCCGGCCGGTGACCGATACGAGGTCGCCAATCTGACGCAGTACGCGTCGCCCGTTCTCGCGGCGTGGGACACCGACCGCAACGTCGCGTTCCTCGTCGAGAGTCGCTATGTTGCGTTGACGGTCGACTTGGCGTCGGGCGAGGTGACCCACGAGTGGCAGTTCTGCGGCGAGGGCGGCAGCTTGGTCGCGAGGTCGCTCGGCGGCGAGTGGCTTCTCCGGGGCTTCTGTTCTGGTTCCTCTCTCGACGGTCGCTACGCAGACGACGGGACGTCGCTCGGTGCTGACGGGGTCGTGCAGGGGGGCGAGGGGGTCACCGTGATGGACGTCGGCGACGTCCAGGTTCGCTACGAGTTCGAGATGCCCTCGGCGGAGAGCTACGTCGCGTATCGGGCAGACGGCTCCCATGTCGCCCTCGAGCCGGTCGGTCCGGCGACGGCGTGCTACCCGCAGGGTCCGTCGCTCAAGGGAGGCCTGGCGGCGACGTGCTATGGATCGAGCGAGATGACGGCCACGGGCATGGACCTCTGGGCCGATAGGGGTGTCGTCTGGAGCCTTGACGTGAATGGCGGCGCTCCCACGGAGGTCGCGGGTCCCGACACCTACGCGGCGCTCGAGATCCTCCTGGGGGATGCATTTCCCCATGAAGGAATAGGCATCAACGGCTACTGCCTGGCGGGCGACCATGAGGCCGTCATCGCCAGCGGTGGCGGCGCGTGGGTCTTCGTGCTCGGGCAGGAATCGCCGATTCTCATGGCGAATGGTGAGTACGTGGCGACGACCTGCTACGGCGGGGTCGACGACACGGTACTCGTGGCCGGCGTCGGCCCACTGTGGACGTGGGACGCGTCGAACGGCCGGACGGTAATGCTCCTCCCGGTTCCCGAGGTGATAGCGGAACATGGGTGGGTGCGAGCGAAAACGGGGCGATCATCCACCCCTAGTTGAGGGATCGGGAGGCGGAGCGGCGGGCGACCGCCGCTCCGCTCTGCCGTCAGGCAGTAGCCTGGCGCCATGGAGTTTCGCCCGTTCCGCGTTCGTCTCACGACGCGGTTTCGCGGGGTGAACGAGCGGAGCGGCGTCTTGATCAGGGGGCGCGCGCCCGATGGCTCCGACGCGTGGGGCGAGTACTCGCCCTTCGCGGACTATGACAATGAACGCGCTACCCGGTGGTGGGCTGCGGCAATGGAGGCCGCGCGGGGCGAGTGGCCCGCCCCGGTTCGGGAGATGGTCGCGGTCAACAGCATCGTTCCCGAGGTCGGCCCCGCGGAGGCGGCGCGCCTCGCGGTTGCCGGGGGATGCGTCGTGGCGAAGGTTAAGGTGGGCGGCCCGGGCTCGAGCCTTGCGGGCGATCGCGCTCGCGTCGAGGCGGCCGCGGCCGCGGTTTGGGGGCACGGAGGGGCGCGCGCCCGGGTGCGGGTGGATGCCAACGGGGCGTGGGAGGTCGACGAGGCCGTCCGCGCGATCGCGGAACTGGACCTCGGCGCGCGAGCGGGAGGCGTGGACGGCCTGGAGTACGTCGAGCAGCCGTGTGCGACGATCGAGGGCCTCGCGGCCGTTCGTCGCCGCGTATCCGTCCGCATCGCGGCCGACGAGTCCGTGCGTGTCCCGACCGATCCCCTGGCCGTGGCGAGGGCGGGTGCCGCCGATATCCTCGTCCTCAAGGTCGCGCCCCTCGGTGGCGCGCGTGCGTGCCTCGATCTCGCCGAGGCGGCCAACCTGCCCGTCGTCGTGTCGAGCGCCATGGAGACCTCGGTCGGGCTCGCGGGGGGACTCGCGCTTGCGCTTGCCCTCCCCGAACTCCCCTACGCGTGCGGGCTCGGCACGGGAGCTCTCCTGGCGGAGGATGTGGTCGCCCATCCGCTCGTGCCTCGCGACGGCATGCTCGCGTCGAGCCCCGTGGAGGTGATCGTCTGATGGCGAGCCCCGCGATGACTTTCTCGCGCTCCTTGATCGCGAACCTCGCCGCCAACGACATCCGTGACATCGTGCTGTGTCCCGGTTCTCGATCGGGGCCGCTGGCGCACGCGCTCGCGGAGGCCGCCGAGGGCATCGTCCCCGGGGCGCCGGGGATTCGCCTCCACGTCCGCATCGATGAGCGCGCGGCGGGCTTCCTTGCCCTGGGGCTCGCTATCGCGAACGGCGCGAGCGCGGTCGTGACCACGTCGGGAACCGCAGTGGGCAACCTGCTTCCCGCGATCATGGAGGCGCATCACTCGGGGATTCGACTCTTCGCGATCACGGCGGATCGCCCGTTCGACCTGCGCGCGACGGGCGCAAACCAAACGACGGACCAGCGGAAGATTCTTGAGCCGTTCGTTCGGCTCGCGAGGGACGTGATGCGCCCCGGCCCCGGGAGGGACCTCGACGCGGAGGCCGCCGACGTGGTGCGCGAGGCCGTCGCCCGCTCGATCGGCGCCCGCTCGATCGGCGCAGGGCCAGCGCTCCCCGGGCTTGGAACAGGACCGGTGCATCTCAACGTGCAGTTCGCGGAGCCGCTCGGCCCGGGTCGCGGGCCCTGGCCCGTCGCCCTCGCCGCCGACCTTACCTTCGAGCCCGAGGCCTCGGTTCGGCCGCTGCCGAAGATCGAGCGGGGCGTGGTGATCGCGGGGGATCGCGCCGGACCCGCGGCTGCGACGATCGCGGCCGCGCGCGGCTGGCCCCTGCTTGCCGAACCCACCTCGGGTGCCCGCGCCGGGGCGGCGGTGGTGCCGGGCTACGCCGCGCTCCTTGCGACGGATGAGGGGAGGGCGCTGATCGAGGAGGCGGAGTTTGTCCTGCTCATCGGTCGCGCCACCCTCTCGCGTGGGGTGCGTGCGCTGATCGACGGCGCGGCGACGCTCTGGGTCGCCCGGCACGGCTCCCCGTGGCGCGAGGCTCCCGTCGCGGCCGAGGTGGTTGTCCCCGACGTTCCATTCGACTGGATTCGCGCCGCGGGCACTTCCGTCGAGGGGAGGCCTTGGCTCGCGCGTTGGCTCGCTCTCGCCGCGGAACCGGACATCTCCACGTGGGGCATCGAGGCGATCGCCTCCGCGGTCCTGGCATCGGTGGGAGAGGCCCCCCTTGTGGTCGGGTCGAGTCGCGCGATTCGCGCGGTCGACGCCGTGCTGCCGAGCGCGCCGAAGCGCGATGACCGCAGGATCCTCGCCAACAGGGGGCTCGCGGGAATCGACGGCACGCTCTCGACGGCCTCCGGCCTTGCGCTTGGCCTCGACGCGTCGGTGACCGCGCTCGTCGGCGACCTCACGTTCCTCCATGACGCGGGCGGGCTACTCGTCGGGCCCCTCGAGCGTCGCCCCTCGCTACGGATCGTGGTCGTCAACGACAACGGCGGCGGGATCTTCTCCACCATCGAGCACGCGGGCGCGGACCCGGACGCCTTCGCGCGCGTCTTCACGACGCCACACGGTCTCGATCTCGGGGCGGTCGCGAACGCCTACGGGGCGAGTCACGCAAGGGTGGCCGACGTCGAGGGCCTTCGCCGAGCGCTCGCGAACCCGCCCGTCGGAGTCGAGGTCATCGAGGCGGCACTTCCCTAGGTGAGCCCCTCGCGTGTATCCCCGCCGTGGGGCGTCCGGTTAGCCTGGAGCAAGGACGCAACGGCGACGGGAGAGGTGTCGTGGCGCAGATTCGCAGTTCGCGGTGGTGGGGTGGCCTCACCGGAGTGCTCGCACTGGCCTTCCTGGTGGGCGCGTCGCTCCTGATGGGATGGGGCGTGGGCGGATCTAGCGGTCGCGCCGCGTCCCTCTCGACGAGCCCGTCGGCGAGCGCGTCGCCGCCGCCGACGAGCGCCGGGCCGATTTCCGCCCCCGACGAGGCGATTCCCCTGTCCGCCCTTGACCTTCAGTCGGTGGGGCCCGGTTGGATGCTGACGACCTATGACTCGAGCTCGGGGCGGTACCTCACCGCCGAGCAGCGCGCGACCCCCACGATCTCGCCCTCGGGCCAGGGGGACGACGGAGCCTCGTTCCCCACGTGGGATCATCCCGGCACGCGGCACGTCTTCCTGATCGATCGCGCCGGCACGGTCTATCAGGGAGCGGACCTTGGGGTTTCGTCTCATCTCGAGCTCCGACTGTGGCTTCCCGGTGGCCGGACGGCCATCGTGGCGCGGCCAGAGACGCCGGGTTCGAACCGGGCGGTCCTCTACGCCTTCGATGTCGTCACGGGGGCCCTCTCCGCACCCTTCGACGGCCCGGCGGCGGCAGCGCCGTTCGGCTCGAATGTGCCTGCGCCCACCGCAACATCGCCGAGCGCGACCCCACCCGCGACCCCGGCCCCCGTTCCCGCGCCCGCCGCCGTCGCGGCGTCCCCCGTCTGGACGAACCCCGACGTTCGCCTCTCGGCAAGCGGCGACGCCCTGCTCGTGGCCGACGGCACGGAGTTGCGTCAGTGGGTGCGCCTCTCCCTCGACGGGCGGGCGGTCGGGCAGGCCATTCCGCCCGTCGCGGCGGGAGCGTTTCTCGAAGACCCGAGCGGCGCCTCGTACGTCGCGAGCGAACTCGTGACAACGGTCAGTCAGAGATGGGTGGAGGACACGCTCGAGTGGGTGGATTACACGGAGCAGCACTGGAACACGGTGACCTACCTTCAGACGCCCACGGGCGATGCCGCGACGGACCGCATCGACCACGGCGCCCCGGCGGAGGACGCACGCTGCGATCCGGTGAGCTGGGCGCCCGATCGGCAACTTCTCGACGCGTGCGTCCGCGCCGACGGCTCCACGGTGCTGTACGCGGTGGCCGCTAGCACCAACACGTTCGTCAGGGTAGCGGTGGTCCCGACGGTCGCCTCGGATCCGTTCTTCTCGGTCAAGCCGGACGCGACGCGAATCGCCGTCGGGAATCGGGTGTACTCGATCGTCGGCGAGCTCGCGTGGTCCCTTCCGCCGGGGGAGGCCATCCCCGCCGGAGTCGCGTGGTCCGGCGACCTCATTGCCCTCTGGGGCGATCGGGCGGCAACCGTCGCACGCGGGTACGGAGCGAGCGAGATTCGCGCGCACGACGCCTTCGCGGGAGGAGCCGCCTATACGCTGATCTCGCGCCGGGGCGAGGCGGGCTTCGGCGCCGTCATGGGAGCGACCTAGGAGACGTCGGGGCCGAGCGCCATGCGCAGGGGCTCGAGTTTGGCCTCGGACTCCGCCCACTCAGCTTCCGGATCGGAGGCGGCCACGATTCCGCATCCCGCGAAGAGCCGTAGCCGCGAGGGATCGGAGCGCGAGATTTCTGCGGCCCGGAGCGCGATGCACCATTCGCCGTCGCCGGCCGCGTCGATCCAGCCAACGGGCCCGGCGTAGCGCCTGCGATCGAGTCCTTCGAGGATCTCGATCAGACTGGCGGCTCGATCAGTGGGCGTACCGCACACGGCGGCGGAGGGATGGAGTGCCTCCACCAGCTCAAGGCTCGTCGCGTGGTCGCCGAGCACACCCGTCACGTCGGATGACAGGTGCATGACGTTCGGCAAATGGATGACGGAAGGGGCCTCGGGAACGTTGATGGAGCTGCAATGCCGTTCCAACACGTCGGTCACGGACCGGACCGCGTACTCGTGTTCCTCTCGGTCCTTCGAGGATCGCGCGAGCGCCGCGGCGTGCGCGAGGTCGGCGGTCTCGTCACCGGTCGGACGAATGGTGCCGGCGAGGACGCGCGAGGTCACGAGGCCCCGGTCGACGCGCGCGAGCAATTCGGGCGTCGCGCCCACCATGCCGTCGACGTGGAAGGTCCAGCAGGTGGGGTAGTCCCGCGCGAGGGGTGCCAGGATCGATCGGACGTCAATGGGGCCGTCGGCGTGCGCGTCGACCGCGCGCGCGAGGACGACCTTGTCCACCGTCCCGGCGTCGATGCGCGCGATCGCCGCCGCGACCGCGGCCGCCCAGGTTGCCTGGTCGCCGGCGTCGACGTCGACGCGACCGAGGGGGCGGGGATTCGTCTCTTCCGCGTATGCCTCGTCCAGACCCGGGGGGGAGATCGTCGCGGAATCGGAGATGACGGTGAGCCAAGAGAGGCCGCCGCGGGTGCCGAGGACGTATCGAGGGACGATGAGCACGCCTCCGGCGGGCGACGTATCGGCGAAGGCGAATGAGCCGAAGGCGACGAGGCCGGAACCCCGAACCCCGACGTCGTCACGCACGACCGCGTGGGAGCACGCGTCAGCCCACCAGGCGCGCGCCTCGGCAATCCGGGATGCGCCGCAACCCTCAAACCGGGCGACCTCGCCCCAGGCCACCATCCCCTCGCCGCGTCGAATCCAGGAGATTCCGGGTACGGGCAGGGCGGCGATCAGATCCCCGGGGTCGGCAATCGCCTCGGTCCTGATCACCCACGGGTCGCGGTTCAGTGCCGCCTGCACGCTCACGCCCCCAAGCCTAAGTCCGCATGTCGCGCCCGACCCCCACGGACCGCACACCGCGCGAAGTCGCCTTCGGAGAGAACGTACGCTGAGGGGGTGAAGACGGACGCCGACGCCATCATCGTGGGCGCGGGCCCCGCGGGATCTGCCGTCGGCCACTACCTCGCCAAAGAGGGCTTCAGCGTGATCGCGCTTGAGAAGGCGCGCTTCCCGCGCGACAAGGTCTGCGGCGACGGATTGACGCCCCGGGCCGTTCGGGAGCTCTCGCTGATGGGTGTTCCCACCCCGGAGTCCGAGGGTTGGGTGAGGAACAAGGGGCTACGCATCATCGGCGGTGGGCACCGACTCGAGTTCCCCTGGATCGAGAGCGCCTCCTTCCCCGGCTACGGCCTGACGCTGCCCCGTGCTCAGTTCGATCACGTGCTGGCGAAGCATGCGCGCGCGACGGGTGCGGACCTGCGCGAGGGCGTCGCGGTCGAGGGCCTCGTGCACGACGAGCGAACGGGACGGGTGGTCGGGGTGACGGCCAGGCAGACAGACGAGAGGGGTCGCAAGGTCGGCGACGTCGTCACCTACAGGGCCCCCCTCGTGATCGCGGCCGACGGGGTCAGCTCGCGCATCGCGACGAGCGAGGGGATCGAGCGCAAGAAAGGCCGACCCATGGGGGTCGCGGTTCGCACCTACTTCCGCGTCGACCGGCCCAGGGACGACTGGATGGAGGGGCACCTCGAACTGTGGTCGGGAGAGGCGGGCAAGTCGAAGCTCCTCCCCGGTTACGGCTGGATCTTCACCGTCGGGGACGGGCTGGTCAACGTGGGCCTCGGGACGCTGAGCGGGCGCGGCAAGCCCCTCGGGCTCGACCACAGGGCGATGCTTGAGGAGTTCGTCAAGAACGCCGCAGGTGAGTGGGGATTCACGGAGCACGACAGGGCCGGCGAGACGCTCGGCGCCGCGATTCCTATGGCCTTCAGCCGTCAGCCGCACTACCGCGACGGCCTCATGCTTGTCGGTGACAGCGGGGGGATGGTCAACCCGTTCAACGGCGAGGGCATCGCCTACGCGATGCAGGCGGCGCGCCGTGCGACCGAGGCCGCGGTTGGCGCGCGCGAGGCGACGAGCGACCGGGACCGCGAGCGCGCGCTCGCCGGGTACGCGCGCCACATGAAGTCGGACCTCGGCGGGTACTACGGCATGGGGCGCGTGTTCGCCGCGCTCATCGAGCGCCCGTCCGTGATGCGGGCGTGTACCAAGTACGGACTTCCGCGTCCATCCATCATGTGGATTACCCATAAACTGCTGTCTGACGTCTACGAGCCGCACGGCGGCGACTGGGCCGATCGAATCCTCGCCACGATGGCGCGTGTCGCGCCGAAGGCGTGATGATGGGCCGAGTCAGGAAGGGAGCCTCTGGGTGAACCCCTACGTCCCGATCATCATGATGATCGCCGTCGCTGGCGTCCTCGCCGTTGCTGGCGTCGTGCTCAGTTCCGTCCTCGGGCCTAAGCGCTACAACCAGGCGAAGCTCGACCGCTACGAGTCCGGTCCCCAGCCCACTCCCGCCGCCGAAGGCGGCGGGAGGGTTCCGATCAAGTACTTCCTCGTGGCGATGACCTTCATCATCTTCGACGTCGAGGTGGTATTCCTGTACCCGTGGGCGGTGGCGTACCAGCGGTTCGCGCTGTTCGGCTACATCGCGATCGTCACCTTTCTTGCCCTCATTACCGTGCCCTTCATCTATGAGTGGCGCCGCGGCGGATTCGACTGGGAGTAATCGATGGGCATTGAGGAGAGCGCGCCGGGGTTCCTTCTCGGTACGGTCGAAGGCGTTGCGGGTTGGGCCCGCGGCGCTTCCGTGTACCCGGTGACCTTCGGCCTCGCCTGTTGCTCGATCGAGATGATGTCGGCCGGGGGTCCGCGCTTCGACATCGCGCGGATGGGTTCCGAGGTCTTTCGGGGCTCGCCGCGTCAGTCGGACCTCATGATCGTCGCTGGCCGCGTCAGCCAGAAGATGGCCCCCATCCTGCGGCACACCTATGACCAGATGGCTGAGCCCAAGTGGGTGATCGCGATGGGCGTATGTGCGTCGTCCGGCGGGATGTTCAACAACTACGCGATCCTCCAGGGCGTCGACCACGTCGTTCCCGTCGACGTCTACCTCCCCGGTTGCCCTCCGCGCCCCGAGATGCTCCTCAACGCGCTGATGATGATCAAGCAGCACGCGCGGGAAACCCCCCTCGGGGCCAACCGGCGCCGCATCGCGCGTGCCGCCGAGCAGGCCGCGCTCGAGGCTCCGCCCACCTCCGACATGACGGGACTTCTCCGATGAGCGGGCACGAGGTCGTCGGCGTCCCCGCGCGCGACGGGCGGACTCCCATGACCCTTCTGTCCGTGCAAGACGGCATGTTCTCGGGCTCCGACGACACCTCCGGCTACGGTGGACTCGAGCAGACTTTCGCGATGCCGGGTCCGACGGAGCGCCCCTACGGCGAGTGGTTCGACGGAGCCGTCGACATCCTCAGGGAACTGCTCGGAGCGAACGCGGACGCCGCTATCGAGGCCGTCGTCGTGGACCGCGGAGAACTCACCCTCGTCATCGCGCGGGACTTCGTGGTCGAGGTGTGCCAGCACCTTCGGGACGATCGGGATCTCCGCTTCGAACTGAGCCTCGGCGTGAGTGGGGTTCACTACCCCGCGGACGCCCAGCGCGAGCTCCACGCCGTCTATCACCTGCGTTCGATCACGCACAACCGACGGCTTCGGCTTGAGGTTGCGGTGAGCGACGCCGACCCCCACATCCCGAGCACGACATCGGTCTACCCCGCCAACAACTGGCACGAGCGCGAGACCTACGACTTCTTCGGCATCGTCTTCGACGGGCACCCCTCGCTCGCCCGCATCGAGATGCCGGATGACTGGGTGGGCCACCCCCAGCGCAAGGACTATCCGCTCGGCGGCGTGCCCGTCGAGTACAAGGGCGCGACCATCCCCCCACCGGACGACCGGAGGCAGTACTGATGGCCGCGCGCGCGACGGGTGCGATCCACGAGGACGAGACGATCCCCGAGTTCACCGCCTCGGGCGGTGACTGGTCCGTTGTCACCGAGGCGGCCGCCCGGCTCTCAGGCCAGCGAATCGTCGTGAACATGGGCCCGCAGCATCCCTCGACCCACGGCGTGCTTCGCATCATGCTCGAGATCGACGGCGAGACCATCACCGAGGCCCGCGCGGGCGTCGGGTACCTGCACACGGGCATTGAGAAGAGCATGGAGTGGAGGACGTGGACTCAGGGCTCCACGTTCTGCACCCGCATGGACTACCTCGCCTCCATGTTCCAGGAGGCGGCCTTCTGCCTCGCGACGGAGAAGCTGCTCGGCATCACCGATGACATCCCCGAACGGGCGAGCGTGCTGCGCGTGCTCATGATGGAACTCAATCGCATCTCGTCTCACCTGGTCGCGATCGGCACCGGCGGAAACGAACTGGGCGCGACGACGATCATGACCACCTCGTTCCTCGCCCGCGAGGACGTACTTCGCATCATCGAGGCCGTGACGGGTCTTCGGATGAACAACGCGTACATCCGGCCGGGCGGCGTGGCACAGGACGCGCCAGAGGACATCGTGGACATGCTCGTCGAGCTCGACGGAAAGCTCGCGTCCAAGATGGGAGAACTCGCCGACCTCCAACTCAAGAACCCGATCTTCCTCGCGCGCACCTCTGGCATCGCGCATCTCGGCCTCTCGGGATGCATGGCCCTGGGCATCACCGGCCCGATGCTCCGCTCGGCCGGCCTTCCGTACGACGTGCGAAAGACGGATCCGTACTGCGGGTACGAGACCTACGACTTCCAGGTTCCTGTGGCGGAGGCGGCCGACGCCTACACTCGCACGGTGCTACGCATGGAGGAGGTCTACGAGTCGATGAAGATCGTGCGGCAGTGCGCCGTACGGCTCGCCGACAACCCGGGGCCTATCATGGTGGCCGACAAGAAGATCGCGTGGCCCGCTCAGTTGTCGCTTGGCGCGGACGGGCAGGGCAACTCGCTCGAACACATCAAGGAGATCATGGGCACCTCCATGGAGGCGCTCATTCACCACTTCAAGCTCGTGACCGAGGGATTCAAGGTCCCCGTCGGCCAGGTGTGGCAGACGGTCGAGGCGCCGCGGGGCGAGCTCGGCGTCCACCTCGTATCCGGGGGCGGGACCAAGCCGTGGAGGGCGCACTTCCGCGATCCCTCGTTCAACAACCTTCAGGCGCTGTCGATCCTCTGCGAGGGCGGCCAAATGGCCGACGTCGTGGTCGCGGTTGCGTCGATCGACCCGGTGCTGGGAGGCGTCGACCGATGACCTACACGGACGAGCAGACCGCGCGCCTCACCAAGGACGCGGCGGCGATCATCGCCCGCTATCCGCGGGCGCGCTCGGCGCTTCTTCCGCTCTTGCACCTGGTGCAATCGGAGGACGGCTTCGTTTCGCCCGATGGGATGGCGTTCTGTGCAGACCGGCTCGGAATCGCGACCGCCGAGGTCAGCGCCGTCGCGACGTTCTACACCCAGTTCAAGCGCCGCCCGACGGGCGAGTACCAGGTCGGGGTTTGCACCAATACCCTGTGTGCGCTCATGGGCGGCGACGCGGTGTGGGCCGCGCTGACGAGGCACCTGGGGGTGGGCGACGACGAGACGACCCAGGACGGTAAGGTCACCCTCGAGCGCATCGAGTGCAACGCGGCGTGCGACTACGCGCCCGTGGTGATGGTCAACTGGGAGTTCTTCGACAATCAGACCCCGGAGACGGCGAAGGCCATCGTCGACGCACTGCGCGCGGGCAAGGACGTCGCGCCCACACGCGGCGCCGCGAAGGTCTGCTCGTTCAAGGAGGTCTCCCGCGTGCTCGCGGGCTTTGAGGACGGTCGTGCCGGCGAGGGCGTCGGCGCCGGTCCCGCGTCGCTCGTGGGCCTCGAGGCGGCGTCCGGCGCGAAGCGACAGGAGGGCGCGGAGTGACCGCGCTCGATCCGGTGCTGACCCGGACGTGGGCGACCCCCGACTCGTGGACCCTCGCGTCCTACGAGGCGTCGGGGGGCTACGCGGCGCTCAAGAAGGCCGCGAAGATGGCCCCCGCCGACATCACCAGGGCGGTCAAGGACTCCGGCCTTCGCGGTCGAGGGGGCGCGGGCTTCCCGACCGGGATGAAGTGGAACTTCCTCTCGCCGCCCGACGGCGGCCCGCGCTACCTGGTGATCAACGCCGACGAGTCGGAGCCGGGAACCTGCAAGGACGTCCCGCTCATGATGGCGTCGCCCCACCTCCTGATCGAGGGCGCCGTCATCACGGCGTTGGCGATTGACTGCGACCACGCATTCATCTACGTGCGCGGCGAGGTCGTCCACGTGTACCGGCGCCTCCTCGCCGCCGTCGCCGAGGCGAAGAAGGCCGGCTACCTCGGGCGGAATATCCTGGGGACCGGATTCGATCTGGAGATCACCGTGCACGCGGGCGCGGGCGCCTACATCTGCGGCGAGGAGTCTGCGCTTCTCGACTCGCTCGAGGGCCGTCGCGGCCAGCCTCGCCTGAAGCCACCGTTCCCCGCCGTCAAGGGCCTGTACTCGCGCCCCACGACGGTCAACAACGTGGAGACGATCGCCTCCGTCGTCGGCATCATCGACCGGGGCGCCGCGTGGTTCGCGGGTCTTGGCACCAAGAAGTCCAAGGGGCACGTGATCTACTCGCTTTCCGGGCACGTCGAGCGCCCCGGCCAGTACGAGGGCCCGCTCGGGATGACTCTGCGCGAACTGCTCGCGCTCGCGGGGGGCGTCCGCAAGGGCCACCACCTCAAGTTCTGGACACCCGGCGGCTCATCCACGCCGATCCTCACCGACAAACACCTGGACGTGCCTCTCGATTACGAGGGGGTCGAGGGCGCGGGTTCCGCGCTCGGCACCCGCGCACTGCAGATCTTCGACGAAACCACCTGCGTCGTCAGGGCGGTGGCCCGCTGGACCGAGTTCTACAGGCACGAGTCCTGCGGAAAGTGCACCCCGTGCCGCGAGGGCACCTTCTGGCTCAGCCAGATCTACGAACGCCTCGAACGCGGCGAGGGCACCGAGGCCGACATCGAGCAACTGCTCGACACCTCGCGATCCATCCTCGGCCGGAGTTTCTGCGCGCTGGGGGACTCCGCGACCATGACCATCAGCTCCTCCATCGCGGCGTTCCGCGAGGAGTATCTGGCGCACGTGTCGGGCCATGGCTGCCCGACCGACCCGAGGGCGACCGCGCTCTTCACCATTCCGGGGAAGAAGGGGGCGAAGGCGTGACGACCACCGCAGGCGCGAAGGCGGACGCGAACCTCGTCCCCACCATCACCGCGACGATCGACGGCGTCGAGGTCAACGTCCCCAAGGGCACGCTGATCATCCGCGCCGCCGAGGAGATCGGCGTCGAGATCCCTCGCTTCTGCGATCATCCCGCGCTGGAGCCCGCCGGGGCCTGCAGGCAATGCCTGGTCGAGGTCGCGGCGCCGGATCGCGACGGCAACCTCAAGTCCATGCCCAAGCCCCAGGCGTCCTGCTCGGTCGAACTCACGGCCGGAATGGTCGTCAAGACGCAGGTGACCTCCGAGGTCGCCGACCGCGCCCAGAAGGGCGTGATGGAGCTCCTGCTCATCAACCACCCGCTCGATTGCCCGGTGTGCGACAAGGGCGGCGAATGCCCACTCCAGAATCAGTCGATGAGCCACGGAACCGCCGAGAGCCGCTTCCTCGACCAGAAGCGCACGTTCGAGAAGCCGATCGCGCTGACGACGGAAATCCTGCTCGACCGCGAGCGGTGCGTACTCTGCCAGCGGTGCACGCGCTTCAGCGAGCAGATCCCGGGCGACCCCTTCATTGAACTTCAGGAGCGCGGAGCGAGGTCGCAGGTCGGCCTCCTCGACGTCGACGTCCTGGACTTCGATGGTTTCGCGCCCACCGGTCTCGCGAGCGAGGATGAGTCCGGGCGCCCGTTCTCCTCGTACTTCGCGGGCAACACGATCCAGATCTGTCCGGTGGGCGCGCTGACTTCGACGGCCTACCGCTTCCGCTCGCGGCCCTTCGACCTCGTGTCGTCGCCGTCGATCGCCGAGCACGACTCGTCGGGTAGCGCCATCCGCATCGATCACCGGCGCGGCAAGGTGATGCGCCGCCTCGCGATCAACGACCCGGTGGTCAACGAAGACTGGATAACGGACAAGGATCGCTTCGCGTTCGCGTGGCAGAACCTCGACGACCGACTGACGCGCCCCCTCATCCGCGATGACGCGGGCGAGCTGGTCGAGGCGAGCTGGCCCGAGGCGCTCGAGCGGGCAGCGGACGGACTCGCGAAGGCCGTAACGGACAAGTCAACGGCGGCCAAGAAGGCGAAGGGCGTGGGCGTGCTCCCGGGGGGTCGGGTGACGCTCGAGGACGCGTACGCGTACGGGAAGTTCGCGCGCGCGGTTCTGGGGACGAACGACATCGATGCGCGCTGGCGAGCGACGAGCGACGAGGAGCACGCGTTCCTGGCGTCGAGCGTTGCGGGCGCGGGGATCGGTGTCACGTTCGCCGACCTGGAGAAGGCCCCCGCGATCCTTATGGTTTCCTTCGAGCCCGAGGACGAGGGCGGTGTCGTCTTCCTGCGTCTTCGGAAGTCCCGCGGCGAGCAGAAGGTGTTCACGATCGCGCCCTTCCTGTCTCCGGGCGCACGGAAGCTCGACGCGACGCTCGTTCCTGCGACGCCAGGGGCCGAGGGTTCGGTGCTCGCCTCGCTTCCCCGCGACATCGCCGCCGCCCTGAAGGTCGACGGAGCCGTCATCATTGTTGGCGAGCGGATCGCCTCGGCGCGGGGTGGCCTCACCGCGGCTCTCGCGCTCGCGGACTCGACCGGCGCACGCCTGGCATGGATTCCGCGTCGCGCGGGCGAGCGCGGCGCGGCCGACGCGGGCGCGCTTCCGGGGGTGCTTCCCGGTGGAGGCTCAACCGCTGTGGCCAGCGCCAGGTCCTCCCTCGCCCTGGCATGGGGCGTCAAGGACCTCCCGACCGCGCATGGCCGCGGGCTCGACGACATCCTGGCCGCCGCGGCATCCGGTTACCTCGGCGCGCTCGTCCTCGGCGGAGTCTCGCTCGACGATCTCCCGCCGAGCGCCGAGGCCGCGATCAAGAAGGTGCCGTTCGTCGTCAGCCTCGAAGTGCGCCGCAGCGGCGTCACCGAGCTCGCCGATGTGGTGCTCCCCGTCGCCCCGCCCTCGGAGAAGGCCGGGACGTTCGTCAACTGGGAGGGTCGGCCCAGGGCGTTCGACGCCGCCTTCGAGACGTCGGCGGTGAGCGATCATCGCGTGCTCGACATGCTTGCTCGCGCGATGGGCGCGGACCTTGGGACCCCGACCGTGGACGCCGTGCGCGCCGAACTCGATTCGATCACGGTGGACGACGCGGCACGCGCTCCTCGCCCGTCGGTCGCCGCGCGGTCGTCCTCGCCTCGCACCGCGGCGGGGCACGCCGTGCTCGCGTCGTGGCACCTGCTCGTCGATGGCGGCGTCCTCCAGGACGGAGAACCCCACCTTGCGGGCACGGGCCGCGTGCCCGTCGCGCGAGTGAGCCCCGCGACGGCGGCGACGCTCGGGTCCGCAGGGGTGGTGAGGGTTTCGGGTGCGGGGCGCGGGTCGATTACGCTTCCCGTGGTGGCGACGCCCGGCATGGCCGACGGCGTCGTATGGCTTCCCGCGAACTCGCCGGGCGCCAACACCGCACGGATGCTCGGAGTCTGGCCCGGAGCCAGCGTCATGGTGAAGGGACTCGGCGCATGATCGCCCTCGGAATGGTCCTCGCCACTAGGTCTATCCACACCGCGTTCGCCCATGCCGCACTCCTCACGGCCGACCCCACGCCGTCGGACGGCTCGGCGGTCGACGGCACCGTGGCTCCCGTGATCCCCGTCTCCGACACGCTCGCGGGCGATAGCATCTGGGTCGTCCTCATCAAGGCCGTCGCGATTCTCGTCTTCCTGCTCCTGAGCGTGCTGTTCGCCGTGTGGTTCGAGCGCCGGGTCATCGCGCGGTTCCAGGAGCGACGCGGCCCGAACATGCACGGACCGTTCGGCCTGATGCAGTCCATGGGCGACGCGCTCAAGCTCCTCTTCAAGGAGGACGTCAACGTTGCGGCGGCGGACAAGGTGCTATACATCGCCGCGCCGATCATTTCCGTCGGGGCGGCGTTCCTTACCTTCGCCGTGATCCCCATGGGCCCCGCGGTCCACATCCCGTTCACGCACGACGTGACCCCGCTCCAGTTGACCGACTTCCCTGTGGCGATGCTCTACATCCTCGGATGTGCGGCCCTGGGCGTCTATGGGATCGTTCTCGGCGGCTGGGCTTCGGGCTCGACCTACCCGCTGATGGGTGCGGTTCGGTCGACGGCTCAGGTGATTTCGTACGAACTCGCGATGGGCCTGTCTCTCGTCACGGTCTTCCTCATGTCCCACTCGATGTCGATGAGCGAGATCGTGGCGTCGCAGGAGCATCGCTGGTGGATCGTGTCCGTCTTCCCCGCCTTCCTCCTCTACGTCGTCTCGATGATCGGGGAGACCAACCGGCTCCCGTTCGACCTGCCCGAGGCAGAGGGAGAGCTCGTCGCGGGCTACTTCACCGAGTACTCGTCGATGAAGTTCGCGTGGTTCTTCCTCGCCGAATACATCAACATGATCAACGTCTCCGCAGTCGCGACGACCCTCTTCCTGGGGGGCTGGCGCGCGCCATGGCCGCTGAGCCTCGTCGGGGACGGCGCTCTCAATGCCGGCTGGTGGCCGCTCCTGTGGTTCCTTGCCAAGGTGTGGCTCCTGATGTTCTTCTTCGTCTGGGTCCGCGGGACGCTCCTGCGCTTCCGGTACGACCAGTTCATGAGACTCGGCTGGAAGATTCTTATCCCCGCGGGGCTCGTGTGGGTCGTGCTGTGGGGCGGTGGGCTGGTCGCCTCCGATGCGGGAGTGCTCCCCGGCATGCGGCAGGTCCTCATAGGAATCGCGGTGGTCTTGGGAGTCGCGGCGCTGATCACCGGGTTGTGGCCGAGCAAGGACGTGCCCTCCAAGGGGGGCGCGTCCGGCGGGACGCCCGAGGACTTCGACGCGTTCGCCGACGGCTTCCCCGTCCCGCCGAAGCCGGGGCAGAAGCTACCGCGTTCGCCGCGGTCGGGCCACACCGTCGCGGGTTCCGCCCGCCGCGGACACTCGGGAGGAGGCGCCGATGGAGCAGCCTGAGTCCGCATTTGAATCGAACCTTCCCAAGAAGGGGCCGATCGGCTCGTTCTTCGCACCTGTGGCCGGATTCGGCGTCACCATGCGCAACTTCTTCCGCGCGCCCAAGACCGAGCAGTACCCCAAGGAGAAGGTTCCGACGGAGCCCCGCTATCACGGACGCCACCAACTGAACCGTCACCCCGACGGCCTGGAGAAGTGCATCGGGTGCGAGCTTTGCGCGTGGGCCTGCCCCGCGGACGCGATCTACGTCGAAGGCGACTCCAATACTCCGGAGGCGCAGTTCTCGCCGGGGGAGCGATACGGACGCGTCTACCAAATCAACTACCTGCGCTGCATCTTCTGCGGGCTCTGTATCGAGGCGTGCCCGACGCGCGCCCTGACGATGACGAACGACTACGAACTCGCCGGGCCGACGCGCGAGGGCCTGATCTACGAGAAGCAGGACCTTCTCGCGCCCCTCGAGGAGGGCATGCTCGCCGCTCCGCACCCGATGGTGCCCGGGATGACCGATCAGGAGTACTACCGTGGCGACGTGATCGGCGTCGTCGAGGACCAGATCGAATGGGTCCGCGAGAACCGACCGAACGACCCGAGCCTTGCGGAGGTGAATCGTGCGTGAGGAAGTGATGTTCTGGGCGCTCGGGCCGGTCATGGTCCTCGCGTCGCTCACGCTTCTGTTCGCGCGGAAGGCCGTCCACGTCGCGACGGGGGTCGTCGTCGTGATGATCGGCCTTGCCGTCATCTACGTGGCGCAGGACGCGCCGTTCCTCGGCGTCGTGCAGATCGTCGTCTACACCGGCGCCGTCATGATGCTCTTTCTCTTCGTCCTCATGCTCGTCGGCGTGGACCAGCGGGAGAGCCTCCGCGAGACCATTCGCGGTCAGCGTGTGATCTCAATCCTCGCGGCGGCGGGGCTCGCGGCCCTGCTGATCAGCATCTTCGGCACGGTCGTGGTCGACCCCGCCCGCGCCGACGGGCTCGCTCAGGCGAACGCCGCGGGTAACCCTCAGGCGATCGCCGGGGTGATGTTCGGGGCGTTCGTGCTCGTGATGGAGGCGCTCGGCGTCCTCCTCACGATTGCCGCCGTCGGCGCGATCGTGCTGACGCACATGCCGCGACTCACGCCGACGCTCAACCAGAGGGCGCGATCCGACGCGCGTATTCAGGGCGGACTCGACCCGGTCAACAAGCCCATGCCGGGCGTCTACGCCCGCCACAACGCGCTGGATACTCCGGCGCTCGACCCGCTCGGTAACCCGCTCGATGCGTCAGTCTCGCGCGTGCTCCGCGCGAGGAAGCAGACGCTGGACGTTCCGGGGCTTCCGCAGACGGCCGAGATTGAGCCGCTCGCCTTCGACGGCGACGAGCCGGAGGGGGGTACGCCGTGAATCCGATGAACTACGTGATCCTTGCGACGATCCTGTTCTCGGTCGGCGCGACGGCGGTGCTGCTACGTAGGAACGCCATCATCGCGTTCATGGGGGTCGAGCTGATGCTCAACGCCTCCAACCTCCTCCTCGTGACCTTCGCGCGGGTGCACGGCGCGATCGCGGGCCAGGTCGATGCGTTCGCGGTCCTGGTGGTCGCGGCCGCCGAGGTGGTCGTGGGGCTCGCGATCATCATCGCGCTGTCCCGCTCGCGCCAGAACATTTCGCTCGACGAGCCCTCCGAGATGAAGGGCTAGGAATGCTTCACCTGAGCTGGCTCATCATCGCGGTTCCGCTGGCGAGCGCGGCCGTCATCCTGCTCGCCGGTCGCGCCGCGCGGAAGTGGGCGCATTGGCTGGCAGTCGCTGCGTCGCTCACCACGGCTGTGGTGAGCATCGCCGCGTTCGTCCAGATGCTTGGGCTGGATCGGAGCGATCGTGCCTTCCACGAGACCCTCTTCCGCTGGATCCCGGGGGGCGAATTGAACCTGGACGCTGGCATCCTCATCGACCCGCTGTCCATGTCCTTCATGCTTCTCGTTTCGGTGGTCGGCACCCTGATCCATGTCTACTCGGTCGCCTACATGGAGCACGACCCGCGCCGCTCGACCTTCTTTGCGTACCTCAACCTCTTCATCGCGGCGATGTTCCTGCTCGTCCTCGCGGATTCGTACCTGCTGCTCTTCGTGGGCTGGGAGGGCGTCGGCCTCGCCTCGTACCTCCTGATCGGATTCTGGAACCAGAAGAGCGAGTTCGCCTCGGCGGCGAACAAGGCGTTCATCGTCAACAGGATCGGCGACATGGGGCTCATTCTCGCGATGGCGCTCATGTTTGCCCACCTGGGTTCGGTCGACTTCGCGCACGTTTTCGCGGCCGCGCCCGGGGCCTCTACCGGGGTGCTGACCGCGATCGGGTTCGCGCTCCTTCTCGCCGCCTGTGGAAAGTCGGCCCAATTCCCGCTCCAGTCGTGGCTTGGCGACGCTATGGCGGGCCCAACTCCCGTGTCGGCGCTCATCCACGCCGCGACGATGGTGACCGCGGGCGTCTACCTGGTCGTCCGCTCTGGCCCGCTCTTCTCTGGGGCGCCCAATGCGCTCCTGGCCGTCGCGGCGGTCGGGGCGATCACCCTGGTGATGGGTGCGATCATCGGCATGGCGAAGGATGACATCAAGAAGGCGCTCGCGGCCTCGACGATGTCCCAGATCGGCTACATGATGCTCGCGGCTGGGCTCGGCCCCGTCGGGTATGCCTTCGCGATCTTCCACCTCTTGACTCACGGGTTCTTCAAGGCCGGGATGTTCCTTGGTGCGGGCTCCGTGATGCACGGTATGGACGACCAGGTGAATATGCGCCGGTTCGGCGGCCTCGCGACGCTCATGAAGTTCACCTGGGTGACGTTCGGGCTCGGCTGGCTCGCGATCCTGGGGGTCCCGCCGTTCTCGGGGTTCTGGTCGAAGGACAAGATCATCGAGGCGGCGTTCATCGGCGACGGCTGGAAGCCCTGGGTCTTTGGCTTGACAGCGATGCTTGGGGCGGGCCTGACCGCCTACTACATGTCGCGCCTCTTCTTCATGACCTTCCACGGCGGCAAGCGGTGGACGGATGACCAGCATCCTCACGAGTCTTCGCTCATGATGACGGTACCGATGATGATTCTCGCGGCGGGCTCCGCCGTGCTCGGGCTGGCCCTCGCATGGGGGAACGCGTTCACCACGTGGCTCGAGCCCGTCACCGGTACAGTCGCGCACGGAGAGCCGGTGCTCGCGTTGCCCCTGATCATGACGCTCACGCTCATGCTGGTCGCCCTCGGGATCGCGGCCGCCTACTTCCAGTACGTCTCGCGGCCCGTGCCCATCGCGCAGCCGCGCGCATCCGTCCTCACCCTTGCGGCCCGCCAGGATCTCTTCCAGGACACGGTCAACGGGGCGCTTGTGCAGTGGCCCGGCCAGGTGCTGACGCGCATCGCGGTCTTCGCCGATGCCGCGGCGATCGACGGCGCGATCAACGGCGCCGCGTCGGGAACCGCCCGGCTCGGGGAAGTGGTGCGCAAGCTCCAAACGGGCAAGGTGCGCTCCTACGCGACGACGATGCTCGTTGGCGTCGTCATCCTGCTCGCCATCATCGTGAAGGGTGGGCTCTAGATGTTCCCGTTCCTGACCGTGCTGGTCGTCCTTCCCGCGGTCGCGGCGATAGTATTGCGCGCGCTGCCCGCGTCCGCGCGCCGCGCCTCGCGGCCGATCGCGCTTGGCTCCGCGCTCGCCGAGCTCGCGCTCGCGATCGTCATGGCCGTGCGGTTCGACCCCTCGGCGTCGGGCGATCACCAGTTCGGCCAGGTGGAATCCTGGATTCCCCAGATCGGGGTGAGTTGGGCGGTTGGCGTCGACGGCATTGGCCTCCTGCTGATCCTGCTCGCCGTTCTGCTCACGCCCCTCGTCATCCTTGCGGGGTGGAAGGACGACGAGGACCCCGATCGCCAGATGAAGTACCTCGGGCTCATCCTCGTCCTCGAGTCGTTCATGGTGCTGATCTTCGCGGCCCGCGACGTCTTCCTGTTCTACGTCGCCTTCGAGGCGATGCTCATCCCGCTGTACTTCCTCATCGGGCTTTTTGGCGGGGAACAGCGTCGCTACGCTGCCGTCAAGTTCCTGGTCTTCTCCCTCGTCGGTGGGCTCGTGATGCTCGCCGGGGTCATCGCCCTGTACGGCGCGGGCCCGGGCGGGAGCCAGGGCTTCCTCACCGACAACCTCACGGGTCTGAGCATGAGCACGACGACGGAGAGGCTGATCTTCGTCGCGTTCTTCGTCGCCTTCGCGATCAAGGCGCCCATGGTTCCGCTCCACACCTGGCTTCCGACCGTCGCCCAGACCGCGCGCCCGGGAACGACGGCCCTGCTGGTCGCCGTGCTCGACAAGGTGGGAACCTTCGGGATGATTTCGCTGTGCCTCCCGCTCTTCCCGAACGCGTCGCGGTGGGCCGCCCCCGTCATCATTGGGTTCGCGGTCGCTTCCGTCGTCTATGGCGCCCTGCTCGCGATTGGGCAGAAGGACATGCTCCGGCTCGTCGCCTACACGTCCGTCTCGCACTTCGGGGTCATGGTGCTCGGCATCTTCGCGTTCCGCCAGACCGCGCTCGAGGGCTCGGCCTTCTACATGCTCAACCACGGCCTCTCGACCGGGGCCCTGTTCCTGGTGGTTGGTTTCCTGATCAAGCGCCGGGGCTCGGCCCAGATCGCCGACTTTGGCGGACTGCAGCGGGTGGTGCCGGTGCTCGCGGGAACTTTCCTCATCATCGGGCTTTCCGCGCTCGCCCTGCCGGGCCTCTCGCCCTTCGTCTCCGAGATCATGGTGCTCGTGGGCGCCTACCCGGCGGCGCGTGCGGCCGTCATCGTCGCCATCGTCGGCGTGGTACTCGCCGCGCTCTACATCCTGCTCGCGTACCAGAAGATCTTCACCGGACCGGTGCGCGAGGGCCTCGAGAAGACCCCCGACCTGTCGTGGCGCGAGAAGCTTGTCACCGGCCCCCTTATCGTCGCCATGGTCGTGCTCGGCTTCGTGCCCGGAGTCGCGATCACCGTGCTACGGGATCCTGCGGTGGCGGCCATCACGACGGCCGTTCCCGCTGACACTGCTGCGGAGGTCTCCGAGTGAGCAACCCGAGTCCCGTCATTATCTGGGGTCCCCTCGTCCCGGTCCTCATCGTCCTGGGCGCGGCTATCGTCGGCATCCTCATCGAGGCGTTCGTTCGGCAGCCCGCCATGAGGCGGCTCGTGCAGGCCGTCCTCGCCATCGCGGCCTCGGTTGCGGCCATGTTCGTGGCCATTGTCCAGTGGGCCGTCTTCTCGGGCAATGGCGCCAGAATCGCCGGCAACTACCTCGTGTCGGATCGCCAGGCTCTCGCATGGCAGGTGATCCTCGCGCTGTTCGCACTCATGGGGATGCTTCTGTTCTCGTCGCGGTCCGGCGGTGAGGATGCCTTCACCCCGCTCGCGAGTGCCGCCCCGGGCTCCGGGGAGGAAGCGCTCGCGGCGAAGCGGGGATTCGCGCAGACCGAGATCTTCCCGCTAGGCCTCTTTGCGGCCGCCGGGATGATGCTCTTCACGATGGTCTCGGACACGATCGTCCTGTTCGTCGTGCTGGAGATACTGTCGCTTCCGCTCTACTTGCTTGTCGGCCTCGCGCGCCGCCGCCGCCTGATGTCCCAGGAGGCGGCCCTCAAGTACTTCCTCATGGGGGCCTTCTCCTCGGCGATCTATCTCTTCGGCGCGTCCCTTCTCTTCGGCTACTCGGCCGTGACGTCGTATGCGGGAATCGCGGGCAGCATCGCCGCGGGGTTCGATCGTGAGCCCCTCCTGCTGGCCGGCGTCACCCTCATGCTCGTCGGCCTCCTGTTCAAGCTCGGCGCCGTGCCGTTCCACGCGTGGACGCCCGACGTCTATCAGGGCGCGCCGACGCCGGTCACCGCGTTCATGGCCGCCGCGACTAAGGCGGCCGCGGCCGCGGCGCTCGCTCGCTTCCTGTACCTCGCGCTCTTCCGGATGGAGTGGGAGATCGCGCCGGTGCTGTGGACCGTCGCGATCGCCACCATGCTGCTGGGCACGGTCGTCGCGATCGTGCAGACCGATGTGAAGCGGATGCTCGCCTACTCGTCGATCGCGCACGCGGGCTTCCTCCTCGTGGCGCTGACCTCCTTCCGCGGCGACGCGCTTGCCGCCGTGCCCTTCTACATGCTCGCCTACGGCCTGGCGACGCTCGGCGCGTTTGCCGTGGTCAGTCAGGTCAGGGAGCGCACGCCGGACGGAGCGCTCGGCGCCGAGGCCACGCGGCTCGGCCAATGGGCCGGGCTGGGGCGCCGGTCGCCCTGGCTCGCCTCGGCGATGGGCCTCTTCCTTCTGTCGTTCGCCGGGATTCCGCTCACCGCCGGCTTCATCGGGAAGTTCGTCGCGTTCAAAGCCGCGATCGACGCCGGGGCGTGGCCGCTCGTGCTCGTCGCAGTGCTCGCCTCGGCGGCCGCCGCGTTCTTCTACGTGCGTCTCATCGTGTTGATGTTCCTCACCCCGGTGCCTCCGGAGCTCGAGGAATCCGTCGAGGTCACCAACGCGACCGGGCCGTGGCTCGTCATGGTTATTGCGGCCGCGGGGACCATCCTGCTCGGAGTCCTTCCGTCTCCCGTCCTTGACCTGGCGCACCAGGCTGCAATCCTGGTTCCGTGAGCACCCATATCGCAAATGCCGACCTTGAGGCGGTGATCGTGCCGCGCCTCGAGGTGGTCGAGGAGCGGCTACGGGACGCGGTCGCGCAGTCCGATGCGCTCGCCCAGGCCACGAGCAGGCACCTCGTCGATGCGGGAGGCAAGCGCCTCCGGCCCATGCTCACGCTCCTCACCGCGCAACTCGGCGATGGCGCCCGGCCCGAGGTGCTCGACGCCGCCGTCGTCGTCGAACTCACCCATCTTGCGACCCTTTATCACGACGACGTCATGGACTCGGCGCCGACCAGGCGCGGGGCGCCCTCAGCCCACGAGGTATGGGGGAACTCCGTCGCGATCCTGACGGGCGACCTCCTCTTTGCTCGAGCCTCGCGCGTCGTGGCCGGGCTCGGCCCCGAAGCCGTGCGCATCCAGGCCGAGACGTTTGAGCGGCTTTGCATCGGGCAACTTCACGAGACGGTCGGCCCGGAGTCGGGCGCCGATCCCATCGCGCACTACCTCCAGGTCCTCGCCGACAAGACGGGTTCCCTCATCGGCACGTCGGCACGGTTTGGCGCGATGTTCGCGGGCTGCGAGCGTCGTGTCGTTCACCAGGTCACCGAATACGGAGAGGCCGCGGGGGTCGCCTTCCAACTCGCCGACGACGTCATTGACCTTCGCTCCAACGCCGAGACGACCGGGAAGACGCCAGGGACCGACCTGCGCGAGGGCGTAGCGACCATGCCTGTCCTTGCGCTGAGGGCCCGGGTGGCAGCGGGGGCGGACGCCTCGGACGCCGCGCTTCTGGAGCGCATCACGGGTGATCTTGCGGATGACGCCGCGCTTGCCGACGTCGTCGCGGAACTCGCCGCCCACTCCGTGGTTGACGAGACGGCGGCCCTTGCCCGGCACTGGAGTCGAGAGGCGCGGGCGGCGATCGCCCCGCTGCCCGAAGGCCCCGTGAAGGACGCGCTCCTGTCGTTCGCCGACGCGCTCGTGGTGCGGGCGTCCTAGCAGTTCCGGTTCGACGCGGCGATCCCCTGGGCCGTTCCGGCCACGGGGAGCCTTCGCGGGCGCGCGTCGGCACCATTGCCGTGGTGCGGTAGCGTCGTGGCAGAGCGTGCGCCCGTTCGGTGCGGCCCCTCACGAGTGAAGAAGGAGCATGTCGCGTGGCGAATCGTGAACGGAAGTCCCTGGTCGTCCTGGGAAAGCGCCCGACGATGGACATCACCTACGAGGTCCTGCTCGTCCTGGTGACGGTCGGCGGTTCGTGGTGGGTCATCGCGGGGATTAGCAACGCCCCGGCGCTGGCGTCGGGTCTCGACGAGGGCGGCAACGCGGTCCTCAAGGGAGTCATTTCCGTGGCGGTCGTGCTGCTCGCGGCGTACCTTCTCGCGCAGACCTTCTTGCTGAATGGGCGCTTCGGGCTGGTCTACGGTCTCCTCCGGGATGGCGCGGTCTATCTCGCCGCGCCCGAGGGTCTCGTGGGTTCCCGCAGGAAGCGACTCCTGTGCGACGGTTCCGTCACGATGGCCGTCCGAACAGAGCCCCACACCCGTGGCTCCTCCTCCACGCTCTCAACCAGGTTCCGATTCGAGTCCGGCGGCGAGCGTCTCGTCGTTCAAGCCGGCGCCCCTGTGGGCGAGCCGGGCGAGGCAGAGGCGTCGATCCGCTCATGGCTCGAGGCCCAGGGGATCTCGGTCACGGAGGTTCCGTATCCCGCGCGCGGTCCCGCCACGGCCGCGTGACCGGCGGTTGACCCCGATCCCGTAGCCCTTCCCCGTCCGCGAGCCTCGATCTTCCCCAACCGAATTCCCGCGGGCCTCGTCTTACCTAGTAGGGAGAGACGGGGGAATGGGATGTCCTGGCAGCCACTGGTAGAGGACCTGATCGCCCAGCGGGGCGCGCGCCTGGTCGCGTACGCCGAGATGCTGACGGCGCGGGATTCCGACGCCGAGGACCTCTTCCAGGACGCGCTCGTCAAGTGCTTCTCCCGTCGCCGCGCGGTCGAGACGGTCGAGGAGGCCGAGAGGTACGCGCGGCGCGCGATGCAGACGCTCGTTATCGATCGCGCGCGGGCCCGCGGGGCGCGCGAGCGCGCGCTCGACCGGTCCTTCACTCGCGAGCCCGTCGCGGAGGACGTCGATGTGCGCATCGACCTCGTCCGCGCCCTCCGCACCCTCTCTCCACGCGAGCGCGTGTGCGTGGTGATGAAGTACTTCGACGACATGACGATCGCGCAAATCTCCGCGAGCCTCGGCCTCGCCGACGGCACGATCAAGCGTTACCTATCCGACGCGACCAAGGCGCTGGCAACGCACTTCGGTTCGGACGTGGACTTCGGCAACCCGCCCGAGCGGGTCGAGGTTGTCTCGGGCAAGAGGAGGAACGCATCATGAACGGATTCGACGAGGTCGTTGCGGCGGGGTTTGACGCCCGGGTTCAGGCCATCACCGAGGCGGGCGGGGTTCCGCGGAAGCGGGCGCGGTCCGTCGTGACCGCCATCCGTCGGCGCCGCGCCGTGCGTGCCGGAACGGTTACCGGAGCTTCCGTCCTTGCGGTGGGGGCCCTGGCCCTCGCCGCGGTCAACCTTGGACCCTCGCACACGGTGGCGCCTGCGGCCTTCCCCGTGCCGACCAGCGGCGCCTTCCCGTGGTGCGACCTCACGTCGTACCCCGCGGTCAACACCGCGGCCCTCGGCGGCTACCCGTACGAGGGACGCATCTACGTGAACGCCGACCGACGAGGAGTACGTGTACGTCGCGCCGGACGGCACGAAGACGGTGCTCCAGCCCGACTCCGACGGCAACTACTACGCGACGACGCCCTCCGGCGCGCGCTTCCGGGCACCGGTTGAGGTGGGCGAGAACGGAGGGTGGTCCCACATGGCCTGGGACTTCGCGAGCGACGGCTCGGGCGGCGGGCTCGCCTACTTCGTTGCGCCCGGCGAGCCCGCGTTCGTCGCGCCCGCCGGGCCGGGCCTCCTCTACGAGTGGACCACCACGACCTCAGGCGACGCGCCTCCCGGTGTGGACGCGCCGACCATCCTCGCGCTTCAACTGCAGGCGATTGGCTTCTCCGCGGCCTACGGCGAAACGAGCGCGGCGCCCAGTGGCGCGACGATCGAGGAGGTGCTGCGCTGGGGCGACGGCCGCGAGCGCATCACCCCGATCGCGCCGCCGCAGGCCTCGTCGACCAGGGTCGCCACCGAGGATCTGGCCGGGCTCGCGAGCGTCTCCATTCGCGTCGCGGGGCTTCCCGACGGCGCGACGTACGAGGTGACATCCACCTACGACCCGAGCAAGACCTGGGCCGCCGTGTGCGGGACGCAGCTTGACTTCAGCAGCCCGGCGCCGGCTCCGGAACCCTTCCACTGGGGTCCGTACTTCGAGGGACCCGAGACCGCCGAGTTCCGTTGCCTCGCGGTGTTGCCGCGCGAAGACGAGGACGTCATTCCCGTGTCGGTCCAAACCGGGGTGGGGGCCTTCGCCACGACTGTGGAGTGGGGTCCCGCGAGCCTTCCGGCCGAGGCTCGGCAGAATGCCATCGACGGCGACTTCGGCTCTGGTGGGGTTCTGATCGAGGTCACGTCAGACCTCTTCGAAGGATCCGGCACACCGGAGTTCGCGCCCGTCTATCCGGGTTGGACCATGAACGGCTCCGGAAGCGATGGCAACTGGACGGCGGCGACCACCTTCGGGGGCCTGGCGTGGATCGACGACGCGGGTCGGATCATCGGCCGCGAGGTGATGGTTGACCAGGGGGTTCAGGAGCCCTCCGCTGCCGGGACCCGCCCCGCCATCCGCCAGCTCGCGGACCTGGGAACGGTCGATGGGCGCGATCGCGCGTTGTTCCTCCGGGACAACATCGCCACCGCTGGCGTCCCGTGCGACGGGGTCGACCCGGCCGCGCTCGCGTCCGCCAGCGTCGTTTGGATTCAGGGCGCCGGCCCGGACGCCGACCACATGACGTGGAGCTGGACCCGAGTGTGGCCGCCGTCGCAGAATTGAGGTCGCGCGGAAGAATGTGATCGCCCGCCCCAACCAAAACCCCGCGGGCCCCGTTTACTGGATGGCAAGAGACGGGGGAAGCGAATGTCCTGGCAGCCGCTGGTCGAAGACCTGATCGTGGAGCGGGGCGCGCGCCTCGTCGCGTACGCGGCCATGCTGACCGCCCGCGACGCGGACGCCGAGGACCTCTTCCAGGACGCGCTCGTCAAGTGCTTCTCGCGTCGCAGGACCATTGAGACGGTCGCCGACGCGGACGGCTACGTCCGGCGGGCGATGCAGACGATCGTCATCGACCGGGCCCGCGCCGTCGGCGTGCGGAGGCGGGCTGCGGACCGAGCCTTCGCCCGGGGACCCGCCGCTCCGGACGTGGACGCGGGGCTCGACCTCCGCCGCGCCCTTCGCGAGCTCTCACCCCGCGAGCGCGTGTGCGTCGTCATGAAGTACTTCGACGACATGACGATCGCGCAGATCGCGAGCGACCTTGGGCTCGCCGATGGCACCGTGAAGCGGTACCTGTCCGACGCGACGAAGGCGTTGGCCGTGCATCTCGGTTCGGCCGTCGAGTTTGCCGAGGGACCCGAGCGCGTAGACATCGTCTCGGGCAAGGGCAAGAGGGAGAACGCATCATGAGCAATTTCGACGAGTTCGTCCGCGAGAACTACGACGCGCACCTGGAGGCGATTACCCGGGCCGGCGGCGTTCCGCGACGGCGCACCCGGTCCGCGCTCCAGGCGATCCGTCGGCGCCGGGCCCTCCGCGCCGGTTCCGCGACCGGGGCGTCGGCACTGGCGGTCGGAGCCGTCGCGCTGGGAGTGATGAATCTGTGGCCCTCGGCCGTCGTGCCTCCCGTTGGCACCCCGGCCCCGTCGGCAAGCCCGGCGTCGTATGAATTCCCGACCCCGCCCCCCGGGGCGCCCGCGTGGTGCGATCTCAGCACCTACCCCGCGGTCAACCCCGCGGCCCTTGGCGCCCTGCCCTACGACGGGCGCATCTACGCCAACTTCGCCGACCACACGTACGTCTACGTTGCCCCGGACGGTTCGCACCAGGTGCTCCAGCCCGACGCGAACGGCGCGTACGTGGTCCAGCTCCCGAACGGGGAAGGCAGGATCTACGTGCCAGAACCGATTCCGAACTGGACGTTCATGGTCCTCGACTATTCCCACATGACGGCGGACCCCTCCCAGGTTGGGGGAGGCGGCCGGAACCTCAGCAACGGCGGAGACCCCGGTCTGATGTACGAGTGGACTACGACGGTTCCGGACGCGGTCCCCGCTGGAGTCGACCTCGACAACATGGCGCAGCAACTCGCCATCACCATCGGGCTTGGCGGGTCGGCCTTCAATCCCAACGCCTATCCCGCCGGCGCGATCGTCGAGCAGGTCTTCCGATGGACCGACGGGCACGAGCGCGTCGAGCAGATCACCGCTGACACGGGGCCGGGCGCGGAATTGCAGGACACCGCGGGCCTGGCGAGCGTCTCGATTCGTGTGAGGGATCTTCCGGGCGGCGGCTCGTTCGAGATCACGTCGACGTACGACCCGACGAAGACGTGGAACGCGGCGTGCGTCGCGGGAGGACAGGCACCGTCGTCGACGAGGCCTATCATCACCCCCACCTCGTCCGCGTACCTCGACGGACCCGAGTCGGCCGCCTTCCAGTGCCTCGCACCTCTCCCTGCCAAGCTTGAGGACGCGCTGACCACCACGGCGACGTTCGTAAGCGGCAATCTCCGGGTGAGCTACGCCGGCCTGGCCAGCGACTTCGACATCAACGGTGACTCCTTCGACTTCGGTTCGCGCGGCGTCCTCGCCGTTTCGGACTACGAACTCTCCCGGCAGGTGGTCGACTTCGAGTACAAGCAGCAACTTCCCGGTTGGAGTTCGGAATGGGGCAACATCGATCAGACGCCGTCCGCAGATGGGACCATCTCGGGCAACGGAGTCGTCACCTTCACGGCGCTCGCATGGGTTGACGCCGACGGCGTGATCGTCGGACGCGAGGTTCGGACCACGGATCCGGACGGACTGTACGTGGGTTCCGGTCTTCGAGACGGGATGGGTGGCCCCGAGGTCGACGGTCGGCTCCAGAGGAGCTACTACGTCCCGGACGTCGACACCCTGGGGGTCCCGTGCGGTGGAGTCGATCCCGGCGCCCTCGCCTCCGCGAGCCTCGTCTGGCTCGAGGGCGCCGGACCGGACGCCGACCACATGACGTGGAGCTGGACCCGCGTCGGCCCGTCTTCCGACAACTGAGGGTGTAGCGAGCCGCCGCCGAGACCGAAGTTCGGTCCCGGCGGCGGTTCGCTACAACGAAACCCCGACGGCCCCCGTTACTAGGGTAGGGACGAACGGGGGATGCCGTGGGGACGTGGGAACCGGTGGCCGAGCGGCTACTCGAGGAGCGAGGTTCGCGCCTCGTCGCATACGCGGCGATGCTTGTCGCCCGCGACGGCGACGCCGAGGACCTCGTCCAGGACGCCGTGGTCAAGTGCTTCTCCCGGCGGCGCCCGGTCGCGACGGTCGGGGAGGCCGAGGCCTACGTCCGACGCGCCATGCAGACCATCGTCATCGACCGCGCGCGGGCCCGTGGGGTCAGGCGCCGCGCGGCAGACCGGGCCTTCTCGCGGGAGCCGGCGGCCGCGGATCTCGATGCGGGACTTGACGTGCGGCGAGCCCTGAGGGCGCTCACGCCGCGCCAGCAGGTGTGCATCGTCATGCGGTACTTCGACGACCTACCCGTTGCGCAGATCGCCGAACGCCTTGAGCTCGCCGACGGCACGGTCAAGAGGTACATCTCGAACGCGACCAACAGGCTCGCCCCGCTCTTGGCGGGGGCCGTGGATTGGGACACTTCGCCGGAGCGCATCGAGGTTCTTTCGACTAGGAAAGGGACGGAGTCATGAGTACGTTCAAGCACATCCTCGAGGACGGCTTCGAGGCGCACGCCCGCGCGCTGCCTGCGGGCGGGGGCCTGCCGGGCGAACGCTCGCGATCCATGCTCCGGTCGATCCATCGTCGGCGTAGGACCCGCGCCGCGGCCACGGCCGGTGGATCGGTACTCGCGGTGGGCGCGGTCGCGGTCGGCGCGATGAACCTCCGTCCCGCGGGCGAGGCGGGGCCTCAGAACTTCCCGACGCCTCCCCCCGGAGCGCCGGGGTGGTGCGACCTCAACAGCTACCCGCAGGTGAACCCGGACGCCCTCGGTGCCTCTCCGTACGACGGGAGGGTTTACGCCGACTACGTCCAAGGCGTCTTCGTGTACGTGGCGCGCGACGGGTCTCACCAGACCCTCAAGCCCGACGCCGACGGCGATGTCGCAGCGGTCTTGTCCGATGGTGCGACGACGTTTTCCGTGCCCTTCGAAATCCCAAACCTGACATACGTCGCGTGGGACATCGACTCCGGCTCCGGCGCAGGCGGAGATTTCATCGACGGCGTACGCGATCCGCACCTGCTGTACGAGTGGACGACGACCGTGCCCGAAACGATACCGGTGGGTGTCGACGCCGCGAACCTCTCGCAGGTCCTTGTGTCGTCGCTCGGGTTCTCGGGAAGCGGATTCCGACCGTCCTCCGTACCCAAAGGCGCCGTCGTCGAGACGGTCTTCCGTTGGACCGACGGTCATGAGCGCACGGTGAAGGTGATCCCGGACTCGTTTGGCGGATTGCTGAGGGACTACGCGGGCATCGCGAGCGTCTCCGTCCGGGTGAGCGACCTGCCCGACGGCGCCACGTTCGAGATCACCTCGACCTATGACCCGTCCAAGACGTGGGCGGCCGCTTGCACAACCGGCGTACCGACGCCGACGCCGACGAGTGCCGCGCCCGTCGCCACGCCGTACCTCGAGGGGCCAGAGGCTGCGGTCTTCCAGTGCCTCGCGCCCCTGCCCGCTGCGGCCGAGGACGCCGTGCCCACCACGATTGATGTGAGGTCGGGAGTCACATGGGTGAGCGGGATCGACGTGACCGCCGACTTCGGGCCGCGCGGCATCGTCGTGACCTCGCGCGGGGAGATCTACGAGATCTCCCCGGACCTGATCGAGCCGACAGCGCCGGGATGGCGCCCGGATTTCGGCAGCACGGAACCCGACGGTCCGTTGCGCGGGGCCCTGTTCTTCGCGACGCTCGTCTGGGTCGACCCCGATGGCGTGATCGTCGGGCGCCAGGTCTCGGTCCCCGACCCGGACGGCCTGCTCGATATCGGGGGCATGATGGGGACGATCGGCGGGGCGGCTAGCGGTCAGCATCAGTTCTCGTATCTGCTCGGATACGTCGACTCCCTCGGCGTACCGTGCGGCGGTGTCGATCCCGGCACCCTCGCCTCGGCGAGCCTCGTCTGGATCGAGGGCTACGGCCCGGACCCGGACCACATGACGTGGAGCTGGACCCGCGTCCCGCCTCCCTCGTAGGGCTGAGGGTGTGAGGGGACCGTCGTTGCCGAGCCCGGGTCACTCGGGCTCGGTGACGACGATCTCGGATCGAGCCGTCGCGCTGGCCCTAGCACGCCGCCACGTGTCGACCGTGATGATCGTGAGCGCGATCCACACCAGGCCAAATCCGAGCCACCGCCCCGCGGGCATGGCCTCGTGGAAGTACGTCACGGCGAGGATGAACGTGATGGTGGGCGTGAGGTATTGCATGAGTCCCATGACGTAGAGCGGCAGTCGCGCGGAAGCAGCGGCGAAGACGAGGAGAGCACCGGCCGTCCACATGCCCGTGCTGGCGAGCCACGCGTCGTGACCGAGACCCGCGTGCCCCCAGGTCGCGTCCCCCCGCGCCGAGAGCACCACCAGAATGACCACCGCGATGGGAAGAAGGGCAAGGGTTTCGACGGTGAGGCCCGTGAGCGCGTCGACCTTGGTCCCTACCCGCTTCTTGAGCAGCCCGTAGCCCGCGAAGCTGACGGCGAGCGTCGGCGCGATCCATGGGACGCCCCTCAACTCAACCCCGACGACGGTGATCGCCACGAGCGCGAGGGCGATCGCCACCGCGTGCGCCGTGCGGAGCCGCTCGCGCAGGAGCACCACGCCAAGGGCGACGGTGATGAGGGGATTGATGTAGTAGCCGAGCGAGGAGTCGGTGACGCGGTCCGTAAGGATCGCGTAGATGAAGATGCCCCAGTTGAAGGCAAGGAGAAGCGCGGCGAGAGCGAGGGTGAGGGCGGTGCGCGTGTCGCGCAGCACCTCTAGGAGACGCTTCCAGCGCTGCAAGGCCACCACGAGGATCGCGCACACGGCGAGCGACCATAGCGCCCGGTGGGCGACGATCTCGACCGCTCCGGCGGGGCGGAGCTGGTCCATGAAGATCGGGAAGAAGCCCCAGAACCCGTAGGCGACGAACGCGTAGATCAGACCCTGGCGGTCGAGGCGTTCGGTCACTCGGCCATTCTTCCATCCGTCTCGCTAGCGGACGCGCTCCGCGAGAAAGCGCTCGATCTGCTCGATGACGTGCGGGTTCTTGGTCTGGAGCGCGATCTCGCGCGTCCCGAGGGACACCCCGCCCTTGACGAAGTTGTGCGAGCCCGTGATCGCGAGCTTCCTCCCGCCGGGGAGGTAGAAGAGGATGACCTTCGCGTGAAGGTACTGCTCTCTCCGATACAGGGTGTGAGTCCTGCTCGACATCATGCTGACCCGAATCAGGAGCGCGTTGAGCCCCGAGGCGTTCTCCGGTGGATTGAAGTAGAACGAGTGGGGGACGGCCTTGATGAGCCGTCCGAGCTTGCCGGTCGGGCAGTACTGGGAGACGAGGACGATGCGCTCGGCCTTCGCGGCGAACTTGCACGCGTGGCGGTAGATGATGGAATCACCGACGAGCCCGCCGTCCACGAGAACGCGATCCTTCCCATACTTCAGCGAGCGGCTGCGGTGCCCGACCTTCTTGATGTTCGCCTTCTGAATGCTCGAGTAGAGCCACACGAGGTCGTCCGCGAGGCGCGGATCGTCGACCCTGAGCATGTAGTCGACGTTGGTCGCGCCAGCGTCGTCGACGTTGACCCCACCGAAGGAATAGGAGGTGTCGTCGACGACGCAGAGCTTGGTGTGGGTTCGGCCCCGGAAGATCACTCCCCGGTCGCGGCCGAGCCAATGGAACACCACGCCGAAGCTCTGGAGTTCGCGGACGAGACTCATCGACTTCCTGGCCCTTTTCGTCAGGTAACTCCTGGGGAGGAAGGTTCCCGCGACGTCGGCGTAGGTGAAGACGTCCGCCGCGACGCGCACGTCCACGCCCCTGCGCGCCGCGTCCATGACCGCGTCGAGTAGTGCGCTCGTCTCTTGCTCGTCGGAGATCGTGAGCGCGATCATGACGACGCGCCTGCGCGCCGCGCGCACCGAATTCGTGACGTCGGCGATGTACTCGTGCGCGGGCAGGAGGCGAGGATCGGGGAGGCCGGGGAAGGGCGCGGTGGGAGGTAAGGAAGACAAGGGAGGGTGACGCTCCTGAGCTCGGGGCATAGTGCGATCGTTCAGCATCGTACGCGTGTCGCGGCAGCCCCGCGGGGGGCTTGGGAAACGTTCACCCGGGCGGGCGACGGTCGATTTCCACTCGGGTATAGAAGTGCGTCGCCCGGAATGGACCGGCGCCGTGTCGCGTTTCTCCAGGCATACGACGCTGAGGCTCGACAACAATCTGACGGTCGACAACAAGGAGGAACCGTGAAGGCCGTGTGGAACGGAACCGTCATTGCCGAGTCGGACGACACGGTGGTGGTGGAGGGGAATCACTACTTTCCCCGTGATGCGATCAAGTCCGACAACTTCCGCGCAAGCGTGACGACCAGCACCTGCCCGTGGAAGGGGGAGGCGGCCTATTTCGACGTCGTCGTCAACGGCGAGGTCAACAAGGACGCAGCCTGGCACTACGACGCCCCCAAGGCCGCCGCCGAGAACATCACCGGACGCGTCGCCTTCTGGCGCGGCGTGAGCATCCAGCCCTAGACCGGGAGGGTTCGGCTGGCGAACTCAAGGGAGGCTCGCGTCTAGACTGGGCGACGAATCGCCCCCGCAGCAAGGAGCCATCGTGACCCTCGACCGCCCGCTTCGCGTCGCCATCATCGGCGCGGGGCCCGCGGGAATCTACGCCGCCGACATCCTGACCAAGGCGGACATTCCCACCTCGATCGACATCATCGAGCGACTCCCCGCGCCCTTCGGCCTCGTGCGCTACGGCGTCGCCCCGGATCACCCGCGGATCAAGCAGATCATCACCGCGCTCGCGACCATCCTTGGCCGCGGCGACATCCGGCTCTTGGCTAACGTGAACGTCGGTACGGACCTCAGCCTGGAGGACCTTCGTGACCACTACGACGCGATCGTGTTCGCAACGGGATCCTTCGAGGACGCCCGCCTCGACATCCCGGGCATCGACCTGGACGGCTCCTTCGGCGCCGCGGACTTCGTGTCCTGGTACGACGGCCATCCCGACGTGCCCCGCACGTGGCCGCTCGAGGCCAGCGAGGTCGCCATCCTCGGCGTCGGCAACGTCGCGCTCGACGTTGCGCGGATGCTCGCGAAGCAACCTGCGGACCTGCTCCCCACCGACGTTCCGGCGAACGTTCTCGCGGCGCTGGAGGCCTCGCCCGTGACCGACGTGCACCTCTTCGGGCGCCGCGGTCCCGCTCAGGTGAAGTTCACGCCGCTGGAACTCCGCGAACTCGCGGAGGTGCCCGACGTCGACGTGATCGTCTACCCCGAGGACTACGACTTCGACGAGGCGTCGCGGGCGGCGATCGAAAGCCACCACCAGACCAAGCACACGGTCAAGACCCTGATGGACTGGACGCTCCGCGAGCCCACGGGGGCGTCGCGCCGCATCCACCTCCACATGCTCCAGCAGCCGGTGGCCGTGCTCGATGACGGCGCGGGTCGCGTCGCGGGCGTGCGCATGGAGCGCATGGCGCTGCAGGGCGACGGCACGGCCAAGGGCACGGGGGAGTTCCTCGAATACCCGTGCCAGGCGGTCTATCGCGCGGTCGGGTACTGGGGCACGGAGATTCCGGGCGTGCCGTTCGACGCGTCGCGCGGCGTGATCCGCAACGTCGAGGGCCGCGTGGTCGACGACGCCGGGGCCGCGATTGTCGGCTTCTACACGACGGGCTGGATCAAGCGGGGCCCGACGGGCCTCATCGGCCACACGAAGTCCGACGCCCAGGAAACCATCGGGCACGTCGTCGACGACGCCGAGGGCCTGATCGCCGCGAGCCGCGCCGAGCCCGAGTCCCTGAGCCCCGATAACCTCCTCACGCTGCTGAAGGACCGTGGCGTGCCGGTGGTGCTCTGGGAGGACTGGGAGGTGCTGGACGCCTACGAGATCTCCCTCGGGGAACTCCAGGGGCGCGAACGGATCAAAGTCGTTCCTCGCGATGAGATGACGGACGTCGCGCTCCGGCGCGGCTAGCGTCCGAGGCCCGCGAGCCCTGTTCGCCCTGAGGCGAGAGCCGCGCGATACTGGAACACGGCGGTCCAACCGGCCGTTCTTGTGTGGGAGGATATCGTGGCTCGCAGGTATTTCAACGGAGTGAAGACGTTCGGTCTGCTCATCGGCATGTGGGTTCTCATGCTGGGGCTCGGGGCCGTCATCGGCAACGGCCAGTACATCTGGATCTTCGGCGCGGGCGCGCTCCTGATGAACGTCTACGCATACTGGAACTCGGGCAAGATGTCGATCCGCGCCATGCAGGCGCGGCCGGTCACCGAGGTCGAGCAGCCGGCGATGTACCGCATCGTGCGCGATCTCTCGCGCGAGGCGAACCAGCCGATGCCCCAACTCTTCGTCTCGCCCACGGTCGCGCCCAACGCCTTCGCGTCCGGCCGCAATCCGCGCAACGCCGTCGTCTGCTGCACGGAGGGGATCCTCCAGATCCTTAGCGAACGCGAACTCAAGGGAGTGCTAGGCCACGAGTTGATGCACGTGTACAACCGCGACATCCTCGTCGGCTCCGTCGCGGCCGCCTCCGCCGGGATGATCACGATGGTCGCCCAGATGCTCTTCTTCTTCGGGGGCGGGCGTCGCAACTCGAATCCCCTCGTCCTTATCGCGATGCTCGTCCTCGCGCCCATCGCCGCCACCCTGATTCGCCTCGCGATCTCGCGCACCCGCGAATACGACGCGGACGAGGACGGCTCGAAGCTCACGGGCGACCCCCTCGCGCTCGCTTCCGCGCTCAGGAAGATCGAGGCGGGCGTCGCGGCGCGGCCCCTCGCGCAGACCACTCAACTTGAAAACGTCGCGCACTTCATGATCGCGAACCCCTTCCGGAGCGCCGGAATTGCCCGGATGTTCGCGACACACCCCCCGATCGAGGACCGCATTTCACGCCTCGAGGACATGGACGCCCACCGCGGCTTCATCCGCTAGGCACGCCTGGCCTCGCGTCGGGGACCGCAGGTAGCCTGGGCGCCATGACCACGCTTACCGATCGCCCCAACACCGCGCTGATCGTGATCGACGTGCAGAACGACGTCGTGGGAGGCGCGTACGAGCGTGACGCAGTCGTCGCGCGGATCGCCTCCCTCGTGGAGCGAGCCCGAGCCGACGGCGTCGCCGTGGTGTGGGTGCAGCACTCCGACGAGGGACTGGTGAGGGGCAGCGAGGGCTGGGAGTACGTGCCCGAGCTCGCGCGCGACGCGGAAGAGCCGTTGGTCCACAAGCGCTACGGCGACTCGTTCGAGGCGACGGACCTTGAGGATGTCCTCGCGGCCGCCCGTGTAGGCCGACTCGTGGTTGCTGGCGCCCAGACCGACGCTTGCATCCGGTCCACCATCCACGGCGCGTTCGCCCGCGGCTACGATGTCACCCTCGTGGCCGATGCGCACACTACCGAGGATCAGACCGCCTGGGGTGCCCCGAGCCCCGACAAGGTCATCGCCCACACCAACCTCTATTGGCAGTACCAGGACGCGCCGGACCGGACGGCCGCCGTGGTGCCCGCCGCAGACGTCGACTTCGCCAGCTGACCGTCGGCCGCCGAGCCGCCCGCGCGTCGTCTAGCGGTAATTGACGAACTGCAGCGCGGCCTCGACGTCGGCCCCCTTGAGCAGGGCCATCGCGGCCTGAAGATCGTCGCGGCTCTTGCTCGTCACCCGGAGCTCGTCTCCCTGGATGAGCGCCTTGACGCTCTTGGGCCCCTCGTCGCGGATGAGCCTGGTCAGTTTCTTCGCGACGTCCTGGGCGATGCCCTCCTTGAGCGTCGCCGAGATTCGGTACTCCTTGCCCGACGGCTGCGGGTCTCCGTACTCAAGCGCCTTGAGGGAGATGCCGCGCTTCGCCAGCTTGCCGATGAAGACGTCGCGCACGGCCTTGACGCGTTCCTCCGAACTTGCCTTCATCAGGAAGCCTTCGCCGGACTTCTCGATCGCGGCGCCGACGCCCTTGAAGTCGTACCGCTGTGCGATCTCCTTCTCCGCCTGATTGAAGGCGTTGTCGACCTCCTGGCGGTCAATCTTGCTCACCACGTCGAACGACGAATCCCCGGCCATGGTTGCTCCTCTCGATTTCTTGCTATCCTTCCATGCGCCCCTGTTTCGACGGGAGCATGGCGGGTTACCCGAGTGGCCAAAGGGGGCTGACTGTAAATCAGTTGCGTGAGCTTCGGGGGTTCGAATCCCTCACCCGCCACCATCGGCCCGGCGCCGCGTCACCCGACGCGAACGCCGGGTCTTGGTCTTTCCCTGCGTGGCTAGCGTTCCACGGCGTCGGAGGGCGTCTGTCTGCAGGGGCGCGACGCCGACACCGGTGCCCCGTTCTGGCCGTGCTCGACGATTGGGAGCGCGCCTGCAGACAACGGTGCCACGAATACGCTTCGAGACGATGGTCAATTGTCTGCAGGGACGATTCGAACGGTCTTGGCGGGCCGCGGCGCCGCCTGCGGGGCGCGGGATGAGGTGCCAGGCCTCCGTCTGAGCGGGGCCGGGCCCTTGCAGCGCCTACGCCCCTACGGCATCGCTGAGCGCCGCGGCGACTGCCACGGCGAGCGTGCCGCGCGGCGCGACCACGATCTCGTTAAGCCCAAGCCACCCGGCGGCGAGCCGCAACTCGGCAGCGACAGCGGCGGCAACGTCATCGTCGGACCGGCGCCGCGCGCCCGCGATGGCCGCCCGCTCGCGCCACGACGCCTGCACCAGCAGGGCGCTGGCCTTGCGATCGGCCTTGAGGTCGAAGCGCCCGACGATCTGATCCCCAACGAGGAACGGCAACGTGTAGTACCCGTACTCTCGCTTGGCCTCGGGTGTGTAGATCTCGATGCGGTAGTGCATGCCGAACATGCGCAGGAGGCGGTCGCGGTAACGGCATACGGGGTCGAATGGGCTGAGAAGCGCCGTGCCCGTCGCGCGACCGGGATCCTTGGCACCGGCGGCGAGGAGGGCGGGCTCGCCCCACCCTTCCACCTCGACCCATGCCGCTAGCCCGCGTTCCACGGCGGTCGCGGCGAACCTCGCGGCCTGGTTCACCGGCAGCCGGAAGTGATCCGCGAAGTCCTTGGGCGTGCCGATCCCCGACGCGGGGAGCGAGCGGTCGAAGAGCCCCTGCCTGGCCTCGTCCGCGTGAAGCGCGCCCTCGCGGGCCTGGCGCCCCCATACGCGGATGGGGTCGTCGTACCGCCGCTGGAAGTGCGGCCTCGACGCGACGGCGACCCGCCCGGTGATGAACAGGTACTCGAGCGCGATTTTCACGTCGCCGCTGTTCCACCACGAGCCCGGTTGGCGCACGGCATCCGGGGTGAGGTGGGCAAGATCGGCCGCGGAGACCGGACCCGACGCGCGCACCGCGGCCTCGACGGCCGCGATCAGGCCCGGACGCTCGCGCTCGAGGTATCCGCGCGTTCGCTCCTTCCACGTCCCCGACGCGCTCATGCGGAAATGGAGGTGCCCCATGAGCTCGCGCGGCATCACGGACGCCTCGTGGCCCCAGTGCTCGAACGTCTCGCCGGAACTCCAGAGGTAACGGTCGAGCGCCGCAGCGTCGTATGCCCCGTATCGAGAGAACAGCGGCAGGTAGTGGGCCCTGGCGAACACGTTGACCGAGTCCAATTGAAGGACGCCCTGGCGGCCGAGATACTCGCGGAAGTGCCGCTCGCTCACCCTGCCCGTCGGCCGGCGCCGAGCAAGGCCCTGCGCCGCGAGGAAGATTCGGCGGGCCTCGGCCGCGCCCACGCGGGGCATCATGCGCCCACCCTAGCCGGGGTGCCTGACGCGGGTTCGCGCGCGGCTCATGGGCCCGGTATGCTGTTCCGGCTTGCCCCGATAGCTCAGTCGGTAGAGCGTTTCCATGGTAAGGAAAAGGTCCAGGGTTCGATTCCCTGTCGGGGCTCGGATGCGTTGTTGTTACCCTGGGGTGACGGCACGTTGCCTGGCGGGGTAGCTCAGGTGGTTAGAGCACACGACTCATAATCGTGGGGTCGCGGGTTCGAGTCCCGCCCTCGCTACAGACTCGAAACAAGCGCGCACAGCGCGAAGGAGATGGACGTGGCAAGCAAGGCAACGGATATCCGCCCCAAGATCACTCTGGCGTGCACGGAGTGCAAGGAACGGAACTACATCACGAAGAAGAACCGCCGCAACACGCCCGACCGCCTTGAGCTGGCGAAGTTCTGCCCGCGCTGCGGGAAGAAGACGCCTCACCGCGAGACGCGCTAGGCGCCATGGCGGTCAACGCCGACGCGGTGGGCCGGTCCTATGGGCCGGGAGAGCCGTACGAGGTGACGCGGGTGAAGATCCGCGAATTCGCCGACGCCGTGGGCGCCTCGTCCGACGCACACCGGTCCGTGGAGGCAGCGACGGGCGCGGGGTTCGACGATCTCGTCGCGCCCGACGACGTTCGCGGTCGTCATCGCGCAGCGCGCCGAGTTCCCGGCCATCGTCGACCCCGAGGTGGGCGTCGACTTCTCCAAGGTCGTCCACGCGGACGAACGCTTCACCCACCACCGCCCCCTCGTCGCCGGCGACGTGATCTCCGCCGTCGTCCACATCGAGAACATCGTCCAGCGCGCGGGCATCTCCATGGTCACGACGCGCGCGGAGTTGACCGACGCGGCGGGAAAGCCCGTGTCGACCGTCTACGTCGACGCTGGCGGTCAGGGAGGACGCCTGATGACCGCGTCTCATGCCGGCGCAGCGCGCCGCCCGCCCGTCCGCCCCGCCTTCGCCGGCCTCGCCGTCGGCGACGTCGTCGCCACCCGCGAGGTCGCGATCACCCGCGACACCCTCGTCCGGTACGCGGGTGCGTCTGGCGACTTCAACCCGATCCACTACAACGACGTCTTCGCCCAGTAGCGTCGGCCTTCCCGGCGTCATCGCCCACGGCATGTTCACCATGGGCGCGGCGGCGTCGGTCGTCGAGTCGTGGGCCGGGCCGCGGGAACGTCGTGGATTTCCAGGCGCGATTCACTCGCCCGATCGCCGTGCCCAACCCGGGCGAGGCGATCGTGACGGTGACGTGCACGATCGGTGCGCTCGACGAGGAGGCCACGACGGCCCGCATCGACGTGACGGTCGAATTCGAGGGCCAGAAGGTTCTGGCGAAGGCCCAGGCCGTCGTCGCCTGCTCGTAGTCCGCGCGCGCGAGTCTCTGCGCCCTCGCCCTATCCGGCCCGGAAACCCGGGACCTAAAGTCACTCCGATTGTCCGGTCGGTCAACGCGTGTGACAGGTGGGACGAGTCTAGGGGGTTTCTACAACGGGAGTCCCGTCGGGTTGGATGCGCGTCGCCCCCCACGCGACCCGCCGCTCTGCCAGGATTCCGGTATGGCTACTACCAAGAAGCCCGCGGCGAAGACACCCGCGGCAAAGGCGGCCCCGGCCAAAAGCTGGCCCCCGCCATCACGACCAAGGACCATGGTCGTTGGCTCGATGATGATCGATGCCCCACGGGCGACGGGTGACGGAGCCGGCGGACTCGACGGCTTCTTCAAGATCTCCCAAAGGGGATCGACGATCGGTACTGAGATCCGAGGCGGACTCACTACCTTCTTCACGATGGCATACATCGTGGTCCTGAACCCGCTCATTCTCGTCGGCGTGACCGACGCGACGGGAGTACCGCTGATCGGCGGCGGTGACGACCCCATCAAGGCGATCGGCATGGTCGCTGCGGCGACGGCCCTCGTCGCGGGCGTCATGACCATCGTGATGGGTTTCGTCGCGAACTTCCCGCTCGCTCTCGCCGCGGGCCTCGGGCTCAACGCCTTCGTCGGGTACGGGCTCGTCGTCGCCAAGGGCTACACGTGGCCCGAGGCGATGGGCATGATCGTGATCGAGGGCACCGTGGTGCTCATCTTGGTGCTCACCAAGTTCCGGATCAAGATTCTGTACGCGGTGCCGGTCGCCCTCAAGAAGGCGATCGCTGTCGGTATCGGCCTCTTCCTCGCCTTCATCGGGATGTGGGACGCCGGGCTCGTCAAGGCTGGCGCCGGAGTACCGACGCAGTTCGGAAACGGCGGCTACATCGACAAACTGCCGATGGTCGTCTTCCTCGTCGGTCTCACGACCGCGATCGTGCTGATGGCCCGCAAGATTAAGGGCGCACTCCTCATCTCGATCGCCGTGGCCACGATCGTGGCGTTCATCATTGAGAAGCTCTCAAGCCGCAGACGTGGTCGCTCGTCACGCCGACGCTCGAGGGAGCAGAGGCGAACTTCACCCCCGACCTTCACCTGCTCGGCCAGGTCAGCGTCTTCGGAGGCTTCACCAAAGACGGCGCAGGATGGAAGCTCATTCTCACCGGCGTCCTCGTCGTCTTCTCGCTCCTCGTCGTCGACTTCTTCGACACGATGGGTACGATGACCGCCGTCGGCGAAGAGGGCGGCCTCAACGACAAGGACGACATCCCCGAGGGATCGCAGCAGATCCTGATCGTCGACTCCGTCGCCGCGATTGCCGGTGGTGCCGCGTCGACGTCGTCGAACACGTCCTACATCGAGTCGGCCGCTGGCGTCGGCGACGGCGCGCGCACGGGTCTTGCATCGGTCGTGACCGGCCTCGCGTTCATCGCGGCGATGTTCCTCACGCCGCTGTACAAGGTCGTCCCGTTCGAGGCCGCGACGCCGGTCCTCGTCGTCGTGGGCTTCCTGATGGTGACCCTCGTTGCCGACATCGACTGGAAGGATGTTCGTATCGCGATCCCGGCCTTCCTGACGATCATCGCGATGCCGTTCGGGTACTCGATCTCGGCGGGTATCGGTCTCGGCTTCATCTCCTACGTCATCCTGAGCGTCGCGGTTGGCAAGGCCAAGGAGGTCAAGGCCCTCATGTGGGTGGTGGCGGCGCTCTTCGCGCTCTACTTCGCGCTCGGCCCGATCGACCTACTGGTCAACGGCTAGTTCAAGCACCGTGGGGGCCGTCGCCGGGAAACCGGCGGCGGCCCTTCGGCCTCTCCTGAAGCGCTAGGAGGAAGCGCGGGCCGTGGTGGTACCGATACGGAGGACGACCGGCAACTGGACGGGCTCGGGGGTATCGCCGTCGAGCAGCGACCGGACCTCGGCCGCGAGCAGCTCTCCCATGCGGGGCGCGTCCTGGATCGCGGTGGTCAGTTCGTGGGGCGCGAGCCACGGCACGTCGATGCCGTCGAAGCCGGTGATGCTTACGTCCTGGGGAACGCGCACGTCGAGTTCGCGAGCGGCGAGCACGACCCCGGCCGCGAGCAGATCGGACTGGCAGACGATCGCCGTCGGCTTCGACGGGTGAGAGAGGGCGAGGTGTCCCGCGGCGATCCCCTCCTCGACGAGCGAGGCCCGCGCCTCGACGACGACGCACGGCTCAACGCCCGCGACCCCGAATGCCGTGAGGCGATTGTGCGCGGGGGCCCACGCAGCCGCGGAGTAGCGATCGCGGCCCACCACCTGGGTCTCGGCATCGTCATCGAGCGGAAGGGTGACCGTGGCGATGCGTTCGTGCCCGAGGTCCCGCAGGTGATCGATCAGCGCCGCGGTCGCGCGCTCGTCGTCGATCGTGACGAGTCCGGCGCCCGAGGGGGCGGGCCCCTCCATGACCGCGACCGGAATGCCGCGCTTCCTGGCGATCTCGATCCCGGGGTCGTCGTGCCCTCGCACCCGCATGAGGATGGCGGCGTCCATCGGCGCGGTCTCGAGGAGCGAGCGCTCCCCCTCTTTGCCCGTCGGCGCGGGGACCAGGAGCACCCCGAGGCCCATATCGCCGAGCGAACTGACGACGCCATCCATGACGCGGAGGGCGTTCGGGTCGCGGAAGGCCCTACCCAGATTGTGAGCGAGCACGACGCCGACAATGTGGCTTCGCCCGGACCGCAACGACTTGCCGAGGGGGCTGGGTCCGCCGTAGCCGAGGTCGGCGGCGGCCTTCTCCACCCGGAGCTTGGTCTCCTCCGAAATGGGGCCGGCGCCGGAGAATGTGAGGGAGACCGTCGAGAGGGATACGCCCGCCTTCTCGGCGACGTCCGCCATGGTCGGGCGGCGGATTGCACCCACGATGACACCTCCGCGATTTGACTGTCGTCCAGCGTACCGGGAGAATCTGCGGTGAGCGTCGAAACGATTCGAGAGTCTCCCGAGACGCGCTTCTCCTGCCAACGACGGCGACCCGCAGGGCCCGTCGGCTTGAGCGGAGCCAGGTCCACGAAGGAAGCCCGATGTTCTCCGCGATGCGTCACCTACCCACGAGCGAGCCCGGTCCCGCACGCGTCGCGCAGGCCCGCTCGGGGGTCATGGGACTGTTCGTCAGCCTGGGGATGATGCTCGCCACGCTCCTGTCGCGCCTGCCGACGATTCGCGACGAGCTCGGCGTGACCAAGGGGCAGCTCTCGTTTCTCCTCATCATGGGCGCGGTCGGCGCGCTCATCGCCCTCATGCTCACCGGGTGGGCCGTGGCCCGGTTCGGAACCCGGAGGCTGCACTTCTGGTCGTCGATCGCGTACGCGACGGCGTTCGTCGGAGTCGGAGTTTCGTCGCACCTGGGCCTTCCCGTGGGCTTCGCGGTGTTTCAGTTAGCGGCGGCGTTCAGCTTCTCCTTCACCAACGTCGCCATCAACGCCGAGGCAGCGCTGACCGAGAGGCTCGTCGGTCGCAAGATCATGCCGCACTTCCACGCCGGCTTCTCGATCGGGATGGCCCTCGGCCTGGCCGTGGGGGGACTCGCATCGATGTTCGGGGTTGAGCCGATGTATCACTTCGCCGCCGTGGCGACGATCCTCCTCGCGGCGCGCCTCATCCTGATACCGATCGCGGTCACCGACGGCAGGCCGCTCGACCTGCCCGAGGGCGCCCGCCTCGGCGGACCCTTCGCGGTGGCCAAGGCCGAGTTCCGCGACCGGCGGATCCTCATGATCGGCGCGATTATCTTCGCCGCCTCCATGACCGAGGGCGCCGCCGCGCAATGGATCGCGATCTCGGGGGTCGACGACTTCGGGCGTTCCGAGAGCACGGGCGACCTCATGTACTGGGCCTTCGTCGTCGCGATGATTGCCGTGCGCCTGGTCGGCCCGCGCCTGCTTGAGCGTTTCGGCCGGGTCGCACTTCTGAGGGTGTCCGCGCTCTCCGTGATCGCGGGGATCCTGATCTTCGCGTTCACCCCGTGGTTCGCTCTTGTCCCCGTGGCACTGGTGCTCTGGGGCGTGGGGGCAGCGCTCGGGTACCCGATCGGCTTCTCGGCCGCGGCGGACGAGCCCGCGCGCGCGGCCGCAAGGGTCGCCGCCGTCTCGTCGTTCTCGACGGTCGCGGGCCTCGTGTTTCCCGCCGCGGTCGGCAACCTCGCCGACGCGACGACGACCCGCCACGCCCTCCTCCTCGTCATCCTCGGCTCCCTCACGTCCTTCGCGTTTGCGCGCGCTGTGCGGCGTGACGAGCGGCTCTTCCGGGGCCGCCGCCGCCCGCGCGTCGAACTCGAATCCCAGGAGACTGCGATCAACGTGGCCCCCTCGGACACCGGCACTACGCTGGGGGCATGACGCGCGGTCCGGTACTCGCCGACCTCACCACCCTTCGTGTCGGGGGTCCCGTGGGATCGTTGATCGAGGCGGCGACGGAGGCCGAGTTTGTCGGCGCCGTGCGCGCCGCGGACGACTCGGGGACCTCGCTCCTGATTCTGGGAGGCGGCTCGAACGTCGTCTGCTCCGACGAGGAGTTCGATGGCGTCGTCGTGCGCGACGGGCGCGCCGAGGTCTCGGTTCAGGACGATGGTTCGAGCGGGGGAGTGACGGTGACCGCGTCGGCTGGCACGCCGTGGGCCGACGTCGTGGCGCGGGCGGTCGACGAGGGTTGGGTGGGAATCGAGGCCCTCTCGGGGATTCCGGGAAGTGCGGGGGCGACACCCGTGCAGAACGTCGGGGCCTACGGCCAGGAGGTCTCGGACGTCGTCGCCTCCGTGCGCGTCTGGGACCGCGCCGAGGCGCGGCTGCGCCGGCTCGCCCGCGCCGATTGCCGATTCGCGTACCGGTCCTCCGCCCTGAAGGGTTCGATGCAGGTTGCGGATCCCGGGGGGCAAGTATGGCGCCCGACGCCACGGTTTGTCGTCGTGGATGTGTCGTATCAGATGCGGACGGGGACGCTCTCGGCGCCGATCCAATATGGGCAACTCGCGGACGTGCTCGGCATCGAGGTGGGGGAGCGCGCACCGCTGGCGCAGGTGCGCGACGCCGTCCTCGCCCTCCGGAGAAGGAAGGGGATGGTTCTGGACCCCGAGGACCACGACACATGGAGCGCGGGTTCGTTCTTCACCAACCCCGTCCTCCCCGCGGGGGCGGCCGCGCAACTCCCGGAGGATGCCCCGCAGTATCCGACGGGCGATGGCGGCCCCACCGACGCCGTGAAGACGTCCGCCGCGTGGCTGATCGAGCGCGCTGGCTTCGGGCGGGGCTTCGCGCTTCCGGGTTCCGGTGCCGCGCTCTCCACGAAGCACACGCTCGCGATCACCAATACCGGGGGTGCGTCGGGCGACGAGGTTATCGCGCTTGCGCGTCACATCCGGGACGGGGTGCGTGCGGCCTTTGGCGTGAGGCTTGAACCGGAACCCGTGCTCGTCGGCGTTGAGCTCTAGCCCGGACGGCCCATCGCCCGGAAAGCCCATCGCTCAGACGACGAGAGGCCCCGAGCCTTTCGGCCGGGGCCCCTCGCCATGTCCGAACTACTCGCCGATCGCGATCGCGTCCAGAATGTTCAGCCGTGAGGCCTTCCACGCTGGGTAGAGAGCCGCGATGATTCCCGCGATGACCGCGAGAACCGTGTAGATCGCCAGCGGCACCCAGGGAATCGTGATTGCGTAGTCCTTGAAGATGTCGAACGACTGGACCAGGGCCACGCCGAAGACGACCCCGAGGACCAGGCCCAACACCGCTCCGAGCAGGGACACGAACACCGATTCGAGCGTGATCATGCTCCAGATGCCGCTTCTCTTGACGCCGACGGCGCGGATGAGCCCGATCTCGCGGGTCCGTTCCGTGACGCTGAGGAGCAGCGTGTTCGCGACCCCGAAGACCGCGATGAAGAGCGCCATCGAGAGCATCGCCGACATGATCGCCAGGATCTGGTTGAACAGGTCGTTGATGGCCTTCGTGTAGTCGTCGATCGTGGACACCGTGATGCGCGGGTTTTCCGCGAAGACGGCGTCCAGATCGGCCTCGACGGTATCGAGGTTGGCGCCATCGGCCGTGGCCACCCACGCGCTGATGGCCGCGAGCCCGTGGTGGAGCTTGCTCGCGTCCTCGAAGGTGATCCAGTAACTGGGGTCGCCCTCCTGCAGATACGTGCCGGTGATGACGAAGTTGAGGGTCTCGTCGAGTCCCTCAATCGTGATGGTGTCTCCCATGGACTTGCCCTCGGCGAGCACGGCCGGGCTGACGTAGATCTCGCCGTTGTCGAGCTTCGAGAACGAAGGCTCGGCGTTGTACTCGTAGGCCTTGTCGGCCGACTGGGCGTCGATGCCAACGATGTCCGAAGGCGTGCCGTCGACAATGGCGTTGTCCCAGCCGTAGAAGTGCACGGCCGTCACACCATCGACCGCGCGCATGGCCGCGATCTCCTTCGTGGAGATCGGCGCCAGCGGATCCGTGGTGAAGTTGCCCCCCACGATGAACGTCGCGGACGACGTCCCCTCGAGGGTCTTCTTCGCCAGGCTCGTGATCGACGTCGAGACCGTCGTGAGCAGGCTGAGCAGCAGGACGCCGATCATGAGCGCACCTGCGGTATTGGCCGTGCGCCGCGGCTCGCGCTGCGCGTTGTTCATCGCGATCCGGCCGTTGAGGCCGAAGAGCGCTCCGAACGGTATGCGAAGCCATTGCGCCGCGGGTGGCACGATCGCCGCCGCGACAAGAATGGTGCCGATCAGTGCGAGGCCACCGCCGACGCCGACCCATGCGGCCGGATTCCAGGTGTCCGTGGCAAAGGCAAGAGCGGTCGCCGTCGCGCTCGTCACCAAGAAAGCGATGCCAAGGGTCGTACGGCGCCGAAGTCCCTTGCGTTTGCGCGTGGACTCGTCGCGCAGGGCCTCCATCGGCGAGATCTCCGACGCGTGGATCGCGGGGAGAAGGGCCGCGACGATGGTCGTGCCGACGCCGGTGGCGAGTCCCCACACGATCGCGGGCCACGGGAGCGTGAGCGTCCCGAGGTTGTCGCCTATGCCGCCGACCGCAGACAGAAGAAGCTTGGCGCCTGCCCCAAGCCCGTAGCCGAGGAGGATTCCCAACCCCGACCCGACAAGCCCGATGATGAACGCCTCGAGAAGAATCATCGTCAGTACCTGGCGAGGACTCGCGGCGATCGCGCGGAGCAGCCCGATCTCCTTGGTGCGCTGCGTCACGATCGTCTGGAACGTATTGGTGATGAGCAGGGCTCCCACGAACACGGCGATCAGGGCGAACGCCAGGATGAAGGTGTTCATCGCGTTGACGGCGTCGGCGATGCCCTTGCTCGACTCCTCGATAAGTTCGCTCGAGAGTTTGGCCGACATGTCCGCAGGCAGCTCGCCCTGAATGGCGTCTCGCACGGCGGCGATGTCGTAGCCGTCCGCGACCCGAATCGAGATCGCCGCGACCTTGCCCTCCTGCCGCGCGATGATCTGCGCTTCGTCGTACGTGAACCACGCGAGCGTCGCGCCGTTCAGCGCGTTCGACGCCCCGAAGGTCGCGGTGCCGACGAGCGTGTACGCGAACGAGTCGGCCTCGCCGTAGCGCTGAATCGTGACGGTGTCACCGATCTTGTACCCGGCCTTGTCCGCGCCCTTCGAGTCGAGGACGATCTGGTTATTCGCCGTCGGGTAGTGCCCGGAGGCGAGCGTGACGTTGTCGAGGTCAGGGGGCTGATTCCAGTTGACGGTAATGACGGGCGCCCCTTGCCCTACGGGTAGCCCCTCGCCATCGAGCATTTGGACGATGCTGTTGACGGACGGGGCGACCTCGGCGACGCCGGGGACGGCCGCGACCTTCTGGACCCATGACTCGTCAAAGCTCGGCACGGTCATGGAGAAGCCAGCCGTCGCCGCTTCGTCCTTGTTGGGGACGACCTGGATGTCGGTCTTGCCGTAGATCTCCGCGAACATCGTGTCGAAGGAGCCCTGCACCGTGTTCGTGAGAACGAAGGTGCCGGACACGAAGGACGTCGCGAGAACGATCGCAAACATGGTGAGGATGAGCCGTTTCGGGTTGTGCCGAACGGTCTTCCACGCGAGTCGCAGCATGGGTCTAGTGCCCCATCTTCTTCATGCGGTCGAAGACCTTGTCGTGGGTGGGCTCGCGCATCTCGTCGACGATCTTGCCGTCGTCGAGGAAGAGGATGCGGTCGGCGTAGGAGGCGGCCGTCGGGTCATGGGTGACCATGACGATGGTCTGCTTGTATTCACGGACGGCGCGACGCATGAAGCCAAGGAGCTCGGCGCTCGACTTTGAGTCGAGGTTGCCCGACGGCTCGTCGGCAAAGATGATCGCGGGCTTGGCCACGAGGGCGCGCGCGACGGCGACCCGCTGCTGCTGTCCGCCGCTCAGCTCCGAGGGGAGGTGGTGCAGGCGGTCCGCCAAGCCGAGAACGTCGACGATCTGCTGGTACCACTCCTCGTCGACCTTGCGACCGGCGATGTCAAGCGGCAGGCGAACGTTCTCCGCCGCGGTGAGCGAGGAGACCAGGTTGTAGGCCTGGAACACGAAGCCGATGTTGTCGCGACGCACCTGCGTGACCTGAGCCTCGCTCAGGGTGGTGAGGTCGACGTTTCCGATGTAGGTGTTGCCCGCCGTCAGGAAGTCGAGGCCCGCGATCGTGTGCAGGAGCGTGGACTTGCCGGAGCCCGAGGGGCCCATGATCGCGGTGAACTCTGAGCGCTTGATGTCGACGGAGATGCCGTCGAGCGCGCGAACGGCGGTCTCGCCCTTGCCGTAGTCCTTGTAGCCGTGCCGCATGGTCGCGGCGAGCGCGGGGTCGATGACGATCGGCGCCGTGGTGGTGCTGGTCATGATGTGCCTTTCGAGTGTGTTTTCGATGCGCCCAGTCTTCCGGGAGTCGCCATGGGGTGATATCGCCCGCGAGGATGGTTTCGCCCGATCGTCCTGAGGGATGACCCTGGGGACCCGAGGAGGACATCGCCTACCCGCGTGGGGGCGACGCTCGCGGAGCGGTTGGATGTCATTCGGTCGTGATGGCCTGAAGAATGTCGAGCCTGGCGGCCCTCCTTGCGGGCAGGGCGGCCGCAAGGAGGCCCGCCAGAATGGCGACCAAGAAGTAGACGCCCAGGAGCCGCCAGGGGATGGACGGGGTGGTGAGGCCCAGGTCCTTGAGGGCGACAATGACCGCAGCCCCGAGCGCGGTGCCGAGGACGACTCCCATGGCTGCGCCGAAACCCGCGATGACGACGGATTCCAAGCGAATCATCCTTCGGACGGCCCGTCTGCTCAGCCCGATCGCGCGGAGGAGCCCAATCTCCCGCGTCCGCTCGGTCACGGACAGCAGGAGGGTGTTGGCGATGCCGAGGAGCGCGATGATCAGGGCGCCGCTCAGGAGTGCGGAGACGAGGATCAGCACCAGGTTCAGCAGGCCGTCTGCCATGCCCAGAAGGTCGTCCTGATCGTAGGTCTTGATGAGGGGGAAGTTGGCGAGCGCGTCGTCCAGGTTGGCCCGGATCTCGGCCGGGTCGCCGGTCGGTTCGATGGTGGCGAGGACGCTGATGGTCTCAACATTCCCGAAGAGCGCCTCCGCAGTAGCCCAGTCGACGAGAAGGGCATCCCCGATGGCGCCGTCGTATTCCCCCGCGATGGTGAGCGTGCGGTCGGCGATGGGGCCGTCCAAGACGACGACATCGCCTGGCTGGTAGCCGAGGTTCTGGAGTGCGGGTCCGATGAAGACCCCATCCCCGAGGCTCTCGAGGGAGGGGGTCGCGTCGAAGAAGTACATGGAGTCGGCCACCGTGCTATCCACCGCGCCGACCCGGTACTTGGTGCCGTCGAGCCAAGCCGAGCCGAATCCCCACCGCATGGTCTCCGCGATCCCCGGGGTGTTGCGGACGATGTCGTACGCCTCCTGGCCGATAACGGGACCCGAGGCCACGTTGATCTGGCTCGAAGAGACGTACAAATCCGCACGGACGTCGGACGCCACCCGCTCCTCGGCATAGACCCGGACTGAACTCAGGATGACAGCCATTAGGGATAGGAGGAGGACCCCGATCATGAGTGCCGACGATGTGTTCGCAGACCGGCGGGGTTCCCGGCGGATGTTGTTTGCTGCGAGGGTTCCGGCGGCGTCGAGGCGCGACAGGGGGCCACGCAGGCCGGAGGCGACCCGGGTGAGGAGCGCAGGGGAGAGCAGGGTCATGCCCAGGATGAGGAGGATCGCACCGGGGGCCACCCAGGAGATGGGCGCGCCGAGGGGAAGCCACAGTCCGACGGTAATCAGGGCGACGGCGCCGCCGGTCAGAGCTAGCCCAGCCTGGGTGCGCTGGCGAAGGGGCTTCTTTGAGTGGGTCCCCGCCTCCCGCATGGCCTCCATCGGATGGATCCGGGAGGCGCGGATGGCCGGTAGCAGTGCGGAACTCAGGGTCACGCCGAAGCCAACGACGAGGCCCAGGACGATGGCGTCGAGGGGGAGGGGGATCGAGTTGTAGGTGTTCCCGAAGGAGGACTCCATCATCTTGAGCAGGACGAAGGCGAGGAGCCACCCCAACCCGATGCCGATCACGCTCGCGACCGAGGCGATGAGGGTCGCCTCGAAGAGGATCATCCGGCGCACCTGGGAACCGCTCGCCGTGATCGCGCGAAGGAGGCCGATCTCGCGGGTGCGCTGGGTCACGACGATGAGGAATGTATTGACGATGATGTACGCCCCCACGAACACGGAGACGAACGCGAACACGAGGACGACGACGTCGATGATCCCCATGGTGTTCGCCGTGGCGTCGTCCATCTCCGCCGTCAGGGCCTCCGAGGTGGTGGCGCGAGCGCCAGCGGGCAGGACGCGGGAGGCGGGTTCGACGACGCTCGTGTGGTCGACTCCCGGCGCGGGAACGACATCGATGCGGTCGTATCCCCCGTCCCCAGCCCGAACCTCCTTCGCATCCTCGAGGGTCAGGTAGGCGAGAGCGGCCCCCTGGAGGATGTTCTGGTCACCAAAGCGGACGGTGCCCACGAGCGTGTAGCTCTTCACGCCGTCGAAGGTCGCCAACTTGAGAGTGTCGCCGAGCGCCCATCCTCCGCTCTCGACGGATCGGACGTCGAGGAGGATCTGGCCCGGCCCCGTCGGCGCCTGGCCGTCGACAAGGGTGGCACGGGAGATCTCTGGGTTATCCGACCAACTCAGAATGACCGTCGGGGCGCCGGTGAAGGGCTCCCCGTCGAGGCCAAGCAGGGGGGCGTCTCCGGAAGCGTCGATCCTGGGTTCGACCTCGGCCACGCCGGGGAGGCTGCGAAGTGCCTCGACCGTCTCGTCCGTCAGCAGTGGGGTGGGGACGTCACCTCTGAAATCGGCGTCCGGAGTGATCACGACCCGGCCGGAGCCGTAGTAGCTCTCGTTGAGGTCGCCGATTCCGAGTTGTGCGGCGTTCGTGAGGACGAAGGTCGCCGAGACGAGCGCCACCCCGAGCACAACCGCGACGCTCGTGAGGATCAGCCGCTTGGGGTTGTGCCGGACGGTCTTGAGCGCGAGTCTAAACATGGTCTCCTCCTGGGTGCCCCCAGTATGGTGCTCGCGAGCGGCGCGAGCCATCGGTCGCACGAACGGTGTCGCACCCTCCTCCTCAGGGATGACCCCGACCCGAGTCTCGGGGAGGCCCCGAGCGAGGTTGCCTATCCGCGCGGGGCGACGATCCCGGAGTCGTACGCCTCGACGACCGCCTGCACGCGGTCGCGAACCCCGAGTTTGGTCAGGATGTGGCTCACGTGGGTCTTGACGGTCGTGGAGGACAGGTACAGGTCCTTGGCGATCTCCTGGTTGGACATCCCCTGCGCCATGAGCTGGAGAACCTCGACCTCGCGTTCGCTGAGGTCGCCGATGGCGTCGGCGGGAACCACGTGCTCAACGCTTCCGGTCCCCACGTCCCGGCTCGCCCGCGCGAACTCCTCGATCACCCGGCGCGTCACCTCGGGGGCGAGGAGCGCCTCACCCCCGGCCACAACCTTGACGGCGTTGACGAGCGCGTCGCCACTCGCGCTCTTGAGCAGGAAGCCCGACGCCCCCGCACGGAGGGCGCCGTAGACGTACTCGTCGAGGTCGAAGGTGGTCAGCACGACGACCTTCGCCTCGGGATGCGCCGCGATCACTTCGCGCGTCGCCGCGAGCCCGTCCATGCCGGGCATGCGGATGTCCATGAGGATCACGTCCGGTTTGTGCTCGGCGACCGCGGCCGCGGCGCCCGCCCCATCATCGACCTCCCCGACGACCTCGATGTCCGGCTCCGAGTCGAGGATCATCCGAAGCCCCGCGCGCACCATCGCTTGGTCATCGACGAGCAGCACCCTGATCACGTGTTCTTCCCTTCGCTCGCCTCGACGAGGGAGATGATCGCCGCGATCGAGTCCTTCCGTTCGCGGCTCGGAGTGTTGACCACGTCGTCCTGGGAGGGCAGGATCGCGCGAACCCGATATCCGCCGCCCGGGCGCGGGCCGATGTCGATCGAGCCACCGAGGGTCGCGACCCGCTCCCGCATCCCCGCCAGGCCGTGGCCGCCACCCCCCTGCGTCACATCGCTGATGACGCCGCGGCCGTCATCCTCGACCGTGATGGTGACGGCCGTGCGCGCGCGATCGATGTCGACGCTCACGTGGGCCCCGGGGCCAGCGTGCTTGAGCGCGTTCGTGAGGGCCTCCTGGACGATGCGATACGCGCTGAGTTCGACGCCGGCGGGGACGTGCGAGTTGCCGCGCACGCGCAGATCGACGGGTAGTCCGGCATCGCCCACCTGTTTGACGAGCGCGGGGAGCGCGGCCAGGGAGGGCATGGGGGAAAGGAAGTCGACGCGGGCGGGGGCATAGGCGGTTCCGACGCTGGGCTCGGAGTCGGGGGTGTCCCCCTCGGACGTGTCCCGGAGGACCCCGATCATCCGGTGCATCTCCGCGAGGCCCTTGCGCCCGGAGTCTCCGATGGTTTGGAGGGCCTGGGTGACGCGGGGGTCCTTGTCTCCCACCGCGCGACGCGCGCCCTCGGCCTGGAGGGTCATCACCGTGATCTCGTGCGCGACGACGTCGTGGAGTTCGCGCGCGATGCGGGCGCGTTCGGTCCGTACCGCCGCCTCCGCCGCCTCCTGCTGAGCAATCTCCGCGGTCTGGCTCTTCACCTCGAGGTCCGTCATGCGCTCGCGGGCAAACGCGTCGCCTCGCCCGATCGCGAAGGGGATCGTGACCGAGAGTGCCATCGTGATGACGGTCAGGGGTCCGATCTCGGACTGAAGCGTGGCCCCAATGGCGGTCCAGGCGACCGCGACCGCAGCGGTGATCCCACCCCAAACCCACGCTTGCCTGCGCGACGCGTACGCGGCGACGCCGTGGATCGCGACGACCAGTCCGAGGGTCGCGGCCTCGGCCTCGTACCCGATGTTCCGGTCAACCAACCAGCTGGCGAGGACGATCAGCACGACGGCGCGAGGCGCCGTGTGGCGCCACGCGAGGGGAAGAGTCTGGAAAGCCAGCAACACGTACCCCGCCACATCGCGCGGAAGATAGCCCTGCAAACCCATGATGTCGCTGGGAGCGACCCAGATCGCGCCCAGGCCAAGGAGCCCAAGCGCGATCAGGGCATCGACGAGCCGGATCGGTCCAAGACGCAAGGGGGCTGGTCGCGGTTCCATGACCCGATGGTAGGCGTCGGGGCGGGCCTGGGCATCGGCCGATGGGACGATTGGCATCCACACGGACAACTCCCCCTTTCGGCGGGCGGGAAGGGGGCGGTCACGATACTCTGTGGCGCAGTCGAGTCGGACGATCGAGAGAGGCGCGACAGATGGCGAGTTCGACAGGATCGAGACGCTCGTACGCGGGCAAGCTTCGGTGGCGGAGATGGGCGCGCGGGATTGGGCGAACACCTTACGCTGTTCGCCGGCGTCGCTTTCGCATTGGGATACTTCGGCACGCTTGCGGGGATGTGGGAACTCGTCGGCGGAGGGGAGAGCGTAGGTCGAGAACCCCGGGCCTCTCCGCTCGGGCATGGGCGACCGCGCCGTCGTCGCCTTCCTCGTGTTCCTTGTCTACGCGCACGCTGCCAAGGTGTCGCCGGAGCCGGCACGGACGAGAGGCCCAACTGCGCCGCGACGGCATGGAAAGCCGAGTGCCGAATACTCGCAGTGAGGGGCCCTTGGGCGCGCTCACCTTCGAACGGTCGCCGCTCGCCACGTTGCGGGTCGCGAGTAGCGGGCCCACTATTGGAAGGACGGAACGATTCAACGGAGTTCCGTCACGATCCTGCGCGCGAGCCTTCCGACTGGCGATGGGGCGAGCCGCCCCATCGGCACCTGCCTCGCTTGGTGCGGAGTCGAAGGGGACTTGCCAGCCGCTCGTGCTCGTCAGAGGTGACTTCAATCCGGCCTTGATGACCGCCTTCGGCGACGATGAGTTCGACGTAAGCAAGCACGGTTTCGTCTTCCCTTGGCGCGCCTTTGGCTCGCTAAAGCCTGTGCCGAAGTCTTGACGGCGGGGATGGAGGGGTTCCTGAACTTGAGTCGGCGACGAGGGCATCGCGTTGCACCTTGAGCCACACCGCGTGGTGGTGTGGAGCGATCGAGAGGTCTCGAGCGACCAACCGGTCGAATCAGGACTCCTTGCTTCGCGTGTGTTTCCGCGTTCCGAGACATCTAGCAACGGCGGAGAGACCTTCTCGCTCGCAGCTGACGGCAGATTCCGGTGAGTCTGGGAAGACTCCGGCGCCTCGCGAGCCTCGGTGATCTCAGGTCAGTCAGCAAGCTCCGCATCGGCTCTTCAATGATCTCCTGCGTGTTCGGAATGTTGGCCTGCCGCCCGTGGTTGTACTCGGGTACTACGTCGTCGGCGGTGTTCCGTTCAAGGGCGGCCGCACGGGCGTGCTTGCGACCGGCATCCTCCTCGCGATCTCCGTAGTGACCGCTGGCCCGTCGTGGGTGAGCGGGCTCGCGATGAAACGCCTGGAGGCGAAGCATGAGGCCATCGCGCGCGGAAGTGCTCGACGTGGCGTTGGACGCGAGTCTCGTGTTCCGTCCACGGGCCAGGTTCCTTGAGGAAGGCTGGACAAGGCCCCCCTTCGCGACCCTCAAGAACCTGGGAGCCGCGCCTTCGGGGAGCGACCAACGCGAGTGGGGTTCTCTCGGAGTGGCGTACATCGAAGGCGACTACGGAGCGGGTTTCTTCCTGGTCAAGGTATTCCAGTCTCGCGTCGCGTGGGCCCAGGTGAGTGGCGGCCTTCCTCGCATGGACCTGGTGCGCGAGGGCTTCTCCTCCCGCGCCGCGAAGCTCATCGGCGGCACCGAGCTGGACACGGAATCCTATCGAATTCAACGAACTGTGGCGCATCAAGACCGATCACCCGCAGGAGGCGCACGCTCTGCTGCAGCCACGGATGATCGAATTCCTGACCACCACTGCGGAACAGGGCATCGCCATCTACCTCGACGGCGACCGCGTGGTGATCTGGGACGATGGCTCCGACGAGGTCATCGACCTCGCCGCCCGCCTCGCACTCGTGGAGCGTTTCGTCGACTGTCTGCCGAGTCAGTTGCGGCCCACGGGCGACGCGAAGAAACGCGCGAACTAGCCGACGAACTGGTACCCCTCGCCCCGGATGGTCTTGATCGCGTGCGCGCCCATGCGCGAGCGCAGGTAGCGGATGTAGACGTCGAGGACGTTGTCGCGCGCCGCCGACCCCCACACGTGCTCCAGGGCTTCGGCCCTGGTCACCGTCCGCCCCGCGTGGGACATGAGCAGGTGCGCCAGCTGGAACTCGCGGTTCGAGAGCGACACCTCCTCGCCGTCTACCTCGAGCGTGCGGGTCATCGGATCGAGCACGCAGTGGCCCGCCTCGATGACGGCGGTCGCGGGATCCAGCGCCCCCACGCGGCGTTCGCGCAGGCGGATGCGAGCGAGGAGTTCGGGGAAGGAGAATGGCTTGGGCATGTAGTCGTCGGCGCCACGCTCGAGCCCCCGGACCACGTCCTCCGCGGAGGTGCGCGCCGTCAGGATGATGACGGGCAGGTCCGAGCCGGTCGCGCGGAGCTTGCGCAGGACGGTGAAGCCCTCCTGGTCCGGTAACCCGATGTCGAGCACCATCACGTCGAAGTCGCCGGACTTCGCGAGCGCGAGCCCCTCGCGTCCGGTGCTCACGGCGGTGACGTCGATCTGGGCCGTCCTCAGCCCGTCGACGAGCGATGTGACGAGCCGTTCCTCGTCCTCGACCAGCAGGAGGCGCGTCATCGCGCGGACCCCCTCACCGGAAGCACCATGGTGAAGAGCGAACCCACGCCCGGCGCGCTCTCAAGTTCGAGGTGGCCTTCGTGCGCCGACGTGATCGCGGCGACGATCGGGAGCCCTAGACCGGCGCCCTCGACGTCCGGATTGAGCCGGTGGAAGCGCTCGATCACCCGCTCGTGCTCGTCCGGGGGTATGCCCCTTCCAGCGTCCTTCACCCAGAGGCGGACCTGACCATCCAGGAGTGAACTCCCGACGCCCACGGGAGAGCCGGAATCGGAGAACTTGACGGCGTTCGCCACGAGCTGCATCCAGGCCTGCGTGAGCCGTTGCCCGTCGCCCTCGAATCGGCCCTCGCCCCTGGAGTCGAGGCTCCATTCGCGGTCCCCAAGCGCGCGAGCCCTGGAGTACGCAGCATCGGTGAACTCGCCAAGATCGAGCACCTCGTGGTGGACGAACTCGGGGCGATCCGCCTTCGCAAGGATCACCAGGTCGTCCACGAGCCGGGACATCATCGCCACCTCGTCGAGCAGAAGGACCTGCGTCGAAGAGACCTGCTCGCTGTCCCGCGGCTCGAGGAGTTCGAGGTTCGTCCGCATGACGGCGAGCGGGGTGCGCAGCTCGTGACCCGCGTCGTCCAGAAGTTGGCGCTGGGTCGCGAAGGCGTTCTCCAGGCGGTCGAGCATGGCGTTCACCGTGTGCGAGAGCCGGGCAAGGTCGTCGTGGCCGACTATCGGGATGCGTCGGCTCAGGTCGGATTCCGAGATGTCCCGTGCCGTCTCATTGAGGAGCGTGATCGGCTTCAGGAGTCGCCCGACGGTCACCCACGCGACCGCTCCGGTCAAGACCAGGGCCACCGCGCCCGCGAGCAGGTACAGGGCGAAGGTGTGGTTGAGATTGCTCACGAGCGCGCCGCGATCGGTGGCGACGGTGAACGTGCCAAGGAGGTTGTTGTTGCCGTCGAAGATCGGCACCGAGACGTAGTGATAGAGGGCCTCTTCCGTGCGGACGGAACGCACGATGATCTGTTCCGTCGGGTGCGCCTCGGCGGCAAGGAGAAACGTCTCGTCCCGCTCGAGCGGAAGGCGCTGGGGGTATTTGGGGACGAACAGCGGAATGCCGTTGGCGTGCCCGACCGCGCTCTCGGTCGGGCTCGCGATCACCTGGCTCACGCCGGAGAAGAGGAGCTTGCCCGCGTCCGCGTAGGGGAGTCCGGTGGACGGGTCGCCCTCGCTGGCGAGCTTGAGGAAGCTGCTTGCGCGCAGAGTGAGGTCGCTGGCGATGTCGCGGTCGATGCTGCGCAATTCGAGGCCGTAGGCGACTACCCCCGATACGGAAACGGCGACGGCGGAGAGCGCGATCAGGTAGCCGAGCACACGCGCGCGCACGCTTGTGCGGCGCAGCGCGGAAATGCGCACCTTGAGCGTACCCACGCCGACGATGTCGACTCCCTCCGTAGCCTCCCACGCTATCGCGCGGGTGCCCAGCGAGGTGTGCGATTTCCCCTGCGACGACGAGGGCCCTCGAGCCGATGAGAGTCGGTTCGAGGGCCCCCGGGTCGGGGAAAGGTGAATGGTCTAGTCGTCGACGCCTTCGTGATCGCTGCCGTCATCTCCGCCGACACCCGTCCCAGTCGCGGGGCCGGTTGTCCAGCCGGTGTCGGGAAGGACCACCGGGTCAACGGGGGAGGATGAGTGGTCGGTACTCTCTGCGTATTCCACCTGAACCAGCGACGGTGAGGCGGAGGGATCGGCCGAGGCCGAGGGAAGGACGACGCCGGATCCGATCGGGGCGCTCGTCGCAGTGTTGTCGGGCGCGAGGGCGTTGGCCGTCGCGCCGACGATGAAGAGTCCTGCGGCGACTCCGGTCGCCGTGAGAATGTATCGCGTGTTTGTCTTCATGTCACTTAGTGTGTCTGGCCGCGTCTGAGAGCCCTCTCAGGTTACCCGTCGGGACGGGCTATCCATCCTTGCGCGCCTGCCAGCGGAAGAACCGGAAAGCGAGGGCGAGGCCGACGAGCAGCCAGGCCCCCATGACGAGCGCACCGGTTCCGAGCGCCCACGTCTGGCCGGGTTCCTGGGCCACCATGAAGTCCGGAAGGAACACCGAGCGCATCGCCTGCGCCATCCAGCGCAGGGGGAAGATGCCGGAGAAGGTCTGGACCCACGACGGCACCTGGCTGAACGGGAAGTAGACGCCCGAGAGGAACTGGAGGATGAGGACGACGGGGACCACGACTGCGCCCGCGCTCTTGCCGTTCCGAGGGACGGCCGAGAAGGCCATGCCCAGCACGGTGCAGGTCGCGGTCGCAAGAAGGAAGACCCACCCGAACGTCAGCCACGCGCTCGTTGCGGTAGGGAGAGGGATGTCGAGCACGAACCGGGCGACGGCGAGGAGCAGCGCCAGTTGGACCACCGAGACGGCGTACACCTGAATCACCTTGCCCGCGAAGTACGCGGCGGGCGGCAGCGGCGTTCCGCGAAGGCGCTTCAGCACGCCCTGGTCCCGTTCGACGGGGATGGACGTCGCAATGTTCTGGAAGGCCGTATAGATGATGCCGGAGGCGACCATTCCGGGCAGGAAGTACTGCTTGAAGTTCACCTGGAAGGGGACATTCGCGCCCTCGGTGACGTTCATGCTGCCCATGAGGGCCGCGAAGAGCAGCAGGAACATCGTGGGGAACAGGAACACGAAGACGAGGCTGTCCCACTCGCGGAAGAAGATCCGGATTTCCGTCCGTCCGCGGCCCCAGGCGAGCGCGAGGAACGAACGCCGGGCGGCGATGGCGGTGGTCATGACAACTCCTCCTTGTGGTGGCCGACGAGGGCGAGATAGGTGTCCTCGAGGGTGGGCCTGCGGACGGCGAGCCCAGGCACCTCGCCCGCGGCGTCCGCGTGCTTAGCGATGAGGTCCTTGACCAGGGCGGTCGGGGTGCGAGTCGGCTTCTCGTGCCGCCTGCCCCCTTGCTCCCACGACACGATGGCCCCGTCCTTGGCGCTGCGAAGGGCCTTCGGGGTGTCGAGGGCGACGAGCTTGCCGTGGGCGATCACGCCGACGCGGTCGGCGAGGTAGTCGGCCTCGTCGAGGTAGTGGGTGGTGAGGAGGATCGTGGTCCCGCCCTCCTTGAGGCGTTCGATGAGGCGCCAGAAGTCGTGGCGGGCCTCGGGATCGAAACCCGTGGTCGGCTCGTCGAGGAAGAGGAGCTCCGGTCGACCGACGATGCCGAGGGCCACGTCGAGGCGCCGCCTCTCGCCGCCCGACATGGTCTTTGCGCGGTGGTCGGACAGGTCGCTGAGCCCGACCGATTCCAGCACCTGGTCCGGGTCGCGCGGGTTGCGGTAGAAACTCCCGACGTGGGCGACGTACTCGCGCGCCGTGAGAGGCGTCTCGTCCGCCGTGGACTGCAGCACGATGCCGATGCGCTCGCGCCAATCGCGCGCGGCGTGGGCGGGGTCGTGGCCCAAGACGGAGACCTCGCCGGCCGTGCGCTTGCGGTAGCCCTCGAGAATCTCCACGGTGGTGGTCTTCCCGGCGCCGTTCGGCCCGAGGAGGGCGAAGATTTCTCCCTGCTTGATGTCGAGGTCAAGGCCGTCGACTGCCCGGAGGTCGCCGTAGTGCTTCTGGAGCCCACGGATGCTGATGGCGGGTGCGTTCATGCGCCCTAGGCTAGCGAAGAGCTCCCGAACGACGGCATCGTCCCCGTGGCCGATCTTCCGGGCGACCGGGAGGCCATCCCTCAGGGGGATGCCGGAGGAAGGTTATGCCCCCCCGAAGAGCTTCTGCATACGCCCGACGCCCTCGGCGAGGTCCTCGTCGCTCAGCGCGTAGCTCAGGCGCAGGAACCCGCTCGGACCGAAGGCCTCGCCGGGGACCACCGCAACCTCGACCTCTTCGAGGATGAGCGCGGCGAGTTCGGCGGAGTTCGCCGGACGCTTGCCGCGGATCTCCCTGTCGACCAGGCCCTCGACGGAGGGGTAGCAGTAGAAGGCGCCCTTGGGCGTTGGACATACGATTCCGTCGATGGCGGAGAGCATCTCCACCATCGTGTGACGCCTGCGGTCGAACGCCTTGCGCATGAGCGTGACGTCCTCGAGACCGCCCTCGAGCGCGGCAATCGCCGCGCGCTGCGAGACGTTCGCGACGTTCGATGTGAGGTGCGACTGGAAGTTGGTCGCAGCCTTGATCACGTCGAGCGGGCCGATCATCCATCCCACGCGCCACCCGGTCATCGCGTAGGTCTTGGCGACGCCGTTGACCACGACGCACGTCTCGGCAAGTTCCGGGACGACTTTGACGATCGGGGTGAAGACCGCGTCGTCGTATACCAGGTGCTCGTAGATCTCGTCGGTGACGACCCAGACGCCGTGATCAAGCGCCCACTCGCCGATCGCCTTGGTCTGTTCGGGGGAGTAGACCGCGCCGGTGGGGTTGGAGGGCGAGCAGAAGAGTAGCGCCTTCGTCTTGGGGGTGCGGGCCGCCTCGAGCTGTTCCACCGTGACGAGGTACTCCTGGTCGGGGCCAGCGAAGACCTCCACCGGGTGCGCTCCCGCGAGGCGGATCGCCTCGGGGTACGTGGTCCAGTACGGCGCCGGGAGGATGACCTCGTCCCCGTCGTCAAGGATCGAGGCGAACGCCTGAAAGACCGCCTGCTTGCCGCCGTTCGTCACGACGATCTGGGCGGGGTCGACCTCGTAGCCCGAGTCCCGCAGGGTCTTGGCCGCGATCGCCTTCTTCAGGTCGGGCATGCCCCCGGCGGGCGTGTACTTGTGGTTTGCGGGGTTCTTGGCCGCGGCGATCGCGGCCTCGACGATGTAGCCGGGTGTCGGGAAATCGGGCTCGCCTGCGCCGAAGCCGATGACGGGCCGGCCGGCGGCCTTGAGCGCCTTAGCCTTGGCGTCGACGGCGAGCGTGGCGGACGGGGCGATGGCGCCGAGGCGTTGCGAGACGCGGCGCGGAGCGGGGTTGGCGTTCATGCCCCTATCCTTCCACCGTCGGCCGTGCGCTCGGGTTGCGCGCGGCCCGGCGAGTACATCTTCTTGCGACGGCGAGGCGGCTCCCGGCGACCGATCGCGTTCGACGCGCGGGCGCGTTCCGCGTACACTGACAGGTCGGCGATTGACATTCGTCATACTTGCCTGCGCCTCGGCGCGGGTCGGCGCGGGTTTCGGTCGCTGGAGGGCCTCGCCCTCCTTCGAAGGGCAGTGGCGCAATTGGTAGCGCATCGGTCTCCAAAACCGACGGTTGTGGGTTCGAGTCCCTCCTGCCCTGCGCCAGTGACATAAGTCTCCAGCAAAGGAAGCGCAGTGAGCGAAACCAGTACGGGCCACTCCGAGAAGAGCCTCGGCCCGGCGAGCCGCGAGGGCAAGAGCCTCTTCGGGCGCGTCTCAATGTTCGTGCGCGAGGTGACTTCGGAACTCAAGCGGGTCGTGTACCCGAGCGCGGAAGAGACGCGTCGCTACGCGATCATCGTGATCGTCTTCGTCGTCGTAATCACGGTGGCGGTCACGTTCCTCGATCTGGGCTTCGGCAAGCTCGCGGCGCTCGTCTTCGGCAGGGAAACCGCGGCGTGACGGATCAGGGAGCAGGGGTTGTGAGCGACGAAGAGATGGACGCGACCGAGGTCGAGAAGACCACGGTGATCGAGGGCGCCCTTATCACGGAGGACATGGTGCCCGAGGACGTCGCGACGGAAGACGGCCTGCCGACCGAGGACGCGGCGCCAGCCGAGCCTTCCGGCGACGCGGTGTCCGACGACGTGGATGCGTCGGAGGGCCCGGATGCGCCCGTGGACCCGGATGCGCCCGAGGACCCGGATGCCGACGAGGATCCGTTGGTCGCCTTCCGCGCCGAGCTCATTTCGCGCGAGGGCGACTGGTTCGTCATCCACTCGTACTCCGGCCACGAGAAGCGCGTGAAGCAGGCGATCGAGCACCGCATCGAGAGCCTCCACATGGAGGAGTTCATCTTCCAGGTCGAGGTCCCGATGGAGGAGGTGACCGAGATCAAGAACGCGCAGAAGCGCAAGGTTCGCCGCGTTCGCATCCCCGGCTACGTCCTGGTCCGGATGCACCTCACCGACGAGTCGTGGGGCACCGTGCGCAACACTCCCGGCGTCACCGGTTTCGTTGGCCACGCCCACCAGCCCGTGCCGCTCACGCCCGACGAGGTGTTCTCCATGCTCGCGCCTGCGGAGGCGAGCCCGGCGGCCGCGAATGCCGCCGCGAGCGCCGCCGCCCTCATCGATGTCGACTTCGTCGTCGGAGAGGCGATCACCGTCATCGACGGCCCCTTCGCCACGCTTCCCGGCACAATCTCGGAGATCAGCGCGGAGTCCCAGAAACTCCACGTTCTCGTCTCGATCTTCGGCCGGGAGACCCCGGTCGAGTTGTCGTTCAACCAGGTTCAGAAGATCTAGGAAGGCCGCACCGTCATGGCACCCAAGAAGAAGATCGTCGGTCTGATCAAGCTTCAGATCAACGCTGGCATCGCGAATCCCGCGCCCCCGATTGGTCCCGCGCTCGGGCAGCACGGCGTCAACATCATGGATTTCTGCAAGCAGTACAACGCCGCGACCGAGTCGCAGCGCGGAAACGTCGTGCCGGTGGAGATCACCGTCTACGAGGACCGTTCATTCTCGTTCATCCTCAAGACGCCCCCGGCCTCGGAGCTCATCAAGAAGGCCGCGGGCGTCGCAAAGGGCTCCGGCGTGCCGCACACCGACAAGGTGGGCAACATCACGATGGCCCAGTGCCGCGAGATCGCCCAGGTCAAGATGCCCGACCTCAACGCCAATGACCTCGACGCGGCGTCGAACATCATCGCCGGCACCGCGCGTTCGATGGGCATCACGGTTAGTTAGGTCCAGGAGTTAGTTCCGCCCCATATCACCACCCAGTGGACGGGTCGCGCTGACCCACTACCCACGACTGCAAAGGAGTACCGCAGATGACCAAGCGCAGCAAGGCGTACCGCGACGGAGCTCAGCTCGTCGACCGCGCCACCCTCTACACCCCGCTCGAGGCCGTTCGCCTCGCGCAGAAGACCGGATCCAAGAAGACGGACTCGACGATCGACGTCGTCTTCCGCCTCGGCGTCGACCCGCGTCACGCGGACCAGGCCGTCCGCTCGACCGTCATCCTTCCCCACGGGACGGGCAAGACCTCCCGCGTCCTCGTCTTCGCCAACGGCGAGAAGGCGGACGCCGCGCGCGAGGCCGGGGCCGACATCGTCGGTGGCGACGAGCTCATCGAGGAGGTCGCCGCTGGCCGCATAGACTTCGATGCCGTCGTCGCCACGCCCGACCTCATGGGTAAGGTGGGACGCCTGGGCAAGGTCCTCGGCCCCCGTGGCCTCATGCCGAACCCCAAGACGGGCACCGTGACGATGGACGTCGCCAAGGCCGTTTCGGACATTAAGGGCGGCAAGATCGAGTTCCGCGTCGATAAGCACTCCAACCTTCACACGATCATCGGCAAGGCATCGTTCGGCGACACCAAGCTCGTGGAGAACTACGGCTCGATCCTCGACGAGGTCCTGCGCTCCAAGCCGTCCACGTCCAAGGGTCGCTACATCCTCAAGGTCACGCTCTCCGCGAGCACCGGCCCCGGCATCCCGGTCGACCCGAACGCCGCGGCGGTCGCCGCGGTCTAGTCCCCCGAACCCCGCACGACCAGAGGGCCGCTTCCCGCGAGGGAGGCGGCCCTTGGCGTTACCTCCGGCGTCGACGCACGGCGTAGACGATCATCATGCCGAGCGCGACGATCCCGGGCCCCGCGTGCACCGCGAGCACACCAGCGAGACTCGGCCCGCCCCAGTCGTTCCGGTAGGAGGTGGGGTCGGAATAGTGCATCGTGGCGAACTCGACGCCCGCCCGTATCACGACGTAGACGCCGAATATCCACAGCAGGACGAGGCTGACGCGTTTCATGGCAACACCGTACGTCGCGGTTTGCGCACTCGCGCCGCGACACGTACGATGTCGCTTGCCCAAGACCGCCGGTCGCCCGGCTCGCAAGAGTCGGACCGAAGTCCCCGCAACGGGAGCCAGCGCAGGAGAGAGTGGGAGGCCCGCGCGCAAGCGCGTAGCCCCGACGCCCCGCCCCTGCGCGGGGTTTCTTCGTTGAGAGGCACCTCGGGCTCGGAGGTCGCACCAACGGAAGGACAACCATGGCGACGCCAAGCAAGGTGGCCTCGGTCAGCGAGATGGCGGAGAAGTTCCGCACGTCCGTTGCCGTGTACGTCACCGAGTACCGCGGCCTTTCCGTCCCGCAGCTGGCAGCGCTGCGCGACAGCATTCGCGGCACGGCAACCTACTCGGTTGCCAAGAACACGCTTACGGCGCTCGCGGCCAAGGAAGCCGGCATGGAGGCCCTCGTGGGCCTCCTCGTCGGGCCGACCGCCATTGCATTCGTCACCGGTGACCCGGTGGAGGCTGCAAAGGACCTCAAGACCTTCAGCAAGGACAATCCCGCCCTGATCATCAAGGGCGGCATCTTCGAGGGCGTACTGATGTCCGCCGAAGAGGTCCAGAAGATCGCGAGCCTCGAGTCCCGCGATGTGCTTCTCGCCAAGGCAGCGAGCGTCTTCAAGGCGTCCCTGTTCGGCGCGGCGTACATGTTCCAAGCGCCGCTCGCTCAGGCAGCGCGCACCGTAGACGCCCTGCGTGCCCAGCAGGAAAACGCGGCCTAGCCGTATCCCCGTCACTCTCTGCTTCATGCAGGAATAGGAAGGAAAGCCATCATGGCGAAGATGACCACCGATCAGCTGATCGAAGCGTTCAAGGAACTGTCCCTCATCGAGCTCTCGGAATTCGTGAAGAAATTCGAAGAGGTCTTCGAGGTCACCGCAGCCGCGCCCGTCGCGGTTGCCTCGGCCGGTCCCGCCAGTGGGGCCCCCGTCGAGGAGGTCGCAGAGAAGGATACGTTCGACGTCATCCTCGAGTCGCACGGCGACAACAAGATCTCCGTGATCAAGGAGGTCCGTGCGATCACGAGCCTCGGCCTCGGCGAGGCCAAGGCGCTCGTGGACGGCGCCCCCAAGCCCGTCCTCGAGGGTGCCAAGAAGGAAGACGCGGAGAAGGCCAAGGCAGCCCTTGAGGCCGCTGGCGCCACGGTCACGCTCAAGTAGGTAAAGCGTTCGAGCGTCCCAGCATTCTTCGAAGGCCGGGGTCCCGCATTCGCGGGGTCCCGACCTTCGCGTTTCCGGGCTGGCCGGTCGCTTTCAAGTGCTGCCCAATCGTTATCCCCAGAAGGCCGTCGGGACTTGCGCGGGAATCGGTGCGCTGGTCTATGCTCATCGCTGACGGCGTGGCGCCTCCCCCGGGGAGCGCGCCGAGCGACGGTGTTGGCCCACGGTCGCCCCTGGACAGGGGGCGGATTCGTGCGGTACACTCCCGAGTTGCGCTGCCTTTCGTCCTGCCCTCATATGCCTACCCGGCGTGCGTCCGTTCTTTTCTGCGGCTAGCCCCGGGGTTCGGTGGAGCCGTGGCTGTGGCATCGCGGTCACACACGGAATGTCGGGAAGGACCCTCCTTTGGCTGCCTCGCGCACCTCGTCCGCAACGTCCATCGCCAACCGCAGCGCATCGCGCCGCATCTCGTTTGCGCAGATCTCTGAACCCATCGAGGTCCCCAACCTCATCGGGCTTCAGACCGAGAGTTTCGATTGGCTCCTCGGCAACGACATCTGGAGGGCGCGCATCGCGGCGGCCAAGAAGGCTGGCCGCAACGACGTTCCCGAGATCGCGGGTCTCCAGGAGATCTTCGAGGAGATCTCCCCGATCTCCGACTTCGGCGACACGATGTCGCTCAGTTTCTCCGACCCGTACTTCGAGGAGCCTCGGCACTCTCCCGAGGAGTGCAAGGAGAAGGACTTCACCTTCTCGGCGCAGCTCTTCGTCACCGCGCTGTTCGAGAACCGGACCACGGGCGAAGAGAAGCAGCAGACCGTGTTCATGGGCGACTTCCCGCTCATGTCCCCGCGCGGCACCTTCATCGTCAACGGCACCGAGCGCGTCGTCGTGTCGCAGCTCGTGCGTTCCCCCGGCGTGTACTTCGAGTCGGCGCCGGACAAGACGTCCGACAAGGACATCCTGACGGCCAAGATCATCCCGTCGCGTGGCGCATGGCTCGAGTTCGAGATCGACAAGCGCGACGCCGTCGGCGTTCGCGTGGACCGCAAGCGCAAGCAGCCGGTCACGCTCTTCCTCAGGGCCCTCGGCATGACTACCGAGCAGATCGAGAAGGAGTTCGCCGCCTTCCCGTCCGTGCTTGAGACGCTCGCCAAGGATTCCGTCTCCACCAAGGACGAGGCGCTCGTCGATCTCTACCGGAAGCTCCGCCCCGGCGAGCCGCCGACGATCGAGGCCGGCCAGAACCTCCTCGACAACTTCTACTTCAACCCCAAGCGCTACGACCTCGCGAAGGTCGGCCGGTACAAGCTGAACAAGAAGCTCGGGCTCGACAAGAAGCTCGCCGAGTCCGTACTGAGCCTCGACGACATCATCTCGACGGTGAAGTACATCGCGGCCGCGCACGCGCACCACACCACGCTCGCGGGCAAGGCCCGCGAGGTACGCGTCGAAACGGACGACATCGACCACTTCGGCAACCGGCGCATCCGCGCGGTGGGCGAGCTGATCCAGAACCAGATCCGCACCGGCCTCAGCCGCATGGAGCGCGTGGTGCGCGAGCGCATGACGACCCAGGACGTGGATGCGATCACGCCGCAGTCGCTCATCAACACGCGTCCCGTGGTCGCCGCGATCCGCGAGTTCTTCGGAACCTCGCAGCTCTCGCAGTTCATGGACCAGAACAACCCGCTCGCGGGCCTGACCCACAAGCGTCGCCTCTCCGCGCTCGGCCCCGGTGGCCTGTCGCGCGACCGCGCTGGCATGGAGGTTCGCGATGTGCACGCGTCGCACTACGGACGCATGTGCCCCATCGAGACGCCGGAAGGCCCGAACATCGGCCTGATCGGTTCGCTCGCGTCATTCGGCCGGATCAATCCGCTCGGGTTCGTCGAGACTCCCTACCGCAAGGTCGTGGACGGCAAGGTCACCGACAAGGTGGACTATCTGACGGCGGACGACGAGGATCATTTCGTCATCGCCCAGGCGAACGCGAAGCTCGCGGACGACGGCGCCTTCACCGAGGAACGCGTCTTGGTGCGCTCGCGCGGCGGCGAGGTTGAGTTCGTCACGGGCAAGGCCGTCGACTACATGGACGTCAGCCCCCGGCAGATGGTGTCGGTCGCGACCGCCCTCATCCCGTTCCTCGAGCACGACGATGCCAACCGTGCCCTCATGGGCGCGAACATGCAACGGCAGGCCGTCCCGCTCGTCCGCGCGGAGGCCCCGATCGTGGGCACGGGCATGGAGCGCCGCGCCGCGATCGACGCTGGGGATGTGGTCATCGCCGCCAAGCCTGGCGTCGTCTCCGAGGTCGCTAGCGACCTGGTGATCGTCGCCAACGATGACGGCACGTCGACGTCCTATCGGATCGCGAAGTTCGAGCGGTCCAACCAGGGCACCTCGTACAACCAGCGAGTGCTCGTGGACGAGGGCGACCAGGTCGTGGTGGGCTCCGTGCTCGCCGACGGTCCGGCGACGGACCAGGGCGACCTCGCGCTCGGTCGGAACCTCCTCGTGGCCTTCATGTGCTGGGAGGGCCACAACTACGAGGACGCGATCATCCTCAGCCAGCGGCTCGTCCAGGAAGACGTCCTTTCCTCGATCCACATCGAGGAGCACGAGGTCGACGCCCGCGACACCAAGCTCGGTCCCGAGGAGATCACGCGCGACATCCCGAACGCCTCGGAGGAGGCCCTTGCCGACCTTGACGAGCGCGGCATTGTCCGCATCGGTGCCGAGGTCCGCGCGGGCGACATCCTCGTCGGCAAGGTGACGCCCAAGGGCGAGACCGAGTTGACCCCGGAGGAGCGCCTGCTGAGGGCGATCTTCGGCGAGAAGGCCCGCGAGGTTCGCGACACGTCGCTCAAGGTTCCCCACGGCGAGATGGGCACCGTCATCGACATCCGCGTGTTCTCCGACGAGGACGGCGACGACCTGCCCGCTGGCGTCAATCAGCTCGTCCGGGTCTACATCGCCCAGCGCCGCAAGATCCAAGAAGGCGACAAGCTGGCGGGACGCCACGGCAACAAGGGCGTCATCTCGACGATCCTGCCGATCGAGGACATGCCGTTCCTCGAAGACGGCACGGCCGTCGACGTCATCCTCAATCCGCTCGGTGTGCCCGGCCGCATGAACGTCGGCCAGGTCCTCGAGGCTCACCTCGGGTGGATTGCCCACGAGGGCTGGGACGCGACCGACGCCAAGGGAGAGTGGCTGAAGAAGCTGCCCGCAGGCGCCATCAAGTCGCCACCCGGAGCCCCCGTCGCGACCCCGGTCTTCGACGGCCTCGAGGAGGTCGTCATGGACGGGCTCCGCTCGGTCACCCTGGCCAACCGCAACGGCGACCACCTGGTTCATTCGGACGGTAAGGCACGACTCTTCGACGGTCGCACGGGCGAGCCGTTCCCCGAGCCGGTCGCGGTTGGCTACAAGTACATCCTGAAACTTCACCACCTGGTTGACGACAAGATCCACGCACGCTCGACGGGCCCGTACTCGATGATCACGCAGCAGCCCCTGGGCGGGAAGGCCCAGTTCGGTGGCCAGCGGTTCGGCGAGATGGAGGTGTGGGCCCTCGAGGCCTATGGCGCCGCGTACGCGCTTCAGGAACTCCTTACCATCAAGTCGGACGACGTGCTCGGCCGGGTCAAGGTGTACGAGGCCATCGTCAAGGGGCAGAACATCCCCGAACCCGGCCTGCCGGAGTCGTTCCGCGTCCTGATGAAGGAGATGCAGTCGCTGTGTCTCAACGTTGAGGTCCTCAACTCCGAGGGCCAGGTTGTCGAGATGCGCGAGACCGAAGAGGACGCCTACCAGGCGGCAGAGTCCCTCGGCATTTCCCTGTCCAGCCGTCCCGATGCCTCGAGCATCGACGAGATCTAGGGGAGTAGAACCTTGCTCGACGTGAACGAATTCGGCCAGCTGCGTATCGGCCTCGCGACCGCGGACGACATCCGTCAGTGGTCGCACGGCGAAGTGAAGAAGCCCGAGACGATCAACTACCGGACGCTCAAGCCGGAGAAGGACGGGCTCTTCTGCGAGAAGATCTTCGGCCCGACCCGTGACTGGGAGTGTGGCTGCGGCAAGTACAAGCGCGTCCGCTACCGCGGCATCATCTGCGAGCGCTGCGGCGTCGAGGTGACCCGCTCCAAGGTTCGTCGCGAGCGCATGGGCCACATCGAGCTCGCCGCTCCCGTGACCCACATCTGGTACTTCAAGGGCGTCCCTTCTCGCCTGGGCTACCTGCTCGACCTCGCGCCGAAGGACCTCGAGAAGGTCATTTACTTCGCGGCCTACATGGTCACCGAGGTGGATGTAGACGGCCGCCACGAGGACCTTCCCTCCCTCCGCAACGAACTCGAGGCGGAGAAGAAGCACATTGCGAACCAGCGCGACCTCGAGATCGAGGAGCGTGCCAAGAAGCTCGAGGCGGACCTCGCGGAGCTTGAGGCCGACGGCGCCAAGGCGGACGCTCGCCGCAAGGTGAAAGACGGTGCCGAGCGCGAGATGGGCTCCATCCGCAAGCGCGCCGACCAGGAGATGGACCGCCTGAGCCAGGTGTTCGATCGGTTCATCGGTCTCAAGGTCCAGGACCTCGAGGGGGACGAACTCCTCTACCGGGAGATGTCCCGCCGATACGGCCCGTACTTCAAGGGTTCGATGGGCGCGGAGGCGATCCAGAAGCGCCTCCAGTCCTTCGACCTCGTGGCCGAGGCAGAGAAGCTCCGCGAGATCATCGCGACGGGCAAGGGCCAGCGCAAGACCCGCGCGCTCAAGCGCCTCAAGGTCGTCAATGCCTTCCTCACGACGACCAACTCGGCGACCGCCATGGTCCTCGACTGCGTCCCGGTCATCCCGCCGGACCTGCGTCCGATGGTCCAGCTGGATGGTGGCCGCTTCGCGACGTCGGACCTCAACGACCTCTACCGTCGCGTGATCAACCGTAATAACCGCCTCAAGCGCCTGCTCGACCTCGGCGCCCCCGAGATCATCGTGAACAACGAGAAGCGGATGCTTCAGGAGGCCGTCGACGCGCTGTTCGACAATGGCCGCCGCGGCCGCCCCGTCACGGGTCCGGGCAACCGTCCCCTCAAGTCCATCTCGGACATGCTCAAGGGCAAGCAGGGGCGCTTCCGCCAGAACCTTCTGGGAAAGCGCGTCGACTACTCCGGCCGCTCGGTCATCGTCGTCGGCCCGACGCTCAAGCTGCACCAGTGCGGCCTTCCCAAGCAGATGGCGCTCGAACTGTTCAAGCCGTTCGTCATGAAGCGCCTCGTGGAACTGAAGTTCGCGCAGAACATCAAGTCCGCCAAGCGCATGGTCGAGCGCAGCCGCCCTGAGGTGTGGGACGTGCTCGAAGAGGTCATTCGGGAGCACCCGGTTCTCCTCAACCGCGCGCCGACGCTTCACCGCCTCGGCATCCAGGCGTTCGAGCCACAGCTCGTCGAGGGCAAGGCGATCCACCTCCACCCGCTCGTGTGCGCGGCATTCAACGCCGACTTCGACGGTGACCAGATGGCCGTTCACCTCCCGCTGAGCGCGGAGGCGCAGGCGGAGGCCCGCATCCTCATGCTCTCCTCGAACAACATCCTCAAGCCGTCCGACGGCCGACCGGTGACCATGCCGTCTCAGGACATGATCATCGGCCTCTACCACCTGACGCTCGGCAAGCCGGGTGTGAAGGGTGAAGGGCGCGCGTTTGCGTCCGAGTCCGAGGCGCTCATGGCGTTCGACATGGGCGACATCGACCTCAACGCGTCCATCACGCTTCGGATCGACGGGGACACCATCCCGCCCACCGAGTGGACCCCGCCGGCGAATTGGGAGCAGGGCAAGGACTTCCTGATGACGACGACGCTCGGTCGCTCGCTCTTCAACGACCTCCTGCCCGTGAGTTTCCCGTTCGTCAACCGCGACGTCGACAAGAAGGTGCTGGCGGACATCGTTAACACGCTCGCCGAGCGATACGAGAAGGTGGAGGTCTCGGCCTCCCTCGACGCGCTCAAGGAAGCCGGCTTCCACTGGGCCACGCGCTCGGGCGTGACGATCGCCATCGGCGACGTCGCTACCCCGAAGAACAAGCAGGTCATCCTCGATCGCTACGAGACGCAGGCGGCGAAGGTCCAGGATCAGTTCGACAACGGCCTCATTACCGATGACGAACGGCGCCAGGAGCTCATCGAGATCTGGACCCAGGCGACCAACGAGGTCGACCGGGCCATGCGCGAGAACTTCCCCGAGCACAACACCGTCCACACGATGGTCGGCTCCGGTGCGCGAGGCAACTGGATGCAGGTCCGCCAGATTGCCGGCATGCGCGGGCTCGTGGCGAACCCGAAGGGCGAGATCATTCCTCGGCCCATCAAGTCCAACTACCGCGAGGGGCTGAGCGTCCTCGAGTACTTCATCGCGACCCACGGCGCCCGCAAGGGCCTCGCGGACACGGCGCTGCGTACCGCGGACTCCGGATACCTCACCCGACGTCTCGTGGACGTGTCTCAGGACGTCATCGTCCGTGAGGCGGACTGCGGCACCGATCGCGGTCTCACGATGCCCATCGTCGCCACCGATGCCGCGGGCAACATCGTCAAGCACGAGCGGGTGGAGACCTCCGTCTTCGCGCGTACGCTCGCGGTCGACGTCGCGGACGCCAAGCGCAATGTCCTGGGCAAGGCCGGAGAGGACCTTGGCGACATCCTGATCGACGCGTTTATCGCGGCCGGGGTCACGGAGGTCAAGGTCCGCTCGGTCCTCACCTGCGAGTCGAAGGTCGGCACGTGCGCACTCTGCTACGGCCGTTCTCTCGCGACCCGCGAGCTCGTCGACATCGGAGAGGCGGTCGGCATCATCGCCGCCCAGTCCATCGGCGAGCCGGGAACCCAGTTGACGATGCGTACCTTCCACACCGGTGGCGTGGCGTCGGCCGATGACATCACGCAGGGCCTTCCCCGCATCCAGGAGCTCTTCGAGGCGCGTACCCCCAAGGGTGAGGCGCCGATCGCGGAGGTCGACGGGCGTCTTGCCGTCGACGACTCCGAGGCGACGCGTCGCCTGATCGTTACGCCCAATAGCGGTGACGAGCCGATCGAGTACCCCGTCACCAAGCGCTCGCGCCTGCTGGTGCAGGATGGCGAAGAGGTGACGGTCGGCCAGCAGCTCATCGCGGGCGCCGTCGACCCCAAGAACGTCCTGCGCGTCCTCGGACCCCGCGCGACGCAGAAGCACCTCGTGGACGAGGTGCAGGAGGTGTACCGCTCCCAGGGCGTGGAGATCCACGACAAGCACATCGAGGTGATCGTGCGCCAGATGCTTCGACGTGTGACCGTCCTCGATTCGGGTGAGACCTCCCTGCTTCCGGGCGAGCTCGTGGAGAGGGGTCGCTTCGAGACCTCGAACCGCGACGCCGTCACTGCGGGAGGCAAGCCCGCCTCGGCGCGACCGGAGCTTATGGGCATCACCAAGGCGTCGCTCGCGACCGAATCGTGGTTGTCCGCCGCCTCGTTCCAAGAGACCACCAGGGTGCTCACGGAGGCCGCCATGGGCGGTCGCTCCGACTCCCTGCTCGGCCTCAAGGAGAACGTCATCATCGGCAAGCTCATCCCCGCGGGGACCGGGCTCCCGCTCTATGGCAACGTCAAGATCGAGCCGACGGAAGAGGCGAAGGCGAACCTCTTCCCGACGTTCGGGTACGACGAGTGGGATGGCCAGTACTACGGTGAGGGAGCGGGCCAGGCGGTGCGTCTCGAGGAGTTCGAGATCCCGCGCGGGGA
>CAWHLX010000006.1:0-331449 GCA_963830335.1 uncultured Actinomycetota bacterium
GTCGAGGCCGGCTTTGACGACCTTGACGTCGCCATCATCCGGTCTGGCCAGTCGTACGAACAGGCGACGGATGGCGCCACGGCGTTCATAAGTCCCGCCGGCAGAGACCTCTACAATTTGATTGTCCAGAATCTGGATGGAGAGATAGTGACCGCTCACCGAGGTATGACGTTTGAGGACCTAGCGGGTCTCGCCGAGAACTTCGGGTGGTCGGGATGGTGACCTCGAAGTTGTCAATCGAATACGACGACGTCGCTGACGCTGCTTATGTCTACGTGGTGCCTCCCGGCCCGGGTCGCTCAGTTGCGCGAACCAGCGTCGCAAGGATCCGACTCGACGGGGCGTCGATCAACGTCGACTTCACGGAGGACGGTTGCGTCGCAGGTATCGAGATCCTTGGTGCCAGCAGGGTGTTGCCGCAGGAACTACTCGGGGCGCCGAGCGCCCGATAGCGACACGCTTGCTGGCTCACTTCGTGCCTTAGGCGCCTGTGGCCTCGCTTCGACCTGTAGGGGGCCCGAAGCGCCCGAACGTGCCCGCAAATGTCACAGCGGTGGTCCTAGCGGCTATGACCTTCACCTTCGCGGGGTTGGCGCCGGCGGCGCCGGCGCACGGCAACAACCACCTGGTTACGCATGTCCACGACCTGCCCCCGCCGAGGTCTCCTCCGCACATGGTGGCGGTCGCGGCGCGGGGCCCGGTTGCGGCGCCCAGCGCGGTCTCCTGGAGGAGTGATGCTCCGCCCCGCAGTCCGGTGTTCAAGCAGACAGCACAACTCCCGACGGCCGGAAGCTCCGTACGCCATCGGCGAACGCGTCAATGAGCGAGCGGCTGCTCATGAAGCATCGGCCACCCACCCGGCACCCTGGAAGAGGCCTCCACCCCGCGCCGATCAAGCGCGCCATCCACGCGATCGGGTAGGCGGGACCAGCCCTGGGTACGATGCGGGAATGGGGCGACAAGTGACGGGCCCGCGTCGGGGGCGATGGATCAAGGCGTGCGCCACTGTGGTTGCGGTCGTGATCGCGGGACAGGCCGTGGACGACGCGGCGCAGGCGTCTGCCAGTGTCGCTTCCGCGCCGCGCCCGTCCGTTGAGGGCCTGAGAGAGGGCGGATCTGCGAGCTCCGATGCCGGCTCAGCGCCTAGGGCCTACCCTTGCCGCATAGTCGTGGTGTCTGCAACAGGCACGGCGCCCATTGCCCAGGTGAACGTCGCGACGGGTGAGGTGTTGTTCCTGCATGGCGACAGCATTGGTTCGACGCGGTCGGTGACGGATGCGTTGGGGGCGGTGGTCGCGGAGTTCGACTACAGCCTGTATGGGACGGTCGCCACGGTCTCGGGGGATGCGGGTGCCACAAGGTTCTTGTTCGCGGGGGAGTACCTCGATCCGTCGGGTGATTACTACTTGCGTAACCGGGTGTATGACCCGGCGTCGGCGTCGTTCCTGAGTGTCGATCCCGCGCTCGCGGCAACGGGGATGCCCTTCGCCTACACGCCCGGCAACCCGTTGCAGATGACCGACCCGCTGGGGTTGTACTCGTGGGACGACTTCACCGATGACGTCGGTGGCGCTGCTGGCGCGGTGTGGGACGAGGTGTCGTCTCCGGAGTTCATTGCGTCGATGGCGGTGGGCATTGGGTGCACGATCCTTACCGGTGGCACGGCGATTGTGGGGTGTGCCGCGTTGGCGGGTGGTGTCTATAACGCGACGGCGTATCTTGCCAATACGCCTCCGGAGTGCATGACCGTGCAGGGGTTCTTCCTGACGACGGTGGAGGGCGCGCTTGTTGGCGCGGCGACCGGGTATGTCTTTGGGCCGGGCGGTTCCCGCGTGGTGGGGGCCGTGAGGTCTGGTCTCAACAAGATCGCGCCGGCGTTCCTGAGGCGGTCGGTGAGTAGCGTGCTGGGTTCCGGCTCGCCGCTCTTGGGTCAATTCGCAACCTCCGTTCAGCAACGGGTGGGAAACCTCGCAACGAGGTTCGAGACCGGACTCGCCTCGGACGCGGGTTCGATCCAAGTCGGACGCGCCACGCTTTCGCGGCCGTCGTCGAAGGTCCTGGGAGCGAATCTCGAGGCCGCAGGGGTTGCTCGCCCGGCGGGCTCGGCTGCGCATCACATCGTGGCTGGAAGCTCAGCGAATGCGGCCCGAGCGCGAACGGTGCTCGAGCGCTTCGGCATCGGCATCAACGATGCTGGCAACGGAGTCTTCCTACCCGGCCGGACAATCTCACCAAACCCGATCGGCGCGGCAGTACACTCCCGGATTCATACGAACGCCTACTACGGGGAGGTCGACTCATTGCTGCGCCGGGCAACCACCCGGGATGAGGCGCTGGATGCACTGGCCTATATCCGATCCCGGTTGTTGTCGGGAGGATTCCCGTGACGGGCACTGTGCGCATCCTCCGCCCGTCCGTGCCTGAGGGCTTCGAGTGGGCATTGCCTACCGACGAAGCGGATTGGGAGGTCATTTGGGCTCTCGCTGAGCGGAAGGTGGGGGGTCCCTGGACACCCATCCACATGACCCTGCTCAAGCTAGATGACTACGGGCGGCCGCAGTTGAGATCCGACCTGCCTTGGCTCGGGAGCGATGTGCTCGTTCTGCGTGACGAGGCGATCGAAACCGTGGGCGAGGTCCTTCGACCCCACGGTGAACTCCTGCCATTGCTCTGCGACGAGGCGCGCCTCGCACTGTTCTCGGCTCCGGTGGTGCAAGGGGCGCTCGATGAGGCCCGTTCGGACATCGTTCGGTTCGGCTCGGGGAGGATCATGGCGCTTCGGGCGCCCGCGATTCGGGAGGCGGCGCTCGGTGGCATGTGGGCCTTCAAGCTCGCCGAGATGCCGCGGGGCGAGCTGTACCTCACGGAGCAGCTCGTTGAGGCGATCCGCGGCACCGGGATGACAGCCGGGACCGAATTCACCGTTGTGTCGGGCGAGGGCGTCGGAGCGTGAGGTGATTCGCCCACGTGTAGTGCCGCGGGTTGGTTCGTGGCGACCCCGACCTGCTCGCGGTTTGGTCGTGCCGTTGGTTCGGCAGACGCGGCGGCCCCGCACCGCCAGCGTTAAGGAGCGCAGCGGCGGCCGTGCGCCGTCGGCGAACGCGTTGACGGGTGGGTCTTCACGCACGAAGCCTCGACCGTGTGCCCGACCTCGCAGAAGACACGCCAACCCAGCGCCGCTCCCCGCGCTGTCCGTGTTTGACCGCCGCGAGATGATCCTTGACGCCGCGGTTCCGCGCGGTGACCCAGCTGTATCGCCCGGGTTCGTTGGGGATTCGTGCATGCCCACTTTGAGTCGGGGCTTGTCAAGCTCGTGCATGGCACGATTGAGCCCGTGACCCCCCGTGTCGCCCTCAGGGATCCGGCACGTTCCCTCGTGGCCATTGTTGTGACCGTCGGGCTCTTGGTCGGTGCGGTCGCACCCGCGTCCGCGACCTCGGCTTCCGCGACCGCAGACTCGGTCGGGACCTCAACCCTTGCTGCCGCCCAGATCGTCGGGCCCGGTACGAACGTCTTCACACCGAAGAGCCAGTACGCCTACGGCTCGCTGGCCCTGACCGGCGTGGACGTCGGCGCCGTATCTCGTGGCGCGCCGTGCTTCATCGTTGTGGAGACGCGGTCGGTGACGGATGCGTCGGGGGCGGTGGTCGCGGAGTTCGACTACAGCCTGTATGGGACGGTCGCCACGGTCTCGGGGGATGCGGGTGCCACAAGGTTCTTGTTCGCGGGGGAGTACCTCGATCCGTCGGGTGATTACTACTTGCGTAACCGGGTGTATGACCCGGCGTCGGCGTCGTTCCTGAGTGTCGATCCCGCGCTCGCGGCGACGGGGATGCCGTACGCGTACACGCCCGGCAACCCGTTGCAGATGATCGATCCGCTGGGGTTGTACTCGTGGGACGACTTCACCGATGACGTCGGTGGCGCTGCTGGCGCGGTGTGGGACGAGGTGTCGTCTCCGGAGTTCATTGCGTCGATGGCGGTGGGCATTGGGTGCACGATCCTGACCGGTGGCACGGCGATTGTGGGGTGTGCGGCGTGGGCGGGTGGTGTCTATAACGCGACGGCGTATCTGGCGAATACTCCTCCGGAGGTGCATGACGGTGCAGGGGTTCTTCCTGACGACGGTGGAGGGCGCGCTTGTTGGCGCGGCGACCGGGTATGTCTTTGGGCCGGGCGGTTCCCGCGTGGTGGGGGCCGTGAGGTCTGGTCTCAACAAGATCGCGCCGGCGTTCCTGAGGCGGTCGGTGAGTAGCGTGCTGGGTTCCGGCTCGCCGCTCTTGGGTCAATTCGCAACCTCCGTTCAGCAACGGGTGGGAAACCTCGCAACGAGGTTCGAGACCGGCCTCGCCGCAAACAGCGGCCGTGGCCGATGTCTCCCTCTATCAGAAGCTCAGCTCGACCGGCGAGCACCTGAAGTACGGAATCGCGAAGAACCCCGCGACTCGCTACAGCGCTGCGGAAATGGGCGGAGGACGTTTGAATATCCTGGCGGAGGGGCCCAAGCCCGATATGCTCGCTCTCGAACGGGCTCTCCACGAGACCCTGCCCTTCGGGCCGGAGGAGGGGCAGTTGTTCTACATTCAGAAACAGGTGGCGAAAGGCCTTCGCCCGCCTCCATACACCGGGTAGGTGCGTGTGCGGTACATCCTCGTCTTGCAGTGGCCGGGCTCTGCGGCGGCGGACTACGACGCCCTCGTGGAAATGGAAGACCTCTTGGAATCCGCGCTGGGTGACTCGGCGTCCGTGGATGGGCACGACTTCGGCTCCGGCGAGATGAACATCTTCTTGGAGACCGACCGACCAGTGGAAGCGTTCGCGGAGGTAGTCACGGTCATAGGGAACACGCGTAGGTGGGCCAACGTGCGCGCGGCATATCGCGATGCGACCGGGGAGCGGTACGAGATCCTTTGGCCCGAGACCCTCCAACAGTTTTCGGTCAAGTGACACTTCTCGGCGCCCGCAACCAGCACGACGGGTGACCGGAGCCCGGACCCTACGCGGTCGGCGAGAGCGTCGCACTGCACGAGCGGGACTCGCTGCGGGGCTCAGTGGCAGGATTCGAACTCACCACCGCCTTTCGCGGAGCTTCGGGCACGTGGGAGACCAGACGGCGGGCGACACGGCGCCGATGGTGGCCACGCGGGCGTGGCACCAGGTGTTCACCAGTCTCGTGGGGAGACGGCGTCGGCGGAGACACTTGGCGCGTGGTGCTCACGACAAATCGGAGATCCGGGGTGTACGTCGACGCGCTCACGTGCGCGGGACGGCCGTGTGCGTGGTGTTGGTACGGTTTGACACGTGAGGCTTTGGCATCGGGCGCGGTGGTTCGCGGGGTGTGCCGCCGTAGTCGCGATGCTGGCGGCAGGGGGGACCTTCAGCGGTGCACTGGAGGCCGTGGCGAGCGAGCAAGGTCGCGCGACATCTCAGGGTGAGGCGTGCTTCCTCCTTGTGGTGCCGGTGACGGGCACGGCTCCGATTGCGCAGGTGGATGTCGCGACGGGTGAGGTGCTGTTCCTTCATGGCGACAGCATCGGCTCGACGCGCTCGGTGACGGATGCGTCGGGGGCGGTGGTCGCGGAGTTCGACTACAGCCTGTATGGGACGGTCGCCACGGTCTCGGGGGATGCGGGTGCCACAAGGTTCTTGTTCGCGGGGGAGTACCTCGATCCGTCGGGTGATTACTACTTGCGTAACCGGGTGTATGACCCGGCGTCGGCGTCGTTCCTGAGTGTCGATCCCGCGCTCGCGTCGACGGGGATGCCGTATGCGTACACACCCGGTAACCCGCTCCAGGCGGTCGATCCGTTGGGGCTGAACTGGCTCAGTGACACGCTCACGTCTCCGGCGTTTTGGGCAGGGACGGCGGTGTTCATTGGGTGTGAGCTCGCGACCGGTGGCACGGGCAGTGTGCTCTGTCTGGCGGGGGCGGGGGCCGTGGCTAGCGCGGTGGATTATGTGGAGACGACCCCGGCGGAGTGCCAGACCCTGACCGGGTACTTCACCCACACGCTCATCGGCGCGGGCGTGGGAGTCCTTGGGGGAAGGCTCTTCGGTCCCGCCTTGTCGAAGGTCTTTGGTGCGGGCGGCAGGAGCCTGTTGCGCATCGCGCCGACTTTCATTCGCGAGAGCCTGGGTAGTGTGGCCGAGGCGGCGTCGGCCCGGCTTACCGCGTTCACGGAAGCCGTTCAGCAACGTACCGGGAATCTCTTCGCCCAAGCACGCGCGGCCCTCGCAGACGACACCGGATCAATCAACCTCGGTGGGTTCAGATCAGGCGCACGCGGCGAGGCAACAAGTGCCGGGGAGAGCCTTCCTTCGGTGATCTATCGCGAGGGAACACCGCGCCCCGGCAACTTGACGCCGAGAGCGGCAGACGATGGAGCCCTGTCATTCAGGGGTAGTCTCTCCAACCCGATCGGATCATCGGGACGGCCTGTATTCCGCCCCGGCGAGCCCTATATTGGTGTTGATCCGTCCCGCCTGCCTGCTGGTTCGGTCGTCGTCGACAACATTCCTCCTGGCCATGTGTCCGTCACCGGCGTGTCCGTCGAAGCGTTTCTGCAAGCGCTTGTTGAGCGAGGGAGGTTCCCGCAGTGAGCGCCGCCGCCCGACTTGTAGTCTCCGCTCTGGCGGAGTTGAGTGCGCGCTTTTCTGACCTCGCGGTGGAGTTGCGGCGCGATCCGGCGGTGCGGTCCGCCTCCGCAGGGATCGGTCTTCGCGCCTACGAGGATGGCGACCGTTGCGAATGCTACGTGGACGCCGAACTCGCAAGTGGCCACGCCATCGGATTCTGGTTGGAATTTCGGGAGGAGAGGGGGACGTGGGTCGTCGAGTCGAGTGTCCGCATCAACGGGGATGACGGTGAGGATGAACTGGTCGGGCTTCCAGAGAGGCACGCCGTCGACGACGAGGGGCTCGTCGCCGAACTCGGCGGTGCAACCACTGCCGTAGTGGACGCAGCTCGGGGCCTCGACCTCTCGGCTCTTTGACCCGGTCCGAAACCCGTCGCTAACCGTGGACGAGCACCGCGAGATGATCCCCGACGCCAACCGGCGCGGCCCCTAAGCGTCCACCTTCGACTTGTCCGACGCCAGCGCGTAGAAGAACAGCGCCACCGGCCGGTAGATCGTGTGGGCGAGCTTGGTGAACGGAAGCAGGAGGATGAGCTCCATGGCGACGGCGACGTGGAAGAGGAAGACCCAGTACCCCCACGCCGGCGCGCTCGGAAGGTAGAGCGCGGCCTCGATGAAGAAGCCCGTCGCTCCCGTGATCCACAGGAGGGTGAGCAACAGCCAGTCGGACGTTTGCGACACCGCGGCGGCCCGGTTGACCTGCCGCACCCGGTTGACCGCGAACATCGTCACGCCGTACATGAGCGACAGCCCGGCGATCGTCCCGAGGAGCCGCGATGGGTACCAGATCGGGATCGGCGTCCCGGTCTCCTTGATACCGGTGAGCGCGAGGCCCCAGTCCATCAGGGTCGCGGCGAACAGGCCGAGGAAGCCCCAGATGGTCAGTGCGTGGATCAACCAGCGCCTGCGGTAGAAGGGCTCCGCGGGCGCGTCGTCCTTGCAGTCTTCGCGGTACCGGCGCTGGCCGAGCGACTCGATGCCGACGGACGACCATGCGGCGCGCACTGTCGCGCCGAGCGCGGCCCGGCCCCCGAGCATCGTCCGCAGGGTGACTCCCTCGCTCTTCGCCACCCGTCGGGCCATCGTGGCGACCCCGACGATCCCCGACAGGGCCAGCGCGGACATCACCGCGATTCCGGTCCAGTGGATGAGTGCGTCGGGGATGAACTGGAACAGCGCGAGTGACCCCGATTGCTGCGGCCCGTGCGCCGAGTACATGAAGACGGCGAAGAAGGCGGCGACCACGACCGCGAGGAGCGAGCCGATGATCGGTCGCGTGTAGAGGACGCGCGCGATCCGGGTCGGGTCGTAGCTGGCGATGGCGTAGCGTCGGGCCGCGGCCATGAACTCGCCGGGGTCCGCCTCGGTCGGGCAGCTGTCGGAGCACAGCCCGCAGTGGTAGCAGGTCCACAGTTCCTTGCTCGAGAGCAGCTCGTCCTTGAGGCCCACCTGCGCGTAGCGGATGATCCTGCGAGGGAAGGTGGCGTCGTTGTCGGCCAGCGGGCACGTCGCCGTGCAGGTGCCGCAGGTGTAGCACGCGGAGACGTCCGCCGCCCCGAAGCGCTGGACGTCCGTGAGCAGGTCGGTATCGATGAGCGTGGTCACTGCTTCTCCTCCTGGCGGACATTCGCGTAGCGGAAGTAGCCCTCGTCGTCGGCCTCCTCGACCTCGACGAGGTGGCCGAAGCGGCGCATCCCCATCACCCAGAAGAGCACCTCGTCGCTCGGGAAGCCGATCCGCTCGGCGATCTCGGGGACTGTAAGCGGTCCCTCAGCGACCGCCTCCAGGATGGGCTTGTGCATCAACGGCTCCTCGCGGATGATCTCCCGCGGGTCCCTCAGCGGGGTGTTTCCCAGCTGCGCGCTCATGCGACGGGCTCCTTGGCCAGGTTGTCGATCGACGCCATCATCTGCGCGTCGGTGTATCCGAGCAGGTCGAGCGCGTCCTCGGGGCAGATCGGAACGCACCCGCCGCACCCCTTGCACACGGCCGCGCTGATCACGGCAATCTCGCGACCGTCGACCGTGTCCTTGCTGATGGCCTCGAACGGGCAGCTCGGCACGCAGGCGTCGCAACCCGTGCACTTCGCCGCGTCGATGACGGCCACGAGGGGGTCGAGTTCGGCGTATCCCTTCATCAGGATCCCCGCGCTCTGGGTCACCGCCGCGAGGCCCGAGCCGACGCTCTCGGCGAGGGTCTTGGGACCCTGACAGGCGCCCGCGACCATGACGCCGGCGACCACCGTCTCGACGGGGCGGAGCTTGGGGTGGATCTCGTTGTAGAAGCCGTCGCCGCCGACCGGAATCTTCAGAACGCTGGACAGGTCGGTGTTCTCGCGCGGCACCATCCCGGTGACGAGCACCACGAGGTCCGCGGGGAGGGTGAGCTCCTGGTTGCCGGTCGAGGTGTCGATGACGGTGACGGCCAGGCGCCCGTCCTCCATCCGCTCGACCGTCGGCGGGGTGTCGTCCGGGAACTTCATGTACACCGAGCCGCCCTCGCGCGACTCCGTGTACATCAGCTCGAACTTGCCGTACGTCCGGATGTCGCGGTGCAGGTGGTACTGGTGGATCTTGGGGTCGAGCTTGGCGACCTCGAGCGACGCGTGCACGCTCGCCGCGCAGCAGAACTTGGAGCAGTACTCGTTCCCGGGCGCGGGCTGGCGGTTTCCGACGCAGTAGACGTAGGCGATGGTGCGGACCGGCTTGCCGTGGTGGGTCAGCGGCCCCTCGGCCTCGTCGACCATCGTTTTGAACTCGGGCAGCGTGACGACGCCCTCGATGCCGTAGCCGAACTCGCCGGCCTCGGGCTCGTAGGTGTCGAACCCGGTGGCGACGATGAGCGTCCCCACCTCGACCGAGACGAGCTTCTCCTGCCCCTTGACCTTCACCTCGGCGGTGTAGTTGCCGAAGCTTCCCGACTTGGACACGAGCTCGGCGTCGGTCCAGGCGGTGATGGTGGGCCGCTTCGCGATCTCCGCGAGGAGGAAGTCGATCTGCTCGCGGCCCGTGCGCTCGTTGGGGAACATCGGGCCGAACCCCGCGACCCATCCGCCGAGCGTGGACTCCCGCTCGATGATGTAGACACCGAGCCCGATGTCGGCGAGCCCGATCGCCGCGCGGAGGCCCGCGACCCCGCCGCCGATGACCATCGTCTTCGGCAGCGTCTTAACGACGAGCGGCTCCAGGGGAGTGGAGAGGCGGGTCTTGGCGACGGCGGCGCGGATCAGGCCGATCGCCTTCTCGGTGGCGCCCTCCTTGTCGTCGGTGTGGGCCCACGAGCACTGCTCGCGGACGTTCACCTGGGTGTACTCGTACGGGTTGAGGTCCGCGCGCCTCGCCACGCTCCGGAAGGTGACCTGGTGGAGCTTGGGCGAGCACGACGCCACCACGAGGCCGTCCAGCTTGTTGTCCTGAATGTCCGTGACCATGTCCTGCTGGGTGCCGTCCGAGCACGCGAACGGCGTGTCCTGGGAGATGATGACGTCCGCCTCATCCCCGATCGCCTCGCGCACCTTCTCGACGTCCACGTAGTCGGAGATGTTGCCGCCGCAGTGACAGAGGTAGACGCCGATGCGCCGGCCCTTGCCCGGTTCGTCGCTCATGCCGACACCTCCGCCGTCTGCTTCGAGGGCTCCGCTTTCGAAGACGCGGCTTTCGAAGGCTTAGTCTTCGACGACTCAGCTTTCGAAGCTTCGAGATGGGCGGCGACCTGGGCGACCGCGGCCCCCGCGTGAAGGATCGTGTCGACGATGTCCTTGGCTCCCGCAGACGTGCCTGCGACGAAGACGCCGGGGATGTCGGTTTGCCCGGGGTCGAGGTCCCCGTCGGGCTCCGCGACGTAGAAGTACTCGTCCAGGCCCAGCGTCTCGTCGGTGAAGAGGCGCTCCACGTCGCTGTTCGGCTGAATGCCGACGGCGAGCACCACGAGGTCGTACTCGGCCTCGACAATCTGGCCGCCGTTCTCGATGTCCTCGTACTTGAGGATCAGGTCGCCGTTGTCCTTCTCTTTGATGTCGGCGACGCGCCCCCTGATGTACTGCGCGCCCATGTCCCTGGACTGCTCGTAGAACTCGTTGTAGCGCTTGCCCGACGCCCGGAGGTCCATGTAGTGCATCGTGACGTCGGCGAGCGGGAGGGAGCCCATGATGAGCTGGTTCTGCTTCACGGAGTACATGCAGCAGACCTTGGAGCACAGCGGGTTACCGACGGTCTTGTCGCGCGACCCCGTGCACGAGACGAACGCGATGCGCTCGGGCACCTTGCCGTCGCCGGGGCGAACGATCGTGTTGAACGGGCGCGTCGGCGCGAGCAGGCGGTCCATCTGGGTGCCCGTGATCACGTTCGCGTAGGTGCCGTAGCCGTACTCCGGCTTCGTGTCCGCGGCGAAGAGCTTGTATCCGGTCGAGACGACGACGGCACCCACCGTGAAGTCCTGGGTCTCGTCGCGCTTGTCGAACTTGATGGCGTCGGCGGGGCACGCCTTGACGCACTCCTGGCACTCCGAGCACACGCCGCAGTCCAGGCAGCCGCCCGCTCCAGCGCGCGCCTCCGCCTCGGTCATCGGGGGCTCGAGCTCGTCGAAGTCCGCGGGGGGCGCCATGTCCGCGACGACGGGCTCGCGGCGGGTGTGGTTCTTCTCGCGGGCGAGCACCTCGGCCTTGTCCACGACGCCCAGCAGGCCGTCCAGCGCGGGGAAACCCGCGAGCGGGCGCTCGTTCACCCAGTTGTCGATCATGTACGCGGCGCGCCGACCCGCGCCGACGGCGCGGGTGATGTCGCTGGCTCCGCTCGTCACGTCGCCCGCGGCGAACAGGTAGGGCACCTCGGTCTGGAGGGTCTGCGGGTTCACCTTGATGCGACTCCCGTCGGCCACGCCGGCGAGCTTCTCGAACGGCGTCGGGTCGGGGGCCATGCCGATGGCCGAGATCACGGCCTCGCACGGGATCACGTACTCGCTTCCCTTGACGGGCTCGGGGCGGCGACGGCCGGAAGCGTCGGGCTCGCCGAGCTCCATCTTCTGGCACTTGAGCCCGGTGACCTTGCCTACGGCGTCGGTCACGACGGAGACGGGGGAGACGAGGAGCTCGAAGGCGACGCCCTCGCTCTCCGCACCCTCGATCTCGGCTCCGTGGGCGGGCATCTGGTCCCTGCCGCGGCGGTAGGCGACGGTGGTCTTTGCCGCGCCAAGGCGCCACACCGCGCGGGCGGTGTCCATCGCGACGTTGCCTCCGCCGACGACGACGACGCGCTTGCTCGAAAGGTCGGGTGCCTCGCCGAGCGCCACGTCGCGCAGGAATTCCAAACCGCTGTACACGCCGTCGGCGTCCTCGCCCGGAATGCCGAGGGACGTGGAGCGCGGGGTGCCGGTGGCGAGAAGCACCGCGTCGTAGCCCTCGGCCTTGAGAGCCTCGAGGTCGTCGACGCGAGTGGAGGTGACGATCTCGACGCCGAGCGCCGTGACGTTGGCGATGTCCCGCTCGACGACCTCGGGGGGGAGCCGGTAGGCGGGGAGCGCGTGGCGGAGGAATCCGCCGGGCTTCGCCTCGGCCTCGAGGATGCGCACCTCGTAACCCAGGCGCGCGAGCTGCCACGCGGCGGTGAGGCCCGCGGGCCCGGAGCCGACGATGGCCACCTTCTTGCCGTTGGGCGGCTCCACCTCGATCCCGGGGCCTTCCTGGCCCGCGTAGTGGCGGTCGGCGATGAAGCGCTTGAGCCGACGGATCGGGATCGCGGCCTCGAGGTCGCCGCGGGTGCACTCGCTCTCGCACGGCGCGTAGCAGGCCCGCCCGAGGGTGCCGACCAGAGGCGTCGCGTCGAGGACCAGCTGGAAGGCCTCCTCGTACTTGCCGCTGCGGATCAGAGACACGTAGCCGTGCGCCTTGATCCCAGCGGGGCAGGTGTCGATGCAGGGCGACGTGCCCGCGCGCTGGATGACCGCCTTCTTCGGAACGGCCTGGGGGAACGCGATGTACGCGGCGCGGCGCGCGACCAGGTCGTAGTTGAACTGGTCGGGCACGGCCACGGTGCAGGCGGTCTCGCACTGGTTGCAGCCGGTGCAGGCATCCCAGTCGATGAAGGTGGAGTTCTCGCGCACCGTGGCGTTGAAGGTCCCGTCGGCGGAGCGCCGTATCCCGGTCACCTCGCTGTAGTTCTTGGTGGTGATGTTCGGGTGGTTGATGGTCGAGGACATCTTAGGGCCGGAGATGCAGCTGGCGCAGTCGAGGGTCGGGAAGACCTTGCTCAGGAGGATCATGCGGCCGCCGACGCTCGCCTCCTTCTCGACGAGCAGGACCTTGTAGCCCATGTCGCCAAGCTTGATCGACGACTCCATGCCGCCGATGCCGCTGCCGATCACCATGACGTCGTAGTCGTTTTCGGCCCTAGTTCCGTTGTCCATCGGTGGCTCCAGTTGTGGGTTGTCTGCGCGCTAGATGAACAGGTTGACGTTCGCCTCGTCGGCGTCGCCCAGGTATGCCGCGACGCCCGCGTACTCCAGGCCGTCGATCAGTTCCTCGGCCTTCAGACCCATGACATCCATCGACATCGTGCAGGCGACCATCTTGATGCCCTGCTCGCGGGCGGTGTCGATGAGCTCCTCGAGCGTCATCACGTTGTTCTGGCGCATCATGCGCTTCATGAGCTTGGGGCCAGCGCCCGCGAAGTTCATCTTCGAGAGGGAGAGCTTCCCCGCTCCCCTCGGCATCATCGCTCCGAAGGCCTTCTGGAGGGGCGTCTTCTTGCTGGTCGCCACCCTCTTCGGCTTCCTAATGGCGTTGAGGCCCCAGAAGGTGAAGAACATCGTGACATCGTCGCCCATGGCCGAAGCGCCGTTGGCGATGATGAATGCCGCCGTCACTTTGTCGAAGTCCCCGCTGAACACGATGATCGTCTTGTTGGTCTTGGCTTCCATCTTCTCCACGTCCCTCTTCGGTCGTTCGTTGGTTAGGGTGTGACGGGCGCGTCGACTACCGACGCGGAGACCGGGCCCATTTCGATCAGGGCCTCCGAAAACTCCCGCATGTAGCCGACGAACGGGTCGGCGCACACCGAGCAGACTGCGGCCATCTTCAGGCGCTGCGGGGAGAACCCCTTGGCCTTCATCAGTTCCTGCGCCTGCGCGATGATGCGGCCGGTCCGTGTCCCGCAGTCGTCCAGCAGGGCGCACTCGTCCCCGTCGGAGGCGATGAACACCCCGTCGATCCCGTCCTCGAGCGCGCGGAGTATCCAACTGGGCTTGAGGCCGCTGCTACACGGGACGCTCATGGTCGAGACCGTCGCGGGGTAGTGCAGGTGCCTGCTCCCCGCAAGGTCGATTCCGGGGTCGGAGATGCTGTTCGTCGAGAACACGAGGATCCTCGGCTTGAACCCGGTCTCGGCAACTGCGGTCACGCTAGGCTCACTTGCTCTTGCGGAGGAAGAGCTGGAGGTAGCCGGCGTCGTCGAGCGAACCGAGGTAGTCGTGGCCCATCTTCTTGCACCACGCGGGGATGTCCTTCAGCGTTCCGGCGTCGGAGGCCATCACTTCCATGACGCCGCCGACGGGAACGCCGCCGATGGCCTTCTTGGCCGCGAGGATCGGTCCGGGGCACGAGGTGGCCCTCGAGTCGACGACCAGATCGGACGTGAGCGACTTGAGCTCTTCGATGCTTGAAGTCATGGTGGAACCTCCTAGAAAGGGCGCCGAGGTGCGCCGTGGCGTGGTGCTGGGCTGGCGGATCGCCCGGTGGCGCCGCGCCGAGTATGCAATGCGTCTGCGTCATTGAGAATTCGCAGGCGTCCACTTAGGTGCATACTATGCAACGTATGCGAAAACCGCAGAACTGGTAGGGACCTTGGTCCCTACCCCCTTGTAGAGTGACCCGAGACACTCACAGACGACCTGGATCGAAGGCGGAGGGCTAGCCATGAGGATTCCGCAGGAGCAGGGAGCGGCGGAGTTGATGTCTGCCCGGGACGTCGAGGCTCTCCTGGGGATCGACAAGTCCACGGTGTACCGGATGGCCTACGACGGTAGGCTCCCCGCGGTCAGGGTTGGCAGTCAGTGGAGGTTCCTCGCGGAGCCCATCCGGGGAATGCTGGACGGCGCGGGAGCCGAGCGGGCGGTGGCCGTGCGGAGTCCGCGTTCCCGCTCGTCCCACACCCTCTCGACCACCGATGCTCCGCGCCTGGAGCCCGTCATCGAGGTCGCGGCCGATCTCCTGGGAGTGATGATGGTCGTCACGGACATGGAGGGCAATCCCGCGACGAAGGTCGCGAATCCGTGCCCGTGGTTCATCGATCGGCAGGAGGACCCGGCCATCCTCGACGCGTGCGTCAAGGACTGGCACGCGTTCGCGGACGAAAGGGAGTTCGCCCCGGCATTCCGCGTCGGCCCGCACGGATTCGAGTGCGCGCGAGCGCTCGTGCGCGACGGCAACCAACTCGTCGGAATGGTTCTTGCCGGAGGAATCGCCCCCGGCGACCTCGCGCCAGGAGGAGCCCGCAACGGCCCGGATGGCCTGTACCACCAGACGGCAGAGGAGCGCGCCTCCCTGCTCGCCGCTCTGCCCCGCATCGCCGCAAGCCTCTCCCGCGTCGAGAACTGACCCGAGCCGATTCGCGACGGGGGCGGTCCCCGACGCCCCGGCTAACGTGTTGATGAGTGAGCACTCACTCATGTACTATCGTCCCCATGCCCGACCTCGCACACGACGCTCCCGCCTCGCGCCGCGCCCCGGCGCTCTCGGGCGACGATCGGCGCGAGATGATCCTCGAGTGCGCCGTCCCGCTGCTCGTGGAGCACGGGCAGAACGTCACGACCAAGCAGATCGCCGACGCTGCGGGAATCGCCGAGGGCACGGTCTTCCGGGCCTTCGCGGACAAGCAGGAGCTCCTCACGGCGGCGGTCGCGCGCTACATGGACCCCCAGCCCATCCGGGCCGCACTCCAGCAGATCGACCCAGGGGGGACCCTCGAGGAAAAGGTACGCCAGGTCGTCGTGCTCCTTCGCACCAGGTTCGCGGGTATCACGGGAATCATGCACGCGCTTGGGATGTCCGGCCCGCCGCCGCACGCGGTCGAGCGCAGGAAGGAGGCGCGCGCGGAGGCGGGCACCGTCCTTGCTGAGATACTTGAGACCGAACGCGGACGGCTACGCATAGACAGCGCGAAGGCCGCGAGCCTCGTCCGCCTCGTCGTGTTTGCCAGCGAAATTCCCGTGTTCACCGACTCCGACCCCCTCACCAACGACGAACTCGTCGACTTCATCCTGCGCGGGATCGCGCGAGAGGACAGCTAACCGCCCATGCTCTGGAAACTTCTCGTCACCTCGATGCGCCCCTACGGGCGCCTTCTGTGGGGCGTCATCTTGTTTCAACTCGCGCAGTCCATCGCGAACCTCTACCTGCCGAGCCTCAACGCCCACCTGATCGACAAGGGCGTCACGAACGTCGGCGCCAACGGTCTGCCGAACCCCAACATCGCGCTCATCTGGCACGACGGCGGCATCATGCTCGCCCTGTCGTTCGTCCAGATCACCTGCGCGATCGCCGCGGTCTACTTCGGCGCCAAGATGGCCATGAAGGTGGGCCGCGACCTGCGCGCAAAGATCTTCACCCGCGTCGGAAGCTTCTCGGAGAACGAGGTGCAGAAGTTCGGCGCCCCGTCGCTCATCACCCGGACGACGAACGACGTCCAGCAGGTGCAGATGCTCGTCCTGATGTCGGCGACGCTCATGATCTCGGCGCCGTTCATGGCGATCGGCGGCGTCATCATGGCGCTCCAGCAGGACGTCGGCCTCTCGTGGATCATGGTCGTCGCGATCCCCGTGCTCCTCGGCGCCGTCGGCGCGATCGTCACGCGGATGGTTCCGCACTTCCGCCGCATGCAGCGACGCATCGACGCGATCAACCGCGTGCTCCGCGAGCAGCTGACGGGCATCCGCGTCGTGCGCGCCTTCGTCCGCGAGCCGGTGGAGCGCGACCGCTTCGCCAAGGCGAACGCCGACGTCACCGAGTCCGCCTACAAGGCCGGGCGCCTCATGGTGACGATGTTCCCCGTCGTCATGGTGGTCCTCAACCTTTCGAGCATCGCGGTCATCTGGTTCGGGGCATCGCGCATCCAGAGCGGCGAGATGCAGATCGGTTCGCTCTTCGCCTTCCTCACCTACCTCATTCAGATCCTCATGGCCGTGATGATGGCAACCTTCCTGTTCATCATGGTTCCGCGCGCGGCCGTCGCGGCCGACCGCATCCAGGAGGTGCTCGCGACCGAGTCCTCCGTCGTCCCGTCCGCGAACCCCGTCACCGCGCTCGACGCGACGGGAACCGTCGAGTTCCGCGACGTCACCTTCTCCTACCCAGGCGCGGAGAAGCCCGTCCTGTCCGGGATCACGTTCACGGCCAAGCGCGGCACGCGCACCGCGATCGTCGGGAGCACCGGTGCGGGCAAGACCACGCTCATCAACCTCATCCCGCGCCTGTACGACGCGACGGGCGGCGAGGTCCTCGTCGACGGCGTGAACGTTCGCGACGCCGACCTCGACATCCTCTGGGCGAGCCTGGGCCTCGTGCCCCAGCGTCCGTATCTCTTCAACGGCTCCGTCGCCTCGAACCTGCGATACGGCAACCCCGACGCGACGGACGACGAGCTGTGGGAGGCCCTCGAGATCGCCCAGGCCAAGCACTTCGTGACCGAGATGCCCGAGGGGATCGAGACCGAGGTCTCCCAGGGGGGCACGACGGTGTCCGGCGGCCAGCGGCAGAGGCTGAGCATCGCCCGCGCCCTCGTCCGCGAGCCGGAGATCCTGATCTTCGACGATTCGTACTCCGCCCTCGACACGGCGACGGACGCACGCCTGCGCGCCGCGATCCGCGCCAACGTCAAGGACGTGACGATGATCGTCGTCGCCCAGCGCGTCTCAAGCATCGTCGACGCCGACCAAATCCTGGTGCTCGAGGCGGGCGAGATCGTCGCGCGCGGCACGCACGCGGAACTCCTGAAGAAGTCGGAGACCTACCGAGAGATTGTCAGTACCCAGCTTCGAGCGGAGGACGCGGCATGAGCGAGCGACAGAACGACGCGCCGGTAAGGCAGGCGCCTCCGCGCCGCCACGGCGGCCCGTTCGGGGGAATGGGGCTTCCGGCCGAGAAGGCCAAGGACTTCAAGGGCTCCGCCCGGCGCCTCGCGGGGCTCCTCGGCCCCGAGAAGGTGTGGGTCGGGCTCGTCATCTTCCTGGGCGCCATCAGCGTGGCGCTGAGCGTCACGGGACCCAAGATCCTCGGTAACGCGACCACGGTCATCTTCGAGGGCCTGACCTCGCCGCCGACCTACAAGATCAACTTCGGCGAGCTCCACGGCATCCTGTTCTGGGTCATCGGCATCTACGTCGGCGCGGCCCTGCTCGGGTGGGCCCAGGGCCTCATCCTCAACGCGGCGACGCAGCGCACCATCTACAAGCTCCGCTCGCGCGTCGAGGACAAGATCCACGTCCTGCCGCTGCGCTACTTCGACGAGCACCCGCGCGGCGACCTCCTGAGTCGCGTGACGAACGACATCGACAACGTCTCCCAGGCACTCCAGCAGACCCTGAGCCAGCTGTTCATCTCCGTGCTCACCGTGCTCGGCGTCGTCGGCATGATGTTCTCCATCTCCTGGCAGCTCGCGCTCGTCGCGCTCGTATCGATCCCGATCACCGCGGTGATCGTCATGCGCGTCGCGAAGCGCTCGCAGAAGATGTTCGTCGCCCAGTGGAAGCACACGGGCGATCTCAACGCGCAGATCGAGGAGATGTATACGGGCCACGCGCTCGTCAAGGTCTTCGGGCGGCACAAGGAGGTCGGGAAGCGCTTCGACGACAAGAACGAGGAGATGTACAAGGCGAGCTTCGGCGCGCAGTTCGTCAGCGGCATCATCATGCCGGCGACGATGTTCGTGGGGAACCTCGTCTACGTCGCCATCGCGGTGGTCGGTGGCATCATGGTCGCGCACAAGCTTCTGCCGATCGGGGACATCCAGGCGTTCATCCAGTACTCGCGCCAGTTCTCCCAGCCGCTCGCGCAGCTGGGATCCATGGCGAACCTGCTCCAGTCCGGGGTCGCGAGCGCCGAGCGCGTCTTCGAGCTCCTCGACGCCGACCCGGAGTCCTCGGACCCCGAACACGCCGCGTCCCCGAAGGAACACCACGGCGAGCTCCACTTCGAGCACGTCGCGTTCCGCTACGTCGCCGACAAGCCGCTCATCGACGACCTCTCCCTGGTCGCCGTTCCCGGCAAGACCGTCGCGATCGTCGGGCCGACGGGCGCAGGCAAGACGACGCTCGTCAACCTCATCATGCGGTTCTACGAGCTCGACAAGGGCCGCATCACGCTCGATGGGGTGGACATCGCGACCATGACCCGCGACGACCTTCGCGGCCGGACGGGCATGGTGCTCCAGGACACCTGGCTCTTCGAGGGGACCATCCGCGAGAACATCCTCTACGGCCGCCCCAACGCGACGGAGAAAGAGATGCACGACGCCGCCGAGGCCGCGTACGTCGACCGCTTCGTCCACGCGCTCCCGGACGGATACGACACCGTGCTCGACGACAATGCGTCGAACATCAGCGCGGGGGAGAAGCAGCTCATCACGATCGCGCGCGCCTTCCTAGCCCGCCCGAGCGTGCTCATCCTCGACGAGGCGACGTCGTCCGTCGACACCCGCACCGAACTCCTGGTCCAGCATGCGATGGAGAAGCTCCGCAAGGACAGGACGAGCTTCGTCATTGCCCACCGGCTCTCGACCATCCACGACGCGGACCTCATCCTCGTCATGGAGCAGGGCGCGATCGTCGAGCAGGGCACGCACGCCCAGCTCCTGGCGGCCGAGGGCGCCTACTCGCGCCTCTACGAGGCCCAGTTCGCGGCGCCCATCGACGCGTAGGTCCCGTCTGCCACCCTCGCGGCGCGGGAGCTAATTGGGCTTTCGCGGCGCGAGGTGATAGCGTGTAAATGCATTCCTGGAGGGCCCCAAGGTTGGGCCCGGACTCCGGAAGCAATCCACGGACCGCACGTCGCATCCTGCGTAGGGACCTACGCCGACGTGTACGCGTGGACACTCTCGCACTATGGAGCCAAGTGGGCTCGTGCGAGGAAAGGAATCGTGTGACTGACACAACCGAGGCCCCGCAGACCACATCCGGCGCGACGGGCCTGACCGCCATGAGACTTCCCCAGCTGCAGGCTCTCGCCTCGGAGCTGGGAGTCTCCGGCACCACCAAGATGAAGAAGAGCGAACTGATGGAAGCCATCAACAACGGCGGGGTCGTGCCCGCGAAGGCCGAATCGCGGGCCCCCAGTGCCGCGTCGGCTCCTGACAGCCCCGATCGCCAGAACTCTAGTCGCCAGAATTCCGATCGCCAGAACCCCGATCGCCAGCAGCGCGCCAAGGAGGCCGTGGCCCACGCCGCGTCCGACGGCGGCGACGGCGGCACCCAGCAGCGACAGCCCCGCGGCGACGACGGCTCGCGCAACTCGCGCGCTGGGGAAGAGGACCGCAACAGCCGGCGCCGACGCGGCCGCGGCCGCGGCCGCGGCAACGATCGCGGGCGCGACAACGGCCCCTCGGGCGGCGGCGGCGACGAGCGCGAGGACGACGAGGTTCGCGACGGCGAGGAACTCACCCCGATGGGCGGGCTCGTCGACCTTCAGGACAACTACGCGTTCATCCGCACGAGCGGGTATCTGCCCGGCAAGGCGGACGTCTACGTCTCCACCAACCAGATCCGCACCTACGGGCTGCGCAAGGGCGATGCCATCACGGGCACCGTCCGCCCCCCCCGCCCGGGCGAGCGCGGCCAGCGCCAGAAGTTCAGCGCGCTCGCGTCCGTCGAGACGATCAACGGCCAGACGGTCGAGGAGGCGCGTCAACGCGTCAGCTTCGGCGACCTGACGCCGCTGTACCCGCAGGAGCGCCTCCAACTCGAGACGGTCCCGACCGTCATGACCACACGCGTCATTGACCTCGTCTCGCCCATCGGCAAGGGCCAGCGAGGCCTTATCGTCTCGCCCCCCAAGGCCGGAAAGACGCTCGTCCTCCAGGCGATCGCCAACGCGATCACCACGAACAACCCCGAGGTTCACCTCATGGTTGTTCTCGTCGACGAGCGGCCTGAAGAGGTCACGGACATGCAGCGGACGGTCAAGGGCGAGGTTGTCGCCTCGACGTTTGACCGCCCCGCGACCGACCACACGGCGATCGCCGAGCTCGCCATCGAGCGCGCCAAGCGACTGGTCGAGGCTGGCCGCGACGTCGTGATCCTGCTCGACTCGATCACCCGCCTCGGCCGCGCCTACAACATCAGCGCCCCCGCGTCGGGCCGAATCCTCTCCGGAGGCGTCGACTCGTCCGCGCTCTACCCGCCCAAGCGCTTCTTCGGCGCCGCGCGGAACATCGAGCACGGCGGCTCGCTCACGATCCTCGCGACCGCCCTGGTCGAGACGGGCTCCAAGGCGGACGAGGTCATCTTCGAGGAGTTCAAGGGCACCGGCAACATGGAGCTCAAGCTCAGCCGGAACCTCGCGGACAAGCGCATCTTCCCCGCGGTTGACGTCGACGCCTCCGGTACTCGCCGCGAAGAGATTCTGCTCCCGCCGGACGAGCTCAAGGTCGCATGGAAGTTGCGCCGCGTGCTCAGCGCGCTCGACCAGCAGCAGGCGATCGAGCTCTTGCTGCAGAAGCTCAAGGAGAACAAGACCAACATCGAGTTCCTGCTCCAGGTCCAGAAGACCACCCCGGGCAACGGGCACGAAGACTAGGCCCCATCCGACGCTGTATCCGCCAGGTAGTACCATAGGTCGCTGGCCTCACGGTTCACGGGCGCGAGATTCGCGACCGACCCGGGGGCCGTTAAGGGAGATCATGAAGAAGGACATTCACCCCGAGTACGTGGAGACCGTTGTCACGTGCACGTGCGGCGCCACTTTCACGACGCGATCCACGGCCAAGAGCGGCATCATCAACGCCGACGTATGCAGCGAGTGCCACCCGTTCTACACGGGCAAGCAGAAGATCCTCGATACCGGTGGCCGCGTCGCGCGGTTCGAGAAGCGCTACGGTACGAAGGCCGCGAAGTAGTCCCCGCTTGGGACGCCCGCGATGGCCGAGAACTTCTCCGCGGTCCAGCCCCTGCTGGACGAATACGCGGACATTGAGCGTCAACTCTCCGACCCTGCCGTGCACGGCGATGCCGTGCGCGCCAGAACCCTCGGCAGGCGCTTCGCCGAACTCGGCCGCGTCGTAGCCGCGCATCGTGCGTGGGACGGGGCGGTCGGCGACCTCGCCGCCGCAGAGGACATGGCGGCGACGGACCCCGAGTTCGCGGCCGAGGTTCCCGCGCTGCGAGAGGCCGCGGATGAGGCGACAGCGGCCCTCCGCAGCATCCTTCTGCCACGTGATCCCGATGACGCCCGCGACGTGATCCTCGAGGTCAAGGCGGGCGAGGGCGGCGACGAGTCGGCGCTCTTCGCGGGCGACCTGGTGAAGATGTACCTCAAGTACGCCGAGCGCCAGGGGTGGACCACGCAAGTGCTCGACGCCACCGAGACGGAGCTCGGCGGCTACAAGGACATCTCCATTGCCATCAAGGCCAAGGGCAACCCCGATCCAGAGAATGGCGTGTGGGCCAACCTCAAGTACGAGGGCGGCGTCCACCGCGTGCAGCGGGTCCCCACCACGGAATCGCAGGGACGCATTCACACCTCGGCGGCTGGCGTGCTCGTCTTCCCCGAAGCCGAGGAGGTCGCCGACATCGAGATCAACATGAACGACGTGCGCGTCGACGTGTTCCACTCGTCGGGGCCCGGCGGCCAATCCGTCAACACCACGGACTCGGCCGTCCGGCTGACGCACGTGCCCAGCGGGATCGTCGTCAGCTGCCAGAACGAGAAGAGCCAGCTCCAGAACAAGGAGTCGGCGTTCCGCATCCTCCGAGCACGGCTTCTCGCGGCGCAGCGCGACGCGGCGGCCGCCGAGGCCCAGGACATGCGCCGTTCCCAGGTTCGCACCGTCGACCGTTCCGAGCGCATCCGCACCTACAACTTCCCCGAGAATCGGATCGCCGACCATCGCACCGGGTATAAGTCCTACAACCTCGACCAGGTACTCGGCGGTGAGCTCGGTCCCGTCATCCAGTCCGCGATCGACGCGGACGAGGCCGAGCGGCTCTCCGCGCACGAGGAGTAGTCCGGTGGCGGGGGGTAGTCCGGTGGCGGGGGGTAGTCCGGTGGCGGGGGGTAATCCGGCGGCGGGGGGTAGTCCGGTGGCGGGGGAGTCGCTCCGGTCGCTGACCCAGACCGTCTCCGCCCGCCTCGACGCGGCGGGAGTCGCCAGCCCCCTCGCCGATGCGATCGCCCTTGTCGGTCACGCCGCGGGCATGGCGACGCCCGAGGTCCGCGTGCGCATGGCGCGCGGCGACGTCGTTCCCGATGGCCTCGTTCTGGGAGGCCCCGGTCACGCGGCACTCGAGGCCGCGGTCGCCCGCCGCGCGGCGCGCGAGCCGCTCCAGCACATTCTCGGCCTCGCCGCCTTCCGAACCCTGTCGCTCGAGGTCGGTCCGGGGGTGTTCGTGCCGCGCCCGGAGACCGAGGTCGTCGCGGGGCGCGCCATCCGGGCCGCGGTCGCGGTGGCCGGACGCGGGGACGTCCCGTCCTGCGCCGACCTCTGCGCTGGCACGGGCGCGATAGGAATCTCGATCGCCGTCGAGGTCCCCACGGCAAGGGTGAGCCTGATCGAACTCGACTCCGCCGCCTTCGCCTACCTTGAGCGGAACGTCGCGGCGCAGGAACCGGACGTGAGGGAGCGCCTGGACGTTGCGCGGGCGGACGCCCGTACCGCGCTGGGTGACCGCGACTCCATGCTCGACGTTGTGGTCTCCAACCCGCCGTACATCCCCCCGGGGGCGACGCCCCGCGATGTGGAGGTCGCCGATCACGACCCCGCCGTCGCGCTGTTCGGCCTCGGCGCGGACGGGCTCGAGGTCCCGCGCGGCATCGTGACCGCCGCGGCCCGGCTCCTTCGGCCGGGGGGCATCCTCGTCATGGAACACGGCGACGAGCAGGGGGCGGTCGTTCGCGCGATGCTGGAGGCGACGATGTTGGACGGAACGAGGGCCTGGACGGGCGTCGAGACCTGCGCGGATCACACGGGGCGAGAGCGCTTCGTCGTGGCCACCCGCGCCTGACGCGTGCGAGACTGGCGCACGTGATCCTTCCCGCCATGGACCCAGCGTCGTCGGGCCCGTCGCTCGACGCCGCGGTGCACGCCGTCGAGCGCGGCGAGGCGATCGTGTTCCCGACCGACACGCTGTACGGGATCGGATGCGACGCATTCCGACCGGAGGCGGTCGAGGCGATTCTCGCGGCCAAGGGTCGCGGGCGCGAGATGCCTCCCCCCGTGCTCATCCCGTCGGCCGGAACGGTCGACGGAATCGCGCGAGAGGTGCCGGACTACGCCCGCGCCCTCATGGATGCCTTCTGGCCCGGGCCCCTCACGATCATCCTGAACGCCCAGCCGTCCCTCGCGTGGGACCTGGGAGAGACGGGCGGGACGGTAGCGCTACGCGTGCCGAAACACCCCGTTGCGCTCGCGCTCCTTCTCCGCACCGGCCCGATGGCCGTGACGAGCGCGAATCGCACGGGTGGGCCGCCGGCGACCTCGGTCGAGGGCGCCGAGTGGCAACTGGGTTCCGCAGTGTCCGTCTACCTTGACGGCGGTGAGACGCCGATCGGGCTGCCGTCGACGATCATCGTGGCGACGGGTGACCGGATCCGCATCGTGCGCGACGGGGCGCTTCATCGCGACGAGCTGGAAGCGGTCGCGGGCAAGGGAGCGGTCGACGGGGGGTCCTCCGGGTGAAGGTTTACCTCGCTCTCCTGGTGATTGCGGCGCTCGTCACCTACGTGGCGACGCCCGTGATGCGGCACCTGGCCTACCGCGTCGGCGCGGTGACCACCGCCCGCGAACGCGACGTCCACACCGTCCCGACCGCCCGGCTCGGCGGCGTCGCCATCTATCTTGGGCTCGTGGCCGCGATCGTGGTCGCCAGCCGCGTTCCCTTCCTCGGGAGGGTCTTCGAGGTCTCGGGGGCGGCATGGGCCGTCCTCGCGGGCGGGGGCCTGGTCTGCCTTCTCGGGGTGATCGACGACATCTACGACCTCGACTGGATGGCGAAGCTCGCCGGGCAGGTGTTCGCGGCATGGATCCTCGCGTGGGGAGGGGTCCAGCTCGTGACCGTCCCGATCGCGGGACTTACCATCGCCTCGAGCCCGCTGTCGCTCGCGGCGACCATGCTCATCGTCGTCATTGCGATCAATGCGGTGAACTTCGTGGACGGCCTCGACGGCCTCGCGGCGGGCATGATAGCGATCGGCGCCGCCGCCCTCTTCGTCTACACCTACGTCCTCGCGCGGGACGCGTCGCCGGGCGACTACTCGAGCCTCGCGACGCTCGTGCTCGCCGCGCTCGTCGGCGCCTGTCTCGGTTTCCTTCCGCACAACGTGCATCCGGCCCGCATCTTCATGGGCGACTCGGGAGCGATGGTGCTCGGGCTCACGATGGCCGCCGCCGCGATCATCGTGACGGGCCAGGTCGACCCGGAGATCATCAAGCAGCGGGGCGCGCTCGTGCCCGCCTTTGTGCCCATCATCCTTCCCATCATGGTCGTCGCGGTTCCCCTGGCGGACATGGCTCTCGCCGTCATTCGCCGGACTATTCGGGGAGAGTCCCCGTGGACCGCGGACGCCCATCACCTTCACCACCGGCTCCTCCGCTTCGGGCACTCGCACCGATGGGCCGTGGCCGTGCTCTACATCTGGACCGCCGTGCTCAGTTTCGGGACGGTCTCGCTGGTGTTCATGGGCGTTCGTTACGCCGCGATCCTGCTCGGCTTTGGCGTCGTCGCCGCCGCGGTGATCACCTTCTCGCCGAAGTTCCGGGACGCGCTCTCGCTGGCCCTGCAGTCGTCCCGGTTACGCGCCGTCGACGCGCTCCAGTCGGCGGCGTCGAGGGTTCGGCGGCGCCGCTCCTCCCGGCGCGGGGGCGTCGTCGCCGACGGGGATTCCACGCCCGTCGTCCGGGGAGGCAAGAGGTGAGCGAGGAACGTGCCGTCTATCGGAGGGCCCTGGTCGGAGTCGCGATCGCGCTGGGCGTCATCGCCGTCGTGGGAATAGGCACCGGGTGGATTGCGGACGGCGCGGGCGCCGCAGTCGGGGCGGCCACCGGGGTTGTAGCGGCGGCGATCGCGGGTATCGCGACGCCGGCGTCGATGCTCCTTGGGGCCGAGCGCCCCGCCGCGGCATTCGGCGCCGTCGTCACGGGCATCTGGCTGGGAAAGATGGTGTTTCTCGTGGCTGTTGTCGCCGCGGTGTCGAGGATCGAGGGCTTCCACCGAGAAGCCTTCGCCTGGACGATGCTTGCAGGCGTTGTCGCGTCGCTCGCGGTGGACCTGTGGGCTGTTCGATCGAGTCGCGTCCCATACGTCGTGCCGGATTCGAAGTAGGGGGTCGCGATACGTTAGGCTCGGTCCCGTCCCAAGCACTGAAGTGGCGCATGCAGGCGCCCTCGAGAGGCTTGCCATCGGAGCGGCCATGTTGACTCTCGCGGCTGCGTTCAGCCCGATTGCTCTCGGCGCCGACGGCACGGGAGCCTCCGGAACCGACGGCTTCTGGTCCTGGCTGGTACGTTCCGACGGCTTCCACCCGCCCTCCGTGCTCGATTTCTTCCCCGACGCCGTCCTCTTTGAGGGGACGATGTTCGAGATCAACAGGGTGGTGGTCGTCCGCATCCTCGCCGCCGCCGTGCTGATCGGGGTCTTCGCCATCGTCGCGCAGCGGGCGCGCGTCGTTCCGCGCCGCGGGCAGGTGTTCGTCGAGATTGTCCTGGACTTCGTACGCGTCCAGGTGGTCGAGGAGGTCATGGGCAAAGAGCGCGCCAAGCGCTATGTCCCATTTCTCACCACGCTCTTCCTCGCGGTCGCCGTTTTCAATCTGACGGGAGTGATCCCGTTCCTGAACCTCGCGGCCACGTCCCTCGTTGGACTCCCGATCGTGATGGCGGCATGGGTGTACTTTCTTTACTTGGCCGCGGGCGTCCGACACCACGGGGTCTTGGGCTACCTCAAGGCGAGCCTGTTCCCACCGGGCGTCCCTTGGTACATCTACCCCCTCCTCACGCCCGTCGAGGCGCTCCAGGTGTTCCTGCTTCGCCCGGCGACGCTCGCGCTGCGGCTCACGGCGAACATGATGGCGGGGCACCTTCTGCTCGCGCTGTGCTTCGCGGCCACCCAGTTCTTCTTCTTCGAGGCCTCCGGGGCGATCGCGGGGGTCGGGGCGCTCTCCCTAACGGCCGCCCTCGCCTTCACGCTCTTCGAGATCTTCGTCGCGCTTCTCCAGGCGTACGTTTTCATCATGCTCTCGGCCGTCTACCTGAACATGGCGCTCGAGGACGAACACTAAACACGAAAGGAACCACCGTGGACACCACGATTCAGGCCCTTAACGGCAACATCGCGACCATCGGCTACGGCATCGCGACCCTCGGCCCCGGGATTGGCCTAGGCATCCTCATTGGCAAGACCGTGGAGGGCATGGCTCGCCAGCCCGAAGTCGCCGGTCAGCTACGCACGACGATGTTCATCGGTGTCGCGTTCGTCGAGGTGCTCGCGCTCCTCGGCCTCATCGTCGGGTACCTGTTCACGTAATGCTCGCGTCCATCGTCTTCGCCGCCGCCGGAGAAGAGTCGGCACCCAATCCACTCCTCCCCGCGAACTTCGACCTCCTGTGGTCACTCGTCGTCTTCGCGATGATCGCGATCGCCTTCCGGGTCTGGATCCTGCCCAAGCTCAACAAGATCCTCGACGAGCGCTCCGAGACGATCGAGGGCGGGATCGCCCGAGCCGAGGCGGCCCAGGCCGAGGCCGCCGCCGCGCTGAAGGAATACACCGCGCAGCTGACCGACGCGCGCGCCGAGGCGGCGCGTCTGCGGGACGACGCGCGCGCCGAGGCCTCACAGATACTCAGGGACGCCCGGGCCAGCGCCGTCAAGGACGCCGAACACCTCACCGCGCTCGCCATCAAGCAGATCGAGGCAGGACGCCTGCAGGCGATCATTGCCCTGCGATCTGACGTCGGCGCTCTCGCAACCGAGCTCGCGGGACGCATCGTGGGCGAAGCCCTCGCCGACAACGCGCGCCAACAGCGCGTCGTTGACGCCTTCCTCGACGAGCTCGAATCCTCCGTCAAAGCCGAAGGCTGACGATGCGCGGAACGAGCGAGGTCTCCAGGGATGCCGTGTTGGCGCAGTTCGGTGCGGTTGCGACCGCAGCCGGAGCCGGCGCGACGCGGCTCGCGGAGGAGTTGTTCTCCGTCGTCGACGCTCTCGACTCCTCCGGCTCGCTGCGCCGCGCCCTGACCGATCCCGCGCGGTCCGGCACGGATAAGAGCACGCTCGTGGCGTCGCTCTTCGGGGCCTTCGATCCGCGGGTGCGGGACCTCGTCGTCGCCTTCGCGCATCGCCGGTGGATCCTCGCGAGCGACCTGGGCGACGCAATCGAGGACGCGGCCGTCGAGGCGTACCTCGCGACGGCGCAGTCGGAGGGGCGGCTCGAGGCGCTCGAACGGGAGTTGTTCAGGGTGGAACGCTTTCTCGCCACGGAGCGCGAGGTTCTCTCCGCGCTCGGGGATCGCTCCGCGGATCCGGACGCGCGCGCGAGGCTCGCGCGGGAGCTCTTCGGCGCATCCGTCGGCCCGACGACCCTTGCCCTCATCGAGAGGGCGGCACGCCAGCCGCGCAAGCGGAGGCTCAAGGACGCGCTCGCGTACTACATCGCGGTCGCCGCGGCCCGGAGCGGAAGGTCGGTCGTGGAGGTGACGTCCGCGGTGGAAATCGGCGCCGCCCACCGCGAGAGGCTCGCTAGCATCCTGCGCGCCTCCCTCGGTCGCGAGGTTCGGTTGAACGTCTCCATCGATCCCTCGGTCATCGGCGGGATACGGATTCAGGTCGGGGATCGGGTCGTGGATGGCACGATCGTGAGCAAACTCGACGAGGTACAACGACAACTGGTCGGCTAGTCGCGACCCTCCCGCTCGCGCGGGGATGACAGGAGAGATACACCATGGCTGACCTGACGATCAGTCCGGACGAAATCCGGGCGGCTCTCAACACGTACGTCCACTCGTACAAGCCGTCGGGAAACATCGAGTCCGAGGTGGGGCACGTGACGCTTGCCTCCGACGGCATCGCTCAGGTCGACGGTCTCCCCGGGGCCATGGCGAACGAGTTGCTGCGGTTCGAGGACGGGACGCTCGGACTCGCGCTCAACCTCGATGTTCGGGAGATCGGCGTCGTCATCCTGGGTGAGTTCACGGGTGTAGAGGAGGGCCAGGAGGTCCACCGGACCGGCGAGGTCCTCTCGGTCGCCGTCGGCGACGGCTACCTTGGGCGCGTCGTCGATCCCCTAGGAACTCCGATCGACGGACTGGGAGCGATCGCCACCGAGGCCCGCAGGGCACTCGAGTTGCAGGCCCCGGGCGTGATGTTCCGCAAGTCGGTCCACGAGCCGCTCCAGACCGGCCTCAAGGCCATCGATGCGATGATCCCCATCGGCAGGGGCCAGCGTCAACTGATCATCGGCGATCGCCAAACGGGAAAGACCGCCATCGCGATCGACACGATCATCAACCAGAAGGCGAACTGGGCGACGGGCGACCCCACCAAGCAGGTGCGCTGCATCTACGTCGCGATCGGGCAGAAGGGCTCGACGATTGCCTCCGTGCGGAGCGCGCTCGACGAGGCCGGTGCGCTCGAGTACACGACGATCGTCGCGTCTCCGGCCTCCGACCCCGCGGGGTTCAAGTACCTGGCCCCGTACACCGGCTCGGCGATCGGCCAGCACTGGATGTACGGCGGCAAGCACGTCCTGATTGTCTTCGATGACCTGAGCAAGCAGGCCGAGGCCTATCGCGCAGTGTCGCTCCTGCTGCGTCGTCCTCCGGGGCGCGAGGCGTACCCCGGGGACGTCTTCTACCTGCACTCCCGCCTGCTCGAGCGCTGCGCCAAGCTCTCCGACGACCTCGGCGCGGGCTCGATGACGGGCTTTCCCGTTATCGAGACCAAGGCGAACGACGTCTCGGCGTATATCCCCACCAACGTCATCTCCATCACCGATGGCCAGATCTTCCTCCAGTCCGACCTCTTCAACGCGAACCAACGCCCGGCGATCGACGTGGGCATCTCGGTGTCGCGCGTGGGCGGCGCCGCCCAGGTCAAGGCGATGAAGAAGGTCTCGGGAACGCTCAAGATCGACCTCGCCCAGTACCGATCGCTCGAGGCCTTCGCGATGTTCGCATCCGACCTTGACGCCGCGAGCCGCCAGCAACTGACCCGCGGGGCGCGCCTCATGGAACTCCTGAAGCAGCCTCAGTACTCGCCGTACCCGATCGAGGAACAGGTGGTCTCCATCTGGGCGGGCACCAAGGGCAAACTGGATCAGTTGCCGCTGCCCGACGTCCTCGTGTTCGAGCGGCAACTGCTCGACCACCTGCGCCGCAACACCAAGATCCTCGACCAGATAGCCTCGACCGGGGTGCTCTCGGATGCCCTTGAGGCGCAGCTCGGTACGGCCGTTGACGACTATCTCTCGACGTTCACCGGGGCGGAGGATACCGAGTTGACCACGAAGACCACCGTCGCGGACGGCGTCGACGTCGAGGTCGAGCAGGACAAGATCGTGAGAAGGAAGTCGAGGGCCTAGCCAAGCATGGGTGCCAAGCAGCGCGTCTACCGGCAGCGGATCCGGTCGACCCAGTCGCTCAAGAAGATCTTCCGCGCGATGGAGCTCATTGCTGCCTCGCGCATCGGGAAGGCTCGCGAGCGGGTGGGGGCGGCCTCGCCGTACTCCAAGGCGATCACCCGCGCCATCGAGGCGGTCGCGGAGAATGCGCACGTCGACCACCCGCTGACGATCGAGCGGGGCGACACCAATCGGGTGGCGCTCCTCGTCGTGACGGCGGATCGCGGCATGGCGGGCGCGTACACGGCGAACGCGCTGCGGTCGTCGGAGCGGCTGCGCGAGCAGTTGATGGACCAGGGCAAGGAGGTCGTGCAGTACGTCGCCGGCCGCCGCGGCCTCTCGTACTTCCACTTTCGTCGCCGCCCGCTCGCGGGGCAGTGGGCGGGGGGCTCGGACGCTCCCTCGCTCGAGACCGCGCTCGAGATCGCCCGCACGCTGCTCGCGGCCTTCCTCGCCCCCGCGGACGAGGGCGGCGTCGCCGAGATCCACATCGTGTACACCAGGTATCACTCGATGGTCTACCAGGAACCCCGGGTGATTCGGGCGCTCCCGCTGGAGGTTGTCGAGGGAGAACTTGGAGCGGACGAGCGCGTGCCCCCCCTCTACGACTTCGAGCCCTCCGCAGAGGAGGTTCTCGACGCGCTCCTGCCCCGATACATTGAGGCCCGCGTCTACAGCCACCTCCTCCAGTCGGCGGCGAGCGAGCTCGCGGCTCGCCAGCGTGCCATGAACACCGCGACGACCAATGCGGAAGACATGATCCGGAACTACATCAGGCTCGCGAATGCGGCGCGCCAGTCCGAGATCACCCAAGAGATCAGCGAAATCGTCTCGGGCGCGGATGCGCTCGCGGCCTCATCGTGACCGGAAACGAGAAGAGAATGCCCACCACGCCTGGAAAGACCCCGACCGGCAAGGCGACTGCGAAGAAGACGCCAACCGGCAAGACGCCGACCAGCAAGACGCCGCAGAAGAAGGCGGCCGCCGCGCCACCTCGCGCGCTCGCGGTCGGCCGGGTCGCGCGCGTCACCGGCCCGATCGTCGACATCGAGTTTCCCGCCGACGCGATCCCGGACATGTACAACGCCCTCGAGGTGGACATTGACCTCAGCGCGCAGGGTGAGGAGGAGTCGGTTCTCCACATGACGCTCGAGGTGGAGCAGCACCTCGGCGACAACATGGTGCGCGCCATCGCCCTCAAACCGACGGACGGACTCGTCCGCGGCACCGTGGTTCGCGACACCGGCGCGCCCATCTCCGTCCCCGTGGGCGATGTCACGCTCGGCCATGTCTTCAACGTGATCGGCGAGGTGCTTAACGCCAAGCCGGGCGAGAAGATCGAGATCACCGAGCGCTGGCCGATTCACCACCAGCCCCCCGCCTTCGACCAACTTGAGCCAAAGACGAAGATGTTCGAGACGGGAATCAAGGTCATCGACCTCCTCACCCCGTACGTCGAGGGTGGCAAGATCGGCCTCTTCGGCGGCGCCGGCGTCGGGAAGACCGTCCTCATCCAGGAGATGATCTACCGTGTCGCGAACAACCACAACGGCGTGTCGGTGTTCGCGGGCGTGGGGGAGCGCACCCGCGAGGGCAACGACCTCATTGCCGAGATGACCGAGTCGGGAGTCATCAAGCAGACGGCCCTCGTGTTTGGCCAGATGGACGAGCCGCCGGGCGTGCGCCTGCGCGTCGCCCTGAGCGCGCTGACGATGGCCGAGTATTTCCGGGACGTTCAGCGCCAGGACGTCCTTCTGTTCATCGACAACATCTTCCGCTTCACCCAGGCTGGTTCGGAGGTCTCGACGCTGCTCGGCCGCATGCCGTCCGCCGTGGGCTACCAGCCCACACTCGCGGACGAGATGGGCCGCCTCCAGGAGCGCATCACCTCGACGCGCGGCCACTCGATCACGTCGCTCCAGGCGATCTACGTGCCCGCGGACGACTACACCGACCCGGCGCCGGCAACGACGTTCGCTCACCTCGACGCGACGACGGAGCTGAGCCGCGAGATTGCGTCGCGAGGCCTCTACCCCGCCGTCGACCCGCTCAACTCGACGTCTCGCATTCTCAACCCGCGCTACGTCACCAAGGACCACTACGAGACAGCCTCGGCCGTCAAGGCGATCCTGCAGCGCAACAAGGAGCTCCAGGACATCATCGCGATCCTCGGTGTCGACGAGCTGAGCGAGGAAGACAAGATCATCGTGTCGCGCGCGCGCAAGATCCAGCAGTTCCTGTCGCAGAACACCTACATGGCTCAGCAATTCACCGGCGTCCCCGGCTCGACCGTGCCCCTCAAGGAGACCGTCGAGGCGTTCGCGGGGATCGTGAAGGGAACCTACGACCACATCTCCGAGCAGGCATTCTTCAACATCGGCGGGCTCGATGACCTCGCGAAGAACTGGATCCGCATCGAGAAGGAGAGTAGCTAGGTCATGGCGCTCACCGTCGACATTGTCGGCCCGGACGGCGTCCGCTGGTCGGGACAGGCGACCTTCGTCACCGCCCCGGCCATCGAGGGCTCGATCGGCCTATACCCGGCGCACGAACCGATCATGTCCGTGCTCAGGGCGGGAAACGTCACGGTGGATGACCTTGAGGGCAAGCGGTCGGTGCTCCCGATCACGGGGGGCTTCCTGTCGTTCGACGAGGACACCGTCACCGTGATCGCCGACTCCCAGGATGAGCGCGGCGCATAGCCGTGTCGGGGGCGCGGCGTTGTCTCGCACGAGGGTGATCGCGTGAGGGTCATCATCGCCACCCTTAGGCTGATTGCATGTTCGCGCCGATCACCCCCTACGCCCACGGGTGGTTGGATCGCCCCGACGGAGCGCGGCTGTTCTGGGAGGAGTCCGGGAATCCCGGCGGACATGCGGCGATCTACCTCCACGGCGGTCCGGGCAGTGGTCTCGGACGCGGGGGCTACCGTCGACGCTTCGATCCAACGAAGTACCGGATCGTAGGGCTGGATCAGCGCGGCTGCGGACGAAGCACGCCGCTCGCCATTGACGAATTGGACTCGCTGGACAGCAACACGACACAAGCCCTCGTCGCCGACCTTGAGGCGCTTCGCGAACACTTGGGTGTGGACGCCTGGGTGCTGCACGGTGTTTCCTGGGGATGCACCCTAGCGATGGCGTACGCGCTCGAGTTTCCGAGCAAGGTGACGGGCCTCGTGCTCGTGGCGGTGACCACGGGGGCTCGTGAAGAAATCGAGTGGATCACCGAGGGCGTGAGCGTGATCTTTCCGGAGGCGTGGGCACGGTTCCGCTCGGTCGCACGCAATGGAGAGCGACCCGTCGATGCCTACGCACGGCTCCTCCGCAACCCCGACCCCGTGGTGCGCGCTGACGCTGCCCTTGCATGGGAGGCGTGGGAGAGCACGCATGTCTCGTTGGACCCACATTGGGCTCCGGGCCCGATGTTTGAGGACGACCGTGAACGGGAAAACTTCGCCACGCTCGTGACGCACTACTGGGCCAACGACTGCTTCCTGCCCGGTGCGGCCCGAATCCGTGAACGCGCCGCGGAGCTCGATGGCATTCCCGCGACCCTTATTCACGGCCGCCGCGACGTAAGCGGACCGACCATCACGCCGTGGGTCCTCCACCAAACCTGGCCCAGTAGTGAACTCGTCGTCGTCGAGGATGAAGGGCACGGTGGGCCGGAAGAGATGGAACGCGCCGCCATTGCGCTCTCGAAGCTGATCTGACCGGCGGACCATGCAGTCCCCGCTCAAGTACCGTAGAGCGGTGAGAGTCGTCATAGCGCGGTGCGAGGCGGAGTACGCCGGCAGGCTCGACGCGCGTCTTCCTCTCGCGACCCGGGCCATCATGATCAAGGCAGATGGCTCGGTCCTCCTTCACTCCGACGGCGGCTCGTACAAGCCGCTCAACTGGATGAGCCCCCCGTGCACGCTCCGCGAGCTCGAGCCCGACGAGGACGCCGCCTCCCGCGGCGCCCTTGCAGTGTGGCTCGTGCAGCACGGCAAGACGGACGACCGCCTGCGGATCGAGATTCACGAGATCCTTAGCGACACCGAGCATGAGCTCGGCGCCGACCCCGGCCTCGTGAAGGACGGGGTGGAGGCCCACCTTCAGACGCTGCTCGCCGAGCAGATCACGCGGCTGGGGGAGGGCTACACGCTCGTGCGGCGGGAGTACCCCACCGCGATCGGGCCCGTGGACATCCTTGCCAAATCGGCGACCGGCGTGACGGTCGCGGTCGAGATCAAGCGCAGGGGCGACATCGACGGGGTTGAGCAGTTGACGCGCTACCTCGAACTCCTTGGCAGGGACCCGATGCTGAGCCCCGTCGAGGGAGTGTTCGCCGCGCAGGAGATCAAGCCCCAGGCGCGCGTCCTGGCCGAGGACCGGGGCATCCGCTGCCTCGTGCTTGACTACCAGGAGATGCGCGGCGTCGACGATTCGAGCGCGCGCCTGTTCTAGTCCCGCCCCCGCCCCGCGGGAGGCGTCACGCGTCCTACGTGGGAGCGCTCCCACGCGGGGGTTTCGGGCATCGAAACGTTTCGGCTAGGCTCTCGCCCATGACCTCGACACCCGCATCCTTCCCCGACGGCTTCCTCTTCGGCGCCGCAACGGCGTCGTACCAGATCGAGGGCGCCGTCGCCGAGGACGGACGCGGCCCATCGATCTGGGATACCCGCGCCCACACGCCCGGGCTGATTCGCGACAGCGACACGGGCGACGTCACGGACGACCACTACCACCGCTACGTCGACGACGTCGCGGCGATGGCCGAGATGGGACTCACCGCCTACCGGTTCAGCATGGCCTGGCCGCGGATCCAGCCGACGGGGAGCGGCGCGTTCAATGAGGCGGGCTTCGCCTTCTACCACCGGCTACTCGACGAACTCGAGAAGCACGGGATTGAACCCCTGGCCACGCTCTACCACTGGGACCTTCCGCAGCCGCTCGAGGACGCCGGGGGATGGCCCAACCGCGACACCGCGTACGCCTTCGAGGCCTACGCGCGACGCACGGCGGAGGAGTTCAGGGACCGGATCTCGTACTGGACGACGCTCAACGAGCCCTGGTGCACGGCGTTCCTCGGCTACTCGCAGGGGAGCCACGCGCCGAGCAGGCACGAGCCTGCCGGGTCGCTGGCCGCCGCCCACCACCTCAACCTCGCCCACGGCCTCGCGAGCCGCGCGATCAAGGAGGTTGCCCCGGACGCGACCGTCTCCATCGTTCTCAACACCCACATTCCGCGGCCCTGGGATCCCTCGAACCCCGCGGACGTCGACGCGTCCCGCCGCATCGACGCGCTCGCCAACCGGATCTTCATGGACCCGCTCGTGTCCGGAACCTACCCCGCCGACCTGATCGAAGACACCAGCGAGCTGACCGACTGGTCCTTCGTCCGCGATGGTGACCTGGAGATCGTCCGGGGAAGCGTCGACGTCGTCGGCGTGAACTACTACTCGAGCCACGTTGTCCGGTTCAATCCCGGTGCCAAGGGCCTGCCGGGGGCCGACGGGCACTCAACGGGCGCCGGAACGGCGTTCCCTGGGTCGGAGGTCGTCGAGTTCAAGCAGCCGCACGGCCCCCAGACGACCATGGGCTGGAACCAGGACGCGTCGGCGTTCCATGGGCACCTGCTCCGGATGCACCGCGACATGGGTCTTCCCCTGATGATCACCGAGAACGGCGCCTCGTTCGACGATGTCGTCTCCCCCGATGGAAGGGTGCACGATGCGGACCGCGTCCGGTACCTGCACGATCACTTCCAGGCGGCCCTCGCGGCGATGGGCGACGGCGTCGACATCCGCGGGTACATGGTGTGGTCGCTCATGGACAACTTCGAGTGGGCGCATGGCTTCTCCAAGCGCTTTGGCCTGCTCCGCGTCGACTTCGACACGCTGAGGCGCACCTGGAAGGACTCGGCGTACTGGTATCAGGAGACGATTCGGACGCGCGGAGTCGCGGCGGTCGCGACGGCTGCGGAGCTGGGGACGACGCCCGCGGCGAGCTACTAGGGGGCGGCATGACGTCGGATCGCGAAACGTAGACTGGCCGCATGGCACGCCGGTCTCGCAAGCGCCCCTACGGGGATCCTCATCCCGAGCTGGACGTCGACAAGCTCACGAGCGGCTTCCCTGCGCGCATCGAGCCGGGGGCGGGCGGGGAGCCCTTCTACGTGGCGATTTCGCGCCAGCGTGACAAGACCTATGCCTGCCCGGCGTGCGGCCAGGACATCCCGGCGATGAGCAATCACGTCGTCGCGTGGGCCGCCGGGGGACTGTTCGGCCCCGAGGTCGCGGCCGACGAGCGTCGCCACTGGCACACGAACTGCTGGGAGAAATTCGGCAGGGCTCGTGGCTGAGGCGGAGATGGTGGGGCTGCGTTCCACCACCGTGCTTCCCGCCATCCGCGAGGACGTCGAGCTGCGCACGGACGATGGGCTGATCTTGGTGGGCGAGCTCGCGCTCCCCGTCTCGGGACGAATCGAGGCGACCCTCGTGACGCTCCACCCGCTGCCCACCCACGGCGGGTTCATGGACTCTCACGTCCTTCGCAAGGCGTCCTGGCGGCTCCCGTACCTTGCGGACGTCGCCGTCCTGCGCTTCAACACGCGCGGCACCCGCTCGCCCCGTGGAACGTCGGGGGGCGCGTACGACGGCGGGGCGGGGGAGGGTCTCGATGCCCGCGCGGCCGTCGCGTTCGCGGCCGAGCGGGGCCTCCCGAACCGCTGGCTGCTCGGATGGTCGTTTGGAACCGAGGTGGCGCTCAGGCACGGAAGCTCGCTCGACGTCGAGGGGGCGATCCTCTTGTCGCCGCCACTGCAGTCCGCGACCGCGGCCGACCTTGCGGCGTGGCAGGCGAGCGGCAAGCCCGTCCTGGCGCTTATCCCCGAGAATGACGACTACCTGCGACCCGACCAGGCTCGCGCCGCGTTCGCGGCCCTTCCGTCCGCCGACGTCGTTCCCGTCGCGGGAGCGGGGCACCTGTGGGTCGGGGAGCGCCACGTGCGCATCGTGCTCGACGAGATCGTCGCGAGGATCGCTCCCTCGCGCTCCCCGCTTCCCACCCACGTGCCCGCGTCGGCGGTGTGGCACGGACACGCCCCCAAGGAGGTTTCGCCATGAGCATTCCGCCGCGCGTCCTGCATGTCGGCCTTCGGGGAGCCTTCCCCGCGGCGGGCACCCCCACCCGTCCCCCCGTCGTCCTGCTGCCCGCCTTTCCGCTCACCGCGCGAATGTGGGTCCCGTTCGAGCGCGAGCTGGCGGCGCGCGACATCACGGCGCACGGATTCGACTACCCGGGCTTCGGCACGACGCCCCGGTGGATTGACGCGGAGCCCAGCATCGAGGCGATCGCCGACGCCGCCGTCGCGACCCTACGTGGAGCCATCGGCGCCGTCGCGGCGCACTGGGTGGGCTGCTCGATGGGGGGCTACGTCGCCCTCGCCATCGCCCAGCGCCATCCCGACGCCGTCGCGGGGCTCGGGCTGCTCGACACGCGGTCGGCCGCCGACGACGAAGCCAAGCGTGCGGCGCGCCTCGAGGCCGCGCGCTCGATCGAGGGCGAGAGCACCTTCCCCCATCCGCGGGCCGCGGCCGAGGGCCTGGTCGGCCTGGAGGGACAGGGTCGCGAGGCCATCGTCGACGAGGCCGCGACGATCATCGCGGCGACGGTGCCCGCCGCGGCCGCCTGGGGTCAGCGCGCGATGGCAGGGCGCCCGGATCGCACCGCGGTGCTCGAGGACTTTCGCGGGCCGTCCGTCGTCGCTTGGGGCAGCCTCGACTCGGTCGCGAGCCGGGACGATGCCGATCGGATGGCGCGCGCGCTCGGCACGGAGACGGTCGTGATAGACGGGGCGGGGCACCTGAGCCCCCTCGAGGCGCCTCGCGCCGTCGCGGCCGCCGTGGCAAGCCTGTTCGAGCGCTCCTAGGGGAACGCGTCGCCTTCCGCCAGGCGCTTCTCGAGCGCATCGGCGAGAGGGATCGACTCCCCGTCGCGAGCGCCCCTACCGAGTTCCAGGGGTGCGTTGGTGGGCGTGATGACCACGCCGGAGACGCGCGCGGCGAGGCTCGACGGCGCGGACAGGACGTAGAAGTTCCCGTCCGCTCCGACGCCGGCCGAGTGGTCGCGCCGGATATACCAGCCGTCGACGTTCGTGCGGTAGCTCGCGTTGCCGCCGTAACTCCTGGCGCGCAGGCGAGCGGTCGCGAGGTTGGCCTCCCTGGCGCGTCGAGCGAAGTCCGTGATCAGAACGGCCGCGGCGCGGCTCTCGGCGGCTCGTGCTCGGTCAAGACCTTCGGCGCGGGCGAGGGTGCGCTCGACGGTCGCGTCACGGTCGCCCTGGTCCCTGTTCCCGGGCTCCCTGCTGGCGGGAGAGGTGGTCACGCTGCGGTCGACGACTAGTCGTCGAGCCGGAAGGGCGGGGGAGACTCGGCGTCCTCGGCATCCTCGACGTCGCCGGGCTCGTCGGCCAGGGGCTCGTCGGGGCCCGATTCCTCGCTCGCCGGCTGGTCGACGACGGGCTCGTCGGACCCCAGGTCTTGGCCCGCGGGCTCGTCGTCGGCCGGGCCGCTAGCCGCAGGAACGTCGTCGACGGAGGGGTCGAGGAGCTGATCGACGGGCGTGAACACGCTTGGAAGGTCGGGCGTGGGGTCGGGCTCGGGAGCGGCATCGGTTGCACCGTCGAGCACGGCGGCGACGGCGGCGGCTCGCTCGGGCGATCGGACGGAGGCGGGATCCGAGACGAGGAGGGTACGCAACTCGTCCAGGTAGGAGGTGATGGACTCTCTCTGACGGTTGAGGCCCTCCACCGCCGTCAATGCCGCGCTCCGCTCGCGTTCCGCGTCGTTGACCGCCTCGCTCATGATCATCTCGGCATGCTCGCGGGCGTCGGTGATGATCTCGTCGGCGTTCTTGCGCGCGTTGGCGAGGAGGGTGTCGGCGTGAGCCTCGGCCTCGGAGCGCGTGATCCCGGCCCGCTCGAGGGCCTCCCGCGCGCGGCGCTCTCCCTCGGCCGCGCGTTCTCGCGCATCGGCGACGAGCTTCTCGTACTCCACGTTCGCCTCGTCATACCGGCGCTTGAGTTGCTGTTCGGCATCCTCGCGCTTCTGCGCAGCCTCGACCTGGAGATCCTCGCGCAGGCGCAGGGTCTCCTGGCGCGTCTTGTCGCGCTCGGCGCGCGCCTCGTCGATGATGCTCGCCGCCTGTGCCTTCGCGTCGCTCACGAGGCGCTCCGACTCAGTTCGAGACTTGTCGGCGAGCTCCTGGGCGTCGCGCTGGCTGGCGACGCGCAGTTCCGTCGCTTCCCGCTCCGCGGTCGCCATGAGGGCGCTGATCTCGCGCTCCGCAGACGCCCGCTTCTCGTTGAGTTCGGCCGCCATCGTCATGCGCTGGCTCTCGGCGTCGCGGTTGGTCCGTTCGGTCAATTCGGACGTCTCGCGCTCGGTGGCTTCTCGCAGGAGCGCCGTCTCGGATTCCGCCCTCGCGCGGAGCTCCTCGGCATCTCGTCTCGTCTGCGTCAGCAACTCCGCGACTTCGTTGTCCGCCCGCGCGCGAAGTTGCTGCGCGGCGAGGTTGGCGCGCGCCACCGTCTCCTGCGCGTGCGTGTTTGCGCGCGTCAGGACGTCGGCGGACTGCTCCTCCGCGGAGCGGAGCAATTGCTCGACGCGCGATCCGAGGCCCGTGTACGTGGGCTTCGCGGCCTCGCGGAGGGTGCCCTGGGCGGACTCAAGCTCGCCCTGAATCCGTGCCGCCTCGGCACGCGCGGCCGCGGCTTCGCGCTGGGCGTCGCGCACCTGGTCCTCCAACTGCCCGACGAATGCCGCGACGGCGTCACGGTCGTATCCCCGCATGGAGATCGGGAAGGGCGTGTTGGGCTCGGACATGGGCACTCCTTGGCTGCGGGGCAGTGTTCGCTCCCAGGGTAGTGGCCATATTGAGACATCACAACGCGACGGCGTGGCCGCGTCGCGCGTTGTCTTCTAGAGTGGAGGGTCGAACCAGGGAGGCACGTGGTGTTACGCGCGGGAGCGATCGCAGCAGGCGTCGCTGGCATTGCCTTTGCGATTGCCGGCGGTGCGGGACTGATTGCCAAACCCGACGCGGTGGTGTGGGCGTCAGCACCCCTGGATCGGGCGGTCGTCGTCATCCCGCCACAGGTCATTGCGATGGACGGCGTCATGGACATCGTCGTCGAGGGCGAGCCATGGATGGAGACCCGCACCGCGCGCCCCGTCGACGCGTATGCCTGGCACCGCGGCGAGTCCTCGATCTATGTCCAGGGGGTCTCGAGTTGGACGGAGGTCAAGACGCTGAAGCCGGATCTCTACTCCTATGACGGCAACGACCTGACCGGCGACATCTGGCGTTCCAACACCGTCAGCGCGGGCGCGACGCACATCTTCCCTGACGACGTTCCTGCGGGCCTCGCGGTCGTCGTGATCACCCGGAGTCACGGGCCGCTGAGCCAGATCTCGATCGAATTGTCGCGCGACCCCGGCTACGGGTGGGCATGGCCCGCCATCTCCGCCGGAGCCCTCCTCGCGGCCATGAGCATGGTCTTGTTCGCCCTCCTCTGGCTCGACCTTCGCCCCGGTCGGGCGGGGGTCGGGGCGGTCGCGGAGTCCCAGGTCGAGACGACGGAGGTCGTGGCCCAGAGTGACGAGCCCACCTCCCTAGGCGAGGGCGCGCCGGAGCGCAAGCGCGAGCGGAGGCGCAAGCGCGAGCCCAGGGGCAAGCGCGAACCCAGGGGCAAGCGCGAACCCAGGGGCAAGCGCGAACCGGAGAACACGGCTGAGCCCAAGGGCGTGGCTGAGCCAAAGGGCGCGGCTGAGCCAAAGGGCGTAGCTGAGCCAAAGGGCGCGGCTGAGCCAAAGGGCGCAGCTGAGCCGAAGGGTGCGGCCGTGCCGAAGACCGAGCCGGAAGCCAAGGTGATGCCGGGGCCGATCGACGCGCCCCCGGAACCCCGGTCGCGGCGCGCCCGGCGCGCCGCGAACGAGGGAGGCGCCAAGTGAGCGCGCCCATTCGGCGGTGGGCAATGACGGGCGCGTTGGCGCTTGCGCTCGCGTCACTCGCGGCATGCGAGATCCCGTTGCCCGTGCCCTCGATAACGCCGGAGTTCGCGCAACCCGGGGCGGTTCTCTCCGACCAGTCCACCGCGATCTTGTCCGACACCTTCGCGTCTCTCGCCGCGGCGGACGCCGCGAAGAAGGTGGATGTCGCAGCGCTTCGCGTCGGTGGCGACGCCGCCGCGGTTCGTTCGGCAGAGTATCTCGTGGCGGCCGCGGGAGGCGCGGCCCCCGACGTGCTTCCATCCGACATCCTCGCGGTCTACGCCAGCAACGCCAACGACTGGCCCAGAGCCATGGTCGTCGTCACCTCTCCGCCGGACGCGACCCTCACTCCACTCATCCTCATGTGGGTCCAGGACGATGCTCGCTCCGACTACCAGTTGCGCGAGTGGGCGCACATGCTACCCGCCGCTATCGTTCCCGCCATGGCGAACCAGAGCGTCGGATTCACCCAGATTCCCCTCGATGCCGAGGGCTTCTCCGTCACGCCGAAGGCGGCGATCGACGCCTATGTGGATCTTCTGACCAAGGGCGAGCCCACGCCGCCGACCTTCGCCCCAGACACCTACCGCGAGCGGATGTTCGCGGCGAGGACCGCACTGAGCGCGGCGGCGGCCGCGCGGGCGGGAAGCTACGTCGACAAGATCGCGGCGAGGCCGGACGAGGCGTTCGCGGTCGTGACCGCGGAGGGGAGCGCGTTGGTGCTCGTCCCCATCACGGTGACGAGCGTCTTCACGGTTCCCGGAGCGCAACTTGCCCTCCCGGCGTCGGACAAGGCGCTCCTCACGGGAACGCTCGCCGATCGGGTCGTTCACTACTACCGCGACTTCATCGTCCTGAGCGTCCCCAAGGACGCCTCGCTGCTGCCGTCCGTAGTCGCGGCCGACCATCACCTCGTCAAGGTAACCCTGACGGAGGCGCCGTGACCGACGAAGTCCCCATCGGCGCCCACGGCGCCGTCGACCTGTCTTCGTTGGGCGCGCATCCCGCCTCGGGCGACCGTGCCGCCTCCGGCGACCGTGCCGCCTCCGGCGTCGCGGTCGATGAGGTCACCGAGGAGAGTTTCGGGGCGATCGTCGAGCGGTCGAGGCGGCTACCGATCATCATCGCGTTCTGGGCGGAAGTCAGCCCCGCCTCGCGTGAACTCACGACGCTGCTGGCCGAGGTCGCCCAGCGCTACGCGGGGCGGCTGGCGGTGGTCGGGTGCGACGTGCAGCGCAACCCCTCGATCGCCGAGGCACTCCAGGTGTACTCCGTGCCCGCGGTAGTGGGAATCATCGCCGGCCGGCCGGCGCCCCTCTTCCAGGGGGTCGCGACGGCAGAGCAGATCGCCTCCCTCTACGAGCAGGTGCTCGAGATCGCGGCGTCGGCGGTCCCGCCCGCCGAGGGGGCTTCGGCGGGGGACACCCCCGCCCAGACCGTGCCGGAGCCGACGCCCCCGGGCCACCGCGAGGCGATCGAGGCGATGGAGCGGGGCGACGCCGAGGCGGCGATCGCCGCGTACTCGCGTGCGCTCAAGGAGAACCCGAAGGATTCCGATGCGCGCGTTGGTCTTGCGCGGGCACGGCACTTCCAGCGCACGGCCGACGCGGATCTCGCCGCGCTCATCGCCGCCGCGGACGCCGCCGCCAGCGACATCGAGGCGGCATTCAGCGCCGCCGACGCCGAAGTCGCCATGGGCCGGGCCAGCGCGGCATTTGCGCGACTCTTGGACGCCGTGCGGGCGACGGACGGGGCGCGGAGGGAGAAGGTCAGGGAGCGACTCGTCGAACTCTTCGAGGTGGTCGGGATCCACGACGCGGCCGTGGCCGAGGCCCGCCGCTCCCTAGCATCGGCGCTGTACTAGAGCGCCGCACGAGAGGGCCGTGCTAGGTCCCGGATCCCGGCCGGAGAACGATGACCGCAAGCGGGGGGATGCGGAGGACCGCGGAGTGCTCCCACCGGCCGTGCTGGCGCTTACCGGCCGCGACCTTGCCGAGGTTCCCTACGCCGGAGCCTCCATACAGGGATGAGTCGGTATTGAGGATCTCGTCCCACGTTCCGCCCTCGGGAAGGCCAAGGCGATAGCCCTCGTGCGGGATCCCCGCGAAATTCGCCACGATCGCGATGGGGGCCCCAGCCCTGTCCCTGCGAAGGTAGGCGAGGACGTTGTGGGCGGCGTCGTCCGCATCGATCCATTCGAATCCGGCGGGCTCCGCGTCGAGCTCCCAGAGCTGTGGGTGGGCAGTGTAGACGGCGTTCAGATCGGTCACGAGTCGCCGGATGCCCGCGTGGAGCGGTTCCTCAAGATGCCACCAATCGAGCGAGCGACCCTCGGACCACTCCGCCTCCTGGGCGAACTCGTTCCCCATGAAGATCAATTGCTTGCCGGGGTGGGTCCACTGGTAGGCAAGAAGGGCGCGCACGTTCGCGGCCTTCTGCCACGCGTCGCCGGGCATTCGGCCCCAGAGCGATCCCTTGCCGTGGACCACCTCGTCGTGGCTCAGGGGCAGGAGGAACTGCTCGGAGAACGCGTACATCATCGAGAAGGTCGCGGTCCCGTGATGGTGCGAGTGGTAGATCGGATCCTCCGCAAGGTAGCGGAGGGTGTCGTTCATCCAGCCCATGTTCCACTTGAGGCCGAAACCGAGGCCGCCCGCGCTCGTCTGCGCCGTGACCCCGGGCCATGCCGTCGATTCCTCGGCGACCATGCTGATGCCGGGGCAGTGGCGGTAGCAGGTCGCGTTGACCTCCTGGAGGAAAGCGATGGCGTCGAGGTTCTCTCTGCCCCCGTGGATATTCGGGCGCCACTGCCCCGCCTTGCGCGAGTAGTCCAGGTAGAGCATCGACGCGACGGCGTCGACGCGTAGCCCGTCGACGTGGAACTCCTTGAGCCAATAAAGGGCACTCGCGACGAGGAAGTTGCGCACCTCGGGTCGCCCGTAGTCGAACACGAGCGTCCCCCACTCCGGCTGCTCACCGCGTAGGGGGTCGGGGTGCTCGTAGAGCGGAGTCCCGTCGAACCTCGCGAGGGCCCACTCGTCGCGGGGGAAGTGCCCCGGAACCCAGTCGAGGAGGACGCCGATGCCCGCGGAATGGAATGCATCGACGAGGGTGCGGAAGTCGTCGGGGGTCCCGAACCGTGCCGTCGGGGCGTAGTACGAGGTGACCTGATAGCCCCACGAGCCGCCGAACGGGTGCTCCGCGACGGGCATGAGTTCGACGTGGGTGAAGCCCGCGTCGCGGACGTAGGCGACGAGTTCGCTCGCGAGTTGCCGGTAGGAGAGCCCGGGTTTCCACGAGCCAAGGTGGACCTCGTAGACGCTCATGGGCTCTCTGTGTGGGGCGCGTTGCTCGCGCGCGCTCATCCACTCCCCGTCCTTCCACGCGTGCCGCGTCTCGGTGACGATCGAGGCCGTCTGGGGTGGAGCCTCCGTGGCTCGCGCCATGGGGTCGGCCTTCTGTTGCCAGTGACCGTCTCGTCCGAGCACCTCGAACTTGTACCGGGTTCCCGATCCGACCCCCGGAACGAACAGTTCCCACACTCCGGAGGAACCGATCACCCTCATCGCGTGGGACGATCCCTGCCAGTGGTTGAAGTCGCCCACCACGCGCACGATCCTCGCGTTTGGCGCCCAGACCGCGAACGCCGTCCCCTCGACGTCTCCCAGCACAGAGGGGAAGCGCCTGACGGTTGCCCCCAGGACCTCCCACAGGCGCTCGTGCCTACCCTCCCTGATCAGGTGGATGTCCAGGTCGCCGAGCGTGGGAAGGAATCGGTACGGGTCGTCCTGGCGGAGCTCACCCGCGTCATAGGTGACGTGCACCCGGTAATCCGGTGGCTCGGCCGCGTCGATGTTCGTGACCCAGATGCCCTCGTGTTCGTGGGTGGCATCGAACGTGCCCTCGAGCGTCTCGATTCGAACCGTGGTGGCGAGCGGGCGAAGCACGCGGATGGAGACCCCCCCGACCCCGTCGGAGTGCGCGCCGAGGACCGCGTGAGGCTCGTAGTGCATGCCCGCCGCAACCTCTGCCAGAAGCGCGGGATCAATCTTGCGCGGCATGGTTCACCACCAGCCAGTAGAAGGAGTGCGGGGCGAACGTCAGTCGGAGAGTGCCGTCGGCTCCCACGTCCTGGAAGGGCGTCCCTGCGATCAGAGTCCGGACGGAAGCGCCCGCGAACTCGGGCAGCTGCAAGAGCGTGGAGCACTCGAGCGTGGAGAAGTTCATCGCCACGAGCACCGACTCGTCCGAATGGATCCTCAGGAACGAGAACACGGAGGCCTCGCTTGACGGCACGTCGCGATAGCCGCCGTCCGCGAAGACCGGGTGTTGCGCGCGAGCGTGCAGGAGACGCCGGAGCCAGTACAGGAGTGAGGTCTCCTGAGCGAGGGCAGACTCGACGTTGACGCCGTTGTAGTGATGGACAAGCGACTGCACGACGGGCAGGTAGAGCGCGCCGGGGTCGGCGGTCGAGAAGCCGGCATTGCGGTCCGGCGTCCACTGCATCGGGGTCCTGACCGAGTCGCGGTCGTTGAGCCAGACGTTGTCGCCCATGGCGATCTCATCGCCGTAGTACAGGCACGGCGTCCCTGGGAGGGACAGGATCAGGGCATGCGCGAGTTCCAACGCGTGGCGGGAATTCCCAAGGAGAGGCGCGAGGCGGCGGCGAATTCCCGTGTGGATCCGCTGGCGGGGGTCCGGCGCGTACCACTCGAGCATCTGCTTCCGCTCGGCCTCGTCGACCATCTCGAGCGTGAGTTCGTCGTGGTTGCGTAAGAAGGTCGCCCACTGCCCCCGTGCCGCGGGAACGGGGGTCTCGTGGAGCACGTCGCGAAGGCGCGTCGCGTCCCCCGCCTCGATCGCGTGGAAGATGCGGGGCATCACCGGGAACTGGAAGCACAGATGGCACTCGGGCTCTTCGTCGGTGCCGAAGTATTTCGCCGCCTCCGGGGCGCGCTGATTCGCCTCCGCGAGGAGGATCGCCCCGGGGAATTCGTCGTCGACCATCGCCCGAAGCTTCCGCAGGAAAGCGTGAGTGCGGGGGTCGTTCTCTCCCGCGTTGTCGTCGTCCTCGAAGAGGTAGGGGACGGCGTCGAGCCGGAACCCGTCGATCCCCTTGCCGAGCCAGAATCGTGCGATGTCGAAGATCTCGTCCTGGACCTTCTGGTTCTCGAAGTTCAGGTCGGGCTGGTGGGAGTAGAAGCGGTGCCAGTAGTACTGCTCGCGCTTCTTGTCCCACGCCCAGTTCGAGTCCTCAACCGAGGAGAAGATCACGCGGGCGTCGGTCCACTTGTCGTTCGTGTCGGACCACACGTAGTAGTCGCCAAAGGGTCCGCTCGGGTCGGAACGCGACGCCTTGAACCACGGATGCTGGTCCGAGGTGTGGTTCATCACGAGGTCGATCGTGATCCGCATCCCTCGGGCGTGCGCCTCCCGTACCAGCCTCTCGAAGTCCTTCATCGTCCCGAATCGCTTGTCGACCGAGCGGAAGTCGGAGATGTCGTATCCGCCATCGAGGAGGGGCGAGGGGTAGAACGGCGGCAACCACAGGGCATCGACGCCCAGCCACGCCAGGTAATCCAGGCGCGAGATGATGCCCGCGATGTCGCCGTTGCCGTCGTCGTTCGTGTCGCGGAAGTTGCGCGTGACGACCTCGTAGAAGACGGCGTTGCGGTACCAGAGAGGGTCCTCGGTCCCGTCGCGCGCGGGCGTGGGCAGATCCCCGGTGAGGCGCGTCACGCGAGCCTCGCCGCCGCGACGTGAGCCATCGACGTCTTGGGGCCGAGCTTGACGTAGAAGGCGTCGCCCCACTCGTAGGTCTGTCCCGTCAGCGCGTCCTCGACCGCGAAGGGATGTTCGATCGTCAGGCCGATCGCCGCAGGATCGAACGTCACCGTGGTCGCTTGCTCATGGAAGGGATCGAACGACACGGCGACGATGACCGCGTCGGCGCGTCCGGTGGGGGACTCCTCTGCGGAGACGTAGCGGGAGAAGCACAGGATCGCGGGGTTGTCCGTCGGGTGGACCGTGAGGCCGCGCAATCGCTGGAGTGCGGGATGCGCCCGTCGGGTCTCGTTGAGGCTAGTGAGCAGTCGGGCAATCCCGAGTCGTCTCGCCCTCGCCCATACGCGCGGCTTGTATTCGTACTTCTCGTTGTCGATCTGTTCCTCGACGCCGGGCCGCGCGACGTTTTCGACGAGTTCGTAGCCAGAGTAGATGCCCCACGACGGCGAACCGGTCGCCGCGAGAACCGCCCTGGCCGCGAACATCGGGGCGCCGCCCGACTGCATGTCGGGGGTCAGGATGTCGTGCGTCGTTGGCCAGAAGTTGGGACGCATGAAGTAGGAGCTGGCGCCCGCCAGTTCGGTGAGGTACTCGCCCATCTCCGTCGCCGTCGGGCGCCACGTGAAGTACGTGTAGGACTGGTGGAAGCCGATCTTCGCCAGTAGGTGCATCATGGCGGGCAGCGTGAACGCCTCGCTGAGGAAGATGACGTCGGGATGCGTGGCCCGAACGTCGGCGAGCAATCGCTCCCAGAACGTCAGCGGCTTGGTGTGGGGGTTGTCGACGCGGAAGGCCGTGACGCCCGCGCGGATCCAGACCTCGAGCACCTCGCGGATCGCGAGGTAGAGGCCCTCGGGGTCCCGATCAAACTTCAGCGGGTAGATGTCCTGGTACTTCTTGGGGGGATTCTCCGCGTACGCGATGGAACCGTCGGCGCGGACCCCAAACCACTCGGGGTGTTCGGTGACCCACGGGTGGTCGGGCGAGCACTGGAGCGCGAAGTCGAGTCCGACCTCAAGCCCGGACTTCTTGGCCTTTGCGACAAACGTCAGGAAGTCGGCCATCGTCCCGAGCTGGGGGTGAATGGCGTCGTGACCACCCTCGGGCGAGCCGATGGCGTAGGGGCTCCCCGGGTCTCCGGGGGCGGCGTCGAGCGAGTTGTTGCGGCCCTTCCTGAAGGAGGTGCCGATGGGGTGAATCGGGGTGAGGTAGACGATGTCGAAGCCCATGCGCGCGATCGCCGGGAGCCGCCTCGCCGCCGTCGCGAAGGTGCCCGAGACCCAGGTCTTGGTGGGAGCGTCGTACCTCGCGCCCTCGGAACGCGGGAACATCTCGTACCAGGCGCTCACGAGCGCGCGCTCGCGGTCGACTCGTAGCGGGTACTCCGCGGAGCGCGTGACACATTCCCTGAGCGGGGCCCGTGCGAGCAGGGCGCGCACCTTCGGGCTCAGGGCCGCGACCACCCGCGCCTCCGGGTCGAGCCGAATGTCGCGGAGGGCAGCGATCGCGCCGTAGAGGACCCTCGCGTCAGCGGCCGCGCGCCCCGGCTGTTCGGCGGCGCGCTCAAACACCGCGACGCCTTCGGCCAGGACGAGTTGGATGTCCTGGCCAGCATGGAGCTTGACGTCGGCCACGGTGCTCCACGTCGTCACGGGGTCCGACCACGCCTCGACCGCAAACACGTAGTCGCCCGGCGCCGACGGGATCGTCGATGCCCGGTATAGGCTCATGCCGAAGTCCTCGCACGGCATGGGTTTCGAGGTCGTCGTGCCGTCCGGTGCCGTCACGACGAGCGTGGCTCCGACGGCGTCGTGGCCCTCGCGCGTGATCGTTGCCCACACGGGCACGGCCTCGCCGACGACGGCCTTGGCTGGCCACCGTCCCTCCTCGAGGGAAGGCCCGACGCCGAGGACCGGGATTCGTCCAACAGACGGGCGAGGGGCGGAGGACATGGTTCGAAACTACCGGGCCGGAGGGTGTCATGGGTAACCGTCGTCGCGTGACTCACACCCGCGTTACATGTCGGATACGCGACGCGGGTAGCCTTCCAAGGTGAAACCTCGCGAACGCGTTACCGTCAGAACCGTCCTCCCCGACGCCCTCGGCGGCCTGGAGATCCTCGCCCGCAACCTCCGTTGGTCGTGGCATGCCCCCACTCGCGAACTGTTCGCGAGCCTCGAAGGTGACGCGTGGGCGCGGGCGCGGGGCAACCCCATCGTCTTCCTGCACTCCCTCAGCGGGAGCCGGTTGGCGTCGATTGCGGACGATCCCGCCCTCATCGCGCGGATTGACGGCGCGGTCGCGAACCTCGCCGAGTACCTCGCGGCGCCGTCCTGGTACGGCACGGCGGTCACCGGAGGCCCCGAGGCGATCGCGTACTTCTCGCCGGAGTACGGGATCGCGGCGGCGCTTCCGCAGTATTCGGGGGGCCTCGGGATTCTCGCGGGCGACCACCTCAAGAGCGCGTCCGATCTCGGCGTGCCGATCATCGCTGTTGGCCTCCTGTACGGCGCCGGATACTTCCGTCAGGGCCTCGACGCCACGGGCCGCCAGACGGAGGCCTACCCCCATCTCGATCCCGTAGGGATGCCGCTGGCCCTGGTCCGCGAGGACGACGGGTCGCCGACGATCGTCGCGATTGAACTGCCCGGCGACCGGATCCTTCACGCCCAGGTGTGGAGGGCCGACGTCGGCCGCGTGCGGATGCTCCTGCTCGACTCGAACACCCACCTCAACGACCCCGACCTCCGCGGCCTCACCGAGCGCCTCTACGGCGGCCGCGAGGAGGAGCGCCTCCTGCAGGAGTTGCTCCTCGGCGTCGGCGGCGTCCGCGCCCTGCGCGCGTTCTCGCGCATCACCGGCGCCCCCGCGCCCGGGGTGTTCCACATGAATGAGGGCCACGCTGGCTTCCTCGGCGTTGAGAGGATTCGCGAACTCGTCGCGGAGGGATGGACCTTCGCTCAGGCGCTCGAGGCGGTGCGCGGCGGCACGGTCTTCACCACGCACACCCCGGTGCCCGCCGGGATCGACCGCTTTCCGCGGCTGATGATCGAGCACCACTTCTCCCTCCCGTCGTGGGGCGTGGACGTCGAGGATGTCCTCGCGCTCGGCGACGAGGTGAACGGCGGGGCCAACCCCGACGTCTTCAACATGGCATGCATGGGGCTTCGCCTTGGCGGCCGGGCCAACGGCGTCTCCCAGCTCCACGGGAAGGTCTCGCGCGAGATGTTCGGGAACCTGTGGCCGGGCTTCGACGAGTCGGAGGTGCCGATCGGTTCCATCACGAACGGTGTCCACGGGCCCACCTGGGTGGATCCGCGGCTCGCCGCGCTCGCGGCGGAGCGCGTGCCGACGGACGATGCTTGGGTGAGTGACGCAATCCCCGACGCCGAGTTGTGGGCGCTCAAGCGCGAGATGCGCTCGACTCTCGTCGCCGACGCCCGTGCGCGGCTTCGGGCGTCCGGGCTCCACCGGGCCGCCTCCGCGGCGTCCCTGAGGTGGGTCGAGACGGCTCTCGATCCCGACGTCCTCACCATGGGCTTCGCGCGACGCGTCCCCACGTACAAGCGCCTGACCCTGATGCTCCGCGATCCCGACCGGCTGAAGGCGCTCCTGCTTCACCCCGAGCGTCCCATCCAGATTCTCGTCGCGGGCAAAGCGCATCCACACGATGAGGGCGGCAAGGCCCTGATACAGGAGCTTGTCGCCTTCGCGGATCACGCGGACGTTCGCCATCGGATCGTGTTCCTGCCGAACTACGACATCGCGATGGCGGAGAAGCTCTACCCCGGTTGCGACGTCTGGCTCAACAACCCGCTCCGACCGCTCGAGGCATGCGGAACGTCGGGCATGAAGGCCGCCCTCAACGGGGCTCTCAACCTCTCCGTCCTCGACGGCTGGTGGGACGAGTGGCACGACGAGTCCAACGGCTGGGCGATCCCCACCGCCGACGGCGTGGTGGACGAGGCGCGCCGCGATGACATCGAGGCGGCTGCCCTGTATGACCTCATCGAGCGCGAGGTGGCGCCCCTGTACTACGACCGCGACGCGAACGGCATCCCCACCGGTTGGCTGAAGCGGGTGCGACACACCCTCGCGACGCTCGGCCCCAAGGTCCAGGCGACCCGCATGGTGCGCGACTACACGGAGCTTGAGTACCTTCCGGCCGCCGCGTCCGCGGTCGCGCTCGCGCTGGACGACGGCGCGCCGGCGAAGGAGCTCGCGGCGTGGAAGGCCAGGGTCAGGGCCGCGTGGCCCGGCCTGACGATCGCGCACGTCTTCTCCGAGGGGCTCGGTGCTCCCGTGCTCATCGGGCGCGACGCCACGGTGACCGCGGAGGTCGCGCTGAACGGCCTCGTCCTTGACGACGTGAGGGTCCAGCTCCTGTCGGGCCCGCTCGATTCGCGGGGCGAGGCGCCGCAGTACAGCGTCGCCGACATGACGGCCGACGGCGACGTCGAGGGGCGCGCTCGTTTCGTGGCGCACATCCGCCTCGACGAGTCGGGGCCCTGGGGCTACACGGTGCGGGTGGTTCCGTCGCACCGCCTGCTCGCCTCGGTTGCCGACCTCGGGCTGGTGGTACAGGCGTAGGAGGCCCGCTCGGCGCTATCCTGGCGCCATGAGAGGTCAGTTGCGCGCGCTCACGGCCCTCGTCGTCGTTTCGACGACTCTCGCGCTCTCCGCTTGCGGGGGAGGGCCGAGTACCGACGAGGTCGCCGCGTGGACCGCGTTCTCCGCCTACCGCCAAGCGCAGCACCGCGACAACCCCGTGCAGGGGCCGCGGAGCGTGAAGGAGTACGTGCTCGGCGCGACGGGGGCGTACGCGTCGAGGTATTCGGGCGCCGATTCGATCCTGACGGGAAAGTTCACCGGAGCCGAGACACGCGTCGATCCCGCGACGGGCGCGACCGACGTCATGGCGACGTTCTCGATCCACAAGCCCGTCATGGGCCAGTTGACGGGGAAGGTCGTCATCGACATCGGTGACGCGCCCCCCGGCGTGGACGTCGACAAGGCCGTGCGGGGCGCGGGCAACGGCGTCGTGTTCCTGGTCGACGACGGCGGAACCTGGCGCCTGTCCGACGGCCTGTACGCGATCTGTCCGACGGACAAGGAGGGGCGGCTGTCGATGCCCCTGGTTGAATTCGACGCCCGCGGCTCCTACCTATCCGGGCTCACGGATGTCGGCGACGTCCTGGCCTTGCTGATCGCCGGAGCCCACGACCCCGGTGGCATCCTCAACGGTGGCGACGCCGGCATCAATGACACCGAGCAGAACCTGATCGACAAGGCGAACAACCTCGGAGGGGGCTAGTCCCGGTTACGGCGCGCTGAGGTAGAGGCGCATCGAGAGGGAGTCGACCTCAATCGTCGATCCCGGTGATATCTCTTCCGCCGCGCGCGCGACTCTGGCCTCATCGGATTCGGGCGACTCCCACGCGCTGTCCCACGCGAGGCGCCACGCCGGACCGTTGTCGGTCGGAATGATCACCGAAGCGGGGGAGGCGTAGCCATTGACAACGATAAGCGCATCCGGGCCCTCGGTGAGCGACCGCATCATCTGGAGGGACCGCACCGACGAGTCGTGCCACCACTGTTCGGACTCGCCCTGTCCCGAGCCCGAGAACCACGCGAGATCGTCGCGCCGCGTCTCATCGCGGTCGCGACCCTCGTAGAAGGTCGTGGGCCGCAGAACGGGATGCTCCCTGCGCAACCGGAGCAGATGCGCCGTGGTCGCCCGGAGCGACGACTGCCACGGTTGGACGGTCCAGTCGACCCAGGAGACCTCGTTGTCCTGGCAGTAGGCGTTGTTGTTGCCTTTCTGGGTGCGTCCCATCTCGTCGCCCGCGACGATCATGGGTACGCCCGCAGACAGAAGCAGGGTCCCCAGGAGGTTCCGAGCGGTGCGCCTCCTCGCCGCGAGGATCGCCTCGTCGTCCGTGGGCCCCTCGACGCCGTGGTTCCACGAGCCATTGCTCGGCGAGCCGTCCGCGCCGCCCTCGCCGTTGGCCTCGTTGTGCCTGTCGTGATAGGCGGTGAGGTCGCCTAGGGTGAAGCCATCGTGGGCCGTCACGAAGTTGATGGAGGCCATGGGACCCCGCGAGAGCGGCGGATCGCCGTGCCCGAAGACGTCCGACGATCCGGCGAGCCGTGTCGCGAGGTCCTGGACGCCGTGCCCGCCCTTCTTGTGCTGGGCCCTTTCGGCGTCGGTGAGCCAGAAGGACCTGATCGAATCGCGGTACCGATCGTTCCATTCGGCCATCGGCACGGGGAATGCCCCGGTCTGCCAGCCCCCGAGCCCGAGGTCCCATGGCTCGGCGATGAGCTTCACTCCGCCGATGACGGGGTCGGCCGTGATCCCGACGAGGAAGGGGTGGCGAGGCTCGAAGCCGTTACCCGTGCGCCCGAGGGTGGTCGCGAGGTCGAAGCGGAAGCCGTCCACGCCGAAGTCGGTGATCCAGTACCGCAGGGAGTCGAGCGCCATCTGGACGACGCGCGGCTCGCCGAAGTCGAGGGTATTGCCCGTTCCGGTCGTGTCTTCCAGCACGCCGGGCTGCCCATCGAGGTGCCGGTAGTAGGCGCGATTGTCGAGCCCCCTCCACGACACCTGGCGGCCGCCCGCGCCCCCCTCGCACGTGTGGTTGTAGACCACATCGAGGATGACCTCGATGCCGCCCCGGTGTAGCGCGGCAATCGCCGCTCGGAGTTCGTCCGCGACGGCCTGGGGGCCCTTGGCGCGGGTGGCCGCGGTCGCGTAGGCCGCGTGCGGCGCGAAGAAGCCAAGCGTGTTGTAGCCCCAGTAGTTGGCGAGGAGGAGCTTTTCGAGGTGCGTCTCGTTCGCGAAGGCGTGGATCGGGAGGAGTTCGAGCGTCGTGACGCCGAGGCCCCGCAGGTACTTCACAACCGCCTCGTGGCCCAGCGCGGCGTACGTGCCCCGCATCGCCGCGGGAACGCCGGGCATTCCGTGCGTCAGGCCCTTGACATGGGCCTCGTAGACGATCGTGTCCGCCCACGAGACCCGGGGCCCTGGCTCGGCCGGAGTCCTCGGGGGAGCGAGGACCACGCCCCGCGGGACGAAAGGCGCGGAGTCCACGTCGTCTTGGCGGCTAAGGAAGGCGGCCGAGCCGTCCGTCGACTCGTGCGCGATCGCGCCCTCGATGCCGCGGGCGTAGGGGTCGAGCAGGAGGCGGGCGTGGTTGTAGACGTGACCCTGGGACGGATCCCACGGACCCTTGGCGCGAAATCCGTAGCGCTGCCCCGCCCTGACGCCGGGAACCCAGGCGTGCCACGTCCCGGCCTCGGGTCCCACGAGGGGAATCTGGCTCTCCGCGCCCTTCGCGTCGAACAGGCAGAGGTCGACGCCCGTCGCGTGGGGCGCCCACACGGAAACGGAGGCCCCGGCCGCGCCGAGGTGGACGCCGAACCGGTGGGGGGTCGGGCTGGGGGTCGTGGACATGGCCACCATTCTCCCCTGCTTGAGCGGCGGGAGAGCTACGCCGCGACGCGCGCCGCCGCCGACGCCACTCCGAGCCAGGCCTCCGGCGTCTCTCCTCCGCCCCAGCCGAGCATTGCACCGCCCGCCGTGACCCAGAGCGCCGGAACGCGACGGCGATGCTTTGAGCCAGCGAGAAGGAAGCCAGCATCGGCCTCCAAGGCGAGGGGATGGACGGCCGCGAAGGAGAGACCCTCGTCGAGCGTGAGAGGGCTCCTGTTGCCAGCCGCGAGCGCGCTGACCGCGTCGTCGGCGGCGATCTCCCTGAGGGTGTCGCCACGATCGACGTCCACGAGGAGGTACACCTCGGCACGCGGAATGGAAAGGTTCGGGATCGGGCGGTACGCCGCGAGTTCGTCCCTATGCCCGGGGTCGATGGCGCCCTCCCCGCGGCCGCCGGGCACCCTAAGCCGGGAGACGCGGGCGCCGGGGGGGAGGAGACGAGACGTGACGACTACCACGAAGGGGACGTGGTCGGTGCTCGACGCCAGCGCCAGCCCTTGGGCGACCGCCCGGTCGAGCGCGGCGCGGACGGGATCGAGGCGGACCCTGAACTCCGCTTCCGTGAGGTCGGCGAGGTCGTCATACCCCGCAGCGACGTAGGCATCGACCTGCTGGGTGAACATGGACTGTGCGCGGCTCACGGCGTCCATTGTCCTCCAGGGTCAGGCTTTGTGGGCGTCCCCTCAACGGTCGGCGAGGGCCGCGCGTTCCCTTGCCTAGGTACAGTTACCGGATGCGAATCCTCGTGTGCGTGAAGCACGTGCCCGATCTTCAGGTGGCGCGCTCGTTCACGGACGGCCGAGTCACGCGAAGCGCGGACGACGGCATGAACGACCTTGACGAGCACGCGGTCGAGGCCGCGGTCCGGCTCCTTGAGGAACGCGGGGGAGAGGTCGTGGCCGTCACCGTCGGAGGTCCGGATTCGGTCGCGGCGGTGCGCAGGGCCCTCCAGCTCGGCGCGACGCGGGCTATCCGCGTGACGGACGAGGCGATCCAAGGCTCGGACGTCTTCGGAACCGCGCGCGTGCTCGCCGCCGTTGTGCGCGTCCTTCAGGCGGAGGCGCCGCTTGACCTCGTCCTGACCGGGATGGCGTCGCTCGATGGCCTGACCTCGATGCTGCCCACGGCCCTCGCCGCCGAACTCGGCTGGCCCCAGTTGACCCTTGCGTCTTCGCTCGCCGTCGCGGGCGGAAGGGCAAGAATCGAGCGTCACCTTTCCGACGCCCGCGAGATCGTCGAGGCGGCGCTTCCCGCAGTGATCTCCGTGACGGACGAGGCGAACAAGCCGCGATTCCCCAACGTCAAGGCGATCGTCGCCTCGCGCTCGGCGCAGGTCGAGGCGTGGGACCTCGCGGCCCTCGGGGTCGAGGCTTCCTCGGTCGGCGCGGCGGGTTCGCGGACACGAGTTCTGAGCGCGACGCCGCGTCCCGCGCGAGCCGATCGGCGCCTCGTGAACGACACGGGGGAGGGCGGCGCGATGCTTGCCAGTTTCCTCGTCGAGCGGGGGTTCGCGTGATCGGGGTTCTCGCGGAACACGACGCCGACGGAGTGAGCCACTCGACGCTCGAGGTCATCTCGGCGGCCCGCGCTCTGGGCACGCCCGTCGCGCTCTGGCTGGGCGAGGCGCCGTCGGCCGATGATGTCGCGACCCTCGCGCTTCACGGGGCCCTGGAGATCCGCGTTGCCGCGATAGGTGCGGAAGCCCACCTGGCGGCCGCCGCTGGCGCCGCCCTTCGGGAGGCGGCGGCCGACCTTCCTCTCGTGTTGGGCGTTTCGACCTTCGCCTCCAAGGAGATCGCGACCCGGTTCGCGGCGTCTTCGGGCGCGGGGATGGTCGTCGACGCGGCTTCCGTCGCCATCGTCGACGGCCGCGTCGAGACCGAGCAGTTCGTCCTCACCGCGACCTGGCTCGTGCGCACCCGGGTCGAGACTAATCGCGCCGTCGTGCTGCTTCGCCCGAACTCCGCCAAAGCCGAACCCGCGTCGACGCCTGGCGAGGCGCGAATCGTTGCGGTGGACGTCCCCGGATCGGCGCCCGCCGAGACGCTCGTCGCCCGCGTTCCCACGGCGAGCGAGGGAGTCCCTCTCGCCGACGCGCCCATCGTGGTCTCCGGCGGCCGCGGCACCGCGGGCGACTATGGCCTGGTCCGCGAGCTTGCGGACCTCCTCGGCGGCGCCGTGGGGGCGTCACGCGACGCGACGGACGAGGGATGGATTGGTCACGAGCACATGGTGGGCCAGACCGGCGTAACGGTCTCGCCCGCCCTCTATGTCGCGTGCGGGATCTCCGGGGCGGTTCATCACCGCGGGGGTATGCAGGGCTCGGGCACGATCGTCGCGATCAACACCGATCCCGACGCGCCGATTTTCGAGATCGCGGACTTCGGCGTGGTGGGCGACATCTTCGAGGTGCTTCCCCAGGTGATCGCCGCGCTCAGGTCCCGCCCGTAGGGCGGACGACCGATTCAGGCGCCCGGGCCCGGCGCCTGAGCCCGAGGCCCAAGTAGGACGCTTCGGCTCAAGGCCTAGGAGCCCGCGTCGCGGTCCTGCGTGCTTCCGGACTCCTCCGGCTTATCGAGGTGGTGGAGGATCGTCGTGAGCTCCCCGATCATCTCCAGCTGCCTCTGGTTGATGGCGAGCAGCGCCTCGATGTCCTTCTTTGCCGCGATGTTCGTGTCGTAGTCGTGCTTCGCGAGCGTGGCCGCGATCGCGTCTTGGCGTCTCGCGGCAATGAGCAGGATCGCGCCCTGCAAACCCGCGAGCATGCTGAGGAAGAGGTTCAGCAGGATGTAGGGGTAGGGATCCCAGCCGCGGGCGAAGCTGTTGATGCTTGCCCACAGCGCCATGAAGAGAAGGAAGCCCCCCACGAAGCCCCAACTGCCCATGAGGTTGCGCATGCGGTCGGCGGAGCGCTCGCCACGCGTGAGATGTTGCTTGTGCTGCTCGTGCCAGTTGGCGGCTGGCACGGAACGTGCGCTCGCGAGTTTCATAACGCGAGCGTACGCCCGGGCACGAAGCTCGCGGGCGAGGTCGGAGGGGGGATCAATACGTGAACTGGGCGAGGCAAGCGACGTATCGGTAACCCTGGTCGGCGGGGTCCTCGCGGTAGTAGCACCCGACCTTCGCCGCGACGCCGCTTGACCCCGCGGTGATGATCCCGTAGTGCGGCGCCGAGCCCACGAAGTTGGCCACGAGGCCCGGCATTTCTTTGTAGGTGATGCCGACGATCTCGTTCGTGGTCCCCGTGTGCCACACCGTCTTGGCTTGCGCGAACTGGAGCGTCACAGCCTGTAGTGCCGCGGCCTGTCCGCATGACGCGAGAGCGGGAAGTCCCGCACCCACGCGGACGTCGCTCAGTCGCGCACAGAAGTCGGCAGTGTCGCCCGGGTAGTAAGCGATCTTGTGGCGGGTGCGGGAGGCGGTGCGGGTGCGGGTGGCGGTGCGGGTGCGGGAGGCGGTGTCGTGGTCGTTGCGGCCGTCGTCGTGGTGGTGGTTGTCGCGCGAGTGGTCGCGGCGCCGGGGGCCGTCGTCGCGCCCGACGAGGAGCCTTCGGCGAGCGTGCGATCCCGACCGATGCTCGCGGAGGCCACACCGAGGATTCCCGCGGCAACGAGAAGCGCCACAGCGATCGCCATCCACTGCTCAAGACCCAGTCGTCGCGACATTGCGCCCTCCCGGACAGCCAACGAACGACGTTACGGGAGAATTCCTAGCAGATCAGCAGAATCCGGAGCGAAGCGCCGTGTTCCAGACACGCGCCGCGGGTCCCGCAACGAGGGGGTCAGCGGACCCCGAGGACAGCACTCGCGCGACGACGCCCGCGCACTCGTCCGTGAAGGCGCGACCCGCGTGGGACGCCGGCGCCTCGGACAAAGGAGTGTGGACGGCGACCTCGCCCGACGAGTCAGCGGCTATGGCGTCGGTTCGATGTGCGGAAACGGGTCCCGCCGCGACATCGTCCGAGACGACGGCGGCGACGTCGACGACGACGAGGATGGCGGCAAGCACGCCGCATCCGGCTAGCCACCAGTCCCACCGCCGAGGTTCCTCGCGCGTCACACGTCCACCTTCCCCGCCGGGAGCGACGGCGCTTGTCACGTCCGCGAAGCCCGTCCCCCTCGACCCCCTCCCGAGGGTACGGGGGTCGGGTGGGGGATTTCTCGTGTTCGCGCTCACACTGTGACCGATGTCACAGCGCCTACGTTGAGGAGCGCCAACGCGGCCGCCAACCCCTCGACGGAACCGCCCGAGCATCGGCCCGTAGAATCGCCGGATGGCCTCGCACTACCTTGATCACGCCGCCACGACGCCGATGTTCGACTCGGCGATCGAGGCGTACGTAGACGAGTTGGGGCACTCGGGGAATCCGAGTGCGCTTCACCACTCGGGCAGACGCGCGAGGGCGGTCGTCGAGGATGGCAGGGAGGCGATCGCGAGGGCCCTGGGCGCGGCGCCCGCCGAGGTTGTCTTCACCTCTGGGGGGACCGAGGCGGACAACCTCGCGATCAAGGGGCTGTGGTGGTCGCGCACGGCCGACGACCCCCGTCGCACCCGAGTGGTGACGACGGCCGTCGAGCATCACGCGGGCCTCGACTCGGTGCGATGGATCGCGGAGGGGCGGGGCGCAACCGCGATTGTCCTTCCCGTCGATCGGGAGGGCATCGTCGATATGGACGCCCTCCGCGACGAGGTCGCAGCCCACGGCGACGAGATTGCGCTCATCTCGGTGATGTGGGCGAACAACGAGGTGGGGGTCGTTCAGCCCGTCGATGAGGTCGTCGCTGTCGCCACCGCTCGGGGCATTCCGGTCCACTCCGACGCGGTGCAGGCGATCGGGCACGTCCCCTTCGACTTCGGACGCTCCGGGCTCGCGTCCGCCGCCGTGAGCGCACACAAGTTTGGCGGTCCCGTCGGGGTCGGCGCGCTGCTCGCGCGTAAAAACGTCGAATTCACTCCTTTGGCGCACGGCGGGGGCCAGGAGCGCAAGGTGCGGTCAGGGACGCTCAATGCCGCCGGCGTTCGCGCGATGTCGGTCGCGGCCGTTGCGGCCGTCGAGTCCGTATCGTCGGAGTCCCTGCGCCTCGCCGACCTTCAGCGCGACCTCATCGCGGGGGTGCGCGCGCTCGCGCCCGACGCCGTGCTCTCGGGACCGGAGCCGGGACACCGCCGCCTCCCCGGCATCGCCCACTTCGTCTTCCCCGGCTGCGCGGCGGAGGCCATGATGTACGTGCTCGATTCGCGGGGGGTAGAGGCGTCCAACGGCTCGGCCTGCACGGCCGGAGTTGCGCAGGCGAGTCACGTCCTGCTCGCCATGGGCAGAACGCAGAGCGAGGCGACCTCGACGATGAGATTCTCCCTTGGGCACACGTCCACCCGCGAGGATGTCGCCGCGCTCCTCGAGCACCTTCCCGAGGCGATCGCCAAGGCGAGGCGAATCGGCGGCGGCTCGCGCGCCGTCGCTGCAGCTGGCGGAGGCTCGGGCCGATGAAGGTGCTCGCCGCGCTCTCCGGCGGCGTCGATTCCGCCGTGGCCGCGGCCCGTGCCGTGGACGCGGGCCACGACGTTGTCGGGATCCACATGGCCCTCAGTCGGAACCGCGACGAATTCCGAAATGGATCGCGGGGCTGTTGCTCGCTCGAGGATTCCGGCGACGCCCGTCGTGCGGCCGATCGGCTCGGAATCCCCTACTACGTGTGGGACCTCAGCGACGAGTTTGAGGACAGGGTCGTGGCCGATTTCCTGTCCGAGTATGCGTCGGGTCGGACGCCGAATCCCTGCGTGCGCTGCAACCAGCACATCAAGTTCGAGGCTCTCCTCGGACGCGCCTCCGCCCTGGGTTTCGAAGCCGTGTGTACCGGGCACTATGCGCGCGTCGCGCTGCGCGACGACGGCACGAGGGAACTACATCGCGCGGTCGACGCCGCGAAGGATCAGTCCTACGTCCTGGCCGTCATCGGCGCGGAGCGACTCTCCCTCGCGATGTTTCCCCTCGGGGAGGCGGCGTCCAAGGCGGAGGTACGTGCCGAGGCGCAGGCGCGCGGCCTCGGGGTATCGCAGAAGCCCGATTCCTACGACATCTGCTTCATCGCCGACGGCGACACCCAAGGTTTCCTCCAGCGACGGCTCGGCGGGCGGCCGGGCGTCATCGTCGACCAGGCCGGGACCGTGGTGGGCTCCCACGGAGGCGCCTACGCGTTCACCGTCGGCCAGCGCAAGGGGCTGCGTCTCGGCCGCCCCGCCGCCAACGGCGAGCCCCGATACGTCACGGAGGTGCGGGCGGGCGCGAACGTCGTGGTCGTCGGTCCCGAGACGCTGCTCTCGGTGACACGGATTGAAGGTGACGAGGTCGTGTGGCTCGCCGCCGACGAGCCCGCCGAGGAGCCGACGCGGTGCACCGTTCAGGTTCGCGCCCATGGTGAGCCCGCGCCCGGCCGCGTCACCGTCGCGAGAGGCCGGATACTCGTGGATCTCGACGCGCCCATGCGCGGCGTCGCAGCGGGCCAGGCGATGGTTGTGTACGCGGGGACGAGGGTGCTGGGCCAGGCGAGCGTTCGCGCCCGATCCGCTCCCTAGCGGAGCATCGCGTTGACGTCCTCCAACTCGGCGACAAGGTCGCGGCAGGTCTGGCACGCCCTCAGGTGTGCCGTGACGTACTCGAGGTCGCGCCTCGTGAGCGAGCCGCGGACGAATCCGGCGAGGTCCTGAAAGACGGAGAGGCACGCCGTGTCTTCGACCGCGGCCAGGTGCTCCTGGAGGTAGGCCTGGCGCAGCGCCTCGCGGGCGCGGTAGGCGAGCGCCGCGACGCCGTTGGGCGTGAGCCCGAGTTCGGGCGCGATTTCGGCGGGCGTCTTCTTCTCGATCTCCGTGTACCACAGGACGATCTGCCAGCGCTCCGGGAGCGAGGCGAAGGCCTCGGCGACGGTGGTGTGTTCGAACTTGGCGATGGTCGTGTCGCTGCAGGGCGCGAGGCGCCCAAGAGCGCGGTCGTGGACGGCCATGTCTTCGCACGGGCTCGTCCGCTCGATGTTGCGCTTGAGGTCGCGTGCGGTGCGGCGGATGACGGTGAAGAGGTAGGCGCGAAAGGCCTCGGTGGGGCCGTTGCCATTCTGGAGAGCGCGGAGGACCGCCTCGAAGGCATCGGAGACGATGTCGTCGACATCCGCCGATACCGAGGTATAGGCGAAGGCGACTCGGCGCGCGGCGCTGGCGTGGCGTTCGAACAGGACACGGTACGCGTCGCGGTCTCCCTCGCGGACGCCGTGAATCAAGTCGGCGTCGCTCGCTTCTTCGGTCCAGACTCGGGTTGTCGTCTTAGTCATTGTTCTCACCGCCCTCTTTCTTGCTCTTACTCTGATCTTCAACCCGCGGGAAAGCGCTTTCAACCACTCGGGTGATGGGTGCGTCACACCCCAAGGGGGGAAGAGACGAGGGCCACAATCGGGACGTGACGAGAGCCACGCACTAGAGGGCCCAGGGGGTGGGGAATGCCGGAAGGGGGGTTGCGCGAACCTAGATTTCGCGGCGACGCGCGCCCCGCGCGGTGAGCGCGAGGAGGCCGACGGTGGCGAGAACGGCAACGAGCGACGCCCTCCAGAAGTCGCTCGCCGGCGTTCCCGACGTGAGTTCCGTAAGCGCGCCACCAAGGCGCGTGGGCAGCCACACCTGGATCGTGTGGACGATGCCGAGAATGGGAAGGACGATCAGCACGACGAGCGAGACCAGTACCGTTCCCAGCACGCCCTTGGCCCACTGCGCGATCGCGGCGACGACGGAGACGAGAAACGCGATGAACAGGATCCCGAACAGGGTTCCCCATGCGACCGCGGAAACGCTGAGGGGCCCCAGGAGCGCCCACGTCTCATACCAGGCCGTCGCCGTCCCGAGGACGAACGCGGCAGAGCACAGAGCAAACGACACGACGAGGCGGGGGATGAGGATGGCCCACACGCTCGTGACGCGGGTCCGGAGGAATACGCCCATCTCGGGGATCGCGTCGAACGCAAGCGCGCCCGCGACTACCACGACCGCGACGATTGTGCCTATCTGGAGCGTGTTGTTGACGTACTGGGCAATGCCGTCCGCAGGGACCGGGGGAGGGAAGGTGATGGTGACGCCATCTGCGCCCGTACCGGCGACCTTGAGGATCTCCGCAAGGTACTTGGCGCTTAGGGGGCCTATCAGTCCGAATCCGACGTAGACCGCCGCGAGCGCGATCCATCGCCGCGTCCGGAGCACGCGGAGGATCTCCAGGCGCCACAGCGTCATCGAACCAACTCCGGTCATTGGGTCAACTCCAAGAAGGCTCGCTCGAGCGAGACCTCCTCCGGCCGCAGGGACACAACGGAGGCCCCCGCCTCTGCGAGGGCGCGAGGGAGACCAACCTCAGCATCCTGGAGCGCACGCACCTCGACCACAACCTCCCCTGCATCGAACTCGCGGACCTGGGTGACCCACGGCGCTCGCCGGAGGGTCGCGATGACGGGCGCCGTGTCGCCGCGGAGCCGAATCTCGTAGCGAGGCACCGCCGAGCCGACGAGGAGCTGGTGGAGGGGACCCTGGAACAGGAGGCGCCCGCCCCGGAGGATTCCGACGGTGTCGCACACTTCCTGCACGTCGGCCAGGATGTGGCTCGAGAACAGGACCGTCGCGGTGCCCCTCAGGCGCGTGATGAGGTCGAGAACCTCGCGACGCCCCTGCGGATCGAGGGCGGACGCCGGCTCGTCGAGGAGGAGCAGGCGCGGCCGGGAGACGAGGGTCGCGGCGATGCCAAGGCGCTGGAGCATGCCGCGCGAGTAGCCGCCGACGCGGCGACGGGCGGCCTCGGTCAGGCCCGTTTCGGCGAGCACCTGGTCGACGCGCGCCGTATCCGTCCCCGACGACGCGAGTTCGAGCGAGAGCGCGACGACCTCGCGCCCGGTCAGCCATTTGTCGAACTGCGGGGTATCGGAGAGGACCGCGATCTCGTGCCGCGCGACTCCGAGGACGACGTCGCCCGAGGTTGCCTCCTTGAGGCCAGCAATGATTCCCAGGATCGTGGTCTTGCCCGCGCCGTTGGGACCGGCGAGCCCGTAGATCGAGCCGTCGGGGACCTCGAGGTCGACGTCATCCAGCGCCGTGGTGGCACCGTAGCGCTTGGTCAGCGCCCGCGTGGAGATCACGACTCGTGGACCTCGTCCCGACCGATGATCAGATAGATGATTCCGCCGAGCGGAATCGATGCGGCGCAGATGATGGCCCAGAGCCACTTGGGCAGGTACTTGACCGAGTGGCGCGCGATATCGACCCAGCAATAGACGAGGAATCCCAGCGTAAGGACGAGGATGGGCGCTACCGCGGCCCAGGGGATGTCGGCCGCCGACGTTCCGCTGAAGTTCATGTGGCCTCCTCAGGCAACGACTTGATCGTAGCGCCAGAGGCCACCGGTATTTAGGACTGAGGGCCCTCCGGGGTCGGACGATTGCGCGCCCGGCCCCGGCGTCTCCTACTCCGCCGAGATCTGGATCCGGCGCGGCTTCGCGGACTCCGACTTGGGGACGGTCACGGTCAGTAGCCCGTCCTTGTAGGCCGCGTCCACCTTGTCGGGGTCCACGCGGTCGGGGAGCCGAACGGCCCTGTGGAAGCGCCCGAATCGGCGCTCAATGCGGCGGAAGCCGTCGGCCTGCTTGTCCGAGTAGAACGCGCGCTGCCCCGCAATGGTCAGGACGTTCTCCTCGATGCTGACCTCGACCTCCTCGGGCTTGACGCCCGGGATCTCGATGTGAAGGGTGAAGGCTTCGTCGGACTCCTCGACGTCGAGCGAGGGGCTGAATGCTCCCGCGAGGCTTGCGTCGGTATCCCCGAAGACCTGGCGGAACATCCGCTGAAGGTCGTCCTCGATGGACACCGCTTCGCCCACGGGGCCGAGGCGCCGAATCACGTCGCGTGCCATGGTGTGCTCCTTTCCTGTGTCGTCCGGGAGGGCGCGCGGGCGCCCGTTCCGGGATGGTCGGGTGGCTCTCGCCGAAGCGGCCGCGGGGTCGTTCACGCGGGGCCACCGATTTCAGTATGCGTCGAAGAACGGAGGAAATCAAGCAGTGTTGAGTCGAGGAGACTCAAGTTCGCGCGGCCGCCCGAAGGTCGCACCGGCGTGGTGGAATGGATCCGTGAATGACCCCCGCGCGCGCCACGCCGAACTCATCCAGGCGATCGAGGCGCACCGTGCCGCGTACTACGAGCGCGACGCCCCGACCGTCTCCGACGCCGAGTACGACGCGCTGGAGCGCGAGCTACGCGAGATCGAGGCCGAGCATCCCGAACTGGTGGACCCCGACAGCCCGAGCCAGACCGTCGGCGGGGCCGTCGCGACGGGCTTCGCATCCGTCCACCACCGCGAACGCATGATGTCGCTCGACAACGCCTTCTCGATCGCGGACGTCGCCGCGTGGGAGGAGCGCGTCGAGCGCGCAGGCGGGCCGCGCGAGTTCGTGTGCGAGCCCAAGATCGACGGCCTGTCCATCTCCCTCACCTACGAGGGCGGCGTCCTGGTGCGCGGCGTGACGCGGGGAGACGGGACGACGGGCGAGGATGTCACCGCGAACGTGAGGACCATCGATGGGTTGCCGAGCCGCCTCGCGGGGGACCGCGTGCCCGAGGTCGTGGAGATTCGCGGCGAGGTCTACCTGCCCGTGGCGGCCTTCGAGGAGCTGAACGAACGACTGGTCGACGACGGCAAGGCCCCGTACGCGAACCCCCGCAACACAGCGGCAGGGTCGCTTCGCCAGAAGGACGCCGCGGTCACCGCGACGCGCCCCTTGGCCGTCACGACGTACGCGCTTGGCGCGCTCGAGTGGGGCGCGGCGGCGCCCGACCCCCGGGCCGCGACCCAGATGGGCATCTACGCCGTGCTGAAGGACTGGGGCCTGCCGGTCAGCGACCTCGCGGAGGTTCACACGGGAGTCGGCGAGGTCGAGGCGTACCTCTCCCGGCTCGAGGCGCGGCGCCATGCCCTGGTGCACGAGATCGACGGCGCCGTCATCAAGGTCAACGACCGCGACGCGCAGCGCGAGCTCGGTTCGACCTCGCGCGCCCCGCGATGGGCGATCGCCTACAAGTTCCCGCCGGAGGAGGTCACCACCCGGCTCGAGGACATCCGCGTGGACGTCGGTCGCACCGGCCGAGTGACGCCCTACGGGGTCATGACGCCCGTGACGGTCGCGGGGAGCACCGTGACGTTCGCGACGCTCCACAACGCGCAGGAGGTCGCGCGCAAGGGCGTGTTGATCGGCGACACCGTGGTCCTCCGCAAGGCGGGCGACGTTATCCCCGAAATCGTGGCCCCGGTGGTCGCGGCGCGCACGGGCGCGGAGCGCGCGTGGGTCATGCCCACCGCCTGCCCGAGTTGCGGGACGCCCCTCGCGCAGCAGAAGGACGGCGACGTCGACCTTCGATGCCCCAACGCCGAGGGGTGCCGCGGTCAGATCGTGGACAGGATCGCCTTCATCGGCTCCCGGGGCGCGCTCGATGTCGAGGTACTCGGGGAGAAGGCGGCCGCGGCGCTCGTCGACTCCGGGGTGCTCGGCAACGAAGGCGGCCTGTTCGACCTCACAGAGGAGGACCTGCGGCGCGTCCCGCTCCTCACCCTCGATCAGGACTCCAAGAAGGACGGGGTCGCGCGCGCGGCCGGGGACGTCTCGGCGAACGGACTGCGCTTGCTCGCGAACCTCGATACCGCGAGGTCTCGGCCCCTCTGGCGAGTCCTTGTCTCACTGAGTATCCGGCACGTCGGTCCGACCGCCGCGCGGGCCCTCGCGACGGCCTTCGGCTCGCTCGACGCGATTCGCGAGGCGGATCCGGGAGCGCTCGCATCGACCGACGGGGTCGGTCCCGTCATTGCGCGGAGCATCGCGGAGTGGTTCGGCGTTCCCTGGCATGTCGAGATCGTTCGGCGCTGGGCCGCAGCCGGGGTCAGGATGCAGGAAGACGGGGGAGCGGCGGGCGAGCGCGTTCTCGCCGGGCTGACCATCGTCGTCACCGGCTCGCTCGAGGGCTTCTCCCGCGAGGAGGCCGCGGAGGCCATCGCATCGCGCGGGGGTCGCGCGTCGTCATCGGTGAGCGCCAAGACCGACTTCGTCGTGGTGGGCGCCAACGCGGGATCGAAGGCCGCGAAGGCCGAGGCGCTCGGGGTGCCCGTTCTCGACGAGGCGCTCTTCGTGGCGCTACTTGCTGACGGGCCAGCCGCGACTCGATAGTCTCGTCCGAAGTCTGGTCGCGCCCCCGCACCACGGCTAGGCTGTTTTCGACGGTCGTCGTCGGCCGTGGAACAAGGGGGGCGTTCGATGCCCGTGCCTCGTGGCGTGAAGTGGTGGATCCCGGGAGTGGGTCTCCTGGTGTCCGCGACGCTCGTTACCGCGGGATTTGGGTGGACGATCGACAGGGCGACGCACCGCCACGCGGAGGAGGCGCTCGAATCCGCGGGTATCGACGGGGTCGCCGTCGCCAACGACTACCGCGACGTCACGCTCACGGGCCCCGCGAGTGTGGAGGACGTCGCGGTGACCGCGGTCGCCCATGCCCGACTCGTCCAGGACGTCACCTACGTCGCCGAGGGCGAACCGGCACCGCAGCCTGAGCCGTCCACGCCCACACCGAGGTTTCGCCCACGCCCACGCGGTTTCGCCCACGGTCGCGCCCACGGTCGCGCCCACGCCGACGGTTTCGCCCACGCCCAGCCCGACCCTCGACCCCGGTCAGATTCGCGCCGACCTCGACGCGGCGATCGCCGGTGCGTCGATCCACTTCGCGTCGGACAGCGCGGACCTCTCTGCAGCCGACCGCGCATCGCTCGATGCGGTCGCGATGGCCCTGGTCCGTGAACGCGGGGTCGATCCCGCAGTGCGCGTCGTCATCTCCGGATACGCTGACCGAACGGGGCCCGCCAGCCACAACCAGGACCTTTCGGTCGTTCGTGCGAACGCGGTGCGCGACTACCTGGTCAACGGGGGCGCCCCCGCGGACATGCTCGTCACGACGGGATACGGCGAATCGAATCCGATCGCCGACAACTCGACCGCGACCGGACGCGCCGCCAACCGTCGCGTCGAACTCACCATTCGGGAGGACTGACCGATGCTCGATGTCATTCGCGACGCGTGGCCATGGGTGCTGACCGCATTCGTGCTCGGGTTGCTACTCGGCTGGCTCGTCACCTGGCTCTACTACCGCGGACGCGTCGCCGCGCTCGAACGCGACCTCGCCCGCCGCCGCTCGTCAACGCCCGTCGGCCTCATGGATCCTCTGGGCGAGGTGGACCTCGCCGAGGGCAGCCGCATTGTCGGTCGCAAGGTGCGCCTCGACGACCTCCGCCTCGTGGAGGGCATCGGTCCGAAGATCGAGGGGCTCATGAACGACGACGGCATCCGAACGTGGCAGGAGCTTGCCGATGCTTCCGTCGAGCGTCTCGAGAGGATCCTTGAGGCGGCCGGACCGGACTACAACATGCACGTGCCCGCGACGTGGTCCCGGCAGGCGCGGTTACTCGTCGAGGGCAAGTGGGCCGAATACAAGCGACTGACCGACGAATTGACGGGCGGACGATGAGCCGCATCGTCACGATTGGGCCGGACCAGACCATGCGCCTGGCGGAGATTGGCGAGTTGACCGCGCTCGCGTATCTCGCCGACGGCCTCGTCGACGCCGCCCATCCGTACGTCCCGGAGCTCCGCAACGCGAAGGCGCGCGCCGAGCACGCGATTCTGCTGATGATGGCCGACGGGGATGACGGACAGGGGGCCGCAGTCGGGACCCTCACGGTTGTACCGAGCGGGTCGCCGTTCTCGGAATTCAATCACGAGGGGGAGTACGAGTTGAGGATGCTCGCCGTCTCGCCCCTCGCCCGCGGCCGCGGCATCGGCGTGGAACTCGCCCGCTTCGGTTTGGAGACGGCGACGGCCCAGGGGGCGACCAGGGTGGCGCTCTCCACGATGGAGTCGATGCACGCCGCGCACCGGCTCTACGAGAAGCTGGGGTTCGTGCGCGAGCCGGAACTCGACTGGGTCGCGCATCCCTCGCACACCAAGGTCCGCTGCGACGGCACGTGCCTCGACGCGAACGGCAACTGTACGGAAGGCGGGCACAAACTCCTGGCCTACGTCTGGTCGCCGAGTTAGGAGACCGTCGTCTCGGTCCACCTCGGCGAGTCCTCGCGGAGCTCGTGGATGGGGCCGGCAAGAGTCGTGGCGCCTTCGACCGCTCGGGCCACCGCGTTTCCCACCCAGAGGTCTATGTCGCCAGGGTGGACGACCCTCCGGTAGTCGCGATCGGAGAAGGCGAGTCGCGTGGTCGGCACGCGGAACTCCACGCGCTTGCTCTCGCCCGGGTCCAGGTCCACCCGGAGGTACCCAAGCAGTTGCGCGATGGGTCGCGTCACCGGGGCTCGGTGCACGCGTCCGTACAGCTGAACGACGGTGGCCCCCGGCTGATCGCCGGTGTTGGCGACCGTGACGGCGGCCGTGATCACGCCGTCCGTGGGAGCCTCTTCGTCGGCGGCGAAGCCGGAGTAGTCGAAGTCCGTGTAGGACAGTCCGTGGCCGAAGGGGAGCGCAGGGGTGCTCGACAGGTTCGTGACGTCGGAGTCGCCCCCAAGCAGCGGATGAAGGTAGGAGTAGGGCTGGGCCCCCGCGGAGCGCGGCATGCTGACCGGCAAGTGACCGGAGGGGTTGACGCGCCCCGAGAGCACGCCGGCGATAGCGCCCGCGCCCTCCTCGCCGGGGAAGAAGACCTGGAGTGCCGCGGCGCACCGCTCGATGGCCCACCCGACCGCATAGGGGCGACCGGTGAGCAGGACGAGGATGACGGGCGTTCCGGTGGCAAGGACCTCGTCGATGAGCCTGCGCTGAAGGCCGGGGAGCTCAAGGTCGTCGCGATCGCATCCTTCGCCAACGGTGCCTCCCCCGAAGAGACCGGCGTGGTCGCCTACCGCAAGGATCGCAATGTCCGCCGCCGCCGCCGCCGCGATGGCCTCGGCGAGACCGGACTCGTCCGCGGAGTCGACGTCGCACCCTCGCGCGACGGTGACTCGGCCGGGAAACTCGACCTGGAGAGCCTCGGCGAGCGTCGGAACCTCGAGCCCGAGTTCGACGCCGGGGCGGCGTACCAGCACGTGGTTCGCGAACGAGTAGCAGCCGAACATCGCGGCGAATCGGTCGGCGTTGGGGCCGATCGCGGCAATCGAGGGAGAGGCGTCCGCGCCAGCGGCTAGCGGCAGGGTCCCATCGTTCGCGAGGAGAATGACCGACTCCTCCGCGAGGCGACGCGCGAGCGCGCGGTGGAGGGGAGAGTCGAGATCGAGGCCCGTGGGGGACGGTCCCTCAAACGTCTGATCGAGGAGGCCGAGATCGTCCTTCTGGCGCAGGACCCTCAGGGCGGCGCGATCCACGAGGGCGACGTCAATCGCGCCGGACGCGAGGGCGGCCTTGAGTGGCTTGACGTAAGCGTCTCCCGTGGGAAGCTCGACGTCGACGCCAGCAAGGAGCGCAAGAGCGGCCGCCTCGCCAAGGTCGGCGGCGATGCCGTGAAGAAGGTGAAGGAACGCAACGCCGAAGTAGTCGGCGACCACGACGCCGTCGAAGCCCCAGCGGTCACGCAGGAGGCCGGTGAGGAGATCTCCGTCCGCCGCGACAGGGAGCCCGTCGATCTCGACGTACGCGTGCATGACGTTTCTCGCGCCCGCGTCCTTCACGGCCATCTCGAACGGGGGGAGCATGACGTCCTGAAGCTCGCGGCGTCCCATACTCACCGGGCCGAAGTTGCGGCCCGCGCGCGAGGCGGAGTAGCCGACGAAGTGCTTGAGCGTGGCGTGAACGCCCGCCCCCTGGAGTCCGCGAACGAAGGCGCAGCCGACGGTCCCGACCACGTAGGGGTCCTCGCTGATGCACTCGTCGACCCGGCCCCAGCGCGGGTCGCGGATGACGTCGAGGACGGGGGCGAGGCCCTGGTGGATCCCGAGCGAGTGCATGGACTCGCCGACGGCGGCCGCCATCGCCTCGACCGCGTCTGGGTCGAAGGTTGCGCCCCACGCGAGCGGCGTGGGGAAGGTCGCCGCCTTCCAGGCGGCGAGACCGGTCAGACACTCCTCGTGGACGATCGCGGGGATCCCCAGGCGGGTTCCCGTCACGAGGCCCCGCTGGAACTCCCACAGCCACGCCGCCCGTTCGTCGGCGTCGTAGGGGCTTGTTCCGTACACCCGCGTGAGGTGCCCGAGACCGTTGACGGTCGCCTCCGCGAGGCCCGCGTCGTGATGTATCTCGCCCTGGAGCGGAGCGACGGCATCGCCCTCCTCGTCCTGCCAGAAGCCGACGATTTGCGCAAGCTTCTCGTCGAGGGTCATCTGCGCGAGCAGGGAGGCCGCCCGGCGAACCGCCGTCTCTGCCATCGCCCGCCCTAGCCCTTGACCGCGCCGGTAAGGCCCTCGACGATCCGTCTTTCCATGAACACGAAGAAGACAAGCGCCGGAACCATGGACAGGGAGGTGTAGGCCATGATCGCCGTCGTGTCCGCAGCGTGCTGGCCCTTGAAGACCGTGACGCCGAGGGGCAGCGTCATGTGGCTCGGGTCACCGGTGAGGATCAGCAACGGAAGCAGGTACGCGTTCCAGCTGCCGAGGAACGCCAGAACGCCGACGGTCACCATCCCTGGGCGCGCAAGCGGCAGCAAGATTCGCCAGAAGTATCCGATGCGGGTCACGCCGTCGATGAACGCGGCCTCCTCGATCTCCTTGGGGAGAGCGGCGATGAACGGCCTCATGATGATGACCGTAATCGGCAGGCTGAACGCGACCTGCGGCAGGACAAGGCCGAAGTAATTCCCGACCAGGCCCATGTCGTGGATCATCAGGTACAGCGGGAGGATCGCCACCGTCAGCGGGAACATCAGTCCCGTCACAAAAACGACGTAGATCAACTCGCGCGCCTTGAACTTGTACCTGGCGAGCGGGTACGCCGCCATGGTTCCCATGATCACGACTCCGATGGTCGTCAGGACCGCGACGATCGTCGAGTTGAGAAGCTGGTGCCAGAACAGGTTATTGCCGAGGATCTTCGAGTAGTTCTTGAACACGAACGGGTCGGGGAGCCCGGCGGGCTGGCTGGCGAACTGGTGGAGGTCGCGGAATCCTCCGAGGATCAGGTAGGTGATCGGACCAAGGGTGATCGCGACGGCCGCGATCCCCACCCCGATGGCGAACAAGTTCGCTCCTCGTTCCGAGAGTCCACTTCGCGTCAGGGTGTTTCGGTACCGGGCCCACAGGCCGGGCTTCTTCCTGGGGCTCTCCGTCGAGCCCCGCGCCTCCGTCTTGACAGTCACGGTCTAACCTCCATTCTGCGCTTGGGCCGAGTTGTCGCGACGGAGTACCGCGACCATGTACGCGGAGGCGACGACGAGTGAGACAAGGAACATGACCACGGCGACTGCGCTGCCATAACCGAAGTCTTTCCGGTTGAAGCCGAAGTCCATCATGTAGGTGGCGACGGTCGAATACTGCCCGTTTGATCCGCCCTGTCCGAGCACCCACACCATGTCGAACAACTGGATGGATCCGATAATGGAGAGGAACGCCCAGATACGGATCGTGGGGCCGATGAGCGGAATGTTGATCCGACGCTGGATCTTCCACCAGCTGGCGCCGTCGATAGACGCGGCCTCCTGGAGTTCCTTGGGAACGCCCGAGAGTCCGGCGAGGAAGAGGATGATCGCGAGCCCGAGGTACTTCCACGTGACGATGAAGAAGACCGTGAAGAATCCCCAATGGACGTCCTCGAACCATCCGCCACTGGGCGGATGCAAGCCGACGGACTCGGTCAAGCGCGTCGCGATGCCATTCGGGTCGAGGATGACGAACCACATGACACCCGTAATGACCTCGCTGAGGACATACGGCGCGAAGATGATGGGACGAATGATCGAGCGCCCGCGGAATTGCCTGTTGAGGATCAGGGCGATCAGGAGCGCGAGCGGGAGCTGGATGGCCATCGACAGCCCAATGACGAAGAAGTTGTGGCTCAGCGCAGTCAGAAAGGGTTCCGTGTACGCGGCCTTGAAGATGCCCTGGCCGAATAGGGCGCGCCGATAGTTGTCGAGTCCGATGAACTCGGCCTCGCTGAACTTCTTGACGCCGTTCCACTTGTAGAAGCTGTATCGCACAGCGGATATGACCGGATAGACGACGAAGACGAAGAACATCACCAGAGAGGGTCCGGTGAAGAGCGCGATCTCGCTCCACTTCCTGATACTCCCGCGGGCGAAGAGTGGGCTTTTCGGGCTATCAGGGTTCGGCCCCGCCGCCGACGCTTTCGCGCCGACGACGGGGCCCTTGCCCTTGCCCGAGGATGCCGTGACAGTCACACCATTGCCTCGATTTCTTGGGGCCTAGAGGTTGTTCCTACTCGGTTGCGGCCGCTGCCGTGACTGCATCGATGATGCCTTGCGGCGTTCCGGTGCCCGCGATCACGAGGGCAACGGCGTCGTTCATGGCGTTGCCGATGTTCGTGCCGTAGTTGGTGTCAAGCCAGAGTTGCACGTACGCCGCGCTACCTGCGGCGGCCGCGATCTTCTGCATGACGGGCTGAGAGACAGCGCTCGCTGCTCCGGGGTTGACCGGAAGGTTGTTGGCTGCAGTCACCATACCCTTCTGAACGTCAACCGAGGTGAGGTACGCCAGGAAGTCGGCGCACTCCGCAGGAGCGTCCTTGTAGCAGGCGAATCCGTCGCCGCCACCCATGAGGGCGGTGGGGGCGCCGGCACCGTGACCGATGTCCGGGAACGGGAACCAGCCGATGTCGTCGGTCAGGGCCTGCTTGGCGGCGTCATCGGCCGCGAAGCCCCTGAGGACATCGAGGTCCCAGTGTCCCATCAGTTCCATCGAGGCCTTACCGGTGGCAACGAGGCCAGCGGACGAGGTCGGGATCTGCTGAGGTTGCGTGGACGTCGGGTTGTGCTGGAACGGGTCCGTTGCGACGAACGCCTGCAGGTCTTCCCCGGCCTTGAGGAAGCACGGGTCGGAGAAGTCGTGCGACGAACTCGTCGCGACGACGGTTTCCAGCGAGCACTCGCGAAGGATGAAGTTGTACATCCAGTGGCCAGAGGGCCAGTTCTGGCCCTTCATCGCGGCGACCGCGATCGGGGTAATGTCCGCGGCCTTGAGCTTCGTGACCGCAGCGTTCAACTCGTCGAGAGTCTTGGGCTCGGACGTGACGCCCGCCTTCTCGAACAGAGACTTGCGGTACCAAATGCCCTCGACGCCGAACGTGTAGGGCATGCCGTAGGACTTGCCAGCAACCTGCCACGGTCCCACGGCGCCGCCGATTTCCGAGATGGCGTCCGGGATAAGCCCGGACAGGTCCATCAGGTATCCGGCATCGACCTGGTCCTGCATCTCGCCGCCGCCCCACGCCTGGAAGATGTCGGGTGCGTCGCCGGCCTGAAGCGCCGCCGGAATGCGCGTGCGCTGCAGGTCACCAGTCTCGATCTGCTCGATCTTAAACGTGACATTCGGGTGCATCGCGGTGTAGTCGTCCGCAACCTTCTGCCAGTAGTCGCCGAGCGGGTTATCGCCGCTGTCACCGGCGACTGCGTTGTGCCACCACGTCAGGGTGACGGGCGCTGCGCTCGTCGCCGATGCGCTAGGTGTGTCGTTACTGCTGCACGACGCAAGCAGCATGGCTGCTGATGCGGCAAGTGCGGTGAGGGCTACAACCCTCTTTTTGTTCGCCATGGTTTTCCTTTCAGTCTTCGTTGACTCCGCCGAACACCCGCAGTCTGGCAGGGCGACGGTGCCGTCGTCAAACGATTTCGATAACGTTCTTGATAACGGTTTCGCTAAGAAGCGATAGCATTCCCGCATGGACCTTCCGATGCGGGTGACGCTTGCCGATGTCGCCGCGCGCGCGGGCGTCTCGCTGGCCACGGTCTCCAAGGTGGCCAACGGACGGTACGGAGTCGCGCCGGGCACGGTGATCCGCGTGCAGGAGGTCATCGACGAACTGGGGTACGCCGGCCACCTCGGCGCGATCAGCCTTCGGATTTCGCGCACCAACGTCCTGGGCGTCCTCATCTCGGAGTTCGAGCCGTTCAGCCTCGGCCTCCTCCGGGGGATGTCCGATGGGGCGACGCGATCCGGGTACGACCTCATGGCCTTCACCGGTGGGGGCAAGAGCGGATGGGAGAATCGCTCGCTCGCGAGGCTCGGCGGCACGCTCATCGACGGGGCCATCCTCGTCACCCCGACGGTCCTTGGTCGCCAGGCGACGGTGCCCGTCGTGGCGATCGACCCGCACTACGGCCCGTCGCAGATTCCTACGGTTGACGCCGATAGCTTCGAGGGCGCCAAGCTCGCGACCGCCTACCTCGTGGGCCTAGGGCACCGGCGGATCGGCTTTCTCGGCGGCCGCGAGGACCTCGAGTCCGCGCACCTCCGCGAGGCGGGCTTCCGGGAGGCGATGGCAGATGCCGGCGTGCCGGTCATCGAGGCCCTCGTCCGGCCGACGCATTTCCAGCCCCAGCTCGCCGAGGTAGAGGCTCGCTCCCTATTGACGCGTCCCGAGCCCCCGACGGCGATCTTCGCCGGTAACGACATCACCGCCGAGCGCACGATCGCCGTCGCGCATTCCCTTGGCCTCGACGTTCCGACCGACGTCTCCGTCCTGGGCTTTGACGACATCCCCGAGGCGGCCCACTGCACGCCACCGCTCACGACGGTGCGGCAGCCCCTGCGCGACATGGGCGAGGCCGCGATGGAGATGCTTCTGGATCTCCTCGAGGGGTTGGAGCGCTCGACGCACACGCGGCTTCCGGTTGAGCTTGTCATCCGTGACTCGTGCGCGCCGCCGCGAGCATAGGGCGCCCCTGAGGAGACTCCTCTCCCCGCTAGACTCGCCCCATGGCTACGCTTGATCGCTCCGACGTCGCGCGCCTCGCCGCATTGGCCCGCATCGACATGACCGACGCCGACCTCGACCGCCTCTCCGGGCAACTCTCGGCAATCGTCGAGGCCGTCGCTCAGGTCGCGCAGGTGGCTGGCGACGATGTGCCCGCGACGTCGCACCCCATCCCGATGGCGAACGTATTCCGGCCCGACGAGGTGCGGCCGTCGCTGAGCCAGGCCGAGGCGCTCTCCGGGGCCCCCGTCGCGGAAGACGGACGGTTCCGCGTTCCGCAGATCCTGGGGGAGGAGGCGTGATGGCCGACCTGACCCGCCTGAGCGCCCGCGCGCTCGCGGACGCGTTGGCCTCCGGCGAGACGACCTCGGTCGCGGCGACCCAGGCGGCGCTCGATCGGATCGCCGCCGTCGACGGGGCCGTGCACGCGTTCCTCTATGTCAACGGGGCGGACGCGCTCGAGGCGGCGGCGTCCGTCGACCGGGACAGGGCGGCGGGCAAGGACCTCCCCGCGCTGGCTGGCGTTCCGATCGCCGTCAAGGACGTCGTCGTCACCAAGGGTCTCCCCACGACGGCGGGCTCCCGGATCCTTGAGGGTTGGGTTCCGCCGTACGACGGAACGGTGTCGCGGCGCCTCCGCGAGGCGCGCATGCCGATCCTGGGCAAGACCAACATGGACGAATTCGCCATGGGCTCGTCGACCGAGCACTCCGGCTATGGCCCCACGCACAATCCCTGGGACCTCGATCGAATCCCCGGCGGGTCGGGCGGAGGCTCGGCGGCTTCGCTCGCCTCGTGGGAGGCGTCGCTCGCGATCGGCTCAGACACGGGCGGCTCGATCCGGCAACCCGCGGCCGTCACCGGGACCGTTGGGGTGAAGCCCACCTACGGCGGCGTGAGCCGATACGGCGTCATCGCCCTCGCGTCCTCGCTCGACCAGCTCGGACCCTGCGCGCGCACCGTCGAGGACGCCGCCTTGCTCCACGCGGTCATGGCGGGCCACGACCCGATGGACGCGACCTCGCTCGACGAACCCGTGCCCCCCGTCGTCGAAGCCGCGCGCCGCGGCCGCGAGGATGGGTTGGCCGGGGTGAAGGTCGGCGTCGTCAAGGAGCTCGGTGGCGAGGGCTTCCAGGCCGGCGTCTCGCAGCGCTTCGCGGAATCGCTCGACCACCTGCGCTCCGCAGGGGCCGAGATCGTCGAGGTGTCGTGCCCGAGCTTCGCCTACGCGCTCGCGGCCTACTACGTGATCCTGCCCTCCGAGGCGTCGTCCAACCTCGCGAAGTACGACGCGGTGCGGTTCGGGCTCAGGGTGGACGACGGCGACACGACGATCGAGCGGGTGATGGCCGCGACGCGCGCGAGGGGCTTCGGCGACGAGGCCAAGCGCCGCATCATCCTGGGCACCTACGCCCTGAGCGCCGGCTACTACGACGCGTACTACGGCAGCGCGCAGAAGGTGCGAACGCTCGTCCAGCGCGACTTCGCCACGGCGTTCGCCGGCGCCGACGTGCTCGTCTCGCCCACGTGCCCCACCACCGCGTTCAAGCTCGGCGAGCAGGTGGATGACCCGCTGACGATGTACCTCAACGACGTCGCGACCATTCCGGCGAACCTCGCGGGGATCCCCGGCATGTCCCTCCCGGCCGGCCTCGCCCCCGAGAATGGGCTGCCCGTCGGCTTCCAGATCCTCGCGCCAGCGCGCGGGGACGACCGCCTCTACCGCGTCGGCGCGGCCCTCGAGGCCGCCCTGGACGCCGAGCGGGGCGCGCCTTTGCTTGCGTCTGCCCCCGAGCTGGAGGTGAGCCGATGAGCGCGGCGGAAGACAAGGTCCTCGCGTACGAGGAGGCGCTTGAGGCGTTCGATCCCGTCTTCGGGATCGAGGTCCACGTAGAGCTCAATACCAAGACGAAGATGTTCTGCGGATGCGCGAACGAGTTCGGCGGCGAGCCGAACACCCAGACCTGCCCCGTCTGCCTCGGCCTTCCCGGCTCCATGCCCGTCACGAATGAGAAGGCCGTCGAGAGCGCCATCCGCCTCGGCCTCGCGCTCGGCTGCTCCATCCGCGAGTCGAGTCGGTTTGCCCGGAAGAACTACTTCTACCCTGACCTCGCCAAGGACTACCAGATCTCGCAGTACGACGAGCCGACGTCGTACGAGGGCTCGCTCGACGTCGTCCTCGACGACGGCACGTCCGTGACGATCGGGATCGAGCGCGCCCACATGGAGGAGGACGCGGGCAAGAACACCCACGTGGGCGGCAGCGGCGGGATTCAGGGCGCGAACCACTCGCTCGTCGACTACAACCGCGGCGGCGTCCCGCTCGTCGAGATCGTCACCAAGCCCATCACCGGGACGGGCCCGAGGACCGCCGAGGTGGCCCGCGCGTACGTCGCGACCATCCGCGACCTCGTGCGTGCGCTCGGCATCTCCGACGGCCGCATGGAGCAGGGCTCGCTCCGCGCCGACGTCAACCTGTCGCTCCGCGCCAAGGCCGCGCCCGGCGAGGACCAGAACGCCATCCCCTTCGGCAAGCGCTCGGAGACCAAGAACGTCAACTCGCTGCGCGCCATCGAGCGCTCGATCCACCACGAGGCGGGCCGTCAGGCCGCGCTGCTGAGCGCGGGCAAGCCCGTCGTCCAGGAGACCCGCCACTGGCACGAGGACACCAACTCGACCACGCCCGGCCGTTCCAAGGAGGAGGCGGAGGACTACCGCTACTTCCCCGAGCCGGACCTGTCTGCCCGTCCAGCCCTCGCGCGAGTGGGTCGAGGAGCTGCGCGCGACCATCCCCGAACACCCGGCAAAGCGGCGCGCGCGCCTCCAGACGGACTGGGGCTTCACCGACCTGGAGATGCGCGACGTGGTCGCGGCCGACGCCGTTGGACTCATCGAGGAGACGGTCGCGGCAGGCGCCGCTCCCCAGGCGGCGCGCAAGTGGTGGATGGGCGAGCTGGCGCGGACGGCCAACGAGCAGGGCGTCGAGCTCGCGGAGCATGCCGTGTCGACCCCCGCGGACGTCGCCGAGCTCCAGACGCTCGTCGACACCGGGCGCGATCAACGACAAGCTCGCGCGCCAGGCGCTCGCTGGCGTGCTCGCCGGGGAAGGGTCGCCCGCCATGGTGGTGGAGGCGCGCGGCCTCGCCGTCGTCTCCGACGACTCCGCGCTCGAGGAGGCCGTCGATGCGGCGCTCGCGGCCGACCCCGATGTGCTCGCCAAGATCAAGGACGGCAAGGTCGCTGCGGCCGGCGCCATCGTGGGGGCAGTGATGAAGGCGACGCAGGGCAAGGCGGATGCGGGCCGCGTGCGCGAGATCATCCTGCAGCGGGCGGGCCTCGAGGCATAGCGGCTAGGCAAGCGACGCCTCGACCACACCTGTAACGCCCGCGCGGAGGGTGACTGTCGCGGAGGTACGGTCCACCGCAGTCACGCGATACCCGCCGCCGAAGCCGCTCACGGTGACCCGGCCGTCGGCGTCCGTCACCAACTCCGTAGGCGCGAGCCACCACTCGCCCTTGACGAGGTCGCGCAGCGCGTCGAACGCGGGCTTCGGGGTTCCGTCGAGGCGGATGAAGCCGGAGGGCGCGCCGAGCCACGCGCCCTCGTCCGCGAAGCCCCAATACGTGAGGGACTCGACCGCGGGGTGGGCCACGACGGTGCGGTAGTGCCGGACCATCTCGTCGGCCTGCCGCGCCTCGCCCTCGGGCGTCGAGGGCCACGAGGGGATCTGGTAGTCGTTGAGGTCCACGATCTCGGGGGGCATGAGGTGGCCGGAGAGCAGCGTGGTCTCGGTCATCTGCACGGGGAGCCCGAATCGGCCGAAGCGCTCGAGGATGTCCCAGATCGCGTCCTCGCCGCGGAAGCCCTGGTGCATGTGGGTCTGGACGCCGATCGCGTCGATCTGGATCCCCGCGCCGAGGCACTCCTCGATGAGGTTCTCGTAATCGGCCGATAGGTCGAAGTCGTTGAGGACGAGCCGCGCCTTGGGGTTCGCCGCCCGCGCCGTCTCGAAGGCGAGCTTCACCATCTCGACCCGGCCCTTGGTCTGGGCGAGGTACGTGACCGCGTTCTCCTCCGCGGTGAAGACGGGGAGGATCACCGCCTCGTTGATCGCGTCCCACAGGTCGATCACGCCCGCGAAATCCGTCACCTCCCGCGTGATCCGCGCGCGGATGGTCGCCTCGACGTCGGCGCGGCTCAGGCCGAGAAGCCACGTGGGCGCGAGCGTGTGCCACAGGAGCGGGTGGCCCTTGACGGTCACGCCGCGCTCGACGAACCAGCGCGCCGCCGCAAGGATGCGCGCGGTGTCGGGGCGTCCGCGCTCGGGCTCGAAGCCCCGCCAGTAGAACGGCAAGGTCGCGTAGTTGAACACGCCGAGCCAGAGGTCCGCGAGGGCTCGGGCGCTCTCGACGGACGCGCCGCCGAAGACGTGCTCGGAATCGCCGCTCTCGCCGTTCGCCAGGGCGACGAAGTCGAATCCGATGTTGCCGAACCCGAACTGGTGCGAAGTCTGCTCGACCGTGACCCGGGCGCCCGCGAGGGGAGCGCCGCCGCCGCCTCGCACGGTGACCGTGGTCGTCCCTACCCGGTGGCTCATGTCCGCCGCCTCGCGCGACGCGGCTGGGGTACTCGCGGTGGGGTCGCTGGGGCTCATGGCTCGATCGTAGGACGCGGCGCCGGGGGTTGGGGCGTCGCGTGGGAGACTGGAACGGTGTTCGCCGTTTCCGTGCCATCCCGGGAGATCGCCGACGCCCTGGGTGACGTGGGCGACGGCGTGAGGGTTGTCGTGTGGGATCCGAGCGAGGGGGACGTGGCTCCCGACCACGCCGACGAGATTGCCCTGGTGTGCCTCTCGCACTACACCGGCGGCGGGCGGCTGTATGGGCGCGTCGCCGCCCTGCCCAACGTGCGCGTGATCCAGATACCTTCCGCCGGCTACGAGCACGCGCTTCCATTCATCCCCGAGGGGGTGGCGCTCGCAAATGCCCGGGGCGTCCACGACACCCGGACCGCCGAGTTCGCCATCGCGCTCGCGCTGGCAAGCCAGCGGCTGCTCGATCGATTCATCCGCGCCCAGGACCGCGGCGAGTGGGCGCCCGAGTACTTCAACCCGAGCCTCGCCGATCGCCGCGCGCTCATCGTCGGCTACGGGAGCATCGGCGCGGCGATCGGCGCGCGGCTTCGCGCGCTCGAGGTCGAGGTCAGGGGTGTGGGCCGCTCGGCGCGCGCGGCGCCCGACGGCACCCCCGTCCACCCGGTCGCCGAGCTCCCGTCCCTCCTGCCCGCGTCCGAGATCGTCTTCCTCGTGACGCCCTACAACGAGACGACGGACAAGCTCGCCGACGCGGCGTTCTTCGCCGCGATGCCCGATGGCGCCCTGTTCGTCAACATGGGGCGGGGCGCGTGCGTCGACACGGACGCGCTCGTCGCGGAGTGCGCCTCAGGGCGCCTGCGCGCGGCCCTCGACGTCATCGACCCCGAGCCGCTGCCCGCGGATCACCCCGCGTGGAGAACCTCGGGCATGATCATCGCACCCCATGTGGGCGGGGCGGCGGAACTCACCGACCGACGCTACCTTGCACTCGTCCGCGCCCAGGTGGCCGCGCTCGCGGCAGGGACCGCTCCTGTCAACCTTGTCGCGGTGGGGCCGAGCTAGGCGAGGTTCGCCTCGGCCCAGGCGGCGATGGCGTCGCGGAGGAGTTCCGCCGTCCCGTCGCCGAACTTGTCGTAGGTGGCGCGGAAGCGATGGTCGTCCGCGTACATCGCCCCGAGCGCCGTGTAAGCCTCGCGGTCCGGAACCCAGAAGACGCTAATCCACGCGTGGTGGCGCGCCACGAGGTCCTGCAGGGCGGGGTCCGCGGGGTCCGGGGCGTCGGTCGCGGCGATGGCCGCCACCCCCTTCGCGATCGCGGCGTGCTCGGCGAGGTGCGCCTTCTGGCCGGCGGGGCCGAGGGCCTTCCACGCGGCGTTGGAGCGGCTCACGGACTCGTCGCCCCAGCGCTCGCGCGCCTCGGGCTCGTACTGGCTGTTGTCAAAGCCTTCGAAGAGTTTGTCGGCGGACAAGGGGGTTCCTTCCTCCAGGGAGCGGATGGTGCGGCCGACGGTCTCGGCGAGGGTCATGTATCGCTCGGCCTCGGCCTCGAGCGCCTTCAGGTGATCGCGCAGGAGCGACGCCGCGACGGCCGGGTCTTGGGTGTCGACGATGCGGGCGATCGTCTCGAGCGGGGTGCCGAGCTCGCGGAGAAGCAGGATGTGTTGGAGGCGCCGGAGCTCGTCCTCGGAGTAGTAGCGCCGGCCGTCGTCCGTCGTCCACGCGGGCGTGAGGAGGCCGATCTCGTCGTAGTGGCGGAGGGTCCGGCTTGTCACCCCGGACATCCGGGCGACCGCGGCGATGTCGATGTCGTTCGTCGTCATGATCCGCACGCTACCGGTTGACGCTACGTCAACCGCAAGTCGAGGCTCTACTCCGAGCGCGGGGCCTTCTCGGCGTCGCGGGACGTCTCAGCCTTCTTAGTCTCCGGGGACGCTTCTGTCTTGGCGGCCTCTCGAGACCGCTCGGCCCGCTTGGTTTCGGCGGAGGCCTGCGCCGTCTTGGCATCCCGGGACGCCCGAGTTCTCTTCGCCTCCCGGGACGCCTGCGCCCGCTTGGCCGCTCGAGACGTCTCGGTCTTCTTGACTCCCTCGGGTGGCGTGGGAAGCGCGGCGCGCACGTAGGGCCGGCGCGGGTCTCCGCGGCGTTCCTGGCCGGGGAGCATCCGCTCGGGCCGCGAGTAGAGCGCGCGGGAAGAGTCAAGAAGCCACGGAACCAGGGTCACTTCGACCCCGGGGAACAGCATGAGGCGATTGCGCATGCGCTGGGTTCGACGGTTGTGGAGAATGCCCTCCCACCAGTGCCCGTAGACGTACACCGGCACATAGACGGTGACGACCTCGGAGCCGTGAGCCTCGCGATGCGCGCGAATGTAGTCGATGAGAGGAGTGCTCACCATGCGGTAGGGGGATTCGACCATGGTGAGGGGGACGAGGATGTTCTGCCGCTTCCATGCGCGGCGAAGTCGCTCCCACTCGCCCTCGCCCATGTTGACGTGGACGGCCTCGAGCGACTGGTGGTTGGCGGCGATCGCGTAGTCGAGCGCCTTGAGCGCGGGCTTGTGCAGGCGGCTGATGAGCACGATCGCGTGGTCGGCCGACGACCCGAAGACCGTCCGCCCGTCTAGCCGCGTCTGGGCGTCGACGTGCCGGTAGTACTGGTTGATCCGCCACATGAGGTAAATGAGGATCGGCATCACGGCGAAGACGATCCACGCGCCGTGGAGGAACTTGGTCATGGTGACGATGACCAGCACCGCCGCGGTCGAGACGGCGCCGAGGGCGTTGATCGCCCTGCTTGCATGCGCCTGATGGCGGTTCGTCGTCCCGTTGCGGAGCTCCCTTGTCCAGTGGACGACCATGCCCGTCTGGCTCAGCGTGAAGCTGATGAAGACGCCGAGGATGTACATCTGAATGAGCGAGGTGAGTTTGGCGTGGAAACCGACGAGCAGGACGCTCGCGAGGAGCCCGAGCACGATGACCCCGTTGGAGAAGACGAGTCGGTCGCCACGGGTACGCAGGGCCTTGGGCGCGTAGTTGTCGCGCGCGAGGACCGACGTGAGCAGCGGGAAGCCGTTGAATGCGGTGTTGGCGGCGAGGAGCAGGACGGCCGCCGTGGACGCTTGCACGACGAAGAACATGATGTGGTGATCGCTGCCGTAGACCGCCGCCGCGATCTGCGCGATGAGGCTTCGCTGAGCGTCGGTTTCGCAGTTGCCCACGTATCCCTGAAGCGAGCACAGGTGCTCCACGTAATGCACCTTCGTCGCCATGGCGAGCGTCACGATGCTGGCGAAGAACGAGGTGGCGATCACTCCCATGATGGTCAGAGTCATCTGGGCGTTGCGGACCTTCGGCACACGGAACGCCTGAACGCCGTTCGAGATCGCCTCGACCCCCGTCAGCGTGGCACAGCCGCTCGCGAAGCCGCGCAGGAGGAGCAGGACTACCGCCACCTGCCCGAGTGACTTCTCGGAGACCGTGTACCCGGCGGACTCGGCCGCCGAGAGCGTCCCCGTGAAGTACCGGACGAGACCGACGACGATAGTGACGCCGACGCTGCCGATGAAGAGGTAGGTCGGGATGGCGAAGGCCCGTCCGGACTCGCGCACGCCGCGAAGGTTCGCGGCCACGAGGAGCACGACGAAGGCGACGGCCATCTCCACGCGGTACTGGTTGATCTCCGGGAACGCGGAGATGATGTTGTCCACGCCGGAGGCGATGGAGACGGCGACGGTCATCGTGTAATCCACGAGGAGGGCCGCCCCGACGACGAGGCCGGCCTTGGCGCCGAGATTCCTGTGGGCGACCTCGTACGAGCCGCCGCCCGAGGGGTACGCGCGGACGAGTTGTCGGTAGGAGAGCACGACCACCAGCAGGAGGCCGATGATCGCCGCCGCGACCCAAGGCGCGAACGACAGGAAGCTCAGGCCGCCGATCGCCAGGATCATGAGCAGTTCCTGCGGGGCGTACGCGACCGAGGAGAGGGGGTCGGAGGCGAAGACGGGGAGGGCGAATGTCTTGCGCAGGCCCTGGCCCTCGAGGTGCGCGTTGGAGATCGGTCGACCGAGGACTAGCCGCTTATAGATCTGGAGCGCAGAGGGCACAAGCGACGATGCTACTCCCGTCGGGACAGCCGAACGCAAATCGTCGCGGGTGCGCCACGGGGTGGCGCCGCGCGGATCGCGACTTAGACTCGACCGCATGAGTAGCGCACCCGATATCAAGCCCCGATCTCGTCAGGTGACCGACGGCCTCGAAGCCACCGCGGCACGCGGAATGCTCCGCGCCGTCGGCATGGGGGACGACGACTGGGTCAAGCCCCAGATCGGCGTCGCCTCGTCCTGGAACGAGATCACCCCCTGCAACCTCTCGCTCGACCGCCTCGCGAAGGCGGCGAAGGAGGGCGTGCACGCCGCGGGCGGCTACCCGCTCGAGTTCGGCACCATCTCCGTGAGCGACGGAATCGCGATGGGCCACGAGGGCATGCACTTCTCGCTCGTGTCGCGCGACCTCATCGCGGACTCCGTCGAGACGGTGATGCAGGCCGAGCGCCTCGACGGCTCCGTGCTCCTCGCCGGGTGCGACAAGTCCCTTCCCGGCATGCTTATGGCCGCCGCGCGGCTCGACCTCGCGTCCGTGTTCCTCTACGCCGGTTCGATCGCGCCGGGGTGGGTCACGCTCGAGGACGGCACGGAGAAGCAGGTCACGATCATCGACGCCTTCGAGGCGGTCGGCGCGTGCGCGCGCGGGCTGATGTCCACGGGGGACGTGGATCGGATCGAGCGCGCCATCTGCCCCGGCGAGGGCGCGTGCGGCGGCATGTACACCGCGAACACCATGGCGTCCGCCGCCGAGGCGATCGGCATGTCCCTCCCGGGTTCCGCAGCCCCGCCGAGCGCGGATCGCCGCCGCGACGCCTTCGCGCACAAGTCCGGCGAGGCCGTCGTGAACCTGCTTCGCAAGGGGATAACCGCGCGCGACATCATGACCAAGGAGGCGTTCGAGAACGCCATCGCGGTTGTCATGGCGTTCGGCGGCTCGACCAACGCCGTGCTCCACCTGCTGGCGATAGCCAACGAGGCGGACGTGGACCTCACCCTCGCCGACTTCTCGCGCATCGGCGAGAAGGTGCCGCACCTGGGCGACCTCAAGCCCTTCGGCGCGTACGTGATGAACGACGTCGACCGCGTCGGCGGGGTGCCGGTGGTGATGAAGGCCCTGCTCGACGCCGGGCTCATCCACGGCGGCGCGCTCACGGTGACGGGCATGACCGTCGCGGAGAACCTCGCCGACATCAACCCGCCCGACCTCGATGGCAAGATCCTCCGCGCGCTGGACAACCCGATCCACAAGACCGGCGGCATCACCATCCTGAGCGGATCGCTCGCGCCCGACGGCGCCGTGGTCAAGTCCGCGGGCTTCGACGACAACGTGTTCGAGGGCACCGCGCGGGTCTTCGAGCGCGAACGCGCGGCTCTCGACGCCCTGGCGAGCGGGACGATCAAGGCGGGCGACGTCGTGGTCATCCGCTACGAGGGCCCCAAGGGCGGTCCCGGCATGCGAGAGATGCTCGCCATCACGGCGGCGATCAAGGGCGCGGGGCTCGGCAAGGACGTGCTCCTGGTGACCGATGGACGCTTCTCCGGCGGGACGACGGGCCTGTGCGTCGGCCACATCGCGCCCGAGGCCGTCGACGCGGGCCCGATCGCCTTCGTGCGCGACGGCGATCGCGTCACGCTCGACGTCGCGCACAAGCGCCTCGACCTTCACGTCGACGAGGCGGAGATCAAGGCGCGTAAGGTCGGCTGGGCGCCCCTGGCGCACAAGTACACGCGCGGGGTTCTCGCCAAGTACACCAAGCTCGTCGGCTCGGCCTCGACCGGCGCCGTCGTCGGCTAGCGGGCCGGAGAAGCGTGCGCGTCGCGGTGACGGGGGCCGGCGGATTCGTCGGCGGCGCGGTGTGTGCGGTCCTTGAGGAGGCGGGCCATCGGGTCGTCCGTCTCGCGCGGCGCCCGATTGACGGGCACCCCGACGCGATCCTGTGGGACCTGCGACGCGACTACGAGGGCGAGGCGCCCCTGCCCGCCGTCGACGCCGTCGTCCACTGCGCCGCGGCCATCGCGACGCTCGACCTCGACGGCACCGCGCGAGAGGCCAACGTCGGGGGCTCCCTCCGCGTGGCCGCCGCGTGGCCAGGGGTCCCGCTCGTGTATGTCTCGTCGTCGAGCGTGTACCCCACCAGCGACATCGCCGCGGGCGGGCACCCGTTGCGCGAGGACGAGGCGACGGGGAAGGGTCTGAGAGACCCGTACTCGCGCTCCAAGTTCGAGGCGGAACGGGGCCTGATCTCCGAGGCGGAGGGATCGGGGCGCGAGCTCACGGTTCTGCGGGCGAGCATTGTCTACGGACCGGGCGACCCGCTGCTCTTCCCGCGTATTCACAGGCTCCGACTCGGCGGGCTCGTCCTGCTCCCCGGCGGAAGGAGGCCGTGGTCGATGACGCCCGTCGGGCTCCTTGCCGACGTCGTGCGGGCGAGCGTCGAGCGTCGCGCCCCGGGCGTCCGTGTGCTCAACGTCGCGGACGAGCCGCCCGAGCGCGTCCGCGACCTCTTCCTGCGACTGCTCGAGGAGGACGCGGAGCGGCACCTGCGCGCCGTTCCGTTTCCCGCGTGGCCGGTCAGGGTGGTCGCGTGGTGCATCGAGGCGGCGTGGCGGGTGCTGCGCCTCAGGGGCGAGCCCGTGCTCAACCGGGCAGCCGTCGCGTACATCCGCGAGGAGCGGGTCTTGGACCTGCGCGCGCTGCGAGTCGTCCTGGGGGCCCCCGAGCTCGGGTCGGCGTGACGCGCGGAGCCGTCCACGGGGCCCATCGGCGCATCTCAGTATGCGAGAACGTGATTCACGATGTGAGATAATGCAAGAAATGGCCATTCCAGCCCGGGGCGTGCCGTATTGTCGAGGCATGCAGACGAATCTCGTAGTAGTACCGAGGCGCGCGGGCCACTAGCCCTCGTACCCGGCATCGTCCGCGCGCATCCCTCCGGCACCACCCGGGGGGTTTTTCATGCGAGGCGGACAGCGAGACCGTCTCGCCCAGATCCTCGATCGACGGGAGTGACCATGGCGAAGGCCACGGAGGCATCGGCATCGGCGGCAGCGGCACCGGCGGCAGCGGCACCGGCGGCAGCGGCCAAGTCGGGAGGCGCGACCTCAGCAAAGGGTGCGGCATCCGCGAAGGCGAGCCGGCCGAGCGTCGTGGGCCCGACGGAGATGACGGGGGCGCAGGCGTTGATCCGCTCCCTCGAGCTCGCGGGCGCGACGGACATCTTCGGGTTGCCCGGCGGGGCGATCCTGCCCGCCTACGACCCGCTCTTCGATTCCACGATCCTTCGCCACATCCTGGTGCGTCACGAGCAGGGCGCGGGGCACGCGGCGTCGGGCTACGCGCACGTGACGGGGCGGGCGGGCGTCGCGCTCGTGACGTCCGGCCCCGGGGCCACCAACCTCGTGACCGCGATCGCCGACGCCAACATGGATTCGATTCCCATGGTGTGTGTGACGGGGCAGGTCGCCGCCGCCAACATCGGGACGGACGCCTTCCAAGAGGCGGACATGGTCGGGATCACCCAGCCGATCACCAAGCACAACGAACTCGTGACCGACCCCTCGCAGATCGCGCGCGCGATCGGGGAGGCGTTCCACATCGCGACGACCGGTCGTCCGGGTCCGGTGCTCGTCGACATCGCCAAGTCCGCCCTCGCGGCGAGGACCATGTTCTCGTGGCCCGCGACGTTCGACCTCCGCGGATATCACCCGGTCGTCTCGCCCCACGCGAAGTCAATCCAGGAGGCCGCGAGGCTTCTCGCGACCGCGAAACGGCCCGTCCTGTATGTCGGAGGCGGCGTGATCCGATCCGGCGCGTGGGCGGGCCTGAGGAAGCTCGTGGACGCGTCGGGGGCCGCCGTCGTCACGACCCTCATGGCTCGCGGCGCTCTCCCCGACACCCACCCCCAGCACCTCGGCATGCCCGGCATGCATGGGACCGTGCCGGCGGTGGCCGCGCTCCAGAAGGCGGACCTCATCGTCGCCCTCGGGGCTCGCTTCGACGACCGCGTCACGGGCAAGCTCGAGTCGTTCGCCCCGAACGCGACCATCGTCCACGCGGACATCGACCCGGCCGAGATCGGGAAGAACCGCGCCGTCGACGTGCCCATCGTGGGCGACCTCAAGGACGTCTTCGCCGAGCTCGTGCCCGCCCTCGCCGAGGAGCATCGCAAGCACGGCAAGCCCGATCTTGAGGCCTGGTGGCGTCAGCTCAATACGTGGCGCGAGACCTACCCCCTCGGCTACACCCGCACGGAGGACGGACACCTCTCGCCCCAGCACGTCATCCAGAGGATCGGCGAGATGACCGGTCCCGAGGCGGTCTACGCGGCCGGGGTCGGCCAGCACCAGATGTGGGCGGCCCAGTTCCTTCCCTTGGAACGCCCGCAGAGCTACCTCACGTCGGGTGGCCTCGGGACGATGGGCTACGGCGTGCCGGCGGGCATGGGCGCCAAGGTCGGCGCGCCCGACCGGACGGTGTGGGTCATCGACGGCGACGGTTGCTTCCAGATGACGAACCAGGAACTGACCACCTGCGCGCTCTACGACATCCCGATCAAGGTGGCGGTCATCAACAACTCGTCGCTGGGGATGGTTCGCCAGTGGCAGACGCTCTTCTACAACGCGCGCTACTCCAACACGGACCTCCACACCGGACACGACACCCGCCGGATCCCCGACTTCGCCAAGCTTGCGGAGGCGATGGGATGCGTCGGGTTGCATTGCGACAAGGAAGCGGACGTGGACGCGACGATCAAGAGGGCAAACGAGATCAACGACCAGCCCGTGGTCGTGGACTTCACCGTCTCGCGTGATGCGATGGTGTGGCCCATGGTGGCGGCGGGAGTGAGCAACGACGAGGTCCAGTACGCGCGCGGGGTTGCGCCGGCCTGGGACCGGGAGGACTAGATCATGGGCAAGCACACGCTGTCGGTTCTCGTCGACAACAAGCCGGGCGTCCTCGCCCGCGTTGCAGGGCTGTTCTCGCGCCGCGCGTTCAACATCCACTCGCTGGCGGTGGGGCCAACGGAGCATCCGGAGGTCTCCCGCATTACCGTCGTGGTCGACGTCGAGGGCCTTCCCCTGGAGCAGGTGACCAAGCAGCTCAACAAGTTGGTGCACGTCCTCAAGATCGTCGAGCTCGAGGCGGACCGCTCGGTGCAACGCGAGTTGCTGCTCGTCAAGGTGCGCGCGGACGCGCGCCAGCGGGCCGAGGTGCTACAGATCGTCGACCTCTTCAGGGCGCATGTGGTCGACGTGGCCCCCGACGCCCTCGTGATCGAGGCCGTCGGCACGCCGACCAAGTTGGACGCGCTGATGGCGGCCCTCGCGCCGCACGACATCAGGGAGATTGTCCAGTCCGGCACCGTCGCCATCGGAAGGGGCGGCCGGTCCATCAGCGAGCGGGCGCTCGAACGTGGTGGCGCGCAGGGCGCAAGCGACTAGATTTCTTGAGTTACGACAACGGAGGAGATAGCCATGGCTGAACTGTTCTACGACAAGGATGCGGACCTGAAGATCATTCAGGGCAAGAAGGTCGCCGTGATCGGGTATGGATCGCAGGGGCACGCGCACGCCCAGAACCTTCGCGACTCCGGCGTCGCCGTCAAGGCAGGCGTCATCATCGGGTCGAGCTTCGAGGCGCAGGCCAAGAACGACGGCATCGAGACCGGCACCACCGCCGAGGTTTCGGAGTGGGCCGACGTCATCATGATCCTGGTGCCGGACTCGCTCCAGCGCATGGTGTTCGCTGAGGAGATTCAGCCCCACCTCAAGCCCGGCAACATGATCATGTTCGCCCACGGATTCAACATCCGCTTCGGCTACATCAAGGCCCCCGCGGGCGTCGACATCGCCATGGTCGCCCCCAAGGGGCCCGGCCACCTCGTGCGCCGCGAGTACGTCGCGGGGCGCGGCGTGCCGGTGCTCGTCGCCGTCGAGCAGGACGAGACGGGCAAGGCCTGGGAGACGGCGCTCTCGTACGCGAGCGCCATCGGCGGCCTGCGTGCCGCCGGCATCAAGACCACCTTCACCGAGGAGACCGAGACCGACCTCTTCGGCGAGCAGGCCGTCCTCTGCGGCGGCGCGTCGCAGCTCGTTCAGTTCGGCTTCGAGGTGCTGACCGAGGCGGGCTACCAGCCCGAGATCGCTTACTTCGAGGTGCTCCACGAGCTCAAGCTCATCGTTGACCTCATGGTCGAGGGCGGCATCACCAAGATGCGTTGGTCGATCTCCGACACCGCCGAGTACGGCGATTATGTGTCCGGGCCGCGCATTATCGACGAGAGCGTCAAGGCCCGCATGAAGGAGGTGCTTGGGGAGATCCAGAACGGGTCCTTCGCGAAGCGCTTCATCGACGACCAGGACAACGGGGCCGTCGAATTCAAGGAACTGCGCGCCAAGGGAGAGGGTCACCCGATCGAGGCGGTCGGTCGAACCCTCCGCAAGCTGTTCCTGTGGAACAAGGTCGAGGACGCCGGCTACGTGGAAGGTAAGGCCCAGTCTCAGTGAGCACGTACAAGCTCGCCGTCGTCGCGGGCGACGGGATCGGTCCCGAGGTGGTCGCCGAGGCACTCAAGTGCCTCGACGCCGCCGTCTTCGGGACCGATATCTCGTTCTCCCGCACCGAGTTCAACCTGGGCGCCGCGCGCTGGCACGCCACGGGGGAGACGCTTACCGGCGGAGGACCTCGAGGCCATTCGCGACCACGACGTCATCCTGCTGGGCGCCATCGGCGACCCGTCGGTGCCCTCGGGCGTGCTCGAGCGGGGGCTGCTGCTCAGGCTCCGCTTCGAGCTCGACCAGTACGTGAACCTCCGCCCCTCGCGGCTTTACCCGGGAGAGGTCTCCCCGCTCGCGAACCCGGGCGAGATTGACTTCGTCGTGGTGCGCGAGGGGACAGAGGGCCCGTACATCGGCAACGGCGGCGCGCTTCGCGTGGGGACCCCCCACGAGATCGCGACCGAGGTCTCGGTGAACACCCGCTTCGGCGTGGAGCGGGTGGTTCGGTACGCCTTCGGCGTGGCCTCGACGCGGCCGCGCAAGCACGTGACCCTGCTGCACAAGCACAACGTGCTGGTGCACGCGGGCCACCTCTGGCGCCGCACGGTCGAGGACGTCGCGACGGAGTATCCGGGCGTCACGTGGGACTACCTTCACATCGACGCGGCGACCATCTTCATGGCCACCGACCCCGCGCGTTTCGACGTGATCGTCACCGACAACCTGTTCGGCGACATCATCACGGACCTCGCGGCCGCAGTCAGCGGGGGCATCGGCCTCGCGGCGTCGGGCAACATCAACGCCGACCGCACCGCGCCGAGCATGTTCGAGCCGATCCACGGGTCGGCGCCGGACATCGCGGGGAAGGGCCTGGCCGACCCGTCGGCCACGGTGCTGTCCGTCGCGATGATGCTGGACTTCCTGGGTCACGCCGAGATGGCCAAGCGCGTCGAAGCGGCCGTCGCCGCCGACGCCGCATCCAAGGGAGACGCCAAGCGTTCGACGAGCGAGATCGGCGACGCGATCGCCACTCGCATCACGTCGGGCGCGTAGGGAGCGGGAGAACTCGGATGAGCACGATGACCGAAGCAGGCGCGGCCTTTGAGCTGCGCGCCAACCCAGCCCCGGCGTCGGACGCCGTCCGCGCGAAGGCGCTTTCCGACCTGAGGTTCGGCACGGTCTTCACCGACCACATGGCGCGCGCGACGTGGACGCATTCCGAAGGCTGGACGGACCGGAGGGTGGAGCCGTACGGTCCGCTCTCGCTCGACCCCGCCGCCGCCGTCCTGCACTACGCGCAGGAGATCTTCGAGGGCCTCAAGGTCTACAAGCACGCCGACGGGTCGCTGTGGCTCTTCCGGCCCGAGGCGAACGCCGAGCGCTTCCAGTCGTCCGCGCGCCGCCTCGCGCTCCCGGAGCTCTCCACGGAGGACTTCCTCGGGTCCATCGAGGCCCTCGTCGCGGTGGACCGCGCGTGGGTGCCGGACACGGACGAGAGCTCGCTCTATCTGCGGCCCTTCATGTTCGCCTCCGAGGCGTTCATCGGTGTGCGCCCGGCGCACCTCGTCGACTACCTGCTCATCGCGTCGCCCGTCGGCCCGTACTTCACCACGGGCGTCAAGCCCGTCTCCATCTGGGTGGCGCAGGGCTACCACCGCGTCGGCCCGGGCGGCATGGGCGCCGCGAAGACGGGCGGCAACTACGCGTCGTCGCTCGTCCCGCAGTCCATCGCCTACGAGAACGGGTGCCAGCAGGTGCTCTTCACGGACGCCGCGACGGACACGTACCTCGAGGAGCTCGGGGGCATGAACCTCTTCGTCGTGCGCCGCGACGGCACCGTGGAGACCCCGCGCCTGTCCGGCACCATCCTCGAGGGCATCACGCGCCACTCGGTGATGCGCCTGCTCGAGGACCAGGACGTCAAGGTCGTGGAGCGCGACATCTCGCTCGCCGAGCTTCGCGAGGGGGCGGCCGACGGCGACGTCGCCGAGGTCTTCGCGTGCGGCACGGCCGCGGTGCTCACCCCGGTGGGGCGGCTCAAGGGGGAGTCGTTCGACGTGACGGTGGGGGCTGGCGCGGGCGGCGCCGGAGAGGGCGCCGCGGGCGAGCTAACCGCGAGAATCCGCACCGAGCTCATGGACATTCAGTACGGCCGCGCCGCGGACCCCTACGGGTGGATGCGCCGGGTGGGCTAGTCGCCGGACAGGACGGCGCCCGGCCGGGCATCCGCGAGGTTGGACCTTGCCTCGCCCTACCTACGGCAACGTAGGGTAGCCCTAACAGGGAAGAGGTGCCCGGAAATGGCTCAGGAATCGTCCGCCCCTGCCCGGTTCGACGTCCGCCCTCATCCCGCGCCCCTGAGCGACGAGGCGCGCGCCGCCGCGATGGACAACCCGGCCTTCGGCATGGTCTTCACCGACCACATCGTCCGCATGACGTGGGACGCCGAGCGGGGCTGGGCGGACCGACGCGTCGAGCCCCTCGCCGACCTGGCGCTCCACCCCGGCGCGGTCGCCCTCCACTACGGCCAGCAGGTGTTCGAGGGCCTCAAGGCCTACCGCCACGCCGACGGCTCGATCTGGCTCTTCCGGCCGGAGGAGAACGCCGTGCGCCTCGCCGCGTCCGCGCGTCGGATGGCGCTTCCCGAGGTGAGCGAGGCGGACTTCCTCGGCGCGATCGAGGCGCTCCTGTCCGTCGACGCAGCGTGGGTGCCGTCGGGCGACGAGACGAGCCTGTACCTCCGGCCGCTCCTGCTCGGCACCGAGCCGTGCCTCGCCGTGCGGCCGTCCCGCAGCGTCGACTTCTCTCTCATGGCCTGCCCGGTGGGCGCGTACTTCTCCGGCGGGGTGAAGCCGATGACGACGTGGGTGGCGACGGGCTTCCACCGCGCGGGGCCGGGCGGGACGGGGACGGCCAAGTTCGGCGGCAACTACGCGGCGTCGCTCCTGCCGCAGCAGCAGGCGTACGAGGGCGGCTGCGAGCAGGTGCTCTTCCTCGACGCCGCGACGGACACGTTCCTGGAGGAGCTCGGCGGGATGAACGTGTTCGTGGTGCGCCGCGACGGGACCGTGGAGACGCCGCGCCTAACCGGGACGATCCTCGAGGGCGTGACGCGCGAGTCCGTGATCCAGCTGCTGCGCGACGGCGGAACGACGGTGGTGGAGCGGGACATCCCGATGGCAGAGCTGCTCGCCGGGATCGAGTCCGGGGAGGTCACGGAGGTGTTCGCGTGCGGGACCGCCGCCGTGGTGACGCCGCTCGGGCGGCTCAAGGGCGTGGGGCTCGACGCTGTGGTCGGGGATGGCGCCGCCGGGGATGTGACGATGCGGGTGCGGCGGGAGCTGACGGACATCCAGTACGGACGGGCTGATGATCCTTATGGGTGGATGCGGCGGGTTGGTTAGGCGTCAGCGAACTCGTCGAGCGGATCGCGAGCCGTTGGGACGCGTAGATTGCCTCGAGTTGCGGGCGCGTATTGGCATACGCATGGATCGCCGTCGCGCCGTGTCTTGGACCGGTAGGCGATCGGCTGCGTCAAGATCGAGGAACTGCGCATCGAGGATGAGCGAGGATCTCACGATGTCGCGGTAGTCCGCATCGTTGGCCGCCCCGCGTCCCGCCTCGACCTCCAGGGCGATGCCGAACCCGTCGTGGAACCCGTCGATCTCGTAGTTGACCTCGGGGACGCCGCCCTCTCCGTAGAGCACGGCTCGGGCGACCTTGTCCATCTTCGTCTTGCCCGTTTCGACCACGAAGCCCAGGAGTTCTAGGTCGTCGCGCAACTCGGCTAGGACATCGTGAATCTTCAGCCCGGCGAGTGCGTCAACCGTCGCGATGCCCCCGCGTGCCTGCCGACCAGTGCCGCCACCGCGAGCGCCCACTCGGGTGGCGTCGCGTTCGAGGGGAAGTACCTCCACAAGGGGTAGGCCATGCCCTCAGCTTGTTGTGTGTCCCCTCGAGAAGCTAGCGGAGGCGCCGAGCCCGCACGGCGTCGACGACGGCCTCGAACGTCGTGTCGAGCGCGTCGTGCTCCCAGAAGCGCAGAACGAGCCACCCGGCAGCGACGAGCGCCGCCGTCGTCTCGCCGTCGCGCGCCTGGTTGCGCGCGATCTTGGGCCACCAGTACTCGACGTTGCTAGCCGGTGCAACGTAGTGCTCGGGGCAGCCGTGCCAGAAGCAGCCGTCGATGAAGACCGCAACCTTGGCGGGCCGGAAGACAATGTCACACGTGCGGCGCAGTTCTGGCAGCGGGCGTGCGTGGACGCGGTACCGCAGGCCCATCGCGTGGAGCGCCCGCCGCACCGCCATCTCGGGCGAGGTGTCCCGCGAACGGTTGCCCAGCATGGACTTCCGCACGGCGTCGTTCGAAGCCTAGGACTCGGTTGGCATCCCTCCAGGCTACGAGGGTCGGGGCGGACGCGCAGCGTGCCGTCCCACTGTGGCACCTCGCTCGTGCTGCGGGCCCCAGCGGTCATCGAAGACGGCCACATCGCCCCGAGCCCCGCCCGCGCCGCGACGCGCGCTCTGGCCGGAGCGCGTCCGGTGACAACTGCGCAAGATCCCATGTGGACCGATTGGGAGTTCACTCCGCGGGTAATGGACTGGCGCATGTCCCTGCGCCCGGCTAGGGTCGAACGTATGTTCGAACCCGGTTCAGAAGCCAGAGCAGGCGCAGCTGCGGGCTCGGGCGGGACTGGCAAATCGCTAGCGCGGTACTGCGGGTGTGACGTGCGACGGGCGCTCCGAGGCGAATGCCGTACGGCGCGGGTTCCGCGGTTCCGGGAGCGAGCGACATAGGGTGGGTTTCACGGATCGATTGGTGGCAAGTGTGCTGGTGGACAACGAACGAGGGGCCTCCGGGTCAACCCTCGTCGCTCGCCTTCGTGTCGCGCAAGGCACGGTTCCAGCGAGGCGGCTCCGGGTTGCCAGCTTCTTCGCGGGCATCGGAGGCTTTGACCTGGGCTTCGAGAACGCGGGCATGGAGACGGTCTGGCAATGCGAGAAGAAGGCCTTCTGTCTCGACATCCTTGAGAAGCACTGGCCCGATGTGCCACGTGCGGAAGACATTACGGAGGTAGACGCGGATGACATACCCGAAGCGGAGGTTTGGGCCGGCGGCTTCCCGTGTCAAGACGTCAGCCTCGCAAGAATGGGACCACGGAGTGGGCTCAAAGGAAGCCAATCCGGACTCTTCTATGACTTTGCACGCCTCATTGAGAAGCGTCGCCCCGAACTTGTCGTCCTCGAGAACGTTGCGGCACTCCTCTCTTCCCACGATGGACGAGATTTCGCAATCATCCTTCGGACGCTGGCCGACAGCGGGTATGGCGTCGCTTGGCGAGTTCTTGACAGTCGACACTTCGGCGTCCCCCAGAGTCGCAGTCGAGTCGCCATGTCGAATCTTTGAGAGCAGATCGCGCCGGACGGTACTCCGATCACGAATACGGGGATAGGGATTCTGAGAAGGGCGGACAGGATGGGGAGGCACCTGTTTCCCCTTTGCGATCAGCGTTGGAAATCCTGAGCAAGGATTCGTGAAGAAACTCGCACACTGCCTGTACGCAGAGTCGGCGAGGCACACTGGTACCGATTGGTCGCGCAACTACGTTGCGTATCCCGCGGGGCGAGTCCGCCGGCTGACTCCACTTGAGACGGAGCGGCTCCAGGGATTCCCCGACGGGTGGACGTTGCCGACCATTGAGATCGCGAGCGTCGACACGCTTGACTCAGCGCGTTACCACGCGTGTGGCAACGCGGTCTCGGTCCCTGTAGTCCAGTGGATCGGTGAAAGGATTGTCTCCCAACTCGCCGAGGGGATGATGGCGCGCAGCGATCAATTCGCCAGAGGGATAGACGAGTCGGCGTAGAGGTGCTCCAGGTACTTCGAACTTGGCCACAGTCTTCGGTCTGAAGGCAAGTACTTGATTGGGACCGCCGCATTGTGCGTGCCTAAGGGGTTGTGCGAGTGGTCGTCCATGGCGTACGCCAATTCCGTGAAGGCAATTGTGAGGGTGTCGCCGGCGTAGACGGGAAGGAGGATCGCCCGTCAAAGGCCCAGTGATGCAACTTGCAGAGGCATATCCCGTTGGGGACGACATCGAGGTCATACTTGCTCCACGCCAGGATGTGCGCGGCATCGACGCCTGACTGCACTCGCGGCACTCCTCCAAAGACGCCCCGACAGATCGCGCATCGACGCCGTACGCGTGCCGCGTTGGGGACCTGAACTTCCCGGAGCCCGCATCGCGTGCGCTTGCGAGGCGGTACTGATGGGTGGACCGGACCTTGACATCGGGATCCTCCTCGCCGATCTCGTTGGAGGCGGCAGGTCGGGGTTCGACGACGGGGTTATGCCGAGTCGCTCCTCGAAGCGCGGCAGAGGATTGTTACCTTGCAACGGGTCGAGTCTCTTGGTGAGCGCGGTGACCACCTCAGTAAGGCTCGCGTTCACCGGACGACCGGAGGCGAGATACTCCCGGTGCGCCTGAATGAGGTCAACGACCGCAGACGGGAGGCCTTCGGTTGAGGCGTAGACGGTCTGGATCCGGCGCCAGCGTTCGCGAACGCCGATCGACTCCTCGCCGCCCAGATTTGCGAGCGAGACAAATGAAGCATCCACGGTGATCTGATCTGTGAAGCCCGCGAATTCGGTCTCGGGGCGGAATCCGATGCGCGCGAGCACAAAGCCCTTCGCACGCGCGATGGGCATCGAGTCGAATGTCTGTTCGTATTCGCGTCTGGGGTCAGGGAGCATGAGCATGGCGGCGACCATCCGGCCGACTTGGAATGCGGGGGACCACGTTGAGCGCAGGCGCGGCTTCCCGCATCGCCGCAAGTTGCGACGAAGACCCGTTTCGCGCAGGAATCCAACCGGCCACTTCAGGAAGAGACGCCAGCCGTCCAGACTGATTGCGGTATAGCCCGAGTGGCTCCCGACGACTTCGTATTCGCCGCGGCCTCCAGAACGTTGGAAAGCAATGTGCACGGTGCCGTCGCCGCCTCTCAGAGCTACTCAACCGGGCCGTCTTGATTCAGCCTAATTGCGCCGGGGCCGGACCTGACTCACTCAAGCTGGCATTCCGAGCATCGGCGGATCAATCGCGCGTCGCGGTCGATGGGCGTGGGTCCCTGCGGAATGCCTCAGCCAACACGAAGGTTGACACAACCATGACCACCCTAGGAACCATCGGCGCCGGGCACATCGGCGCCGCCGTCGCCCGCGCCGCCATCGCGGCAGGATACGACGTCGTCCTCAGTAACTCGCGCGGCCCGGAGACGCTCGCCGACCTCGTCGCCGAGCTCGGCCCGCACGCCCGAGCCGCCACGCCCGTCGAGGCCGCGGAGGCGGGGGACTTCGTCCTCGTCACCGTCCCGCTCGGCCGCTACGCGGAGGTCCCCGTCGCCCCGCTCGCCGGCAAGGTCGTCCTCGACACCAACAACTACTACCCGCAGCGCGACGGCCGCATCCCGGCGCTCGACCGCAACGAGACCACGACGTCGGGCCTGCTCCAGGCGCACCTGCCCGCCTCGCGCGTCGTCAAGGCGTTCAACAGCATCTACGCGGCGGCGATCCCCACGGACGGCACCCGCGCAGGCACCCCCGGTCGCCGCGCGCTCCCCATCGCGGGCGACGACGACGCGGCGAAGGCCGTCGCGGCGAAGTTCCTGGACGATCTGGGGTACGACACCGTGGATCTCGGCCCGCTCGCGGAGAGCTGGCGAGTGGAGCGAGACACCCCGGCGTACGGGGCGCGGCTGACGGCCGACGAGTTGCGCAGCATCACCGCCAAGACCGAGCGGGTCCAGCAGGTCTAGCCCCACGCTCGAGGCCAAGGCCGCGGCGCTTCTCCACTCCATCGGGAGCAACCACGCGCTCGCCGACGGGAACAGGCGCCTCGGCTGGTTCGCGGCCGTGGTCTTCCAGCACGTCAACGGATACCACGCGGCGCTCACGCAGCACGAGGCGTTCGACCTGGTCATGGCCGTCGCGTCGGGCGAGTTGCGTGACGTCGACGCCATCGCGGCGCGGCTGAGACTCCGCCCGAGTCCGTAGCCGCTAGCCGTTGGCCGTCATCCACGCCTAGAGCTCCGCGGCTCTCGCCGCGTGCTCGACGGCGGGTGCGCGCCGGGGCGCACCCGCCCCACAATCGAAGCGCCCCTGCCGACAATTGACACCCACTTTCGGGCGAAAACGTAGCACCGTTGTCTGCAGGGGCGTTCCGGATCGCGATTCATGCCCCGAGTGGAGCGCAATTGTCTGCAGGGGCGCGGCGCAGACCATCGCGCACGCCCTTACCACGAGCCTCATCGCGGCGCGGCTCACGCTCCGCCCGCGCCCCTAGCGCTCTAGTTCAGTCCCGGGCTCTCCAACATCCACGCCCCGAACTCCGCGACGTACGCCTGGTACTCCTCGTACGTCGTCGCAGTAGTGGGTCTCCCCGGTCGGCGGGGATGCCCGGCACGAAGTACAGCCAGGGCCCGTCGGCCGGGTGGAGCACGGCGTCGATTGACTCCGCACTCGGCGACGAGAGCGGCGCTGGCGGGAGGCCCGGCACCAGATTCGTGTTGCCGGGGCGATAGATGTTGCGGTTCAGCCTTCTCCGACCCAGGCGCCATCCGCGTCCCGGCCGAACGCGACCCCCGCCTCCAGATCGAGAGGAACGCCCTCCGCGAGCCGGTTGAGGAGCACGCGCGCGATCTTGGAGCCGGTCGTCGCCGAAGGGGGCTTCCATGTCGACGAGCGAGGCGACGGTCAACACCCGCTGGCGGTCGCCCGGCGCCACCCCGCGCGCGTCGAGGTCGGCGATGGTGGCCTCGACCATGGCCGAGAGCGCCTCCGTCGCCGTCGTCCCGGGTTCGAAGTAGTACGCGAACTGCCCGAGCCAGCCCTCCACATCCCCGTTCGCCTCGGCGGGGAGGCCGAACGACGCGGGGTCCTTGGCGGCCAGGTAGGTGTCCGCGGTGCGAATCCCGATGTCCGCGCGGAGCTGCCTGAAGATCATCTCCTCGGTGGAGCCCTCCGGGATCATGACGTTGGGGCTTTGTCGCTTGGACGGGTCGAGCATCGCGGCGATGGCCTCCGACGCGCGCATGCCCAGGGGGAGCCAGTAGTCTCCCGGGCCGACTTGCATCGCGTCGGCGGGGTTCTTGGCGGCCTCGTCCGCAAACTCCTGGGCGGATCCGATGACGCCCGCGTCCGCCAAGGTCCGCGCGATGTCCGTCTCGGTTTCCCCGAGGCCCACGAGGATGTGCACGCGTTGGGCGTGCGCCGCCGCAGTCGGGCTTGCGGACGGCCCCGCGGGGGAGACGGTGTGGCCCGAATACCCGAGCGCGCCCACGGTCACTCCCGCGACGAACGCGAGAGCCGCCAACGTCGTGCCCACGACCCGCCCGACGCGCCGGCGCCCCACGCGCCGGACCGTCGGCCCGATGTCGGAGGCGAGGCTGGTCGCGGCGAACGCCTCCACCCCTCGGCGGTGGATCGTCCGAAGGCTCTCGGAAATGGGCTCGTTCATGAGCGCTCTCCCTTCGGGAGGACGGGAACGGTGACGGCGCCACCGGTGAGGAGGTCGGATTCGGCGAGGTCGAACGCGCCGTGGATCGCGCGCAGGCGGCCGACGCCGTCGCTGAGGTAGCGCTTGACGGACCCCGTGGCGAGGCCGAGCTCGTCCGCGATGGACGCCACGCTCATGTCCTCGAGGTAGCGCAGGACGACGCACGCCCGTTCGCGCGGGGGAAGGGTCAGGATGGAGGCGTGAAGCGATAGCGCGAGCGCCACGCCGTCGGCGTGGTCGGGGCCGACGGGCTCGGCGGTGACGTCGGAGATCTGCGGGCGCGCGCGAAGGCGCCTCCCGGAGTCGATGAACGCGGACGAGATCGCCCGCTTCACGTAGGCGTGCGCGGCGTCGATCCCCAGGTCGGCCCGGCCTCGCTGGAACGTCCGAACGAGCGCGTCCTGGACGAGGTCCTCGGCGCGGGCCCTGTCGCCGGTCAGCACGTAGGCGTATCCAAAGAGGGCCGCGCCGCGCTCATCGACGAGCGTCTCCAACTGCCTCGCCCAGGCCTTCACGGATCAATTCCTCGTCTCATGCTGGCTAGTACGCACCTGAGTCGCAAATGGTTGGGGGCGCGGGAAGGTTGGGTGGGACGAGCGGGGGCCGCGCCCCGGAGACGTCTGCGCCCCAGGGCGCCCTACTCGGCGTCGCGACGGGCTATCGCCCGCGCGACCCGCTCCGCCAGGGCGGTGCCCGTATAGGGCTTGGGAAGCAGGTCCACGCCAGGCGCGAGCTTCCCGTCGTGGACGATGAGGTCCTCGGGGTAGCCCGACGCGAAGAGCACGGGGATCCCGGGCCTCAGCGCGACGACGGCTTCCGCGAGTTCGCGGCCAGAGAGGCCGCCGGGCATGATGACATCCGTGAGCAGGAGCGCGAGTTTCGGGATCGACTCGAGGAGCGCGAGCGCCTCGGGCCCCGAACCGGCCTCTGTCACCACGTAGCCGAGCGAGCGCAGGCGGTCGGCCGCGAACCGGCGCACGAGTCGGTCGTCCTCGACGAGCAAGACATGATTGCCGGTGCCCGACGTCGCGGCGCGGCTGTTGGCCGCCGACGCGGGGGCGGAGGCGGAGGCGGGGGCGGGGGCGAGGGCGGGGGCGGGGGCGAGGGCGGCGGCGGGCGCGGAGGCGAGGGCGGGGGCGGGCTCCCCTTGGGTCGCCACGGGGAGGTAGAGCCGGAATGTCGTGCCGATCCCGACCTCGGAGTAGACCGTCACATTCCCGCCCGACTGCTTGGCGAATCCCCAGACCATGGCCAGTCCCAGTCCGGATCCCTCGCCGTGCGACTTCGTCGTGAAGAACGGTTCGAAGATCCTCGGAAGGACGTCATCGGCGATGCCGTGACCCGTGTCGGTCACGGAAACGACGACGTAGGAGCCGGGAAGGATCTCGCTGCCCGCCGCCGAGTATGGCTCGTCGAGGACGAGGCCCCGCGCGTCGAGGGAGAGCGTGCCCCCCTCTGGCATGGCGTTGCGCGCGTTGATCGCGAGGTTGAGGATCGCGCTTTCGAACTCGCCGGGGTCCACCTCGGCGAGCGGGAGGTCCTCCTCGACGCGAGAGGTGATCTCGATGTCCTCCCCGAGGGTCCGCTCGAGCAGGGCCGTGAAATGCTCCATCGCGCTCCCGAGATCGATTTCCTCGGGTTGGAGGGCCTGCTTGCGCGCGAAGGCCAGCAGGCGGTGGGTCAGCTCGGCCCCGCGCAGGGCGGCCTTGGAGATGAGGTCCGCCATCTCTCGCGCCTGGTCGCTCAGGCCGGGCTCGGAGGCGAGCGCCTCGCTTCCCCCGACGACGACGGTGAGCAGGTTGTTGAAGTCGTGGGCGATGCCTCCCGTCAGCTGTCCGATCGCCTCGAGGCGCTGCGACTGCGCGAACTGATCGGCGAGCGACTTGAACGCCGTGACGTTGCGGAAGTACGCGGTCACCCCGTGCTCCGCCGGGTAGGCGCTCACCTCAAACCAGCGATCCAGCCTCGCGTTGTAGCGCTCAAAGTGCTGGGGTTCGCCGGCCAGGGCCTTTCGGTAGAAGGCCTCCGCCTCCGTGTCCGTAACGTCGGGGAGCGCCTCCCAGATCACGCGCCCGATGAATTCCTGGCGCGTCATGTTGATCGCGGCCTCGGCGCTCGCATTCATGTAGGTCACGCGAAGCTCGCGGTCGGTGCCGAAGACGCCGTCGCCGATGCTCTCCAGGATTCCGTCCCGTTCGGCGGCGCGCGCGGAGGCCTGCTCGTGGAGGAGGTGGAAGTCATGGATGTCGGTCGCGTTGCCCCACCACCGTACGATCGCCCCCGAGGGATCGCGCTGCGGGCCCGCATGGACCGCGAACCAGCGGTACTCGCCGTCGGCTCCTAGGAGGCGGGCGTGAAGGTGGTAGGGCTCCCCTGCCTCCCTGGCGTTGCGGCCGGATTCCACGGCGCGGGCGACGTCGTCGGGGTGAAGGAGCGCGGTCCACTGGTCTCCGAGGAACTGCTCCTTGGGGCGCCCGGAGTACCGTTCCACCTCGTCGCCAAGGTAGTCCATCGACCCGTCGAGAGTCGTCGTCCAGAGGATGATCGGCAGGGAACTCGCGAGGTACCTGTACTCCCGGCCGCCCGTGCGCGTGGCCCGTCGCGCGGCTTTCGCGGGCGGTACCTCGTACGCGCCTTCGCGCTTTCGGGTCCCTTTGGGCACGCTCCATCCTAGGCTCCGTTCGGTGAAGGGCGCAGGTTGGCGGGGAATCCCGTTCACCCGCGCGGCATCTGGGGCCGTACGCTGTCCTCACCATGCCCTCGCCGGTCCCGGAATACGTCGTCACGCGCAAGCGCGTGAAGAACCTGCGCATCACGGTCAGGGCTCCCCGGGGCGAGGTCCGCGTCACGGCCCCCGCCTTCGTCTCGGAGCGTGCCATCCGCGACTTCGTGGCCTCCAAGGCCGAGTGGATTGCCAAGCACCAGGCGCGCATCGCGCTCCAGCCCGCGCCCCTGGAGCCCGGCCCCGACGCCAACCGCCTCCGCAGGGAGCTGCGCCGCGCCATCCCGCCGCTCTTGGCCGAGTGGGCGCCGCGCGTCGGCGTCCCGATCCCGGACTTCACGATCCGGCGCATGACCACCCGCTGGGGCACGTGCAGTGTCCGCGCGCGGCGCATCACGCTCAACCTCGAGCTCGCGCGCCGCGAGCCGGAGCTCCTGGAGTACGTCGTGGTGCACGAGCTGGCGCACCTCATCGAGTCCGGTCACAACCAGCGGTTCTACGCCGTGATGGACCGCGCGCTCCCGGACTGGCGGCTCAAGCGCAAGGCGCTGAACCACGGCGGCGTCGCGCGCGACCTCGCCGACGGGTAAGGCGGCGTCGCGCGCGATCTGGCCGATGGGTAGGCGCGCTAGTTCGAAGCGTCCAGTTCCCAGGCGTCGAGCTCGTCGGGGAACATGGGCCGGGCGATGTGGAACCCCTGGGCGACGTCGCAGCCGAGGTCGGTGAGGAGCGCGAGGACCCAGGCGTCCTCTACCCCCTCGGCCGCGAGTTGCATGCCCAGCGCGTGGCCGAGGTCGATGATGGAGCGGACAACGATGACGGATTCGTCGGAGGTTGCGGCCGTCATCACGAAGGACCGGTCTACCTTGAGTTCGCTGAACGGGAGCCGCGCCAACTGGAGCATGGACGAGTAGCCCGTGCCGAAGTCGTCGAGTGACAGGCGGAATCCCTCCAGCCGGAGGCGGGTCAGCAGCTGCAGGGAGCGCGCCGGGTCCGCCATCGCGCCCGTCTCGGTGATCTCAAGAATCACGCTACTGGGAGCCACCCCGGCCTCCTCGCACGCCGTGACGAAGCGCTTGTCGAGGGACGGCTCGTCGAACTCGCCCGCCGAGATGTTGATCGCGATGCGGACGCCCTCGGCGTGCTCGCCTCCGGCGAACCAGCGGAGCGCGTCGCCCATCACCCGTTCCGTGAGGAGCGAGACCAGGCCGAATCGCTCGGCGAGGGGGACGAATTCGTCGGGAGGAATTGAGCCCCGCTCGGGGTGAGACCACCGGGCGAGCGCCTCGTACCCCACGATCGCCCCCGTCTTGCAGTCGACCTTGGGCTGATAGGCCACCGCGATTTCGTCGCTCGTGACGGCCGCGCGAAAGGCCACCTGGAACTCGGTCGGTCGCCAACTCGTCGGGGCGGGCTCCGACTCTGCGGCCGTCGATTTCGTGGGGTTCGCCTTGCGCTCGAACACCGCGCGGAGTTCGTCTTGGGAATGGGGCTTGCCCAGGACCCCCGCGATGACCAGGCCGTTCGCATCCGCGAGCCGGCGGGCGGCGTCCATGACACGTCCGCCCATGCCGCTCGAGATGACGACCCGCGCAGTGCAGTGATCGCGGGAGAGGTGGGTCAGCACCTCGAGGCCGTCCATCTTCGGCATCACCAGATCGATCACGACGAAGTCGGGGCTCCAATCGCGATGGAGCGCAAGAAACTCCTCGGGGTCCTCCGTCAGTCGGGTCTCTCGTCCGGTGGCCTTGATCTGGATCGCCAGGAGGCGGCCGACGTCGGGATCATCGTCGATGATCAGGACACGTTCGTTCGTTGCTTCCGGTTCCGTCATGACACCTCTCCCCTACCGTCGCCGCCGAGCACGGCGTGAATGCGATCGATTAACTGTTTCCCTGTGTAGGGCTTGGCGAGGAGGGCCACACCGGGGTCGAGCCGACCCTGGTGCACCATGACGTCCTCGGTGTAGCCCGACGCGAAGAGGACGGGCGTCCCCGGGCGCCGGGCCACGACCTCGCCCGCGAGATCGCGGCCGGAGACGCCGCCGACCATGATGACGTCAGTGAAGAGGAGGGCGAGGGTCTCGATCCCAGGGAGGAGTTCGAGCGCCTCGGCGCCCGTGGTCGCGACCGTCACCTCGAATCCGTGGTCGCGCAGGCGGTCCGTGGCAAACTGCCGGACGAGCGGGTCGTCCTCGGCGAGGAGGATGTGGCCGGAACCACGCGACGGCGCCTGTTGGCTCGAGGCGGGGGCCTCGGAACGCTCGGCGCCCTCGGACGCCATCGGAAGGTACAGGCGGAACGTCGTCCCAAGACCCTCCTCCGAATACACCGTGACGTGACCGCCCGTCTGCTTCGCGAAGCCCCAGACCATGGAGAGGCCGAGCCCGGATCCCTCGCCCGCGGACTTGGTCGTGAAGAACGGCTCGAAGATGCGCGGGAGGAGTTCCCCGGCGATGCCCGTTCCCGTGTCCCTCACGGAGACCACGACGTAGTCGCCCGGCAACACCTCGGTGTGGGCCGTCGAGTAGGACTCCTCCAGGTGCGCGAACTCGGTGGAGATCGTCAGTGTGCCACCGTTCGGCATGGCGTCGCGCGCGTTGATCGCAAGATTCAGGAGCGCATTCTCGAGCTGGCCGGGGTCGACGAGCGCGGCGGGCAGGTCGTCCTCAAGCAGGGAGATCTCCGCGATGCCTTGCCCAAGCGTGCGCGACAGGATCGGCTCAATCTCGCGGATTCGGGCCGAGACGTCCACGAGCTGCGGGGCCAGGGGCTGCAGGCGGGAGAACGCGAGGAGTTGGTGCGTGAGTTCGGCTCCCCGGGCGGCCGCCCTGGCCACGAGGGCGAGCATTTCCCGACCCTCGTCGGTAAGACCCGGCTCATCTCCGAGGGCCTCCGCGCCTCCGACGACGACGGTCAGCAGGTTGTTGAAGTCGTGGGCGACGCCCCCGGTGAGGCGCCCGACGGACTCCATGCGCTGGGCCTGGGCCAGTTGCTCGGTCACGGTCCGGAGTTCCGTGACATCACGGAAAAAGACGGTGAACCCCTGCGGCGTGGGGGTCACGTTGACGTCGAACCAGGCCTCAATGACGGGGTTGTAGGTGGTGAACCTCTGGGCCGCGTCCGTGGTGCGTGCGCGCCCGAAAGCCCCCTCGATTTCGCTACCACGACGCTCGGGGAATGCTGCCCAGAAGACCTCCCCCAGCAGTTCGCTCGCGGGGCGGTGAAGCATCGCCTCCGCGTTGGCATTGAGGTAAGTGAAGCGGAACTCGGAGTCGAGCGCGTAGACGCCGTCGCCGATGCTCTCGAGGATCTCCGAGCGCTCCTTGGCAAGAGCACTCGCCTCGACTTCGAGAAGGTGGAACTCGTGGACGTCAAGGGCGTTGCCCCACCACTTGACTACGCTCCCGTCGTCCCCTCGCTCGGCCTGCGCCGCGACCCGGAACCACCGGTACTCGCCGTCGGCACGCCGAAGCCGGAAGGCCGTCCGGTAGGGCTCTCCGGTCGCCACGGCCCGTTGCCACTCACCTAGGGTGTCCTCGACATCCTCGGGGTGTACGGCAGAGAGCCACTGGTCCGCGAGGAGTTCGTTCACCGTGCGCCCGGTAAAGTCCGGCAGCGCGTCGTTGAAGTAGTCAACATCCCCGTTCGGCTCTGCGGTCCAGATGATCGCGGGGAGGGAGTTGGCGAATTGCGCGAAACGGCGGCCCTCAGCGGCGGCCGACGCCTCGGCCTCCTTCCAGAGCGTGACGTCCTGGATCGCGCCCACGAGGTCTAGGACGCGGCCGGAGCGGTCGCGCCTGGCCTCGCCCATGACCGTCACCCAAACGACGGCTCCGGATTCTTTCGTGGCGCGGAAGGTCTCCACGAACGGCGTGCCGTCGCGCAGGCACGCGAGGGCCGCGCCGAGCACTCGATCGCGGTCGTGCTCGTCGTCGATCAGCTCGAACACGTCGGCGCGACGCGAGCGCTGCATCGCGCGGGGCCCAAAGATGCGCTCCACGTCGTCAGACCAGACGATGGACGCGCCTTCCTTGCTATCGAGCGTCCATCCCGCCACCCTCCCGACCTGACTCGCGGCCCGAAGCAACTGGGCCTGCTTCTCGAACTCGTCACTTACCGACCACAACTCGTCCGAGACTGCGGCGAGACGGTTGGAGCGGACGATCAGCAGCGCCCCGACGGCTCCCGCCCCCAGGATCATGACGGCGATGCTGGCGCGGGTGACGGCGTGCTGGGTGGCGTCGGAGGTGACGGCGGAGCCCGGGGTGTTCAGGAATCCCAGGAGCGTCGCGACGACGGCGGCGATCGTCGTCCGCACGACCCACGCCGCGCGACCCGTCTGCACCGTGAGCAACACGGGGACGACATAGAGCGCCGCGACGTCGTATCCGGAGGGCAGCAGGAGGTCCATTGCGAGCACCGCAAGGAAGAGCGGGGTGAGGAGCGCCCAGAAAACCGCGGGCCGGCCGCGCGCCGTGAATCGCGGGTTCACGAAAGCACTTCCCGGCTTTCGGCGCGCACCCGAGTCAGGCGCGCAAGGGGCGCAACGACCCCCAAACGAGCGTCAAGCACCTTCGCCTCCCCGCTGCCGGGCACGTCACTTCGTTCTCAAGTCTAGGCACGCGCCCTCCATCTCGCTGGGGGAGTGACGCGTCCGACAAACGGGCGATGCGCCCAAGCGGCTCTTTATGCCACAATGGTCCCGATGAGCAGCGCAACGATTATTCAGTAGCGCGTCAGCGGATTCCGCCGACGCGCAGCCTCCCGTACCTTGGGGGGCTTTTTTATTGGGCCCCGGAGGCGGGACGCGACGAAAGAGGGACGACATGGCAAGCCGAGACGTCGAGGTGTACGACACGACGCTGCGCGACGGGGCGCAGCAGGAGGGCATGAACCTCTCTGTGGGCGACAAGATGGCGATCGCGCCCCTGCTCGATGAGCTCGGTGTTGACGTCATCGAGGGCGGGTGGCCCGGCGCCATCCCCAAGGACACCGAGTTCTTCGCCCTCGCCCACAAGGAGCTCAAGCTCTCCCATGCGACCTTCGCCGCCTTCGGCGCGACGCGCAAGCCCGGAATCGACGTGGCAAAGGACGGGCAGGTTCGCGCGCTCCTGGACTCGGAGGCCTCGGTCGTCACGCTCGTGGCCAAGTCCGACATCCGCCACGTGGAGCTCGCCCTCAAGACGACCGGCGACGAGAACCTCGCGATGATCGCGGAGACCGTCGCCTTCCTGGTCGCCCACGACCGCCGCGTCATCCTGGACGCCGAGCACTTCTTCGACGGCTACCGGTTCGATTCGCTGTATGGCGTGCGGGCGCTCAAGGCGGCCGCCGACGCCGGCGCGAGCACCCTCGTCCTGTGCGACACGAATGGCGGCATGCTACCCGACGACGTGGCGCGCATCGTCGCCGAGGTTGCGCCGCAGGTCTCGGCATCGCTCGGGATGCACGCGCACAACGACTCCGGTTGCGCCGTGGCGAACACCATGGCGGCCGTCGCCGCGGGCGCCGTCCACGTCCAGGGATGCGTCAACGGCTATGGCGAGCGCACGGGCAACGCGGACCTCATCGCCGTGGCGGCGAACCTCGAGATCAAGAAGGGGCTCGTGGCGCTGAAGAACAACGGGCTCGCCGAGGCGACCCGCATCGCGCACGCCGTCGCCGAGATCACGAACATCGCCCCCTTCGCGCGCCAGCCGTACGTTGGATACAGTTCGTTCGCCCACAAGGGGGGCCTCCACGCGTCCGCCATCCGCGTCGATCCCGATCTCTACCAGCACACTCGACCGGAACTAGTGGGCAACGACATGCGCATGGTCGTGTCGGAGATGGCGGGTCGCGCGTCGGTGGAGCTCAAGGGCAAGGAACTCGGGTTCGACCTGGCCCACCAGGGCGAACTCCTTGGCCGCGTGGCCGACCGGGTCAAGAACGCGGAGGCCCAGGGCTACACGTACGACGCGGCCGACGCCTCGTTCGAGCTCCTTCTTCGGGACGAGATGGGCGGCGCGCCGCACTTCTGGGAGACGGAGAGCTGGAGCGTCCTGGTGCAAACCGTTCCCGGGAGTCCCACGGAGGCGGGGGCCCAGGCCACGGTCAATCTGCGCGCGGGTGGCAAGGCCGCGACCGCGAGCGGGGAGGGAAACGGCCCGGTCAACGCGCTCGACCACGCCCTGCGTTCCGCCGTCGTCGGGACCTACCCAGAGATCGAGCGGTTCGACCTGATCGACTTCAAGGTGCGCATCGTCGACGCGAGCCACGGCACCGACGCCGTGACGCGGGTTTTGATCACGACCATGGACACGGAGTCCGCCACCGAGTGGCGGACCGTCGGCGTCGGGCCGAACGTCATCGAGGCCTCATGGGAGGCGCTCACCGAGGCGTTGCGCTACGGGCTGATTCACGCGGGCGTTTCACCGCGGGAGGGCGGCTAGGCGCACGCTGCCTCGACCGGCGCGTGCCTAGGCGACGGTCGTGCCAACGAGCGCGCCGATCCCGTAGGTGATGGCCATCGCGAGCGAGCCGCCGATGAGGTTGCGGATGACCGCGCGCGGGTAAGGAGAGCGGGCGATCCTGGCCGACGTCGCGCCCGTCGCGCCCAACGCGAGCAGGACGACGACGAATGTTAGCGGGATACGGATGCCCGAGGGGGCGAGCAGGATCGAGAGGATCGGCGCGGTGCCTCCGACGGTGAACGCAAGGAGTGAGGCGATGCCCGCGTGGGCGGGGCTCACGAGTTCTTCCGGGTCGATCCCCAGGTGTGCGCGCGCGTGGGCGCCGAGAGGGTCGTGCTCCGTCTGCTCCTTCGCGGCGAGCCGCGCGACCTTCTCTGACATCCCGGTGTCGATGTGCAGGCGGACGAGTTGCTCCATCTCCCATTCGGGCCGCGCCTCGTGCCAAGAGCGCTCGCGTTCGAGCTGCGCCTCCTCGGCGTCGCGCTGCGAATGGACGGAGACGTACTCTCCGACCGCCATCGAGAGCGCCCCGGCCGCCATGCCCGCGAATCCCGCGGTGGCGATGACGCCGTGGGCGGAGTTCGCCGCCGCAACGCCGACGACGAGCGCCGCGATGCTCACGATTCCGTCGTTCGCCCCGAGGACGCCAGCCCGAAGGGCGTTGAGCCGCTTCGCCTCGACCTGCTCCTCGAGCACGAATTCCTCGATCGCCTCGGCGCTCGTGTCGCTCATCTTGTCCTGTGCCATGCGCTCAGGGTAACGATCGCTGGGGTGTGCTGTCTGCGAAGGGTCGCCTGACCAACCGGCGGGGCTCCGGTCGCCGGCTGAAGGCCGCTACGCGCGATCGCCCATCACCGCGGTGCCGACGCGCACGATCGTCGCTCCCTCGGCGATCGCCCACTCAAGGTCGGACGACATCCCCATTGAGAGTTCCCAGGCACCCGCAAGTTCCGGCCTCGCGCCGCTCTCCGCGCGGACAAGCGCGGCATCCCTGATGTCGCGAAGCCGCGCGTACCCGGCCCGGACGGCGCCCTCGTCGCGGGAGTTGAGGCCCACGGTCATGAATCCCTGGACCTCAAGGTGAGGGAGGGCTCCGGTTGCCGACGCCAGGGCGAGCGCCTCGGAGGGCGCGATGCCGGACTTGGACTCCTCGCCGGAGACGTTGACCTGGATCATGACTCCGAGGGTCCGCCCCGCGTCGGACGCGAGCGCGGAGAGCCGCTCGGCGAGGGCGAGCGAATCCACCGTCTCGACGCAGTCCGCCCAGGCAACCGCGTCGCGGGCCTTGTTCCGCTGGAGGGAACCGATGAGGTGCGCCCGAACGCCCGCGGCGCGCGCGATCGGTGCCTTGACCACGAGTTCCTGGACGCGGTTCTCGCCGACGAGCCTGGCACCCGCGACGCACACGGCCCGCACCGCATCGACGCCCTGAGTCTTCGTCGCGACGAGCACCCGGACCCCGGCGCCAGCGCGCCCGCACGCCGCCTCCGCCGCGCGCACCCTGGCCTTCACCTCGGCGAGCCGCGCGGCGTACCGCGCCACGGCGTCGGGCGAAGCGGCGTCGCCGGGGGTCACACCGCCTTCGATCATGCCGTCCTCGCAATCGACGCGGTGATCGCGCCGGTGACGGCGGCAAGGTCACCCGGGGCGAGCCCGACGTCAAGCCCGCGGCGACCGCCGCTGACGTAAACGGCGTCGAAGGCGAGGGCCGACGCGTCGAGCACGGTTCTCAGGCGCCTCTTCTGACCGATGGGGGAGATGCCCCCGACGACGTACCCGGTCGCGCGCTCGGCGGCCGCGGCCTCGGCCATGGCGGCCCTCTTCGCGCCGAGCGCCGACGCGAGCGACTTGAGGTCGAGCATCGCGTCCACCGGGACGATCGCGACCGCGAGGGCCGCGATCGCGGGGGTCGAGGCGCCGTGGGCGGCGCCATGGGGTGACGCGCCGTGGTGCGGGGGGGTCTTACTCACGCCTCGACCCTACCGAGCATCGCAGCGGGCTGAGGCAGGGCGTCGGACTGCCGGGGGCGCCTTCGCCGACCGGTAACCTGGGCCCATGCGTATCGCGCGTTTCACCACGGGCTCCGAGCCTCGCTACGCAAAGGTCGAAGGCGCCCCCGGCGAGGAGGAGCTGCTCGTCCTCACGGGCGATCCCCTCTACGTCCCGGGCGAGCCGACGGGGGAGCGGGTGCCGCTCTCGGTCGAGGGGCTTCGGCTCCTCGCCCCGATCATTCCCCGCTCGAAGGCGGTGTGCATGGGCAGGAACTATGTGGAGCACGCCAAGGAGCTCGGCAACGTCGGCACGTCGGGCGATCTTCCCCTCCTGTTTCTCAAGCCGAACACCGCCGTCATCGGCCCCGACGACCCCATCGTCCTCCCGCACTACAGCGAGGACGTCCAGCACGAGGCCGAGCTCGCCGTCGTGATCGGCAGGCTCATCAAGGACGTCTCGCCCGAGGGTGCGGTCGCGGCGATCTACGGCTACACGTGCGCCAACGACGTGACCGCGCGGGACACCCAGAAGGCCGAGAACCAGTGGTTCCGCGGCAAGGCCTTCGACACCTCCCTGCCGCTCGGCCCGTGGATCGAGACCGACCTCGACACCGGGGACCTGGAGATCGAGGCGCGCGTAAACGGCGAGCGCCGCCAGTTCGGCAACACCCACGACATGATCTGGGACGCCGCGCAGATCGTAGCGATGGTGAGCGAGGTCGTGACGCTCCTTCCCGGCGACGTCGTCCTGACCGGGACTCCCGCCGGGGTGTCGACGATGAACCACGGCGACCGCGTCGAAATCGAGATCGAGGGCATCGGCGTCCTGTCCAACCCGGTGGTGCGGCGATGAGCGACAAGGTCCGCGTGCGCTTCTGCCCGTCGCCGACGGGCACGCCCCATGTCGGGCTCATCCGCACGGCGCTCTTCAATTGGGCGTACGCGCGCCACACGGGCGGAGACTTCGTTTTCCGGATCGAGGATACGGACGCGGAGCGGGACTCGCAGGAATCGTATGAGCAACTCCTGGACGCCTTGCAGTGGCTCGGGCTCGACTGGGACGAGGGCCCGGAGGTGGGTGGCCCCTACGGCCCCTATCGCCAGAGCGAGCGGAGCGCGATCTACACCGACGTCGCGGCGCGGCTCCTTCTGGGCGGCTACGCGTACGAGTCGTTCTCGACGCCGGAGGAGGTCGAGGCTCGCCACCTCGCCGCTGGCCGGGACCCCAAGCGCGGCTACGACGGGTTCGATAGGGACCTGACCGACGCCCAGCGCGACGCCTACCGAGCCGAGGGGCGAGAACCCGTCATCCGCCTGCGCATGCCAGACGACGACATCACCTTCACGGACCTCATTCGGGGCGAGGTGACGTTCCGCGCGGGGATGGTCCCGGACTTCGTGATCGTGCGCGGCAACGGCCAGCCGCTCTACACGCTCGTCAATCCCGTGGACGACGCGCTCATGAAGATCACCCACGTGCTGCGCGGCGAGGATCTGCTCAGCTCAACGCCGCGCCAGATCGCGCTCTACCGCGCGCTGACCGAGCTCGGGCTCGCGGACGGCGTGCCGACCTTCGCCCACCTGCCGATGGTGACGGGGGAGGGGGGCAAGAAGCTCTCCAAGCGCGCGCCCGAGTCCAACCTCTTCCTGCACCGCGAGCGGGGCTTCCTGCCCGAGGGGCTCCTCAACTACCTCGGCCTGCTCGGCTGGTCCATCTCGGCGGACCGCGACATCTTCTCGGTCAACGAGATGATCGCGGCCTTCGACGTCGCGGACGTCAACCCGAACCCCGCTCGGTTCGACCTCAAGAAGGCCGAGGCGATCAACGCCGAGCACATGCGCCTGCTGCCGCTGGGCGAGTTCGTGGTGCGCCTCGTCCCGTACCTCTACGCCGCGGGGGTCATCGGCGCCTCGCACGTGCGCGACCTCACGCCGCACGAGGAGGCGACGCTTGCTCTCGTGGCGCCGCTCGTCCAGGAGCGCATGACGCTCCTGGGCGAGGGGCCCGGCATGCTCGGCTTCTTCTTCGTCGTCGATTCTGCGCTTGTAGTGGAGGATGACGCCAGGGCAACCCTCCCAGGGAACGCCGCGGCGATCCTTGACGCCGCGATCGCGGCTGTGGAAAGCATTGACGAGCCGTCGGCCGAGGCGCTCCAGGGCGCGCTGCGAGCCGCGCTCGTCGAGGGGATGGGGCTGAAGCCGCGTGATGCGTTCACGCCGCTTCGGGTGGCCGTGACGGGCCGTCGGGTGTCGCCCCCGCTCTTCGAGTCGATGGAGATTCTGGGTCGGGACCACTCGCTTGCGCGGCTCCGGGCGCTTCGCGCGTCGCTGTGACGGTCGCGCGGTGAAATCGGTGCCGCCAGACTCGGTGCCGCCAGACTCGGCAGACCGGTTCGCGGACGTCTCCGGGGTCTTGATCGACATCGACGACACCCTGGTCGACAACAAATCCGCGATCCGTCACGCGATCTCGGTGATCGCGGGCGAGTACCTCCCGAGCGAGACGGACATCGACGAGGCCGCGACGTTCTTCCGGGAGGACCGGCACGGCCACTACCGGGCCTTCACCAGGGGCGAGATCGACGCTCGCACCCAGCGATGGAGGCGGGCCCAGGACCTGCACGAGCACTTCGGCGGGGCGCCCCTCGACGACGAGGCGGTCATCGGTGCGTGGATCGCCGCCTTCGATGCCGCGTACGCGGCGGGTTGGAGGATCCACGACGACTCGGTCGCCTTCCTCGCCAGGCTCGATGCCCTCGGGCTGCCGTACGGCGTCCTGAGCAACGCGCGCCGCGCGCAGCAGGTCCCCAAGCTCAAGGCCGTGGGGCTGTCCGCCGTCCCGCTGCTGGTGTGCGTCGACGACTTTGGGTACGCCAAGCCTGACCCCCGCATCTTCCTCAAGGCGTGCGCCCTGCTCGGGACCGAGCCATCCCGGACCGTGTACGTGGGGGACGAATTCGATATCGACGCGGCGGCGGCCGTTCGCGCGGGACTCATCGGCGTCTGGTGCGACCGCCCCGGCGCGTGGGAGCGCTGGACCGACGCCGACGTCGAGGGGTCGGGCGCGCTGCGCGTCGAGTCCCTCGCGGAACTTGCTGGCCTGCTCGGGCCGCGACCGACTCCCTGACGCGGGCCACGGGGGCGGTCGCGCGCGAGAGGCCTTGCGTTTGGGGCTGCACCGCCGACCCGGTACAGTGGTGCCCCGGTTCCGAAAGAACCCTTGGGGTATGGTGTAACTGGCAGCACGACTGGTTCTGGTCCAGTTAGTCGAGGTTCGAATCCTTGTACCCCAGCTGCGAGGCCCGCTTCGGCGGGCCTTCGTCGTTTCCGGGCGCAAGGCGCATGCGCTACCCTTGGTATTCGCGTTCCCGGGCCTCGGCTCGAGACGGCTAGGGGCCCCGTTGTGTAGCGGCCTAGCACGCCGCCCTCTCACGGCGGTAGCGCCGGTTCGAATCCGGTCGGGGCTACCATCGCCCTCGGCACTCGCCGGGGGCTCTCGTCGTTTCGTCCCCGCGAAATCGCCACGACGACGCACTTCGGGGCGTTTGCGTGGGAGCGCTCTCATGGTAACGTCTCGCTCAAGACGCGACGGTCAATGGCGATGCGGCGCGCGTGGCAAGGAGGTCACGGTGGGCACTCGACCGATGGGCTCGCGAGCGGCGCTCGCGGCAGTGCTGGCGCTGGCGATCGGCATAGCAGGGGGGATGATCCCCGCCGCCGCCGACCAAGGCGACTCGTTCGACGGTGACCCAAATCTGATCCGCAACCCCGACTTCACCATCGACTACGAAGGCTGGAGCGCGTACGGCGTCACCGGAGCCGCCAAGGACGGCGTGTTCTGCGGCGAGTACTTCGGCCCGCACCAGAACGAGTACGACGCGGGCTTCGGCTTCAACGGCATGACGTTCCCCGCGGGCGACTACTTCGCGTCGTTCGACGCCAAGTCCGAGGTGGCCTTCATTGCCAAGGTGCAGCAGAGCGGCGGCGCCTACGCGCGCCTCGGGACCCTCAACGTGCCGCCGTCCGACACCATGCAGCACTACGAGATGCGCTTCTCTTCCGACGTGCCGTTCCAGTACGGCGAGTACCACTTCCACGTCGGCACACCCGTGGAAGGGCCCCACACCTTCTGCGTCGACAACGTCGTCCTCAAGGTGCACCCCAAGGACTACGCCGTGGGCGGGGACTTCGCCGACGGCCTCGGGGGCTGGAGCGTCGCGGGCGCCACGGCGGCGGTGAGCGACGCCGGCGTTTGTCTCGCCGTCCCCGCAGGCACCTCCGCGTCGGGCGATGTCAGCCTGCGCCTCGCGAACGTGGCGCTGCCGAAGTTCTCGTACGAGCTGAGCCGCGATGCGTCGGGCACGGGTGTCCCCATGAGGATCCTCGTGACGTCGCACGACGATCCATCCCTTGTCTACGTGGACACGACCGAGACCCCCACGGCCGACGCGTCGACGTCCTCCTCGTACTTCGCGCTCCCGGGCAAGGGCGATCGCAAGCTCGAGGGCGACGCCGTGGACGTGTCGTTTGAGTTCGGCGGCGGCACGGGGGGCGATGTCTGCCTCGACAACATTGGGCTGCTCTCGGGTGGCCAGCCCCCGCCCTACGTTCCCGAGACCGGTCCCCGCGTGCGCGTCAACCAGTACGGATACGAGCCCGACGGCCCCAAGCGTGCCACGCTCGTGACCGACGCGACGGCCCCGCTACCGTGGCGCCTCGTCGACGCGTCGGGGACCACCGCGGCGGAGGGGATGACGGTCCCGTTCGGCGGGGACGCCGCCTCGCGCCTCGTCGTCCAGACCATCGACTTCTCCGACGTCACGGCCGAGGGCACGTACACGCTTCAGGCGGACGACGACGAGAGCTACCCGTTTGCCATCGCGACCGACCTCTACGGCCCGCTGCGCGACGAAGCCCTTCACTACTTCTACCTGGCGCGCTCGGGCATCGAGATTGACGCCGCGCTTGCCGGGGACGAATACGCCCGAGCGGCGGGCCACGTGAGTACTGCGGGCGGCTCCGACGCGAACCAGGGTGACTACGGCGTTCCGTGCCAGCCCGCGGGCGACTCGACGGCGATCTACGGCGAGCCGTGGACATGCGACTACACGCTCGACGTCGTCGGCGGCTGGTACGACGCGGGAGACCACGGCAAGTACGTGGTCAACGGCGGCATCGCGACCTACCAACTCCTGTCCGCCTACGAGCGGTCGCTGCGGGAGGGTAGCGCCGGGCGCGCCGCCCTGGGCGACTCGACGCTGGCCATCCCCGAGACAGGAAACGGCATCCCCGACATCCTCGATGAGGCCAAGTGGGAACTCGACTTCATGATGTCGATGATGGTGCCGGAGGGCGAGCAGTACGCCGGAATGGCGCACCACAAGGTCCACGACTTCGGCTGGACGAGCTTTCCGCTCATGCCGGCCGACGACGACTACGTGCGCTACCTGCACCGCCCCTCGACCGCCGCGACGCTCAACCTCGCCGCGACGGCCGCGCAGGGCGCGCGCCTGTTCAAGAAGTTCGACCGCGACTATGCGGACACGCTCCTCGAGGCGGCCAAGACAGCGTGGGACGCGGCCGTCGCGACACCCGACCTGTACGCGCCCGTCGAGGACGGCACTGCGGGCGGCGGCGCCTACGACGACAAGACTGTTGGAGACGAATTCTACTGGGCGGCCGCGGAGCTCTACCTCACGACCGGGGAGTCGAAGTACGAGGAGTATCTGCTCGAGTCGCCGATGAGCAAGCTTTTCACCATCGGCGCCTTCAACTGGGGCAACACGGCCGCGCTCGGGCGCATGGACCTCGCCACCATTCCGAGTGCCATTCCCGGACGCGACGTGATCCAAGCCTCCGTCATCTCGGGGGCTGACGCGATCCTCGCCGTGCAGGCGGAGCAGGGCTTCGGCCAGGCGCTCGCCGCCGACAAATTCGTCTGGGGCTCGAACGGGACCGTGCTCAACAACATGGTCATCCTCGCCACGGCGTACGACCTCACGGGAGAGCCCGCGTACCTCAACGCCGTGCGCGAGAGCATGGACTACCTGCTCGGCCGCAACGGGCTGAACCAGTCCTACGTCACCGGCTACGGCACCGTGTTCTCGCAGAACCAGCACTCCCGCTGGTACGCGGCGCAGATGGATCCGAGTTTCCCCCATCCGCCGGTTGGCTCCGTGGCGGGGGGTTCGAACGCCGAGGCGCCGTCCTGGGATCCCGTGATGAAGGGGCTCTTCCAGAATGAGGACTGCGCGCCCCAGATGTGCTACGTCGACGACATCGAGTCGTATTCGACCAACGAGATTGCCGTGAACTGGAACTCCGCGCTCAGCTGGGTGGCGGCGTTCCTTGCGGAACCCGAGGCGCCGGTGGGCGCGGGCGGAGGTGGCTTCCCCTGGATCTGGGTCTTCATCGCGGCCGCTCTCCTGCTTGCGGGTGGTATCGCGTGGGCGCGGTGGGGCCGCAAGCAGGCGGCCGTGGAGGCGGTGCCGGCGAAGAAGCCGGTTCCCGCGAAGAAGCCGGTTCCGGCGAAGAAGCCTGTTCCCGCGAAGAAGCCGGCCCCCGAGTAGAACGGTCGATAGCCCCCACGGGCGAAAGGAGCGTCGAGATGCGCGCGATTGTGGTCTACGAGTCACTCTGGGGAAACACCGCCGCGATCGCGGAGGCCATCGCCGAGGGGTTGGGGAGCGGAACGGTGGCCCGACCCACGTCCGAGGCGACGAGCGCGCTTCTGGACGGCGTCGATCTGGTGGTAGCGGGCGCCCCCGTTCACATGATGGCTCTACCCAAGGAGAAGACCCGCGAAAAGGCCCGCAGGCGGGGCGAGCGCCCGGGAGTGCCTGCGCCCGATCTCTCAGGCGAGATGATGCGGGACTGGCTTGCTGGCCTCGACCGCAGCGTCGGGGCGGCTGCGGCCTTCGATACCCGCATCGCGTCGCAGCGTGGCGGGGCGTCGGCCGCGCGGATCCTCCGCGGCCTGCGACGCGCACGCTATCGCGCGATCGCGCCGCCGGAGAGTTTCATCGTGGAGAGACTCCCCAATCCTCCGGGCTCCAGCGAGGGCCGCCCCTCCGGCTCTGGCGTCAAGCTCGCCGAGGGTGAACGGGAACGCGCGCGTGAGTGGGGGGCGCACCTCGCCCAGCTGCACGGCTAGCGCGACGCCCGTGGGCTCGGCGCGAGGTCCGCGTGCTACCTTCGACGCTGTGCGCGCCCATTCGTCCCACTCGCGGCCCGACGTCTTTGCTGGCCCCGTGCGGACTCGGCGATGACACTCGGGGAGCCCTTCGCCGCCATCCTCGCCGCCGCACGCCAGGGCGAGGAGTGGGCGTGGGCGGCCGTCTACCGCGACCTCGTGGGTCCCGTCACGGGGTACCTCGCGAGCAGGGGCGCGATCGAACCCGAGGACCTCGCCTCCGAGGCCTTCCTGCAGGTGGCGAGGGGCCTGGGGGGCTTCGAGGGGGACGAGGCGGCGTTCCGCTCATGGGTCTTCGTCATCGCGCACCGGCGGATGCAGGACGCCCGTAGGTCCGCGAAGCGGCGACCGCTCCGGACGGATGCCGACGCGGACGAGACGCTGGCGACCATCGGAGCCGCGGGCAGCGTCGAGGACGAGGTGCTTGGCGCGATGCCCGACGCGAGACTCGCCGCCGCCCTCGATAGGTTGAGCGATGCCCACAGGGAGGTCCTGGCCCTGAGGGTGATCGGCGACCTGTCGGTCGCCGACGCCGCGAAGATCATGGGGAAGTCGCCGGGGGCGATCAAGGTGCTTCAACACCGCGCGCTTCACGCGCTGAGGGAGGCCCTCGATGAGTCCGCGTAACCCGACACCCGACTCGGGCGATTACGGAGATGACATGCACGCATCCTGGTCCCCTGAGGACACCGAGAACGTGCTCCGGGGACACCGTCCCCAGAGCACAGATGCCGCGCACCTCGAATCCGCCATCGCCGCGCTGCGGTCTCGTGCCCACGGAACGGCCAATGACTCCGCCGTCGCGGCGATGGCGTCTATTCTCGCCGAGGCGTCCCTCGCACCGACGCGCGCGCGACGCCCCCGTGTCCCTCAGGCGGTCGTCGCGCGAGCCGCAGCCCCGTGGCGCCGCCGCGCCTCGATCGCTGGCGTCGTGGCGATCTTGGCCTCGGCGGGGCTCGCCGGAACCGCCGCGGCGGCCGATGGCGCGGCACCCGGCGACGCGCTTTACGGCGTCGACCGCGCCCTCGAGGTCATCGGAATCGACAATGGCGGGAGTCGCGAGCGTCTCGCCGAGGCGGACAAGCTCGCGGGCAGGGGAGACGTTCAGGGCGCTCTTCGCCACGCCGCAGAGGCACTCAAGGGCGCAGGCGACGCGTCGTCGTCCGCCGCGCTCCTCGCGGTCGCGGACCAGGTCGCGGACAACGGAAGCGGGAACTCGGCGGAGGTCAAGGAACAGGTCTCGCAGATGCTCCGCTGGATGACCACCGCGGACGTCAAGGGCAAGGACTTCGGCCAAACCGTCAACTCCTACGCCCACACCATGGGCGCCTCCCGGGGCAACGCGACGGACGACGCGGGCACGCCGGGCAACTCCGGCGATACCGCGACGACGAACGGTCAAGGAGACTCCGGCTCGGCCGGCACGTCCGGGAGTTCGGGATCCTCGGGTAAATCCGGGGACGCTGGCAAGTCGAACGCGGGAGACAAGAAGGTTGTGCCGCCCTCCGGCGGTTCGGGGAACCGTCCCGGAAACGGGAGCGGAGGCTAGCCTTCCCGGGGCCGCGCCCACCGCGACCGGGTATAGTCTCGCGGCTGGGAGGCTTCTCAAGGGAGAGCGCATGAAGGCCATCGTCGTCTACCAGTCGCTGTGGGGCAGCACCGCCGCGATCGCGCGGGCCATCGTGGAAGGCCTCGGTGCAGGGGCAATCGCGCTCACCACGAACGAGGCGACGCCGGAGGCCATCGCGGAGGCGGATCTGATCGTCGCGGGCTGCCCCGTACACGCGTTCAACCTGCCCTCCGTTTCGACCGTGGAGCAGGCCGTCAAGAAGCCCGCGGGCGGGAACGCGGTCGTGGCCGACAGCTCGCACCGCCTCATGCGGGACTGGCTCGAGGCGCTTCCCCAGGGATCCGGCCGTTTCGCCGCGTTCGACACCCGGTCCCGCGGCCCCCTGGGCAAGGGCGGCGCGTCGAGGATCGCGGCGCGGCTCGAGGGCGCGGGTTACTCGCGCCTCGTCAAGCGCGAGGGCTTCTACGTGGCACTGAAGCCCGACAGGATCACGGGTGAGGGGATGCTGCTTCCGGGAGAGGTTGACCGCGCCCGCGAGTGGGGGCGCGCGCTTGCGGAGGCCCTGGCCGAGGCGCGTTAGGAGTCGCTCTTTCGCAAGACGTCGCTCAGGCGTCGCGCGGCCTCGGTGACGTGCCGCGCGTGCCTCTCTGCGGGATGGCCCGTGAGCCTCGCGATGGGACCAGAGATGGAGATGGCCGCCACGACGCGCCCCGACGCTCCCCACACGGGGGCGGACACGCCAGCGACGCCGGCCTCCCGCTCTCCCGCGCTCTCGGCGTAGCCCTGCTCGCGTACCCGCGCAAGGTCGTCGGCGGTGAACCTTGCACCCTCAAGCAGCGCGTGCATCCGTTCCGGTTCCTCCCACGCGAGCAGCACCTGGGCCGCGGAGCCGGCGTGCATGGTCATGGTGGTGCCGACGGGGATGGAGTCGCGGAGGCCGAAGGGCCGGTCGGCGGCTGCGATGCAGATGCGATGCTCGGCGTGGGGGCGGAAGAGCTGCGCGGATTCCTCGGTCTGGTCCCTCAGGGCCTCGAGGATGGGTTGTGCGGCGCTCACGAGGCGGTCCTCGCCGACGGTGGCGGCGAGCTGGAGGAAGCGGCGGCCGAGGATGAACGCGCCGCGGGCGTCGCGGCCGACGAGGTGGTGGTGTTCCAGGGCGAGGGCGAGGCGGTGGACGGTCGGTCGGGCGAGGTGTGTCCGCGCCACGAGGTCTGCGAGGGTCGCGGGGCCCTTCTCGAGCTCGGCGAGGATCGCGGCGGCCTTGTCAATGACGCCGACTCCGCTATGATTGTCCACGAGACGATACTAGCGTCCTACATTGTGAGACACAAGGGATAGCCTGGAGGAAGCATGGGCACGACGCTTGCCGAGAAGTTGTGGCACAGCCACCTCGTGAGCGAGGGCGAGGGCGGCGCGCCCGACCTGCTCTACATCGACCTCCACATGGTCCACGAGGTGACGAGCCCCCAGGCGTTCGACGGGCTACGTCTCGCGGGGCGCAAGGTGCGCCGCCCGGATCTCACCATCGCGACCGAGGACCACAACACCCCGACGCTCGACATCGACAAGCCCATCGCCGACCTCACGAGCCGCACCCAGATCGACACGCTCCGCGCCAACGCCAAGGAATTCGGCGTCCGCATCCACAGCCTCGGCGACGCGGACCAGGGCGTCGTCCACGTCGTCGGCCCCCAGCTCGGCCTCACCCAGCCCGGCATGACCGTCGTCTGCGGCGACTCGCACACGTCCACGCACGGCGCGTTCGGCGCGCTCGCGTTCGGCATCGGCACGTCCGAGGTGGAGCACGTGCTCGCTACCCAGACACTCCCGCTCGGCAAGTTCAAGACGATGGCGATCAACGTCAACGGCACCCTGCCGGAGGGCACCAGCGCCAAGGACATCATCCTCGCCGTCATCGCGAAGATCGGCACCGGCGGGGGACAGGGCTACGTGCTCGAGTACCGCGGCGACGCGATCCGTGCGCTCTCCATGGAGGCGCGCATGACCGTGTGCAACATGTCGATCGAGGCGGGCGCCCGCGCCGGCCTCGTCGCGCCCGACGAGACCACGTTCGCCTACGTCAAGGGCCGCCCGCACGCGCCGGAGGGCGCAGACTGGGACGCGGCCGTCGAGTACTGGACGACGCTCGTGACCGACGACGACGCGACCTTCGACGTCGAGGTCGACCTCAACGCCGCCGACCTGGAGCCCTTCGTCACCTGGGGCACGAACCCCGGCCAGGGACTCCCGCTCAGCGCGTCCGTCCCGAACCCGGACGACTTTGAGGAGGAGAACGACCGCGTCGCGGCCCAGAACGCCCTGGAGTACATGGGCCTCAAGCCCGGGACGCCGCTGAGGGACATCAAGGTCGACACGGTCTTCCTCGGCTCGTGCACGAACGGCCGCATCGAGGACTTGCGCGCCGCCGCCGCCGTCGTCAAGGGGCGCACCAAGTCCCCGAACATCCGGATGCTCGTGGTCCCGGGGAGCGCCCGGGTGCGCCTCGAGGCCGAGGCCGAGGGGCTGGACAAGATCTTTATGGACTTCGGCGCCGAGTGGCGCAACGCCGGCTGCTCGATGTGCCTCGGGATGAACCCCGACCAGCTCGCCCCGCAGGAGCGCAGCGCGTCAACGTCCAACCGCAACTTCGAGGGCCGCCAGGGCAAGGGCGGCCGCACCCACCTCGTCTCGCCGCTCGTCGCGGCCGCGACCGCGGTGCGCGGGACCCTCAGCAGCCCCTCGGACCTTGTCGATTCAAGCAAGGAGGCCTGATCATGGAGAAGTTCACTACCCACACCGGCGTCGGCGTCCCGCTGCGCCGCTCGAACGTGGACACCGACCAGATCATCCCCGCGGTCTACCTCAAGCGCGTGACGCGCACGGGGTTCGAGGACGCGCTGTTCGCCGCGTGGCGGGGCGACCCGGACTTCATCCTCAACCAGCCCGCCTACGCGCTCGGTTCGGTTCTGGTCGCCGGCCCGGACTTCGGCACGGGCTCGAGCCGCGAGCACGCCGTGTGGGCGCTCAAGGACTATGGCTTCAAGGTCATCATCTCCAGTCGATTCGCGGACATCTTCCGAGGAAACGCAGGCAAGCAGGGCCTGCTCACCGCGCAGGTGGACCCCGCGGACGTCGAGCTCCTGTGGAAGCTGCTCGAGGAGGAGCCGGGACTCGAGCTCACCGTCTCGCTGGAGCACAAGACCGTCACCGCCGCGGACATCACCGTGCCATTTGAGATCGACGACTACGTCCGCTGGCGTCTCATGGAGGGCCTTGACGACGTCGGGCTCACGCTCGCCCACGAGGACGACATCACGGCGTTCGAGGCGAAGCGCGAGGCGTGGCGCCCCAAGACCCTTCCCGCCAAGCACCTCCCCGAGGTCCACATCGAGGCGGCGCGGCCGGTCAACTAGTCCGGTTGGCGCGGGCCGTCACCGCGACGGACCGCCCGGCTCTATGAGCGCCACGCGGGCACGAACCATTTACGCTTGCCGGGCATTCCCGGTGGTGGCATGCCGTGGAGTTGCCCTCGGGGCTCCTTGTTGAGGTCAATGCGTGGTGGCGAGCGATGTTCTGCCGACGGGGGATAGTCGGGAGGGGTGCCGTCGGCGGCGGGTCCCTCGGGGATGGACCCCAGAAAGGTTCGCCAGTACGCGGCGCGCACCTGTGGATACTCGTCGTTCCGGCCTTTGATCTCGGGGCCGCCGTCGTGCACCGAAGTGACGAGCCACCGGTCGTCTTCCGTGAGCTTGGTGGTCGTGTGCTTGGTCTCCGTCTCGGGGGCGAGCCGCGCGAGGGGATTCCTTTGACGTTCGACGATCGCGTCCCAGCGATTGAGGCCCAGGACCACGGCAAGGAGAAGACCAATCGGCGTCAGCGTGATCGCGATTGCTGCTCCGAAGTCCCCGTTGATGACGAACGTCACGGCCGTGCACAAGAGAACACCGGCCGCCACCCCGAGGCCCAAGGCGATCGACGCACCCGCGGCGCGCGGCGCGTTGAGAGGAATGGAACCCTCCGTCTCACCGGTGCGGCCGTTGACCGCGATGTAGTGCATCATCGGTCCGGCCGACGTCCGCTCCGGGTACGCAAACAGCCACACGGGCAGCAGCATGCTCACCCACCGCGTGCCCGCAATGACGATCTGCTCCGATTCCCAGCGCACTCCGCCTGTGTATTGGGTAATCGTCGGGTTCGCCTCGCTGCGCGCGATCGTCGCGAAGCCATCGCACGCGTAGCTCAGGGCGGCGTTGACATCCATGTCACGTCTCTCAAACGCGACGCCTTCGGTGATGTAGTTCGCGTCGAAGCGCACCGCGTTCGCCACGTCGAATGGCTGGATCGCGTTGATGATATTGGTGGCTGACTTGGCTGCACGCAGCCTCGAGTTCGTGGACCTTGCCTCGACTACAAGATCGTCAACCAGCAGATCGATCTCGCGGGTGACGGCGAATTCCGCGGCCAGGTGGGGTAGTCGTCCTTCGCCCTGCGCCTGGCCCTTGTCTATCCATGCCTGGCCGTCGAGCCTGACCGTGACTTTGCCGTCGACCACGAGGTAGGGCAGGTATACAGCCTGGACCGAGACCCTCGCGCAATCGCGCAGGAATGAGGGACTTGCGTACGTACGACGCCCGTTCACGTACTGCGCGATGCGCTGCGCCGCGTCTTGACTGGTGACGTAGAACGGCAGGATTGCGTCGGGGATGGCGCCGTTGTCGACGGGGTGGTTGAGCGACAAGGTGCTGCGACACCAGTGGCAGGTGGCGCTGAGCGTCGTCGCGGAGTTGATGGTTACTGCGGCGCCGCAGCCGTCGCATACGACGGTGACGAGGCTGGACGTGTCGATGCCCTGGGCTCCTACGAGGGCGACGTTCCCGACGAGGTTCTCGATGCCCTCGCTGAGGTGGAGTTCGTCGGCGAGGACCGCGGTGTTCCAGCGAGTGTGGCAGTAGTGGCACACCAGCCATGACCCGTCGAAGCCGATATCGCTCGACCCGCAACTGCGACAGCGGTCCACGCCATTGCCCGTCGGTTGCTGATCCACCGAAGGCCCCCTCGCTCGCGCCGCTGACCGAAGTGTATCGGGTGGTGTGGCCCTCCGCCGTGGGATGCGGAGTGCCGCGGGACGGGCGGCATAGGGCACGATAGTCCCATGAGCGACACCATCCGCATCACGGGCGGGAAGCCCCTCACCGGCGAGATCACCGTCCGCGGCGCGAAGAACTTCGTCTCCAAGGCAATGGTGGCGTCGCTGCTTGGCGATGGTCCCTCGACCCTCCACAACACGCCGGATATTCGGGACGTCGCCGTCGTCACCGGGCTCCTTGAGCTCCACGGAGCGAAGGTCACCTACGATGCGCCGTCGGGCGTGCTGGTTGTTGACCCGACCGCCGTGACTTCCGCCGAACTCGGCGACGTCTCCGTCCACGCGGGCTCGAGCCGAATCCCGATCCTTCTCTGCGGGCCGCTGCTCCACCGTCTGGGAGAGGCCGTCATCCCTGACCTCGGTGGCTGCAGGATCGGCGACCGCCCCGTCGACTTCCACCTGGAGATCCTCCAGAAGTTCGGCGCGGTCGTCGAGGAACTCGGCGACGGTATCCGCCTCAGCGTCCCCAACGGACTGCACGGCATCAAGTACCGCCTCAACTACCCGAGCGTCGGCGCCACGGAACAACTCCTGCTCACCGCCGTGCGCGCCGAGGGGATGACCCGCCTCGAGAACGCCGCGGTCGAGCCGGAGATCAAGGACCTGATCGACCTGTTGCAGAAGATGGGCGCGGTGATCTCGGTGGAGACCGACCGCTCGGTGACCATCGAGGGCGTGGGCGAGATGCACGGGTACGAGCACATCTCGCTCACCGACCGCATCGAGGCGGCGTCGTGGGCGGCCGCCGCGCTCGCGACCCGGGGCGACCTGTTCGTCCACGGCGCGCAACAGCGGACGATGGCGATGTTCCTCAACGTCTTCCGCAAGGTGGGAGGCGAGTTCGAGGTGCGCGAGCACGGCATCAACTTCCGCCACCCCGGCGGCGAGCTTCACTCGATCGCCCTTCAAACGGATGTGCATCCCGGCTTCATGACGGACTGGCAGCAGCCGCTCGTCGTTGCCCTGACGCAGGCGAAGGGCCTCAGCATCGTTCACGAGACCGTCTATGAGCAGCGATTCGGCTTCACCGAAGCCCTGGTCAAGATGGGGGCGAACATCCAGCTGTACCGGGAGTGCCTCGGCGACACGGCGTGCAGATTCGGCCAACAGAACTTCAAGCACTCGGCCGCGATCTCCGGGCCAACCCCGCTTCACGCCGCCGACATCGACGTGCCCGACCTGCGGGGCGGGTTCAGCCACCTCATCGCGGCGCTCGCGGCCGAGGGCACCTCTAACGTGACGGGTGTCGGAATCATCGATCGTGGGTACGAGAACTTCCGCGACAAGCTCGCGGCGCTCGGGGCCTCCTTTGAGTAGGGTCCCTATCCAGGGCCGCATGCCCCGGGGGTACCACTTCACGGCGGCCCTGCTGCGCGGCATCGCCTGGACCATGGTCAAGAAGGACTGGCATGGAGCCGAGAACCTCCCGAAGGAGGGCGCATTCCTTGCGGTCTCGAATCACGTCACCTATGCCGATCCGGTTACCTTCGCGCACTTTCTCTACAACAACGGGTACGCGCCTCGGTTCCTCGCGAAGTCCCAGTTGTTCACCATGCCGGTGATCGGTTGGGTCGTGAGGGCCCTCGACCAGATACCCGTCTACCGCGGAACGAGCAAGGCCGTGGAGGCCGTCGACGACGGCATCTCCTTCCTCGAACGCGGGCAGTGCATCACGATCTTCCCCGAGGGCACCCTCACGCGCGACCCGAACCTCTGGCCCATGGTGGCACGCACGGGCGCGGCGCGGATGGCCCTCCAGACCGGCGTGCCGGTCATTCCCGTGGCGCAGTGGGGCGCCCAGCGCCTCTTGGGGCGCTACAGCAAGGTCCTCAAGCCCATTCCGCGCAAGAAGGTCACCGTCGTGGCGGGACCCGCGATCGATCTGGATGATCTGCGGGCTAAGCCCATCACCAATGAGGTTCTGCGAGAGGCGACCGATCGGATTATGGCTACCCTGACTCGTATGGTCGAACAGCTTCGCGGTGAGCCCGCGCCCGCCGTCCCCTACGACATGCGGAAGCAGGGGGCGTGACGCGCGCCGCCGTCCTCGGGACGGGGGCGTGGGGGTCGACGTTCGCCGGGGTCCTCGCCGACGCGGGCAATGACGTCATCCTGTGGGGCAACGACTATCCCGCGAACGCGGAGATCAACGAGCGCCACACGAACAGCGGCTTCAGCGGTGATCGGGTGTTCCCCGAGACCGTGCACGCGACGGGCGAGGCGCGTGAGGCGCTCGAGGGCGCCGACTTGGTGTTCGTCGCCCTCCCCGCGCAGAGCGTCAGGGCGATCGTCGCCGAGTTGGCCCCCCTCGTTCCGCAGGGCGCCGCGGTCGCATCCCTGATGAAGGGCATCGAGGTTGGCTCGCACATGAGGATGAGCGAGGTGCTTGCGGAGGTTTGGGGCATCAACCAGGATCGCCTCGCCATCGTGTCCGGGCCGAACCTGGCGAGCGAGATCGCGCTCCAGCAGCCCACCGCCACGGTCGTGGCGTCGACCTCCGCCAAGACGGCCAAGCGTGTCGCGGACGCGGTCGCGTCCGCGTACTTCCGCCCCTACACCAACTCCGACGTCGTCGGCGTGGAGTTGTGCGGCGCCTACAAGAACGTCATCGCCGTGGGCGTCGGGATCGCCGACGGGCGCGGCTTCGGCAACAACACCACGGCCACGATCATCACGCGCGGCCTCGCGGAGATGGCGCGCCTCGGCCTCGCGCTCGGGGCCTCCGTCGAGACCTTCCCCGGTCTCGCGGGCATGGGTGACCTCATCGCGACGTGCGCCTCACCCCTATCGAGGAACCATACGCTCGGGTCCCACATCGGCCAGGGCTACGCTCTCCGCGACGCGATTGCGGCGACCAAAGGCACCGCAGAGGGAGTCGAGACCTCGCGCTCTATCCAGCAGCTCGCGGACGAGCTCGGCGTCGACGTCCCGATCTGCGACGCCGTCGTCAAGATGCTCCACGGCGGCGCGGAGCCGGAGACGATTATGTCCGCGCTCCTGTCCCGACCTCGCAAGGCCGAGGGGGAGTAGGTCGTGGCACGCCCGACGGTTGCCGTCCTCTTCGGGGGGCGATCCTCGGAGCACGGCGTCTCGTGCATCACGGCCTCGGGCGTCCTTCGCGCGATTGACCGATCCCGCTGGGACGTGCTGGCCGTCGGCATCGCGCGCGACGGCCAATGGACGCTCGCGAACGACGATCCCGACGACTGGCGCATCCGCGAGGGCGAATTGCCCTCGGTCGTGGGCGGCGGGGCCACCGTCATTCCTCCGTTCCGCGCGGGCGAGGGCATGTGGCGCGTTCTTCGCGACGGAGGCGCGATCGAGGACCGTGCCGTCGAAGACCTGGCCGCGGTCGACGTCGTGTTCCCCCTTCTTCACGGCCCGTGGGGCGAGGATGGCACGGTCCAGGGGGCGCTCGACCTCGTGGACGTGCGTTACGTGGGGTGCGGGGTCCTGGCGTCGGCACTCGGCATGGATAAGGCGTTCGCGAAGATGGCGTTCCGCGCCGCCGGACTTCCCGTCGCCAACGCCGTGGTGGTCGACGGCGACGTCGCCCTCGCGCGCTCCGAGGTTGAGGCCCTGCGCCTTCCCGTCTTCGTCAAGCCGGCGCGGGCGGGGTCCTCCCAAGGCATCAGCCGCGTGGCCTCGTGGGACGCGCTCGACGCGGCGCTGGCCGCGGCATTCAAGCACGATCCGAAGGTCCTCGTCGAGGAGGGGATCGCGGGCCGCGAGATCGAGTGCGCCCTCCTCGAGTCGCCCGGTGGCGTCCGCGCGAGTCAGCCCGGCGAGATCGTCACGCGGGGCGACCACGAGTTCTACGACTACGAAGCCAAGTACTTTGACGAGGCCGCCGTGACCCTCGCTTGCCCGGCGGAACTGCCGCCGGGCGTGAGTGAGGTGGTGAGGGACTACGCCCTGCGGGCTTTCGCCGCAATCGGCGGCGAGGGAATCGCCCGGGCGGACATGTTCGTGTTGGAGGACGGGTCGGTCATCGTCAACGAGATCAACACGATGCCGGGCTTCACGCCTTTCTCGATGTACCCGCGCATGTGGGAGGTCGAGGGGCTCGACTACCCCGCCCTCGTCGAGACGCTCCTTACCACGGCCCTCGAGCGCCCCGTCGGGCTTCGCTAGCGATACTCGAAGGATGGGCCGCGGCCCGCGTTCACGGGCGCTCCTTCGCCGGATTGAGTACCAGCGCTGCGCCAAGTAAGGTAGTCCTAACCCCGTCGACGGGTGTTCCGTAAATGCGCGATCGTTCGCCGGGCGCGCCACTAATGACCTGGGAGGGGGTCGCGGATGAAGAGCATGTTCTTTGGAAGCGCAGCCAAGACGATGTTCACGATCGTCGTCGTGCTACTTGTGGGCGTGGCCGGGATCGCGATTGCGTACGGGGCGGGGGCGCTCGGCGGTTCGGGCGGCGGCGCCTCTCCGTCGCCGACGGCCGTCGCAAGCGCGGCGGTCCCAACGGCGGCGAGCACGCCCTCGCCCGACACGACGACGGCGCCTGCCGACGCCACTTTCGTCGCGCGACCCGTCACGACCGGCCCAGGGATTCCCACGGCGATGGCCCTCAGCGATGCGACACTCGCCTCGGCGGGTTCGGGTTGGGTGCTGACGGTCTACGATTCCGGCACCTACGACGCGGCACGCAACCCGATACTGGGCACCCGGATCCTCTACCTCATCTCGCCGACCGGGGATCTCTACGACGCGGGCGCTTTCTCCGCCTCACAGAACGTCGATCTGGCGGCGTGGAACGTCTCGCAAGGCAAGGCCCTTCTCGAGTTTGACGGCGGCCACTATGCGGTCTACAACCTGGCCCTCGGCACGCTCGGCGCCACCTGGTCCCTGTGCGGCGACCATCCCGTCACCGCATTCATCACGGCCCGCGACGACGGCGCGTGGGGATTCCGGGGGTCGTGCGTCGGCGCCCAGGTCGACGGCGTCTACGACGACTCCGGCGCGGACGTGACCCCGCCGGACTACTACCGCGCGCCGTTCGCCCGGTGGGATGTCGACCTCGGGGACGGCGGGGTTGCGATCTGGCAGCCAGACTCGCCGAACCTCTTCATCGTCACCTACCCGGCGCCGTCGGAGCCAGTGGAAATGCACCTGCCCACCGGCGTGGACGGGTGCCGGCCCGTCGGGCTTGGCCGGCCCGGTACGGTCCTGGCCTCGTGCACCTCAGGCGGCGCGGTCTCGGCGTGGGAGCTCGACACTTCGGGACTTCCGCCGACTCAGGTCGCCAGCAGCTCCGCGCTCACGTTCTACATGGCCCACGGAGGGGGGGAGGGACCCCGTACATCTCGGGCAACTGCCTCGTGGGCGACATGGAGGTGCTGAACATCCAGGGGGACGTTCCGACGTCGGCGGTCGTCGCGAGCGGCACCCCCTCGTCCATGGGGTACGGCGAAGAGCTGAACGCCCAGCATTGCTGGGGCGGAACCGGAAACACGGAGCTATTCTCTGGGTTCGGCGACCTGTGGACGCACACACTCTATGGACCGGATGTCTCGATGATCTGGGTGACGTCGCTCGGGACCGTCGCCGACAACATCGGAGTCTCGCTTACGCGGTCGATCATTGTCCCCTAGGGGCTTGGGGTGACCCCGCCGACGTCGCTCAGACCGACGCACGCGTGGCCCGTGGTGGGCGCGAGCGAGGCCGGCGGGGTGAGTTCGGAGAGGATGTCCTCCATCGCGGAGTCGACGCGGATCTTGGGCACGATGACCTGAAGCGCGGGGTTGCGGCCGTATGTGGTCGCGACCCACACGTCCGGGCCGTCATGGACGATCCAATCGACGGTGTAGCCGGTCGTGGCGATGGTCACGCACGGATCGGTCGTCGGTGCGGGCACGTCCACCCCGCACTTCGCGATGATCGGGTACTCCGACCCCCACGCGTCGGTCGCCTGCGACGTCGTTCCCCTCCGATCTAGGCCGCCCACCGCGCCCGGCATCGCGAGCATCACCCTTGCGCAGTTGGGGTCTGCTGCGTGCGGGGCCGGGTCGATGGGGAGGGGCGTGGCGCATGCGGCGAGCGAGCCGACGGCGACCGCGAGCCCGACGGCAGTGGGGTGCAGGCGGAGGTTGCGGCCGGGACGTCCCACGGCCTAGGCCGTGGCGATGGCCGTGCCGCGGGATTTCCGAGTGCGCTTCGCCTTAGGGGCCGCGGCGCCAGCACGCTTCGACGGAGCCTTGGGGGCCGACGAGGCCGCCGCGGCGGGGAGGTCGGCTGGCTTCGCTGACGACTTCGCGGAGGACTTCGCGGGCGACTTGGCGGGGGATTTCGCTGGGGATTTCGCGGAGGACTTCGCGGGCGACTTGGCTGGGGATTTCGCTGGCGACTTCGCGGGCGACTTCGCCGAGGACGCCCGTGTGCTCGCGGAAGCCTTCGGCGGCCAGAGGAGCCGCTTTCCGGGATGGGCGGCCATGTCGCCGAACGTCACCGCCCCGGATTCGCCCCGGACGACAGGCATGCCGATGACGAGCGCTACACCCTCCTTGTGCTCGAGCTCGATGCGTACCGCCTCGCCGCCGTCCGCGGCTCGGGCGAGGGCGACGATCGCGTAGGCGCGCTTGCCAGCCTTGTCGTGCCGCAATTCGGTCACGATCGCGTCGATCACGTCGTGCACCGTGGGGGTCGCTGCAGCGGGGACCGGGGTGGACAGCCCCACCGCGCCCTTGGTGCTGATTGTCGCGCCAAAGGGGAAGAACTCCCGATTGCGCATCAGCAGCGTGCGGGCAAGCAATGCCGCCTGGCTAAAGACCGTGTCGAGGTCGCTCTGAGCGCCCTCAGAAACGTCGTCGCGCCATGCCATACGAGGCCTCGCTCTCCTTCGGCTTCGTCACCACGGTAGCCCGGAGCGGCGGGCCCCCCCGGAAGCCGCGCCGCGCGATTCATGGGCTGCCCAAGGCGGGACAATGGGCGCGCTCGCGACTTTCGCCGTATTCGGGGAACCGGCTCCCGCCCGACGCGAAAGCCCCTTACCCTGGTGCCATGCCCCTCATTGGGGACGTCGGGGAGGACGCGCTTATCGCGCTCTTCTCCCCCCGTCTTCCCACCACGACCTCAGCCGTTGTCGGCCCCGGCGACGACGCCGCGGTGCTGTCCCTGAAGGGTGACCTTGTGGTGTCCAGCGACGTCCTGGTGCAGGACCGCCACTTCAGGAGGGAATGGTCGACGGCGGTCGATGTCGGCTATCGCGCGGCGATGCAGAACCTCGCCGACATCGACGCCATGGGCGCCGTGCCGGTGGCGCTCCAAGTCACCCTCGCCGCGCCCCCGTCCACGGACGTGGAGTGGGTGCTGGACTTCGCGGACGGCCTGCGCGAGGCATGCGAGCCACTGGGCGTCGGCGTCATCGGCGGAGACATCTCGGGCTCGCGCGAGATTTGCGTGAGCATCACCGCGCTCGGCGAGACTCGCGGACGCAGGCCCGTCCTTCGGTCGGGCGCGCGCGTCAACAACGTGGTCGCCGTGTCAGGACCGCTCGGCGCCGCGATGGCGGGTTACCACCAACTCGAGAACGACCTGCGGATCGACTCAGAGTCGATCGACCTGTTTCTCCGCCCGCAGCCGAGGATCGGTGCGGGTGTCGAGGCCTGCGACGCCCGCGCCACCGCGATGATGGACATCTCCGATGGGTTGGTGACCGACCTCGCGCGCCTGGCGCTTGCGTCCGGCGTCGGGATCGCGATCGAGTCCGCCCGCGTACCGATCCACCCGTCGGTCGTGCACGTCGCTGGCCAGGTGGTGGCGAGTTCCTTGGATTGGGCGCTCACGGGCGGCGAGGATCACCACCTGCTCGCGACGTTCCCGGCGCACGCGGATCTACCGGGGGGATGGGTGCCGATCGGACTCGTCACCCGCGGTCACGAGGGCCTCAAGGTGGATGGCAAGACTCCAACCCGGTGGGGCTGGGATCACTTCCCTCGCGCCTAGGCCCAGATCGCCTACGCAGAACTCGCCGCAGGACGGCGACGCCATCGCTAGGAGCGGCGCGTGACCTTGCCGGCCTTGAGGCACGAGGCGCAAACATTGAGTCGCTTGGGCGTCCCTGCCACGAGCGCGCGCACGCGCTGGATGTTCGGGTTCCAGCGGCGCGAGGTGCGCCGGTGGGAGTGGGAGACCGAGTACCCGAACGACGGGCTCTTGCCGCAGACGTCGCAGGTGGCAGCCACGATCTTCTCCTGACCTTGCATGGGGCGCGAACTCCGCGCCGACGATGAGGGCCTGCTGGGCAGGCAACCGCACAAGAGTAGCCGACTATGGGCACTGACCACAAACCCGCCGCGGCCGGGTTTCGCATGCCGCCGTCGGCGTGCCACGATGGTGCGCACGGAGGGTTAACCATGCGAGGAGGCGCCGTGACCGGAGGCTCGTCGCGGTTGCGCCACTGGATCGACTCCGGGACCCGGGCCGTCCTGCGAGAACGCGACCGGCTGGATGCGATCAACGTCTTCCCCGTCGCCGACTCGGATACCGGCACCAATCTCTACCTCACGCTCATGGAGGGCAACAGGGCCGTTGCCCGACTTCCGGTCGACGCCAGTCACCGGGAGGTCGTGGCCGCGTTCGCCCGGGGTTGCCTCATGGGCGCGCGAGGGAACTCTGGCGTGATCGTCTCCCAGTACCTCAGCGCGTTCCTGGGAGAGATCGACGCGCGGGGTGGACTCGACAATGTCAAGGAATCGGGCATCGTCGACGCCTTCGACTTCGCCGCCGATGCGGCCTACGACGCCGTGGGGGAGCCCGTGGAGGGCACCATCCTCTCGGTCGCGCGCGCGGCGGCGCGCGGAGGGCGTGGCGCGCTCGACGCGGGCGGAGACGTTGCGTCCATCGCGGTGGCCGCCGTGATCGAGGCCAGGGTGGAGTTGTCGCGCACGACCGACATCCTCGCGGAGGCTCGCGAGGCGGGGGTGGTCGATGCCGGCGCCGCGGGGCTCGTACTCCAACTCGAGATGCTCGCCGAAACCCTCGCCGGGCCCGAGGCTCTGGCCGCCCTCGACGAGGTCGAGTGGGAGGTGAACGCCAGGACGGACGGAAGGACGCCCGCCGAGACGGCGGTGTACGCCTACGGTGATTCATCGTCGGCGCGCCTCGGGGCCTACGAGGTGATGTTCGTGGCACATCGCAAGCACGTCGTGGCGGAAGCGACGTCCGACGACAAGGCCCCCTCTCTCAAGTCGCGCCTGCGGGAGATCGGCGTGAGTGTCGCCGTCACGGCCGGCGACGAGGCGTGGCACGCGCACGTTCACACCGACCTTCCCGAACGCGCCATCGCGATCGCCAGGGCCGCGGATGCCTCGCACGTGGTGGTGCGACACATCCCGACATCCGCGGCTCGCGCGCGGATGCGAACCGGGATCGTCGCTCTCACCGCCTGTCCGGGCCTCGCGGCGGCGCTCGCGGGCTCCGCCGGTGCCGTGCTCGTGGCGCCGAACCCCGAGGGAGTCTGCGAGGACGAATTGGCGCGCGCCGTGCGAGACGCATCGACCGGCCGGGTCATTGTGGTCGCGGGCGCTCCCGCGCTCGCGGCCGCCGCGCGCGCGCTCGTCACGCACGCGCTCGTCACGCACGCGAGCGACACGGAGATCGTCGTCATCGACTCCGTGAGCGAGCCCCAGGTGGTCGCCGCCCTGGCCGCCGCGGCGCTCCTCGCTCCGGGCGATGACCCCCTACCCGCGATGACGCTCGCCGCCGCGGCAACGCGGTTCGGGCGCGCGACGCCCGATTCCGTGGCGGACGACCTTGAGCGGATGGTCACGCCCGATGTCGAGGTCGCAATGGTGATCCTCGGCGCCGGGGTGCCGTCGTCCGCGGCGGACGTCGCCGTGCGTCGGGTCGCCGCGACCGCGCCGGGCGTGGAGGTCCATGTGTACTCCGGCGGGCAGGCCGCTCCGGCAATCATCCTGGGCGTTGAGACCTCCCCGGACGCATGACCTCCCCGCCGCCGGGGTCGCGGGCGGCCCATTCCCGTCTCGGCGAACCGCTCGCCGCGGTCGTGGGCGAACGCGCGGCGCGCCCCCTGGCCGCGCTTGGGCTCCGCACCGTCGGCGACCTGCTCCGCCACTACCCTCGCCGCTACGGCACGCCGGGGGAGTTCACGGACATCGGCGCCCTGCGCGTGGGTGAACACGTCACCGTGATGGCTCAGATCGTCCAGGCCACGGTTCGGCCGATGCGGGCGCGCGGCGGCGCGATGCTTGAGGCGATCGTGACCGACGGCAAGGGAACCCTCGCGCTGACCTTCTTCGCCAAGCGGGTGGGCGTGCTGCGCATGCATGAAGACAAGTTGCGCCCGGGCCGCACCGGGCTCTTCACCGGGACCGTGGGTGAATACCGGGGCAGGCGCCAACTCACGCATCCCGACTACCTGATCGTCGGCCTCGACACCGGCTCCGAGGAGGAGGCGGTGGCCGAGGCGGCCCGACCGATCCCCCTGTACCCCGCGACCGCGTCGGTCCCCACGTGGAAGATCTCCCGCGCGGTCAGGACGGTCCTCGACCCGCTCACGGACGCGGACGTTCCCGATCCGATCCCGGTCGGGTTGCTCGCCGCGCGCGGGCATCGCGGCCTGCTTGCGTCCCTGCGCGACGTTCACGTGCCCGACGATGACGAGGCGTGGGCGCGCGGCCAGGCGCGGCTGAGGTACGAGGAGGCGCTGATTCTGCAGGTCACGCTCGCCCAGCGGCGGGCCGAGGTCGCTGGCCTGAGGTCGATCGCGCGCCGCGGTGCCAAGGGAAAGATCGCCGATGCGCTCGACGCGCGCCTCCCGTTCACCCTGACGGCGGGCCAACGGGAGGTGGGGGAGAGGATCGCCTCCGATCTCATGCGGGACGTGCCCATGCAGCGCCTGCTGCAAGGCGACGTGGGTTCGGGAAAGACGGTGGTGGCGCTCCGCGCGATGCTTCGGGTCGTGGATTCCGGGGGTCAGGCGGCCCTGCTCGCCCCGACGGAGGTTCTCGCGGCGCAGCACCTTCGGACCCTGCGAGAGCTCCTGGGGACTCTCGCGGAGGGCGCGATGCTGACCGCCGCGGCCGACGCCACCCGCATCACCCTGGTCACGGGCTCCCAGGGCTCCCTCGAGCGCCGCCAGGCCCTCGCCGAGGCCGCGTCGGGGGCCGCCGGGATCGTCGTCGGCACCCATGCGCTCCTGGGCGAGACCGTCCAGTTTGCCGACCTCGGGCTCGTCGTCGTGGACGAGCAGCACCGGTTCGGCGTCGAACAGCGCGACTCGCTCCGCGCGCGAGGCGAGCGCCCGCCCCACCTCCTGGTGATGACGGCGACGCCGATCCCGCGCACCGTCGCCATGACCGTCTTCGGCGACCTCGAGACGTCCGTGCTGCGCGACAAGCCCGCCGGCCGGGCCGAGGTCGTCACCCACGTCGTTCCCGCGGACAACGCCGCGTGGATCGAGCGGGCATGGGCGCGCGTTCGCGAGGAGGTCGCGCAGGGGCGGCGGGCGTACGTGGTGTGCGCGAGGATCGAGGGCGACGCCGTCGAGGAGGGCGACGAGGACGAGTCGATGGATGCCGTATCTCTCGGCGCCGGGGACGAAACGGTCGGGGACGGCAAGGCGCTCGCCGCCGACGGGACACTCGCGCTCGAGTTCGCGGGCGCGGCTCCGCGCCCGCCGCTCCACGCCGTCGTCGAGGTTGCCCAGCAGCTTCGCGAGCGCCCCGACTTCGCGGGAGTGGAGGTGGCGGTGATGCATGGGAGGCTCCGGCCGGAGGAGAAGGACGCCGCCATGGCAGCCTTCGCGTCGGGGGCCGCCCCGGTGATGGTCTGCACCACCGTGATCGAGGTTGGGGTGGACGTCCCGCAGGCCTCCGTCATGCTCGTCCTCGACGCGGACCACTTCGGCATTTCGACGCTCCACCAGCTCAGGGGGCGGATCGGGCGGTCGGACATTCCGGGGATCTGCCTGCTGGTCTCCCACGCGGACGAGGCCAGCCTCGCGGGGGAGAGACTCGCCGCGCTCGCAGGCACGGCCGACGGATTCGTCCTGGCGGAGAAGGATCTCGAGTTGCGCAGGGAGGGCGACGTGCTGGGCGCCGCGCAATCGGGCGGGCGCAACTCGCTCAGGCTTCTGCGGGTCGTGCGGGACAAAGACATCATCGAGCAGGCGCGCAAGGATGCCCAGGCGCTCGTGGAGGCGGACCCGAGCCTCGCCGAGCACCCCGCCCTCGCGGCCGCGATTGCCGAATGGATCGAGCCGGAGCGCGCCGAGTTCCTCGATCGGTCATAGGCCCGACCGGCTATCCCGGTCATACTGGCGATGTGAGAACGCACAACCCTCGCCTCGAGGTCGTCGTAGGAGACATCACGCACCAGGATGTCGACGCGATCGTCAACGCCGCCAATTCGAGCCTGCTCGGCGGGCTCGGCGTCGATGGCGCCATACACCGCGCGGGGGGCCCGTCGATCCTCGCCGCCTGCCGGGCCCTGCGTTCCTCCCGGTGGCCCAGCGGTATGCCCGAGGGTGAGGCCGTCGCGACGACTGCGGGTGACCTGCCCTCGCGATGGGTGATCCACACCGTCGGGCCCGTGTACTCCGCGACGGAGGACCGCTCGGCGATCCTCACTTCGGCCTACCGGCGATCCCTCGAGATTGCCGACGAGGTGGGCGCCGCATCCGTCGCCTTCCCCGCGATCTCCGCCGGGGCCTACGGCTGGCCGATGGACGACGCGGCGAGGGTCGCCGTCGATGCGGTGCGCGGCGCGCGAACCCGGGTCGCGGTGGTCCGATTCGTCGTCCTTCGCCCCGAATCCGCGGCCGCCTTCGAGCGCGCCGTCCACGCCTAGTCGCTCGCTCCTTCCGTGCGCGGACGGACGGGCGCTACGAGATGCGCACGCGACGGAACGCCGTGACCGTGACGACCCCGCCCGCGATCGCGAAGGCGAGCGCGAAGGCAAGTTCCCACGGCGTGACGAGCGCCGCGGCGTCGGCGCCGCCCGCCCCGGCCCACAAGGCGGGGACCACGTACGGCACCCAGTAACCCCACCCGATCGCGGCCGCCATCTGCCCGAACGCCGTCACGAGGATGAGTCCGGTGAAGGCTCCCATGTACCCGCGCGTGAGGATGGCGAGCCACCCGAACGGGAGCCCGAGGAGCCCCATGATCGCTCCCGCACCGAAGATCGTGAGCGCATGGCGAACGATGTGGCCGTCCACGGTCGCGGGGGAGGAGGCCCAGCTGACGAGAAGGGTCGCGACGGTCGCGAGCGCGGCGACGGACACGCTCCACGCCGCGGCGATCGAGGCCTTCGCGAGAGCGATCTGGGTGCGCGACACCGGGAGGCCGAAGAGCGATCCGAGCGTCCCCTCGACGAACTCGCGCCCGAAGAGCCACGCCGCGACGAGCCCCCCGCACAGGAGCATGGCAACGGCGAGAACCTGGTTCTCGAGGGCGAGGTGAGCCTCCGATGGCGTCCCGACCAGGGCGATCGCGAACTTCTCCTTCGAGGGCCCGCTCAGAAGGTCGCCGCGGGCGAGCGCAACGAGCCCGATCGCCATCAGGGGCGTAAGGACCCCGACGAGCACGGTCGCCACCCGGGGCATGGCCGAGCGGCGGAATTTCAGCCACTCGACGGAGAGCGCGGTGTTCATGCCGCCGCCTTCTTGGGCGCGGGGGCGGCCGTGGCCGCGCGTTCGGCGTCGTAGGTGCGCACCATCTCGAAGAATCGGTGCTCGAGGTCGACGCCGCCGGGGGTCAGCGTCCCGACGACGCGCCCGGCGTGTATGACGCTGATCCGATGGGCGATGCGCGCCACCTCGTCGAGGTGGTGGCTCGACACGAGCACGCCCGCGCCCGCCGCGGCGCTCGCGACGAGGGCATCGCGGACGAGGACGACGCCGTTCGGGTCGAGGGCGATGGTGGGCTCATCGAGGACGACGAGTTCGGGCCCGTGCGCGAGGACGCACGCGAGGCCGAGGCGCTGGCGGTTTCCGAGCGAGAGCGCGCCGGACCGGCGCTCGGCCCAGTGGGTGAGATCGAGCCGGTCGAGCCACACCCCCGCCGCCGTGCGCGCGGCGTCACGGTCGAGGCCGTGAAGCCGCGCCGCCGCGACGAGGTTCTCGCGCGCCGTGAGCTCCCTGTACGCGAGCGGGGTCTCGATCATCTGACCGACGCGCGCCCAGGTCTCGCTACTGGCGGCATCGGGTTCCGAGCCGAACACCCGGACGTCGCCCTCGTCGGGCCGAAGCATTCCGACCGAAGCCCGCATGAGCGTCGTCTTCCCCGCGCCGTTGAGGCCGACGATCGCGTGGACCTCGCCCGACCGCACGTCGAGCGTGAGGCCGTCGAGCGCGCGCTCGGGGCCGTAGGACTTGTGAAGCTCGGACAGTTCGAGGATGGAGGTCATGCTTCGGCTCCCTTCAGGTGCGGTACGACCACGAGGACGGCGTCCGTCACCGTCCGTGCGAGGGTGGCGTTGGAATCGCCGACCGCCCACGACATCAGGCCAGCCGTCGCGGCGGCCAGGCACGCGGCGGCGGCGATGCGGGCCTCTCCTTCCGTCGTGCCAGCGGCGGCGAGGGCTCCGACGATCGCGTCCTCCGTCTCGCGGTTGTTCTCCACGATTCCCGCGCGAAGCGACGGCACCGCGGCGGCGATGCGGATGCGGCGGCGCACGTCCGCCGAAACCTCCGGCGGAAACGCCTCGCCGATGTGACGGAGCGCCTCGAGAAAGCCCCGCGCGATGCGCTCGATCGGGGGCAGGGACGCCGCCTGTGCGTCGACGGACGCGGCGATGACCGGGTCGAAGGGGTCCCCGAGGAGCACGGACTCCTTGGTGGGGAAGTAGCGGAAGAACGTCATGTGCGAGACGCCGGCGGCACGCGCGATGTCCTCGACCGTCGTCGCGTCGTAGCCCCGGACCTCGAACAGGTCGAGGGCGGCGGCGGCGAGCCGTTCGCGGGTCTCGATGCGAGGAGTCACGGTTCGAATGTTAGTCACTAACATCGCGTCTTGGCAAGGGGGCTCCCTCCCGGTTCCCGTACTCTGGGCCCGTGACGCGCATCATCGCGGGAACCCTCGGCGGCCGCCGCCTGGCGGTGCCACCCAAGGGCACGCGGCCCACCACCGACCGCGTCCGCGAGGCCATCTTCAGCCGTCTCGACAGCGAGAATCGGCTTCGCGGCGCGTGGGTGCTCGACGCCTTCGCGGGCTCGGGGGCGCTCGGCATCGAGGCGCTCTCGCGCGGAGCGAAGCGCGCCATCTTCGTGGAGTCCAATCCCGCGGCGGTCGCGGTGATTCGCGCGAACGCGGAGTCCCTCGGTGTCTTGAGGGCGACCGAGATCGCCCGCGACAGGGTCCTGCCGTGGCTCGGGAGATTCAGCCGTCCCGTGGACCTCGCGACGTTCGACCTCGCCCTGCTGGACCCGCCGTACGACCTTCCACCGGACGAGCTCGCGGCGACGCTTACCGCGCTCCTCCCGCGCCTCACGGAGGGGGCCGTCGTCGTCGTCGAATGGTCGTCGCGCTCGGAGGCGCCCGCGTGGCCCAAGGGCCTCGTACCTACCGGGACCAAACGGTACGGGGAGACGACGGTTCACTATGCGGTCGCTTCGGGAGACGATGCGTCGGGCGAGGATATCCCTGCCGAACCGCCCCCGCCGAGCGATAGTCTCAAGAAATGAGAATCGCGGTCTTCCCGGGTACGTTCGATCCGATCACGATTGGGCACGTGGACATCGCCATCAGGGCCCGCACGCTGTTCGATCACCTGGTGATTGCCGTCGCGCACAACTCCCGCAAGGATCCCGTGCTCGACACCCATACGCGGGTCGCGCTCGCCCGCGAGGCGCTCGCGGATTTCGAGGGCGTTGAGGTGAAGCCCTCCGAGGGCCTTCTCGTCGACTTCTGCAAGGCGGAGGGCGCGATCGCGATCGTCAAGGGCCTCCGCGGCGGGGCGGACTACGACTTCGAGCGACCCATGGCGCTGATGAACCGCGCGCTGACCGGCATCGAGACGGTGTTCATCTCGGGCGATCCCGCGCTTCAGCACATCGCGTCCTCGCTGGTGAGGGACGTCGCGCGCCATGGGGGCTCGATCGCCGGGTTCGTGCCGCCGGGCGTCGAGCCCGCGCTTCTCGAGGCCCTCGCCCGCGAGCGCGAGTAGGCGGTGGCCCGACTCCGCGCGCGCCAAGCGGGCGCGCACCGCTAGGGTCGAGCCGTGAGACGTATCGCCTTCGCCGCGGCGGGTGTCGCCGTCGCGACGATCGGCGCGCTGCTCGTCGCGTGCTCGCCCGCAGGTCCCGCCTCGCCAACGTCGACGGGAGGAGCCTCGGGCACCGTTGCCTCTCCCGAGGTGCACGCCGACGGCACCGTGACCTTCCGCCTCGGCGCGGACTTCGCCGACTTCGTCTACGTCACTGGGGACGTCGGGGATGTGGGGATGAGCAAGGACGACGCGGGCGTGTGGATCGGCACGACCGCGCCCCTCGAGCCCGGGATCTACGCCTACTACTTCTCGGTCGACGGGGTTCGCATCCTGGACCCGGGCAACCCCGACGCGAACGGAACCAAGGACTCGCTCCTCACCGTCCCCGGGGACCCGCCCAGGGCGTGGGAGGTTCAGGACGTTCCGCGCGGCGACATCACCCGCGTCACGTACGACTCCGCGGTGATCGGCACAGAGCGCCCCTACCTCGTGTACACGCCGCCCGGCTACGACGAGGGCACCGAGCGCCTGCCGGTGCTCTACCTCCTGCATGGCTACACGGACGACGAGTACGGCTGGGTGGACGTCGGCAAGGCGACGGTAATCGCCGACAACCTGCTCGCCCAAGGCCTGATCGATCCCATGATCATCGTCATGCCCTACGGCCAGCGTTCGCCGGACGCGCTGCCCTACGAGGCCATCGGCCCCGGTTTCCGGGAGGAGTACGAGACGGAGATGCTGACGGAAATCATCCCGGCGATCGAGGCGGGCTACCGCGTCGTCCCTGACGCGAGGCACCGCGCGATCGCTGGCCTCTCGATGGGAGGCATGGAGGCGGCGGAGATCGGAATGAATCACCCCGAGGTGTTCTCCACCGTCGCGATGTGGAGCGCGGCCGTCTACGACGACCTCGCGACCCTCCTGACCCGGCTCACCGGCCTGCCCGACGGCGAGAGAGCGTCGTTTCGGTATGTGCACGTGGCGGTCGGCACGGAGGACGACCTCCTGGTCCGCGACGCCGCGCTCGCGGGCTATCTCACGTCCCAGGGTGTCACCGTCGACTTCCGGACGACGGCCGGAGGCCACAGCTGGCTTCTCTGGCGGGCGTATCTCGTGGACTTCTTGCCCCAATTCTCGGCGATCGCCGGGTAGCCGAGCCCTGCCGTCGTCGACGCGTTCGGCGAACAAGGGATGGCAGGTTGAGTCGGATGCCGCGCATCACGTAGACTCATCCGCTGGTCCAGCCGCTCGTGGCGCGGGCCAAGGTCCTTGAGGGCCGGAGATAGCAGGAGGATGCGATGGCGACGTCGCGTGGCCCTGCGGCCTCCCCGTTCGTCGTCTCCGTTCGAGACCTCGCGCGGCGACCAGGTTCGCGGTTGTCAATCTCTCGCAGCGTTCCGGCGCCCGCGGTCTTTGGCTCGGGCGTGATCGGCGTGCCGGAGGGTTCCGACCTCGTGCTCGAGTTGAGCCTGGAGTCGATTTCCGAGGGCATTTGGGTTTCTGGCACGGTCGCGGCTCGCGCCGTGGGGGAGTGCTCGCGGTGCCTCGACGAGGTGAGCGAGGACGTCCTCGCCCCCGTCCAGGGACTGTTCGCCCATCCCGGCGCACAAAGCGCGGGGGAGGGCGACGACGTGGACGTGCGGGACTTCGACGGCGAATCGCTCGACATCGAAGAGCTGTTGCGAGACGCGGTGGTGACGTCACTTCCGTTCGCCCCGCTGTGTGACCCGGCTTGCCCCGGGCTGTGCGACCAATGTGGCGCGCGGCTCGCGGACGATCCGAAGCACCACCATGACGCGGTCGACCCCCGGTGGGCCGCCCTCGAGGGTTTGACCGAACAGAAGGAGACGTAGCCGTGGCAGTTCCCAAGCGCAAGATGTCGCGCAGCAACACCCGTGCGCGTCGCTCGCAGTGGAAGACCACTGCCGCGAACCTGACGCCGTGCCCGCAGTGCAAGGCGCCCAAGCTTTCGCACACCGCGTGCCCCTCGTGTGGCGCCTACAACGGCCGCGACTACTCCGAGGCGCTCCGCACGGCCAACGCCCTCTAGGGGCGTCGAGGCCGGTGCCCGCATGGTGAAGCAGGGCGGCGCTGCGGCCGCCCTCGTCGAACGACTGGGGATCTCCATCGATCCCGAGTTGCTTGTCCTGGCCCTGACCCACCGCTCGTTCGCGTACGAGGCGGGCGGGCTTCCCACCAATGAGCGACTGGAGTTCCTCGGCGACTCCGTGCTCGGAATCATCGTCACCGAGCGGCTCTACCGCGATCACCCCGATCTGGCCGAGGGCGACCTTGCCAAGATGCGAGCGGCCTGCGTCTCGCAGAGGGCGCTCGCCGAGGTCGCAAGAGAACTCGACCTCGGCCCCTTCATCCTGCTCGGCAAGGGCGAGATCGCCACGGTCGGCCTCGACAAGGACTCTATCCTTTGCGACGCGTTCGAGGCGGTCCTGGGCGCGATGTACCTCAGCAACGGAATGGACGCGACCCGCACCGCGATCGAAAGGCTCCTCGCGCCGAGCCTCGCGCGCGCGGCCGAGATCGGGGCCGGCCTCGACTGGAAGACCTCCCTGCAGGAGGCCTGCGCCGCGCGGGGCCTCGGCAGTCCGTCGTACGAGGTGGAGGGTCTCGGCCCCGATCACCTCCGCACCTTCACGGCGAAGGTGATCGTTGGCGGGGTCGTGGCGGGGACCGGCACGGGCAGCGCCAAGAAGCACGCGGAACAGGAAGCGGCCGCGGTGGCGTACGCTGCGATCACGGCCGACACGCCCTGATGTCAGGGCGCGGGCGTTTGACACTCGCGGGCAATGGGTAAGACTCATCCCATGGGATCGCGCCTCGCCACCGTCTTGATCGCCGCCGGCCTCCTGGCCATCGGCGCAGAGGGCGCGGGCATCTACCTCTATGCGGGCGACTTCTTGCCCGTCTCCCAGGGCCAGGCGTACGACATGCTCAAGGGCGTGCCGTTCACCGTCGACCGATCGGATAAGCCGACCTACCCCCTGTCGGGGACGGTCACGAGCGGGGCACTTCCGTTGGCGGACGCCGTCGTCTCGGCGGACGGCGTGTCGGTGACGACCGGTGCCGACGGCGCGTTCAGCCTGAGCGATGTTCCCATCGGTCCGGTAACGATCACGCGGCCCGCCTACCTACCCACGACCTACGACTTCGACGGGGTCGCGCTCACCGCCGACATCACCCTGGAGCCCCGCATCGTCAAGGCGATCAGGATCGTTCCCGACGTTGCCGCGGATGATGCCAAGTACCAGAACCTCATCAATCTCGCGGCGGCCACGACCGTCAACTCCTTCGTCTTCGACACCAAGGGCGACTACGGGGGCGGCCAGATCTACTACGACTCCAAGGTTCCCGCCGCGGTGTCGGCCGGCCTCGTGATCCCCCAATTCGACGTCGCCAAGCGCCTGGCAGAGGCGAAGACCGCCGGGCTATACACGATTACGCGTATCCCCACCTTCCTCGACCCGGCGTATGCCAAGGCGTATCCCGCGGACGTCCTGGCCGGAGACTGGCTCGATCCCGGAAATCGCAACGCGTGGGAGTACCCGCTCGCGCTCGCGGAGGAGGCCTGCGCGCTGGGCTTCGACGAGATCCAGTTCGACTACGTCCGCTACCCGAGCGGCCAGGCGGCAAGTCAGGCGCGGTCCGCGGGCAAGGTCCCCGATGCGGCGGGGCGCACCGCGAACATCAAGGCATACCTCACCGAGGCGGTCGCCCGCCTGCACCCGCTGGGGTGCGCGGTATCGGCGGACATCTTCGGAATCGTCAACGCCATCGCGGACGACCAGGGGATCGGCCAATTGGTCGAGGAAGTCACCCAGCCGCTCGACGCCTACTCCCCGATGATCTATCCGGAGCAGTGGAGCTCCGGGTGGTTCGGCCTGAAGCCGCCGAGCAGTCACCCTGCCGAGCTCGTGACGAGCGTCCTCAACGCCGCGACCCCGCGCGTCGCGCCCGGGGTGATCATCCGGCCATGGCTCCAGTCGTACTACTACTCGGGGAAGCAGATCCTGTCGGAGATCGGCGCGTCGGAGGCGCAGGGACACGGATGGATCCTGTGGAACTCGCCGGGCAACTACAGCGCGAGCGGCCTCCCGGCCGCGACGGGGTAGTCGCGGCTTCGTCGGCGCGGTTGCCATAGGGATACGATCAACCCATGACCGACATCACCGTGCTCGTGCTGGACGACCACGAGGTGGTTCGCCGTGGGATCTGCGATGTTCTCGAGCGCGCCGAGGGCGTGTCCGTCGTCGCGGAGGCTGGCTCGGTCCAGCAGGCCATTCGCCGAGCCGAAGCGGTCAAGCCCATGGTGATCCTCTCCGACCTGCGCCTGCCGGACGGGACCGGCCTCGACGTCATCGCCTATGTGGCGGAGCACCTGCCGGAGACCCGTATCGTCGTCCTGACCTCGTACGACGACGACGACGCCAGGGCGGCGGCCAAGGCCGCGGGAGCCCACGGCTTCGTTCCCAAGACCGCGCGGTCGGCCGACGTGCTCCAGGCCGTCCGTGACGCGGCGTCTGGCAAGGTCTCGTCGACCCGCATCAAGGTGGAGCCCGATTCGGTCGTCGCCCGGCTGACGCCGATGGAGCAGCGCGTCCTCGAGCTTGTCGGCCAGTCCAAGTCCAACCGCGAGATCGCCGACGAGCTTGGCATCGCCGAGAAGACCGTGAAGAACCACGTCACCGCGGTCCTTGCGAAGATGGGCCTCCAGCGACGCACCCAGGTGGTCGCCTGGGCCACGGCGAAGCGCGCTGGTTCCTTCCGCGGCTAGGAGCGAGTTCTCCACAGGCGGGGCGGCTGGCCGAGCCGCGACCCGTTCCCACGCCGTGTGACATTTGTCACACCCGCCCGGCCCCGCGAGCATGACCGCGGCGCCGCATCTGACGCATACCGCGGGTACGGGACATAGCGCCCGGATGGTCGTGGGCGATTTGCGAGGTCTCGAGTGGCAGGGCGGCGGTCGTCTGCCATCTTGTGACCCAGGCTCGCCGATGAGCCCACCACGTTCTGCTGGGGGAATCATGCGTCGTCTCTTCCGCTCGTCCCTGTCCGCCGTGCTCGCCTTCGCGTTACTCGCCGCGGTCCCCGTGCCCGCTGACGCCGAGGCGCCCGACGACACGATTTCGGCCGACGCGCCGAGCGCCTTCGACCTACCCGACGGCGGGACCGTCGTGTTCAACCCGACCGACCCCGCGGGCGCGGGCGCGACGGTCGAGGTCGCCGCGCTCGAGACGTCCGGGGCCACGGCGACCACCGAGGCCGGCACGGTCACGGCCCTGGGGGACGGCGTGGACATCTCCGCGACTTCCCCGGACGGCGAGGACATCACGGTCCTCGAGCACGAGATCACCATCATTCCCCCCGCCGAGGAAGGCTTGCCGGCGACGGACGAGATGACGCCAGCCATCGAGCTGACCTTCCCTGTTTCTGCGGAGGAGATCGCGGGCATCGACCTGGCGACGCTCGGCGTGTACTCGCGCGAGGACGTGGGCGCCCCGTGGGTGTGGGTGCCGTCGGCCTACGACCCCGACCGCGGCGCCGTCGTCGCGCAGTCCGATCACCTGTCGGAGTTCACCGTCATGGGCGCCCCGGCTAGTTCGGCTACCCCAGGTCCGCGCATCGTGCTTGACCCCGACGCCGATGTCGGCTGGGCGACGCGGGGCGGCGTCACGCTGAGCGAGGGGGAGAGGAACGACGCGCTGACGATCAGGGTCCGTGACAGGCTGGTCGATGACTGTGGAGCCGACGTCCTCGTGACCCGCCTGAACGCCAACGGGGCCGTCTCTCAGGCCACGCGCGCGCTCCGCGCACGGGACTACGACCCCGACATCACCGTGACCCTCGCGTTCAACGCCACGGACGGCCTTCCCTGGGGCACGCCGAGCAACGGTGGACCACTGGCATGGGGGCGCAGTGCCGCCTCCGGAGACGTTCGTCTCGCGCAAAGCCTGCTCAACCAGATCGCGAGCTACACGAATCGTCACTCCACGCGTCCCGTCAACCCGAACACGTCCTTCCCGTACCACGCGTTCGACACCGTGCCGGGGACGGTCGTGCACCTCGAGACGATGTTCCTCGACCACAACTACGACTGGCCCTGGGTCAGTACAGACGCAGGCATGGACACGATTGCCGACGCCGTCTACGCAGCCCTCCTCGACGAGATTGCTGCGCAGGGCCTCACCTGCCCGCTGGATGTCACGTATCCCGAGCCCCCATCGGCGGAGGAGCTTCAGCACTTCGCCGATCTGGGCAAGCAGAACCAGCACCAGTACGGCGCGGACCCGGTCAACCTCTCCACGGGCAACTACGTGACGTCGGAGAGGGTCTTCAGCCTGACGGGCGTCGGCGACCAGGCCATCGACCTGGCCCTCGCCTACAACGCCCTGGACGGGCGCGCCAGCCAGGTCGGCAACGGATGGAACTTCGCGTACTCGTCTCGGGCCCAGCTCTACTCCACCGGCGCCGTCATGGTGACGCTCGCGGACGGTCGCTCGGTGTACTTCGAACCCGACGGTTCCGGCGGCTTCGTGGCGCCTCCCGGGGCGCGCACCACCCTCGCACCCGTCGAGGGCGGAGCTGTGCTCGCGTTTGGTGACGGTACGTCGCTCGAATTCGCGTTTGACGAGGTGACCGGCTTCGGAACGCTCGTGCGTGCGCTGGACCGCCAGGGCAACGCGTACGAGCTTGCCTATGGCCCCCTCGCGGAGGCGACGGAGGGCGAGGTGGTCTTCGCGCCGTTGTTGTCGATCACGGACGAGGCGGGCCAGACGGTCGCGGTCCAATCCACAACCACGGGTCGCATCACCGCGTTCACCCACCCCGATGGCCGGGTGTGGACCCTCGGGTATGGCGCTTCCGGCGACCTGACCTCGATCACGGACGGCGCGGGCCGCACGCGGTCGTTCGAGTACAACGCCGGGGGTCTGCTCTCCGTCGTCACGGGCGCAGACGGCATCCAGGAAATCACCAACGCGTACGACGACAAGGATCGGGTCGTCACGCAGACGGACGGCGCGGGCAACGTCCGCACCATCGCCTATGGCGAGAACCGCGCGACCACTCTCACCGACGCGCTCGGCAACGCGAGCACGATCGAGCACAACGCCAAGGGCCAGGCCATCTCCTCGCACGACGCCGCGGGCGGAGTCACGCTCACGGGCTACGACGCGAACGACAACCCGACCGAGTCGGTCGACGCGAACGGCAACATCTACCACTCGACGTTCGACGCGTACGGGCGCGTGCTGTCGACGACGAGCCCTCTCGGCGCGGTCACGAGTTACACGTACAACGGCGCGGGCGACCTGACGTCGATCACGACTCCGGACGCGAATGGCGGCACGGCGACGATGTCGTTCGTCCTCAACTCCGACGGCAGAGCCATCGAGACGCACCTTCCCGACGGCTCCGTCACCTACGCGACCTACGACGTGCACGGCGACGCGACGTCCACGACGGATGCGCTCGGCAACGTCACCACGTTCGCCTACGACGCCCGCGGCAACACCGTCGCGGTGACGGACGCGCTGGGGAACGTCAGCACGAGCACGTACGACCTCGCGAACCGCGCGACCTCGAGCACGGACGCTCTTGGCAACACCACCACCCTGGCGTGGGACGCCGCCGACAACCTGGTGAGCGCCACCGACGCGCTCGGGCAGGTCACGACGTACGCGTACGACGCGAGCGACTCGCTCGTGTCCCAGACGGAAGCGCGTGGCCTCGTCACCACCTTCGAGTACAACGTCAACCTCCAGCGCACCGCGGTGAACAACCCGGACGGCACACGCGTCACGTTCGCGTACGACGCCGAGCACCACATGGTCAGGCAGACGAACCCGGACGGGACGTTCCGCACCTGGGAGTACGACGCGCTCGGGCGCGCCACCGCGATGATCGACGAGGCGGGGGGCCGTTGGGTCACGGAGTACGACGCCATCGGCAACGCCGTCGCGACGATCGACCCGAACGGCAACCGCACCGAGACCGAGTACGACGCGGTCCGGCGGGCCACCGCCACCACGGACCCGCTCGGTAACACCTCGAGCGTCGTATACAACCCCGCCGGGCTCGTCTCGTCCTCGACGGACGAGCTCGGGCGGACCACCCACTACTCGTTCGACTCCGCCGGACGCCTCATCGGAACGACGCGCCCCGACGGGACGACGACCTCGTCCACCTACGATGCGAACAACCGGACCACGTCGGCGACGGACGCGCGCGGCTTCACCACGACCTACGAGTACGACGCGCTCGGCCGCGAGACGGCCACGATCGACGCGCTCGGGGGCCGCACCGCGACGGAGTACGACGCGGCCGGGAATCTGATCGCGCGGATCGACGCGCTCGGGGCGCGCACCGAATACGCGTACGACGCGCTCTCGCGCCGGGTCTCGGTCACGGACGCGCTCGGGGGAACCCTGACCACGGGCTACGACGCGGTCGGGAACGTCCTCGCCTCGACGGACGCGCTCGGGCGCGTCACGGCGATGACCTACGACTCGATGAGCCGTCTGGCCTCGACTGCCCTTCCCGACGGCGCCACCACCCACTACGCGTACAACGCGATGGGCGACCTCGTCACGGTCACGAACCCGCTCGGCGCCACCGTCGGCTACGAGTACGACCCCACGGGCCGCCAGACGGCGCGCATCGACGAGGCGGGGGAGCGCTGGAGCACGGAGTACGACGCCGCGGGCAACGCGATCGCGACCGTCGACCCGGCCGGCGCGCGCACCACGATGGAGAACGACGCGCTGGGCCGGGAGGTCGCGACCACGGACGCGCTGGGTAACCGCTCGTCGCGCACCCTCGACGCCGTCGGCGCGGTCGCCGTCGCAACGGACGCGCTCGGGCGCGCGACGAGCTACGGCTACGACGCGATGGGCCGCGTCACGTCCGTCGCCCTGCCCGACGGCACCACGAACTCCTTCGCCTACGACGCGGGCGGGAACGCCGTCGCCTCGACGGACGGGCGAGGCTTCGCCACCGCCTACGAATACGACGCCCTCGGCCGCCAGACGGCGACGGTGGACGCGCTGGGCGGGCGTTCCGCGAAAGAGTACGACGCGCTCGGCAACGTCACGGCGACGATCGACGCGACCGGCGCCCGCACCACACTCGCGTACGACGCGCTCTCGCGCCAGGTCTCGGCGACGGACGCTCTCGGCGGTACGGCGACCACGGCGTACGACGCGGTCGGGGACGTCGTGACGACCACGGACGCGCTCGGGCACGCGACGAACATGACCTATGACCCCGTCGGCCGGGTCGCGACCTCGACCCTTGCGGACGGGGCCACGACGGGATACACGTACGACGAGCTCGGCCGGGTCACCGCCGTGACCGACCCCCTGGGCGCCACCGTGCGCCACGAGTACGACGCCGTGGGCCGAGAGACCGCCCGCGTCGACGAGGCTGGGCAGCGCTGGGCGACGGAGTACGACTCCGTGGGCAACGCCGTCGCGTCCGTGGACCCCATCGGCGCACGCACCACCATGACGTATGACGCTGTGGGCCAGCAGGTGTCGAGCACGGACCCGCTCGGCGACCGCACGTCGCGGGCGTTCGACGCCGTGGGCTCCGTCGTCGGCGTCACGGACGCCCTCGGCGAGACCACGGGCTACGCCTATGACGCGGCGAACCGCCTCACCTCCGTGACCACGCCCGGCGGCGCGACCACCCAGTTCGGGTACGACGCCAACGGGAACGCGACCACGCTGCGCAACGCGCTCGGCGCGGTGCTGACCTCGGAGTTCGACACGCTGAATCGTGCCGTGGCGCAGGTGGCCCCCGACGGCGGCCGGACCGTCACGACATATGACGCCGTCGGACGTACCCTCTCGGTGACGGACCCGAACGGCGCAACGCAGAGCTACGCCTACGACGCGCTCGGGCGCCTCACCGCGTCCACGGACGGCGAGGGGTTCACCACGTCCAACACGTACGACGCGGTGGGGAACGTCCTTTCGGTGACGGATCCGCGCGGGGGTATCACGACATCGGCGTATAACGACCTGAACCGTCCGGTGTCGGTCACGGACACGGTCGGCGCGACGACAACGACGGAGTACGACTTGGCGGGTCGCGTGGCGGCGACGACGGACGCGGTCGGCGTGGTCACCCGCTACACCTATGACGCGCGCGGGCTGCTCACGGCGACAACGGAGAACGACGTGCCGGGCGAGGTGCCCGCGGCGTCGGTCAACGTCACCACCTCGACGGGGTACGACTCGCGCGGCCTCGCGGCCTCGGTGGTTGACCCGCGGGGCAACATGACGGTCTACGTCCACGACGCGGCGGGGCGTCTCACATCGGAGACGGACGCGTTGGGCAAGACGACATCCACGGAGTTCGACGCGCTTGGGCGCCCCGCGGTGGTGACGGCCGCCGATGGTTCGGTGACGTCCACCTCCTACACCCCGGACGGGTATGTCGCCCAGATCGCCTACTCCGATCAGACGGTGGAGTACACGTATGACGCGTTGGGCAACCGTGTGACGATGGTGGACGAGTTGGGCACGTCGTCGTGGGCGTATGACTGGGCGGGCCGCGTGGTGTCGGAGACCGACGCTCGTGGCAATACGACGACGCACGCCTACGATCTGGCGGGCAACCTCGCGGGGATCGAGTATCCGGATGGCCGCACGGTGGCGCGCACGTTCGATGGGCGCGGGTTGGCGGTGTCGCAGACGGACACGACCACGGCGGGCGTGGAGTCGGTGACGGCGTTCGCGTATGACGCGGCGGGTGCGATGGTGGGTCAGGTGCGTTCCTCGGGTGTGACGACGCAGATTGATCGGGATCTTGCGGGTCGGGTCACCGAGATCACCTATACGGGGGTGGCGGGGTCGGGGTCGTCGTCGCCGTTGGGGGCGGCGGCGTGGTGGTGGGGGGTCGCGACGTGGTGGTGGGGGTTGTCGGGTCACGGTGGTGGGACGTGCAAGGCGGCCGGGAACGGTTGGTCGCATCACCAGCCTGGGGGGTGCAGCCCGGACTCGCTCGTGTTCGCGTATGAGTATGACGCGCGGGGGTTGGTGACGGGGCGGGAGGTCGCGTCGGGTGGGGTGACGACCGAGACGGACTACACCCACGACGACCTGGGTCGGTTGGTGCGTTCGGTCACGGGTGGTGTGGGGTCGCGGGGTTCGGGGGCGTCGGCGACGGTGTATGTGTGGGATGCGGCGTCGAACCTGGTGGGAGAGGCGGGCACGGATGATCCGTCGACGTCGAAGACGGGGGATGCGTATGCGATCTCGCGGACGGTGAACGAGGTCAATGAGCTCACGGAGTCGGTGAAGACTCCGGTGGGGTGGCATCACGGGAAGGTCGAGACCACCCAGTACTCGTATGACGAACGGGGCAACCGCACGAGGTCGGTGACGACGACGAAGGCGGGCAGGTGGACGCATGTGGAGTCCCGTTCGACGTTCGTGTATGACTCGAGGGATCAGCTCACGTTCACGTCGGGGACTCAGGGGTGGGCGTCGTGGGTGCGGGATGGTGCGGGTCGTGCTCTCACGGTGAGGCAGGACGGGGTCACGTCGAATCGCCTCTATGACGGGGTTCGGGTGGTTGCCCAGGGGGGCACGCAGGTGACGCTCGCCCCGAACGGGCAGGTACTGTCGGAGACCACCACGACGAGGGTGCTGGCCAGGAAGGGCAAGTGCGGGCCGAGGGTGTCGGTGGAGACGGTGGATGTCCTCACCGATGTGCTCGGTTCGGCAGTGGGGACGGCGTCGGACGGGGTGGTCTCGACGGACCTGGCGTTGTTTGGGGACTTCGGGGACGCGCTGACGACCCCGAAGACGGACACGCTCACCGGTTTCACGGGCAAGGTCGAAACCGCTGGCCTGGTGGAGTTCGCGTCCCGCACCTACGACCCGGCCACCCGTCAATGGGTGCAGGACGACCGCTACCGCGGCACGACGACGCGGGCGGCGTCCATGAACCGGTACGCCTATGTGGAGGGTGCCCCGGAGTCGTTCGTCGACGTTCTCGGCTTCTACCGTGCCCGGGCGGCTATTCGGGCGCAGGCATTGGCGGCACTCAACGCCGAGCTGCAGTCCGCGCTCGCCGGTTTGGAGGGCCTGTATGGGGCGGCGGTGAAGTGGGGCGAAAACCTATCGGTGGCGCAGATGCTCAAGATCTACGACAACCTGAACGCGGGGTTGGATCCGCAGGTGAGGGCCGCGCTCGATCCGATCGTGCGCAAGCTCGCCTACGACGTGACCCAGGTCCACTACCAGCAGAAGGTGCAGGTTGCGCTGGCGGAGCAGGCCGCGAAGGAAGCGCTGGCTCGGGCCCAGGCGGAAGCGCGGGCGCGGGAGCTTGAGCTCCAACGCATCGAAGAGCAGTATCAGGCGGCGCAGAGACAGATTGAGGCAGGGGCACCCAGCGATTGGTGGCTCACCAAGGCCGTCAGCGGTGTCGGCAACTTCTTCGTGGATGTAGGCGACCGGGGATCCACGTTGGTGCAGTACTCGCTTCAGACGGCGTGGAGACGAATCACCGATCCCGTTCAGACTGCGTACGATTCTCTCAACGGCAACATCTTCGCCGAGGACACGATGGCACTGCTTCAGATCGTCGGGGCGGACGCCGAACTGTACAACGAGGGCGACTACTGTGGAACGGCGGGGATCTGCCTCACAAGCAACTGGACCCCCGTCGCCCACGACTCTGACGGAAACGCGGACCGACAGGCGATTACGATCGGGCACACGGTCACCTTTCCCGCAGGAGAGACGATCACCGAGCCCTGGATCGAGCACGAGTTCACGCACGTCCTCCAGTACGAGGCCATGGGTGCGATCGGGTTTGGGCTCGACTACGGTGCAGAGCAATTCTGGGGGGTTGTGGTGCAACATGAGTCCAAGGAAGACGCGTACTTGAACCAAAGCACCGAGCAAATGGCTCGTGCTGTCGCGGCGGCCCCGAACGTCGAGCCGGGGAAGAATCCCCTGGGTCGCTGGTTCGAGACGAAGGATTCAGATGACTAGCCAAAGTAGGGTACGGCGCCGGGAGAAGAGTCCCCTGGGCGACCGGAATGAGGTGGCGGAATGATGATGAAATGCAAGCACGGCGAGAGCATCTCGCGATCGTCGGCGCGTTGGGCGTCGGGCCTGGCGTCGCTTGTTCCTGTTGGCTTCTTGGCGGCGTGCACCGTCCCGTCGGACCCCGTACACGTCGCCCACGCAGAGGTGACGAACATGTGCGATGTGCCGATTCGGGCGATGGTCGCCGAATACCCCACTGACCTCGCGCCCGATTTGGACGCCGAGAACCTGACGTTGATCGGCCCCAAGGACGCCGCCCGCTTCGCTGCTCCGATATACCTACCCGTCGGTGACACCCTCAGCGCCTGGATCGTCAATCCGGATGCGAGTGTGGTCGGGACTCCGATTGCCGTTCCACTGACGAAGGTCCGCGAGGACACGGCGACGGACGGTTCCATCACATTCGTCGTGACGGCAATCGGCGACCTTTGTCCGGAGTAGCGGTGGACGCCCGTCTGACACCCTCGCGCAGGCGATCCGCGCCGATTTCTGAACTACTCGGCCGACGGGCCGTCGGGACAACTAGCCGACTTCGTAGCGCGTCGTCCGGTCCGCGCGAGCGATGGCCGAGTGTGTGATGGATTCGGAGTCGATCGATCACGATTTGGCGGCGCGGCAAACCCCGCCGTCACCCGACCCGTCAGACTTGAGCTCACGAGGTTGGTCTGCGTCGTCCTAATGCGGCGCGCCTACTGCCCCGGCGGTTGCGCGGGTGCGGGGGCCGTCGTCGTCGGCGCATGACGCCGCCGACCAGACGATCTCTACGCGGGGCCGGAGGGGTGGGCGTCGTGGGTGCGGGATGGTGCGGGTCGTGCTCTCACGGTGAGGCAGGACGGGGTCACGTCGAATCGCCTCTACGACGGGGTTCGGGTGGTTGCCCAGGGGGGCACGCAGGTGACGCTCGCCCCGAACGGGCAGGTGTTGTCGGAGACCACGACGACGAGGGTGTTGGCCAGGAAGGGCAAATGCGGGCCGCGGGTGTCGGTCGAGACGGTGGATGTCCTCACCGACGTGCTCGGCTCGGCGGTGGGGACCGCGTCGGATGGCGTGATCTCGACGGACCTCCAGCTGTTCGGGGACTTCGGGGACGTCCTGACGGACCCCAAGACGGACACGCTCACCGGTTTCACGGGCAAGATCGAAACGGCGGGGTTGGTGGAGTTCGCGTCCCGCACCTTCGACCCTGCGAGCAGGGTGTGGGTGCAGGACGACCGGTATCGGGGCACGACGACCCGGGCGTCGTCCATGAACCGGTATGCGTATGTGGAGGGCGCCCCGGAGTCGTTCGTGGACGTGCTGGGGTTCTATCGTGCGCGGGCGGCTGTTCGGGCGCAGAAGGTTGCGGCGCTCCAGGCGGCGTTCCAGTCCGCGTTGGACGAGCTGAATCGGATCGTGGCGTCGCAGGCGCGTCTTCCGGGGGCGTGGACGGTGGCGCAGATGATGGCGTCCTACAACCAGTTCCACGCCTCGGACGACCCACGGTCAGGGCCGCGATGGACCAGATCGCCGTGAAGCGTTCTACGGGGTCACGGACTACAAGTACCAGCAGAAGATCCAAGTGGCCTGGCGGAGCAGGCGGCACGGGCGGCACAACAGGCCGAGGCCGTTCGCCAGCAGAAGATCGTGGCGATTCAAACCCAGTTCCGGGCCGAGCAGGAAGAGATTCAGGAGGAACTGGGCAAGCAGTGGTTGTACAACAACGCTGGCGATGTTGCTGATGTTGCTTGGCACGGGGCCGTGAACTTTGCTGGTGGATTCGTCAACGGGGCATCGAGCCTGGTCAACGGGGTCACGGGTGCGGCGAACTGGGCCAACAACACGTGTGCGTCGCTCCACCTGTGTGTGGACATCCCCGACATCCGCGACATCCCCGCGATCCCCATCTGGGGTGACTACGACACCTACAAGTACAGCTCCTGGGTCGGAAGCGGCACACTCCAAGCGGTAGTGATCGTCGCCAGTGGGGAATAGGAGCCGGCGGAATGGGAGCTACGGCGTCCACCGCCCTCGCCAACGCCTTCGGAGTGACCCTCGTCAAAGCCGGCGTGGCAAAGATCGGGAGCCTTCTGAACCTAGGTAGGACCGGGGCGGAAGCAACCGCCGTCGTGACCGAGAGCACGGCAACCGCAAGCCTCGCCGCAGACTTCGCCGCGGGAACCGAACGAGCCACCGCCGCCCTGGCGACCGCCGAACGTAACGCCCAGGTGGCGTCCCGATGGGCGGGTGCAACCGACGCGGCCGCGGCGGAGAGAGCGGCACAAGCGGTCGCCCAAGCGGAACACACCGCCCAAGTCGCGAACGAGTTCCGAGCGGGGACTCAGGCGGCGAGGGATTTCATCGCGACACCGAGTGGCCAGGCGACTGTGGCTCAAGGATCGATGAACTACCCTGGCGTCGATGTATGGGTTGATGGCGTGACCCGCGCGGGGCAAGTCGTAGGAGTTGGTGAGCCGGGCATTTCTGGCTTCGCTGCGACGTCCGAGACCCTCGCGCAGGTTGGCAACGACACGACCGTTCTGAACCAGGGCCTGCAGATAGCCCCCTTCATGGGCACATACCGTCCGGGACTTACGCTGATGGAGGTCACTCAGGACGTTCCATCTGCGTTCTCATTGGCCCTAGCGAATCCGCAGTTCGGCTCCGGTGGCCTTGCCCAGGTCTTCATCCAGAACATCGAGGAGGTCGCGATACCGTGGGTGACGAGAATCATGAAGTAGCGCCACGGCCACCGTCTGGGCCGAAGCGATCACCGTGCGAGCGGCTTGAGGCCATCGTTGACGTCCTGCTCGCGGCTGGAAACGTCCCCAACACCAATGGTTTCGTTTCCCGTCCGGACGGCTTCGCGTTTGAGTTGCTCCACCCGATCGACTTCGAGTTGGTCCGGGCGTCGTGCATCCTGCCGAAAGGCGTGCTGTTGAGCGAGGAGCACGACACGATTCTTGACCGACTGACGTGGTGCGCAATCCAAGGCCCGGGCGCGCGGGCGATGGCCGTCGTACACGCTGGCATCTGAGCCACCAGGCGTGCACCTTCGCGTGAGTCGAAGTTCCGTCGCTACGCTGAGATCGGCACGGCCGTCGTAGTGTTGTGGAACGAGCGGATCACTGAGCGGAACGCCTATACCAGCAGAAGCCGTTTTGCCGTAGCCACGCGGTGACACCGTCGGTTTCGTCGTCGATGACGATGAAGTCGGTGGGGGCGTCTGGTGCGGTGGCGGCCGCGACGGGGCCGAGGTGGGGGATGTCATCCTCGACGCCCTCTCCACCGACCAGCCCGACAAGGAAGTGCGGCCGTTCGGGTTCCTCTGGGTAGCGGATCTGCCCGAAGTAGGCTGCTTCGGCCTTCCCGACGGTTGCGAGAACCGACGTCATTGCGGCGAACATTGCTGTGGGTTGCGACGAGGGCACTCGGAGTTGGATGGGCTGCGCTCGTTCGAAGGTGAGGGTCTCGCCGGCCCAACCGTTCTCCAGGAGTTGGCGCACCTCGGAGGGCTCGAACGTCTTGTACCGCGCGGCACCGTAGTTGAGCACGAGCACGGCTCCCGCCGCGACGGTGAAGAAGTCGCGGGTGGGCATCTGTAGGAGCGGTGTCCCGACCGGCACGTGCGACTGCAGCAGATGTAGCGAGGTATAGAAAGGAATCGCGGCTCGCCCGTCTGGGATCTGCAGGGTATGGAACTCCACCAGTTCGCCCTTCCACAACCCCGTGCGCTCCTCTTGAATGGGCGCGTTCAGGCGCACCCGCTTGCCCGGGGCCACGATGGTCGCGTCAAGTAGGGCCTTGGTGAACTCGCCGCGCTTCACGGGATCGTCGGCTGCCGCGATGAGTAGGCGTTCGAGGAACTCGGGCTCGGGCACATCCACCCATCCACTCTACGGTCGACGCCGGACGTGACCCCGCCTTTCCGAGAGCCGATCTTGGGATGACTGGTCCCCGGGGAAGGACTTCGGTATACGGGGCTGCTGAAGGAACCGGTGACAGTTCTCGTCAGGCCGCGAGCGCGGCCTGACTGCCGATAGTGGTGAGGAGCTCACGTCGACCTCGGGTCCGGAGGGTTCGGCGGTATGGGTGCGGGACGGGATGAGGGACGTGCGCTGTCGGTGACGGAGGGTGGGGTCACTTCCAACGGCCTCTATGACGGGCTCACGGTCGTCGCGGATGGGGCGACTCAACTCACCACGGCGCCGAACGGTCAGGTGCTGACGGAGACCACGACGACCACCACGACAGAAGGGCAAGACGACCACGACGTCGGTGGCGTCGGTGGATGTCCTGACGGACGTGCTGGGCAGCGACGGTCGCGACCGCCTCGGATGGGGTGATCTCCGACGGACCTCGCGCTCTATAGGCGACTTCGGGGATGTGCTGACAACCAAGAAGCCGGCCACGTCACCCACGGCGACGGTGACGGGCTTCACGGGGAAGCTCGCCACGGCTGGTCTGGTGGAGTTTGGTCCCGCACCTTCGACCCGTCGTCGCAGGGTGTGGGTGCAGGACGACCGGTATCGGGGCACGACGACCCGGGCGGCGTCGATGAACCGGTATGCGTATGTGGAGGGTGCTCCGGAGTCGTTTGTGGATGTGCTGGGGTTCTACCGTGCGCGGGCGGCTGTTCGGGCGCAGAAGGTTGCGGCGCTCCAGGCGGCGTTCCAGTCCGCGTTGGACGAGCTGAACCGGATCGTGGCGTCGCAGGCGCGTCTTCCGGGGGCGTGGACGGTGGCGCAGATGATGGCGTCCTACAACCAGTTCCACGCCTCGGACGACCCCACGGTCAGGGCCGCGATGGACCAGATCGCCCGTGAAGCGTTCTACGGGGTCACGGACTACAAGTACCAGCAGAAGATCCAAGTGGCCCTGGCGGAGCAGGCGGTGGAGGCGGCAAGGCGGCAGCAGGCGTTGCAGATCGAGGCGCGCGCCACCGCGGAGCGGGACTACTACCGTGCGGTGGCGGGTATGTCTGCGGATCCGCTCGCACCGCCGGAGGTGTTCGAGGACAAGGGGTTCTTCGGCAATCGTTTGGAGATCGTCAAAGGGTACTGGGGCGAGGCGTGGAACACGGCGACGAGCATGGCCACCAGCGGGTTTGACACGTCTCCGTTCAGTTTCGTGTTCCGTCGCGACCAGTTTGAGGAGGCTGCCGCTCAGCAGCACGACGCGTTCTGGGGTGGGATCGAGGAGAACGGTGTGCTGGGGCAGTTGACCATCCAGTTCAACCCCATCTACCAGGGCATGGATGCCTATGTTGGGGCGCAGGAAGCCCTGGACCGGGGCGACTATCGGGCCGTCGGGGAGAACGCGTTCAAGTTCGACATGGCCGTTGTGACGACGGCGGCGATCGCGATTCCTGGAGCTCAACTCGTGGTCGGGCTCACGCGGGGATTGTTCGCCGAACTCGCGGTCGCCTCCCAGGCGGAAGCCAATATCGTGCGCGTCGAGACCGCGATCGCCAACGCCATGGAACGCACCGCGGCCGCCGAAGCCAACGGCGCAACCGCAACGGTATGGATGGAAGGAACCACCACCGCCCGAGCAACCCTGACCGCCGAAGTAGCCGCCGCAAACACCTCGCTGGTTTCGGCGCCTGACAGCGCCGTATTCTGGTCCGGTCTAGGTCCCGAAGGCGCCGAAGCGGCAGCACAATGGGCTGCTGAGAACGGGGGTGTGACGCTGGAACAGACGCTGGTTGACGCTGGTATCAAACCTCCCGGCTGGGCAGAAGATCCTGGTTGGTGGACAGATGCGTCACGCTCGTTCGCTCAGCGCGCAAGCGGGGATGTGCGGGTTGTACTTGGTGACAACGTGAATCCGGGAGGGACTTGGGCGCAGACGGAATTCCCTGCCCTGAAAGCGAACCCGAATGTACGGTCGATTACCGTGGTGAATCCCGCTACGGGCGAGCAGACCCTGATCTGGAGTCGATGATATGCCGGACCTTCGGAGCGAAGGACTCGTTTTGTACCTTGGAAAGGGTGTAGTTCCGTATCCCCAGCGGGATCCCCAGCGACTCATTGAACGGTATGGGTCAGAAGTCGCAACGAGCCTGATCTCGTATTGCGAGAAAGTCCTTGATGAGTTGTACGGTGCCGAACCCGACTGGACCTCCGAGGACCTCTCCGGGGCTACGGAGCGTGCGGTGGCCCTGGTTGCCTCGGTTCATCCAGAACTGACGGAGCAGGCGCTTGCTTCGCTGAAGTGGAGCTACAGCTGGGACTGGAAGTGACATGCCGCAGACAGTGCCATTGGAGGGGGCGGACTTCATCCGTGAGTTGTCATACGGCGAAGGTAGTTGACCTCACGCGGCGCTCCGGTGCTGCCGAGCCGCGAAAGGATACGAGGCGGTATCGCAGGTCTAGCTTGAACCCGCGAGAACATGCGCAGTGTCGAGGAGCGCGATGGCGCACACTCGGGCAGATTGAGACGTGGAGCAACGATAGGGCGCACGATCGTTCGACGTTGGCCATGAGGCGAAGGTGCTCGCCTCGATCCGATGGAAACGACGTCCGAGCAAGTAGCGCAGCTTGAGGCGCGGAATCTTGTGCGAAGCTACGGTGCTATCAGCCCGTGGTGCTCCCAAGCGAAGACCAATTGTTCGTTCGCTATCAGTCGTGGGAGAAGGTGATCGAGGCGGCATACCGCACCGATCCCGTCAATCAACGAAGCTCTCGGGCTGGGCTGATGGGAGGTATCGCGCTTGCCGATTGGGACCGGCACGGAGGTTGCTCGTGGAGCCCTTGACCCTGAGGTTGGGTTGACGGTTCCTGACTCCGTTGCGCGCATTGCTCACGGATTCGTCTGTGTCGGGGCTGTCGATGAAGTGAAGACGAAGTGGCGAGTGGTCGCCGTCTACGCGGAGTCGGGAGACGCCTGCACTTCCAGGCCGATAATCGACGATGGGACCTTGATGCAGTGGAAGGGACTGCATTGAGCAGTCATCAGACGCGTTCGTTCTGCGTGTTCGCGGCGTCTGATGGATGGCGTGCGCGAGTTCGAGGTCGCGTACGTGCGCGCGCGCCTCGACCTCTCTGAACCTGGCCGATCCGTCGTTTGAGGATCTCGACGAGGAGAGTCAGGACTTCTTCTTGTGGCTGGCGCGCATGGCCGCTGACGACGACTGGCGAAGGTCCGCCGGCGGGCGCGTGGAGCGAAGGCTTCGTGGTCGAGTCGCTGAAGTACGCCAGCGTGTGGACAATGAGTGGGTCGCGAAGCACACGGGGAAGAAGACGCATGTGGTGGCGTGGGCGTCGTATGCGGTATGACGGCCAGGATCAGTTGGTGTCGGTGTCGGGTTCGGAGGGTTCGGCGTCGTGGGTGCGGGACGGCATGGAGCGTGCGCTGGACGGTGATGGAGGACGGGGAAACGTCTGCGCGTTTGTATGACGGGGTGACGGTCGTCGCGGAGGGCGACACGCAGCTGGCGACCGCCCCGAACGGTCAGGTGCTTGCCGAGACGACGACCACGACGACGGTCACGGGGTAGGGCTGGTGGCGGAGCCGACGACCGTCGGTGGCGTCGGTGGATGTCCTCACCGACGTGCTGGGCTCGGCGGTGGCGACCGCGTCGGACGGGGTGATCTCTGCGGACCTGCAGCTGTTCGGGGACTTCGGGGATGTGCTGACGGACCGCCAAGACGGACACGGTGACGGGCTTCACGGGTGAAGGTGGAGACGGCCGGTTTGGTGGAGTTCGCGTCCCGCACGTTCGACCCAGTCGAGCAGGGTGTGGGTGCAGGACGACCGGTATCGGGGCACGACGACGCGGGCGGCGTCCATGAACCGGTATGCCGTATGTGGAGGGTGCCCCGGAGTCGTTCGTGGACGTGTTGGGGTTCTACCGTGCGCGGGCGGCTGTTCGGGCGCAGAAGGTTGCGGCGCTCCAGGCGGCGTTCCAGTCCGCGTTGGACGAGCTGAATCGGATCGTGGCGTTGCAGGCGCGTCTTCCGGGGGCGTGGACGGTGGCGCAGATGATGGCGTCCTACAACCAGTTCCACGCCTCCGATGACCCCACGTCAGGGCCGCGATGGACCAGATCGCCCGTGAAGCGTTCTACGGGGTCACGGACTACAAGTACCAGCAGAAGATCCAAGTCGCCCTTCAGGAGAAGGCGCAGAAGGAGCACGACGCGTGGGTGGTGGCCGAGAAGGAGCGGGTGCGCGCCCGTGAGCAGGCCAGGATCGATGCCTACAACCAGGAGCACGCGACGAGCTTCTGCAGGATGCGGCGCACGCCGTGGTGCACGACTCGCCGACGTTCTTGTGGGGCGAGGTGGTAGGCACTGCGGACTTTGTCTATCACTTGACCCCGATTCCCACCGTGGTCGAAGGTGTTCAGTGCTTGTCGCATTGGTGGAACCAGTGCAACCAGGAACAACGCGACAAGGTCAGCCAGCAGTGGGACGCCGCGAAAGACGTCTTCACGCGGGTCATGACGTTCGAGGCAATGCAGGTCGGGGTCCTCACGGGCGATGTGTCTGTCGGGCAGTTGTGGGACTACGGCTACCAGATTCCCCGGGACTACATCTTCGGCTCCACGTTGGACGCATGCCTTTCGGGAGACAACTACACGTGTGGAAAGGGAACCGCTGAGGTCATTGACACCGCTGCATTGTTCTTCTTGCCCGAAGCCGCCGCCGGAACAGGCGCGAAACTCGCCGCCGACGCCGCCCGAGCGGCCGAGGCGGCGCGTGCGGCCGAGGTTGCGACCAGCGCGTACGCTGAGGCATTGGCGGGCGGCCGGAATGCTGGCTTCCTCGAGAACTATGTCAATCGATCGACGGCTGAGATCGAGCGGGGTATCGCCTCCATAGAGAAGCAGATCGCCGAACATCAAGCGAAGATCGCGGATCCCGGCGCGTACATTGACGACTGGGCCCTCCTCGATCCACGCGAACAACAGGCGTTGATCGAGCGCAAGTGGCCCGCAGATATCGCGCGACAGCAGGCGCAGGTCGACATCCTGCGAGGAATCCTCGAGAACAGGTGACACGAATGCAGGAAGATCCCACCATTGCCAACTACCTCCGCGACCTGGGCTCGCTCCTTCGCGACATGGCCCTCGAGGCGAAGCGGCACTATGAGGCGGGCCGCGGTAGTGATGCGGACCAGTTTCTTCTCGGAAGGCTGGGGGCGCTCCACGAGGTCCTGTCGTTGATGCAACAGCAATCGACGGCCTTCGGCATCCCCCAAAGTGCCGTCTCGCTCGAAGGGTTCGATCCGGACAACGAGTTGCTCTAGCGAAGGCGGGAACGCGCCCTGGGCCCATGGGGTTCTCTCCAGCGACGGCGCGCTGCGGCCCCACCAAGGGGACGTGCCGCAAGACTCGTCGTCTGAGTGAGAGGACGAGTCAGTCCTAGCCGGGCGGCCAGGTCTTCGGCGCGCGCCTCTTTGCCAGCAGGACTTGGTCGCTTCGTCGTGTCGCGTCGGGCCGCCGTCGGTGTGGTCCCCATGCGTTGCCGTGGGGTGAGGTGAATCGTCGTCGGCTGCTCCGGGCAACGCCTATGGGCACTGCAAGGACAACGGCAATGGCCACCCGAATCAGCAACCCGCGGGGTGCAGCACGGACACGCTCACGTTCGGATATGCGTATGACGAGTTGGGGTTGATCGCGCAGCGGGATGTGATCTCGGATGCGGCCATCGCGCGCACGACGTACGCGCATGACGACCTGGGTCGTTTGGTGCGTTCCGTCACGGGCGGCACGGCCACGATCTATGGGTGGGATGCGGCCCTGATCGAACTACGCCCGCGCGCTCCACTTGACGGTCCACCGCATGAGGCTACCGGGCGGCGTAGCGTCCGGGTTCGCCTTCTCGAGCGAGAAGCTCCCCGCGCGACGAAGCGCCCGGTTCGCCAGGTTGGACGTGCCGGAGTGGCGATCGTACTCGTCCGGCGGGCCGATGCCGTTGTCCGTCACGGAGAGCGTCAGACGTTGGCCAGAGACGGCAAGGGCGACCTCCGCCTGTGAGGCGTGGGCGTGCTGCGCCACGTTGGACAGGCTTTCGCGGAGCACCGCGACAAGGTCGTCGCCGAGTGCGGCGTCGGCCTCGACCTCGGGGGGGACGGCCGACCAATCCACCTTGGTGACGGGGGCGAAACCGAGCGACTCCTGGGCGAGGATGATCTCGCGCCGGAGCCTGCTGGAGAGCGGCTCCGCCGTTCGCTCGTTGTCGAGGGTGGACACCACGCCCCGCACCTCGCGCTGTGCCCGCTTCACGTGCTCGAGGCAACCGTTCAGTCCCGCGCGGAATTCGGCGGGAACCCGCTCGCCGAGGCTCTCCAGCTGGATCGAGGCCGCGAACAGTTCCTGTGACACCAGGTCATGGAGGTCGTCGGCGATGCGCTGCCGATCCTCCAGCAGGGCGGTCACATCCTTGACGTGGCGCAGTTCGGCGACGGAGAGCGCGAGGGCCGCCTGGTCCGCGAATCGCTGCGCGGTGGCGAGGTCGGATTGGTCGAAGCTCGTCTGGCCCCTGTCGCGCCAGAGCATGAGCAACCCGACGGTCCGGCCCTCGGTGCGAAGCGGCGCGTAGAGGGCGGGTCCGAAGTCGCGGACGGGTTCGAGGATGACCTCGCCCGGTGGCTCCTGGGCGATCGTGCCCTCCCCGGCCCGGATGGTCTTGAGCGCCTGACCGCCCTCGGGAAGTTCAAGGCCGAGGAGGTCGCCCGCGCGGTGGCCCGCGGTGAACTCCATGACCCACTTGTCGTCGACCCCGGGTAGCACGAGCGTCGCGGCCGAAGCGCGCGCGAGCTCCTGCGCCGTCTCAACGATGCGCGCCAGAGCGGTCTCGTCGCCGGGATCAACGAGGAGGGCGGTCGTGATCTCCTGCGAGGCCGTCAGCCATCGCTCGCGCTCAAGCGCGCTCGCGTATAGCTGCGAGTTGTCGATCGCCACCGAGGCGGCCGCCGCGAGGGCCTGGACGATGGGCTCGTCGTCCGAGGTGAACCCACCCTCCTTGCTCGCGAGGTAGAGGTAGCCGAAGACGTGGTCCCTGACGCGAAGTGCAGTGCCGAGGAACGAGCCAAGCGGGGGATGCCCGGCAGGTAGACCCTCGAACGCAGGGTGGGCGGTGACCTCGTCCACCACGAGGGTCCCGAGCGACGGGATGCGACCGAGGACGCCAACGGACCCGGGGCCTCGGCCGATCCGCTCCCAAATGGAGCGGTCCATCCCCTGGTAGTAGAAGTCCACGGACTCCCCGTGGTCGTTGAGGACGTTGATCGCCGCGTATTTGGCGCCCGTGTGGGCGAGCGAGACCTCCAGGAACCGGTCGAGCACCGCGGGCAGTTCCAGCTCCGCGTTGAGCGCGATGATCGCGCTGCTCAGCGAGTCGGGCATGGATCCTCCGTTTCCGGTCCGAGATCTATGACCGTGTCTACCACGTCGAGAAGGCTCGGGTCGTGCGTCACCAGTATCGTGCTGCGGCGCGCCGCCGAACGACTCCTGACGAGCGCCCGGAGGGCGTCCGCGCCCTCGGGGTCGAGGTGCTCGGCGCCCTCGTCGATCAGGTGAATGGGTGCGGGATGGAGCGCGATTCTGGCGAGGAGCAGGCGGCGTCGCTCGCCCCCCGACACCGTGAGACCCCCACTGCCGAGCTCGGTGTCGAGTCCGGCCGCTTGCGCGGCCAGCCACGGTCCCAGGCCGACGGAGGCAAGTGCCTCGCGGGCCTCGTCCTCCGTCACGTCGCCGCGCGCCACCCGGAGGTTCTCAAGGATCGTGGTGCCGAACACGTGGGCATCCTCCGCGGTCATCGCGACGAGGCCCCCCGTGTCGTCGCCGTCCACGGGTCGTCCGTCAATGGTGACCGTGCCCTCGCTCGGGGCAAGCGCACCCGCGAGCGTCAGAAGCAGGGTCGTCTTTCCGACGCCCGACGCGCCGATGACACCCAGGACCCCGCCGGGGGGGATGACGGCCGAGACCGGCGGCGTCGGAATCGCGCCCGGCCACGCCACGCTGAGCCCGGCGAGGCGAAGGGTGGGCGCCGCAAAGGAGCCGGCCACGCGCGGGGACGGCACCGCGCCCTCGTCGCCCGGGAGGGGATCGGACGTGACCACCGCGGAGGAATCCACGAGGAGAAAGACCCGTTCGATCGCCGCGCGGGTCCGAAACCACTGCGCGGCGGCGGCGGGGAGAGCCGACACGGCCTCGAATGCCCCGAGCGGGGTGAGCGCGACGACGGCGGCGGCGGGGCCGTCGAGCCCGCCCGCGCGGGCCGCTGCGATTCCGATGGCCACCGCGGCAACCAGGCCCAGGCCGGCGAATGCCACCTGGAGCGCCGCGGCGAGCGCCGCTGGCCGAGCGGCCGCGTCCCTCGCCCCCTCCACCTCCCTGTCGGCCGCCGCCAGTGCGGCGCGCGCCTCGTTCGTCGTGCCCCATACCCGATGCTCCGGACCCGCCTCGACCAGGGAGAGGGCCGCGATCGTCGCGGCCGCGTCGGCGCGGGCCCCCCGTTCCTCGGTCACCCGGAGCGAGCGGACGGTCAGGGCGGCGGGGAGGATCGCCGCGGCCGCAAGGGCGGCTGCGAGGGCGAGGCCAGCGCGGGCGTCTTGCGAGCCGACGATGACCACGGAGAGGGCGGACACCACCACCGCGACTCCCGCGGGAACGATCGAGCGCGAAACAGCGTCGCCCATGGCATCGACGTCGGGCCCGGTCCTCGCGACGATGTCGCCTCGGGAGAGCGCAAGGACGCGGGCCGTGCCGCGCCGCTCCAGGCGCTCGTACGCGCGGGCCCTGAGATTCGTCATTCCGCGGAGGGCCGCGTCGTGAGAGACGAGACGCTCGGCGTACCGGAACGCCCCCCGGCCAATCCCGAGGGTCCGGACGATCACGGCCGCGATGGCCAAGTCGGCGGGCGACGGCATTTGCGCCGCGCGCGCGATTAGCCAGGCGGAGGTCGCCCCGAGCAGGACCGCGGAGCCGAGCGCCGCGCTTCCGGTGGCGATGGCGAGCGCGATCGTGCGCCACGAAATCTCGAGGTCGCCGAGGAGGACGCGTGCCCCGCGCACTCCGCGCACTCCGCACGTCCCGCGCGTCATGGCGTCACGTCCGTCGCTGGGCGGGTGGCGCCGCCCGACGGGACGGCGCGACCCGACGAAACGGCGACGACGCGATCGGCGACCGCCCGGATTGCATCGTCGTGGGTCGCGACAATGACGACGGCTCCGCCGTCCGCCGCGGCCCTCGCTCGTCTCGCAACCTCGACGCGGGCGGTCGGATCGAGGTGGGCGGTGGGCTCGTCGAGGAGGAGCACGGGGCGGCCGGAGGAGAATGCCCGATCGAGTGCGAGGCGCTGACGCTGGCCGAGGCTCAGGGTGAGGGCAGAGGGGCCGAGATCCGGCCGCTGGGGAACCCACGCCACCTGCGCCGACCACCCTTCGGCGTCCACGCCGCCGGTGGCGGTCGCGAGGGTGATCGCGGGTGCGCCCGTTGCCGTCGTCAGGCCGACCGTTCCGCGGCTCGGGGGGAGGAGGCCCGCCATGGCCATCAGCGCGGTGGACTTTCCCTCGCCATTCGCGCCGACGAGCGCGACCACCTCGCCGGGGGAAGCGTGGAACGTCAGCGAGGCCGGCGCGAGGGCCGAGCCGTCGGGCGTCTCGATGCCGAGGCCGCTCGCGAGGAGCGTTCGTCCCGCGAGAGACGGCGCGGCGGCCCCGGATGCCGGGTGGGGGAGGGGTTCGTCGAGGAGGGCGAAGGCGGCCTCGGCCGCCGCGAGGCCGTCCGACGCCGCATGGAAGTGGGAGCCGACGTTGCGAAGGGGCAGGTAGACCTCCGGGGCGAGGATGAGCACCGCGAGCGCGGTCTCGAGGCCGATGCTCCCCGCGGCGAGCCGAAAGCCCATCGAAACGGCGATGAGCGCCACCGAGAGCGTCGTGAGGAGCTCGAGCACGAGGCCGGACAGGAAGGCGACGCGCAGAGCGCCCATGGTCGCGGCCCGATGGGCGTCTCCGAGCTCGCGCACCCGTTCCGCGGGGCCGTGAGAGCGTCCGAGCGCGCGCAGGGTCGGCAGTCCCGAGATCAGGTCGAGCATGCGTCCCCTCAGGCGCTGCATCGCGGCGAGAGAGCGCTCCGAGCGAACCGCGGTCATGCGGCCGATGAGCACCATGAAGAGGGGGACCAGGGGTAGCGTCACCAGGGCGATGGCGGCCGACGTGCCGTCGAGGTCCAGCACGAGGAGGAGGGCCAGGGGGGTAACGATCGCGGCGGAAAGGAGAGCGGGAACGTAGCGGACGAAGTACGGCATCAGGCCGCCCAGGCCGGTCGTCGCCAGCGCGACGACGTCCACGCCCCTGCCGGAGGCGACCCACCGGGGCCCCATCGCCGCGGCGTGGTCGATGACGTCCTCGCGCAGCACCGAGACGACGCGAGAGCCCGTCCGGTGCGCCGCGCGTTCACTCATCCATGTCACGGCGATTCGCACGCCGATGATCCCGGCCAGCCAGAAGAGCCCAACGCCGGGGGAGCGCACCGAGACCGGCACCAGCGCGCCCACCCATCCGAACGAATCCGTCGGGGGAGTCCCGGGCAGGAGCGCGGGCGCGAGCATCCGCGCGAGCACTAGGGCGAGGACGAGGATGGCGAGGGCCCCGACGACGCCCAGCGCCGCGACCGCGAGCACGTAGCGCCGCGCGGAGCCGATCCGCGACCAGAGTCGCGGATCGACCGGCTTCATGTGTCAGCCTTTCGAGAAGGTGGGCTCGCTGTGCGCGGGAATGGAGTCGACGCTGAGGCGGCGCCGGAAGACCCAGTAGGTCCACGCCTGGTAGGCGAGCACCACGGGGGTCAGGAAGCCCGCCACCCATGTCATCACGGTAAGCGTGTAATGGGTAGACGACGCGTTGGACACGGTGAGCGAGTACGCGGCGCTGGTCGTCGACGGCATGACGTCGGGGTAGAGCGACCCGAAGATCAGGACGACGGCCGCGACGATGGCGATCGCGCTCGCGAGGAACGCCTTGCCGAACTTCTCCTTGGCCGCGAACCACCAGGCCGCCACGAGGGCGACGGCCGCCACCCCGACGGCGGCCCACGTCCACGCGACCGAGTATGCGAGCTGCGCCCACACGGCCCAGACGCCCGCGACGACGACCGCAACGAGCGAGAGCTTCCGCGCGAGCCCCTCCGCCGTCGCGCGAATCTCGCCGTCGGTCTTGAGCGCGAGGAAGATCGCGCCGTGGCTCAGGAAGAGCGCGAGGGTGGTGACACCCCCGAGGAGCGCGAACGGGTTGAGCAGCGTGAAGAAGTTGCCCGTGTAACTCGAGGTTGCGTCGATCGGCACGCCCCGCACGATGTTCGCGAAGGCCACGCCCCAGAGAATCGAGGGAATCCAGGCCGAGACGATGATCGCCCAGTCCCAGCGCTTGCGCCACGCGACGTCGTCGATCTTCCCGCGATACTCAATCGCGACGGCGCGCACGATGAGCGCGACGAGGATCAGAAGCAGCGGAAGGTAGAAGCCGCTGAAGAGCGTCGCGTACCACTCGGGGAAGGCCGCGAAGGTCGCGCCGCCAGCGGTGAGTAGCCACACCTCGTTGCCGTCCCAGACGGGGCCGATCGTGTTCAGCGCGACGCGTCGGCCCTCGTTGCTCTTCGCGACGAACGGGATAAGCATCCCGACCCCGAAGTCGAAGCCCTCGAGGACCAGGTACCCCGTCCACAGGACGGCGATGAGGATGAACCACACCAGTGCGAGATCCATGACGTCTCCCTAGTACGCGAACGACAGAGGACCGTCGCCCGGGTCTTTCTTGTTCGGAGGTTCAATGGCCGGTGCGCCGAGCTTGGCGTACCGGACCATCAGGCGGTACCAGAACACTCCGAGCACCGCGTAGATCAGCGTGAAGACGATCATCGAGGTCAGCACCTCACCCGCGCTCACGCTGCTGGAGAGCCCGAACTGCGTCTGCAAGTAGACCTGGTCGACGCCCGTGGGGTTCGGCGCGACGATCCACGGCTGGCGGCCCATCTCCGTGAACAACCAGCCGATGGAGGCGGCGAGATACGGGGTGGGGATGGCGATCAGCGCGAGCCGTCTGAACCAGGTCTGATGCGGGAACTTGCCCCGTCGCGTCAACCAGAGCGCGGCCAGCGCGAGCGCCGCGCTGAACGCGCCGAGCCCGATCATCAGCCGGAAGCTCCAGTAGGTGATTGCGAGGTTCGGGATGTAGCTGCCCTCGCCGTACTTGACGACGTCGTCCGCCTGAATCTGCTCGACGCCCTTGACCGTCGAGTTCCAGTCGCCGGTGGCGAGGAAGCTCGTCAACTTGGGGATGGTGAGGACGTGGGTGACATCGGCGCAGGAGTTCCTCAGGTCGCCGATGGTCAGGAGCGAGAACTGGGCCCCCGTCTCGGTCTCGCACAACGCCTCGGCGGCGGCCATCTTCATCGGCTGTTGCTTGAACATCATCTTCGCCTGGAGGTCACCGGTGTAGATGACGCCGATTCCCGCGATCAGCATGACGACGGCGCCGAACCGGAGGGCCGTGCGGTACAGCGAGCGGTCTCCCGCCTGGGCCTTGGTGGGTTTGGCCCCACCGATCTCGCGGTGCTTGGCGACGAGCCACGCCCCGGCGATGCCGGCGATGACCGTTCCGGAGACGAGGAACGCGGTGGATATCACGTGAGGGAAGGCAGTGAGGAGTGTCGGGTTGCTCAGGACGGCGCCGATGTTGGTCATCTCCGCGCGCCCGGTCTCGGGGTTGTACGTCGCCCCTACCGGGTGCTGCATCCACGAGTTGGCGGCGAGGATGAAGTAGGCGCTGATGTTCGTCCCGATCGCGAAGAGCCAGACCGTCGCGAGGTGGACGCGCTTGGACAGGCGGTCCCAGCCGAAGATCCACAGGCCAAGGAAGGTCGATTCCAGGAAGAACGCCGCGAGCGCCTCCATCGCGAGGGGGGCGCCGAAGATGTCGCCGACGTACCGGGAGTACTCGGACCAGTTCATGCCGAACTGGAATTCCTGAACAATCCCGGTCGCGACCCCGAGCGCGAAGTTGATCATCAGGAGCTTGCCGTAGAACTTGGTTAGCCTCAGCCACGTCTCCTTGCCGGTCCGCACCCACGCGGTCTGCATGATGGCGACCAGGATCGACAGGCCGATCGTCAGGGGCACGAGAATGAAGTGGTAAACCGTGGTGATGCCGAACTGCCACCGGGCGAGTTCCAGGGCGTCCATCGAGGCCTCCTCGGGCACGAGTCTCGTCGTGAAGGGACCTCCACACTGCGGTCCCGTTCGGCCAAGGTAGCGTAGCCTGCGCTAAGTTGTCACGGGACGTTGGCCCCTTGCGCCCGGGACGAGAATGGGCTAGCAGGCCTCCGAAAACGATGTCGAAGTCCGTTTGTTCGCGCGGGCGAACCGATGCCCCCGCGGGTATCTCATCGGCGTCCGTCTCGAGCAGCGCGCGCCGACCCGCTGCCACGGGCGCGCAACTCGTGGAAGACTTCCGCAGTGACCAGTTCGTCGTCCACTCGAGCCTCATCCCGCCACGACACCGGCGGCGTCGAGGGTGCTTTCGTGGACGTAAACGGTGCGCGCTTCTTCCGGGTCTCGAACTTTGACCAGATGCCGCCGTTCTTCATGACGATGGTGAGCGACTCCGACCATTGGCTCTTCATGTCGACGACGGGGGGGCTCACGGCCGGCCGGGGCACTTCGGACCGCGCCCTCTTCCCGTACTACACGGACGACCGGATTCACGACGCCGGCGAAACGACGGGGAGCGAGACGCTCCTGCGTGTGCGCCGAGGGTCCAAGACGCACCTGTGGGAGCCGTTTTCCTCTCGCCATGACGGCGTGTACCGGACGGTGCGCAACCTCGACAAGAGCGTCTACGGCAACGCGATTCGGTTCGAGGAGGTCAATCACGACCTGGGGATCACGTTCCGCTACACGTGGATGACGAGCGAGCGCTATGGATTCGTCCGCTCGGCCGAGGTGGAGAACACGGGGTCGACGGCCGTCACCGTGGAGGTGCTGGACGGGATTCACAACGTCCTGCCGTCCGGGGTCGGGCAGCGCTTCCAGCTGGAATTCAGCACCCTCGTCGACGGCTACAAGCGCGTCGAAAGGGTGCCCCAAGCGCCCCTGGCCCTCTTCCGCTTGAGCTCGGTCCCCTCCGACAAACCGACGCCGAGCGAGTCCCTGCGCGTCAATCTCGCGTGGTCGACCGGCCTGGAGGGCGCCAGCATCCTGCTCTCCGACGCGCAACTCGGGCGGTTCCGGCGGGGGGAGCGCCTGGAACCCGAGACGGACATCCGCGGTCAACGGGGAGCCTTCCTCGTCCACGCGACCGTCGATCTCGAGGCCGGAGCCCGGAGGGACTGGCTCATCGTCGCCGAGCTCGATCAGGACATCGTCCAGGTCCGAGCGCTCATGGGGGACTTGGCGTCAGCTGGGGCGGCCGACGGGGGCCTCGCCGACAGCGTCCTTGCCGACCGCGCCCTTGCCGACAGCGTCCTTGCCGACAGTGTCCTTGCCGACGTGGCGCGCGGGACACGGCGCCTCGTTCACGTGGTCGGCGCGGTCGACGGGCTTCAGGACACCTCGGACGAGCGCGCCGTCTGGCGGCATTTCTCGAACGCGCTCTTCAACGCCATGCGCGGCGGCCTGCCAGACGATGGGTACCGCGTCTCGACCGACGACCTCCGTTCGTTCCTCGCCGCCTCGAATGTCGCCATCGCGGGGCGACACGCGGCCTTCCTCGACGCGCTCCCCAAGACCCTGCTTCGAAGCGAACTCCTCGATCGCGTCACGGGACTCGGCGACCTCGACATGGAGCGCCTGTGCTCGGAGTACCTTCCCTTCACCTTCAGCCGCCGCCACGGCGACCCGAGTCGTCCCTGGAACCGATTCTCGATTCAGATCAAGGACGGCCAGGGGAACAAGATCCTGAACTACGAGGGCAACTGGCGCGACATCTTCCAGAACTGGGAGGCGCTCTCCCTCTCGTACCCCGGTTTCGCAGAGGGCATGATCGCCAAGTTCCTCAGCTCATCCACCGCCGACGGGCACAACCCGTACCGCGTGCTTCGCGAGGGTTTCGAGTGGGAGGTCGCCGACTCCGACGAACCGTGGTCCAGCATCGGGTACTGGGGAGACCACCAGGTCGTCTACCTCCTCCGCCTTCTGGAGTCCGCTCAGCGGCACCGGCCCGGCAGCCTCACCCACCTGCTGACGCGTCCGGTCTTCACCTACGCGGACGTTCCCTACCGGATCCGCCCCTACACGAGCCTGCTGGACGATCCCCACGAGACGATCGACTTCGACGACGCCGCGAGCGCCGCGGCGCTCGAAAGGGCCGCGCGCCAGGGGGCCGACGGACTCGCCCTTCTCGGCGCGGACGGGGCCATGGTGCGCGCGAACGGTACCGAGAAGCTCCTCGTCGTCGCGCTGGCCACGTTGGCGAACTTCATCCCCGAGGCAGGAATCTGGCTCAACACCCAGCGCCCCGAATGGAACGACGGGAACAACGCCCTGGTCGGCAACGGCGTCTCCGTCGTGACGCTCTGCTACCTGCGGCGGTACCTCGCCTTCGCGAAGGACCTCTTCGCGACCGTCGAGGGCGGCGAGGCGGAGGTCGCCGACGAGGTGGTCCTCTTCTTGACAGAGGTCGCCTCCGCGCTTGAGGCGCACGCGGGCTCGCTCGGAGCCGCCGTCTCCGATCGCGAGCGCAGGGAGCTGATGGACGCGCTCGGCGAAGCGGGCTCTCGGTACCGCCTGGGCATCTACGGCGCGAGCTTCTCCGGCGGCAGGACGCCGGTCACCGCCGACACACTGGTGGGATTCTGCGACCTCGCGCTGCGCCACGTCGATAACTCAATTAGGGCCAACCGCAGGGAGGACGGCCTCTATCACTCCTACAACCTCATGCGCATCGTCGGTGACGGCGTCGCGCTGGGGCATCTGCAAGAAATGCTGGAGGGTCAAGTCGCGGTGTTGAGTTCGGGCGTCCTCTCCGCCGATGACGCGATCGCCCTGCTCGACGCCCTCCGCGCGAGCGAGCTCTATCGCGCCGACCAGGCGAGCTACATCCTCTATCCCAACCGCGACCTCCCGCTCTTCCTCGACAAGAACCTCGTTCCGAGCGAGGCGGTCGAGCGCTCCGCGCTGCTCCGCGAGTTGCTCGCCGAGGGGGACACCTCCATCGTCGACAGAGACGTGGACGGCGATGTGCACTTCCACGCCTCGTTCAGCAACGCGGGATTCCTGAGCCAGGCCCTGGACCGGCTCGAATCCGGCGCCCATGGCGACGCCGTCCGCGCCGAGCGCGGACGGATTCTCGACGTCTACGAAGAGGTCTTCGATCACCGCTCCTTCACGGGACGCTCGGGAACCTTCTACAAGTACGAGGGGCTCGGCTCCATCTACTGGCACATGGTCTCGAAGCTTCTCGTCGCCGTCGACGAGGCATGGGTCGACGCGCTCTTGCGCGGCGTCGACGCGGCCAAGGTTGAGCGGCTCGCGGATCACTATCGCGAGATTCGCGAGGGGATCGGCGTCCACAAGTCGCCGTCGGACTACGGCGCGATCCCGACGGACCCCTACTCCCACACGCCCGCGTTCGCGGGTGCCCAGCAACCGGGCATGACGGGTCAGGTGAAGGAGGACCTCATTACGCGCTTCTCCGACATGGGGGTCGTGGTCGCAAACGGGCGCATCCACTTCGTCCCCGAGCGGGTGAACGGCGAGTTCATGGAGACGTCAGGGGTCTTCGACTACGTCGCCGCCGACGGGAGCGACGCGCGCCTCGACCTCGGGGCGGGAACGATGGCATACACCCTGTGCCAGGTGCCCGTCGTTCTGCATCGCTCGGGCGATCCCCGCGTCGAGGTGACGCGTCCGCAGGCGCCGGCCGTCGAGACCACGGGCCCCGAGACCACGGGCCTCGTGCTGGACGAGGCGGCAAGCGCCGCGATCTTCGATCGCTCCGGTGAGATTGCCCGGCTCGACGTCTTCCTCGGCGCGATCGATTAGCGCCAGAGCGGCCGGGTGCGGACGGGCGCGTCGAAGAGGGACCGCCCGGTCTGCGGTGTGTCACAATGGTCACAGGTCCGCACACGTCCACACCGTGTGCCAACCGTGCGACAGACGCAGCGACCGAGTCGGCCGCCCGTCCCGGCCGGATCTCCGCGGACATAGGTACGCGTGGGAGATATCCGGGGACGCGAGCCCGACAACGTGGCGCCGCTGTCCGCCGCGACCGACAGACTTCTAAGCCAGCCAGCGAGCGGGCTTCGACCGACAATACGCCGGGTGGAGTGTGGCCACACCGACGCGAGGTACCCGCCTTGAGCGAGGACATCACTACACCCGTATCTACTGCCAGCATCTTCCAGGCGCCAGAACCCTCCGCGCCGCGGGCGAGTCGGCGCGCGACCGCGCCCGCCGGGCCACCGATCATTCCCGCCGACGACGCCCCGGCGCCCAAGGCGAAGAGGAAGCCTGCGGCCAAGAAGACCGCGCCGAGCAAGGCGGCGGCGCCCAAGGCCGAGGCCGATGCCGAGCCGAAGAAGAAGGCGCCCGCCAAGAAGCCCGCGGCCAAGAAGCCTGCGGCCAAGAAGCCTGCCGCGAAGGCGGCGTCCGAGGGCGACGCCCCGGGGGATCACGTCAAGGAGCACGCCGAGACTCCCGGCCATGACGGTCCTGGTCGCGAGTCCGATGGCGATGGCGACGAATCCGGCGAGGGCGGCACGCGTCGGCGCCGTCGTCGCGGGGGCCGCGGCCGCGGAACGCGCTCGCGCTCGGGCGCAGGCGGGGACGAGGGCGAGGCTCGCGACCCCGGGACTTCGGATGACGCCGACGGCGGTTCTGACGCAGCCCGCCGCCGCCGGAACCGCGGTGGCCGCACGCGCGGAGCAGGCGCGTCGGACGACCTTGCCGGCTCGACCCGACTCCAGGCGAAGCGCCAGCGCCGCCGCGAGGGTCGCGACACGCGCAGGCCCGTCATCACCGAGGCGGAATTCCTCGCGCGCCGCGAGAGCGTCAAGCGCTCCATGGTCGTGCGCGAGAAGGACGGCCGCGTCCAAATCGCCGTGCTCGAGGACGACATCCTCGTGGAGCACTACGTCTCCCACCAAGCCCAGCAGTCAATGGCGGGCAACGTCTACCTCGCGCGCGTCCAAAACGTCCTTCCCGGTATGGAGGCCGCCTTCGTCGACGTAGGCCGCGGCCGCAACGCCGTGCTGTACGCGGGAGAGGTCAACTGGGACGCCGCAGGCATGGAGGGCAAGCCCCGCCGCATCGAACTCGCCCTCAGGCCCGGCGACACGATCATGGTCCAGGTCACCAAGGACCCGATTGGTCACAAGGGCGCGCGCGTCACCTCGCAGATTTCGCTCGCCGGTCGCTTCCTGGTGTACGTGCCCGGCGGTGGAGTCACGGGCATCTCCCGGCGTCTCCCGGACAACGAGCGCGCCCGCCTCAAGAAGCTGCTCCGCGAGGTCATCCCGCCAGATGCGGGCGTCATCGTCCGCACGGCCGCAGAGGGGGCCTCGGAGGACGAGCTTCGCGCCGACGTCGAGCGCCTCAAGCGCCAGTGGGAGAGCATCGAAGAGGAGGCGGCGACGGGCAAGGCGCCGCAGTTGCTGCGCGGGGAGCCCGACATGGCGATCCGCGTCGTTCGCGACATCTTCAACGGCGACTTCGACTCGCTGACGATTCAGGGCGAGGACACATGGAACTCGCTGGGCGCCTACATCGGCCAGGTCGCGCCCGACCTCATGGAGCGCACCCACCGATACACGGGAACGGGCGACGTCTTCCACGACGCGCGCGTCGACGAGCAACTCCAGAAGGGCATGGCCAGGAAGGTGTGGCTGCCCTCGGGCGGCTCTCTCGTCATCGACCGCACCGAGGCGATGACGGTCATCGACGTCAACACCGGCAAGTTCATCGGCAAGGGCGGCACGCTCGAAGAGACGATGACCCTCAACAACCTCGAGGCCGCGGAGGAGATCGTCCGCCAGCTGAGGCTCAGGGACATCGGCGGAATCATCGTCGTCGACTTCGTCGACATGCTGCTGGAGGCGAACCGCGACCGCGTGCTACGCCGCCTCATCGAGTGCCTGGGGCGCGACCGGACCAAGCACCAGGTCGCCGAGGTGACGAGCCTTGGCCTCGTGCAAATGACGCGCAAGCGGGTCGGCCAGGGCCTGGTCGAGGCCTTTTCCGAAACCTGCGAGGTGTGCAAGGGTCGCGGATTCCTCGTCCACGGCGAACCGGTCATCGAGACCGCGGAGCGCACGCCCGCGCCCGCGCGGCGCAAGGGTCGCGGCAAGGCCGAGGTGGAGGAACCCGTCGAGACGCACGTGCTCGACGATCGCAGCGAGGCGCGCGAGGCCGTTAAGGCCACGCTCGCGAGCATCGCGGCCGCCGCAGAGAAGGCTCACCACCACCCGGATGACCACGAACAGGAGGTTCCCGCGGTAGGCGGGGACGATGACGGGACCGAGTAGATCCCCGCAGGTTTGACCGGGGCCCGGCGGCCTTGTATCGTTGTCCGTCGGCGCTCTCGCGCCCAACCCTGCGCGCCGTCCTTCGGGAGTCGGCCGCGCGGGAATCCACCGAGACTTGAGGAATGCCATGGTGTACGCGATTGTCAAGGCCGGAGGCCGTCAGGAAAAGGTCTCCGTTGGCGACATCGTCGTCGTCGACCGTTTGGCCGCCGACGAGGGCGCCACGGTCGAGTTGCCAGCGCTCCTACTGGTCGATGGCGCCACGATCACGACGGACGCCAAGGCGCTCGCGAAGATCAAGGTGACCGCCAAGGTTGTCCGCGACGAGCGCGGACCCAAGATTCACATCTTCAAGTACAAGAATAAGACCGGATATCGGAAACGCCAGGGGCACCGTCAGGACCTCACGCGTCTCACAATCACGGGCATCGGCTAAGGGGATACGCGATGGCACACAAGAAGGGCGCAAGCGCCTCACGGAACGGCCGCGACTCTAGCCCGCAGTACCTCGGCGTCAAGCGCTTCGGCGGCCAGGTCGTCAAGGCGGGCGAGATCATCGTCCGTCAGCGCGGCACGCACTTCCACCCCGGCCTGAACGTGGGTCGCGGCAAGGACGACACCCTGTTCGCGCTTGAACACGGCGCGGTGAAGTTCGGCACGCGCCGTGGGCGACGCGTCATCGACGTCGTCGCCCCCTAGCGCCGCTCCAGGGCCCCGCGCGGGCCCGCTCGCGCCTCTTGGCGCGAGTCACGCGATCACCCAGCCGTCGTGCGCTGGCCGACCCGTCGTCGGCGGCAACCGGCCGTATCGTTGATGACAGACGGAAGCGAAAGGGGAACCCCGTGTTCGTCGATCGCGTCACCCTCCACGTCTCGGGCGGCAAGGGCGGCAACGGCGTCGCGTCCGTCCATCGCGAGAAGTTCAAGCCCCTCGGCGGCCCCGACGGCGGCAACGGCGGCAACGGCGGTTCGGTGATCCTCGTGGTCGACTCGCAGATGACGACCCTGCTCGACTACCACTACTCGCCGCACAAGGTAGCCAGGAACGGCGCTCCCGGCGCCGGCGACATGCGTGACGGCGCGAACGGCGCGGACATCCGGCTCGCGATACCCAACGGCACCACGGTCAAGACGCTCGACGGCGCCGTCCTCGCGGACATGGTGGGCGAGGGTGCGGAGTTCGTCGTCGCCGCGGGCGGCCGGGGCGGGCTCGGAAACGCGGCCCTTGCGACGCGAAAGCGGATCGCGCCGGGCTTCGCACTCCTCGGCGAGCCGGGGGATGAAACGGAGGTCATCCTTGAGCTCAAGTCCATCGCGGACGTGGCCCTCGTCGGCTATCCGAGCGCGGGAAAGTCCTCCATCATCGCCGCGATGTCCGCGGTGCGCCCCAAGATCGCCGACTACCCCTTCACCACCCTCACGCCGAACCTCGGCGTCGTCGAGGCAGGCGGGTCGCGATTCACGATGGCGGATGTCCCCGGGCTGATCCCGGGAGCCTCGGAGGGCAAGGGGCTCGGGCTCGAGTTCCTGCGCCACATCGAGCGGTGCAGCGTGATCGCCCACGTCCTCGATGCCGCGGCGCTGGAGAGCGACCGCGACCCCCTCAAGGATCTCGACGTCATCTCCCTAGAGCTCGCGGCGTATTCCGCGGACCTTGCGGGAGGCCAGTTTCCCCTCCTGGAGCGCCCGCAAGTCGTCATCCTCAACAAGATCGACATCCCCGACGGGCGCGAACTTGCCTCGATCGTGCGCGAGTCGATCGAGGCTAGGGGGCTTCCCGTCTACGAGGTCAGCGCCGTGACCCACGAGGGCCTGCCCGCGCTGGGCTACGCCCTGGCCGCGCTCGTCGCGGCGGCGCGCGCGGCGGGGCCGACGCCCGAACCCGCGCGTATCGTGCTGCGGCCCAAGGCCGTCGACGACGCGGGGTTCACCGTGACGCGCCGCGGCAAGGACGACGAGGTGTTCTTCCAGGTTCGCGGCGTCAAGCCCGAGCGCTGGGTGCGCCAGACGGACTTCACGAACGAAGAGGCGGTTGGCTACCTCGCCGACCGCCTCGCGACGCTGGGCGTCGAGGACGAACTGTATCGCGCGGGCGCCGTGCCGGGCGCGGAGGTCGTCATCGGCCCCGTCGAGGGCGGCGTGATCTTCGACTGGGAGCCGACGCTCATGGCGGGTGCCGAACTGCTGGGCGGTCGAGGCACGGACGCCCGGATCGCGGAGTACGAGCATCTCCCGAGGGAGAGCCGTTCCGAGAAGAGGGCGAAGCACCTCGGCCGCATGGATGCGAAGGCCGCGGCGCGTGAGGAGCTCGGGGCCGAGCGCAACGCGGGACACTGGGTCTCGCCGGATGATGATGGCGGGCGCGAAGGAGAGAAGTGATGGAGGTCCTGCGGGCGGCGCTGACGGCGCCCGGTCGCGTGGTGGTGAAAGTCGGTTCGTCGTCGCTGACCGGGGCCGACGGCCACCTTGACGAGGTCGCGCTCGTCGCGCTCGTCGACGTCCTCGCGGGAATGCGTTCCCGGGGGCAGCAGGTGGTCCTGGTGACGTCGGGTTCCATCGCCGCGGGGCTCGTGCCCCTTGGCCTGAGCGCGCGCCCCACGGACCTCGCGACGGCCCAGGCGACCGCCTCCGTCGGGCAGGGGCTCCTCATTGGCGCCTACGCCCGTGCGTTCGCCCGGCACGCCCTCAACGTCGGCCAGGTGCTCCTCACCGCCGACGACCTCGTGCGCCGCGCCCACTATGGCAACGCCCAGCGAGCGCTCGATCGCCTCCTGGAGTTGGGCGTCGTGCCGATCGTCAACGAGAACGACACCGTAGCGACCGACGAGATTCGCTTCGGCGACAATGACCGCCTCGCTGCCCTTGTCGCGACCGTGGTCCGCGCGGACGCCCTCGTCCTCCTCACGGACGTCGACGGCCTCTACACGGCGGCGCCGGGCACCCCCGGAGCGCTGCGCATCGCGAGCGTCGGGGCGTTCGGCGAGATCGAGGGCGTCGACATCTCCCAGCGGGGCCACGCGCTCGGGACCGGCGGCATGGTGACCAAACTTGAGGCAGCGCGCATCGCGACGGGTTCCGGTGTCGCGGTGGTGCTCGCGGCCGCGAGCGACGCCGCAGCGGCGGTGGCCGGCGAGGACGTCGGCACGCTCTTCGCCCCGACGGGCAAGCGCTCGACGAATCGGTTGCAATGGCTCGCGCACGCAGCGAAGACGCGCGGTCAGCTCGTGCTCGACGAGGGCGCGGTCAGGGCGGTGAGGGGGGGTAAGGCGTCGCTCCTCGCCGCGGGAGTGAGCGCGGTCCGCGGCGAATTCGAGGCGGGGGATCCCGTCGAACTCGTCGGGCCCGACGGGAGGGTGATCGCCCGCGGCTTCGCGCGCTTCGCCGCCCACCAGATTCCCGCCATGTTGGGTCTGAGCACGGCCGCCATTCGCTCGACGCTCGGCGAGGAATTCGCCAGGGAGCTGGTGCACGTCGACGACCTCGTCGTCGTCGCGACGGGCAAGTAGCCTTGGTCGCATGACCGACACCACCATCAGCGCCGAGCCTTCCAGTACCGCGGTGCGCGACGCCGTCCTCGATGCCTGCACGCGCGCCAAGGTCGCCTCCCGTGTCCTCGCTACCGCGAACCGCGCCATCAAGGACGCGGCGCTTCACGCCATGGCCGACGCGCTCGTCGCGCAGGCGGGGCCTATCCTCGAGGCGAACGAGCGCGACGTCGAGAGGGAACGCGCCGGCGGCATGGCGCCGGGGCTCCTCGATCGCCTCACGCTGGACGAGGGGCGGGTCGTCGCGATGGCGGCCGCCCTGCGCGCCCTCGCTGCGCTTCCCGATCCCGTCGGCGAGATTCGCCGCGGTTCGACGCTTCCCAACGGGCTTCGCCTCATCCAGAAGGCGGTCCCGATGGGCGTCGTCGGAATGATCTACGAGGCGCGGCCGAACGTCACGGTGGATGCCGCCGGGCTCGCGCTTAAGTCCGGGAACGCCGCGGTCCTGCGCGGGGGATCGGCGGCCGCCGAGTCCAACGAGGCCATCGTCGGCGTCCTGCGTTCCGCGCTCGTCGCCGCCGGGTTACCCGCCGATGCCGTGCAGAGCATTGACGCGTACGGGCGCGAAGGGGCCCGCGTGCTGATGAACGCGCGGGGCCTCGTCGACGTCCTCGTGCCTCGGGGTGGCCACGACCTCATCCAGGCGGTCGTCACGGGATCGACGGTGCCGGCGATCGAGACCGGCGAGGGCAACTGTCACGTCTACCTCGACGCGTCCGCGCCCCTCGAGCGCTCGATCGCCATCACCCTGAACTCCAAGACCCATCGCGTCGGCGTCTGCAACGCGGCCGAGACTCTCCTGGTACATCGGGACGCGGCGCCGCTCGTCCTTCCCGCGGTGTTGGCCGCGCTCGCGGAGGCAGGGGTGACGCTCCATGCGGACGCGGCGTCCGCCGCCCTCGCCCCCGCCGGGGTCGCGACCGTGCCGGCCACCGAGGACGACTGGGCCACGGAGTACCTGTCCTACGACATGGCAATCAGGGTGGTGGAGAGCCTCGACGAGGCGATCGCGCACATTCAGCGCTACTCCACCGGCCACACCGAGGCGATCGTCACGGACGATCTCGCCTCCGCCGAGGCGTTCGTTGCCCGGCTCGACACTGCGGCGATCATGGTCAACGCGTCGACGCGCTTCACCGACGGCGGCGAGTTCGGGCTCGGCGCCGAGATTGGGATCTCGACGCAGAAGCTCCACGCGCGCGGCCCCATGGGCCTCGCGGAGCTGACGACGACGACGTGGGTCGTGTACGGCGAGGGCCAGATTCGTTCGTGACACGCGCGCCTGGCGGGACGCGTGAGACAATGAAGGCCTACGCGTGAAGGAGCAGTTGTGATCCGTCTCATGACCGATGCTGCGACGAGCGAGCACGCCGCGAACGTCCTGCCAATCCCTGCCGCCGCCTATGGCTTGCTCGCGTTCACGGCGCTGATCGGGTTGCTCTTCATCGCCTACGCGTTCCGGAGCGTCGGCACGCGTCACTGACCGTGAAGACCAAGTCGACTCGCATCGGGGTGCTGGGCGGAACCTTCGATCCCATACACATAGGGCACCTTGCGGCCGCAAGCGAGGTCTTCGCCGCGCTCTCGCTCGATCGCGTGCTCGTCGTTCCCGCAGCCGAGCAACCCTTCAAGCGCGGCGCGGAGGTCGCGCGGGGCGAGGATCGTCTCGCGATGGCGAGGGTGGCGGTCGCGGCCGATCCGCGCCTTGAGGTGTCTGCCGTCGACATTGATCGAGGCGCGCCGACCTACACCATCGACACCATGTCCGACCTGGACGCGGCATACCCCGGATCGACGTGGTACTTCGTGACCGGCGCGGATGCGCTCGCGCGTCTTGACGAGTGGCGCGATTCGGCACGCCTCAGGGAACTCGCGACCTTCGTGGGGGTGACCCGCCCCGGCTACGACGTGCCTGCGGGGCTGAGCGACATCCCGTTGGTAGAGGTACCAGCGCTCGGGGTATCCTCAACGGATGTTCGCAGACGGGTCTCCCTTGGCTTGCCCATCCGGTATTTAGTCCCCGACGCGGTTGCCGATTACATAGGTGAACACCATCTCTACCGCGGAGGAGCGCATGGCTGACGAAGCTCGCCCATTGTCGCGCCGCGAGCGGCGAGAGATGGAAGAGCGGGCGGCGGCGGGTTTGGCGCCTGTTCCCGCCGAGTCGAGCGCGCCCGCAGAGTGGGACAACCCCGTCGTGGAAGCCGCCAACTCCGCCGGATTGACCCGCCGCGACCGCCGCCGCCTCGAGCGCCTTGAGCAGCCCATGGAAACGTGGACGGCAGTCGAGGAGATGCACCACACCGGCCAGGTTCCCACGATGACACCCGAGGTAATCGCGCAGCAAGAGGAGCTTGCTCGAAGGCGCGCCGCGGAGGCTCAAGCGGATGCGCAGCGGGCGACGGGGGAGACCCACACCGTGGTCGAGTCCCAGGACACTGCCCCCGGGATCTCTCGGTTTGACATGCCGGATGAGGCTCCCGCGCCCCGGCGCCCCGCGCAGGGTGGCGCTGGCGACGACGCGCGCAGGAGGCTGGCCCAAGCGGCCGCCGAGGCCGCGGCGCAACTTCCGTCCGATCGCGAGCGCTCGCCTGCGCCCGTGAGGCAGGAGCACGGCGTGATCGACGCCCCTCGGCCCCTGACCGCGGAGGTCCCTGCGCTCGTCGACCTCACCCCGCCCTCGGGAATCCCGGGAGCCCAGAGTCCCTTCCCCCAGGATGCTCCCGCGGCCCCGGCCCAGCAGGGCGCGCCGGGGCACGAGGCGCCGCATCCGCCGACAGGCGCGGTGCCCGCACCCCACCCGTCTGGAACGCCCTCGCCTCCGAATCCCGGCGCCCCCGCACACCACGGCCGGACCGCCCGCCTACCAGGCCGGACCGCCCGCCCAGGGCAATCCCCTCGAGCGGGGCCCGCAGAGTCAGGCTGTTCCTCTGGCTCCGGGGGCGCCTGCCGCCCATCCCGCCTCCGTGGCCCCTCCGGTGCCCCCTGCCATCGCGCCCTCCTTGGCACCCGGGTCCCCCTCGGCCCCCGGAGCGGTCGTCGGGCAGGTCACACCTGGAGTGCCGCAGGGCGCCGTCGGAGCGCCTCCACCATCCCCGAGTTTCGGTCCGCCGACCGGCGCGACTCCCATGCAGGGCGGCCCGTCCCCCTATCCGCCGGGAACCGCGCTGAGTCCCATCGTGACGGGGATGCTTCGCCCCGTGCCGGGGGCAACCGGGACCATGCGGGCCGTTCCCGGCGCCGGTCCGATGACGGGAACGATCCCGCGCCCGATCATCGAGGTGCAGCCGGCGGGAGGGGCGAGGGAATTCGGCTGGCAGCACATCGCCCTCCTCGCCGCCGCGGCCTTCGTCCTCGGCCTCGTGGTGTGGAAGATCTCCGGGCTGGGAGGGTGAGGGCCTCGGAGCACGCGCTCGACCTTGCGCGCCGAGCCGCGCAAGCCGCCCACGCCGTCAAGGCCGCGGACGTCATGGCGCTCGACGTCACGACGAAATTCCCGCTCGCGGACATCTTCGTCATCGCGTCGGGTTCCAGCGAGCGCCAGGTTGTCGCGATCGCCGAGCGCGTCGAGGAGGAACTCGCGAGGGTCGGAGCGACGGCAGCCCGGCGCGAGGGTGTCCGACAGGGTCGCTGGGCTCTTCTCGACTTCAACGACATCCTGGTGCACGTGATGCACCGGGAGGACCGCGCCTACTACGACCTCGAGCGTCTCTGGAAGGACTGCCCCGCGGTGCCGCTGCCCGCGGACCTGCGCGAGGGAGACGCCGCGTAGGCGAGTTGGAATCGGGCCCGCGTTTGCGGGTAGGATGGCGGGGCCCTCCGGGGCCGCGGGGCTGTGGCGCAGCTGGTAGCGCACCTGCATGGCATGCAGGGGGTCAGGGGTTCGAATCCCCTCAGCTCCACTTCTTCTTGAAGACGATTCCTGCGCCCCGACTTCCCCGCACCTCGCGGCCCCCCCTTCGTTTGTGGGTTAGGCTCTCCTAGGCAGATCGGGACCCTAGTCCTGAGAGATTAGCCTTACCTAAGGATACTTTTGTCCCAGATTCCCGAACGGGGTCTCGCGAGATCCGGGGCTACCGCCCGGCTCGACTTTCTAGGAGGAATACCAGCATGGGTGCACGACTCAAGAAGCTTGGAGTGGTCGTCGCGATCCTCGGCCTCGTTTTCATCATCGGCGGCGGGATTGCGGCGTTCAAGGTCTACAAGGGCGCCACGGCCCTCAACGCGTACTCGACGGTCGAGAACGTCAAGTTGGCCTACGACGACAGCGGTCACTACACGAGCCACGGCGACGCCAAGATGGGCGCTGCCATCCTCGACATGCTTGAGAACGACTGGAAGTACCCGGTCGACAAGTCCGAGCTCAACCCCAAGGACCCGCTGGTCAACACGGGTTCGGAGTACATGTTGCAGATGGCCACGGTCTCTTACCACGTCCTCTACGGCACGACCACCGTCGTTCTTCCCGCCGGCTCTGACGACGCGGTCTACGACGGCAAGACCTACCACGCAGGCGACACGATCAAGTACGTCAACGACGGCAAGTACTGGGCCGACTTCGACACGTCGAACCCGATTGAGGCCGCCGCTCGCAGCCAGCTCTGGCAGCCGACGGCGCACGGTCTGATCGGCGAGCTCGGAGTTGGCGCGGTCACCGCGTCAACGCTTCAGCTCGGCTACGGCGTTGCGGCTGTTGTCGCGGGCCTGGGCGCCACGCTGATCCTCACGGGTCTCGGCCTCATCTGGGCCGCGGCTGCCGTCCCCGTCGCACCTGCCGCCGCGAAGGCGGAGCCGAAGGCGAAGGCGAAGCCCAAGAAGTAGTTCGTGGCACGCGATTAGCGGTACGGAGAGGGGCCCCCTCGGGGGCCCCTCTTTCGCGTGGTGTGCGCATCGCCGCGCGCGAGCGGTCCAGCGATCGTCGCGGCCCGCAGCCTCGAGGCCCATCACCGTTCCTCGACTCGGGGGCAATGACGAGCGCGTCGTCGCCCCCTTGGGTCAGGCGTTCGATCACCCGGAGGATGGAGTTCGGCACCCGGAGGGGGCGAAAGGGCGAATGCCGGGTGAATCGCGAATAGCGGTCGAGTGATCTCCCGGCGGGGCGGCGTGGAAGGATGGGGAGGTGAAGAATCGCCGATCTCTGATCGCCCTCCTTGTGGTTGCCGCCCTACTCGCGTGGTCCGCCCCGGCTGCCGCGCACGCGGTCCTCGTCTCGAGCTCTCCCGAACCTGGCGCCACCATCACTTCGCCAGCGACCGTGTCCCTGACCTTCGACGACGTCCTGCTCGACCTCGGAGCGCACATCTATGTGCTCGACGCTCAGGGCGGCGAACACGCCGCTGGCGACGCGTACTTCCCCGAGCCGACCACGATCCGGGTGGACGTCCAGCCGCTCGAGCCGGGCGAGTACAGCGCCGAGTGGCGCGTGGTGGCGGACGATGGCCACCCGATCGAGGGCACGCTGCCCTTCACCGTCGTCGCGGTGGCGTCGGAGTCCTCGCCGACCGGCCAGGGTGCCGTCCTGTCGTCCCAGCCGTCTCCGACCGGCCAGGGTGCCGCAACGGTCTCCGGCGCCACTGCGGCCGAGGGCCAGGGGCAGGTGTACGTGACGATCGTCGTCACGCTCGCCGTGGTCGCGCTCATCGCCGTCGCGGTCTTCCTCGCGCTTCCCAAGGATCCGGCAACGGGCGTGCGCAGGCGCCGCAAGCGTTAGGGGCGTGGGCGAAGGCTAAGCCCCCTTCCGCGCCGCGCGGGGGCGCCGGCCGCCCGCCGCCCGAGTCACGGGCGAGGCCGGAAGCGCGAAGGTCGAGAGGAGCCCGAGGGCGATGATCCCCGCGGCCACGCCGGTCGTCGTCTTGCTCGCGTCAATCATCCCGGCCGCGGCCGCGTCGCCCGCGGCCGACGTGGTCGGATCGGCCTGGAACGACGGGATCGCGGCGCCGGCCGAGTGCGTCACCGCGTCGACGATGTGCTGCTGACTCGCGACGGGAGTGTCGGTGGCCCCAATGTGCGCGGCCGCGGAGTGGCCCAAAGTGGCGATCAGAAGAGTACCGAGGACGGCAACCCCGAGGGCGGACCCCACCTGTCGGAGCGTGCTCTGCAGCCCGGATGCCTGGCCCGACTCGTGGACGGGGATGTCGGCAAGGATGACGCTGGTGAGCTGGGCGGTCGCCATCCCAACGCCGAATCCGTAGAGGAAGAGCCAACCCGCGATCGACCACGTTCCAATGCTCGCGGAGAGCGTCAGGGCCAGCCCGGCCACCGCGATCGCCTCAAGCCCGAGTCCGACGCGCACGACGGCCCGCCCGCCGTACCGCTTCGTCAACTGGGGGGTCGCGCCGGAAACGAGGAACGTCCCCGCGGCGAGGCTAACGATCAGAAGCCCGGTGCCCAGCGCGGTATACCCCAGCGCCCCCTGGAGCAGCAGTGAGAGCGTGAAGATGAGGCCGAATTCGCCGAGAGCCACCACGAGCGCGGCGAGCGATCCGTACCGAAACGACCGCACCCCCAGCAGGTGGAGATCGACCAGGACGATCTTCCCGCTCTTCTCCCGCGACCGCTGGAGGGCAACGAACCACGCCATCAGCGCGAGGCCGAGGGTGAGGGCGATCGGCACGGGAGAGATCCCGCCGGAAGACCGCTCCCACCATCCGTACTGGCGACCCTCGATCAGGGCGAAGACGATCCCACCCATCCCGAGCGACGAGAGAACCACGCCGCCAACATCGAGGCCGCGGCCCGCGGTCTCATCCCTGGTTTCGGGGACGTACCTCGCAATCAACGCGAGGACCACGAGCCCGACCGGGATGTTGATCCAGAACGCCCAGCGCCACGACACGTCCGTGGTCAGCCAGCCGCCGACGAGCGGGCCCACCGCGGCCATGCCCCCAATGGTCGAGCCCCACACGGCGAACGCGATGGCGCGTTCCTTCCCGCGGAACACCGCGTTCAGGGTAGAGAGGGTCGCGGGCAGGATCATCGCCGCGCCGGCGCCCTGCAGGACCCTCGCGCCGATCAGCACGGCGGCGCCGTCGGCGAAGCCAGCAAGGACGCTCGCTCCCACGAACACGGTCATGCCAGCCGCGAAGAGGCGGCGGCGGCCGTAGAGGTCGCCGACGCGGCCGAGGGTCAGCAGGAGCGCGGCGAACATCAGTGAATACACGGCGTTCATCCACTCGGCCTGGGTGGCATCGAGATGGACATCGGAGATGATGACGGGAAGGGCCACGTTGACGACGGTGGCGTCCATGATGATGATCGAGACGCCGAGGGCGACTGCGGCGAGGGCCCACCACCGACCCCGAATGGTTGGGGTAGCATTGTTATCGACGGTCATGTCGGTATCTTACCGACGTGTGCGTCGGGAACGCAAATCGCCGCGTCCGCGCAGGCGGGTCCACCGGGAGGGTGCAGTGCCGAAGATCGACGCCCCCACCGTCGCCGAGCATCATCGCCGGCGCCGAGCCGACCTTCTGGCGGCGGCGATCCGGTTGCTTGCCGAGGGATCGCTCGATGCCGTGACCCTCGCCGCCGTCGGCGAGGCCGTTGGCCTTTCTCGATCGAGCGTCTACCAGTACTTTGACTCGACCCCCGCGTTGCTCGCGGCCGTGGTGGAGGACGCCTTCCCCCGAGCAGCGGGGCGCATCGAAGGAGCGATGGGCACCGCAGAGACTCCGGGGCAGCGGATAGACGCCTACGTACGCGTCGCGCTCGAGCTCGCGACCGACCCAACACACCGCTCCCTCGAGGCGCTCGCGGACGCCCCGCTGCCCCCCGAGTGCCGGGCGCGTATCCGCGAGCTTCACGAAGAGCAGTACGCTCCGCTTCGCGCAGCACTCCTTGCGCGGGGAACCCCCGACGCCGACCTCGCAACGGGTCTCATCCTTGGGCTCCTGCAGGGGGCGAGTCGTGCCATCGCGGCCGGCACCCCCCGCGACGTCGTGCTCGCCGCCACGCTTCGCATGATTCACCAGGGATTGGACCCGCGCGGCTAGGGCGGACTCCCGGCGGGTGCCCGGGTCGATATCGCCGTCCACGAATCCGCGCCCGTGCCCCCCTGTGGCACGCTAGGTGCATGAACCTCCGGTTCGGCACGCGCGACGACGGGGCTTCCCGCGCCCGGGCGACGCGGGTCGCCGACGCGCTGAGGTTGGCGCTGGACGCCGAGGCGCAAACGCGTGGGGGAGAGGTCGCCGTCGTTCCCGTCACCGTGGAGTCGGAGGCCGACGGCGCGCCCGCCGACGCCGAAGTGTCGGTGGCTGCCCTTCGCGTCGCCCTCGTCTCGGGCGAGTGCGACGCCGTCGTCCACGACGCAGCGGCTCTCCCGATCGAGGAGAACGCCGAGTTGACGGTCGTCGCGTATCTGCCCGCGCGTGAACCTCGCCTGGCGTTCTGTAGCGGAGGCGCCGAACTCGGCGACCTCGCGGAAGGCGACCGCGTCGTCGCCACGGATGCGCGGGTCGCCGCCCAGGTTGCGCGCCTGCGCGAGGGTCTCGTCGTTGACGTGGATCCCGCGTCGATCGCCGCGCTCCTCGGCCGAATTGGGGTCGGTGAGGTCGCCGCGGCGGTCGTCCCACTGGTCGGACTACACCTTGCCGAGGCCGAGCCGCCCTTCGTCTCGATACTGAGCGTCTCCGAGGTGGTCCCTGCGGCAGGGCAAGGGGTCGTGGCCATCGAAATGCGCGCGGACGCCCCCGACGACATCGCAGCGATTCTTGCGGCGCTCGATAACCCCGAGGCTCGGGCGACCGTCACGGCGGAGCGCGCCGCGATGCGCGGATTGGCCGCTGGCCCCGCCGATCCCGTGAGTGCGTATGCGACCCTTGCGGGCGACGACCTCCACCTTCACGTCAGGGTGACGAACCTCTCGGGATCGCTCGCGCTCAACGACGAGTCAACCGGCCTCGCGACCGATCCGGAGTTCCTCGGCTCGAACGCCGCCAAGCTACTCCTAGGCCGCGGCGCCGCGCGCCTCATGCGGACGGCCTAGGGCTCGAGCGGCCTCGTCACGATCGGCGGGTCACCTCGACCTTCACGTCGAGCGTGCTCTCGGCACCCGAGAAGACTCCGGCGAGGGGCATGACATCCCTATACTCGCGCGCCCGTGCCACGACCACGTGATGATCGCCCGCCTCGCTCGCGTTCGTGGGATCGAAACCCCGCCACGCGCCCGACCACCATTCGATCCACGCGTGGCTCTCGCCCTGGACCGTCTCGCCGATATCCGCCTCCGGACGAGGGTGGAGGTAGCCGGAGACGTACCGGGCGGGAATCCCGATGGTGCGTAGCGCGCCCACCGCGAGATGAGCGAAGTCCTGGCAGACACCGGATCGCGACTCCCACGCCTTCATCGCCGGAGTGTGGACCGTCGTCACGCCGGGGATGTACTGGACCGTGTCGTGCAGGTGGGCGCAGACGATTCTCGCGGCCTCGTCCGGCGTGTTGCGTCCCGCCGCCTCGTGCGCGAAATCGGCGAGTTCGTCCGAGGGGCGCGTCGTGGGGGAGTTGAACAGGTACTCGGTGAGGAGGTCCTGGAGTTTGGGCCCGAGGATGGCGTCCCAGTCGGCGGCGTCGCGCTCTTCCGCCCGAGGGGAAAGGATCTCGACCGTCGACGTCGCGGTGACCGTCAACTCGCGGTGGGGTCGCAACACCTCAAAGGCGATGACGCGTGTCTCCCAGTAGTCGAAGTACTGGGTCTGCCAGGTGAGCGGCGAGATTTCCACCTCGGCGGAGAGGACGCGCTGGCGGGGCAGAAAGGCGGGCAAGAGCCGCGCCTCGTTGTACGACGTCGGGATTTCCGCGCCATACGAGAAGTGCGTGCGGTGGAGGACCTCGAGGATGCTCATATCGCCTCCTGGGTCCACACGGTGATCGCGGGAAGGAAGAAGCGGTCGCGAACCAGGTTCGAGGCGAGGGCGCACGCATTCTGAACCTCGTGCATCTGGTTCGGTAGGTCATCGAGAATCTCGCGGACGGGGCGGTACTCGAGGTTGGTTCGCGCACGGCCGAGCGCGAGTTTCGCCTGCTCCGTCGCCGAACCCCGCTGAATCTCGGGCTCGAGGTCGGTAAGGATCTCCTCCGCCCGGTTGAGGTTGAAGGCGATCGAGCGGGGGAAGAAGCGGTCAACAATGAGGAACTCCGCGGCACGCTCCTCCGAGACGAGGGCGCGCACGGTGCGCAAGTAGGCCTCGTGAGCCGAGCACGAGCGAAGCAGCGTCGTCCAGTTGGGCCCGGTCGTCCCAGCGAACGAGCGCGTCATGAGCAGGCGCGCGATCATGTCCGCGCGCTCGATGCAGCGGCCGACGTCCATGAAGTGCCAGGCGTCGTCCCTTGAGGTGGTCGCGGACGACAGGCCCCAGACGACGGCGGCGCGCTCGCGCACCCAGGCGAAGTAGTCGTGGGGTCGCCGGGTTCGTGATCGCGAGTCGATCTGCTGCCACGTGGTGTTGAGGCTCTCCCACACCTCCGTGGAGATGACCTCGCGGGCGCGGCGCGCATTCTCCCGAGCCGACGTCAGCGTCCCCGCGATCGACGAGGTGATGGCGCGGTCGTGCACCAGGAGACGCATGACCTCGTCTCGCGTGACCTCGCCTGTCGGCTTGCAGTTCATCACGGCGAGGAGCGAGGCGTTGGCCGTGGGCTCGTCCACCCAGGGGTCCTCGAGCAGGACGTTGAGATGGACGTCCAGCAGGCGCGCCGTGTCATCCGCACGCTCAACGTAGCGCCCGATCCAGAAGAGCGATTCGGCGATGCGGCTCAGCACGTCGGCACCTCGGTGCGACCCTGCTGCTGTTGCGCCTGCTGCTGGCCGTGGATCGCGTCCTCCGGGTGTGCGGACTGCGGGACCGCATGTACCCCGCTGAGTTCGGCGCGTTCCTCGGCGACCATCTCGGGACGGTCGTCCGGCTGGGCGGGACCGTGCGCCTCCGCGCCGAGCACCCAGGTGTCCTTGGAGCCTCCGCCCTGAGACGAGTTCACGACGAGTTGCCCGCGGGCGAGCGCGACCCTCGTCAGGCCGCCAGGGAGAACCCAGACCTCATCTCCGCCGTTGATCGCGAATGGACGAAGGTCGACGTGGCGGGGCTCGAGTCCGTCCGGGGTGAGGGTCGGAACGGTCGAAAGCTGGACGACGGGCTGCGCGATCCACCCTCGAGGGTCGGCGACGATGTGCCTCCGAGCCTCAGCAAGCTCCTTCTTGGAGGCGGCGGGTCCGATCAGCACGCCCTTGCCGCCCGAGCCGTCCACGGGCTTGACCACCAACTCGGCGAGCCGGTCGAGAACCTCGGCACGCGCGTCGGGCTCATCGAGCCGCCAGGTCTGCACGTTGGGGAGAATCGGCTCCTCCCCGAGGTAGTAGCGCATGAGGTCCGGCAGATAGGCGTACATGAGTTTGTCGTCGGCGACGCCATTGCCGACGGCGTTCGCAAGCGTCACGTTTCCGAGGCGGGCCGCGGTGATGAGTCCGGGAGCGCCGAGGGCGGAGTCCGGCCTGAACTGCACCGGGTCGAGGAACTCGTCGTCGATGCGGCGGTAGATGACGTCAACGCGGCGGCGGCCCGCGGTGGTGCGCATGAAGACCTTGCCGCCGACGACCTCGAGGTCGCGCCCCTCGACGAGCTCGACCCCCATGGTTCGGGCGAGGAGCGAATGCTCGTAGTAGGCCGAGTTGTATACCCCGGGGGTCAGGACGACGATCGTCGGGTCGTCGATGCCGTCGGGCGCGGACTTCGCGAGGGCGCTACGCAGGCGCTGGGGGTACTCGAGCACGGGGTGGATGCCCATGTGGGCGAAGAGGTCGGAGAACATCTGCGACATGGCGCGGCGATTCGACAGGACGTAGCTCACTCCCGAAGGTACGCGGACGTTGTCCTCGAGCACGCGCCAGATCCCGTGCCCGTCTCGCACGACGTCGATGCCCGACACCTGGACGCGCACCCCGTTCGCGGGCTCGACGCCAGCCGCCTCCCAATGGAAGTGGTTCGACGACGTGATGAGCCGCCGGGGGATGACCCCGTCGGTGACGCAGCGCTGGGAGCCGTAGATGTCCGCGAGGAGAGCCTCGAGCGCCCGCACTCGCTGCGCGACGCCCGGCCCGATGATCTCCCAGTCGTCCGCACTCACGACGCGCGGCACGATGTCGAGGGGGAACGGCCGCTCCTCGCCCGCATGATCGAACGTCACCCCTTGGGCAAGGTAGGTCGAGGCGAGCGCCTCCGCGCGGGAGTAGAGGTCCTCGCGCGACATCTCGTCGATCTCGCGATAGACCTTGGCGTAGGGCTCGCGCACCTTGCCCTTGACATCCACAGCCTCGTCCCACGCCTGACCGGGCGCGTAACCACCCCATGGCGTTGAGGGGGGCGGCGTTGAGGGGGCGGCGTTGAGGGACGTGGCGTTGAGGGACGCGAGCGTGCTGGACGGGCGGTCGCCATCCTTCGAGGCTAGCCCCCGCATGTTTCCGGTGCGAGGCCGAGGGTTTTCGACACCGTGACGTGCCGCCCGCGCGATCACGGAACGCGGGACCGCAGGGAGGCGCGTCTTCGCGAGGCGGCGTCCCGGTAGAATCGCGCCGTGGCCGACGAGACCGATGAGATTCGATACGACTTCCGCGCGCTAGAAGAGAAGTGGTTGCCCGCGTGGAAACAGTGGCAGCCCTTCCGGAGCGGCGAGCCGGGTGACCCTCGCCCCACGAAATACGTGCTCGACATGTTCCCGTACCCCTCCGGGGACCTCCACATGGGCCACGCCGAGGCGTACGCGCTGGGCGACGTGCTCGCGCGCTACTGGGTGTTGCGCGGCTTCAACGTCCTCCACCCCATCGGGTGGGACTCCTTTGGACTTCCCGCGGAGAATGCCGCGATTACCCGCGGACTGGACCCCGCGAAGTGGACGGAGGAGAACATCGCGCAGCAGCGCGCGTCGATGGAGCGCTACGCCTGTTCCTTCGACTGGGATCGTGTGCTCGCGACCCATCGCCCCGAGTACTACCGCTGGAACCAGTGGATCTTCACGCGCATGTTCGAACGAGGTTTGGCCTACCGCAAGCCCTCCCTGGTCAACTGGTGCCCCAAGGACCAGACGGTTCTTGCCAACGAGCAGGTCGTCGGCGGCCTGTGCGAGCGGTGCGACACCCCCGTCACCAAGAAGAAGCTCACCCAGTGGTACTTCAAGGTCACCGAGTACGCCGACGAATTGCTCGACGGCCTCGAGACCCTGCGCGGGGCGTGGCAGGACCGCGTGATCGCCATGCAGCGCAACTGGATCGGGTGCTCCTCCGGGGCCGATGTTCAGTTCGCCATCGAGGGCCGAGACGAGCCCATCAGCATCTACACCACGCGCCCCGACACCCTCTTCGGTGCCACCTTCATGGTGGTCGCCGCGGACTCCGACCTTGCGGCCGAGCTCGCGGAGGGCGCGGGTGCGGGCGTCCAGGAGGCCTTCGCGGCGTACGTCGAGGAGGTCAAGGCGGCCACCGAGATCGAGCGCCTCGCGACCGACCGCCCCAAGACCGGCGTCTTCCTGGAGCGGTACGCGATCAACCCCGTCAACGGCGAGCGCCTACCGATCTGGGTCTCGGACTACGTGCTCGCGGACTACGGCCACGGCGCGATCATGGCCGTGCCTGCACACGACCAGCGCGACCTCGACTTTGCCCGCGCCATGAATCTCCCCGTCCGCGTCGTCCTGGACTGCCGCGACGAGTCCGGCGCCCCGCTTGCCGACCCCACGGAATCCGGCGTCGCGACCACGGGCGACGGCATCGTCGTCAATTCGCCCCCGATCGACGGGCTCGCTAAGGCCGAGGCGATCGCACGCATCACGGAGATCCTTGCGAAGGATGGCGTGGGCGCGGCGGCGAAGAACTACCGGCTGCGGGACTGGCTGATCTCGCGCCAGCGCTACTGGGGCACGCCCATCCCCATCGTCCACTGCGACGACTGCGGCGAGGTGCCGGTCCCCGACGAGCAACTCCCCGTGCGCCTCCCCGACAGCGCGGGGCTCGACCTCGCCCCCAAGGGCCAGTCGCCGCTCGCGGCCGCGACCGAGTGGGTGACGACCACGTGCCCCAAGTGCGGCAAGCCCGCGCTGCGGGACACCGACACGATGGACACGTTCGTCGACTCATCCTGGTACTTCCTGCGTTACCTGTCGCCGAACAAGACGGACGGCCCGTTCGACGTCGAGGAGGCCAAGAAGTGGGCGCCGGTCGACCAGTACGTCGGCGGCATCACCCACGCGATCCTCCACCTGCTGTATGCGCGCTTCTTCTCCAGGGTCCTGCGCGATATGGCCTTGGTGGAGTACGACGAGCCCTTCACGCGCCTGCTCAACCAAGGCATGGTCGGGATGGACGGCTCGGCCATGTCAAAGTCGCGGGGCAACCTGGTGAGCCTGTCCGAGCAACTCGACCTGTTCGGCGTCGACGCCGTGCGCCTCACGATGGTGTTTGCCGGTCCTCCCGAGGACGACATCGACTGGGCAGACGTCTCGCCCGAGGGAAGCAAGAAATTCCTGGCCCGCGCGTGGCGCCTCGCGCGCGACGTGACGAGCGCGCCGGGCGTCGACCCGGCTGCAGGGGATCCGACGCTCCGCTCCGCGACCCACAAGACGGTCAATGAGGTCGGCAGTCTCATCGAGGGTCTGCGGTTCAACGTCGCGGTGGCGCGCGTGATGGAACTGGTGAACGTGACCCGCAAGGCGATCGACTCCGGGTCCGGCGCTGCGGATCCCGCCGTACGTGAGGCCGCCGAAGCCGTCGCCGTCATGCTCAGCCTGTTCGCCCCCTACTGCGCAGAAGACATGTGGTCGATGCTCGGCCACGAGAACGTGGCGCGCGTGGGCTGGCCCGCGGTGGACCCGGCGCTCCTGGTGGAGGACACGGTGACGTGCGTAGTACAGGTGATGGGCAAGGTCAGGGACCGCATCGAGGTTTCGCCGTCGATCGGCGAGGTGGAACTGCGGGAACTCGCCCTCGCGACCGCGGGCGCGCAACGCTCGATCGGCGACGGCTCGATCCGGACCGTGATCGTCAAGCCACCCACCCTCGTCAACATCGTCATCGGTTAGGGGACGCTTCCTGCCCTACGCTCAGGGGGTGACCTCTCGTGTGATGGTGGTGACCGACTCGGCGGCCTCGCTCCCCGAGGCGCTGATCAGACGCTGGGATGTCACGGTCGTTCCCCTTGAGGTGACCATCGACGACACCGTCTACCGCGAGGCGTCGGACCGCGACTGCGACCGGGTCCTCGATGCGCTTGAGGCCGGGCGGAAGGTTTCCACGTCGCAACCGAGCGTCGGCGCCTTCGAGGCGGCCTACATCTCGCTCGCCGAACGCGGGGTCGACACGATCGTGTCCGTCCACATTTCCGGCAAGATATCCGGAACGGTCAATGGGGCCCGCCTCGCGGCCGCGTCCTCGCCCGTCCCCGTGGTCGTGGTCGACACGGAGAGCGTCGGCATGGGAGCGGGGTGGCCCGCCCTCGCGGCCGCCGCGAAGGCGAAGAACGGGGCGGGCGCCGACGAGGTGGCCGAAGAGGCGCGCAGGGTCGCGGCCTCGGCTTCCATGCTTCTTACCGTTGACAGCCTTGAGTACCTGCGGCGTGGTGGGCGCGTGCCGGCGACGATCGCCCTGCTCGGCGACGCCCTCAATGTCCGCCCCGTCCTCGGGCTGAGTGAGGGTGAGATCGTGGTCCTCGAGCGGGTTCGCACGACGCCCCGTGCCAGGGCGGCGGTCATCGCCCGCGCGGAGGCGGCGATCGCGGAACTGCCCAACCCGGGCCTGGCGATCATGGGCCTTCGGGCGCAGGCGTTCGCCGACGATGCCGCCGCGGTGCTCGAGTTGAAGTACCCGCACCTAGCGAAACTGGTGCGGACTCCCGTGACCTCGGTTCTCGCGGTTCACGGCGGCCCAGGGTCGTTCGCCGCCGCGGTCGCGGACCTCCCGAAGGAACTGCGCTAGGCCTCAGGGCGGGCTTTCGCCCGCCGGGATGTCCCCAGGTTGCGCGCGCCCGCGACACCGTGCCGGCGGCGCCTGCGGCGGACGGGAGACGCCCCCCGCGTCCTAGCGTGGCGGCGTGGACGAAGACGAGGCGGCGGTTCGGGATCGCGCCCGCGATAGCTTCGCGCGGATGGCGCGACGCGCGTACGAGGCGGCCCACGGCGAGCCCGTCTCCTCGGCTCCGCGAGGAGTCCGCTGGCGGGTCGAGCCCAAGGCAGCGATCAGCCTCGCCCTTGCGCTGGCCTTGGTGGTCGCGCTCGTATGGTGGTCCGCGAGGCCGTTCGGCGAGAGCGCGCCGGGCGGCGATCCCGTCGGACTCGCCTCGGTATCGGCGCTTCCGCTCGTCGTGGACGTCGCCGGCGCCGTCGCAAGCCCGGGGGTTCAGGAGCTTCCGTGGGGTGCGAGGGTACGGGACGCGATCGGGGCGGCTGGCGGGTTCCTCGATGGCGCCGAACGTTCCTCCATCAACCTCGCGAGGCCGCTCGTCGACGGCGAGCAGATCTACGTTCCGGTCGCGGGAGAGGACCGTTCCGGCCCCGTCAACGTCAACGCGGCCGACGCGGGCGCCCTGGAAGCGCTACCGGGGATCGGCCCGGTCCTTGCCGAGCGCATCGTCGCGGACCGCGCGGCGAACGGACCATTCGTCGCCATCGACGACCTCGAGCGAGTGTCGGGGATAGGCCCGTCGCTCGTCGCCCGCCTGGCCGGTCTCGCGACCGCGTGAGGCCCCGGCACGACGCGAGGCTCGTTCCTGGCGCGATCGCCGCCTACGCCGCGGCGTTAAGCGTGCTTTCCGGAGTGGCTCCCGCATGGTGGTGGGTGGGTGCTGCGGGAGCGGTCCTGGCGATCGCCGCCGCGAGCCACAGGGCGTCCGGTGCGCTGTGGCTCGCCTGCGCGGCGGTGCTCGCGGTCGTGACATCCGCGTACCTCGTCGACGCCGCGCGATGGTCCGGCGGCATCGGCGCCAGCGTCGGTGCGGGCCAGAGCGTCGCCTTCGAGGGCACCGTGGTGGGAGAGCCTCAACCCCTCGGCATCCAGCGCTACGGCGCGGAGGATGAGCGATGGAGGGTCGTCGTTGCCGTCTCCCGGTGGACGGACGACGCGGGCGCACGCCACCCCGCCCGAGCCCAGGTCGTCGTCCTCTCGGGCGAAGCATGGTCGGAACTGGGCCACGGCGATAGCGTGGCGGCGGCGGGGAAGCTCAGCGCGGCCCCACCCGGCCGACCCGTCGCCGTCGCCTGGGACGCGACGCTCACGTCGCACCGCGATGCGACGGGCGGCGCCGCCGCGGTCGCGCACCTTCGCGACGGCTTCCGGCGCGACGCGGGAGTCCTGTCGCCAGCGGTCCGGGGACTCACGATCGGGGTGGTGATCGGAGACACCTCACAGATGGGTGAGGGCCAGGTTGGCGAGATGCGGGTCACCGGACTGACCCACCTCACCGCGGTTTCCGGTTCGCACTTCGCCGCGATTGCGCTCGCGCTCGGCCTGCTGGTGCGGACCCTCGGATGGCGACGGCCCGTGCGTGTGCTTCTCCTCGCCGCGATCATGGCAGGCTTCGTCGCCCTCGTGTTTCCCGGCGCGAGCGTGGTGAGGGCTGCGTGGATGGGAGGGGTGATCGTCGTCGCCCTCGCGTGGGGAAGGCCATCCCAAGCTCTCCCCGCGCTCGCGAGCGCGGTGATCGGGCTGCTGCTCGTCGATCCGTATCTCTCGCTGTCCTATGGGTTTGCCCTCTCCGTCCTCGCGACCGCCGCGATCGCGCTGTGGTCGCCCGTCCTCGCCGAGCACCTCTCCCGGTTCTTCACGCCCGCCCTCGCTCGCGTCGTCGCGGTGCCGGTCGCGGCCCAGGTGGCGTGCGCCCCGATCATCGTCCTGCTCAATCCGGGGCTCGGCCCCTACGCGGTACCAGCCAACCTCATCGCGGTGCCGTGTGCCGCGATGACGACGATTGTGGGCCTGGTGGGCGTCCTTGCCTCGGCGGCCCTTCCCGGTCTTGGCCGGGTCTTCGCCTCGGCGGCCAGCCTTCCGGCGTGGCCGATCGCGTGGGCGGCTCGGGGCTTCGCGGACGCGCCCTACTCGTGGTTGCCGTGGCCGTCTGGACCGGTCGGTGCCCTGCTCGCCGCCCTCTGTTCGGGAGCGCTCATCGCGGCCACGAGCGCGCGCCGCGTGGTGGGATGGGCGCGAATAGCGGCCGCCGTCGGGGTCTTCTCCGTCGTCGCGTCCTTGCCACCCCTCCGGCTGGCCCTCGCTTCAGGCGCGTGGACCCCGCCCGCTGAGTGGAGGATCGCCGTGTGCGACGTCGGGCAGGGGGACGCGGTGCTCCTCCGCACGGGAGCGCGCGAGGCGATCGTGATCGACGTGGGGCCGCGCGGCGGGGCCGGGCTCGACTGCCTCCGCGCCCACTCCGTCACCAGGGTGCCGCTCCTCATCCTCACCCACCCCCACGCGGACCACGACGGCGCGATCCGCGAGCTGCTCGCGGCGGTTGACGTCGAACGAGCCTGGGTTTCCGGCGTCGCGTGGGACCCGGGGAGCGACCGCGCCGTCACGGCTCTTCTGGCTGCGGGCGTTCCGACGTCGACCCCGCCCTCGGGAACCGCCGTGGCGGTGGGGTGGGTGCGCCTCGCGGTCTGGCACGGGGCACGGACGTTCGCGAGCACGAGCGCAGAGGTTAACGACTCCTCCCTCATCACCTGGGGCGACGCGGACGGGGTGACCTTTCTCGAGTTGGGCGATCTGCAGGCGAAGGGCCAGTCAAGGCTCGATCGCGTGCCCGGACTCAGTCGCCGCGTGGACCTCGTCAAGGTCGCGCATCACGGTTCCGTCAGCCAGTACTTTGGCCTGGCGGACTCCCTCGTCGCCCGCGTCGCGGCGGTGAGCGTCGGGGCGGGCAACCCGTATGGTCACCCATCGCCGGGCACCATCGACGAATACCGGCACACGGGGGCCGCGGTCCTGAGGACGGACGAGTGCGGCGACATCGACGTGGAGCGAGGCGGAGTCGTCGCGGTGTCCGCGGCCTGTCCCTCCGCCGTGGCAGGCTGGGGGCATGGAGCCACGGGACGGTCGACGGATGAGTCCGCAGGGATGGGACCGGGCATCCTCGGCGCCACTCGTACTGGTGGCCGGCCCCGAGCCGGTGCTCGCAGAGCGGGCGATCGCCGCGATCATCGCGGACGTTCGATCGACCGACGGGACCGTCGCCGTGAGCAGGCTCTCGGCCGCGAACTACGCGGCAGGGGCCCTCCGCGCCGCGACGAGCCCGAGCCTCTTCGCCGAGCCCGGGGTGGTCGTGGTCGACGAGGGCGAGGCGATGAACGACGCTTTCGCTCAAGACGCGCTTGTCTACTCCCGGACACCCGATCCCGACGTGGTGGTCGTGCTCGTCCATGGCGGGGCCGTGCGCGGCAAGAAGGTGCTCGACGCGTTCCGCGCCGCGGGCGCACGCGAGTTCCTGTGCCCCGCGATCAAGAAGGACTCTGACGCCCTCGCGTTCGTGGAGGGGGAGTTCTCGCGGGCGGGGCGGACCGCTCGCCCCCAGGCGATTCGAGGGCTCGTGGACGCGATCGGGGCGGATGCGCCCGAACTTGCGGCCGCGTGTCATCAGCTCATGAGCGACGTCAAGGGGCCGATCTCTCCCGACGAGGTCGCGCGCTACTACGGAACCAGGGTCAATGCCACGGGGTTCGCCGTGGCCGACGCCGCGATCGCGGGGAAGGTGGGAGACGCGCTGGCGCTCGTGCGCCACGCCCTCGACACGGGCACCGATCCCGTTCCGCTGGTCGCCGCCGTCGCGGCGAAGATCCGGACGCTCGCGAAGGTCGGCGCGTCGCGGGGAAGAGGGCTCGATCCCGCGAAGGATCTTGGCCTCGCCCCGTGGCAGGTCGAGCGCGCGCGGCGCGACCTGCGCCGGTGGACGGCAGAGACGATTGCGCGGGCCATCGAGGCGCTCGCGGAGGCCGATGCCCAGGTCAAGGGCGCGGGCAGGGATCCGCGGTTCGCGGTCGAACGCGCGGTGCGAACGATTGCGGGCCTCGCGGCGAACTAGGCTCCCGCGTCGCCGATGACGAATTCCGTCCGTTCAAGAATCACGGCCTTCTCGAAGAGGTGCCCCTGGAATTGCTTGAACCCCAGGTCGAGGCACTCCTCGAAGGTGGCTTCCGTTTCGATCCGCTCGGCGATCAGCGTCGCCCCTCCGGTTCGCGCCGCGGCGACCAGGCGTGGCCCGCGAGAAGCGAGGTCCCGGTAGTCGATCTTCACGAAGTCGGCGAGCTCAAGAAGCCGCCTCTGGCTGTCGGTTCCCAGGAAGTCATCGATCGCGATTCGGTAGCCGGCCGCCTTCAATTCGCCGAGTCGGTCGAAGAGGGAGACGTCCGCGTGCGCGGACTCGACGACTTCGAGAACGATTTCGGTCGGGGCGCGGAGGTAGCTCTCGCGGTTGACGAGATAGGAGCGCGTGCAGTTGACGAAGAGGGGCAGTCCCTCCGACACGTCGACGCCTCCGAAGAACGCCGCGGCGAGAACGTGCTCGGTGGCGCGATCCTGTTGCCGCGCGTTCCATAGGTCGACGCGGAGGCCTTCGCGACCCGGAGCCCTGAAGAGGAGTTCGAAGCCAACCAGTTCTCGAGTGTCCGAGAAGATGCCCTGTCGTCCGAGCAGAACCCGGGGTACGGCTGACCTCGCACGGGAACTGGCCTGGGGAAGGTGCCATACCCTGGGCTGGGCCACGGGGGGTTCGGTCACACCCCGACCCTAGCGACGCATGGCGCGGCAGGACGGCACATCCGCCGCCCGCGCGTCGCGGCACGTCGGAGTGCGGCGGACTAGAGCGCGGCGACCTGCTGGGCCAGCGCTGATTTGCGGTTGGCCGCCTGGTTCTCGTGGATGACGCCCTTGCTGGCCGCCTTATCAAGCTTGACCGACGCCGCCTTGAACGCGGACTCCGCCGCCTTCTTGTCGCCCGCAGCGATCGCTTCGCGGACGCGGCGCACCTGAGTCTTGAGCTCCGACTTCACGGCGACGTTGCGGATGCGGGCCTTTTCGTTCGTGCCGATCCGCTTGATGTTCGACTTAATGTTTGCCACGAGGGTCCTTGCACTCTGGGAGGGAACTGAAAGATGTGCGGCCGTCTCGGCGCACATGCGACCACCCATGCTACCAGCGGTTCGCCTTGCGAGCCGCGCGGATGACGGCGTCGAATCGGGCCTCATCGAGGATGGCGCCCTCGCGCCGGACCTGCCGGGGATCGACCCGGACGACGCGGTCGAGGCGGATCTCGCTTGGGCGCCCGTGTGAGTCCCACGATCCGGCGCCGATGTCCATCCAGTGCCGACCCCAGCGCGCCTCGTCCGCGGCGTCGCGGTTGTGATCCTTGCTGGTGAGCATGAGGCCGAGGAGCCACGTGTCATCGCGGCCGACGAGCAGGACAGGGCGATCCTTCCCCTGCGCGAAATCCTCCTCGTAGGGCACCCAGGTCCACACGATCTCTCCCGGGTCGGGCTCGCGGTTGATCTTGGGGGTGTACGAGACGGCGACGCTCCCTGTGAAGTCGCCGGGGTAGGTGGCGCGGGGGCGGGAGGCCTTCGCCGTCGTACGCCCCTGCGGCGTCGTCCTCTTGGACGCTTTGTCTTTGGAGTTGCTGGCGGCTCGGAGCGCGGCGAGCGCCGCAACGACGGCGACGGCGATCACCCCATTGGCGAGGTCGCTCATGGTGCGCTGTCGACGCGGTCGTCGAACGCGCCCCGTGCCCGCGCGGCGTCTTCACACGAGACCAGGTTCTCCGGCACCGGACGACCGTACAGGTATCCCTGGCCGTAGAGCCAGCCGTCTCGCGTGGCGCACGCGTGTTGATCCTCCGTCTCGATCCCTTCGACGACGCCGTACATGCCGAGGCTGATCGCCAGCGAGGCCACGGCGGAACTGATCCGGTCGCCGGTTCCCTTGTCGCCGAGGCGCTGGGTGAACTCCTGCGCGAGCTTGAGCCCGGCGACGGGCTTCTGAATGATGGAGGCGAGCGCGGAATAGCCGGTACCGAAGTCGTCGAGAACGAGGTCGACACCCATCGCGGCGATCTTCTCCAAGTCGACGCGCGCGACTGTGGTGCTCATGAGCATCCCCGATTCGGTGATCTCCAGGGAGATGCGGCGACCATCGACACCCGATGCCTTGAGCGCCGCCTTGACGGCGCGAGCGAGGTCGGCCGAGCCGATCTGTCTGGTAGAGACGTTGATGAACATGCGCCCCGTGAACTCGGGGTGGCGTGCGAGGAACCCGCAGGCCTCGTGAAGCACGAACGAGCCGAGCGCGACGACAAGATTCGCTTCCTCCGAGATGCCGATGAACTCCGCGGGCATCAGGAGCCCGCGCGTGGGGTGCTGCCACCGCACGAGCGCCTCGTAGGCGATGACGGCGCGAGTCTCGAGCTCGACGACCGGTTGATAGTGAACCGCGAGTTCGCCGTCCCTGACGGCCGCGCGAAGTTCCGCCTCGATGGACAGCTTGTTGAGCGCCGTCTCTCTGAGTTCCGGGGTGAAGATCTCGATTCTCGCGCGCCCTAGTTGCTTCGCCGCGTACATCGCCGTGTCCGCGTCCCGTACGAGGGACTCCGCCGTCACGTCCCCATCGGCCATGGCGAGACCGACGCTAATGGTCGGGACGACCTCGTGGCCCGCGAGGGAGATGGGACCTTGCACGGCGCTCGTGATGGTCCGCGCGACGGCTTCCGCGGCGGCCTGGGTCGCGATGTTCTCGAGCACGACGACGAACTCGTCGCCCCCGAGCCGCGCCACGGTGTCTCCCGCGCGGACGGCGCCCTGGACGCGCTGACCGATGACGGCAAGGAGCGCGTCCCCCGACTCGTGCCCGAGCGAATCGTTCACAAGGTTGAAGTGGTCGACATCGAAGAAGAGGACGGCGACGGTGCTGTCGCGGCGCTGGTGCGCCGCGAGGGCGTGCGCGAGGCGGTCGATGAGCAGGACGCGATTCGCGAGGCCCGTGAGGGGGTCATACATGGCGCGCCGTTCGAGCAGTTCCTTGGCCCGGCGGAACTCGGTGATGTCCTCCACCTGCGCGACGAATCGCGCGGCGTCAAGCGCAAGGTCGCCGGTGACCTCGGAGACGGTCACGCGACACCACACCGTGTCGCCGTGGGCGTCGATGTACCGCTTCTGCACCTGGTAGTTCGGCAACTCCCCGGAGGTGAGTCGACCGAGGAGATGATCGTCGCGGGCCCGATCATCGGGATGGGTGAAGTCTCCGAACGTACGGCCGACGGCCGACGGCCCAGAAAGCCCAAGGATCTGTGCGAGTGCGTCGTTCACCGCGAGGTAGTGGCCGTCGGCATCGAGGACCGCCATGCCGATGGGGGAGGCGCGAAAGGTTGACCAGAAGAGGTCGTCGCCATGGCCCATCCGACACTCCTCGGGGGTGCGTCCGCGAGGGGCGCCGCTCGACGCCCTGAGTGTCTATCGGCAGGTCGGGGAAAGGCCTCAATACCCCGACTTCCGCGTGCTAGGAGAGCCCGAGTTCCGCCTCGGGAACCGGGTGCCCGAAGAGGTACCCCTGGCCGATCGTCCACCCGTGCTGGATTGCTATGGCGAGTTGCGCCTCCGTTTCCAGGCCCTTGATCCCGGCGATGAGCCCCAGGTCGTTCGCCAGCAGGGCGATGCCTCGGCTCATCTTGTCTCCCGTCGCGCCGTCCCCGAGGCGCCGAGTGAAGCGATCCGAGAGTTTGATCCCGGAGACGGGCTTGTCGAGGATCGTCGCGAGCGCGCCCGAGCCCGCCCCGAAGTCGTCGAGGAGGATCGGGTGCCCCAACTCATGAATGCTGTCCAGGTCGCTGTCGGCGGCCCTGCTCGTCCTGATCATCCCGGACTCCGTGACCTCGATGCACACGCGCTCTGCGGCGACGTCCGATTCGCTGACCGCTACCTCAAGCGTGCGTGCGAGGGATGCGGTCCCGAGTTGCTTGGGCGACGCGTTGACAAACACCTTGCCGGTGAACGACGGGTGGCGGGAGAGGAACTCACAGGCCTCGTGCGTGACGAGCGAGCCAATCGGAACGACGAGGTTCGCCTGCTCGGCGATGGCGATGAACTCCTCGGGCACGAGTTCGCCGCGGAGCGGGTGGCTCCACCGAACGAGAGCCTCATATCCCACGGGCTCTCGGGTGAGGAGGTCGACCACGGGCTGATACGCGACGCGGAGCTCGCCCTCGCGGAGCGCCTTGCGAAGGTCCTCCTCGATCTCCAACTTGGTGACGGCGATCTGGCGGAGCTTGGTGTCGTAGATCTTGAGCTTGGCGTGGCCCGACTGCTTCGCGGAGTACATCGCCGTGTCGGCGTCGTGCAGGAGGTTCTCGGCCGTCGAACCGGGCTCGCCGATCGCGAGGCCCGCGCTGACCGTCGGAACGACCTCGTGCTCGGAGATCGTGATCGGCAACTGAGTGGCGCGCCTGATCACCGAGGCGAGCGCCTCGGCATCCTCGGGTCCGTGTACGTCCTCGAGCAGGATGACGAACTCGTCGCCGCCGATGCGCGCGACGGTGTCACCGCGACGAACCGAACCCTGGATGCGCTGCGCCAGGATCGTGAGGAGGTGGTCGCCCGCGTCGTGGCCGAGCGAGTCGTTGACCAGCTTGAAGTCATCGACGTCAAGGAAGATCAGGGCGATGGTCGTGTCGCTATCGGCGTGGCTCGCGAGGCTGGCGGTGACACGGTCCATCAGCAGGGCGCGATTGGCGAGGCCCGTCAGAGCGTCGTACATGGCGCGCTGTTCGAGCGCCTCGCGAGCCTTGCGAACCTCGGTCACGTCCTCGATCTGCGCGATGAAGTGGTGCGAGGGCGTGCGGACGGCGTCCTCGATCCTGGTCACGGTGATGCGCACCCAGGCTATCTCGCCGGTGCTCGTGAGGTACCTCTTCTGCGTCACGTAGTACGGGAACTCCCTGCGGGCGAGCTGGCTGAGGAGTTCGATGTCGCGGGGGAGGTCATCGGGGTGCGTGAACTCGGCGAAGTTACGTGAGACAACCTCCGACGGCTCGAGCCCGAGGATGTTCGCGAAGGCGCGGTTCACTTCACGGTAGTGGCCGACCTCGTCGAGGATGGCGATGCCGATCGGGGAGTCGTGGAAGGTGGCGCGGAAGAGGCCGGTGTCATCGTCCATGGCAGTGCACCTCCCTCTATCGTCCAGGGTGCCAGAGTTCGTGGTGATTCGCTCCGAATTGCCGTTCTGTTGTGATCGGCCTCACCCCAGACCGGTCGCCCGCCAATCCGTGGGACGATTAGCGACGTAAACCCCGCCGAGAGGACCCTGCGCTTCCGTGACCTCCGATCCCCGCATCGAGCCCGCCTCGACGCTTCCCTCGGCGATCCGCAACTTCTGCATCATCGCCCACATCGACCACGGCAAGTCCACGCTCGCCGACCGCATGCTCGGGCTCACGGGCGTCGTGAGTTCCCGCGACATGCGCGCGCAGTACCTCGACCGGATGGACATCGAGCGCGAACGCGGAATCACCATCAAGTCGCAGGCCGTGCGCCTGCCGTGGATGGTCGGCGGTGAGGCGTTCGCCTTGAACATGATCGATACTCCGGGCCACGTGGACTTCACCTACGAGGTCTCCCGAAGCCTCGCGGCGTGCGAGGGGGCCGTCCTGCTCGTCGATGCCGCGCAGGGGATCGAGGCGCAGACGCTCGCGAACCTGTACCTCGCGATGGAGAACGACCTCGTGATCCTTCCGGTCCTCAACAAGATCGACCTCCCGGCCGCCGAGCCCGACCGCCACGCCGCAGAGCTCGCTGGGCTCGTCGGCTGCGATCCGGACGACGTCCTGCGCGTGAGCGGCAAGACGGGCGACGGGGTCACGGAGTTGCTCGACCGGATCGTCCGCGACGTCCCCGCGCCCGTAGGCGATCCCGAGGCTCCCACGCGGGCCATCATCTTCGACTCCGTCTACGACACCTATCGCGGCGTCGTCACCTACGTCCGCGTCGTCGACGGGCACCTGAGCCCGCGCGAGAAGATCGTCATGATGTCTACTCGGGCGACGCACGAGCTCCTGGAGATTGGCGTCATCTCGCCCGAGCCCATCGCGACCAAGGGGCTCGGCGTTGGCGAGGTTGGGTACCTCATCACGGGGGTGAAGGACGTCCGCCAGTCGCGCGTCGGAGACACCGTGACGAACGCGGCGCACCCGGCGAAGGCGCCGATCGGCGCGGTCCGCGATCCGCGCCCGATGGTCTTCTCTGGCCTCTTCCCCCTCGACGGCAGCGACTTCCCCGTCCTGCGCGACGCGCTCGATCGCCTCAAGCTCAACGACGCTGCGCTCGTATACGAGCCGGAGAACTCGGTCGCGCTCGGCTTCGGCTTCCGCTGCGGGTACCTCGGCCTGCTGCACCTCGAGATCGTGCGCGAGCGGCTCGAGCGGGAGTTCGGCCTCGACCTGATCTCGACCGCCCCGAACGTCGTCTACCGCGTGACGATGGACGACGGCAAGGAGATGATCGTGACCAACCCGAGCGAGTTCCCGGGGGGGAAGATCGCCGAGGTTCGCGAGCCCGTCGTTCGCGCGACGATCCTGTCTCCGAGCGACTTCATCGGGACGGTCATGGAGCTGTGCCAGCAGCGGCGCGGCACGATGGGGTCGATGAACTACCTGAGCTCGGATCGCGTCGAACTTCATTACACGCTCCCGCTCGCGGAGATCGTCTTCGACTTCTTCGATCAGCTCAAGTCGCGCACCCGCGGCTACGCCTCGCTCGACTACGAGCCGAGCGGCGAGGAGCCCGCGGCCCTCGTGAAGGTGGACATCCTGCTCCAGGGCGAGGCGGTCGACGCGTTCAGCGCGGTGGTCCACAAGGACGCGGCGTACGCGTACGGGCTTCGCATGACCGCGAAGCTCCGGGAGCTGATCCCGCGCCAGCAGTTCGAGGTGCCCATCCAGGCGGCGATCGGCGCGCGCGTCATCGCGCGCGAGACCATTCGCGCCGTGCGCAAGGACGTGCTCGCAAAGTGCTACGGCGGCGACATCTCCCGTAAGCGCAAGTTGTTGGAGAAGCAGAAGGAGGGCAAGAAGCGGATGAAGGTCATCGGCCGCGTCGAGGTCCCCCAGGAGGCGTTCATCGCCGCGCTCTCGACGGGCGACGAGGGCTCGGACAAGGGCGAGAAGAGGAAGTAGCGATGGCGCTGCCGGCGAGCGAGCGCGCCTTCGGCGTCTACGTCCACGTGCCCTTCTGCGCCGTGAGATGCGGGTACTGCGACTTCAACACGTATGCGCCCGGCGAGCTCGCGGGGGCCTCTCGCGAGGGGTACATCGAGGCCGCGCTGCGGGAGATGACGCTCGCGCGGGAGGCCATGGCGGGCGACGATCGCCCCGCCTCCACCGTCTTCTTCGGCGGCGGTACGCCGACGATGCTCGAGCCCTCCGCGCTCGCGCGGCTGCTCGACGGCGTCGGGACGACCTGGGGCCTGGCGGAGGGCGCCGAGGTGACGACGGAGGCCAACCCCGACTCCGTCGACTCGAACGCGCTCGCCGCGCTCGCGGACGCGGGCTTCACCCGCGTGAGTTTGGGGATGCAGTCCGCCGTTCCTCACGTCCTGAGGAGTCTGGATCGAACCCACGATCCCGAGAACGTCGTACGGGCGGTTGCGGGTGCGAAGGAGGCGGGACTCGCAACGTCCCTCGACCTCATCTATGGGACACCGGGCGAGAGCCTCGACGACTGGGGCGAGTCCGTCGAGGCGGCCCTCGCGCTCGCGCCCGACCACATCAGCGCCTACGCGCTGGTCATCGAGCCGGGGACCAAGATGGGCGCGCAACGTCGGCGCGGCGAGGTTCCGCCCGTTGACCCCGACGTCCAGGCGGAGATGTACGAGGCCGCGGACGAAGCGCTCGTCGCGGCGGGGTACTCCTGGTACGAGGTGAGCAACTGGGCGCGGACGCCCGCCGATGCCTGCCGACACAACGTCGGATACTGGCGCGGGCAGGACTGGTGGGGGATCGGACCCGGAGCACACTCCTACCTGGAGGTGCCCGGTGGCGCCGCGCGCCGATGGTGGAACGTCAAGCACCCCCGCGCATACGCCGAAAGGCTCGGCAGGGGCGAGTCGCCGGAAGAGGGAGGCGAGGACCTCACGGACGACCAGCGGTACGTGGAGCGCGTGATGCTCAGCATTCGGCTCGCCGAGGGCCTGCCGGCCTCGGTACTGCGCCCGGCGGGGCGAGCACGCCTCGCGGACCTCGGGCGCGACGGGCTCATCGAGACGACGCGCACGGGTCAGGATCTGGCGATCGTCCTGACCCGGCGCGGCCGACTCCTCGCCGATGCCGTGATCCGAGACCTTTCCTGGGCGTGAGGCCCGGGGTCTCGGGCCTCGGGTCTAGGAGACCATCCGCCAGTTCATGGGGTAGCGGTAGTACTGCCCGTTGTTCGCGGCGATGGCGCCCTGGATCTGCCACATGACGATGAAGACCAGCGCGACGAGTGCGGCGGGGATGATAACGAAGAGCGCGAGACCGAGGGTCACGATCGTGAGCACGGTGAAGATGGCGCCGGATCCGAGGCCGATGATCAGCAGGCTCAACTGGAAATTCATCGACTCCTTCCCGTTGTGGTCGACGAGCGCGCTCTTGTCCTTGCCGATCAGCCAGAAGACCAACGCGGCGATGATGCCGGGAATGCTCACCAGGCTTCCAAGAAGCGGGCCGAGGTGGGTCCACATGCTGATGCTCCGCGCGGTCGACTCGAGCATGAGACCCGGCGCCGCCTGCGCCTGAGGGTTGGCCGCCGGGGCTTGAATGCCGGTGGGCGCGGGGGGCGTCGGGGGCGCGGGGGGCGTCGGGGGCGCGGGAGGCGTCGGGGGCGCGGGAGGCGTCGGGGGCGCGGGGGGCGTCGGAGTAGCAGGCGGGGACGAGGCTGATCGACGAACCGGCGCCTTGGTGTCCTTGCGGAGGGGCGCCTTGGTGTCCTTGCGGAGGGGCGCCTTGGGGGCTACGGGGGTAGTCATCCCGGGGATCGGCTCGGCAGCCTTCTTCTTCCTCGCGCGGGGGGCGGGGGTTTTCGGAGTTTCGGTCATGGCTCGATCGTGCCACGACGCCTCGGGGCCCCGCATCCATCCGGGGAAGGATACGGGGCCCTGAGGTTACGTCAGGGTGTTACTCGAAGGGGCGAAGCGGGCCAGACGCACCCCGCTACGTCGCGGCTACTTGATGATGCGCCAGTTGATCGGGTAGCGGTAGGTCTCGCCCTTGTTGGCCGCGAGGCCAGCCATAACGGCGAAGATAATCACGGCGATCCAACCGATGCCGCACGTCACGATGGTTGCGATGGTTCCGATGATGCTGAAGTTCAGGGCTTCCTTGCCCTGATCGTCAACGTAGGCGCTCTTGTCCTTGCCGATCATCCAGAAGATGAGGGGACCAATGATCCCGAGAATGATCATGCTGAGGTGCGCGAGCATCGCCTGAGTGCGCTCTTCGGACGAAGGGGTTTCAGCCATGTGTTTTCACCACTTTGAGGTCGACGGGATAGGTAGCTGACACTCCTCGGCGTACCGCGCTGAAGGCCTGAAAGCACAGCACCACGGATGAGGCGACGACTGCCAACTGTCCCACTGTACCGAGAAACCCCAGGAAGGGAACGAAGGCCCTGATAGTTGTCGCAACGGCGAAGGAGAGGAGAACGAGGGCCCCGAAGTTCGTCGCCGTGGCGGCCTCGCGCGCCGCAAAGGGGTTGGTCCCGCGTCGGCGCCACCAGACGAGCCAGGGGATGAGCGGACCGAAGATCGCGCCAACCTGGGCGATCTCCGCCGCGAACGTGTCGGGTGCACCTTCGTTGTCGTATCGCATCGATCCTCCGCGCCCACGGTACCGTTTCGCGGGCGACTCCGGGTGGCGCGATACGATTAGCACTCACGTCAGGTGAGTGCCAGCGGTGAGTGCCAGCGAGGAGGTGCCGCGTGCTTGAGGAACGACGCCGCGCCGTGCTCCACGCGATCGTCGAGGGCTACGTCGCGACGAGCGAACCCGTGGGTTCCCGCGCGCTCGCGACGCACCACCACCTCGGGGTTTCCCCTGCCACGATCCGCAACGACATGGCGGCGCTTGAGGAAGAGGGGCTGATCGCCCAGCCTCACACCTCGGCGGGTCGCATCCCGACCGACAAGGGCTACCGCTACTTCGTCGATCACCTCGCGGCCACCGCTCTTCCCGAGCCGCAACGCCGAGCCATCACCACCTTCCTCAGCGACGCCGTCGACCTCAGCGACACGGTGGAGCGTTCGGTCAGGCTCCTCAGCCAGTTGACCCGCCAGGTGGCCGTGATCCAGTACCCGTCGCTCCGCGAGGCGAAGGTGCGCAGGGTCGAGATCGTGAGGATGGGGCAGGAGCGCGCGCTGGTCGTCGTGGTCTCCGCCGACGCCAGGGTCGAACAGAGCACCATCGTCCTGGGCGAGGAGCCGACGGACGACGCGTTCGAGCGGGTGGCGCGTGAGGTCAACGAGGCGACGCAGGGCCTGGGGCCGGCGGCGGCGGAGCGCAAACTCGCAGAGTGGGCCGCACGCCCGCAGCAGGTCGCGTGGGCGGGGCTCCTCGCGGACGCCGTCGTCGGGGCCGCTCGCGGAGGGACCGTGGAGCGGGTCGTGTTCTCCGGGACGCAGAATCTCGCGCGCGCCGACGCAGGGCTCGAGCAGGACGCGATCGGTTCGGTCCTCGAAGCTATCGAGGAACAAGTCGTGTTGCTCCGGTTGTTACACGAGATGGCGCGCGATTCGACGGACGTGGCGGTGCGCATCGGTGGCGAGACGCATCACGAGGCGCTGTCCAAGACCTCCATCGTTGCTGCCGGCTACGGCCCCCCCGGCGGCGGGAGTTCGCTCCTTGGTTCCCTCGGTCCGACCCGCATGGACTATCCGGGCACCATGGCCGCAGTGCGGGCCGTGGCGCGCTATCTTTCGCGAGTGGTGGAGATGTGACGGATTATTACGAGGTCCTCGGCGTTCCGCGAGGCGCCACCCAGGACCAGATCAAGAAGGCCTATCGGGCCCTCGCGCGCGAGCATCACCCCGACACGGGCGACGGTAGCGACGAGGAGCGCTTCAAGGCCGTGTCGCAGGCGTACGAGGTGCTCTCGACGCCGGAGAAGCGGGCCCGATACGACGCCGGGGTCGACCCGAACGGTCGCGGCGCGGGAGGACCGGCTGGGTTCGGCTTCGAGGACATCCTCCAGACCTTCTTCGGCGGAGGGGGCGGCGCCCGGCGGGGCCCGGCCTCGCGTACCCAGCGCGGGGGTGACACCTTGATCCACGCCGAGGTCTCTCTTGAGGAGGCGACGTTCGGCGTGGCGCGCGACGTGACCGTGACCCTCGCCGACCCGTGCACGACGTGCTCGGGGACGTGTTGCGCCCCAGGGACCTCGCCCAAGACGTGCCCCTCCTGCGGCGGCACGGGCGTCGTTCAGCGCGTCGCCCGATCGCTGCTCGGCCAGGTGATGTCCACGGGCCCGTGTCCCACGTGCGGCGGCTATGGAACGACCATCGAGGCTCCGTGCGTCGAGTGCTCCGGCCAGGGGCGCACGAACTCCAAGCACACGATCACCGTCGACATTCCCGCGGGAGTGGAGACGGGGACGCGGATCCGCCTGGCGAGTTACGGCGACGCCGGGCCGGGCGGGGGGCAGAGGGGCGACCTCTACGTGGAGATCCGCGAGAAGGCGCACCGCTCGTTCGAGCGGAGGGGCAACGACCTTCACTGCACGATCGAACTTCCGATGACTGCCGCCGCCCTCGGCACGGTGCTCCGCGTCGAGACCTTCGACGGAGCGAGGGAGGTGGACGTCAGGGCGGGGACCCACTCCGGCGAGACGGTCAAGCTCAAGGGCCTGGGAGTCGGCCACCTCCAGCGCGTGGGCAGGGGCGACCTCTACGTCCACCTCGACGTCCAGACGCCCACCGCGCTCACGGCCGAGCAGGAAGAGCTCGTGAGGAAACTCGCGGGGCTCCGTGGGGAGGAACGGCCCGAGGCCCGCCTTGCCGCGGTGAACGCTGGACTGTTCTCACGCCTTCGGGAGGCGTTTGGCGGGCGCGAGAGGTGAGCGCCCCCGTCTTCCTGACCGACGGGGCCGCGACCGCACGTCCGGGCGACGAGGTGACCGTGACCGGCCCGGAGGCCCGCCACGCCTTCGTTCAACGGCGCGGGCAGGGCGAGCGGATCGAACTGGTTGACGGGCGCGGCGCGCGGGCGGCCGGCATCGTGCTTGAGGCGAGCGCCGAACGGCTTCTGGTTCGCGTCGACGCCACGTCCTTCGATGACGACCCCGAGGTCGTGCTCGTCCAAGCCCTCGCGAAGGCCGGGCGAGACGAGCAGGCGATCGAGGCGGCCACGGAACTCGGCGTGTCGCGCATCGTGCCGTGGGCGGCCGCGCGCTCCGTAGTCCGGTGGCGTGGCGCGAAGGCGGACAAGGCGCTGCAGTCGTGGGTCGACCGCGTGCTCGCGGCGGCGAAGCAGTCTCGCAGGGCGCGGGTCCCAACTGTCGACGGGCTCGTCACCACCCCCCAGCTTGCTGCCGCGGTGGCCACCGCCGTCGCGCGCGGCGAGAGGGTTGTGGTCCTCCACGAGTCTGCGGACGAGCCCCTCGCGTTTGCTCGCGTCAAGGGCGAGCCCCTCGAGCCCCTCTGGTTCATCGTCGGGCCAGAGGGCGGAATCTCCGATGACGAACTCGCGACCCTCGTCGCCGCGGGAGCGGTCGCGGCGCGGCTCGGGCCGTACGTGCTTCGCGCGTCGTCGGCGGGCCCCGCGGCCATCGCCGTGGCCGCCGCCCTCCGCGACACGTGGGCGCGCGCTCCAGGGGCGCTCTAGGCTGTATTCATGACCGACGATGTGACCACGGACGACTGTCTGTTCTGCCGCATAGTGGTCGGCGAGATCCCCTCCACCATGGTTCTTCAGACCGAGACGGTGGCGGCCTTCCGCGACATCGCGCCGGAGGCGCCGACGCATGTGCTCGTTGTGCCGCGCGCGCACCACGTGGACGTCTCCGCCCTGGCCGCCGCCTCGCCGACCTTGCTCGCCGAGATGATCGACGTCGCGCAGCGCGTCGCCGATAGTGAGTGCGGCGGGCAGTTCCGGCTCATCTTCAACGTCGGGGAGAAGGCGGGCCAGAGCGTTGCCCACGTGCACGCCCACGTGCTCGGCGGCACCCCGATGGGGCGCGTCCTTCCGTGAGCGAATCGACGGTGGTCGTCATCGATGACGCCGCGATGATGCCGGAACTCCTCGGCTCGGGCGACGCCATCATTCGCGAGATCGAGGCGGCATTTCCCGGCCTCGACGTGCACGTGCGGGGCAACGAGATTTCCCTCAAGGGCGACGACGCCCAGGCCGCGGCCGCGGTCATCGGGGAGTTCAGGGCGCTGATCGAGGCCGGCATCGCCCTCACCCCGGATGTCGCGCGGCGGACGGCGCGGACCATGAGTGAAAGAGGGGCGACGGGGGCCGAGCGGCCGGTCGCCGTACTCGCGCGATCGATCCTGTCTCACCGGGGCACCACGATCCGCCCGAAGACTGCTGGTCAGGCGGCCTACGTCACCGCGATCGACACCCACACAGTCACGTTCGGCATCGGGCCAGCGGGCACGGGCAAGACCTATCTCGCCATGGCCCAGGCGGTCGCCGCGCTTCAGCAGAAGAGGGTGACCCGGATCGTCCTGACCCGCCCCGCCGTCGAGGCGGGGGAGCGGCTGGGGTTCCTGCCTGGAACCCTGTCCGAGAAGATCGATCCGTACCTTCGTCCCCTCTACGACGCCCTCCATGACATGGTCGCGGCCGAGTCCATCCCGCGCCTCATCGACTCGGGGACGATCGAGGTCGCCCCGCTCGCCTATATGCGTGGGCGCACGCTCAATGACGCGTTTGTCATCCTCGACGAGGCGCAGAACACGACGCGCGAGCAGATGAAGATGTTCCTCACGCGCCTGGGGTTTGGCTCGACGATGGTCGTCACGGGCGACGTGACGCAGACGGACATCCCCGCGGGGACGGACTCCGGCCTGATCGTCGCGCGAGATATCCTCTCTGGTCTCGATGACATCGCCGTCTGCACCCTGGGTGCCGAGGACGTCGTGCGGCACGAACTGGTGGGCCAGATCGTCACGGCCTACGCCAAGGACGACGCTCGTCGCTCCCCCGCTCGCCGGTCCACGACCCCCAAGAAGGGGAAGCCGTGATCGAGGTCAACAACGAGTCCGACGCGACCATCGAGGAGGTCGAGTTCTCAGAGCTCGGCGCGTTCGTGCTGGCGGAGATGTGCGTCGCCGCGGGCGCGGAGCTCGCGATCCTGTTCGTGGGCGAGCGGGCCATGGAGGATCTTCGCCTCAAGTGGATGGATGAGCCCGGGCCGACCGACGTCCTCTCGTTCCCGATGGATGAGCTGCGGCCGGGCACTCCGGATGAGCCGACGCCAGCAGGGCTGCTGGGCGATGTCGTCATCTGCCCGAGCGTCGCGGAGGCGCAGGCGCGCGCAGCGGGGCACAGCGCCGAGGAGGAGATGCTGCTGCTCGCGACCCACGGCATCCTCCACCTGCTCGGCTACGACCATACGGAGCCTGACGAGGAACGCGAGATGTTCGAACTCCAGCGCACGCTCCTCCTGACGTTCCTCGCCCAGCGGTGACGACGCGGGCGCGCGTCGCGCGGCTACGCTCGTAGATCATGGCGGATTCCGGCATCGGGTGGCTCGTCGGCATATGGGCCGCGGGAGTCCTCGCCTCTGCCTGCCTCCACGCGCTCATCGCGGCGTTTGAGCAACTCCCCTCGGTGGAGGAGCGGCGTCTCGCTGCGGGGCGTCGACCGGACGGTCGCAGGACGATCGTCGCATGGCTCGCCCGCGACCCGGAGTTCACCGCGAACTCGGCGTCCGTCGCCTACGCGATGACCGAGCCCATCGCGCTCGTCGCCCTCGCGTTCATCGCGTGGGCCTTCGCGGACCGGCTCGGGCTTTCGTGGTGGATCGGCGCGCTCACCGCGGCAGGCGCGGGGGCGTTCTTCGCGCTCGTCGTTGTCCGAGCCGTCCCGCGCGACTTCGGCCGCGCCCACCCGCTCGGGACCGTCCGGATCATCGGACCGCTCACCTCGCCGCTCCTTGTTGCGTCGGCGCCGATCCGGGCGCTCGTCCCCGCACTACGGCGGCCCCCGCTCGCCGAGGCGATTGACGTCGTGGAGCAGGCGGAGGACGCGCTCGACGCCGACGAGGTGGAACTCGTCCGTTCGGTCGTGGAGTTGGGCGACCGACTCGTCCGCGAGGTCATGGTGCCGCGCACCGACATGATCACCATCGCGAGGGGGGAGACGGCGAGCCACGCGATGCGGATGTTCCTCCAGTCGGGGCGTTCGCGGCTGCCCATCGTCGGCGCGGGCGTCGATGACCTCGTGGGCGTGCTGTACCTCAAAGACCTCCTCGCCGCGGTCTGGGAGAACCAGGCCGAACTCGCGCGGCCGATCGATGACTTCGCCCGCCCCGCGGCCTATGTGCCCGAGTCGCTACCCGTCGACGACCTGCTGAGGCAGATGCAGCGCGAGGCGATTCACATGGCGATCGTGGTCGACGAGTTCGGCGGGGTCGCTGGCCTCGTCACGATCGAGGACGCGCTTGAGGAGATCGTCGGTGAGATGCAGGACGAGCACGACGCCGTGGAGCCGGAGGCCGTTGGCCTCGCCGCTGGCGGGTATAGGGTGCCCGCGCGCATGTCGCTCGAGGAACTGGGTGAGCTCTTCGGGGTGGAGATCGACGACGAGGACGTAGAGACGGTGGCGGGCCTGTTGGCCAAGGCGCTCGGGCGCGTGCCCATCGCGGGTGCGAAGGCCTCCGTGCACGGGCTTGTGCTGCAGGCGGCAGGCACGCAGGGGCGACGCAAGCGCCTCGCGTGGGTGACGGTGACACGGGAAACGCACGACGAGGGAAGCGAAGGCCGAAACCAGTGATTAACGTGCCCGAGGGATACCGGAGCGGGTTCGCTTGCTTCGTTGGACGACCCAACGCGGGCAAGTCGACGTTGACGAACGCGCTCGTGGGCACGAAGGTCGCGATCACGGCGGACCAACCGCAGACGACGCGGCGCGCCATTCGGGGGATTATCCACCGCCCCGAGGCGCAGCTGGTGATCGTGGACACGCCGGGGCTCCACCGGCCCCGGACGCTCCTCGGGGAGCGCCTCAACGACGTCGTGCGCGAGACCCTGGCCGAGGTCGACGTCATCGGCTTCTGCCTGCCCGCCGACGAGAAGACCGGCCCTGGCGACAAGTGGATCGCGCGCGAGCTCGCGTCGTTCAAGGCCCCCATCATCGCGATTGTGACCAAGACGGACCTCGTGCCGCACGCCGCGCTGCCGGCTCGCCTGACGGCCGTCGCCGACTTGGGGGACTGGGCCGAGATCGTGCCCGTTTCCGCAAAGAACGGGGATCAGGTGGGCCTCCTCGCCGACCTCATCGTCGGACGACTGCCTGAGGGTCCACCGATGTACCCTGCGGGCGACCTCACCGACGAGCCCCAGGCGATCATGATCGCCGAGCTCGTGCGCGAGGCCGCGCTCGAGGGCGTGAGGGACGAGCTGCCCCACTCGCTCGCCGTGATGGTGGAGGAGATCGCCCAGCGCGAGTCCGTGAACGGCGCCCCGCCCGTCGCCGACGTCTCGGCGACGATCTACGTGGAGCGCGACTCTCAGAAGGGGATCATCATCGGCCACCAGGGCTCGCGCCTCAAGGACGTCGGCACGCGCTCCCGCCTGGGCATCGAGGTCCTGATGGGGCAGCGCGTGTACCTCGACCTCCGGGTGAAGGTTGCCAAGGACTGGCAGCGCGACCCCAAGCAGCTGGGGCGCCTCGGTTTCTGAGTTGCTGCGCGGACGAACGCCGGCGATTCGTGCGTTTGCGGAGCCCGTGTGGCACCACTAGCCTGACGCTATGGCTCTCACAGGTGACACCGTCTGGGCTTGCCCGAAGTGCGCGCGCCAGAATTCCACCGACGCAACGTTTTGCGCGGATTGTGGCTCCAAGCGGCCGGGCGTGAGCGTCAGCGTGAGTGGAGGCAGCCGATCGCGCCTCGCTTACATTCTGCTCGCGCTCTTTCTCGGCGGCCTGGGGGTCCACAATTTCTACGCGAGGCGAGCGAGGCGTGGCGCCGGGCAACTCGTGCTTGGTGCTCTGGCTGCGCTTGGGTGGATGGGAGTGATCGGTTCTGCGACGATCTGGGCGAATCCAAGCAATCCCACGGGCCAGTTCATGCTCGCTCCGATCGCCCTGCAACTCGTGCTGTTCGTTTGGGTGGTCGTTGACATCGTCACGGTGAGGACAACGCGAACTGGTGATCGGCTGAGCTAGCAGTTCTCGTGGTCACTTCAGCGGCTGGGGACCGCCTGTGTTCGTCCTGCGTCGGATCGGCTAGCAATGCCTCTCCCCAGCCCACCCGGATCTGCAACCGCTAAGGCGCTGGAGGTCTAGCGCCCGCCGCCGGAGCGTCGGCCGGTCGAACGGCCCGCTCCGCCCGAAGTGCCGCGGGAGAAGTCGGCGGCGCTACGCCGAGGCGCGCTGGCCGATGAACCACCGCCCGAGGACGCGCCGAAGCCAGCGGCCGTGCGGGGCGTCGAGGTCGAGTAGGACGTCGCCCGCCCACCGGAGCCGCCGCGTGAGGCGCCGGAGCGGGGGGACCGGCTCTGGCCGCGCGAATGGCCGCGCGACGCGTTGTTGCTCGGGGAGCGGCGCGAGTTTCCTCCGCGCTGAGCTTCCTCGGGCCGCGCCACGTACGGAACGTGCAGGGCACGCTCGCCCACCAGGGCGTTCACCTCGGGCGAGTTCGCGTGAACGCGCTGGGGCGTGGCCGTGATGGAAGCCTTGCGCATCATCAGCGTGGCGTCGCGACGCTGCTCCGGGAGCACCAGGGTGACGACGTCGCCGCTGTTGCCCGCGCGGGCCGTGCGACCCGAACGGTGCAGGTACGACTTGTGCTCCACGGGCGGGTCGACGTGGACCACGAGTTGCACGTCGTCAACGTGGACGCCGCGAGCGGCGACGTCCGTCGCCACGAGCACACGGACCGTCCCTGCTCCGAAGGCCGCAAGGTTGCGCTCGCGCGCGCCCTGCGACAGGTTGCCGTGAAGGTCCACCGCCGGAATACCGTCCTGGCTGAGCTGCTTCGCGAGCTTCTTGGCGTGGTGCTTGGTGCGCATGAAGAGGATGCGGCGACCCTGGCCGGAGGCGAGGGCATTGATCATCGCGCGCTTCGCCTCGGCGCCCTCCAGGTGATAGACGTGGTGCGTCATTTCCGAGACGTGCGAGTTCTCCTCATCGACGGAGTGCGTGAGCGGGTCGTGCAGGAAGCGCTTGACGATGGCGTGGACGCCGTTGTCGAGCGTCGCGCTGAAGAGCATGCGCTGGCCGCCCGCCGGGGTCGCCGTGAGGATGCGTGTGACGCAGGGGAGGAATCCGAGGTCGGCCATGTGGTCGGCCTCGTCGACCACGGTGACCTCAATGTTGTCCAGGTGCACGTGACCCTGCTTCATGAGGTCCTCGAGGCGGCCGGGGCACGCGACGATGATTTCGGCGCCCGCGCGGAGCGCGGAAACCTGGCGGCTCTGGGGCACGCCTCCGAAGATGGTCGTGGTGGTGATGCCGTACGCCCGGGCGAGCGGCTTGATGACCGCGTCGATCTGGCTGGCGAGTTCGCGCGTCGGCGCGAGGACGAGGCCGCGGGGGTGGCTGGCCTTGCCGTGTCCGGCGCCGCTTGCGCCGAGGTGCGCGACCATCGGGATGGCGAAGGCGAGGGTCTTGCCCGAGCCGGTCTTTCCGCGGCCGAGGAGGTCGCGGCCGGCGAGGGCGTCGGGAAGCGTGGCTTCCTGGATGGGGAACGAGATGGTCTTGTCGTCGGCCGCGAGGACCGCGAGAAGGGGCTTGGGCACGCCAAGCGCGCCGAAGGTCATGTCAGTCAAGAGAATGGTGCCTTTCAGGGCATCGTGCCGGGGCGGGCGCGCAAGCGTCCGCAGTCACACCGACAGTGGTGGCGAAGGCGGCAGGTTGCCGCATCCGTTCGCCGAAGAAGAGGTCTACGAGCCTGGCGGCTGCGAGGGCGGCCTAGGCGAGAAGTAAAGCGATCTGCGACGCGGTGGTCCCCGAAGGGTCCACCAAGGGTCAACCGTAGCACGCCCTTTCCGCGGTGATCCGGGACATGGTCCGTCAGCTAGAAACGCAGGCCCGTCCAGCACCGCAGTTCAGCGCCACCGACGAGGACGCATAGGTTGTAGTAGCTCGCGTCGATCCCGGTCACGCCGGAGAGGTCCGCGACCGGTGTCGCCAGCAGGATGGGCGGGAGGGAGTCGGGATAGTCGCTTCCCCACAAGCCGACTCTTCCGATTCCCCAGCACGAAACGACGCCTCCGATCCGGCGGACGCACACGAACCCGTCGCCGGCGGCGACCTCTACCGCGTCGTCGATGCCCGCGACGGACTTGGGTGGGACGTCGACCGCCTGCTGCCCGTCTCCCAGCTCGCCGAATTGGCCGTATCCCCAGCAGATGACGGTGTGGTCGGCGCGCACCGCGCACGCGGTGAACTCGCCCACGTCGAGGTCGACGGCGTCGGCGACACCGAGTACCCGCGTTGGCGTGGGGTCGCTGGCGCGACCCGTCGAGCCGAACTGGCCGAAGTTGTTCGATCCCCAGCACCACACGGTTCCGTCAGCGAGTAACGCGCACCCGAAGTGGAATCCGCCAGCGACCAATGTCGCCGGGCCGGGAAGGGCGAGGCGCTTCGGAACGGTGACGGCGACGCCGCTATAGCTGTCCACACCAGCGGCCTCGAATCCCCAACACCACACGCCACCGTCGTCGGTCACGGCGCAGGTCTGAAGGTACCCGCTGCCGAGTTGGCGAACTCCCGTGAGGACTTCGGCGTCGACAGGATAGAGGCTGGGATCCTCGCTTCCGTTTCCGAGTGTGCCCCAGGCGTTCTCCCCCCAGCACTGGACCGTGCCTGCGTCGGTAACGCCGCAGGTGTGGCTGGCCCCTACGCCGACGGCGACCATTCCGGCGACGAGTGGCGCCGGGCCGAGAGCCACGTCCCCGCTCGCGAAACCGCGTCCCGCCTGACCGGAGCCGTTTGCTCCCCAGCACCACACGGCCCCGTCGGACAGCGCAGTGCATGCATGCCCCCAGCCCACGGAGACCGACACGGGCGACGCTCCGGCCCGTTCCGCATCCAGGACGAATGTCGGGGGGCCAAAGTTGATCGTCGGCCCGCTTTCGATCGCCGAGGGTGAGGGAGAAGCAGATGGTGCGGTAGGTGTAGCGGACCCGATTGCCGACGTCGGCGAACCCGCAGCCGTGGGCTGGAGGTCGCCGGAGGTTACCGAAGGGGAGGACGACGAGTCGGAGGGGGGCGCGCACGCGGCGACGAAGGAGACGACGGCAAACGCCGCCGCGGCGATGCGGATTCCGGCGCGACGATGACGAGGCATGGCGCGCTTCTCCCTTCGTCGAGACCGGCGCGAGCGTCGAGTCGAGACTAGCGCGCATGCCGCACTGAACGCGGGAATCGGCCGTCGCGCTATAGTTCTCCCATGCGCGCACGCTCGCTGCTCCTTCGTTGCCGCGACGAGGCCTAACAGGCCGAATCCTCGTCGCGGCGGTTGGTGTGCCGGCCGACAGTCTGAAACAGACTCCCGCCCCCACCGAGACGTAAGGATTCGAAATGAAACACGACGAGAAGGTCCGAGCGGCGCAGAAGCCCTCGGCCATGCCGATTCACAAGTACCGCGCCTTCACCCCCATCGACCTGCCCGACCGCACGTGGCCGAGCAAGCGGATCGAGAAGGCACCCCGCTGGCTCTCCACCGACCTGCGTGACGGCAACCAGGCCCTCATCGAGCCGATGAACCCCGCGCGCAAGCGCCGCATGTTCGACCTCTTGGTGAAGATGGGCTACAAGGAGATCGAGGTCGGGTTCCCGTCCGCATCGCAGACGGACTTCGACTTCGTCCGCTCGATCATCGAGGACGGCGCGGTCCCGGACGACGTGACCGTCTCCGTCCTGACCCAGGCGCGAGCCGACCTGATCGAGCGCACGATCCAGAGCGTCGTCGGCCTCCCCCGGGCGACCGTCCACATGTACAACGCGACGTCCCCGATGTTCCGCGACGTGGTGTTCCGCAACGACAAGGCCGCGACCAAGGAGCTCGCGACGGCGGGCACGCTCGACGTGATGTCGTTCGCAGAGAAGATCCTGCCGGACGAGACGATCGTGGGATACGAGTACTCGCCCGAGATCTTCATCGACACGGAGCTGGAGTTCGCGCTCGAGGTCTGCGAGGCCGTCGGTGCCCTGTGGCAGCCGGAGGCGGGGCGCGAGATCATCTACAACCTGCCCGCGACCATCGAGCGCGCAACCCCCAACGTCTACGCCGACCAGATCGAGTGGATGAGCCGCAACGTCAGCAACCGCGAGCACGTGGCCATCTCGCTTCACCCCCACAACGACCGCGGGTGCGCCGTGGCGGCAGCTGAGCTGGGCGTCATGGCCGGCGGGGACCGCGTCGAGGGCTGCCTCTTCGGCCAGGGAGAGCGCACGGGCAACGTTGACCTCGTGACGCTTGGCCTCAACCTGTTCAGCCAGGGGATTGACCCGATGATCGATTTCAGCGACATCGACGAGGTTCGCCGCACGGTGGAGTACTGCACGCAGATGGACATTCACCCGCGTCACCCGTACGGGGGCGACCTCGTGTACACGTCGTTCTCCGGGTCGCACCAGGACGCCATCAAGAAGGGCTTCGAGGCGCAGCAGAAGAAGGCCGCCGCGGCAGGGCTGACGGTCGACGAGATCCTCTGGGAGATGCCATACCTCCCCATCGACCCCAAGGACGTCGGGCGCACGTACGAGGCCGTCATCCGCGTCAACTCGCAGTCCGGCAAGGGCGGCATCGCGTACCTGCTGAAGACGGATCGCCACCTGGATCTGCCGCGCCGGCTCCAGATCGAGTTCGCGCGTGTCGTCCAGAAGGCGACCGACGCGCTGGGCACCGAGATCACGTCCGATCAACTCTGGGAGATCTTCTCCGACGAGTACCTCCCGGCCACGGACGAGGCGAAGCGCTGGGGCCGATTCCGCCTGGCGGGGACCCGGACGGTGTCGACGGACGACGGGCCCGACTCCCTGGAGGCAGACCTCAAGGACAACGGCGAGGCCGTGACCATCGAGGGCGTCGGAAGCGGACCCGTGGACGCGTTCGTCCACGCCCTGCACTCCCGCGGCATCACCGTCGAGGTTCTCGACTACGCGGAGCACGCGATGAGCGAGGGCGGCGACGCCCAGGCCGCGGCGTTCGTCGAGTGCCAGATCGGCGACGAGATCCTCTGGGGCGTCGGCATCGACCCGTCGATTACGACCGCGACGCTGCGCGCCGTGATCTCGGCGGTGAACCGGGCGGGGCGGTAGGCGCGTGCCGGAAGGCGAGACGGTGGCTGGCGCGGTCGTTCGGCGGTACCGTCCGGACGACCGCGACGCCGTCATCGCGCTCTGGCGCGAGGTGTTCCCCGGCGACCCGCCGCGCAACGAACCCGGGCTCCTCCTCGACCGCAAGCTCGCGCAGGACGACGGGCTCGTCTTCGTCGCCGACGACGACGGCGAGGTCGTGGGCGCGGTCGTGGCGGGGTACGACGGCGTGCGCGGCTGGATCTACCACCTCGCCGCCGATCCGGGTCGTCGCGGCGAGGGCATCGGGACGGCGCTGATGCGCGCGGCCGAGGCCGAGCTCGCGGCGCGCGGCTGCCCCAAGATCAACCTTCAGGTGCGCAACACGAATACCGGCGTCGTCGGGTTCTACGAGGCGCTCGGGTACTCCGTCGACCCGGCCACGAGCATGGGGCTGCGCCTCGGGGGCTAGGGGTGGTCGCCGCTCCGAAGTCATCTCGCGTCTCGGGCGAGGCGCTACGGCAAGTCCGCGATGCGCGTCGGGGTGAGGTAGCGCTTCGTCACTCTCGTTCCGACTTCGGTCTCGCCGAACGTGCTCGGTCCCCAGCAGTACACCGCGCTGTCCGCGGCGAGTGCGCACACATTGAAGTAGTCCGCAGCGATTTCGACGATGCCGGTGAGCCCCGGCACGTCCACGGGCGTGGCGGAATGCTCCTCTGTGCCGTTTCCGAGCGTCCCGGCGGTGCCCCCTCCCCAGCAGGAGACGGTGCCGCCCTCGTGGAGCGCGCAATTGGTCGACCATGCCGCGGCCACCGCCACGGCGTCGTCGATTCCCGTGACCTGGACGGGGCGCGCGGAGTCGTCCCACGAGTCATTCCCGAGTTGACCCCACTCGCCGCGACCCCAGCAGAGGATTGTGCCGTCGCCGCGGACGGCGCAGACATGGCCGGAGCCTGCGCCGACGTCGACGACGTCGCCGACGCCGGGGACGAGCTCAGGGGTGTAGTGATCGGTCGTCGTGCCGTCTCCGAGCTGCCCCCAGTAGTTCGATCCCCAGCATGAGACGGCGCCGTTTCGGTGGAGTACGCACATGTTGCCAGAACCTCCGGCCACCTTGGCGACGTCGCTCGCGCCCGCGACGGCGAGAGGGTACGTGCGATATGTGCTTCCCCAGCCGTCGGCCTGCCAGTGATTGGCGCCCCAGCACCATAGAGATCCATCTTCGCGGACGGCGCAGTCGGAACCCTTGGCCGAGAGCTGGACGACGTCCGTCAGGGTCTGGATCTTCAGAGGAGAGAGGGAGTCCGTCCGCGACCCGTCGCCTAGGCTCCCGACGAAGTTCGACCCCCAGCACGCGACCGTTCGATCCCCGAGCAGCGCGCAGGCATGGCCTCCCCCCGCCGCGACTCCGATGGTGCCCGATAGCCCGTTTACTCGGATCGCCGTCGTCGGGCCGCTCGTGAACCCGCCCCCCAGTTGCCCGAAGTTGTTCGCGCCCCAGCAGTAGACGTCGCCCGAGGGGCCACGCACGACGCACGCCTGCATCCTCCCGACGCTGAGGGTCGTGGGTGCCGCGACGACATCGGGCGGAGCAGGGCTGCTGGTGCTCGGAGTTGGGGTGGGAGACGGCTCGGCGAAGGGGGTGGCGCTGGTGCTCGGCCCGGTTGTCGGGTCCGTGCCGGTCGCGAGGACGGTGGGCGATGTCCCAGTCGCGGCGGACGAGGAGCCTCCTGGGGTAGAGCCGTCCGTCCCCGGTTGGCACGCGGCGAGCCAGACGAGCGCCGCGAAGAGCGCCGCCGATGCGGCGGCCGCGGTCCGAAAGCGGTGAGCGGGCAACGCGATCTCCCCCAAGCCGAAGAACTCAGTGTCACTCTAGCGGCGGGGGTCGGCGAGCGCTCAGTCGCGACGGGAGACAATGGACCGTGCCCACCTACCGCGACGAGGCGATCGTCCTCCGCACCCACAAGCTGGGTGAGGCGGACCGCATCATCACGATGCTGACGCGCGCCCACGGCAAGGTGCGCGCGGTCGCGAAGGGCGTGCGGCGGACGTCCTCGCGCATCGGCTCGCGGCTCGAGCCGTTCATGGTCGCGGACGTCCAGCTGTACGAGGGGCGCAACCTCGACATCGTGAACCAAGTGGAGACCATTCAGCCGTTTGCGAGCGCGATCGCGACCGACTACCGCCTCTACACCGCCGCCACCGCGATGGTGGAGACGGCCGACAAGCTCGTGGACCACGAAAAGGAGCCCGCGCTCCAGCAGTACCGGCTCCTGCGCGGCGGCCTCAACGCGCTCGCGGGCCACGAGCACGCGCCCGGTCTCGTCCTCGACGCGTACCTGCTCCGGGCCCTCTCCGTCGCCGGATGGGCGCCGAGCTTCGGCGACTGCGCGAGCTGCGGCAAGCCCGGCCCGCACCGCGCGTTCAACGCGGCGGGCGGTGGGGCGGTGTGCGAGGACTGCCGCCCGTCGGGCGCCGCCGCGCCCGCGCCCGAGACCTTCCTGCTGCTGAGCTCGCTCGTCGAGGGGGACTGGGCGTGGCCGACGCGTCGGACGCCCGGCATCGACGCGAGGCCGCGGGGCTCGTCGCGGCGTACACGCAATTCCACCTCGAACGGAAGGTCCGCAGCCTCGGTATGGTGGACCGGACCGACGATGCGCCACGAGAGGCGAGGCCAGCATGAGCCCGAGCGCAATGCCTGCCAACCGCCAGCCCGCCTCGCGCGGCCCCGTCGCCCCGCCGCCCGCACCCGTCGGGCGCGACGCCTCCGCGCGTCCCCGCAGGACCTCGTCCCGAAGCACGTCGCCGTGATCATGGACGGCAACGGGCGCTGGGCCAAGGAGCGCGGGCTGCCGCGCACCGAGGGGCACGCGCGCGGGGAGGCCGCGCTCCTCGATGTGGTCGCCGGCGCCATCGAGATCGGCGTCACGCACATCAGCGCGTACGCGTTCAGCACGGAGAACTGGAAGCGTAGCCCCGACGAGGTTCGCTTCCTCATGGGCTTCAACCGCGACGTCATCCGGCGCCGGCGCGACGACATGAACGCGTGGGGCGTGCGGGTCCGCTGGGCGGGGCGCCGCCCCAAGTTGTGGAAGTCCGTCATCGACGAGCTCGAGACCGCCGAGCGGTTGACGGCCCGCAACACGGTGATGACGCTCACGATGTGCGTGAACTACGGCGGGCGGGCGGAGATCGCCGACGCCGCGCGCGCCATCGCGGTCGAGGCGGCGGCCGGTCGCCTCGACCCGACCAAGGTGACGGAGAGGACGCTCGCCGCGCACCTGGACGAGCCGGACATGCCCGATGTCGACATGCTCTGGCGGAGCTCCGGCGAGATGCGGACGAGCAACTTCCTGCCGTGGCAGGCGGCCTACGCCGAGATGGTCTTCAGCGACGTGCTGTGGCCCGACGTGGACCGGCGCGACTTGTGGCGCGCTATCGAGGAATACGCGCGGAGGAACCGCCGCTTCGGCGGCGCCGAATGATGACAACGACGAACAGGGCGACGAGCGCGACGCTCAGCAGCACCGTCGCCCACCAGACGAAGGACTGCGCGAAGGCGGAGACGGCCACCGCGATAGCTGTGTAGAGCGCGGCCCAGGCGGCGCAGCCGGGAAGCATGACGAGCGTGTAGGTGGCGTAGCGCATCCGTGCGAAGCCCGCGGCGGCCTGGACCGCCGAGCGAAGCCCGATCGTCACGAACGAAACCGGGACGGCGACGGGCCCCCACTTCTCGAGCGCGATGTGCGCGCGATCCATGGTGGGGCCCTCGAAGCGTCGGCGCCACCGCGTCTTCAGCGCGCCGGCCACGATGCCGCGGCCGATCCAGTAGGTGGCCTGCGCCTCGAGGAACACGACGGCGACAAGGAAGAAGAAGACGGCCCACCAGCCGATGTCGAAGACGCCCTGCGGGATGTAGCCGACGCTTCCCGCGGCGTGGACACCGTTCACGCGTTCCCCTTGGCGGCGCACGGGCCGCAGATTCCGGTCAGCTCGATGGTGTGCTCGATGGCGGAGTACCCGTACCGCGTCGCGACGGAGGCGGCCCAAGCCTCGGCGACGGGGCCCTCGATCTCCTCTGCCGCCCCGCAGATGCGGCAGCGCAGGTGATGGTGGTGGGCGTCGGGGCTCTCGCAGCGCCGGTACAGGGCTTCGCCGTCGTCCGCCCGCACGGAGTCGACCTCCCCCGACTCGGCGAGGGACTGGAGGGTCCGGTAGACCGTGGCGAGGCCGATCGAGGGAGCCTTGCCGGCGGCGTCGTCCGAGTGGCGAAGGTACTCGTGCCACTGCTGGGCGCTCTTGAACTCGTCGGACGCCGCGATCGCCTCGAGGATCGCCGAGCGCTGACGCGTCTGCCGCACCGAGCCCGAATGCGCGGGCGCGGGCATCAGGCGGCCTCCGTCCCGCGGGAGCTCCGGGCCTGCGTCACGGCCCTGATCCCCGCGGCAATCGCGTACGCCGCGACGCCGAGGACGACGATCAGGGCGCCCGGCTGGAGGTCGTGGTAGTAGGTGATGGTCAGTCCCGTCACGCAGAGCACGGCACCGACCGCCATGGCGATGCGCATGGTGCGCGCGAACGAACGAGAGAACTGCTGGGCGATGGCGACCGGCAGGATCATGAGCGCCGAGACGAGGAGGACGCCAACGACGCGCATCGCAACGGTGATGGTGACGGCGGCGAGGACGGCGACGAGCAAATTGAGGGCGCGCACGGGAAGCCCGGACGCTATGGCGAAGTCCTGGTCGTGGGTCACGGCGAACAGCGCGTGGCGAAGGCCCAGCCCGATCACGAGGATGAGGCCGGCGAGCGCCACGGTGATCCACACGTCGACCCACGTCACCGTCGAGATGGAACCGAAGAGGTAGCCCAACAGGTTGGATCCCGTGCCACCGGCGAGGCCGATGAGCAAGACGCCGGTGGCGATGCCCCCGTAGAACAGGATCGCCATCGCGACGTCGGCGGGAGAGGTCCCTCGCTCGCGAAGGCGCTCGATCGTCACCGCCGCGAGGATCGCGAAGACGACCGCGCCGGGGACCGCGAGCGCGTCGCGCTGCGAAAAGTTCGCGAGGGAGCCGGCGAGCCAGCCCGCCGCGACGCCCGCGAGGGCGACGTGGCCGATGCCGTCGCCGAGGAGTGCCATCCTGCGCTGCACGAGGTAGGTTCCGATGACGGGGGAGGCAAGCCCGACGAGGAGCGCGACGACGAGGGCTCGCTGCATGAGGGGGTCGGTGAAGATGGCCATCGTCATACCAAGATTTCGAAAGTAGGGCTGTCGGGCCCTGGCCGGTTGGGATCGTCGTCATGCGGGTGGATATGGTCGTGGCCCGGGAGGGCGTGGTCGCCGTGCGCGTGAGGCGGATTGCCGATGTGGACTACCCGGCCTCGATCGAGCACGACGGCGCGGTCGATGAGGTCCGCGAGCATACCCACCTCATGGAGGACGACGATGATCGTCGTTCCGCCCTCCTTCAGCAGGGCGAGCGCGCCCGCGAAGACCTCTTGGCTCGGGAGGTCGACGCCCGCGACGGGCTCGTCGAGCACCAGGAGCGATGGGCGTCGGACCATCGCGCGCGCGATGAGCACGCGTTGCTGCTGGCCCCCGCTCATGGCATTGACGTCGCGGCCCGCAAGGTCCGCGAGCCCCACGGCGCCGAGCGCCTCGATTGCCCTCGCCTTCGCGTGCGGCGGGGGGGCGAGGCGGCGACCGTGGAGAAGCCCCGAGATGACGATTTCCGTCGCGGTGGCACTGACGCCTGCGGCGGCGTTCACGCGCTGCGGCACGTAGCCTAGGCGCGCCCTCGACGAGGGCGACGTCGGGCGTCCGTCGATCTCGATCGAGCCGGACGTCAGGGGGATCGCCCCGATGGCCGCCCGGACGAGCGTCGTCTTCCCGGACCCGTTGCCACCCATGAGGGCCACGGTCTCACCCGCAGCGACCTCGAAGGAGATCCCGTGGAGGACGGGGGTCCCCCCCAGGGCCACGTGGACGTCCGTGGCGCGGAGCGCCGGGCTAGTCACAAGCGAGCGCTGTCTCGAGCACGAACAGGTTCTGCTCCATGGCGGTAATGTAACTGGGATTTGCGACGAGGGTGGACGTCACGAGGCTCTCGATGGGGTCGAGGGTCGCGACGGCGAGGTGGGCGTCCGAGGCAAAGGCCTGGACCACCGAGGGGTCGACGAGCGCCTCGATGAAGACCGTCGTCGCGCCGCTCGATGCCGCGATCGCCCTAGCCTCGCGGATCTTCTGCGGGCTCGGCTCGGCCTCGGGATCGAGGCCCGACAGTCCCACCTGGGTGAGTCCGTAGCGCGCCGCGAGATATCCGAACGCCTCGTGGCTCGTGAGGATCGTGTGGCGCTCGCACGACGCGAGCCCGGCCTTGTACTTCGCGTCTAGCGCCGCGAGGTCGCCTTCGAGTTTCGCGGCGTTTGCGCGGTACTCGCCTGCGTGAACCGGGTCGAGGGTGGCGAATTCCTCGCCGACCGCGCCCGCGTAGACGGAGAGCAGGGTCGGGTCGAGCCAGAAGTGCGGGTCGAACGAGAGGGCGAGGCCCTGGGGGGCCGGGCGGAGAGTGACCGAGTTGGCGACGTCGAGCGCGGTGACCCCCGTGGTCGATACGGCATCGTCGACCGACGCCTGGAAGCCCGAGAGGTACAGAACGACGTCCGAGTTTCGGACGGAGCGAACGGCGGAGGGGGAGAGTTCGAGGTCGTGCGGCTCCACCCCGGGGGGTGCGAGTGCCGTGATGGAGACGTGGTCGCCGCCGACGCGCTCGGCGACGAACTGGAGGGGGTAGAAGGCTGCCGCGACCGATAGGTCGGCCGTTCCGGCCGACGTCGTCGCTCCAGGGCCGGTGGAGCATGCCGCGAGGGCGAGGACGGTGGCGAGCGTGGCGGCGAGCGCCGGGACTATTCGCTTCATGTGCCCACCATACGCTAATGATAATCATTGTCAACTAGCGTCGGCCGGAGGGTTCCGCCTCGCGGCGATAGATAGACTGTCGGCCAGCAACCAACCAAGGAGTCCGCCGTGGCCGCACCCAGCCGTCTCGACAACGTCATCTCGCTCGCGAAGCGCCGCGGCTTCGTGTTCCCCTCGGGGGACATCTACGGCGGCACGCGCTCGGCGTGGGACTACGGACCCCTCGGCGTGGAGCTCAAGGACAACATCAAGCGCCAGTGGTGGCGCGCGATGGTCACGAGCCGAGAGGACATCGTCGGCCTCGACTCGAGCATCATCCTTCCCCCGGAGGTGTGGGAGGCGTCGGGGCACCTCAAGGCGTTCGTCGACCCCCTGGTGGAGTGCCTGAGCTGCCACAAGCGGTACCGCGAGGACACCCTGATCGACGAGTTCACGGAGAAGAAGGGTCGTGCCCCCGAGGGTGGGCTCGCCGGGATCGCGTGCGAGGCGTGCGGAACGCGCGGCAAGTGGAGCGAGCCCCGTATGTTCAACGGCCTGCTGAAGACGTACCTCGGCCCGGTCGAGGACGAGACCGGGCTGCACTACCTGCGGCCCGAGACCGCGCAGGGCATCTTCGTCAACTTCGCGAACGTGCAGTCGGCCTCGCGCAAGAAGCCGCCGTTCGGCATCGCCCAGATCGGCAAGTCCTTCCGCAACGAGATCACGCCAGGCAACTTCATCTTCCGCACCCGCGAGTTCGAGCAGATGGAGATGGAGTTCTTCGTCGTTCCCGGCACCGACGAGGAGTGGCACAAGTACTGGATCGAGACTCGCACGGATTGGTACGCGGGGCTCGGCCTCGACCGCGACAACCTGCGGCACTACGTGCACCCCAAGGAGAAGCTCAGCCACTACTCGAAGGGCACCACGGACATCGAGTACCGGTTCCAGTTCCCTGGGAGCGAGTGGGGCGAGCTCGAGGGCATCGCGAACCGGACCGACTTTGACCTCACGACGCACTCGGAGCACTCCGGCAAGGACCTCCAGTACCGCGACCCGGTGACGAACGAGAAGTACACCCCCTACGTGATCGAGCCGGCGGCGGGCCTGACCCGCTCGCTCATGGCGTTCCTCATCGAGGCGTACCAGGAGGAGGAGGCGCCCACCGCCGCCGGGGAGACCGAGACCCGCATGGTGCTGCGCCTCGACCACCGCCTCGCGCCGGTCAAGGCCGCCGTGCTGCCGCTGTCCAAGACCGACGCGCTCCTTCCAACCGCCCAGAACCTCGCCGCGGAACTCCGCCAGTTCTGGAACGTTGACTATGACGAGACGCAGTCGATCGGCAAGCGGTACCGCCGCCAGGATGAGGTCGGGACGCCGTTCTGCATCACGGTCGATTTCGACACGATCGAGGACCAGGCCGTCACGATCCGCGCCCGCGACACGATGACCCAGGAGCGGGTGGCGCTGTCCGGGGTCAAGGGCTTCCTGGCGGAGAGGCTCCTCGGGGCCTAGCGGACGGGGAGGGGGAGTACATGACCGACGGCCACTCGCACATCTCCGTGGAGGCACCTAAGGCACCCCCACGGACCGCGGTGTTCCTCGCGTTGCTCGTAATGGTCGCGATCGCGCTGACGACGGCGGGCGCGCTGTCAGTGTGGCCGACGGACTACTCCTTCAGGGGATCGGTGCCCCGACAGTTTGAGGGCTACACCTGGCAGCAGGCGACCGTCGTCGGCGCCGCTGACGCCCAGGGAAACATGACGGCGGTGATCGACGGCAAGCCTTCGACGGACGTGCGCGCCATGTCCGTCGACCCGAGCCTCAACAAGGCGCCCGAGGTCGGCGACCACGTCGTCGTGCTCGAGGACGACTCGGGCGGGCTGCTCTTCACGGACTTCGTTCGGGGCTCGCCCATGCTCTGGCTCTTCCTGGCATACGTCCTGCTCGTCCTCGCCGTCGCGTGGTGGCGCGGTTTCGGGGCGCTCTTGGGGCTCGGGCTCGCCATGGGCATCATCGTCTTCTTCACCGTGCCGAGCCTGGTTGGCGGACACTCGCCGCTCCTCGTCGGGCTGGTCACCGGTTCGGGTGCACTCCTGGTGCTCCTCTACCTTGCGCACGGCATCAACGCACGGACGACCACGGCGTACCTCGGTACGATCGCGGGCCTGGGAGTGACGGGCCTCGTGGGCTGGTGGGCCGTCTCGGCGAGTCACCTGACCGGGGTGTGGAGTGACGAGGGCACGAGCCTCCTGTACTACCTGAGGAACGCCTCCCCTCCTGGCCTCGTCCTGTGCGGCGTGATCCTCGCGGGGCTCGGGGTCCTCAACGACGTCACGGTGACCCAGGCTTCGGCTGTGTGGGAACTCCGCGACGCGAAACCCCACGCAAGCAGGCGGGAACTCTACTCGCGCGGCATGCGCATCGGACGCGACCACATCGCTTCGACGGTCTACACCATCGCCTTCGTGTACGTCGGCGCGGCGCTTCCGACGATCGTGTTGGCGTCGCTCTACGACTCGTCGCTCTCACGCACGCTCACCGGAGAAGACATCGCAGAGGAGATCGTCCGGACGCTCGTCGGCTCGATCGGGCTCGTGCTCGCCGTGCCTCTGACGACCCTCATCGCCGTGCTCGTGGCGAAGGCTCGGGACCTCGACGCCGGGCACGACGGGGTGCGCAAAGGGGCTCCCGCGCCTTCGGTCCCGCGCGCATCGTGAAGCCGTACGGGGAGACCATCCACGTCGAGGGCGTCGTCGAGGCGCCGATCGAGCGGGCCTGGGCCTTCCGCCTCGACCCCGCGGCCCAGGTCGAGGCGTACTCGCACCGCCTGGAGGTGACGCCGGTCTCGGGAACGAAGGGCGAGGTCGGTAGCGTCACACGCCAGGTCAGGCTGCTGGACGACGGCAGGACCGGGACGTCAATGGCGACGGTGGTCGAGGTCGATCCCCCCAGGCGTGCGGTTTTCGATGTCCAGACCATCGAGACGCCAGCCGTCCGCATGACGTCGACGTACGCGTTCGAGCCGATGGGGGAGGCGACCCGACTGGCGGTCGACGTCGTTGCTCTCATCGCACGCGCCAACTGGCTCCGGCGCCTCCTCCTGCGTTGGACGCGGTCGCGCAGGCGGGCGGAGGGCTACCGGGTGTTCGCGTTCGAACTCGCCGAAGAGAACGCCTACCACCGCGCCCACATGGTGTGATCGGCGGGCGCGCGGCCCGCGTCGGCGACAATAGACGGATGACCACCACGCCGTCGGCCGGGAGCCGTCTGCTCTCGCCGCTGCGCATCGGGCGCATGACCGTGGAGACGCCGGTGATCCTCGCGCCGATGGCGGGCATCACGAACGCGGCGTTCCGGCGCCTGTGCCGCGAGCACGGCGGCGGGCTGTACGTGGCCGAGATGGTGACATCGCGCGCCCTCGTGGAGCGCACTCCCGAGAGCCTCAGGATCATCCGGCACGACGCCGACGAGACCCCGCGCTCCGTCCAGGTCTACGGGGTCGACCCGGCCACGGTCGGCGCCGCCGTGCGCATGCTCGTCGAGGAGGACCTCGCGGACCACATCGATATGAACTTCGGCTGCCCCGTCCCCAAGGTGACCCGCAAGGGCGGGGGAGCGGTGCTGCCGTGGAAGAGCGAGCTCTTCCGCGAGATCGTGAGTGCCGCAGTGCGGGCCGCGTCCGCGTCCGGCGTGCCGGTGACGGTCAAGATGCGCAAGGGCATCGACGACGACCACCTGACCTACCTCGACGCGGGCCGCATGGCCGAGGACGAGGGGATCGCCGCCGTCGCCCTCCACGCCCGCACGGCGGCCGACTACTACTCGGGTCACGCGGATTGGGCCGCGATCGCGGCGCTCAAGGAGGCCGTCACGAGCATCCCCGTGCTCGGCAACGGCGACATCTGGGCGGCGGAGGACGCCGTGCGGATGGTCTCCGAGACCGGGTGCGACGGCGTGGTCGTGGGCCGCGGATGCATGGGGCGGCCGTGGATCTTCGCGGACCTGCAGGCGGCGTTCGAGGGGCGGGAGGACCGGGTGCGGCCCGGGACGCGGTACGTGGCCGACACCGTGTACCGCCACGGGGAGCTCCTCGTGGCGCACCTCGGCGGCGACGAGTTCAAGGCGATGCAGGAGATCCGCAAGCACATGGCCTGGTACTTCAAGGGATACGAGGTCGGGGGAGAGACGCGGCGGCGCCTCGGTCTCGTCGGCTCGCTCGCGGAGCTGCGCGAAATCCTCGGCTCGCTCAACCTCGACGCGCCCTTCCCCGGACCCGCGGCCGAGGGCCCGCGCGGGCGCCAGGGGACCCCCAAGCGCCCCTCCGTCCCCGAGGGCTGGCTCGACTCGCGGGGGCTGACAGACGAGTGGCGCGCCAAGCTGAACGAGGCCGAACTGAGCGTTTCCGGGGGCTAGCCCCCACCGCTCTCGGTGGTCCTCCCCCCTGCATGCGCTCCCGGCCCTCGATACCCTGGAGTCATGTCGAACCTCAAGCGCCTGGCGCTCATCTTCGTTGTACTCCTCACCGCCTGCTCGCCGGGCGGGACCGCGTCGCCCGAGCCGTCCGGATCCGCGGGCGCGACCTACTCGATCGAGCAGCAGTGGGAATACGTTCTCGGCCTCCTCGCTGACCCGGCTGGCGCGGATACCGCCGAGATCGCCCAGCGATTCGGCCCCGACTTCCTCGCGAAGGTGTCTCCCGACGACCTCGTCTCGGTTCTCGAATCGATCCAGGGCGACTACGCGGTGGAGGCGACGGACGTCGATACCGCGCTCAAGCGGACGGGGACCATAAGAGGTGGGGGAACGCGGCTCGCGTTTTCGATCGCGATCGACCCTGCGACGGGCCGAATCACCGGATTGCTGTTCCAGCCGGCGGGCCCCGATCCGGCGGCGGGGCCGGTGGCGCCGTCGGACGCCGACGCGGCCCTCGCGGCGGTCGCGCCCATGTCCGGCTGGGCCGCCTACGACGTCACGGATGGAACGTGCGCCCCGCTGCACGAGGACGGCGCCCAACGGACCTACGCCATGGGTTCCGAGTTCAAGTTGTGGATCCTCGCGGCGATCATTGAGGACGTGAACTCGGGCCGGCTGTCGTGGTCGGACTCGGTGGTGGTGCAAGACGCGCTCAAGTCCACGCCCGACGGCGAGGTGTACGCCAAGGCGAACGGGACCACGATGCGAGTCGACGAACTCGCCAAACTCATGATCTCCGTCTCCGACAACTCGGCCGCCGACCTGCTGCTCAACAAGGTGGGGAGGGATCGCGCGCTACGGGCCATGCGCGATGCAGGCGTCGCCGATCCCGAGCGCAACGACCCGTTCCTCTCGACCCGCGAGCTCTTCCTGTTGAAGCTCGCGCCCGCTAACGCGGGTTGGGAGGCGCTCACGGTCGCCGAACGCACCGCCTACCTGGACAACACGGTCGCGGGTCAGAGCCTGAGCGACGTCAACGAGGCGGACGTTCCAGCCGCGCCATGGGCCATCGAGAGCCTGGAGTGGTTCGCCTCGCCCGAAGACATGTGTCACACGTGGCTCCGAATCGAGGACCTGATCGCCGTGTCGACGCCCGCCGACGCGGGTGTCGCGGAGGACGTCCTCACGGCGAATCCCGGCCTCGAATTCGACACGGCGCGCTGGCCCGAGATTTGGTACAAGGGTGGGTCCGAACCCGGCGTGTACGCCATGACCTGGCGTCTTGCGGGCGCCGACGGTCGCGAGTACGTGCTCGCGGCCTTCCTCAACGACCCCAAGCACGACTTCCCGGAGATCCAGGCGATTTCGGCCATGCAAACGGTGCAGGCCGCCTTCGAGACGTTGGTCGTCTCGGGGTAACGCGAGCCCAGTACCATCGAAAGGTGAGGCTCCCCGCATGACTACGCCCGCGCCCGGCTACGGCGACCCCGACGTCGAGCGGTGGGTCGAGGAGCCTCCCAAGAGCGCGGCCCGCACCCCATTCGAGCGCGATCGGGCGCGCATCGTCCACAGCAGCGCGCTACGAAGGCTGGGAGCCAAGACCCAGGTGCTCGTCTCGGGGACCGGGGACTTCGTCCGTACGCGCCTCACCCACACGCTCGAGGTCGCGCAGATCGGGCGCGAGCTCGGCAAGTCGCTGGGGTGCGATCCCGACGTCGTGGACACCGCGTGCCTCGCGCACGACCTCGGGCACCCCCCGTTCGGCCACAACGGCGAGCGGGCGCTCAACGAGGTCGCGCGGCACATCGGGGGCTTCGAGGGCAACGCGCAGACCCTCCGCGTCCTCACCCGGCTCGAACCCAAGTCGATCGACCCGGTAACCGGCGCGAGCGTCGGGCTCAACCTCACGCGCGCGAGCCTCGACGCCGCGTGCAAGTACCCGTGGCGACGCGCCGATGCCCCCGCACGTCTCTCCGCGAGGCCCACCACCAAGTTCGGCGTCTACGACGACGACCTCCCGGTGTTCGAGTGGTTTCGCGCGGGCGCCCCGGAGGGGAGCGTCTCCTTCGAGGCGCAGGTGATGGACCTCTCCGACGACATCAGCTACTCCGTCCACGACGTCGAGGACTCCGTGGTCTACAACCACGTCTCGCTCGGAGTGCTCCGCGACCCGGGCGTCCTCCGCGCCGTCGTCAACCACGCGCGCGAGTGGTACGGGCGCGGCGAGGAGGAGGAACTGCTCGCGGCGTTCGAGCGCCTCACGGCACTTCCCGTGTGGGTCCCCGAGTTCGACGGCTCCCACAGGGCGCTCGCGAACCTGAAGGACCTCACGAGCGAGCTCATCGGCCGCTTCTGCGGGGCGGTCACGGACGCCACCCGTGCCGCGTACGGCGACGGTCCCTTCACCCGCCACGGCGCGAGCCTCGTCATCCCGCCGGACACCGCGGCGGAGATCCTCGTCCTCAAGGGGGTCGCGGTCCACTTCCTCATGGCGCCGCGCGACAACTCCAAGTCCCACGTCGCCCAGCGGCAACGCCTTGGGGAACTGGTCCTCGCCATTGCCGACCGTGGCGAAGACTCGCTCGAGCCCCACTTCGCCGCCTCGTGGCGAGGCGCCGCCGACGACGACGCGAGATTCCGCGTGGCCGTGGACCAGGTCGCGTCGCTCACCGACAAGTCGGCCTACAACCTCCACCACAAATTGGTCACCCCGAAGGGCTAACGGGTACCCAACGAAAGCCGCTCGGGCTCCGTTCTTGTGCCACAGTTTGGAAACGGGACAGTCAGGAAGCGGGGATTCGGCGCGCCCGTGCGTCGATAGGCCCGTCCGGTGCGAGAAGGGTGTCGATCATGGGGGCAGGGGCGCAAGACGTAGGTGGAACGGCCGCAACTCGGACGGCATGGGCGAAGCTCGCGCTCGCCGTCAGCCTGGCCGCCCTTCTCACGGGATGCTGGAACGGCTCCGGGCCAAGTTCGTCGGTGAACGCGACGGCGAACCCCACGGCGACCGGCGCCTCGTCCCCCGGGGCCACGACGGCGCCCCTCGGCCTCGCTGCCCCTGGGCAGGTCACCGTCGACCCGTCACTCCCCGACGCCCTTCCCCTTCCCGCAGGGATCTGGTCGCGGACGGCTCCCGGATGGGTCCTTGCCACCTACGCGCCGCACGTCGCATGGTGGTCGAACGACACGCAGTCACTCGACGTGACGGTGACGAAGCACGTGGTCTACCTCGTGAGCCCCGAGGGGCAGCGCTACCAGGTGCTTGAACTCGATCCCTACCGAGTCATCCAAATCGAGTCGTGGAGGGCGGGCGAGACCACCGCGATTATCCGCGAGGGTTCGGTCACCGATGGCACCGCTCCCTTGACCATCGCGCTCCTCGATCTCACCTCGGGCGACATCGCCCCATACGCGACCCCATTCTCGGACGGACTCGTGGAGATGAACTTCCCTGGCTCGGCGCGCGTGTGGGACACCAGCGAGCCCGGCGCCTACGTTGAGCGCGACGGCGCGTTCGTCCCGCTAACCGAGGGGTGGCACGCGATCTACAACTGGCCGGCCACCCGGGCGCTCGACGCGAACTGGATCGTGGTCGCCCAGACAAGCCCAGGCGAAAGCGGCGAGTCTCGCACGGGCCTCTTCTCTCTCGCCACGAACGGCGTGAAGAGGCTCCCCGAGCTCGACGCTCTCGGTTCCTGCTACCCGCTCGGACCGGTGGCCCAGGGCCACTTCGCGGTCTCCTGCTACTCCGGCACCGATGCGACCGTCCGGCACTTCGACGTCGATGCCGCCTCGGGCGCCGTCACCGCGGACCCCGCCGTGGAGCCGCCGGACGACGCCGTCCGTGTCGACCATGAAATCTGGATCTCCCCAGGTGTCTGGGTGGGGAAATTCGGGGTGTTCGAGCCGGAGGCAGACATGTCGAACGACGTCGGCGTCGACGACCACGGGAAGTTGCGGCGGGTGGTCGCTTTCGATGCCCGCGGAGACTCGTGTCAAACAACGTACATCGCGTCGGTCGTGAACGGGGTCCTCTATCTGCAGGGGCAGCTTGACGGGAACGACTCGTTCGTCGCCTCCACCGTTGTGGCGTACGACCTCGCGACCGACACGCAGGTCATTCTCCTCCCGGCGCCTCTGACCGGACCGGGATCGGGAATCGACCCGGGCTCGTGGGGGGTCACGTCCTGGGTGGTCGCGCCGTAGGTCGGGCGAAGGCCCTGCGTCGGCGCGCTACTTGTACTCGACCTGGCCCGCCCAGATCACCGAGTAGGCGAGCGGGCCTGCCGGGTTCCAGGTGGAGCCGACCACGGCGTACGCGTCGACGCCCCCGGCGGGCGCGGCACCGCACCACGTGACCGACTCCAGCCGCCCGAGCCCGAAGTCGCGCACCGCGTCGACGGTGCCCGTCGTGGCGCTGACCTCGTTCAGGGTGATGTCCAGCGGCATCGAGCCATCCTGCGAGCCCAACTCCGCGTGCCCGATGACGACGCCATCCCGGACGAGCACGGCCCCGAAGGCGAGGTCGAGGTAACCCGGAAGGTCCGTGAAGGTTCCGCTCCCGGCGATGTCGCCTCCGTTCGCCACGATGTCGTAGTCGGCCTGGACCCCGCCGCTGTAGAGACCCGTGTCCGGGTCGTACACCGTCGCGGCCGCGAGGGCCTCCGACCGGTAGCTGAGCGCCACCCAGAAGGTCCCAGCCGGAACAGGGGACTCGAGTCCTCCGGTGGCGAGGAGGTCCCGCAGGCCAAGGAAGACGTCGCCGGGCTGGCCGGAGTATGACGGATCGAGGAACGTCGGGTAGGGGGTGTCGGGCCGCAGGATGCGCGCCGAGGCTTCGTCGAAGAGCGGGTCGACGTAGGTGCCGGCAATGGGCGCACCGCAGCCGATGCCGGCTGGGGCAGTCGGCGAGGAGGAGGGCGCCGCAGCCCCGGTCACCAAGCGCAGGATGGCGTCCTCGTTGACGACTCCCGCCGCGGGGCCGGTCGGGAGCGGCGGGATCACGGTGCCCTGGCTGCGCCACAAGTCCAGTGGTGCCGCGGTCGGTGCGGGCGAGGGCGAGACGTCGGGCGAGGGGCCGGGTACCGGTCCGGCATTCGAGCCCGTCGGGGACGGCGATACGGCTGGCGCCTGCGCGAACGGCAAGTGCGCCACCGCATTCGCGCCGATAGCAAGCACCGTGACGGACGCGACCGTCCCGCCGGCGATCGCGACCGCTCGTGCCGCCCGGCGCCTCGTCACCCGTCGGGACACCCCGGCGAAGTAGCGCGACTCGAAACTCGTACCCGACCCCATGGTCGACGCATGCTCGTCGTACCCGTGGACCAGCAACTCCCTCAGACTGTCATTCGGCATGATCGCTCCCTAGGGGGTAATGCGGCTCGTAGGCGCCACGACGTCGGCGCGCTCGGGAGCGCTCCGCCAGTCGGCGTCGATGGACAGGTGCTCGGACAAGCGCGAGGAGGCGTCCGAAAGGTAGCGCTTGACGGTGCCATCACTGATCCCCAGCCGGGAGGCGATTTGGGGCACCGTCATGTCATCGAAGAACCGGAGCACGATGCACGTGCGCTCTCGGGGGGAGAGCTGGTGCAAGGCGCGGCGGACATCGACCTTGGCGTCAATGTCGACCGTGTGGGGCGCGTGGTCGACGGATCGGCGAACCGCGCGACGGGTCGACGACGACGCCCTCGCCCGGTCGATGAAGACGCAGGGGATCGCCTTGCGGACATAGGCGTCGGCCGCCGCGACGTTCTCGAACGAGCGACCGCGACTGAACGACCGGATCAGGGCCTCCTGGACCACGTCCTCGGCGTCGGCGACGTTCCCCGTGTACAGGCCCGCGTACGCAACGAGCAGGTGGGAGCGCTCGCGCATCACCTGCGCCAGCAGCGGTTGCCACGCGGCCATTCCACCTCCAACGCTCGGACGCACCTGTCAAACGGAGGCCACGGAGCAATCGTTGGGGTCTCGCACCCCGCGTGAGTCAGCCTTCGTGGGCGTCCTTCTTGTGATCTCCCGCCAACTTGGCCTCGGCGTCGATGACCTCGGCCTCGCCCTCGGCCACCATGAACTCGTCGCGCGTGGAGTTGCCCACCACCTCCCGCGTGAAGCCAGCGACTTCTTCGGCGACGGCCTTGATCGTGTCCGTCGCGCTCACGGCGCCTGTCCCCGTCGCCTTCCGCGCCCTGATGAGCGTCCACAGAGCGATCGGCGGGAGGATCAGCGGGATCCATCCGTACCCGGAGCCGTACCCCGACCACACCGTCTGGTCGGGCCAGAGGTTGGGATCGAGGATGCCCCAGGTCCCGACCGCGAGCACCCCGAATAGCTCCACGGCGGTCCCGACGAGCGCGACCGTGCGCCATCGCGTCGTCGCGCGCCAGAGCGCGAACGCGATCACGCCGTAGATGAGGGCCGCGACGGCGGAGAGCCAGTATGCGAGCGGCGCCTCTGAGGCCTTCGTGGTCAGCTGCACGCTCGAGCGCCCGGCTGCGGCGAGGAAGAGGATCGCGTAGGTAACGAGCAAGGCCAGGCGGGGCAGGGGCTTCATATCGCGACCCTAGCCCGCTAGCAGGATGGTGTTAAGCCGCCACGCGACCACCGCGAGAGCGACGCCGACGACCATCGCCGCCATCCCGTCGGCTTGCACCATCTGGCGCGGGCTCAGGACGGGCTGCTCCGGGTCGCGGGTTTGGCCGGGCGCAGGAGGGGCGCCGAAGCGGCTGATGCCGAGGAGCGCGAGCACGGCGACCGCGGCGACCAGGTAGCCGATGGTCATCACCATCGGCGGGTGGGTGACGCCGGCGCCCAGGAGCGCGCCGATCGCGATGATCTCGATTCCCGTGGCGCCACGCGCCACCCATGCGGCGACGATCAGGAGGCGCGCGAAGCGCACGGGATTCTGGGTGGGAGCAGTCCGGGTCGCAACGAGGTAGGCCAGCGCGCCCGCCGCGAGGACCGCGGCCATTGCCAGGAGCACCGCCGGGTACACCACGTCGCTGAAGGCCCTCATTGCGTCGTCCGCTCGGCAGCCCCGGGGCTCTAGCCCCGCTGCTCCTGGACGCGCATGGGGAGGCGGGTCGCCTCCTCGCCGTCGATGGTGATGACCCAGGAGAACATCCCCGGCGCCTCGAACCGCATCCCGTCAATGGTGAACGCGAAGCACGCGATCTGTTCGTCGCCGTCCACGAGCTGCGGAGGCCGGCCGAGCGTGAACTCGCCCCCCATCGCCGTGACGGGGACTGGCTGGCCCCCGGCGTCGGCGCGCATGCCAATCGGGTGATCGGCGCCGTCCTCGGTCACCAGGCGAATCTCGAACTTGTGAGCGGTGTTCGTATCGGTGAAGGGAACGTGCACGGTCGCGGCTAGCGTGAGGCGCCGGTGGATGACGGGGAAGTTGCGCGCGAAGATCGTGTTCCAGCCCGCGCCGAGCGCGTAGATCTTGTTGTTGATGACATCGGCGGAATCCGCCAGGAACGCATCGACTCTCACGGTGACCCTTTCGCTCGTGCCTCAGCCTATCTCGGGCGCATAGGGTGTGACTGGGCCCAAGGAGAGACATGGCAGGAACGATCAATCGCGACGACATCGCGGCCGTGCGCGAGAAAGCTCCGCTCGAGGACATCGTCCGCGAGCGCGTCGCTCTCAAGCAGGCCGGCGTCGGATCCCTCAAAGGCCTCTGCCCCTTCCACGACGAGAAGTCGCCGTCGTTCCACGTTCGCCCCATGCAGGGCCACTGGCATTGCTTCGGTTGCGGCGAGGGCGGGGACGTCATCGCCTTCATCATGAAGGCCGACGGATTGCCCTTCGCCGACGCCGTGGAATACCTCGCGGGGCGCGCGGGGGTGACGCTCCGGTACGAGTCGGGCGGGGCGCGCGGCTCGACCGACGGCGGGGGCAGCCGCAAGCGCATGCTCGAGGCGCACCGCGTCGCGGCGGAATTCTTCGTCGAGCAACTGCTGTCGCCCGAGGCGAAGACGGGCCGCGATTTCCTGACGGGGCGCGGGTTCGGCAAGGAGGCGGCCGCTCAGTTTGGGGTCGGGTACGCGCCTAAGGGATGGTCCGCGCTCCTAGACCACCTGCGCGGGAAGGGGTTCACGGAGCCCGAGATCGAGGCCTCCGGCCTGGTCTCGCGGGGCCAGAGCGCGTCGGGCCAGAGCGCCCGCCTCTACGACCGATTCCGGGGCCGACTCGTCTGGCCTATTCGCGCCGTGACGGGCGAGGTCGTGGGATTCGGCGCCCGCAAGCTCTACGAGGACGACGATGGACCCAAGTACCTCAACACGCCAGAGACCGCGCTCTACAAGAAGTCGCAGGTGCTTTACGGCCTCGACCTCGCCAAGAGGGACATCGCGTCCACGCATCGCGTCGTCGTCGTGGAGGGCTACACCGACGTCATGGCGTGCCACCTTGCCGGGGTGACGACGGCGGTCGCGACGTGCGGGACGGCGTTCGGCGAGGAGCACGCCAAGGTGCTGCGGCGCCTGCTGGGGGGCGACGCGGGCGCTCCGACCAAGGTCGGTGGCTCGCGCGGCGAGGTGATCTTCACCTTCGACGCCGACGACGCGGGTCAGAACGCCGCGCTCAAGGCGTTCCAGCTCGACGCGACGTTCCTTTCCCAGACGTTCGTCGCCGTCGGGCCGGACGGCCTGGACCCGTGCGACCTGCGGCTCCGCGATGGGGATGCGGCCGTCGAGGCGCTCGTCGAGGCGCGCGTCCCGCTCTACGAGTTCGTCATCAAGTCGGCGCTCGCGGGCAACGACCTCGAGACGCCCGAGGGTCGCGTCTCGGCGCTCCGCGCGGCCGCCCCCGTCGTCGCCGGGATCCGGGACGGCGCCATCGGCCCCGAGTACGCGCGCCGCCTCTCCGGGTGGCTCGGGATGGACCCGGCCGAGGTCATGCGGGCCGTCCGCGACGCCGCCCAGGCGCGGAGGGGCACGAAGGCCGCGCCCGGCGCAGGGCAGTCGAGCGCAGGGCAGTCGGGCGTAGGGCAGCCCGGCCCGGCCGTCGGCCCCGACCCCAGTGATCCCGTGGTTCGCGCCGAGCGTCTCGCGCTCGAGGTGCTGCTACAGATGCCGGAGAAGGTGGACCCGGCGTGGGCCGCGGGGATCGGTCCGGAGACGTTCACGGTGCCGCAGTACCGCGCGGTGCTCGACGGTATCGCGGCCGCGGGCGGAATCGCGACGGCGGGCAGCGACTGGGCGAACCGCGTCGCCGACGAGGTGGGGGAGGTGCTCGCCCCGCTCGTGTCCGAGCTCATCGTCTCGACGATCCCGCAGGACCGGCCCTCGGAGATGGCGCGCTACGTCAAGAGCGTGCTGTCCCGCGTGCAGGATCTGAGCCTCACGCGGCGCATCGGCGAGGTCCGCGGGCGGATGCAACGCATCGGCGAGGGAAACGAGGGGTACCAGGAGGCGTTCGCCGAGCTCGTGGCGCTCGAGGGTGAGCGCAGGGGGCACCGGGAGGAGTAGCCCCGCTCAGCATGGTCATCCTGCGCTATGATGGAAAGATGGCAAAGCGCAAGTCGACGATCTACGTGGACGAGGACGTGCTGCGCGCCGCGCGCGTGTATGCGGCACGTCTCGACATCCGCGACTCGGACGTGGTGGAGAGCGCGCTGCGACGCTTCCTCGGGCTAGAACTGCTCGACCGCGGTTCGGCGATGTCCGAGGCAGACGCCTACGAGCTGGCTTACACCGAACTGCGCGCCTTCCGTGCCGAGCGCGCGCGATCGTCGAACTAGCGCCGCCCCGTGCGTCTCGTTGTCGACCCAGGGGTCTACATCTCGGCGCTTCTGGCGTCGAACGGTCCGCCCGGGCAACTGATCCGGCGCTGGTTCGACGGCGAGGTTGAGTTCGTCGCCTCTCCAACGCTTGTCGACGAACTGGCGGAGGTTCTGGCTCGGCCCAAGTTTCGCGCGTGGGTGACGGCGGACGCCGCCAACGCCTTCGTCGCTCTCGTGGCATCCACCGTGGTGCGCAGTGCCCGACGCGGCTACCCAACGTGGAGTCTCACCGGATCCCGGCGACGACTACCTCGTCGCGCTCGCGCTGGACCGCCGCGTCGACGCGCTGGTGACCGGCGATAGGGCGCTGCGGGGCGTGCGCGTCGAGGGCCTCGTGATCCTCACTCCGGTGGAGGCGCTCGGGAAACTCGACGAGATTGACCAACCGCGAGCGGATGCTTGACGGTTGTCTTCAAAGCGCGGGCGCCTAGGCGCCCGGCAGAACGCGCAGACTAGATTGAGTTCTGGCCGGAGCGCTGCGGCGGCCATCGTGCTTGGCGTGCTTGGGTTTGCCTGCGCTGCGCACTGAGAGTCCGTTGCGCTCGCCTGGTGCTAGTTGCTCGCTGGTTCAGCGGGGCGCGCGGCGCGGCTCGCGGTTCGCTCTCGGTTCGGCGGTCGCTCGCTGGTGGGCGCTGCGCTCGCGCCTCGCGTCGTCCTGGCGCGCGTGTCTCCCGCGTCCGACGTCGAGCTCGTCGCGCCGTCGCTGCGCGCTGCTCTGGCAGACGCGCGTGGCGCGGCGCTCGCGCCCTGGCGTAGACGTCTTTCCCGATTCGATCCCGGGCTTCTGAGACCCGCATCCCGGTTCTGGCGACGCTCGCGGGGCTCTCACCCGCTGGCGGTCTTTTCTGCGGCTGCGGTTGTCAGTTCCGACTGGACGGTCTTCACGCGCCGCCTCTATCTGAGCGCGCCTCTGTGGTTGGTCCGCGACGAGGCGCTCGATGACGCCATCACGGTCCTTCGATCTCTCTCGGTACGGTGACTTCGCGCGGCAGGTGGCCGGCGCCTCCAGCTTTTCGCCCGGCTGTCTTATCTCAGTGACGCCGAGCCGAGGTGGTCTGGAGTGATCGCGGGTGTGCGGGCGGACTTCTCGCCACCCCGCCGTGGTGATCTCTACGAAGCGATTCCCCTGCCAGCGCGATTCGCGCACGTCGTACGTGCGGGCGAGCGCCTGATGGCCGGAGACGCCCCAGCCCCGGCGGGCTATCCCCGTTCCGGCGACGACTAGCTCTTCCGCTCTGGGCCTGCTGCGCCGCGCTTTGGTGGGGAGTGGCCTCTCGGCCCTCGGCGTCCTGCCTCGTCTCCCAGCGGTGCTTTTGCTCGTGGGCGCGCTGCAGGCGCGTGCGTAGGCCTTTCTCTCCGATTGTGGGTACGTGAATTGGAGTACTGGAGATTCATTGCACGGAGCCCTAGCCCGATCCGGAGGCGTGGTCGCGCTCGGGAAGGAGGTTCTCTCCATGGCATCGGGTATCGCTCGGCGTGCCTCGTTCCGCGCGACGGCGAGGCCGCCCCCACCAGGGCAACGACTCGCGTCGATTCCACTCGCCGAGGTGGAGAGCAATTGGTACCTCCTGGACGGGCTAAGCGAGGCCGAGGCGAAGGAACGGCTGGCGAATCGGCCGAACGAGATCGTCGAGGTCAAGACCATCCTCTGCTGAAGTTCCTCGGGTACTTCTGGGGTCCGATCCCGTGGATGATCGAGGTCGCGGTGATCCTGTCCGGAGTGGTGGGCACTGGGCCGACTTCTCTATCATCTTGGTGCTACTCGTCTCAACGGGTCGTCGGCTACCCGAGGAGCGCAGGCGGGAACGCATCGACGCGTTGAAGGCCTAGTTGGCGACTACCGCGCGCGTCCGACGGACGGAAAGTGGGTCACCCCCCCGCGCGCGAGCTGGGCCGGTGACGTGATCCGCCTGCGCCTGGGTGACATCGTCCTGCGGACGCTCGCCTGCTGGACGGCGACGAGGTCGAGGTCGACCAGTCGGCGCTGCCGGCGAGTCGTTGCCCGCCACCCGCAGGCCGGGGGATGCCGTGTTCTCGGTTCGATCCTGCGTCGCGGCGAGGCCGGCGCGCTCGTCTATGCCACCGGCGAGCGCACCTACTTCGGCAAGACCGCGGAGCTGGTGCAGAACGTCCACGCGGTCAGCCACTTCCAGCGCGCCGTGCTGAAGATCGGGAACTACCTGATCATTCTCGCGGTGGCGTTGGTGACGGTGATCGTGGCCATCTCGCTGCTGCGTGGAACGCGGTCGTCACCACCCTGCAGTTCGCTCTGGTCCTGACCGTGGCCGCGATTCCGGTAGCGATGCCGACCGTGCTGTCGGTGACGATGGCCGTCGGCGCGCGTCTGCTCGCCAAGGAGCAAGCGTCTCAGCAGGCTGTTTCGATCGAGGAGCTGGCGGCGTGGACGTGCTGTGCGCGGACAAGACCGGCACGCTGACGCAGAACAAGCTCACGCTCGGATCCGTTCGCCGTCGCGGGTCCACCGCCGGCGACGTCATCGTGCATGCCGCGTTGGCGTCGCGCGACGACGATGCCGACCCAATCGACTGGCGGTCCTGGGCGGTCTGACGTCCGCGGATGCCTGCGCGGCTACCACGTGACCCACTTCCAGCCCTTCGACCCGGTTCACAAGCGCACCGAGGCCACCGTCACTGGCCCGGACGGGAAGGCTTCTCCGTTACCAAGGGCGCCCCCCAGGTGATCCTCGACCTCGTCACGGGCGCCGCCAAGGAGAAGCGTGACGCCGAGGCCGCGGTCAACGAATTCGCCGTCAGGGCTTCCGTTCGCTCGGCGTCGCCGGCGCGATGGGCGCGGCGCGTGGAAGCTCGTGGGAGTCGTCCCGCTGTTCGACCCGCCGCGGACCGACGCCGCGTCAACCATCGCGACCGCACGCGCCATCGGCGTGAACATGAAGATGGTGACAGGTGACGCGCCGCGATCGCCAAGGAGACGGCGGTGAAGGTCGGACTCGGCGCGGACATCCTCGACGCACGCGAGCTAGGTGATGCGAAGAAGACGGAGACGGCATCGGTCGCCGATTCCATCGAGACGGTCGACGGGTTCGCGCAGGTGTTCCCCGAACATAAGTTCCACATCATCGACGTCCTGCAGGGGCGGGGCCACATCGTCGGCATGACCGGCGACGGGGTGAACGACGCTCCCGCGCTGAAGAAGGCGGATTGCGGGATCGCCGTGTCCGGGGCTACCGATGCGGCGCGCGCGGCCGCGGACATCGTGCTGCTGGCCCCGGGCCTGTCGGTGATCATCGACGCGATCAAGGAGAGCCGGCGAATCTTCCAGCGGATGAACAGCTACGCGATGTACCGCATCACGGAGACGCTTCGCGTCCTGTTCTTCATGACCATCGCGATCCTGTTCTTCAACTTCTACCCCGTGACGGCCGTCATGATCGTCATGCTCGCTTTGCTCAACGACGGCGCGATCCTGTCCATCGCCTACGACAGGGTTCACTACAAGGACGAGCCCGAAGCCTGGAACATGCGCCTCGTGCTCGGCATCGCCACGGTCCTTGGTGTCGTGGGGCCGATCGCCGCGTTCGGGTTGTTCTACCTCGGCGACCGGGTTTTCGACCTCGGTCACCCCCAGCTTCAGACCCTGATGTACCTGATGCTGTCCGTCGCCGGCCACCTGACCATCTTCCTCACCAGGACGCGGGGCCCGTTCTGGTCCATTCGACCGGCCCGAGCCCTCCTGTTCGCGGTTTTCGGCACGCAGGCCCTCGCGACGCTCATCGCGGTGTATGGGCTCTTCATGACGCCCCTCGGCTGGGGCTGGGCCGGATTCGTCTGGGTCTACGCGATTGCCTGGGCCCTGGTGAGTGACGGCATCAAGCTCCTTGCCTACCGGATACTTGATCCGCGCGCCCCGGCGCGTGGGGTGCCCGTCGGCGCGACCGCGGCCCCTTAGGCCTTTCGGGCCGGTTGGGTGACTGGCGGGGCGTATGGGGCGATCCGCCTCGATCGGCGTAGAAGCGAGGCGGATCGCCCTATAGCGGGCGTCGCGTCGCCGCACGGTAGACTGTCTGGGCCGCCACGGCACGGCCGGCGATCCCCCTCTACGAAGCGAGTTCCCCATGCCCACGCGCGACGATTTGCGCAACGTCGCCATCGTGGCCCACGTCGACCACGGCAAGACGACGCTCGTCGACGCCATGCTGTGGCAGGGTGGCGCCTTCGGCGAGCACGCCCACGTCAACGAGCGGGCGATGGACTCGGGAGACCTCGAGCGCGAAAAGGGCATCACGATCCTCGCGAAGAACACCGCGATCCGGTACACCGGCGCGGCGGCGGGCAAGAACCCCGTGACGATCAACGTGATCGACACCCCCGGCCACGCGGACTTCGGCGGCGAGGTGGAGCGCGGGCTCAGCATGGTGGACGGCGTCGTCCTGCTGGTCGACGCGTCCGAGGGTCCCCTCCCGCAGACGCGTTTCGTGCTCCGCAAGGCGCTCGCCGCACACCTGCCCGTCATCATCGTCGTCAACAAGGTTGACCGGCCCGACGCCCGCATCGCCGCCGTCGTCGAAGAGACACACGACCTGCTCCTCGGCCTCGCCTCGGACCTCCACGACGAGGTCCCCGACCTCGACGTCGACCGGCTCCTTAACGTGCCCGTCGTCTACGCATCGGCGAAGGCCGGCCGCGCCTCCATGGACCAGCCGGCGGACGGTGAGATGCCGAACCACTCCAACCTCGAGCCGCTCTTCAAGGTCATCCTGGACCGCGTCCCCGCGCCCGTGTACGAGGAGGGCGCCCCGCTGCAGGCGCACGTCACCAACCTCGACGCCTCCCCGTTCCTCGGCCGCCTCGCGCTGCTGCGCGTGTTCAACGGCACGATTCGCAAGGGCCAGACGGTCGCGTGGGCCCGCAGGGATGGCACGATCAAGCCCGTCAAGATCACCGAGCTCCTGGAGACCAAGGGCCTGGAGCGCGTCCCGGTGGACAGCGCCGGCCCCGGCGACATCGTCGCGGTGGCCGGCATCGAGGACATCACGATCGGCGAGACCCTTACGGATATCGACGACCCCCGCCCCCTTCCCCTCATCACGGTAGACGACCCCGCGATCTCCATGACCGTCGGCATCAACACGTCCCCGCTCGCAGGCCGGACCAAGGGCGGCAAGGTTACCGCCCGTCAGGTCAAGGACCGCCTGGACCGCGAACTCGTCGGCAACGTCTCGATCCGCGTCCTGCCCACCGACCGCCCCGACTCGTGGGAGGTCCAGGGGCGCGGGGAGCTCGCGCTCGCAATCCTCGTGGAGCAGATGCGGCGCGAGGGCTTCGAGCTCACGGTGGGCAAACCCCAGGTCGTGACCAAGATGGTGGGCGGACACGTCCACGAGCCGATGGAGCACCTCACCGTGGACGTCCCGGAGGAGCACCTCGGGACGGTCACGCAGCTCCTTGCGGGCCGCAAGGGCCGCATGACCACCATGTCGAACCACGGCACCGGCTGGGTTCGCATGGAGTTCCTGGTTCCCGCTCGAGGCCTCATCGGGTTCCGCTCCGTCTTCCTGACGGACACGCGCGGCACGGGCATCGCCTCGTCGATCGCCCAGGGGTACGAGCGCTGGTTCGGCCCCATCGAGTACAGGAACTCGGGCTCGCTCGTCGCCGACCGTCCCGGCCCCGTGACGCCCAATGCCCTCACCACGCTCCAGGACCGCGGCACGTTCTTCGTGCAGCCGACGCAGGAGGTCTACGAGGGCATGATCGTCGGCGAGAACGCGCGGAACGAAGACATGGACGTCAACATCACCAAGGAGAAGCAGCTCACGAACATTCGCTCGTCCACGAGCGACAACTTCGAGAGCCTCACCCCGCCGCGCCGCCTCACGCTCGAGGAGTGCCTGGACTTTGCCCGTGAGGACGAGTGCGTCGAGGTGACGCCGGAGTTCGTGCGGCTCCGCAAGGTCATCCTCGAAAAGGCGACCCGCGGGCGCGCCACGGCGCGCCTCAAGAAGGCCGGGGCGTAGCAGCCTCGCTTCCGACCCGCCGCGCGGCCGTACGATGTGGGCGTGGCTCAGGGAACGAGTTTCGGCGCGGCGGCGGACGCCTATGAGGCGGGCCGCCCTGAGTACCCCGCCGAGGCCGTCGCTTGGATGCTCGAGGGCACCGAGGGCACCGTCCTCGACCTCGGCGCGGGCACGGGCAAGCTCACCCGCGGCGTCCTGGCGCTGGGGCGCGACGCCATCGCGATTGATCCCGACGCGGCCATGCTGGCGAGGCTCACGAGCGAACTCCCCGGCGTTCGCGCCGTGGTGGGGACCGCCGAGGAGATCCCGCTACCCGACGCGAGCGTCGGCGCCGTCGTGCTTGGCCAGGCCTGGCACTGGGTGGACATCCCTCGCGCGTCGCGCGAGGCGGCGCGCGTGCTGGCTTCATCAGGGATGCTCGGCCTGATCTGGAACGTCCGCGACGAGAGCGAGCCGTGGGTCGCGGCGCTCACGGGGGCGATGCATGGATCCGTCGCCGAGGAGCTCATCGCCGCGGGCGGGCCGACCGTCGCCGCGCCCTTCGGGCCGCCGGAGGGACTCCGCGTCGAGTGGTCGCGGCCGATGACGCGCGACGCGATCGAGGCGATGGTGCGTTCCCGCAGCTACTACATTGAGGCCGACGCGGCGGGTCGAGCTGAGGTCGAGGCGCGCGTGCGCGAAGTGCTAGATGGCGTTCCCGGCTTGGCGACGGGGGGTACCGTCGCGGTGCCGTACGTGACCGCGGCGTATCGCGCCCGACGCTGATTGTTGGGGGCCGGGCCGCCCGCGCCCCGAAGCTCCCCCGACTGGACTCGAACCAGTAACCTGCCGATTAACAGTCGGCTGCTCTGCCAATTGAGCTACGGAGGATCGCGAGGCACCACTGTACCGGATCGGGCCGAGCGGCACGATCACCCCGGAATCCGGTTCGGGGCTCGGCACTCATGCAACTGTTAACGGCGTCGAAACATGACCGAAACCTGAAATCTATACGCTCGGCATCGCGCGTAGGAGTGCTCCGGGCAGCAGGGTCCGGGCCAGGTGCGCGCACGGAAGGAAGCGACCCGTGAGCTTCGACACCGGCGACACCGCATGGATGCTTCTCTGCACGGCCCTCGTGCTCCTGATGTCCCCAGGCCTGGCGATCTTCTACGCGGGCATGGTTCGCGCCAAGAACACCCTCGCAATGCTCATGTACTCCTTCGGCGCCCTCGCGGTGATCTCCGTGACGTGGACCCTGGTGGGCTTCACGCTCGCCTTCGGGCCCGACGCCGGTTCGGGCCTCATCGGCGGTCTTGACTTCCTCGGGCTTCGCCACATCAACGATGCCGGCGCCTTCACCTACAGCTTCCCGCCCGCCGCCTTCGTCATGTTCCAGATGATGTTCGCGGTCATCACGGGCGCGCTCATCACGGGCGCGGGCGCGGATCGCATGCGCTTCAGCTCGGTACTCGTGTTCCTGTCGCTGTGGTCCGTCTTCGTGTATCCGGTGCTTGCGCACTGGGCGTGGGGGACAGACGGCTGGATGGCGAAGTGGGGTGTCCTGGACTTCGCGGGGGGCACGGTGGTGGAGATCTGCTCCGGGGCCTCCGCGCTCGCCCTCGCCGCCGTCCTCGGGCGGCGCCAGGGCTGGCCAAAGGAGCTGATGCAGCCCCACAACCTGCCCCTGACGATCCTCGGCGCGGGGCTCCTGTGGTTCGGATGGATTGGCTTCAACGCCGGGTCCGCCCTCTCCGCTGGCGCCGACGCCGCCGCCGCCGCGCTCGGGACGCACCTTTCTGGGGTGGGGGGCATCCTCGGCTGGCTCATCGTCGAGCGCTGGCGCGTCGGCAAACCCACGGCGCTCGGCGCCGCCACCGGCGCCGTCGGCGGCCTCGTGGCGATCACGCCGGCCGCGGGCTTCCTCGACCCGCTCCCCGCGCTCCTGCTCGGCGTCGTCGCCGGAATGGCGTGCTTCTGGGGGCTCAGGGTCAAGTTCCGCCTCAAGATCGACGACTCGCTCGACGTCCTCGCCGTCCACTACGTCGGCGGCGTCGTCGGGATGCTCTTCATCGGCCTCTTCGCCCGCGCGCTCCTCGCCAACGGCGGCGCGAGTGTCGGTTTGCTCAACGGGGGAGGGGCGGAGCAACTCGGCAAGCAATTGGTCGCGATTCTCGCGGCCTCCGCGTTCGCCTTCCTCGTGAGCTACGGGCTCGCGTGGCTCGTCCGCGCCGCCATAGGCCTGAGGGTTTCGGACAAGCACGAATACGACGGGCTCGATTACTCGCAGCACGGCGAGAGCGCGTACGAGATAGTGAACTGACCCGAGCGATGTCGCGGCGGCCACTCCCGTCCCGCGCGTCCGCGTACGCTGGTCCGGGACACCTCCGGGCCAACACGCCCCGGGGCCAGTAGCTCAGCCGGTTAGAGCAACGGACTCATAATCCGTCGGTCGTGGGTTCGAGCCCCACCTGGCCCACCGATCGACTTGGGCACAGTGCTCGCGCGCCTACGAGCCCGCGCGGGGCAGCGACCGTGCCGTAAGGCCATCGAACGCACGCTGGGCGAGGGCCGCCGCGTCGGCGGCGCCCAGCAGCCGACGGAACGTCTGGTGGGCGAGGAGGATTCCCCAGCACTCGTACGCGTACTGACGCGTGTCGAGGTCGGGGGCGAAGTGGCCCTCCGCGACCGCGATGTCCGCGGCCCTGGTCGAGACCCCGATCATCCGTTCGATGTATTCCTGGATCCGGTCGTGGACGGGTCCAGGCCGGTCGTCGAATTCGGTGGCGGCTGCGATGAGGGGGCAGCCGCCCGGGTACTCCTTGTCTTCCCACTCGATCCAATGGGAGAACAGTCGTTCGATGCGCGGGAGGCCGCGGGACGCCTCAAACGCGGGACGGAGGACGACGTTGTTGAAGCGCTCGGCCGCGGCATCGAGGATCGCGCATTGGAGCGCCTCCTTGGAGTCGAAGTGGGCGTACAGTCCGCTCTTCGACATCCCCGCCTGCGTCGCGAGGTCTCCGATGGTGACGGCCTCGAGCCCGATCTCGCTCGTGAGGTCCTGGGCGATGCGCAGGATCTCCTCGCGTGTCCGCTGGCCCTTGGTCAGCGTCGGTTCAGCTTCCGCCATCAGTCCCGTCCGTACGAGAGGTCCTTTTCGAGTTCGGCGGGCGTGAGGTCGATGTCGAAGGAGTGCCGCGCCCGTCGCCCCATCGTACGCGGGGGACGAGGGGCGGAGCCCTGTGGCTTCGCGGCTTCGGTCGGTTCGGACGAGGCGTCGGGGTCGGGCGCCTCCGCCGGATCGGTCGTGATCTTGATGTGGGTGGTCTGGGACATGATGGCGCTCCGTCTTCGCGTGTCTTGCCGGGGCGGGACCCACGTCGCGCCTCGTCTCGCCCAAAGAATAGCACGACCGTTCGGTCTATTGCGGGGGTGAGGGGCACAGTCGAGCGCGCGGCCCTTTGCGGACCTCTGCCGCCCGTGGCGTCCGTCCGCGGTGATAGCGTCGGCGAGTGGCCGACGAACTGAGATTCACCGCGCGGGTGTTCACGACGCCGGGGGACGGAGCGTGGCACATGGTCGCGCTTCCCGAGGGCCTGTCCGATGAGATCGAGGCGCGCTACGCCGGGCCGCGGCGGGGCTTCGGCGCCGTGCGGGTCAAGGCGCGGATCGGCGCGACGACCTGGGGCACGTCGATCTTCCCCAGTCGGTCGAGCGGGGCCTACGTCATGGGCATCAAGCGCGCGGTCCGCGAGGCGGAGGGCATCGACGAGGATGCACGGGTCCAGGTCTCCCTGGAGATTCCCGACCTCCGGTAGGCGGCCCACGCGGACCGCATGCTCGACTACCATGGCCGGATTCGCTGGACCTTCCGAGCGGGGGAGTGACATGGTCGCAGGTGCCAGCCGGAGCACAGTCGTGGCACGGTTGCGCGCCGCGGGGTGCGTGTTCGCGGAAGACGAGGCCCGGCTCATCGGCGACGCGGGGTTGACGCGTGCTGAGCGAGAGCGCCTGGTCAGGCGGCGCGTCGCGGGCGAGCCGCTCGAGTACCTCCTCGGTTGGGCGGAGTTCTGCGGGCTCCGGATCTCCGTGACCCCCGGCGTGTTCGTGCCGCGGCGTCGGACGGAGGCGCTCGTGGGCGAGGCCGTGCGGCTACTCGCTCCGGTCGCCGACGCCGGCCCTGTCGCCAACGCCAGCCCCGTGGCCCTCGACCTCTGTTGCGGGTCGGGCGCGATCGCCGCTGCGATCCTGACCCTGGCGCCTTCGGCCGAGGTCTACGCCACCGACATCGACCCCGCTGCGGTGGACTGCGCGCGGGGCAACGTAGAGCCCGCGGGCGGGAGGGTGTTCGAGGGCGACCTCTTCGACGCGCTTCCCCCCGACCTCAGGGGGCGAGTCTCCGTCGTCGTAGCGAACGCCCCCTACGTTCCCACCTATGCGATCCGCCTCATGCCCCCGGAGGCCCGCGACCACGAGCATCGGGTCGCGCTCGACGGCGGGCCCGATGGCACCGACCTCCACCGGAGGATCGCCGCAGGGGCGCCGACGTGGCTCGCTCCCGGCGGGCACGTGCTGATCGAGACGGGCAGGGCGCAGGCCCCGGCCACCGCGCGCCACATGGCGGAGGCGGGGCTCGCCGTCCGCATTGTCGAGAACGACGAGTACGACGCGACCGTCGCTATCGGCCGCGCGCCCTAGCCCCGGCCGCGCGCCCTAGCCCCGACTGCGGGCGCTTCCTCGGCCGCGATCCCGTCCGCGCCCTCCCGCTCTCGGTCGCGTCGCTCCGCGACCCGGAAGGCGAACCAAATGGACATTGCCACGATGGCGAAGGCGACCAGTCCCGCGAGCAGCGCGAAGAAGTTGCCCCGCGATTCGCGGAAGTTGCCGCTGATGGGCACGACGAGCACGAGGAAGGTCACGAGCGCAACGGCGTAGACGCCCGCCCAAACCTTGCGCGACCACTCGAAGAGCGGGCGGCCCTCGAGGAAGGTCATCGGCAGGAGGCCCACGACCAGCGCGACGAAGGACTCGAGGGTCCCCGCGGCGAACACCTCGCGGAACAATTCGACCCAGAAGCCGGCCTCCTCGTGCGCCGGACCCGTCGCGAGCGCGTTGAACGCGAACCACGAGATGAGGCCGACGGAGAAGAAGGTCGCGGCACCGACCAAGGCGAGTTCCGCCTCGTCCCTGTGGCGCAGGGAACGCGCGTACGTCACTCCCATTACCAACCCGATCACGAAGCCGGGGTGGAAGTGCGCGAGCCGCGAGGCGATCACGCCAACGACCATGAACAGCAGCGCGAACGGCATCGTAGTGAAGCGTGCGACCGTGTGGAACCGTCGCGCGGCAAAGAGCCGCACCACGGTGTTCATGGTCACGACGACCCAGAGAATCGAGAGGAACATGGCGAGGAGCAGGCGCGCCGAGCTGCCGTGCAAGCCGAAGTTCGGATCGGCAAAGGACAGAATCGCGGCGCCGACGCCCGCGGTCGCGAGGACCTGAACCCAGTCGGAGCCCAGCACGGGGAACCTCGCCGTGACCGCCCGTCCGACGCTCCGGAACCAGCGGGCGACCGCGCGGAACGAGCGGGGAATCGCCGCCGCGTCGGCCGTCAGCCGGGGAGCGGCGCGCCGGGCCCGCGCTCCCGCGGCGGCGAACATCCGGCGAATGCGTCGGTCGTTGTTCACGAAGGTGAGGCGCAGGATCTCGGCAGGGAAGGCGAACAGGAGCACAATCGCCGCGGCGATGCCCCCGATGACGCCCGCGCTCGAGCCGGTGAGGTGGATGTCGGCGGCCGTCTTGAGCGAGGTGCCGAAGACTGTCGGGTCGGCCAGGCCTGGTCCAGGCTCTGGTGCGACGGCAGCGGGGGCGGGCGCGCCGACGTCGGGGGGCGTTCCTGGGTCGAACGCCCCGAGAACGACCTGCTGCAGGGTGTTCGCGGCGACGGGAAGGGTCAGCGATTCCTGCCCGGGCGATCCCGCGGGCGGGTAGACGGTAACGACGATGGTGTGCGCGCCGGGAGTCAGGTCCGAGGGAATGACCGTGGTCAGAGTGAACGTGCCGTCCGCCCCGACGACCGACCACCCCAGCAGGCGCACCGCCGAGTGGATCTCCACCTTCACGTTGCTCCCGGGCGGCAGGTCGCTACCCGTGACCGTGATTTGCTCGCCCAGCGAGAGATCGCCCCCTGACGCACCGCCGCCGGTGGCGCCGCCGCCCGAAGTGCCGCCGTCGGAGCCCTGCACCTCGAACGTGAACGACAAGGGCGGCTCGGTGGTCGTCGTGGACTTCGTGCGCGTGGTGGTCGTGGTGGTGCGGCCGGTCGTGGTGGTGCGGCCGGTCGTGGTCGTCGTTGTCGTGGTCGTCGAAGTCGTCGTCGTGGTCGCGGAGGGCGAGGGGGGCGGAGGCACCGCGTCGTCGTCATCGTCTCCTGACCCGTCGTGGTCGCCATCGGACTCGTCATGGTGATTACCGGTGGAGGCACCGGAGGGGTGTGGGTCCGTGTGGGGCGCGTCCGTGTGGGGCGCGTCCGTGTGGGTAGGAGACCCCGCGTCGCTCTCGTGTTGCTGCTGATCGGCCCCCGACCACGACGGATCGTCGTGCGCGTGGAGGCCCGAGGCCCCCGTCAGCGCGAAGACGCCAAGGGTGAAGAAGCCGAAAATCACGAAGGCGCGCGCCTTCGACTCGCCCATAGTCCCCACGGTGTGCCCTCCGTGACGTTGGGGCCGGCGTGCGCGCGCGGTACGCCTCCGCGAGCGCAGCGATCCGGCCTTACCACGCACGCTACATGTGACATATGTCACATGCATAGAGGCGATGTTCAGGAGGCAGATCGACGGATGCCGTGCGCCCCGCGGGTCCATGGTGCGACCCCGCGCGGGTGGGCATTGTCACGGCCCGACCCTCGGGTCACTGCGCGCGGCCGCCGCTCGACAGGACGTCCCCGATGGCCCCGCCGAGCGCCGCGACGATCGCGGAGAGGGCCGTGGTGATGTCGAGCGCCGCGATCGGTCCGCCGCCCGAGGCGAGCCGAGCCGCGCGCCCGTGCATCGAGGCCGCGACCGCTCCCGCCTCGTCGGCGGGAAGGCCCGCCGCGAGAAGCGACCCCGCGATGCCCGCCAGCACGTCTCCCGCGCCAGCCGTGGCGAGCCACGCCGGACCGTCCGCCTGGCTCCAGAGTGCCCCCGCGGGGCTGGCCACGAGGGTTACGGCCCCCTTGAGGAGCACGGTGGCGCGCGTCGCCTCGGCGAGGGCGCGAGCGCCGGCCGCGGGATCGCGAGAGAGGTCATCCGCGGAGATCTCACTCCCCATTCCCGCGAGGGCCCGTGCGAGCTCGCCGGCATGGGGCGTGAGGAGGAGGCCCCCGGCACCGGGCCCCTCAGGCCCGCGCGTCCGCGCCAGGACCACCGGCATGATCCCTCCGGCGTCTACGACGCACGGAACCCCGCTCGCAACGGCGGCCAGAATCGCCGCCTCCTGATCGGGGTCGTCCGCCACGCCGGGTCCCAGCACCCACGCGTCGACGCGCGGCAGGGGCAGGGAGGGGTCGGTGGCAACGACCTCGGGTCGGGCTGCGAGGACCAAGTCCTGGGCGCGTCGGGGGCCGACGAATCGCACGAGCCCCGCCCCCGATCGGATCGCCGCCGTGCACGCGAGGATCGCGGCGCCGGGGTAGGCGTCCGACCCTGCGACGATGCCCACGACCCCGCGCGAGTACTTGTTGTCGCTCGCCTCGGGGACGGGCCAGCGCGCGGCGATCCCGGTGTCCGTCAGCCTCACGGACGCCCCGGGGCTGCGCGGGGGAACCGGAACGCCGACGTCGGCGAAGATGACCCGGCCTGCGGCGAGGGCCGCTGGGGGGAGGAGGACGCACGTGGTCGGTGCGGTGAACGAGACGGTCGCGTGGGCCGTCACGTGCGTAGCCGTTGTCGAATCGGCCGAGCGCGAGTCCGTCAAACCCGAGTCCGCGTCCAGCCCGCTCGGAAGGTCAACGGCGAGGACGGTCGCGGACGCGGGGATCGCAGCCACGAGCGAGGCGGCGGGCTCCCGAAGCCCGGCGCTCGCGCCGAGGCCAACGATCCCGTCGACGACGAGGTTGGCATCCGCGAGGAGCTCGGCCGCGGAAGAGGAGTCCGCTCCGGAAGCCGCGGTGCCGGAGCCTCGGTCCGAGACTTCCGGCGCGGGAGATCACCGTCCCGCCTGCCTCGCGCAGCGCCGCGAGTCCTCGGGTGTGCGCGGCGTCGCCGACCTGGATCGCCGTGACGGTAGCCCCGGCCGCGGCCATCAGAGCGCCCGCGAGCAGCGCGTCGCCGCCGTTGTTTCCCGTCCCGACCAGCAGTACCGCCCGGGTTCCCGCCGCATCGATGTTGCGCTCGGCGAGCAGGCCTGCGGCCGCGTCCGCCACGGCCGCCGCCGCGCGATCCATCAGGGCCGCCTCGCCCTCCCGTGCGAGCGGCTCGGCCTCGGCGGCGCGGATATCTCCGGCCTTGGCAGCCCAGCGAACCTCGGGCGAATTCATGCCCCTAGGTTTGCACATCCGCCTAGGGAAGCGTCACCTCGTAGATCGCGGTGTCCATCCATTCCCCGCCAACCTGCTTGTCGCGGGGGAGGATTTCCACCAAGCGCATCCCTAGCTTCTCCATGACCCGCGCCGAGGCGGCGTTCTCCGGGCGGCACCGCGCGACGATCGTGTGGACATCGCCGCGCCCGGCGACGACGTCGAAGATGGCGCGCATCGCCTCCGTCGCGTAACCCCTTCCCCACAGGTCGCGGCGCAGCCCCCAACCCATCTCCCAACGGCCCTCGGCGACGGGCCACGCGCCGACCCCCCCGACGACGGCGTCGTCGCCCCTGAGGGTAATTCCCAGTTGGATCCTCGGCGGGATCGGGCGAACGGCCGTCTGGAGGAAGCGCAGGGTGTCCTCCCACGTGTTCGGCCCGTACTCCGTGTAGCGGGACACCTCGGGATCGGCGCCGTAGCGATGAATCGCCGTCCGCGTCCGCGACCCGGTAGGGCCTGAGGAGGAGCCGCTCCGTCTCGATGATCATGGGGCGAGGATCATGGGGCGGAGGGCGCGACGGGGACCTCGTAGACTTTCGAGTCCACCCATTCCCCGCGCACCTCCTGCTCTCGCGGGATGAGTTCCACGTAGCGCATCCCCAGCTTCTCCATCACCCGCGCCGAGGCGGCGTTCTCCGGGCGGCACCGGGCGAAGATCGTGTGGACGTCGCCGCGCTCGACAACCGCGTCAAACAGGGCCCGCGTCGCCTCCGTCGCGTACCCCAGGCCCCAGACGTCGCGCCGCAACACCCAGCCCATCTCCCAGCGTCCCTCGGCGACGGGCCAGGCCCCCAAGCCCCCGACGACCGTGTCGTCGCCCCTGAGGGTGATGGCGAGTTCGATCTTGGGCGGAATGGGGTGAATCGCGGACTGAAGGAAACCCAGGGTGTCGTCCCACGTGTTGGGCCCGAAGTCCGTGTAGCGGCACACCTCGGGATCCGAGCCGTAGCGGTGGACCGCCGTCGCGTCCGAGACCCGATAGGGCCTGAGGATGAGCCGCTCCGTCTCGAGGATCACCGGACCATCGTAGGGTCATGGAAGAATACGCGCATGGCGATGAGAGCGATCCGCGTGACCGGCGACCCCGTCTTGAGGACGCCGTGCGAGCCCATCACGGAGATCAACGACTCCGTGCGGCTGCTCGTCGCCGACCTCCTGGAGACCGTCGACGCGGAGGGGCGCGCCGGGCTCTCGGCGAACCAGATCGGGGTGAGTCTTCGCGCATTCGCGTGGAACATCGACGGGGACCTCGGCTACATGCTCAACCCCGTCGTGACGAAGTCGAGCGAGGAGATGCAGGAGCTCGGGGAGGAGGGTTGCCTCAGCGTCCCCGGACTGTGGTTCGAGTGCGACCGCCCCGCGTTCGCGCGCTGCGAGGGCACGGACCTCGCGGGTGAGCCGGTCGCGATCGAGGGCGAGGGCATCTGGGCCCGGCTGATCCATCACGAGACGGATCATCTGGACGGCAAGCTCTTCATCGACCGTCTCGCCAAGGACGTCCGCAAGCGCGCGCTGCGCCAGATTCGCGAGGAGATTGAGCAGTCCGTCTAGCCTTCGAGGAAACGCCGAAGGCGTATCACACTGGCGTAATTCGCCCACCTAGGGCACCATAGAAGTGCACACACCGTGCACGGCGCCGCCGTTCCTGTTCAGGTCGTTGGGGAAGACGTACCTAGACAGGAAGGAAGGGTCATGGCTGCCATTGCCCGCGGTGTACTTTTCGTGCACTCCGCCACCCGTGCCATGTGCCCACACATCGAGTGGGCCGCAACCAACGTCGTCGGATCTCGCGCGTCGTTTGACTGGACGGAACAGCCCGCCGGGCCGAACCTGCTCCGCTGCGAGGTCTCGTGGCAGGGCGTCCAGGGAACGGGCGCCCGCCTGGCCTCCGCGCTGCGGGGCTGGGAGCACGTGCGCTACGAGGTGACGGAGGAGCCGTCGTACGGCTGCGACGGTGGCCGATGGAGCCACACGCCGAGCCTCGGGATCTTCCACGCCATGACGGACGTCGCGGGAAACATCGCCGTTCCCGAGGATCGCATCAGGGCAGCAATCGACGCGGGCGGAAACGCCGCGGACCTCAAGCGGGCCATGGACCTGGCCCTCGGATCGGCGTGGGACGAGGAGTTGGAGCCGTTCCGGTACGCCGGACACGGCGCGCCCGTTCGCTGGCTACACAGGGTCGGCTAGGCGTGCTCGCCGAGATCCAGCCGGGGCTCGCGACGCCGATCGCGGGTATCCGCTGGCTGACCGAGGTGGAGTGGGCCGAGCCCTACACCGGCCCGATTCCCTTGCTCGTCGAGACGGGAGCCCTGCCACTGGTTCGCGCACCGGAGTCCGCGGTGTTTGAGTCCGCGTTTCTCGAGTCCGCCGCACTTGAGCCCGCGGCGCACGACGTTCCCTCCGGCCCCGTCGGTTCCATCTGGGACGCGCTCGACGAGACCCAGGGGCTTCCGATCCTCAGCCGCGCCGCCCTCTGGCGCCGCGACGCGGTGGAGCGCCGAACCGCGCTGGGCGACGAGCGGGGCGCGATTTCGGCCTAGGGGAGTCCCCGAGGGCATCCCCGAAGGACCAGGGGACTACCCGATAGACGGTCCCGATCGGCCGAGCCTACGCTCGCGGCATGGCCAGAATCGCTCGCCGTCGTTCGGTCCTTGTCTTGGCATCTACCGCCTTCCTGGCGCTGACGGCATGCTCGTCGGGAACGAGCGATCCTTCCCCGTGGCTGACCCAGGGCGACACGCCGCAGGAACAGTCGAGCGCCCTCATGAGAACGGTCCTCGATCCCGGCCTCCCCGGATGCTCGGCCGCCGTCGCGCGCCGCGGAGCCACCGTATGGGCGGGAGCGGTCGGTTCGGCACAGATGTCGTCGGGCACGTCCCTCACGCCGGGGAGCGCGTTCGACTGGGCCTCCGACTCCAAGCACGTCACCGGGATGGCGATCCTGGCCCTGGTCGCCGACGGGAAGGTCTCCCTCGACGCGCCCGTCCTGACCTACCTCCCGGACGCCGGGCCATGGGCCTCCACCACGACGGTCGAGCAGCTCCTCCACCACACGTCCGGGCTCCCGGACTACGTCACCGTGCTCGAAGACCAGGGCATTGCGGTCGCCGACCCGGTGACCCAGGCTCAGGCCCTCGCCACCCTCGCCGACACGAAGGCGGCTACGCCCCTCCCACAACCATGGGCGTACTCGAACTCGAACTACATCGCGCTCGCCAGCATCGTCGAGGCCGTCTCGGGGGAGCCGTTCGCCGACTTCGTTGAGCAGCGCCTCTTCGCGCCGATGAACTCCAGCCTCGTGGTCGATCCCCTCGCGGCCTACCCCGCGATCACCGTGCGGTACCACGAGCGGACGGCTACCTCACCCGCGCTCTCCGTCGGCTGGGACGTGGTCGGAGACGGAGCCGTCATGGGTACGCCCACGGCGATGGCCGAGTGGTTCGACGTCATGCGGACGGGCCTTCCGGACGACCCTTCCATCGCGGAAGCCATGGTGGCCGGGGCGGTCGACGTTCCGGGTCAACCCGGCATCACGTACGGTGCCGGCGTCTTCGTCGCGCCGGACCGCTTCGTGTGGCACACGGGAGGGTGGGAGGGCGACGACTCGTACCTAGCGATCAGCGCCGACCGCTCGACGACGCTTGCCATCGCCTGCAACTTCGACGCACCCGGCAAGGAGATTCCGACGGTCATCCAGGGGTTTGCGGAGATCTGGTTCGGTCCCGTCAAGTAGCGCGTCGCCGGCGCGCTGATGCACAAACACGCGACCGGCGTACGGGTGTGCCGCCGCAGCAGGCGCTCACCGGGCCGCGCTAGGCGTTGGTGAACGCCAGCGCGCAGTTGTGCCCGCCGAATCCGAACGAGTTGTTGATCCCCACGACGTCTCCCGAGGGCATAGCGCGCGGGATGTCGCACACGAGGTCCACCTGGAGCTCGGGATCGGGCTGCGTGACATTGATCGTTGGGGGAGCCTTGCGATCCTGAATGGCCTTGATGACGAGAATCGACTCGACCGCACCCGCGCCGCCCAGAAGGTGACCCATCATGGACTTGGTGGCGCTGAGGAGCGTGCGGTCAGCGTGCGTGCCAAGAAGCGCCCGGATGGCGCGAGCCTCGATCATGTCGCCCACGACCGTCGCCGTCGCGTGGGCATTGATGTGGGCGACGTCCTTGGTGGAGAGGCCGCCGGCTTCGAGCGCGAGCTGCATGGCTCTCGCCTGCCCCCGGCCGTTGGGCTCGGGTGCGGCGATGTGGTAGGCGTCGGAGGTCAGTCCCACCCCCGAGAGGTAGGCGTAGATCCGCGCCCCGCGAGCCTTGGCATACTCCTCCGATTCGAGCACGATGATGCCCGAGCCCTCGCCCATAACGAATCCGTCGCGGGTGACGTCGTACGGGCGCGAGGCCCCAGCGGGATCATCGTTCCTGCGAGAGAGCGCCTGCATGGCGTCGAAGGACGCGAGGGTGACGGGGTGGGTCGCCGCCTCGGTCCCTCCCGCGACGACGACGTCCGCGCGGCCGTCCACGATCATCCGGTAGGCCGTCGCGATCGCCTCGGCGCCGGACGCACATGCCGAAACGGGGGCGTGGGCGCCGGCCCGCGCGCCGACCTCCAGCTCCACGTAAGCGGCGGGAGAGTTCGGCATGAGCATGGGAACCGTCAAGGGGAGGACGCGAGACGCGCCCTTCTCCTTGAGGGTGTCCCACGCGTTGAGGAGCGTCCACACGCCGCCGATGCCCGAGGAGACCGCGGCGCCAAGGCGATCGGGATCAACCTCGGGCGAGCCTGCGTCGGCCCACGCCTCGCGCGTCGCAATGATTGCCATCTGGGCCGACGGGTCCATGCGCTTCGTCTCGGGCCGCGTCAGGACCTCCTCCGGCTTGACGACAGTCTGACCCGCGAATCCCACTCTGAGGCCGTACCTCTCGACCCAGTCGTTATCCAGCGTCCGGACGCCCGAGCGGCCTTCGAGCGCGGCCTCCCAGGTCGACGGAACGTCTCCGCCCAGGGGCGTGGTCATTCCCAGTCCGGTAATGGCGACCTTGGTCATGGCTCCTCCGAGCGTTGCGGGTGGATGAGTGGTGCGTTGCGCCGAACCGTGGTTAGGCCTGCGCCCCGGTGATGTACTTGACGGCGTCGCCGACGGTGACGAGGTTCTTGACGTCCTCGTCGGGAATGCGGACGTCGAACTTCTCTTCGGCGAGCGTGACGATGGTCATCATCGACAGCGAGTCGATGTCGAGGTCGTCGGTGAAAGACTTGTCGCCGACCACGTCGGCGGCGTCGACGCCGGTCTCTTCTGCGACGATCTCTGCGAGGCCCGCGAGGACCTCCTTCTCGGACAATGCCATGGCTTTCTCCTTGGGGTTGGGTGATGCGAGAGCATCGGTTCTGGATAGAACACTCATAGGTTACGGAAGAACGACCACCTGGGCGGCAAACACGAGCCCGGCGCCGAATCCGATCTGAAGGGCTAGGTCGCCCGACTTCACCTTGCCTTCGCGGTAGAGGCGCTCGGTGGCCAGTGGGATGGACGCGGCGGAGGTGTTCCCCGAGTCGATGATGTCGCGCCCTACGGCCACGTCCTCGCGGAGGCCGACCGTCTTGATCATCTGGTCGATGATTCGCATATTCGCCTGGTGGGGAATGAACGCCTGGATGTCCGTCGGGGCGAGGCCAGCGGCCTCGACGGCCCGGGCGGCGACCTTGGGCATGTCGAACGAGGCCCACTTGAAGACGCTCGCCCCTTCCTGGCGGAGGGTGGGAAAGTCCGCGCCGTCGCGAACGTCGAGCCACGATGCCGTCATGCCGATCATCGCGGCGCCTTCGGCCTTGGCTCCCCACACCGTCGGGCCGATGCCGGGCGTGTCGGAAGGGCCGATAACGACGGCGCCGGCCGCATCGCCGAGAAGGAACGAGATGGAACGGTCCGTCGGGTCGATGTAGTCGCTCATCTTCTCCGCGCCGACGACGAGGACGTAGGTGCTCTGGCCGGCGCGGACGAGGGCATCCGCCTGGGCGATGGCGTAGCAGTAGCCCGCGCACGCCGCGGAGATGTCGAAGGCCGCCGCGGTTCCGCAGCCGAGCCGATCGGCGAGGACGGGGGCGCCGCCCGGCGTCACGTGCGGGTAGGTGAACGTCGAGAGGATCACGGTGTCGATGAGGACCGCGTCGATCCCCGCAGCGGCAATCGCATCCCGGGACGCCCGCTCAGCGAGATCGATAACGGAGGTTTCGGCGTTGGCGCGGACGCGGGTGACGATCCCCGTGCGCTGACGGATCCATTCGTCGGACGAGTCGATGGGCCCGGCGACCTCGTCGTTGGTGACGAGGTTCTCGCCCCGCGCGGCTCCGAGGCCGAGGATGCGCGAGTAGTCCGCCCCGCGGTTGATCGTCATCTGTGTCACGAGTGCGTCTCCATAAGGTCGCGGGCGGAGGTCAGATCCGCCGGGGTCTTGAGGGCAACGCACGGGATGCCCGGCATGCTTCGCTTGGCGAGGCCCGTCAGGACCCCTCCCGGCGCGGCTTCGATGATCGCGGTGACGCCGATGTCCAGCATCCTCTGCTGGCACAGATCCCAGCGTACGGGGTTCGCGACCTGCGCGACCATCAGGTCGAGGGCGCGCGCTCCGGACGCGACGGGGGAGCCGTCCGCGTTGGACAGAAGAGTCGACGTCGGGTCCGCCACGGCGATGCCAGCGGCGGCGGCGCTGAGCGTCGCAACGGCGGGCTTCATGTACGTCGTGTGGAAGGCGCCCGCCACCTGAAGCTCGACCACGCGAGACTTGGCTGGCGGCTCGGCGAGGAGGCGGGCGATCGCGTCCCGAGCCCCGGCGGCGACGACCTGGCCCCCGCCGTTCACGTTGGCCGGGGTGAGGTCTAGGCGGTCGAGCGTCGCGAGAACGTCGTCGGGGTCTCCCCCGAGGACGGCGGCCATCGATGTCGGCTCGGACGCGGCGGCCGCGCCAGCCATCGCATTCGCCCTGACGGAAACCAGGAGCATGGCATCGCTGTCGGAGAAGACGCCGGCGAGCGCGCCCGACGCAAACTCGCCGACGGAGTGGCCGGCGGCGACGGCAGGGGCCGCGTCACCGAGGATCTCCCGGGCCGTCGCGAGTGCGGTGGCGACCAGCAAGGGCTGGGCGACGGCCGTGTCGCGTATCGTGTCGGCGCCGGAGGTGGTGCCGTGAGCGACGAGGTCGAGCCCCGCGGCGTCGGCGTAGCGCGCGATGCGCTCGGCGACGGAGGGCATCTCGAGCCACGGGGAGAGCATCCCCGGGGCTTGGGCGCCCTGTCCGGGGCAGACGACGGCTAGCACGTCTTCCAGGGTGCCCGACTCGGGCACCCTGGACCCACTCGCGGGCCTCCAACGTCGCCCGCCTGGTTTGTGCGATTCCTACAAGGGGGCATGGCTCGAATCCCTCAGGCGACCGAGGGCGAAGGCAATGTCGAGCACGTGTGCGTCGCGTGTTGTCAGGGCATCCCAGCCCGTCAGGTCGGTGACCTTCTTGAGGCGGTAGCGCACGGTGTTGGCGTGGACGAACATCGTCCGCGACGCGAGTTCCAGCGAGCGTCCGCAGGCGAGGAACATCTCGACCGTCTCGGTCAGCGCGCCGCCCGCCCTGGTGATGGGGTCGTAGGCGATCGCCATGAGGCGATCCCTCGCCGACGCGTCCCCGACGAGCACCCGTTCGGGAAGGAGGTCATCGGCCGCGACGGGGCGGGGGGCGAGCGACCACGCAGGGGCCGCGATGACCCCGGCCAGGGCGGCGCGGGTTGAGCGTGCCACCTCGATGAGAGTGACCGCGGGCGGGCCGATCACCACGGGGCCGGGGCCGAAGTTCGGCAGGAGCGTGCCGCTCAGCTGCGCGAGGTCCTCGTCGGTCCGCGCAATGACGATGAGGTCCTCGCCGTGAATCCCCACGAGGGCGCCGCGCGAGGCCCGCCTGATCGTTCGGCGGAGTTCGGCGCTCTCCACCTCGCCCAGTGGCCCGTCGGTAAGCCCGACCATCACCAACGTCGGCCCGGACTTCCACCCGAGCGCCGCCGCTCGGGAGGGAAGGTCATCGTCCATTTGGCCCCGGACGAGTGCATCGACGACGAGCGCCTCGAGCCGGGCGTCCCACGCGCCGCGCGATTCCGCGGCCCTCGCGTAGACCTCGGCGGCGCTGAACGCGATCTCCCTCGAGTAGCGAAGGATCGCCATCCTCAGTTCCGCCTCCGTGCCGGGCGAGGCGAAGTCGTCACAGTGGTCCTCGACGACCGTCACCACCGTGCGGACGATGCTCAGGGTGTGCTGGAGGGAGATGGAGCGGGTCAGTTCGGGCGGCGCGGCGGCGAAGACCTCGGCCGCGCCCTTTCCGGGGAGTGTGGGCGCGGCGTACCAGGCGACGAAGGCGCTGATGCCCGCCTGGGCGACGGCGCCCACCCACGATCGCTCGCGCGCGGGCAACTCGCGAAACCAGGGATACTCGGAGTCGAGGCTCTTGATGGCGGCGGTCGACAGCACGCCCGTTCCCGCGCGAAGGCGACGCAGCGTCTCGGAGCGTGTGTCGCGGGGAGCCATACCCGACAGCATAGGGGTCCATTGTGGGAACTCGACAAATCCGTGGCGGTGCTGGCCGTCGCGAGAGCCTGTCGCTAGGTTGAGAGCACGGTCGAGGAGATCACCACCATGCAGCGATTTCGTGGCAAGCCAGCGCTCGGCGCCGTGCTCGGCGCCGTCACGGGCGTCATCGCCGTCCTAGTCCTCCAGCAGGGTGCCATCGTCCTCCCAACGCGGCTGGTGGTCTTCGGAATCCTCGGCATCACGACGAGCGCGGGCTCCCTCCTGCTGACGGTCGAGTACCGCAGGGTCGCCGTCCTCACGATTCACTCGATTGCCCTCCTCTCGGTCGCGTTCGCGCTCACGGGAATCCCCGCAATGGCGGCTCGCGGCGACCTTTCGGGCCCGTGCACCGTCTCGGCCGTCTCGTCCTTCCCCGACGACGGTAGTCCGGCGCGCACCTCGGTGAGCGACCCCTTCGACATCGACCCCGTCGGCACCCTCGACTGGCGCGTCGCGTTCCCCGAGCCCTACGAGACCTGGTCGGGAACCCTTGGCATGGACATCGCGGGATTCGCGATCCCGGTGTGGACCCAGGGTTTCGACAACACCGCGAAGGAGACGTCTCGGGAGGGGAGAGAGGATGTGCGGAGTGACATGCACGAGGTGGAGGAGATTTCGGGACTGACGCTCACGGGTGTCTACCACGTGTTCGCATCCGTCGAGGCTCCCGGCGGCTCCTGCCGGGCGGACGTGTATGTGAGGATCGCGCCGGCGAGCCTCTTCTCCGGGTCGATCCTCCAGGGGCTGTGGACCTGCGCGGCGATCGTGGCGCTGATCTTCGCGGCCTACATCGTCCAGGTGAGACGCGCTCCAGCCGACGCCGACGACGCCCCCGATCGGGCCGCTCCCTAAGACCCCCCATCCACGCGAGCCTGGCCACCGCGGAGAATCCTCGCTAGCGTTGATGGCGACTCTGGGAGGGGTCTCACCGTGAATACATCAAAGGGAATGCCGATTCTCGGCGCACTTCTCGGCGGCCTTGGCGCCCTCGTCCTCATCCTGATCCTCGCGTTCGGCGCCATTGTCCCGCCCACGCAGTTCGTCGTCTGGGGCCTCCTTGGCCTCGGCATCATCGTCGGCTCGCGGATGCTGGCAGTCACCGCGAAGTCCGCCCGCTTCATCACCATCCTCGTCGTCGCCATTGCGATGCTCGTGTGGTCAGCCGTCGGGCTCCCGGCGCACTTCGCCAACGGCGACCTCAACGGGGGCTGCACGCTCGCTGGCACCTCATCGGACACCGGCGGCTTGCCGCTCGACGCCGCGACGCCGCAACAGACATCGGTCGCGGACCCGTTCGTTGTTGATCCAGCGGGCTCGATCGAGTGGAGCGGCAGCACCCCGGGCGCCTTCGAAGGCTGGAGGGCGTGGCTCGCCGTGGACGTCGGCGGCTTCGTCTTCCACGTCTGGGATGGCGGGCACGGCAACTCGGGCCTCGACCCCGACGAGGGTGGCGTCATCGATGTCGGCTCGCAGATCAACGATTTCGAGAACACCACCCACCTCCGCATCGCGGGCATCGTGCACTTGTTTGGGAACATCTCGTCGCAGGACGGCGCGTGCGATATGGACGCCTACCTGGAGGTCCCGTCCGACGGCCTGTTCTCGGGGCCGGTGCTGATCGCGTCGTGGGTGATCCTGGCGATCATCGCCATCGTGCTCATCGCGCTGATGGTTCCCGTGTGCCGCGTTCGCAAGGGCCTCGCGGCCGCCGCGTCCCCGCTCGGCGGGGCGGCTGGGGCAGGCGCGGCCACGGCGAAGGCGCTCGACGGGGCCGACGCGACAGATCGGGCGACCGGCGATTCGGGGGAAGCCGCCGAGGCGACGGGGACCGCCGCTCCGGGCGCGCCGCCCACCGCCACACGCGGGAACGACGACGCGTCGACCGCGAAGGCGCCTGGCGGGGAGGGGCCTCGAACGGGTGCGCCGGCTAAGAATCGCGCGCCGAGGAAGACGCCACCCAAGGAGGGTTAGGGGGTCCACCGAGGGCTCAGGGTGAACGGGCGAGGGCGCCGCCGTGAGGCGAGCCCCTCGCCCGTCACGCAAGCGACGCCGCCGGTCTTACGCGTCCCCGCCCGAGTTGCCCGAGGCTCCCGCACGCGGGTCGAGCAACTGGTACTTGTTGATCGCGGTCGCCACGGAACCGGCGGGGACCTCGCCTCGACGCTCCAGATGTTGAAGCACGCGGGTCGCCGTGGAGGGGCCGTCGATGTGGAAGAACCGTCGCGCCGCGGGCCTCGTGTCGGAGAAGCCGAAGCCGTCCGCGCCGAGGGTAGAGTACTCGCCCGGGACCCACGCGCGGATCTGGTCGACGACCAGGTGGTCGAAGTCCGAGGTCGCGACGAAGGGTCCGTCGGAGCCCTGGAGGACCCGGGTCAGGTACGGCACGCGCGGGGCTGCTCCGGGGTCGAGGAAGGCCTCGTCTTCGCACTCGAGTGCCTCGCGGCGAAGCTCGCTCCAGGAGGTGACCGACCAGACGTCGGCGCGGACCCCCCAGTCGTCGGCGAGCAACTGCTGCGCCTCCATCGCCCATTGGACCCCGACGCCCGAGGCGAGGATCTGCGCCCTGGGGCCTTCGCCCTCGGCGTGGCTCACGCGGTGGATCCCCCGAATGATGCCCTCGACGTCCACGTCGGCGGGCTCGTCCGGCTGCGTGATGGGTTCGTTGTAGACGGTGATGTAGTAGAAGACGTTCGGGTCGCGGCCGTCGGGGTCGCCGTACATCCGCTCGATGCCGTCGCGGACGATGTGGGCGATCTCGTAGGCGTAGGCGGGGTCGTAGATGACCGCCGCCCGGTTCGTTCCCGCGAGGAGCGGGGAGTGGCCGTCGGCGTGCTGCAGGCCCTCGCCCGTCAGAGTCGTCCGTCCGGCAGTTGCACCGAGGAGGAACCCGCGGGTGAGCTGGTCTCCCGCCGCCCAGAGCTGGTCGCCCGTGCGCTGGAATCCGAACATCGAGTAGAAGATGTAGAACGGGACGAGCGGGACGCCGTGGCTCGCATACGCGGTTCCGACCGCCTGGAATGCCGCGGCGGAGCCGGCCTCGTTGATTCCCGTGTGCATGATCTGGCCGGACTCGGACTCCTTGTACGAGAGCATCAGTTCGCGGTCGACCGGCAGGTAGTTCTGTCCGCGCGTGTTGAAGATTTTCGCGCTGGGGAAGATGGAGTCGAGGCCGAAGGTGCGGGCCTCGTCCGGGATGATCGGGACGACGCGGTGACCGAAGTCCTTGTCCTTGATGAGGTCCTTGACCAGGCGCACGATCGCCATCGTCGTCGCGACCTTCTGCTTGCCGGAGCCCTTCTTGAACTGCTCGTAGACCTCCGGATCGGGCATGGCGATCGCGGTGTGAGGGTCCCGCCGCTCGGGCACGAAGCCCCCGAGCGCCCTGCGGCGCGCGAGCATGTACTGGATTTCGGTCCGGTCCATACCCGGGTGGTAGTACGGCGGGTGGTACGGGTCGGCCTCAAGCTGCTCGTCCGTGAACGGAATCTCGAAGGTGTCGCGAAGGGTCTTCAGGTCGTTCACCGCGAGCTTCTTCATCTGGTGCGTCGCGTTGCGGCCGGCGAAGTTGGTGCCGAGGCCGTAGCCCTTGATCGTCTTCGCGAGGATGACGGTGGGCTTGCCGTTGGGCTCGTTGACCGCGCGGTTGTAGGCCGCGTAGACCTTCCGGTAGTCGTGGCCCCCCCGCTTGAGCGCCCAGATCTGATCGTCCGTCATGTCCGCGACGAGCTCCTTGGCGCGCGGGTCGCCGCCGAAGAAGTGGTCGCGAATGAAGGCTCCCGACTCCGCCTTGTAGGTCTGGAAGTCTCCGTCGGGGACGGTGTTCATCAGGTTGAGGAGCGCGCCATCCTTGTCCGAGGCGAGCAGCGCATCCCAGCTACGCCCCCAGATGACCTTGATGACGTTCCAGCCCGCGCCGCGGAAGTACGCCTCGAGCTCCTGGATGATCTTGCCGTTGCCGCGTACGGGCCCGTCGAGGCGCTGGAGGTTGCAGTTGACGACGAAGGTGAGGTTGTCGAGGCCCTGATTCGCGGCGAGCTGCAGCATGCCGCGGCTCTCGGGCTCGTCCATTTCGCCGTCGCCGAGGAATGCCCATACATGCTGCTCGGACGTGTCCTTGAGCCCGCGCAGGTGCATGTAGCGGTTCGTCCACGCCTGGTAGATCGCCGAGGCCGGGCCGAGGCCCATCGAGACCGTCGGGAATTCCCAGAGATCGGGCATGAGGCGCGGATGCGGGTAGCTTGAAAGCCCGCGGCCGGGACCGGACTTCTCCTGCCGGAACGAGTCGAGATCGTCCTCGGTGAAGCGTCCCTCGACGAAGCCGCGCGCGTAGACGCCCGGCGCCGCGTGTCCCTGGAAGTAGACGTGGTCGCCGCCGCCCGGGTGATCCTTGCCGCGGAAGAAGTGGTTGAGTCCGACCTCGTACAGCGTCGCGACCGATGCGTACGACGAGATGTGGCCGCCGACGCCCTTACCGCCCGCCTGCGCGCGGGTCACCATCACGGCCGCGTTCCAGCGGATCCACCGGCGGTAGTACCGCTCCGTTTCCTCGTCACCGGGGAAGTCGGGCTCGTTGTCAGCGGAAATCGTGTTGACGTACGGGGTGTTGAGGCTGAGCGGAAGGCTCAACTGCTCGTTCGCGGCGTGCTCGACCAATTGGCGAAGGACGTACTCGGCGCGAGTGGGGCCATCGGCGGCGATCATCCCGTTGAGGGACTCGATCCATTCGGCGGTCTCTTCCGGATCCTTGTCGACATCGTCGAAGTTCGTCACGTGCGTCGTCCTCCTGGCGGGCGCAGAAAGGTGGGCGCCCACGGTTACGGGCGGGGGTGTCCCACCAACCGCCCCCATTGTTGTCACATCCGTGGCGATTGTCACGCCAGCGCCGGTGGGGCCGAGTCGTTGCGGGGTCGGACGCGGTGCCCGTAGGGTGGTGCCAGGTGCGCGATGCGCGCTGGCATCCAAATGGGGAAGGGGACTGTTCCTCCGTGGCGCGAGAGTCGGCAGCGAAGGCCGTGGACCCCGCGGTTATTGCGCGGTTCGGTTTGGCCAAGGACATGGTCGTCCAGGAGTTCTTCCGGGATGAAGACGCAGACGAAGGACTTCGGTCCGCATTAGCCGCCGAGGCCGGCCATGATCTGGTCGGGGAGGACTACGGGGACGTCACGGACGTTGCCCTAGTTTGGTACCGCGACGGCGATGACGACCTGGCGGATCTCCTCATGGACGTTCAGACGCTTCTTGACGACAAGGGCGTCGTCTGGCTCCTGACCCCAAAGGCGGGTCGGTCGAACCACGTTGGGCCCCAGGACATCGAAGAGGGAGCCTCGCTCGCGGGGCTTCACGCGACCTCGACCTTCGTCGCCGGCGCCGACTGGACGGCGACCCAACTCGTGGAGAAGGGGCGCCATCGGTGAGCCACCCGCTCATCGGCACCCTCGCTCCCGACTTCACCCTGATCAACCAGGCGGGGACGCCGATCACGCTCTCGGGGCTGAGGGAGACGCCCGTCCTCGTCGTCTTCATCCCCTTCGCCTTCTCGCCGCTGTGCACGAGCGAGATCATCGACCTGCGAGATTCCGGCGACCTCGCCCCGGAGGAAGCGTTGCGCGTCGTCACCATCTCGTGCGACTCGGTCTTCGCCAACCGCGCGTGGACCGACGCGACGCAGTACAAGCGCGACGTGCTTTCGGACTTCTGGCCGCACGGAGCCGTGTGCCGCGCCTATGGGATCTTCGACGAGAAGGTCGGACGCGCGGTGCGCGCGAGCTTCCTGGTTGACACCGGGGGCGTGGTCCGCTGGGCGACGGTCAACGACGCCGACCACGTGCGAGACGTCGGCGACTACGCCGAGGCCATCGCCGCCCTGTGACGGGCGGGCGGGGCGGTCGCGCACCGCGCGGCACCGCGAGCGTTCCCGCTACTCGCCGCGCAGCACCGCGAGCGTTTCCGCTACTCGCCGCGCAGCACCGCCAGCGCGTCCGCGGCGGACATTCCCGGCGTGATCTCGGGCAGGTAGAGCATCTCGATGAGGCTCTCGTCGAGCGCGGAGTACTTCGTCGGTGACGTCCATCCCTGGTAGAACATGCTGTCCTCGTGCGAGTACGAGTCGTTCATCAGCCCGAGGGACTGGGTCACCTCCTCGCGAATGATGTGGTCGCGCTCGGTCTGGGTGATTCCCGTGGTCGACACGAGGATTCGGGCGCGCGTGATGCTGCCGCCGCCGTCCCACCACGTCCAGAAGAAACCCATGTTGACGGGGATGTATTCGGGAGCGATTTCGCTGAACTCGGGCTCCGGCGCGAAATAGACATCCACATTCGCCTCCGACCCGACGACCTCGACTTCGATCGGCCCGATGAGGGCGTTGAGGTCCACCACCACGTCGTCCAGCGTCGCGAGATCCTCGTCCGTTGGGTCGCCGTGGACGGCGATTCTCACGTCCGTCGTCCACTTTCTGATCTCGCCCGCGCCGTCACCGTACTCGGGCGAAAGGGCGATCGCCGAGAAGTAGTCGAGGGCCGCGGCCGAGTAGTGGTGGCGCTCCGGGGTGGGGTCGGTTGACGGCGCCGCGGTGGACGGTGCCGCGGTGGACGGTGCCGCGGTGGAGGCCGGGTGCGCCGCGGTGGACGGTGCCGCGGTGGAGGCCGGGTGCGCCGCGGGTGTGCCTGCGCGGAGAAGAGAGCATCCCGTGAGGGCGAGCGCGAGGAATACCAGCGCCGTGAATCGTGGCGCGTTGCTCCGAGTTGCGCCGCGCCCCGAGGTTCCGTTCCCCGGGGTTCCGTCTCGAAGGCCGCCGTGTCGAGTCACGCCTCCATTATGGGCGGCCGTTGTGGGCGGCGTGCGTTGGCGGGGCATCGTTGCGAAGACCTAGTGCCGCAGATAGGGAAGAATGTCTCCGGGCCCGTAGCTCAGTTGGTTAGAGCACTGCGCTTACACCGCAGGTGTCATCGGTTCGAGTCCGGTCGGGCCCACGGGAGGTGTACGTGATGGGTGTCAGGGAGTTGACGAGCGGGCAGAATTACGCCGCGTACGCGAAGCGTTTCGACGGGCTCATGCTCGTCCTCGCCGCGGCCTTCCTCGTCATCTGGACGTACGACTCGCTCGACGCGGACTTCTTCCCCTACATCGACGACGCGCTCAAGATCGCGCGCGTCGCGATCTGGGTCGTCTTCGGCGTCGACTTGGTCATCCGCATCGTGATCGCCAAGAGTTCATGGAGGTTCGTCCTCAAGCATCCGCTCGACGTCCTCGTCGTCATCATTCCCCCGCTTCGGCCGCTCAAGATCCTGACCGTCTTCGCCACCGGAACCCGGATGGTCACCCGCGCGGGCCTCGTTAAGTCCGGGCAGGCCGTCATCGCGTCCGCCGCGCTCCTCATTTGGGTGGGCGCGGTCGCGGAGTTCAACTTCGAACACAAGGCCGCCGGCGCGGTGATCACTCACTTCAGCGATGCGCTGTGGTGGTCGGTGACGACCATCACGACCGTGGGCTACGGCGACTTCTACCCGGTAACCCTCGAAGGCCGCATCGTCGCGAGCGGGGCTCATGTTCTCCGGCATCGCGCTCCTCGGCGTCGTCACCGCATCGGCCGCCGCGTGGTTCGTCCGCCTCACGAGCGCGGAGTCCGAAGACAAGGCGCTCGCCGTCGAGCGGCGCAAGGCGACGGACGAACACCGGATCGCCGCGCGGATGGAGGGCCTCGAGGCGAAGATCGACCGGCTGCTGGAACGGGAAGAGGGGTCGCAACGGTAGGTTGGACGCCATGACCACGGTGGGAGAGATCGTCGCGATCCTCGACCGGTACTTCCCGCCTCGGCTCGCCGAGGAGTGGGACGCCCCCGGCCTGTCGGTGGGCGATCCGACCGCCCCCGTCGAACGCGTCTTGTTCGCCGTCGATCCCGTCATGGCCGTGGCCGACGAGGCCGCGGACTGGTCCGCGACGATGCTCGTCACCCATCACCCGCTCATGCTTCGCGGCGTCACGTCCGTCGCGGCCAACACGGGCAAGGGCGCCGTCGTGCACCGCCTGATCCTTGCCGGATGCGCGCTCTACTCGGCGCACACCAACGCGGACGCCGCCAGCCCGGGCGTCGCGGACGCGCTCGCCGAGGCGATCGGCCTGACGAAGACCCACCCGCTCGTGCCCGACGGCGCCGAACCCGCGCTCGGAACGGGTCGCGTCGGCTCGCTCACGACCCCCGCGACGCTCCGGCAGTTTGCCCAGACGGTCGCTGACGCGCTTCCCGCCACCGCCCCAGGCGTCCGGGTGGCGGGGGACCTCGACGCCCTCATCCGGACGGTCGCGGTGCTCGGCGGCTCGGGGGGATCGTTCCTGGAGGCCGCGTGCGTGGCGGATGTCGACGCGTACGTTACCGCCGACCTGCGCCACCACCCCGCGTCGGAGGCCAGGGAACTCGCCCTCCTGACCGACGGGCGGCCCGCGCTCGTCGACGTCAGCCACTTCGCGTCCGAATGGCTCTGGCTGGACGCTGCCGCGGCGCGCCTGAAGGCCGAGGCCGGCGTCGAGACGAGGGTCAGCACCCTGAACACCGACCCGTGGACGGGACGCTTCGGCGCTTCCGCCCCGGATGCCTGAGGAGGACTCGTGCCCACCGCCCCCGCCGCCGACCAGGTGCGGCTCCTTGCCGTCCAGGAACTCGATCTTCACCTGCAGCAGGCCCACCACCGCAGGGACACGCTTCCCGTCCTCGCGACCATCGCCGAACTTGAGGGCGAGGCGGGAGAGCTCGGCGACCACATCATCGCGCTGTCGACCGATGCGGGCGACATACGCCGCGAGGTCACCAAGGCGGAGGATGACGTGCAGAACGTCCGGGCGCGCGCGGAACGAGATCGCGCGAAGCTGGACTCGGGCAACGCGAGCGCGAAGGACCTTCAGGCGCTCCAGAGCGAGGTTGTGGCGCTCGCCAAGCGCCAGGGCGATCTCGAGGATGTCGAACTCGAGGCGATGGAACGACTCGAGGTCGCCGATGAGGTCCTTGCCACCGCGAAGGCGCGGGCACTCGAGATCGAGGCGGCACTCGTGCAGGCGGTAGCAGAGAGGGACGCGGCCTTCGCCGTCATCGACGCGGAGATCGCGGGACTGACGGCCGAGCGCGTCGCCGCCGCGGGTGGGATCGACGCGGGCCTCATGGCGCTTTATGAGAAGCTCCGCGCATCTCACGGCGGCATCGGGGCCGCCGTCCTTGAGGGGATCCAGTGCCAGGGCTGCCACATGAACGTCAACCCGGGCGACCTCGCGAACATGCAGGCCGCGTCGGCGGACGAGGTGTTGCGCTGCGAGGAATGCGGAACCATCCTCGTTCGGGCGGTCTAGTCGTGCGGAGGCTCATCGTCGAGGCCGACGGGGGATCGCGCGGCAACCCAGGCCCCGCGGGCTACGGCGCCCTCGTGCGCGACGCCGCGACGGGCGAGATCCTTGCCGAGCGGGCGGGCTACCTGGGCATCGCCACCAACAACGTCGCCGAGTATCGCGGGCTCGTCGCCGGGCTCCGCGCCGCGCGGGGCATCGATCCCACCGCCGCCATCGACGTGCGCCTGGACTCCAAGCTCCTCGTGGAGCAGATGTCCGGGCGGTGGAAAGTCAAGCATCCGGATATGCGGACGCTCGCGGCCATCGCGAGGGGTGTCGCCGCGGGCGCGACGGTGACCTATACGTGGCATCCGCGCGCGCGCAATTCCGACGCCGACACGCTCGCCAATGAGGCGATGGACCACGAGTCGCCGTCGATCCGGCGCGGGCACGGCGCGGAGGGCAGGGACGAGGAGGACGACCTTGGCCTCTTCTGACGGCGCGGACGAACCGCGCGGCACCACGGCCGACGATCCCTACGTCGAAATCATCGGCGGGGACGACACCCCCCTCGAGACGGCGGCGAACCGGGGGAGCGCGCTCTTCGCGATCAAGGGCGTGGGACTGGTAAGCCCCCTTACTCTCGTCTTCGTCCGCCACGGCGTGACGGACATGACCGTCACCCACGCCCTGTCGGGCTCGTCCACGCCCGGTCCGCCGCTCAACGCCAAGGGCCGCATCCAGGCGGCGAAGGCCGCGGACGCGGTCTATCGCATCGGCCGCGGATCCTGGGATCGGGTGCCGATGGTCAGCCGCATCCTCGCCTCGCCGATGACCCGCGCGCAGGACACCGCCGCGGCGCTGTCGCGGAGGCTGGGCATCGCCGTCGAGGTGGAGGACCGGCTGAGGGAGATTGACTTCGGCGAGTGGGAGGGGCTGACGGGCAACGAGATCGCCGAGCGCTTCGGCGACGCGATCCACCGGTGGCGCTTCGGCGAGTACGCGGCTCCGGGCGGGGAATCCTTCCCCGACGTCGGCGCGCGGCTTGACTCGCTCCTGGGCGACCTTGCGGCCGGGCATGCGGCCCTGTGCGCCGCGGGCGAGGACGTGCCCCGCGCCTACGCCCTCGCCTCGCACGCCGTCGCGATCAAGTCCGCCATCGGGGTGTCGATGAAGATGGACGCCTCGGCCTGGGGCTCGATCTGGCCGCAGCCTGCCTCGATGAGCATCCTGGAACTCCGGGTAACGACCCGCGGCTCGATTGCCGAGCGCCACCTGTTGTGTCTCGGCCAGCCGGTCGAATAGGTTGCGATCCAGGAGGCGACATGTCGACGGTGTGGAGAGGGTCAGAGGTTCTGTGGCGCGAGCCGTGGAGTTCGGTCGCCGGGCGGACGATTCGGCGCGGGGTGATCGCTGCGCTCGCCCTCCTGCTGTCCGGTCTTCCCGGAACGGCGTGGACGGGGATCTCGCCGTACACGTGGCTTCGCATTCCCCTCGCGATCATCGGCGTGCTCTGGGGCCTCTTGTTCGTCCTCGCCATTGCGAACGTCGCGAGGCGTCGTCGCGTCGTGCTGATGGTGATGGGTACCGGATCCGTCGAGCGGCCGCGTTCCATCCAGGAGGCGTGGCTGCGTCGCCCCCAGGAGGTCGTGATGGGGCGCACGATCACCGTGACGCCGCCCGCGTCGTCGTACCGCATCACCCGCGCTGAACCGTACGTCGTCCTCTCGGGCGAGGGCGCCATCAAGGGCGTGCCCCTGTTCCGGACCGATCCCGCGGACTTCGTGGAGCGGGTCAACGCGATCTCCCGCGGGCGCGGGGTCACCTTCGTCCTCGCCGAGCCCGCCGCCGAGCCTCCCGCCAACCCCGCGCCCGCCGCCGACGCCTAGGGCCCTCCTCCGCGCAGACCCGCGCCGCGCTCCAGCCTCAAGCCCGCCGCCGACGCCTAGCCTGCCGCCAACGCCGAGCCCCAGCCCCGCGCCCGCCGCCGACGCCTGGGGCCCGCCTCCGCGTGGCTTGCCGCCTCCGCGCACCTTCCCTCCTCCGCGTGGCTTGCCGCGCCCCGCGCCCGCAATAGCCAGGGCAACGGCACCGGACCCCGTTTCCGGTTGAAGCGTCCCTGCCGACAATTGACCGCCGCTTTCGGCGGCAAACGGGGCAAGGTTGTCTGCAGGCGCGCGCTGACTGGCTCTTCCGGCCCGAAGCGGGGCGGGATTGTCTGCAGGGACTCCCCGGCGTCGCCGACGCCTAGCCGCGGGCCGACGCCTAGCCGTGGGCCGACGCCTGCCGCGGGCGTAGGGCGCGTACCCTGGCAGGCGGATGAGTCGGCCAGGCGGCCGCGTCGCCGGGTAACCGGCGCCGAGGAACGTCCGGGCTCCGCAGGGCAGGGTGGTGGCTAACGACCACCTGGGGCGACCCACGGGACAGTGCCACAGAAAATAACCGCCTCCAAGCGTTCTTCGGAACGCAGGGAGGTAAGGGTGAAAAGGTGAGGTAAGAGCTCACCGCGTCGGTGGCGACATCGGCGGTCACGGCAAACCCCACCCGGAGCAAGGTCAGACAGGATGCGTTCGAGGGCGGCCCGCCCGAGCATCCGGGTAGGCCGCTAGAGGCGCACGGCAACGTGCGTCGTAGATGGATGGCCGCCGGCCGCGCCGCAAGGCGCGGTCACAGAACCCGGCGTATCGGCCGACTCATCCGCCCCTAAGGGGTGCCTAGGCCTCTTTCGAGAAAGCGATCTTGTACCGAATGAGGTCGCGATCGAGGCTCGACTGCCCGTGGTTGTGGCGCGTGAGGTAGAGGTAGGCGTGTTCGCCGGTGGTGTCGTAGTTGAGCGACGTGCTGGACGGGTCGAGGAAGGTCGGGTAGAGGTACGACAGGTCCGTCCCGCTGTTTCCGACGGTCCACGGCAGCGGCACCTCCATGAGGAGCTTGCGCGGGGTCCAGTGGGCCAGGTCCCCCGAGAACGAGTAGTAGACGCCCCACACCTCGCGCCCGTCGATGGTGTCGGCGCATAGTCCGGTCATCACGTACTGCCCGAGGTATTCGTTGTACGAGATCGATTCATTGGTCCCAGCGCCAAGGCTCGTCGTCTGGAACGGCGGGCACGTGTGATCGCCGGGCGCGTCAGTCACGACCCTGTACGGGTCAACGAAGGCGCCGACGTACTCGGTGCCGTTCCAGTAGCGCCACGACGTCGGGTCGTCGAGGTCGTCGGTGCGCATGGCGCAGTCGTACTGCCGCTGCGTAGTCGCGAGGATGACGTTGGCGTACGCGTAGTAGTACCCGTCGGGGCCCTTGATGATGTTGCTCGGTTCGCGAATGCCGTCCGGCCCGATTCCCGCCTCGTACTTCACCGGCAGTCGCGCGACGAGGTGGCCAGGGGCCGGTGCTGCGTCGGCGAAGTGGTAGCCGCCATCGGTTGAGACCGCGAGGGTGACGGAGTTGTCCCAGCACGCGAAGTTGTCGGGCAGGCCGCAAGCGCCGTGTTCCCAGCCGTGATACTCGTTGTGGACGAGCGCGTACACGGTCTTGCCATCCTCGGTGTACGTGCCGGAGATCCACTCTGCATCGTTGTACTTCGAGGGATCCCCGTCGGCGTCCGAGGTCATGATCGGGTTGCAGTCCGGGGCGAGGTCATCAAGGCTCGGGCCCGTCATCGCGAACATCGTGATGTGCGCGATGGTGAGGTGGGTGGTGCCGGAGCTGTCCCTCCATGCGCGCGCCGGCAAGTCGGGAATGTTGAGGTCCTGGCAGCGGTCCGTCGCCCAATCGAAGACCACCTCGGGATCGCCCGCAACTACGACGGTGGCGTCGGGGTACGCCGGGTCCGCTGCGGGGGGAGCGGCGAGCGTGGCACCCGTGGCGGTCGGGCTCGCGGAGGGCTCGGCCGAAGGGGGGGTGGTGGGCCCGGGCTCGGAGCACGCGGACAGAGCCAGGACAGCCCCGGCCAAAGCTAGCGCTACGCGACGCATTTGACGATCGTGGCAAGACCCGTGCGATTGCGCAACCGTGGAGCCAGGGAAAGCACCGTGCAGCGGGGAGGCGTCTCGCTAGCCCGCGACCACCCTGTTCGGCGAGGCAGTTCACTTGTATGATCGAAGCATTCCTATATGTGGCAACAGATTCTGATAATCGGAAGGCACCCATGGCGACGCTCCGAAGTGACCAGTGGTACGGCGGGGACGATCGCAACAGCTACATCCATCGGGCCTGGATGCGCCGGGGCTACCCCGGCAACGCGTTCGATGGCAGGCCCCAAATCGCGATTGCCAATACGGCCTCCGACTTCACGCCGTGCAACATGCACCTGAACGAGGTCGCGCAGTCCGTCAAGAACGGCGTCTACGAGGCCGGAGGCATCCCGCTCGATCTTCCCGTCGTGTCGCTTGGTGAGACTCAGGTCCGACCGACGGCCATGCTCTGGCGCAACATGGCTGCCATGGCGATCGAGGAGATGCTGCGCGCGAACCCGATCGACGGCGTCGTCCTGCTCGGCGGATGCGACAAGACCATCCCGTCGCTCCTGATGGCCGCGGCCTCCGTTGACCTGCCCTCGGTGGTCATCCCCGGCGGCCCGATGCTGACGGGAACCTTCCAGGGGCGCCCGCTCGGGTGCGGGACCGACGTCTTCAAGCTCTCGGAGGAGGTGCGCGCGGGGACGGTCTCGCGCGAGGACTTCTCGGCCAGCGAGTCGGCGATGATCCGCTCGAAGGGCCACTGCAACACGATGGGGACCGCGTCCACGATGGGGCTCCTGGCCGAGGCCCTCGGCATGGTCCTCCCCGGCACGGCGGGGACGCCCGCGCCCGACAGCCGCCTTCTCGAGGCGTCGCACGCGGCGGGCCGCCTCGCGGTCGAGATGGTCGAGCGGGACCGCAGGCCCAGTACCATCCTCGGCCAGGGCTCCTTCCACAACGCGATCGTCGCGCTCGCCGCGATCGGCGGCTCCACCAACGCGGTGGTGCACCTGCTCGCCATCGCGGGGCGGCTCGGCGTTGAGCTCACGCTCGAGGACTTCGACCGCATCGGGTCGCGGGTCCCGCTGCTCGTGGACCTGCTGCCCTCGGGGCGCTTCCTCATGGACGACCTGTACCGTGCGGGAGGACTCCTCGCGGTGCTGCGCGAGGTTACGGACCTTCTAGACCCCGCCGCGCTGACCGTCACCGGGCGGCCGCTCGTGGAGCACCTCGCCGATGCCCAGATCTGGGACCGCGAGGTGATCCGGCCACGCGGGGAGCCCATCCTCGACGAGGGCGGGATCGCCGTGCTTCGCGGCAACCTAGCGCCCGACGGCGCGGTCATCAAGCCCGCCGCCGCGTCGCCCCGCCTCCTCAAGCACCGAGGAAAGGCGGTCGTGTTCGACAGCATCGAGGACTTCCACGCCAGGATCGACGACCCGGACCTTGAGGTCGACGCCGATTCGGTGATGGTCCTCAGGGGTTGCGGGCCGAAGGGCTACCCGGGCATGCCCGAGGTGTCCAACATGCCGATGCCCATCAAGCTCGTCGAGGCGGGCGTGCGCGACATGGTCCGCATCTGCGACGGACGCATGAGCGGCACGGCGTACGGGACGGTGGTGCTGCACGTCGCCCCGGAGGCGGCGGCGGGGGGCCCGCTCGCCCTGGTAGAGAACGGCGACTGGATCGAACTCGACGTAGAGGCGCGAAGCCTCACGCTGGACGTCCCGGAGGAGGAGTTGGCCGCGCGGAGCCCCAGCGTCGCCACCACGGGCGCCTACGCCGCGCCGACGCGAGGGTGGGAACGCCTCTACGTCGATCACGTCATGCAGGCGAACACGGGCGCTGACCTCGACTTCCTCCTCGGGGCGAGCGGCTCGGGCGTATCGAGGGAGTCGCATTGATGCCGCGGGCGCGAGGGGCGCTGATTTGCTCATGGAGCCGAGCCGCGCATGAAGCGGACCCGCCCTCCCGTTGACGCGGTCGCCGCTGTCCCGGTGAGCGTCGTCCCGGGGACCGAGCGCCTGATGGCGCTCGGCGAGGGGCCGACGTGGGACGCGGGCGCAGGACTCGCGCGCTGGGTGGACATCAAGAACGGGCGGCTGTTTGAGGCGCGGGTCGAGGGCCGGACACTCGGGACGCCGCGAGTAGCACTGACCGTCGACGGCACGCTCGGCTCCGCCGTTCACGCCGGAGGGGGCGGCCTTCTCCTCGCGACGGCGCGGCACCTGGAGCACCGCGACGCCGCCGGCGCCCTCGTCGGCAGGGTCGAGGTTGTACCGGAAAGCATGCCGAGCCGCCTGAACGACGGCGCGTGTGATCCCTCGGGCAGATACGTCGTCGGGAGCGTGGCGCTCGACATCAAGCGGGGAAGGGAGAAGTTGTGGCGCCTCGAGCATGATGGGACCCTCACGGTGATCGACGACGACCTCCTCCTCTCGAACGGCATTGGCTGGAGCCCGAGCGGCGACGCGATGTATCACGTCGACACCTTTCGCAACGTGGTGCTGCGCCGCACCTACGACGCCGCGACGGGAGCCGTCGGGGGGCGGGAGTCCTTCATCGAGACGCCGGGCGAGTACCCGGACGGACTGACGGTCGGCGCCGACGGCGACCTGTGGATCGCGTTCTGGGCTTCCGGCGAGGTGCGGCGCTACTCGGCGGGCGGCGCGCTTCTCGCGACCATCCCCGCGGGGACCCCGCTCACGACGAGCTGCGCCTTCGTCGGCCCCGATCTCGAGCTGTTGCTCATCACCAACGAGGCCTCCGCACCCGGGGTGGAGCCCACCGCGCGCTCAGGGGCGTTGCTCGCCTGCATCCCCGGCGCGCGCGGCCTGCCCACTCGCGAGTGGCGGCCCACGCCGATGGGTCTCCCACGGTGACCACCTGCCACGCCGACCACCCGCCCGACACGACGAGCCGCTGGAGAACCTCATGAACCACAGTCACGGAACCACCGCCCGCACGAGCGAACGCCTGCGGGCAGCGTGGGGAGGCGGGGAGGCGACGTACGGGCTCTGGAGCACACTCGCCGACATGACGGTGGCTGAGCTCGTCGCGTCCCTGCCGTACGACTATGTCATCGTCGATCTCCAACATGGCGTGGCGACTTTCGCGGACCTTCCCGTCATGGCTCAGGTGATGCGGGGCGCGGGCACGGCGCCGATCGTGAGGGTCCCCAGGAACGATCCGGCGGAGATCATGCGGGCTCTCGACTGCGGGGCGGCGGGCGTGCTGGTTCCCCTGGTCGACACCGCTGCCGAGGCGCGGGCGGCGCTCGAGCCCTGCCGGTTCCCGCCCGCGGGGACCCGTAGCTGGGGTCCCATGTGGGGCTACGTGCGCTCGGACGGGGCGCTCCCGCCCGAGGAGCAGGATGGGCTCGCGATGTGCCTCATCATGATCGAAACGGCCGGGGCCGTGGACGTGCTCGACGAGATTGTCGCCACGCCCGGGATTGACGGCGTCTACATCGGCCCGAACGACCTCGCGCTCGCGTGCGGCTACGGCCGACAGACATATCGGGACAGCCCCGAGATCGAGAGCCTCATTCAGCGCATCGTGGATGCGTGTCGGTCAGCCGGTATCGCGGCGGGAATCCACTGTTCCGATGCCCAGATGGGGCGGGACTGGGTCGCGCGTGGCGCGACGATGGTCACCATTGCGCAGGACACCGGTCTGCTCCAAAGCGCCGCCACGGCGGCGCTCGGCGAGGCACGCGGGGGAGTCTCCGGATCCGAGAAGCCGCCGGCCCGCAAGCCCAACTGACCCTACCGACTCACAGGCGCGGATCGACGTGAATCTTGGGTCCCGCACTCGCCCCGGCGGGCCGGTCGCCCGCGAGCACGCCAGCGACGTCCTCGAGGCGCACCGTCGCGGCGACCAGGGGCCGCGGGTCTACGGCGCCGGAGGCGTAGAGCTCGACCGTCTCCTCGAGCCCCGTCGAGCCGGACAGCACGCCGACGACGGTGGCGTCCTTGATCGCGATGAGGCGAGTGTCGATCAAACTCGGCACCCCGGAGATGCCGATGAACACGAGGCGACCGCCTGGCTCGAGAAGGTCGAGGGCGAGCGGAGGCGAGGCGTGGTCGTTCGACGCCTCGATGATCGCGTCAAACGTGACCGAGGCGTCGCGCTCGTCGAGGGTCGTCGCCCGCGTGAAGCCGAGCGTGCGGGCGAAGTCGAGGGACCTCGCCGAGCGCCCGATCAGGTGGACCTCGGCGCCCTTAGCCTGCGCAATCTGGGCGCACAGGAGGCCTATCGTTCCCGCCCCGATAATCAGCACGCGCGCTCCTGGTTGCAGGTTCGCGCCGCGCACGGATCGCAGGGAGTTGCCCCCGGGCTCGACGAGCGCGCCGAGGGTGGAATCTACGGCGTCGGGAAGGCGGACGAGCGCGCTCGCGGGGACGGGGAGGCGCTCGGCAAGCGCCCCGGGCCAGCCGTGGCGGATCCCAATCTCGTATCGATCCGCGCAGAGGTGCTGCTTGCCCGCAAGGCAGCGCCGGCACGAGCCGCATCCCAGCATCGTGTCGCCCGTGACGCGTCGCCCGCGCCACGTCGGATCGACGCCTTCCCCGACCTCGACCACGACGCCGCACCACTCGTGGCCGATGCGGATGGGGTACTCGGCGTCGCCAGAGTCGAGGTACGCCATCGCGCCGGAGAAGAACTCGGAGTCGGTGCCGCAGACCCCGACGCGTTCGACCTCGACGATCACCTGGCCGGGATCGGGCGAGGGCTCCGCGACGTCGACGACCTCGCCGGTCTTGGGGGCAGTAATGACGAATGCGCGCATGTGAGCCCCCAGGATCTCGTCAACGAAGGAGAAACCCATTCTAGGAGCATTCCGCCTAAGCGAAGCACATTCGAATTAGTGGAATTCCGCGCGCACGGGTGGCATCCTGGGGTCTACCAGACTCGCTCGGCGGATCGGAGAATACGACGTTGACATCGCAACTGTCCCCTCGAGCGGAGCCGGCCGAACGCCTTGTCGGTTCCGATCGCGTGCTTGCGCTGCTCATCGAACTTGCCAACCGACCCGATGGGGCAAGCCTCGATGAGCTCGCCCGCGCGGTCGCGAGCCCAAAGTCGACGGTGCATCGCGCGCTCTCCGCGCTGACGCGCGCGAGACTCGCCACCAGGGAGGGGGCCGGTCGCTACACGCTCGGAGACGAGTTCGTGCGTCTCGCTTTCGCCTATCAGGATGCCCGCCCCGAGGCGGCGCGCATCGTTCCGGCGCTCCGCGCGCTCGCGAACCGATTCGGAGAGACGGCGCACTACGCCATCCTCGACGGGGCCGACGTCGTCTACCGAGCCAAGGTCGATCCCCCCGTCGGGGGGGTGCGGCTCACGTCGACGGTCGGAGGCCGGAATCCGGCCCGCGCGACCGCGGTCGGCAAGGTCTTGCTCGCGCACCTCTTTGCCGACGACGCCGACGTCGCCACGTGGGCTCGCCTGCACCCCGTGGCGCCCCGCACCCCGCGGACCCTGACCGACGATGACGCCTTCGTCGCCGAGGTCGCCCGTGCCCGAACGCTCGGCTACGCCGTCGACGACCAGGAGAACGAGGTCGGGGTGAACTGCGTCGCCATTCGCGTGGGCGATCCCTATGGAGAGGGTGCCGTCAGCGTGTCCGGGCTCTCGTACCGCACGCCGCTCGGCGTGCTGGAGGAGTCGCTCGACGAAATCCGCGCGATGGTGTCCACCTCCTACTGAGGCTCGTCGCGTCGTCGTCCGGCCCGTCGTGCCCCGCCCCGTCGTGCCGACGCCCCGCCGCTCCGACGGGTCGACGGGGCATGGAAGGATTGGCCCGTGGCTACGATCCGACCCTTCCCCGCCCTCCGTCCGCCCCGCGAACTCGCCGGACGGGTGGCCGCGCCCCCGTACGACGTGGTGAGCGCCGATGAGGCGAGGGCGCTCGTGGCGGCCAACTCGGAGAGTTTCCTCCGGATCTCCCTGCCGGAGACGAATCTGGACCCGGCCGCCACGGCCGATCCCGAGGACGTCCACCGGCTGGGGCGCGCGATCATCGAGGACTTTCTGCGACGCGGGACGCTCGTCCGCGACGAGGAGCCGGGGCTATTCGTCTACCGCCAGAGGATGGGCAACTCCGTCCAGACCGGCGTGGTGGGCTGCGCAAGCGTCGAGGAGTACCGACGCGGCGTGATCGCCATCCACGAGCACACCCGCCCGGACAAGGAGGATGACCGCACCCGGCACATCGAGGGCCTAGGTGCCCACGACGAGCCCGTCTTCCTCATGTACCGCCCGGATGCCCCGGGCGCCGCGGCCGTCGCCGAGGCGCTCGCGCGCGTCACGTCCGGTGAGCCCGAGTACGACTTCACCACCGACGACGGCGTCGTTCACACGTTCTGGACGGTGGGCAACGCCGCGACGCTCGACGCGCTGGTGGCGGGCTTCGCTCGGGTCCCGACGCTCTACGTCGCCGACGGGCACCATCGCAGCGCGGCCGCGGCCCGGGTAGCGGGCGAGCGGGGCGACGAGGAGGCGGCGTTCTTCCCCGTCGTGGTCTTTCCCGCAGACCAGTTGACGGTCATGGCCTACAACCGGGTGGTGCGTGACCTCGGCGAACACACGGTCGAGTCCCTCCTCAAGGGACTGGCCATCGGTTTTGACATACGGCGCTTCGACGCCCGGCCGTCGTCCGGGACGCCGAGCCCGGGGCTTCACGAGTTCGGCATGTACGCGGGCGGCGCCTGGTTCTTGCTGACGGCCCGCACCCAGATCGTCGACGAGTCCGATCCGATCGCTCGCCTGGACGTGTCGATCCTGCAACGTCACGTGCTCGCGCCGCTCCTCGGGATCGGCGACCCACGTACCGATCGGCGCGTCGCGTTTGTGGGAGGCATCCGCGGTACGTCGGAACTCGTGCGGTTGGTCGATTCCGGAGCCTTCGCTGCGGCGTTCGCGCTGCATCCGACCTCGCCGCTGGAGGTCATGGACGTCGCCGATTGCGGCGAGGTCATGCCACCCAAGTCCACGTGGTTCGAGCCCAAGTTGCGCTCGGGCCTCTTTATTCACTCGATCGACCTTTAGCCGCGCCCGGCGCCCGACCGAAGGCGTTCCGGCCCCCGGCGAGTGAATGCCGGGGACGCGCCGATCCCGGGGCTAGATTCGCTTCGTGACGGGTGACGGTGGTGGCACGGGTCGGGACGACGCCGATTGGCTGCCACAAGCGCGGCGCCCGATGCCGCCGTCCATTCCACCGCGTCCACGACCCGTGCGGCAACCGGTGCGGCGAAGCGCACCTCGATCGGTGCCGCCGCGGGATCGAGCGACCGAGGCGAAGGGCGCTCCGACGCGCACCCGCCGGCAAGCTCCCGCCCCGCAACGGGCCGCCCCGCAACGGGCCGCCCCGCAACGGGCGCGGCGAGCCCTACCTCCGCGCAGGCGGCACCGGCTACGGTGGACGCTCGTAGCTCTCGCGCTCGTCGTGCTAGTGCCGCTCGGCGCCTTCTGGCTGTGGGTCGACGCGAGCATCAACCACGTCGACGCGCTCAGCGGCGCGGCGAACACCCCCGGCGACACGTACCTCATCGTCGGATCCGACTCGCGCGAGGGCTGGGCGGACGACGGCACCGTCGGGGCGCGAACCGACACGATCATGCTTCTCCACCGGCCCGTCAGCGGGCCGGTGGCGCTCATCAGCATTCCGCGGGACTCCTACGTGGAGATCCCGGGCCACGACAAGAACAAGATCAACGCGGCGTTCGCCTTCGGCGGCCCGCAGCTTCTGGTGCAGACCGTAGAGGGACTCACCGGCCTGACGATCGACCACTACATCGAGGTCGGCTTCCTGGGGGTGTCGAACGTCGTCGACGCGCTCGGTGGGGTCGAGTTGTGCTACGACAAGGACGTCAACGACCCGCGGAGCACCCTGGTGTGGGCGGCCGGGTGCCATCGAGCGGACGGCGCTACGGCGCTCGCGTTCGCGCGGATGCGGTACGCCGACCCGTTGGGAGACATCGGCCGGACGCAGCGCCAGCAGCAACTCGTCTCCGCCGTGGTCGACAAGGTCATGAACCGCTCGACGCTGCTCAACCCGTTCGCGGTGTTCAAGGTGGCACGCGCCGGCCTGGGCTCCTTCCGCGTGAACGACGGGACGAGCGCGCTCGACCTGGCCCGTGCGGCGAAGGTGTTCAACGAGGCGCGCGGCGCCGACGCGGTCACCGGTACCCCGCCGATTTCCAGCATCGACCATCGCGTCGACGGCGTGGGCTCAACGGTGCTCCTGGACCCCGCCACGATCGACGACTTCTGGCGACAGATCGCGGACGGCGAGCTACCGCCCGGCCCCGTAGGCGGCTTCAAGTAGCGCCTCGGCCGCGCCGGAGGGTAGCGCAAGCGCGTAACCTTTGGCCACCGCGCGGACAATACATCGTATGAGCGATGCGTCGGGGGCCGAGTACGAGGTGTGGACTCGCGCGCTTGCGGGTGACGGCGAGGCGTTCGGTCGCATCTTCGACCTTCACCGCGAGCGGGTTCTGCGCCACGCCTTCTGGCACTTGGGTAATCGGCACGACGCCGAGGACGCGACGGCCGCGGCCTTCCTCGAGCTGTGGCGCCGACGCTCCGACGTCAGGGTCATCGACGGCTCCGTGTTGCCGTGGCTGCTCGTCGTCACGGCGAACGTCTGTCGGAACCTCTCGCGCGGGCTTCGGCGGTACCGCACGATGATCGCGGCCCTTCCCCGCGACGCGCACAACGAGGCCTCGGCGGAGGAGGCGGCGCTCGGGCGCGCCTCGCTCTTCGACGCGGCCGAGGCATTTCTCGCCACCGCGATTCGGGGTTTGCCGACGACGACGCGAGCCCTCGTCGCCCTTACGGCGATGGAGGGCTACTCGGTGTCCGAGGCTGCGGCGGCCGTCGGCATGTCCGTCGGCTCGGCGAAGACGCGGCTCGCACGGGCGCGCGCGACGCTGCGCGATGCCCTCCCGGTTGACAGGCCGGGCGTACCACGAAAGGAGCACTCCTCATGACGATCGAGATGGATCCGGTGTTCGCCGTGGCCCTCAGAGACGTCCTCGTGCGACGCGCGGCGATCGCCGTACCAGCCCGGCGGCGCCGTCGCCGGTTGTGGATCGGCGGCGCGCTTGGCGTTGTGCTCGTCGGCGGAGCGGGGGTGGCCGCGGCCGAGCTTCGTGGGCTTCCCGGGAGCGAGCTTGTCGAGCCGCTTGCGGAGCCGATCACCGTCAACGGCGTGGGTCCGCTCGACGTCGACCTCGGTCCCGCTCCCGAGGGCGCGACCGCAGTGACGTTTGAGCTCACGTGCCGAAGCGCGGGGTCATTCACCTACGGCCCGCACGGCGGATCGAGCACGTGCCCGGGGTCCGACCTCGGCGGCACACCCTCCGTCACCTCGGGGGAGATTCCGCTTGCGGACCTCGACGGCACGGTCTTCGCCCTGAGGCGCCTCGCCGGAGGCGCGGTGGACGCTGACGCTCACGTACGTCCACACGGAACGCACGCCCCTGGCGGTGAACGCCCGGGGGGAGACTTACGGCGTCGTGGGCGACGGCTCCGAGCCCGACCTCATCGCGGCGATCGCGACGAACGGGCGCTGGGGCTACGTGCGCCGGAGCGAGTTGGACGAGGCGGCGGGCGCGAACCCTTCCACGCCAGCGGAGGCCCTCGCCTGGCAGGACGCCCACGCGGGCGAGACCTTCTTCATCCCCGTGTACGAGTCGGACGGGGAGACGGTCATTGGCTCGTTTCGGGTGGGGGGCCCCTGAGCCGCGCTTTCCACAGTCCGCCGCGCGTCGCCACCTCTCCTGCTTGACTGAGCGGGAAGAATCCTAGCGAGGAGATCGTCATGCGTCGATACCGCGGGAGCCGTGATCGCGGCTTCACGTCCGTCCAGATTGCGCTTATGGTCGCGGGGGCCCTTCTCGTGCTCCTGGCGGCGTACGCCATCATCCTTGCGGTGGGCGGATCCGGGAGCGACCCGGAGGCATCGCCCACCGCCACGGGGACGGTTTCGGCGAGCCCCACCTCCGGACCGACCCCCTCGGAGACGGGTACCCCCGCCGCGGCGTGGGCCGACGTGCCCGCCGCGGACCGCCCACCCGTGATCGCCAACCCGCGCCCGGGCGAACCCGCGGCGCGCGAGTGGGCTCCGTGGGTCTGGGACTACGTGGGGACCGACTGGGGCGTCGGAATCTGGGGCGAGCCCGGCCCGGGCTACAACTCGGATGATCCCGACGCCGCGCAATATCTCTACCAGGCGCTCTACCTCGTGGCGCCGGACGGAGATTGGTTCCGGCTCTACCAGTTGCGCACGGACGTCGGCCTCGGAGTCGAGGCCACGGCGCTCGACGAGCACATCGTGTGGATCACCCGCTACTTCTACGAGGCCGACCAGACGGTTCAGTTCGATCTGGACACGGGCACCGCGTCGGAGACCTGGGCAGACGCCGGTTTCGCGAACGCCCCGCCCGCGCGGAACGCCGACGGCTGGTTCGTCAACTATGTCGCCACTCTCGCTGACGGGCGCATGATGTGGGAAGGAAGCGGGTTCGGGGCGCCCCTGAACGGGGTCTTCTTCCGGTCACCCGGCGGGGCAATCACCCCCAGCACGATCAACCCCACCCTGGCCGGCAGCGGCGAGGACGCGCCCGTATGCGTGGGCGTCGACACCGCAGCGAGCGTGGCGATCTACGAGGGCTACTCGTACGTGGAGGGCCAGCCCGTCGCGAACTGGCCCGCGCGCCTGTTGGTCCAGAACCTGGCCAACGACACCTGGACCGTGCAGACCCGGCTCGGGCCCTACGGAACGCCGTGCCAAGACGACTTCGCCGTCACGGCCGACTACTACGTCGGGCTCGCGACCCGCGTCGATCAGTCCGGCCTCTACCGCTACTACTTCGACGGCCGGCCCGATCAGCCGAACTAGTCGGTCGGGCCCCTACTCCTCGTGCTCGGCGGCCGCCTTGAACTTCTCGAGCGCCTTGCGCGTCTTTTCCAGCGCGCCCGCGCCGTGATCCGTGTAGTTCATGGCCTTGGGGTTCTCGGTGACGCGCACGAGCGTGTGGCCGTCGGGGGTGGGCTCGAACTCCCAGGTCTCTTCCGACCAGTCGTCGCCGAAGGTGACGAAGGAGCCCTCCTTGATCGCGCCGACCGTGGAGACCATGCCCTTCTCGAACCGGAGTCGCCCGCCGGTCTCCCAATGCGCCGTCGAGAGCGACAACCGGGACCACTGGTGCCAGTTGTCGGGCTGGGTGAAATAGGCCCAGACGAAGTAGGGCGGGAGTTCAACGACGATCTCGGACTTCAGCATCGGAGCCACCTTCATTGATCCGCGAAGTGTCACTCCGAGCCTAGGCCTTGAGTGGGTGCTTCGCTATGACGCTCGCCGTGGAAGCGGCGCGATCTCGGGCCCTCCGGGAAGCCAGTTCCCTAGGTCTTCCGCGCCGCGTGCTGCTCGGCGATGCGCGCCGCCTCGGCGGCCTGCGCCGCCGCGCCCACAATCCCCGCCTCGTTGCGGAGCGCGGCGGGAACAACGGGCGCGCGGAGGGTGAGCAACGGCAGAAACTCCTCGTAGTCCTTGGATACGCCGCCGCCGATGATGATGAGATCCGGCCAGAGCAGGCGCTCCATCTCCTGGAGGAACCGGTTGACGTGCGCCGCCCACTGAGCCCAATCCAGGTCGTGCCGCTCGCGCGCCGACTCGGCCGCATACTCCTCCGCGTCCCTGCCATCGACGATCAGGTGCCCGAGCTCCGTGTTGGGCACCAGTCGCCCGTCGGCGATGAGCGCCGTCCCGATGCCCGTCCCGAGGGTCACCATGAGCACGAGCCCGTCCTTGCCTTCGGCGGCGCCGTACTTGTACTCGGCGTAGCCCGCGGCGTCGGCATCATTCATGACCCGGACCTCGTGGTGCGCGGCCACCTGGATTGCGGCCTGCAGGTCGACACCCACTAGGGACGGGTCGAGGTTCGCGGCCGTGCGCACCACGCCCTGCTGGACGACGCCGGGGAACGTCACTCCGATGGGCACCTTGGTCTTCAGCTTGAAATGCCCGATCACCTCGGCGATCGTTCCGGCGACGGCGTCCGGCGTGGCCGGCTGCGGGGTCTCGATGCGGAAGCGGTCCTTGGTCAACTCTCCCGACTTCAGGTTCACCGGGGCGCCCTTGATCCCGGACCCGCCGACGTCGACGCCAAACGCCGTCCCGCTCATCGACGCCCTCGCATCGACGCCCTCGCATCGAAGCCCGCTGGTCGTAACCCGCTCATGGCAGCGTGAGCACCTCCGCGCCCTCGTCCGTCACGACCAGCGTGTGTTCGAACTGGGCGCACCACGATCCGTCGTCCGTAGCCACGGTCCACCCATCGTCCCACTCGTAGTTCAGTTCGCTCCCCGCGACCAGCATCGGCTCGATGGTGAAGACCATCCCCGGCTTGATGACGTCGGAGTGCATGGGCGCGGAGTCGTAGTGGGGGATGACGAGGCCGGAGTGGAAGGCGGGTCCGACGCCGTGGCCCGTGTAGTTCCGCACGGACTCGTAGCCGTTCCGGGTCGCGTACGACTCGATCACGCGTCCGATCACGTTGACCTCGCGGCCCGGCTTGACCGCGGCGATGCCCCGGGCCACCGCCTCGCGCGTCGCCTCGACGAGGGCGTGGGCCTCGGGCGAGCCCTCGCCCGCAACGACGGTCCCGCAGTTGTCGCCGTGAACGCCGTCCTTGAAGGCCGTGATGTCCACCTTCACGAGGTCGCCCTCCTGGACCACCGTGGAATCGGGGATGCCGTGGCAGATGACCTCGTTGAGTGAGGTACACAGGGACTTCGGGAACGGCGGGCGCCCTGCGGACCCGGGGTAGCCGAGGGTCGACGGGTAGGCCCCGTGATCGACCAGGAATTCGTGGCCGATTCGATCGAGCTCATCCGTCGTCACACCGGGGACGACGTTGCGCAGTACCTCGGCAAGAGCCTGCGCCGCGAGGCGACCGGAGGAGCGAATGCGCGCGATGGTCTCGGCGCTGTGGACGTCCCCGCCGCGCCATTGTGACGCACGCCGCTTGCCCACGTAGTCGGGGCGCGGGATGCTGGTGGGGACACTGCGGATCGGCGAGACGTCACCCTTGGTGACTGGAGTTCGAGCCGGACCCATATGCGCAGTCTAGGAGTGGAGGCGGTACCGATGGGAACTGAAGTAGTTCCGGACGGCGACTACTACTTCAACATTCGCACGAAGATGGTCGAACACGGGAGGCAGAGCGCGTGGGAGCACCTCATGGGCCCGTACGACACTCACGAGGAGGCCGAACGTGCGCTCGAGATAGCTCAGGCTCGCACGGAGGACTGGGACGAGGACGAGGTGGAGTGGGACGAGGAGGACGCCCACCCCGACACCCCATGACCGCGAGCACCCTCCGGAAGGGGGAGAGGACAGGCCCGTGGAAATGAACTCGGCGATGGTGCGGATCGGCACCCCCGCGCCGGCCTTTGCGCTTCCGCGGGCCGACGGTTCGGGTGACGTGTCGCTCGGCGACTACTCGTCCGCCCCCGCGCTCCTCGTGGCCTTCCTCTGCGTGCACTGCCCGTACGTCAAGAACATGGAGGTGGAGTTCGGCGAGTTCGCGCACGATTACGAGGCGAGGGGTCTGGTGGTCCTCGGGATCTCCTGCAACGACGTCGAGGCGTATCCCGACGATGCCCCCGAAAAGATGGTCGCGCAGGCGAGGCGCTCGGGCTTCACCTTCCCCTACCTCTACGACGAGTCGCAGCAGGTGGCCCTCGAGTTCAAGGCGACGTGCACGCCCGACCTGTTCCTCTACGACAAGGCCAGGAAGCTCGCGTACCGGGGGCAATTCGACGAGTCGCGCCCGAGCAATGGCCTGGAGCCGACGGGGCACGACCTACGGCTCGCGGCGGACCTCGTCCTCGCGGGTAAGCGCGTGCCTGAGCCGCACGCGGCGAGCGTTGGCTGCGGACTCAAGTGGAAGCCGGGGAACGAGCCTCTCGCGCGCCGGGTCGCGCACTAGGGCCCGCGGTGCTTCGCGCCCGGAGCATGAACGGCAGCGCGATGATCCATGCGCTGCACAGCGTGATGTAGTAGCGCTGAACGAGATAACCCGGGCCGGGGAAGAACAAGAAGTACAGCGAGAACGCGCCGAACAGTATCCAGCCAGCCATGAGCGTGGTCATGACCACGGCGCCCCGCTGCGAGCGTTTGCGCCACCACACCACGAGCGCGCTGAGGAACAGGCAGATGGACGCGGAGATGCTGGCGATGCCGTGGAGAATCAGCATCGGCTGGTGGCTGAGGCTCGGGCACGTCGTGAGGGACGGCTCGCACGTCATCGGCAGCAGCGCGTCGATCGCGGTGAGCACGCCGAAGAGCGCGAAGTTCGCCAGGACAATCCCGCGCACGTGCCCGTCGGGCCCGCGCCAGAGCAGTATGGCCACCGCGACTATGAGCGCACCTGCCAGCACATCCAGCGCGATGAACAGCCAGTTGTACGGTTGGTGCAATGCGCCCAACTCACTTGCCAATCCTCGCCGGCTCACGAGCGGATTGAGGACATAGCCAAGAGGCCATGAGCAATACGCCAAGCCCGCGACGACCGCCAGGACGACGGAAACCCGGGAACGAGGCGAGCCACGCAGTCTGACCATGGCCCCCCCGTGCTCCGCCGAGGTGGCGATGCTACGTCCCGATTTCACTCGGAGAACGAGTGCCCGGCGTCGGGGAAGTGACCGCCCTTGACCTCGGAGACGTACGACGATGCGGCGGCAGCTAGCGCCTTGCCCACCTCGCCGAAGTGCTTGGCGAAGCTCGGGGACCAATCGCCCATCCCCGCCATGTCGAGCCACACCAAGACCTGGCCGGACGTGTCCGGTCCCGCGCCGATGCCGATCGTCGGGACGTCGAGCTCCGCAGTGAGCTTGGCAGCGATGGGAGCGACGACCATCTCGAAGACGATGAGGCAGGCCCCGGCGTCTTGGAGCGCGAGCGCGTCCGCGAGGAGCGCCTCGTAGGCGCCGTCGAGGCGGCCCTGGACCCTGCGCCCGCCGAGCGCGTTCTCGGACTGAGGGGTGAAGCCAAGGTGCCCCACGAAGGGGATGCCCGCGTCGACGACCGCCTTCGCCTGGGCGGCAACCCGGCGCCCGCCCTCGAACTTCACGGCGTGGGCGCCGCCCTCCTTGACGAGCCGGATCGAAGACGCGACGGCCTGCTCGGGGCTGACTTCATAACTGCCGAACGGCAGGTCCGCGATGACGAACGCGCGCTCGGCGCCGCGGGTGACGGCGCGGACGTGGGGGATCATCTCGTCGAGCGTGACGGCCGCGGTGTTGCCGTGGCCCAGAACGTTGTCGCCTAGCGAATCGCCGACGAGCAGCACGTCGATGCCCGCAGCGTCGAAGAGCTTCGCGGTCGTGAAGTCGTACGCCGTGAGCATGGCGATCTTCTCGCCCGCCGCCTTCATCTCCTTGAGGTGGTGGATCCGGATCTTCTTGCGTTCCGTCATGGTTCCACTTTCTCACGCCACCTGGTCGTGATGGGAAGGCGTCGGTCGCGCCCGAACGCGAGCGCCGTCACCTTGGTGCCCGGCGGGTACTGGCGGCGCTTCCACTCGGCGCGATCGGTCAGCGAGAGGACCTTGTCGACGACGGCCTCGTCGAAGCCGCGCGCGAGCAGCTCGGCCCGCCCCTCGGCGTGTTCGACGTAGGCGTCGAGGACCTCGTCGAGCAGGTCGTACGGCGGGAGCGAGTCCTGGTCCACCTGGTTCGGGCGGAGTTCGGCGCTCGGGGGCTTCTCGATCGAGTTGACGGGGATAGGCGGCGTCTCGCCCGTGCTCTCCGCGTCGGCGTTGCGCCAGCGCGCGAGGTCCCACACCCGCGTCTTGTCCAGGTCCTTGATCGGCGCGAACCCGCCCGCGGCGTCGCCGTAGATCGTCGTGTAGCCGGTCGCGAGCTCGCTCTTGTTGCCCGTCGCGATGAGCATGGGGCCCTCGGAGTTGGAGATGCCCATGAGGATGATCGCCCGGACGCGCGCCTGAAGGTTCTCCGCGGCGACCCCGTCGAGGCCCAGCGTCGCCTCGAACGCCGAGACGAACGGCTCGATCGGGATGACCCGGTACTCTGCGCCGAGGTTCGTCGCGAGCACCGCGGCGTCGTCCTTGGAGTGATCCGACGAGTAGCGGGACGGGAGCGAGACGCCGACGACGTTCTCGCCACCGAGGGCGTCGGCGGCGATCGTCGCGGCGAGCGCGGAGTCGATGCCGCCCGAGAGCCCGAGTACCACCTTGGTCATCCCGTTCTTGCGCACGTAGTCGCGAAGCCCCGTCACACACGCGCCGTACACCTCGGCGTCCCCGGACAGGGGAGGGAAGATCGCCGATACCGGGGGAGCCTCGTGGTCCTCGGGCACGTCCCATAGGAGCAGGGCGTCGGCGAAGGCGGGGGCGGAGGCGAGGAGCGCGCCGTCGGAGCCCGACGATGAAGGACTGGCCGTCGAAGACGAGGTCGTCCTGTCCGCCCCACATGTTGACGTAGGCGAGCGGGGACTCGACCTCGCGGGCGCGCTTCGCGGCGAGCTCGTACCGGACGTGCCCCTTGCCCTCCTCGAACGGCGAGCCGTTGAGGACGACGAGCACGTCGACGTCGGCGGCGTCCATCTTGGATACGGGCCCGCCGTCCTGCCAGATGTCCTCGCAGATGACGATCCCGAGCCGCCGCCCGCCCACCTCGACGATGCACGTCTCCTCGCCGGGTGCAAAGATCCGTCGCTCGTCGAAGACGCCGTAATTGGGCAGGTGGTGCTTGGTGTACCGGGCGACGACGTCGCCGTGCTCAATGACGACGGCCTGGTTGACGGGGCGCCCGTCGGGAGCCGTACCGAGCGTCCCAAGGATGACGGTCATCTCGCCCATGCCGTCCTCGGCGAGGCTCGCCGCGACCTCGGCGACCGAGCGCTCGGCGGCGCGCTGAAACGACTTGCGCAGGGCGAGGTCCTCGATGGGGTAACCCGTGATGACCATCTCGGGAAGTGCGACGACGTCCGCCCCCTCTGCGTGGGCGGCGCGGCAGTGCTCCAGGACGATGCGCGCGTTGCCGGAGAGATCCCCGACGCACGGGTTGACCTGAGCGAGCGCGAGGCGGAGCGAGGGCATGGGACGAGCCTACGCGTTAGCGCGCGGCCGACCCCGTGGCCGAACCGAACGGCAAGGCGACGCCGGTTTCCCTCTCCGAGACGGCCCACAGGACCTCGATCGCGGCGCGCATGCCGATGCGTCGAAGGATTGGGCGCCGGACCGCCGCGCCCGTCGCCATGAATCGCGGGGCGTACAGTTGCCCGCCCCTCGCCCGGGGGTCGGTCGCCGCCCGGAGTTGGGGCAGGGCGCCCCGCTCCGGCGCCATTCCGCGGCGGGCCGCGGCCTTCCGCCAGCGCGTGGCGCTCGGCCCCGCCCCTCCGTGCTGCTCGGTGACGACCTGGAGGTTCGTGTGCGAGAGGCCCGGGTGCGCGGTGAGGCTCGCGGCACGGGCGCCGTGGCGCTCGAACTCGCGCTGGAGCCCGATCGCGAAGTGGTAGTTGGCGAGCTTGGAGTCACCGTAGGCCCGCCACGGGTCGTAGGCGCCCTCGTGGTACGGGTCCTTGGGGTCGAGCGCCTTGCCCTGGTAGCGCGCCATGGAGGACACGGTGACGACGCGGGCGGCGTCGGCATTGAGGAGGGAGGGCAGGAGGAGTGCCGTGAGGGTCCAGTGGCCCAGGTGGTCGACGCCGAATTGGGTCTCGTATCCGTCCTCGGTTCGGCCCTCGGGGAGCGCCATCACGCCCGCGTTATTCACGAGGATGTCGAGTGTGGGGTGCTTCTTCGCGACGGCGCTCGCGGCCGCCTTGATCGCCGCCTGCGACGCAAGGTCCATCGCGAGGATCTCGAGGGACGCCTCGGGGAACGACGCTCGAATCGCGGCCTCGGCGGCGCTGGCCTTCTCGGCGGTCCGCGCGGCCAGGATGACGTGCGCCCCGGCCCCGGCGAGGGCGCGCGCGGTCTCAAGTCCAAGTCCGCTGTTGGCCCCGGTGACGAGCGCGACGCGACGGGTGAGGCTCGGGATATTGGCGGTGGTCCAGGCCATAGCAACTCCTCGTGTGAACGACTCCCCCCTAGTGTCACGCATCCGTAACATCCGTGGGGCAGGATAGAGCCATGGATAAGCAGCAGGAGTACGTGCTCCGGAGTGTCGAGGAGCGGGACGTCCGGTTCATTCGGCTCTGGTTTACGGACGTGCTCGGAGTCCTCAAGTCCGTGGCGATCGCACCCGCCGAGTTGGAGAACGCGTTCGACGAGGGAATCGGCTTCGATGGTTCGGCGATCGAGGGCCTCACCCGGGTGTACGAGGCCGACATGATTGCCCGGCCAGACCCGACCACGTTCCAGATCCTGCCCTGGCGCGGCGATCGCCAGGGCGTCGCGCGCATGTTCTGCGACATCCAGACCCCCGAGGGCGAGCCCGCGATGGCCGACCCCCGCTACGTCCTCAAGCGCGCCCTCGACAAGGCCAGCGCCCAGGGCTTCACGTTCTACACGCACCCGGAGATCGAGTTCTACCTCTTCGAGCCGCTCGTCGAGGGCCAGCCCCCCAAGCCCGTCGATCTCGCGGGGTACTTCGACAACGTTCCCCGTGGGACGGCGCACAACTTCCGCCGACAGGCGATCACGACGCTCGAATCCATGGGAATCTCCGTCGAGTTCTCCCACCACGAGGCGGGCCCGGGTCAGAACGAGATCGACCTCCGCTATGCCGACGCCCTCGCGACGGCCGACAACATCATGACGTTCCGCGCGGCGGTGAAGGAGATCGCGCTCGAACAGGGCGTCTTCGCTTCGTTCATGCCCAAGCCGCTCGACGGTTCCCCGGGCTCCGGGATGCACACGCACCTCAGCCTCTTCGAGGGAGACCGCAACGCGTTCTACGAGGCCGACGCCCCGCTGCAACTGAGCGACGTCGCCCGCAAGTTCATCGCCGGGCTCCTGCGCCACGCGCCCGAGGTCACGGCGATCACCAACCAGTACGTCAACTCTTACAAGCGACTGTGGGGCGGGGCGGAGGCCCCCTCCTACGTGTGCTGGGGCTCCAACAACCGCTCGGCGCTCGTGCGAGTGCCGGTGCGCAAGGCGGGCAGGGGTCAGTCGAGCAGGATCGAGTACCGCGCGCTCGACTCGGCCACCAACCCGTATCTCGCCTTCGCGGTCCTTCTCGCGGCGGGCCTCAAGGGTATCGAGGAGAACTACGAGCTTCCCGACGGCGCTGAGGACGACGTGTGGGAGCTTAGCCCGGGGGAGCGCAGGGCCTTGGGCTACGAGCCCCTTCCCGCTTCGCTGAGTGACGCCATCAACGTGATGGAGAACAGCGAGTTGGTCGCCGAGACCCTCGGCGAGCAGGTCTTTGACTTCGTGCTGCGCAACAAGCGCGCCGAGTGGGACGAGTACCGGTCGCAAGTGACCGCATTCGAACTCGAGCGCTTCCTTCCGGTGCTCTAGCGCCCGGGAGGCGCCCTGTGACCACCCGAAACGTCTCCGAAGCGTCGGTGCTACGCAAGGCGGGGGTGGCCGACCCCGAGCGGGTCGTCGGGCAGATCGCGCAGATTGAGGCGGCGACCGGGCTCGGGCTGGCCGACGTGGGGATCGATCTGGCGGGAGTGGCCGATCCCGACCTCGCGGTGCTCCAACTGTTGAGGCTGGTTGAGGCGGCCACCGAGTCTGGGGATCTCGCTGGCCTGATCGCCGTGATCGCGGCGCCGACCTCGGCTCGCCTCGCCGCCATTCTGGGGGCGTCCTCGGCCCTCGGGGACTTCCTGATCCGACATCCCGCCCTCGCAGAGACCCTCGCGAATCCCGAGCCCGCGCTTCCCCTCTCGGCGTCAGCCGTGCGCGCCGCGCTCCTCGTCGCGGTCGGCGCGGACCCGTCAGCGGCCATACCGGTGGCGACGGTCCTCGGTGCCCCCGGCGTCGACGCCCTGCGCCTCGCGTACCGGACGCTCCTGCTGCGCGTCGCGTCGGACGATGTCTCCTCGCCCTCGCCGGTCACGATCGTTCCCCTGGTTGGCGAGGCGCTCGCCGACCTTGCTGGCGCGGCGCTGGAGGCGGGGCTCGCGCTCGCGAGGGCGGAGGAACCGGGCCACGCCGAGACTCGCCTCGCGATCATCGCGATGGGCAAGTGCGGGGCGCGCGAGCTGAACTACGTATCCGACGTCGACGTCATATTCGTCGCGGAGCCGGGACCGGGCGCGGACGACGAGCGTTCCATCGCCGTCGCCACCCGCCTGGCGAATGCGGCGGCCCGCGCGTGCGACCGCGCCTCGAGCGAGCTGGCCCTGTGGCAGGTGGACGCCAACCTCCGCCCCGAGGGCAAGGACGGCGCGCTGGTCCGCAACGTCGCCTCCCATCGCGCGTACTACGAGCGATGGGCGAGCACGTGGGAGTTCCAGGCCCTCCTGAAGGCGCGGCCCGTGGCGGGGGACCGGGAGGTCGGAGAGGCGTATGTCGCCGCGGTCGGGCCTCTCGTGTGGGAGGCGTCGCAACGAGAGAACTTCGTGGAGGATGCGCAGGCGATGCGCAGGCGCGTCGAGGAGCACGTTCCGGTGGGGGAGGCGGATCGGCAGATCAAGCTGGGCCCCGGCGGCCTCCGCGACGTCGAGTTCACCATCCAGTTGCTGCAATTGGTCCACGGGCGCGCCGACCATTCCCTTCGGATTGCCCCGACGCTCTCGGCGCTCGCCGCGCTCCGCAAGGGCGGCTACGTCGGACGCGATGAGGCCGACAGGATGGACCACGCCTACCGCCAGCTCAGGGTCTGGGAGCACAGGGTCCAGATGGCCAAGATGCGCCGCACCCACCTGCTCCCCGGCTCCGAGGAGGGGCTTCGTGCGCTCGCGCGCGCCTCGGGCTTCCCTACGTCGGAGGCGCTCCTCGAGGCGTGGCACGCGATTCGCCGCGACGTCCGATCCATGCACCTGGAGATGTTCTACCGTCCCATCCTCCCCGTCGTGGCGCGGCTGAGTGCCGGAGAGGCGTCCCTCGATACCGATGCCGCCCGCGAGCGGCTAGCGGCAATCGGGTTTGCCGACCCCGAGGCGGCCCAGCGCCACCTCGCGTCCCTAACCGAGGGCGTCTCCCGCAAGGCCGCGATCCAGCGCCAACTTCTCCCGGCGATGATCGGATGGTTCGCGGAGGGCCCGGATCCCGACGCCGGCCTCCTCGCATTTCGCACCCTCTCCGAGCAACTGAAGGATGCGTCCTGGTACCTCAAGATGCTCCGCGACTCCGGGACGGCGGCGGAGCGGCTCGCTCGCCTCTTGTCGACCTCGGCCTACGTCACCGAGGCCCTTCTCGCGTCGGCGGAGGACGTGACGTGGCTCGACAAGGACGAGGACCTGGAGCCCCTGGACGAGGCGCGCCTCTTTCACGAGGCCGACGCCATCCTCGTGCGCTCGCAGGACGTGGACCAGTGCATCACGGCCCTGCGTGGCCTTCGCAGGCGCGAGCTTGCTCGCACGGCGGCGGCGGACGTCCTCGGACTCCTCGACACCATCGAGGCCGCGACGACGATCACCCAGGTCGCGGATGTGGTGATGGGCGGGGCGCTCCGCATCGCGATGAGCGAGGTCGGGGGCGGGAATGCGCCCTTCGACATGGCGATAATCGCCATGGGTCGCTATGGCGGCATGGAGATGAGTTACCCGTCCGACGCCGACGTCATGTTCGTCTACGAGCCCCACGAGGGCGCGGATAACGCGGAGGCGGACCGGATCGCCCAGCACGTCGCGACCGAGGTTCGGCGGCTCCTGCAGACGGCGAACCCTCAACCCCCACTCGACGTCGACGTCGATCTCCGGCCGGAGGGCAAGAATGGGCCGCTCGCGCGCTCGCTCGCCTCCACCACCGAGTACTACGGGCGATGGTCGGAGCCCTGGGAGGCCCAGGCGCTGCTTCGCGCGCGACCAGCGGCCGGCGATGAAGGCGTGCGCGCCAGGTTCGTCGAGGCGATCGACGCCATCCGTTTCCCCTCGGAACTCACCCCGGACGCGCTTAAGCAGATGCGGATGCTCAAGGCGAGAATGGAGTCCGAGCGACTCCCGCGAGGGATCGAGCCGCGCCGCCACGTCAAGCTGGGTCCCGGTGGACTCGCCGATGTCGAGTGGACCATCCAGCTGCTCCAACTCCTCCACGCTCACGAGCATCCGGAGCTGCGCACGACCCTGACACTTCCCGCGATCGAGGCCGCTGTCGCGGCCAAGGTGCTCAGCCGGGCCGATGCCACGGTCCTCGCCGAGGCGTGGCGCCTCGCGACCAGGCTGCGGGGAGCGATGGCGCTGCGGGGCTACGCGCGCCAACGGACGAACGTCATCCCCGGCGACGCTCGCGAGCTCAAGGTGCTCGCGGGAATCCTCGGCGAGGGATGGACCGGGGCGCAGATGGACGAGAACTACGCGCGCGCGGCGCGCCGGGCACGTGCGGTCATGGAGCGGGTCTTCTATGGTTGGGACAAGGAGGAACGATGAAGATTCTTCGAGGCTTTCTCGCGGTGGTGTGCCTTGTCCTTGGGGTGATCACCCTGGCGCTATGGGGCGCCTCCGCAATGATCGTGAAGACCGTCGAGGACGGTTCCGTCGTAACCGGCATCGCTCAGAAGGTCGTGGATCAGCCCGCGGTTCAGTCGGCCATCACGCAGAAGACCCAGGCCTTCGTCAACGCCAGCCTCTCCCAGAACGGCGTCGACGTCGCGTCGCTGGGCCTTCAGGGAACGGTTGACGACGCGGTCGCGGCGGCGGTCGCGTCCCCGGCGTTCCAGGCGAGCCTCACGGGAGCGATCGACGGCGCCCGGGCGGACTTCGCCCACCAGCTGACGTCCCCCGACTTCGCCGACGCTCCGCTCGTGGTGAATCTAGACATCAGCGCCATCATCAACCAGACGATCTCGGGCATTCCGGTGCTGGGGAGTCTCGTCCCGGCGTTGACGCTCGAGCCGCTTCCCGTCGAGGTGGCCAACGCGGACGAGTTCGGCAAGGTGCGCGGCGGCTACGGGGTGATCCACTTCCTCGCGACCTGGGCCGGGTGGGTTGCCCTGGTGCTGATCGTCCTCGGAATCGCACTCATGCCGCGCAAGCGGTGGCTCATCCCGCTTGGCCTGCTGTTCGCGGGGCTTGGGACGGGGGCCCTCTGGGGGGCGCTACGGTGGCTCACGGTCGACCGCATCGCCGGCAAGCTCCCGGGCGGCCGGGACGGGGAACTGGGTGGCGCGCTCGTGAGATTCGCCCATCAGGACTCACTTGACCGCTTCAGTCACCGGGTATTCCTGCTCGCCGCCGCGTGCCTTGTTGGGGCGCTCGTGAGCTTCATCATCGTCAAGATCGCCTCGCGCTCCGCGAAGCGGCGGAAGGCGGCGACGGCGACTCGTGCGACCCCGGCCGAGACGATCCCGGCCGAGACGATCCCGGCCGAGACGATCCCGGCCGAGACGATCCCAGCCGAGACGATCCCAGCCGAGACGATGCCGGCCGAAACGATCCCGGCCGAAACGACCGGGACGAGTGCCGCCGGGGTCGGCGCGACGGCGGCTGACGCGACGGGGGTCAGTGCGGCCGAGGCTGATGCGACGGCGGCTGACGCGGCAGCGGGCACGACCGGTGTTAGTGAGACCGAGACCGGCGCCACAGGGCCCGACCATCCCCACGGGCGGCACGAACGCAACTCACCCGGGCACGCGCGCTAGCTGACCGATAGCGGCGAATTCCCACCAGAACGCAAACGGCGGGGCCCCCGAAGGGGACCCCGCCGTCGTGAGCGGGCTTCGATCCAGGTCGGCCTAGATGTCGAAGTAGAGCTCGAACTCTCCCCGTTGCGGTGGCTGGCGGTGGTTGCGTTGGCAATGTGCCATTTACCAGGGGAAATGCTCCCGGGAGCGTTGGCAGCCGTTGGCTGTCTGTGGACGTCTTGCGGACTCTTTGCGGACTCGTGCGGATCCAGGCTCCAAGGGCGTTGAAATTCAGCCGTCCGAGCACGTTGCCTCTGGTGCTAAACGGGTACTTCGGGAGGGCCTCACTAGTCCCGCGATTGCGGGTAGTCCGGGTTGCCACTCTCGACGCCAGCGTTGCGCTCGAACTCGGCGATGGCGAAGATGATCTCGCGCAACACCGTCTGCGAACCGATACCGAAGGTCCCGATGCTCCGCATGATCTGCTCGGAAAGCTCACCCGCGCCCTCAATCTGTTCCCATAGTTCGTGATCGCCCGGCGCGAAACCGTTCGTGTTCATTTCGCTGTCTGCCATACCTACACGCTAGTGGCCAGTGCCACTTCTAGGCGATCACGGGAGTTCCGGAGTAGCCGCACGTCTCCGTAGGACACAACTTCACCCTGCCACCATTCGGCCACTTTCCCGAGACGGATCGTGCCCGCGTAGCTCGCAAAATGCGAGCGCGGCGGCGATGAGAGGCGCCGCGTTGCCGGTTTCGGTTGCAGTGCGACTAGTCCGACACGCCACAGGCACGAATGGCGGACATCGGCGGGCTTGAGGGCGACAGCACCCCGCCCAAGCGTCGGCCCTAGTGGGTGCTGGAGACGCGCGGCATCGAGACCGCGACGGTACGCTGGTTGCGCCTGCCCAACAGGCTGGAGGTGGAGCGTGCACAAGGACGTCTCGCGAGTAATTCGCGCGCTCCGCCGGGACTTTGGCTGGACATACGCGGAGGGGCGCGGCGGAGGGCACGTCGTCGGACATCTCCACTGCAGTGACGAGCCCGGAACCGGCTGCCGCATCGCGGTCTTCTCGACGGGAAACAACAGCGCCACCGCGCTATGGCGGAAGGCGAGAAGTTGTTCACATGGCAAGGCTCCTGATCGTGTGAAGTGCTAGACATGTGAGTGTTGGCAGCTGACAACACCGTGATAAAGTCGTCTGGCTTGAAGGGAAGAGAGACCATGGAAGAATTCGGATTCACCCTCGTCGTCAATGGTCTTGACCTTGACTCTGAGGCCCAGGAGGAAGCACTTGGATGCACGGGCATCGTCCTCCTCGCCGCAACTGACGACACTCGGTCGACGGTTGACGTGTGCGTCGCCGAGTCCTCGCCCGATGGCGCAGTATCGCAGTATTCAAGGCGTGCTCGCTGCTTCGAGAGGCAGGCCTCTCGATTGTGCGGATCGACTATGGCCTCGTGTCAATTCACGAAATCGCAGATCGGGTAGGCGTTTCGCGAGAGACTGTGCGCCTCTGGGCGCTTGGCCAGCGGCGCTCGGGTTTCCCGGAGCACTATGCGACCGCTGGCGCATCCCGCTTGTGGGCTTGGGCGGATGTCCACAATTGGCTGGAATCTCAGCGCATCAAGTGCGCCACGCCGGAAACTGACACCCCACTTCCACTCACGGTCGCGGAAGCGTGTAACGGCGTACTGGCCGAGCGCCGTGAGCGTACCGAGGCTGGTTGGCGCCCCGCGCTGGCGCGAGTTCCACTGCCCCAGCCCCCCACTCGGTCAACAGCCTGGCTCGCCATGAACTGGGTAACCCTCCCGGTGCCATCGTGAACTCCAAAGCGTCGCCAAAGAAGACATCTGCGGTCGCAGTCTCGTCGGCAAAGCAGCTGCTCCAAGAAGTCGGTGTCGACCTAGAGGGGATCGTCTTCTACAGGGTCTCTGGTGAAGTCGCCGAGGACTTCAAGGGTTCGCCGCCGAAGGAGTTCGACGTGGAACCGGAGTACTCGTTGCTCGTCCGGCATGAAGGCGCCGAGATCGGTGTTCGCCTACGAACGGAACTCCGGACGATCATGGGAGTCTTGACAGTGGATGTCGCCGTCAACTACGCAGCGCACCAGGTCGTCGAAATTGAGCCACAGGCCCTTGCCGACTTTGCCAACGACGTCGGAGTCATGGCCCTCCTCCCGTACATACGCGAAGCCATCGCGAGCCTCTCTCAGCGCGTATTCGTCCGCACCATCACGATGCCCATCTACCAACGGGGAGACCTCGTCTTCATGACTTCCGACCCCCCCGAAAGTGAAGCTGTCCCGAAGTAGGCGCCTTGCGTCGTTTCCTGAACCTTCCGGAGCCAAGTGGTGTGGCGCCCCGTTCTGGCCTCTTCCCCCATCAGAAGGCCGGGGACGGGAGAGATCACTATCGGCGCACTCTCCCTCGCTACGTGGTGTTAGCGATTCCGACGCCCCCTGAATCGGGCTCCTTGCCCAAGGGAGCACGACCCGTTCGGCGTTCGTCGGGTTGCTGGGCGACGATTCGGATCCCTCTCCGACCATCGTTCCCCGCGGCCTGGAGAAGCGGGCGCCGTCAGCGGCCCCCACCCAGTACCCCCTAGCTGGAGCGCACGGACTCCCCAGGGGCAAAGTGGTCGGTCAGTCGGGCCGATTCCAATATCTCTCAGGGTGCGTTGTGACGATACACGCGGGGCTCTGTCCGGCCTCGGTCGGGCGGGGTGCGGACTCGGGTGGCAACTGCGCCGAAAGTGACCCCAGTGCCAGCCCTGGCAATGCGCCACAGGCGTCTAGAGCGGTCGGCGATGAGTAGCGACCCGACGCCCCGCTCGGCTTCGGTCGGGCGGGGCGATTCGTTAGCCCGGGAGGCGTTGCTTTCGCTGCGGCCCAGAAGGCGGCGCGTTGTCGCCCGGTTCTGCTTGGTCGGCTTTCGCTCCAGCCCAAGTGCGACGTGCCTCCGAGCCACCGGCAGTAGGTGTTCTTCTCTGCACCGTATTGCGCGGTGACGGTCTCGACGCTGGTTGCTTGGCCCACTGCACCGCTGAGCAAGTTGCAGGCGCTATTCGCGAGGTCAAGGCCCCCACTACTCCCCACCCGAGAGCCTGGTCCCGGCTAGGAGCGCTTCTCGAATACGAGGGTCGCCTGGATGCGATCGCCGCCGCCGAAGCCCTTGCTTCCGGAGGATGCGGTGGTGATGGTGTGGAGGCGGTAGCCCTTCGCCGCCTGGGCGTTGAGTACCCCCTCCAGTTCGGTGAGATTGCCGGAGCCCGTGCCGATGAACTTCTCCTTCAGGATGACCTGCAGAACCACGTAGTCCATTTCCGCTTCTTTCTCTGCTAGTTGGGGTGAGTCTCTGTCGCAGGGCAAACACCCGAATCAGCCGTGCGAGATTGCGCTAGGTCAGATCGCCAACGCCGTCGCATGAGGAGCGAAGCTCCTGCCCGTAGCAGTAGATGCTGATTGTCGCAGCGTCAACAAACTGGGCGGCTCTGAGCCCAAACACTTCCGGGAACACCTTGCCAGCGGCCATGAAATCTGCCGCCGATGAACAGGCGTCGTAGATCGGATCGATTGTGGCGAGGAACTCGGCTTCCTCCAAGTCGTAGTCGTCGGGCCCAACGTCAACCCACTTCGCGTAGTGGGTGTCGAGCCCTATTGACACATCGGCAAAGGCGCGCTCGCATTCTGCGGAGGGAAGGCCAGACGGCACCGAGGGCGCGGGGGAGGAAGCTGGCGTGGTCGACGGTGTGTCCTTCGATGCGGGAGTGGGTGTCGTGGCCTCACAACCCGTCAAGATCACCACGGCTAGGACAAGTCCAGCGATACGCGTACGCATACTAGGACGCTACTCCGCCCGGCTCGTCCCGCTTGGGTCATGGGCGGGCAATCGGTGCCCGTTGGCTTCGGCGGGGCGGGACGTTCGCTTGCTGTGCGAGGTCCTCGCCGTGCGGCACGGGACAACAGGGACTACCGTCGAAGCATGAAGCGATCCGCTCTAGTTGTCCTTGCCTGGTGGCGTTGGCCGCGTGCGGTAGCCCGTCGGCCACCGTCACAATCAATGACGCCGCCGCGCCTCGTGTGACGGTCACAGTCACCGAGACCGCGCAGGCGCCCAACCTCGTGGGCGCAACGGAACCGTACGAGGTCTACCTCGCGAACAACCCCGACCCGTCGCTCATCCTGTCCGTGACGATGCCATGGCCCGCGCGTTCCTCGGGTGCGGGCAGACATGGCCGCCGGGCACGGTCGACGCTGTACTCGCGGACGCCTACGATCCGACGATCTGCCCGTAGGGCTCCGCGCCACGCCTCGCCGGATCGGGTGCGGGCTGGCATGCTCTGAGGATGGGGATACGCGACAGCGCAAGGGACGCGGAAGGCCTCCCGACCATCGGCCTCGAGGACTACCTCCCGGGCCACAACGGCAACGGGGTTGTGCACAACCTTCCACCCGACGCGGTCCTTCCGACCCCCGGGGGGCTGCCGCCAAACGCGGTTTGGGCATATGGCGCGACGACGCGACTCGGTGCCGACGAGAGCCATTTCCCGAAGGCGTTTGAGCGTCTGCGCGCCGGAACCTCCCGTCCCGCCGAAGTCTTCCCCGGAGATCTTGAGGGGTGGGACTCGCCGATCGGAGTCGCTCTCGGCGGTGAGGATGCGGGCGTCGTGGCTTTCCATCCCGTGCGCGACCAGCTCGCCGAAGCAATACGGCGAGGTCTTCGCGTCTTCGTGCCGGCGACGATCGAGAGCTTCGACGGATTGCGAACGCTTCGGCTGTACCTGCCGAACGACACGGTCCTCGCTGCGTGGGTCGGGGTCAGCACGCCCGAGGTAGTCGCGCCTTTCACTCCGCCCACCGTCGTGGAACGGCTCAATAGTTACGCCGTCGTTCGAGACACGGCACGCGCGCTGCTGGGAACGAGAGAGCGTCACACTTGGCCTTGCTCTCTCAGCCTCGAGCCAGTCACACGCGGCCAGACCGCCGGTCAACTACGGCTGGTCTGCACCGCCGAGGGGGAACGTGTTGGCGTCATCGCGCCAAGTCAGCGGGAGCGGCTCGCGGACCTCTTCGACGCCGGGGAACGAGGCGCGCGCGGTGCCGTCACCCTCGGACACGGTGAAGATGGCGAGGCCTGGGGCCGGGTCGCCGTCTACTAGTACCCTCGCCTTTGCGCTTCACCTCTCTCCGAGGCGGCGCGCCACCGTCGACCGGCACCGCAACCGCAGGGCTACACCCCCACCCGGCACCATCCCCCTCGCCCCACGCTCGACTTCGCACCCAGGGTCAGAGCGATCCCTCTCCCCGGCGAACGAAAAACCCCTCGGAGGTGCACCGGGTTGCTCCAACGCCCCCCGGAGGGATTGGTGGAAGAAACGCCGGGGGGTATGTCGCTACGTCCCGGGAGCGATTCCTTGGCGGGGGGCGTGAGGGGCATATGCCCGGTGGTGGGTGGCGGCTACTGCTGTTGTTGCCAGGCGGCGACGGCGGTGGTCTCGGCGGTGGTGAAGTGCTTGTCGAGCACGGAGGCGACGGCACGCCCGTAGTCGCGCTCGAAGTTGCTCGACGGGCGGCGAGGGCTGGGGGCGTGGGGCTTCTCGGCGAAGTACGGCAAGTGCGCCATGGTGGTGTCGTCGTCGGAACGGGGCACGTACCCCGTGGCGCCACACGCGACGGCGAGGCTGTTGAGCTCGCGGTTAGCGTCACGGATCGCCGTCGACCTTTGCTCGGCGGTGCGCGTTGGACCTGACGGCACAGCGCTGACCATGCCGCTACCGATGCCTGCGGACTCGATGGCGAGGTTCGCCGCGTTCACTCGGGTGGCAATCTTCTCGTACCTGGCGACTGCTTCCTTGTAGGGGCCGCGCTTCGCCTTGGCGTCGACGGCGTTCGCGACGGCCAACGCGGCGCGGTATTCGGCGAACGGTGCGATGGCGGGCTGGCCCGCTAGTGCGGCGGTGGTGAAGTCGTCCCAGGCCGCGCGGGCGGTGGCGAGCACGTCGTCGACACTGGTGGGACTAGTCGTTGTGGTCATGGCTGGTCTCCTTGATCTCGGTGGAATCGGCGAGCAGGTCGCCGACGGGGGTGGTGTTTCGAACGCTGAACCGTCCGAGAGCGAGACCGAGGGATCGGCCTTCCCGGATACTGTCGGCGCTGATCTGCTCGGCGAGCTGCTGCGCCTCCTCAAGCTCTAGTTCGTTCATCACTTCTCCTCTTCTCGTTACGGTTGGGCGGTTCCTGTGATTCGCCCCTGCGGGGCGGTCTTGCCTTGACGGAGACGGCGACGACGGGCTCGGCGTGCGCGTTCCTTCGCCCGTCGCGTTGGCCAGGTGGCGCCGCTCACTCGGTCGTCTCCGGTTCGCATGTCACGTGCCACCGTTGACCATCGGTCGCGGGACGGATCAGACCGCCGCAGCCCTCGCAGACGGGGGCCTCAGGAGCGTTTCCCGTTTCCCTCACTTGGGGGTGGGCAACGCGGCAACGGCGCCATTCGCGCATCGCCCGTGTCGCGCGGTCCATCCGCCAGCCCAGGCGTTCCCGTGCGTCCCGGACGGTTTGAGGCGGCGGGTCAAGAGCCGCGAGGGCTTCCACGTCATCCGGTGGGGCAACCTCGACGGGGTTTCGGTCGCCGGTCGACGCGGCCTGGATTCGCCAAGGTGCGCTCTCATCCGGCGACAGGATGAATGTGCCCGCCAGGGGTTCTTTGTCCCCCACGGGCCGGTGGGCGCGGAGGCCACCGTGGCGATCCTTCACGATGGTCAACGCCGTCTTGCCGCCGAGCCCCGGCGTGAATGCTTCGATGATGGTGGCCCGGATCGAGCGTGCCGCCGATCGCGCGCCGTTTGGCGTCGGTGCCGGTGGCGCCCATGGCGCGAGACTCGGGCGACTTCGCGAGGTGGTCGACGGTCACGACACACGCGCCCGCTGCCGCCATGGGCTTGAGGATGCGGGCGTGTACCCGGGTGAAGTCGTCGGGCGAATTGGACGACGCTCCGAACATGGGTAGCAGCTCCCCCACGCTGTCGACGATCACCAGGTCAGCCCTCCACTCGGCGAGGTCCCGAGCGACGGCCACAAGTTCTGCGCCGTCGACGGGCTCGGCGTACCGGAAGCGATCGAGTTCCCGCAGCGCGTCCTCGGGGCCGTCGAGGGCCAAGGCGCGGCCCACACTCGCAACGGCGCCCATGTGGTCAAGGTCGACGATTCCAACCCTTGAGCCCTGCGCGAGCGCGGCGACCGCGGTCGCGATCGCGACGAACGTCTTGCCTGACTCGGGGAATCCCACTAGTCCGTTGACTTGCCCGGCGTAGAACAGGCCGACCCCATCGGAGCAGGGGCCGAATGTTGGCGCGGGCGGTTCAAAGGTGGCGCCGTCGAGGATCGCGGCCACGTCGGCGTAGCGGGGCGCCTCCCATGTTTCCGGCGTTTCCCGCGTGTTTCCCGGAAACGGGATACGAGCCGTGTCGTCGGCGTTACCCGGTACCGGGGGGTAGGGGTGGGAAACGGGAAACGCTTCGGGGCAGTCGGGCTCTGGCTCGGCACCCGGGTCCCACGGTCCCAACTCGTCGACGGCGGTCACTTGGGTCCCCGCTCGGGCGCGGGGACCGCGAGGCGCTCGCGGACCTCGGGCACCGTCCACCCGGACCTCGCGAGTGCGTTCGCGTGCTTCCGCAGTTCGTCCGAGGTCAGCCCGAACGCGGAGGGCTCACGCCGGGGCGGTAGGCCGTAGACGCGTTCGAGCAGTCGGGAGAGTTCGCGGCTCGCGCGCTCGCGTTCGATCGCCGCACCGATGCGATCCCGCGCGGACGGGGCGAACGGAGGTAAGTAGCGTGCCGCATCGACTGTTGCTGTCGAGGTCATGCCGCGCCGATCACCTGCCCGCGGGCCTTCTCGCCCTCGATCCAAGCGGTCACCGCGTCGGCGTCGTACAGAACGCGACGCCCGGTCTTGAACGAGGCCGGACCGCGGCCAAGTGAACGCCAATAGCGGACCGTCTCGGGGGATGTGCGCAGGAGGTCGGCAACCTCCTGCGTCGTAAGGAATTGCGGCATCTCTACTCCTTGGGTGAGCCAGCGTGAGTAACCTCTAGCGCGCCCAACTGTGGCGTATAGTGAGGCATACTGATAGGCCACCTCAGGAGGATTGCGATGCGACCGAACATTGCGCGACCGCCAGGAATTGCCACGTCCCGATTCCGAGACCCGTTCACCGTCCAGTGGTCGCTCGGGAGCGAGGTGCCCGTCGGGGAGAACCTCGTCCCGGCCGTCATCTACCTCACGGCGGATGTCCCGACACATAGCGAGCGGCCAGCCTTGACCGTGCGTTACGAGGTAGTCGGCGGCGTGGTGCGCTGCACCGACTTTGGATTCTGGACCGAGCGCCCCGAGCAGTCGGTCCGTCGCCGTGACGTCGAGTGGGCGGCGGAGCACTTCGACGATCTCCGCACTGAGGCATTGACGGCCTGCACTATGAAGCGTGGACCGAACGGGTCGTGGGAAATGCCGAGCGATCGCAACGAGGTCCGAGGCGACGTGCGGAACATGCCGCGTCCGTCGAACAGGTCGCTCAAGGACTCCACGTTTGTCGCGAAGATCGCGGACGTCTACAACGACAACCCGGTCGGAGGTACTGAGGCCGTCGCGGACTCGTTCGGAGTCTCTCGCTCGATGGCACAGCGATACGTCAAGGCCGCTCGGGACGCGGGACTCGTCGAGGACCGGCGGCGTAACCGATTGTCTGTCGCCAAGGGGGACGACCGTGGCTAGCATCGCGAAGCGTGAGGACGGCCGGTGGCGGGCCCGGTACCGGGACGCGGAGGGGAGTGAGCACGCGCGGCACTTCGCCCGCAAGGTCGACGCTCAACGATGGGTCGATGAGGTCACGGCCTCTCAGGTGCGCGGCGACTACCTCGACCCGAAGACGGCGCGCACGACGGTGGGGGAGTGGGTCGGGACGTGGCTCGGCGGGTACTCGGGGCATCGTGCCTCGACGGTGCGACAGGCGAAGGTCCACGCCGCGCGGATCGTCGCGAAGTTCGGGACGCGCCGCCTCGCGGAGGTGCGCCCGTCGGATGTGCGCGCGTGGGTCGCGGAACTACAGGGCGAGGAGCTGGAAGCGTCCTACGTGTACGCGCTCTATTCGCGGCTGGCGCAGATCCTCGGGGACGCTGCCCATGACGGGCTCATCCCGCGCTCGCCATGCTCGAGGCGCGTCGCACCGCCCGCGGGCAGGCAACGCCAGTACGTGCCCACGACGGCCAGGTGTGGGCGCTCCACGACGCCATCGCTCCGAACCTCCGGCCCGCCGTCCTGCTTGGGGCGTTCGCCGGGCTTCGGATCGCGGAGGCGGCGGCGCTTCGGCCCGCTGACGTGGACTTCATGCGCGGCGTCATCACGCCAGCGGTCCAGTACCCGGCCGCGCCGCTCAAGACGGAGACGGCGCGCACGCCCATCCCCATCCCGCAGGACCTCGCCCTGATGCTCTCGGCGGCGGTCCGGGACTTCGGGGGCGAGACGATCGTGACGGACGCCGTACGGCCATCCTGCGGCCCCGTGGACCATCATGCGGGGCGTCAAGGCGGCGGCGAAGATCGCGGGGCTCCCGGCGACGTTCCGCTTCCACGACCTGCGCCACTACTTCGCGTCGCTCCTGATCGCGAGCGGGGCCGACGTCAAGGTCGTGCAGGCGCGGCTGAGGCACGGAAGCGCGAAGACGACGCTCGACACCTACGGGCACATCTGGCCGGACAAAGACGAAACCTCCCGGGCTGTCGTAGCGGAAGTGCTACGTGCCCGGGAGGCCTCGTCAGACGTTCCTGCGGACTATCTGCGGACTAGGCGACCGTCGTAGGCGCATCGTCCCTGGTAGATGCCCACAAGGGGTTTAGATGTCGAAGTAGAGCTCGAACTCGTGCGGGTGCGGGCGGAACCGAATCGGGTCGATTTCCTTGGTCCGCTTGTAGTCGATCCACTCGTCGATGAGGTCGGCCGTGAAGACGCCGCCCTCGGTCAGGAACGCGTGGTCGCGCTCGAGGTTGTCGAGAACCTCGCCGAGCGAGCCGGGGACCTGAGCGATCTTCGCGTGCTCCTCGGGGGGAAGCTCGTAGAGGTCCTTGTCCACGGGGGCTGGCGGCTCAATCTTGTTCTTGATGCCGTCGAGGCCCGCCATCAGCATGGCCGCGAACGAGAGGTACGGGTTGCTCGAGGGGTCCGGAACGCGGAACTCGATGCGCTTGGCCTTGGGGTTGGAACCCGTGACAGGGACGCGGATTGCGGCCGAGCGGTTCCGGGCCGAGTAGACCAGGTTGACGGGCGCTTCGTAGCCGGGAACGAGCCGGTGGTACGAGTTGACCGTCGGGTTGGTGAACGCGAGCAGCGAGGGGGCGTGCTTGAGCAACCCGCCCACGTACCAGCGCGCGAGGTCGGAGAGCCCGCCGTAGCCCTTCTCGTCGAAGAACAGCGGCTTGCCGTCCTTCCAGATGGACTGGTGGCAGTGCATGCCCGAGCCGTTGTCCCCGAAGAGGGGCTTCGGCATGAAGGTCACGGTCTTGCCGTTCTCCCACGCCGTGTTCTTGATGACGTACTTGAACTTCATCAGGTCGTCGGCCGCGTGGAGCAACGAGTTGAACTTGTAGTTGATCTCCTGCTGGCCGCCGGTGCCGACCTCGTGGTGCGCGCGTTCGATGGAGATGCCGACCTCGCCGAGCTTGGTGACGATCTTGTCGCGGAGGTCGGCCATCTGGTCGCCGGGGGACACGGGGAAGTAGCCACCCTTGACACGCGTCTTGTAGCCGCGGTTGGGGCCATCCTCGCCGTACTCCTCGCCCGAGTTCCACCAGCCCTCGTTGGATTCGATGTGGTAGTAGCCCTCGTGGATGTTGGTCGCGAATCGAACGGAGTCGAAGATGAAGAACTCGGCCTCGGCGCCGAAGAAGCAGGTGTCGCCGATGCCCGTGGACTTGAGGTACTCCTGGGCCTTTGCCGCGATGTTGCGGGGGTCGCGCGAGTACGGCTCTGCCGTGTAGGGGTCCACGATGGAGAAGTTCACGACCAGGGTCTTCTGGGCGCGGAAGGGGTCGACGAACGCGGTCGCGATGTCCGGGATCAGCTTCATGTCGGACTCGTTGATGGCCTGGAATCCGCGGATCGATGACCCGTCGAACATGAGGCCCTCGGAGAAGATCTCGTCATCGAACGTCGACGCGGGGATGTTGTAGTGGTGCATCAAGCCGGGGAGATCGCAGAAGCGCACGTCAATGAACTTCACGTCCTCCTTCTTGACGAAGGCAATCGCCTCAGCGGCGTCCTTGAACATGCTTGGCTCCTAAAGGTTGCGTTGGCCAGGTGTCGGCGGTACCTACCCTAGGGGCAAGCCGTTACCCCGAGGTATAAGGAATGTTACGGGCATGTTAACTACCGATGCCCGGCGATGGTCCTAGCGGCCGCGGGCAGCCTTGCGGCTCGGGCGGGCGCGCGTCGGATCGATGCCCTTGGGGATGGGCAAGCGGGTCCCGCCGAGCGCGCGCATCCGGGCCTCGACGGCGGCGCGCTCGCGCTTGTCGAGCACCTTCTTGAGCTTCTTGATCGCCTTGGGAAGGCTGCCGAATCGGCGTCTGCCCCTGGCCCTTGCCGACGTAGAACTCGTGGATCGCGACGCCCGGCACGATGCGCTGAAGTCGCTGGCGGGCGGAGACCATCAGTCTGCGCGCGGTGGCGTCGCCCTCGCCAACGAGGACGAGCCCACCCCTGCCGACACCCTGGAAGACGACGGCCCTGCCCTTGGCATCCACCTCGACCGGGTCATCCTCGAACTTCCAGTTGCGGCGGATGGTCTGGACCGCGGGCAGTGAACCGCCGAACATGCCCTCGAAACGGTTGAAGGCGGCCTTCTCAACCCGGGTGGACAGCAGGATGATTCCCGCGAGGGCGGCCATCGAAATGCCGATGAGATTCGACATGATGTGCCCGGCCAACCCGCCCTGGACGAAGCCCAGCGCGATCCCGCCAGCGATGAACACGGCCACGAGCGCGAGGAACAGCGGGAAGAAGATGCGATCATTCGCGCGGACGAACTGGAACGCGTCGTAGAGGTTGCGGTACCAGCGGGGCTTCTTCGGAGTCTCGGTCTTCGCCATGATCCGCCAGTCTAGCGATCGCTAGCGCGGGGGAGACCCCTACGCGCGGGAGACGAGGGACGACGCCTCCTGGCGCGCCGTCATCGGAGCGCCAAGGTGCGCGAGCGCGGCGGGAATCTCCCGCCCCTTGGCCATCATCGCGCGGCCCCAGAGGCGCCCCGCCCGGTAACTGGAGCGGACGAGCGGCCCCGACATCACGCCGAGGAACCCCATCTGAGTCGCGGCGTCAGAGAGTTCGACGAACTCCTCCGGCCTGACCCACCGGTCGACGGGGTGGTGACGGGCGCTCGGACGGAGATACTGGGTGATCGTCACGAGGTCGCACCCCGCGTCGCGGAGGTCGCGAAGCGCCTGCACGGCCTCCTCCGTCGTCTCGCCCATTCCGAGGATCAGGTTGGACTTGGTGACGAGCCCGTCGGCCTGCGCGGCGGTCAGGACGCCGAGCGAACGCTCGTAGCGGAAGGCCGGCCGAATCGTCTTGAAGATCCGGGGCACCGTCTCCACGTTGTGGGCCAGGACCTCGGGCCGCGAGGAGAACACCTCCGCGAGGTTCTCGGCGATGCCGCCGAAGTCCGGGATGAGCACCTCGACTCCCGTGCCGGGGTTGAGCGCGTGAATCAACCGCACGGTCTCCGCGTAGAGCCACGCGCCGCCGTCGGGAAGGTCGTCTCGCGCGACGCCGGTGACCGTGGAGTACTTGAGGCCCATGTCGAAGACGGACTGGGCGACGCGGCGCGGCTCGTCGCGGTCATACGCCGCGGGCTTGCCCGTGTCGATCTGGCAGAAGTCGCAACGCCGGGTGCATTGGTCGCCGCCGATGAGGAAGGTCGCCTCGCGGTCCTCCCAGCACTCGAAGATGTTCGGGCACGCCGCCTCCTCGCACACCGTGTGGAGGGAGCCGCCCTTGACGAGGCTCTTGAGCTCGCGGTACTCCGGCCCCATCGTCGCGGTCGTGCGAATCCACTCGGGCTTGCGCTCAATGGGGGTCTCGGCGTTGCGGGCCTCGACGCGGAGCATCCTTCGGCCCTCGGGCGCGATCGTCACGTGTTCTCCTTCGCGGTTGCGGCACTCAGCGTTGTGGAACGGATCGTTACGTCGCTCCAGACTACGTCGGCGAGCGAGCGCTCAAGGAACCCCACCGTCGCCTCCCGAACCTCGGAGATGGTGAGGGAGCGCCCGAGCTCGGCGCTGAGGGAGGTCACGTCGGCGTCGTCGAGGCCGCACGGGATGATGCGCTCGAACTCGCTGAGGTCGGGATTGCAGTTCAGGGCGAAGCCGTGCATGGTCACGCCCTTGGCCACCCGGACCCCAATCGCACATACCTTGCGGGCACGCTGTGCTTCCGTCGCAGGGAACCACACGCCCGAGCGCCCGTCGATCCGAACGGCGTCGAGTCCGAGCGAGGCGCACAGGTCGATCGTCGCCTGTTCGAGAGCCCTGACGTAGGCGATCACGTCGACGGGCTCGCCGAGCCGGACGATCGGATAGCCGACGAGTTGGCCAGGCCCGTGCCACGTGATGTGGCCCCCGCGGTCGACGTCGACGACGGGCGTGTCGTCCGTCGGCCGCTCGCGCGATGATGTTCTCTTGCCCGCCGTGTAGACGCCGGAGTGCTCGACGAGGATGAGGGTGTCGGGGCGTGAGCCCGCCACCACCTCGGCGTGAATCGCGCGCTGCAACTCCCACGCGTCGTGGTAGTCCACGAGGCGCGAGCCGGTATCCAGATCGAGAAGTTCCACTGTGACAAGGCTAACGTCGCCCGCGACGCGCGCACTCCCGCCGTGAGGCAGGATATGACCATGCGCAATTCGCCCTGGTTCCGCCCCGCCCTTGTGGTTATCGCCATCGTCGCCTGGCTGGTCCTGTCGGGCATCGGAGGTGCGTTCTTCGGCAAACTCTCGGGAGAGCAGTCTTACGACGCCTCGAGCTTCCTGCCCAAGAGCGCGGAGTCCACGAAGGAGTCCGTGCAGCGGGCGACGTTCACGACCGTGAACGACATCCCCGCGATCGTGCTGCTCGACAACGTGACCTCGCCGGCCCAGGTTGCGGAGCTCACCCAGGCGATGGCGGCCGCGTACGCCACCCCCATCGGCGGGGGCCGGACGGTCGGAGACGTCGTCGACGGGCAGCCGATCATCGTCCCTTCTGCGGACGGGACGGCCGTCATCGCGATCGTCAACCTGCCGTTCGCGCAGGCGTTCGCCCAGGACGGCGACGCCTTCGTTGGCCCGGAGGTCGTCGACGCCATCCGCGCGGCCTGGGCGGCCACGGCGCACCCCTCCGGGGGGGACCTCTACGTCACGGGCCCGCTCGGGATCTTCGCCGATAGCTTCGCGCTGTTCGGGGGGATCGACGGCATCCTCCTGGTGGTGGCGGGACTCGTCGTACTCGTCATCCTGCTCGTCGTCTACCGCAGTCCCGTGCTCCCGCTGTTTGTGCTCGCCACCGCCGGCGCCGCGCTCTCGGCAGCGGGGTTGGTCATCTATGGCCTCTCCCGCTCCGGCACGCTGTCCTTCAACGGCCAGAGCCAGGGCATCATGTCGATCCTCGTCGTCGGGGCGACGACCGACTACTCGCTCCTGCTCGTCGCGCGCTATCGCGAGGAGTTGAGAAGGATCGAGAGTCCATACGCCGCGATGAAGCGCGCCTGGCGCCGCTCGCTCGCCCCCATCGTGGCGTCGGCCATCACCGTCATGCTCTGCCTACTGACGCTCCTGGTGTCCGACCTCGCCTCGAACCAGTCGCTCGGTCCGGTGTCGGCGATCGGGATCTTTTTCGCCCTTCTCGCGGCGCTCACCCTGCTTCCCGGCCTGCTCCTCCTCGGAAGCGCGCGCGCCCGCTGGGTCTTCTGGCCGAGGTTCCCCTCGTTCCACCCCGAGGACGTCGACCACGTCGACACCCTCGCGGCGGTCGAGAAGCACTCGGGAATCTGGGGCCGCGTGTCCCGGACGGTGGCCACGCACCCGCGTCGGACGTGGGTGATTGCCGCGGCTGGGCTCGCGGTGGCCGCCGCGTTCCTCCCGACGTTCAAGGCGGGCGGGGTGGGCGACGACCAGCAGTTCCTGCAGAAGACCGAGTCCCTCGACGGCCTGAAGATCTACTCCGCGCACTTCCCCGCGGGCCAAACGAGCCCCATCGAGATCACGGCGGCCGCGGGCTCGCTCGACGCCGTCGTGGCCGCGGTGAAGGGCGTCGACGGGATCGTCTCGGTGACCCCGCTCACGGCGTCCATGCTTGCCGGCATGCCCCCGGCGGGTGCCGAGGCTCCCGTGGTGGTGAACGGCCGCGTGGCGATCGACGCGGTCACGCAGGTCAACTCGAGTAGCCAGGCGGCGACGGACCTCGTCAACGTCGTCCGAGACGCGGTCAGGGGCGCCGATCCCACCGCGCTCGTCGGCGGGTCGGCGGCGACGAACCTCGACACCAACAAGACGACCGATCGCGACCTCACCGTCATCGTTCCGTTCGTCCTCCTCGTGATTCTGATCGTCCTGACGATCCTGCTCCGAGCGCTCGTAGCGCCGCTCATCATCGTTGCCGCCAACGTGTTGTCGTTCGCGGCAACCCTCGGGGTTTCGGCGCTCGTCTTCAACCACGTGTTCCACCACCCGGGATCCAGCACCGCGGTTCCGCTCTTTGGGTTCGTGTTCCTCGTGGCGCTCGGGGTTGATTACTCGATCTTCCTCATGTCGAGGGCGAGGGAGGAGGCGCTTCGGCGCGGCACGAGAGAGGGGATTCGGCGCGCGCTCGCGGTCACGGGTGGCGTGATCACGTCGGCGGGTGTCGTGCTCGCGGCGACCTTCGGATCGCTGGCCGTCCTGCCGATCCTGTTCCTCGTCCAGATCGCGTTCATCGTCGCCTTCGGCGTTCTTCTCGACACGCTCGTGGTGCGGACTCTGCTGATCCCCGGAGTCATCTATGACTTGGGAATCAAGACGTGGTGGCCGTGGGCCAGCAGGGTTCCCGCAGATAAGCCTGTGGAAAACGCGCCGGTGACCGTCGAGTCCTGATTCCCTGGGTCGCATGACCCTTGCCGCACCGAAGACCGACTCGGTCACGCGGATCGTCGGGCGGGGACCGGCTGGCCTCGCGGCTGCCCGACAACGCCTCGAGGAACTTCGCCGCGTCGACCACCCCTCGCTCTGCGTCCCGACGGGCCTCGAGCTCGCCGCCACTGGCCAGGTCCTCGCCCGTTCCGGCAGGGTCCCAGGAACGGACCTCGCGAGCCTGATGCGCATGCGGGAGGGATTGTCCGCGGGGGAGTGCGCGACGGTCGGGATGGAGATTGCGGGCGCGCTCGCCGCGCTTCACGCGGGTGGCCTCGCGCACGGGGATGTCTCGCCCGCGAACATCGTCGTGTCGGGGAGACGCGCCGTCCTCGTTGACGTCCTCGCGGGCGCGGGCGTGGACGAGCGGGGCACCCCCGGCTTCGCGGCACCCGAGCGCGTCGTTACGGCGACGGCATCCGCGGACGTCTTCTCCCTTGGGCGCGTGCTCCTGGGCGTGGCGTCGGACGAGGCACGCGAGCGCGTGGCGGCGTGGGCCGCGCCGATGACCCAGCCTCGCGCCCAGGATCGTCCGACGGCCTCCGAGTGCGCCCTGGCACTAGAGCGTTGCGCGCCGCCGGTCGCGATTCGCGTGCCGGAGCTCGGGGTGGCCGCCTCGGTGAGGGCGCAGGCGCGCGAGGAGCTTGCCGAGACGCTGCGAGAGGACTCCGGTCGACCATGGCGGATCCGGCGCGCCCTCGCCTCGTACGCGCGAATCGCGGCGATCGCGTGCGCGGGGATCGCCTTGGTCTCCATCGCGGTGGCGGCCCTCGGCACGCACCTCCTGGGATCGGGCGGCGGCGAGTCCTGGCAAGGGCCGGTCTCCCCGGCGCTCTTCGGCCCGCAACCCGACGCCGCGGCGGCCTCCCTGGTGCAGCGTCGGCTCGATGCCCTCGCGACGTCGGACGCCGCCGCCCTCGTGGCGACGACCGACCCCGCCTCCCCTGCGCGGGCGGACGACCTCGAACTCGCAGAAGCCCTACGCTCGGGCGACCTGCGCCTGGAGGGATTCTCGGGAACCGTGGGCGCCTCGGAAGTCCTTGTGGCAAGCGACGGCGCCGCGACCGTTCGGGTGAGTTACGCCGTCTCGGCCCACGTCGAGGCGGGGACCGCGGGCCGGGGGGAGCGGCCCGGCGCTCTCGTGGCGTCCGAGGTGGAGATTCGCTGGGGTCCCGGCGGCTGGAGGATCGATCGAATCCAGCCCGCGCCGTGACGCGCCCCTAGGTCGTGGCGGGGGCCGGGGTCTCCTCCTCGTCGCCGGAGAACAGCGCGGCGACGAACTTCACGAGGTTCACGACTACGGATACGACGGAGCCGACGATCCCGACCACGATGAAGACGCGCGCCAGGGTGTTCCAGTCGTGCGACGAGAAGTCGAACGGGAACTCGCGGAGCACGATCACGCCGACCACGGCGTTGACGGCCGACGTCGCGGCCTCGCCCAGCGCGCGCAGCCATCGCGGATCGCGCACGAGGTAGGCCACATTGGCAACGAGGCCCACGATGATGCCGACGCGAATCGCCGGGACGACGGTGGGGAAATCGGACGTGATGAACGGGACCCACGACCAGTCGGCAAAGCGGCCGACCGCCCAGTATCCGACGACAAAGAAGGCGATCGTGGCGACGTACCCCACGCGCCGCGCGGCGAGCGTCTTTCGGGGCTTGCTGGTCTCGGGCATGACGGCCTCCTCGCCGATCCGCGCGCCTCGGCGCCGGAAATCCCATCCTTCTCCGCGCCCCGTCCCAGGCCCGGGGCGAAGGTCCTACGTGTCGGGCGCGACGCCGAGGACCCAGTCCGCAGCGCTCTGAATGTCGGGGTGGTTCCACCGGAAGCCGAGGCCGCCGAGGACCTCGGGCAATCCCCTCTGGGAGCCCAGGAGGTCGTCGGCGGCGGGGCCTACCACCAGACGCAGGATGGGCGCGGGGACGGGGAAGAGCCTGGGACGGTGCGCAGCGCGCGCGAGCGCCGCGATCAACTCGGCGTTGCGGGCGGGGAAGGGCGCGACGACGTTGACGGGGCCAACGTGATCGCTCGCCGCGAGGAAGACGATCGCCCTGACGGCGTCGTCGAGGCTGATCCAGGACATCCACTGCTTGCCGGAACCGAGGGAGCGGACGAGCCCGAGCTGGATAAGCGGAAGGAGTCGCTTGGCCAGGCCACCGGTGGGCGCGACGACGAGGCCCGTGCGGAGCCACTGGACGGACACTCCTCTGAGCACCGCGGGATTTGCCGCCTGCTCCCACGCGATGGTGATCTCGGGGAGCGTGCCGGAGCCGGGGTGAGAGCGCTCGTGCAACTCTGCCTCGCCGCGGACCCCGAAGTAGCCCATCGCCGAGGCCTGGATGAGGCGCCCGCGCCCCGCCTCGGCCATGGTTCGCGCGAGCAGGCCCGTGGTCTCCAGGCGCGAATCGAGAACGACCTTGGCGTACGCCCTAGTCAGCCTTCGTGCGCCGATCGAGGCGCCCGCGAGGTTGACGACAAGGTCCGCGCGCTTCACCAGGTCGGCGTCGATCAGGCCCTTGTCTGGTTGCCACTCGGACTCGCCGGCGTCGCGCGCCTCGCGGCGCACCAGCCGCACTACCTCGTACCCCGATGCCTCGAGGGCGGGAACGAGGGCGGTCCCGATGAGTCCGCTCGAACCAGCGACAACGGCCCTCATGAAGGCAGGCCGACCGCCGATTCAAACGCGCCGGCCTCGATGCGGACCTTGACCGCCTGCAGGAACCGCGACGCGTCCGCGCCGTCGACGATCCGGTGGTCATAGGAGAGCGCGAGGTAGCACATGGGGCGGATCGCGATCATCTCGCCGCCGTCCTCGCCCGTTATCACGACGGGCTTCTTGGCGATGACGCCGGTGCCAAGGATGGCGACCTGCGGGGCTGGGACGATCGGGGTGTCGAACACGGCGCCGATGGAGCCGGTGTTCGTCACGGTGAAGGTCGAGCCCGAGAGGTCGTCGGCCGTGAGCTTGCCCGTCCTGGCACGCTCGCCAAGATTCGCGATCTCGCGCGCGTGGTCCGCGAGCGTCTTGGCGTCCGCGTTCTTGAGGGCGGGAACGATCAGGCCTTTCTCGGTGTCAACGGCGACGCCCAAGTTGACGGACGGGTGGTAGACGACGTCGTCGCCGACGATCGAGGCGTTGAGCCCGGCGTGGGTGCGCAGGGCCTCGGCCGCCGCAAAGGTGAAGAACGGGAGGAAGGTCAGCTTGGCTCCCTCGCGCGCCTGGAAGGAATCCTTCGCCTTGGCGCGCAGGGCCCACACCCGCGACACGTCCACCTCGATGACGGTGGTGAGTTGAGCCATGCCGTGGAGGGACTCCATCATCCGCTCGGCGATGATTCCGCGCAGTCGTGACATCTTGACGGTGGTTCCGCGCAGCGGCGAAGGCTCGCCGGTCGGGAGTGCCGATCCCGCCGCGGCGGAGGCCGGGCTGGGGGTGGCCGCGACGACGTCCTCCTTGCGCACGCGTCCGCCCACGCCCGTTCCGACCACGTGATCGAGGTCGACTCCGCGCTCCAGGGCGAACTTGCGCACGAGGGGGGTAACGTACGGGCTCGCCGACATGCCGAGAGAGGCGGGTGCGGGCGGGGCGACGACGGGCGGGGCGACGGGCGCCGGGGGCGCCGCGGCTGCGGGCTCGGCTGCGGGTGCGGGCGGTGCGACGGGCTCCGGGGGTGCCGCGGTCGCGGCGGCCGCGGGCTCGGGCGACGTGGGGTGGACGATGGGGATCGAGGCGGTGACCGGCGCGGGGACGATCGGCGGGACCGACGCGACCGAGGCGAGTTGAGGCTTCGCCGCAGGGGCCGCGCCACCGGCCGAGGCCGCAATCCGCGCCAGAACCGCGCCCACGGCGGCGGTCTGGTCCTCTCCCACGACGATCTCGGCAAGCGTGCCGGCGAACGGCGACGGGATCTCCGTGTCCACCTTGTCGGTCGAGATCTCCAGGAGTGGCTCGTCCGCAACAACGGCGTCGCCGACGGCCTTGAGCCAGCGCGTGACGGTGCCCTCGGTGACGGACTCGCCGAGCGCGGGGAGGGTCACCTCGCGGAGGTCGCCGGAGGGGGCGGCGGGAGGAACGACGGGGGCGGCGGGCGCGCTCGCGGGGGGCGCGGCCTTCGCCGGCGCGGGCTTCACCGGCGCGGGCTCGACTGGCGCGGGCTTCGCCGACGCGGGCTCGGCTGGCGGGGGCTCGGCTGGCGCGGCCTCGGCGGGCGGTGCCTCGAACAGTACGGCCTCAACCTCGGGGGTCGGCTCGGCCTCGGGGGTTAGCTCGGCCTCGGGCGCGGGAGGCGCAACCGTGGCCTCGGGAGCAGGGGGCGCCACCGTGGTCCCGGGAGCAGGGGGCGCCACCGTGGTTTGGGGCGCGGGTGGGGCGACGTGGACCTCGGGCGCCGCGTCGGTCTCCGGCGCGGCGGGCGCGGCGGACTCTCCGTCGACCCCGATGCGGGCGAGGACGGACCCAACGGCGACCGTCTCGTCTTCCTTGACGACGATCTCCGTCAGGATCCCGGCGACGGGCGAGGGAATCTCGGTATCCACCTTGTCGGTGGAGATCTCGAGCAGGGGTTCGTCGACGGCGACGGAGTCGCCGACGGCCTTGAGCCAGCGCGTGACCGTTCCCTCGGTAACCGACTCGCCGAGGGCGGGAAGAGTGACGTCGTGTGTCATGTCTTGCATTCTCCCTTGAGAATCAGTCGTGCGCGTGGAGCGGCTTCCCGGCGAGCGCAAGATGCGCCTCGCCCAGCGCCTCGTTCTGGGTTGGGTGGGCGTGAACGAGGGCCGCGACGTCCTCGGGGTGCGCCTCCCAACTGACGATCAACTGCGCCTCGCCAATCTGCTCGCCCATGCGGGCGCCAAGCATGTGCACCCCGACCACGGGGCCGTTCTTGACGCGGACCAACTTGACGAAGCCGGCCGTGCCGATGATCTGGCTCTTGCCGTTGCCGCCGAGGTTGTACTCGAGGCTCTCGATCGCGTCGGCGCCGTGGAGTTGGCGGGCCTGGGCCTCGGTCAGTCCGACGGAGGCGACCTCGGGGTCGCAATACGTGACCCGGGGGATGTTGGCCTCGACGAGCGGGATGGGCTTCAGCCCGGCGATGTGTTCGGCGAGGAAGATGCCCTGGGCGAAGCCGCGGTGGGCGAACTGCAGGCCGGGCACAATGTCGCCGACGGCGTAGATGTTCGCGACCCCGGTGTGGAGGTGGTCGTCGGTCAGGACGAAGCCGCGATCGACGCGAACGCCCTGCGCCTCGTAGCCCAGGTCCGCCGTGCGCGCGCCGCGCCCGACGGCGACGAGCATCAGCTCGGCCTCGATGACCGTGCCATCCTCGAGCGACACCGTGACGCCGGCGTCGTCCTGCGTGACGCCCTGGAAGCGCACGCCCACCTTGAAGTCGATCCCGCGCTTGCGGAACGCCCGCTCGAGGCCCTTGCTCAGGGCCTCGTCCTCGTTCGGGACGAGGTGGGGGAGGGCCTCGACGATGGTCACCTTCGCGCCGAACGACGTCCACACGGAGGCGAACTCCACGCCGATGACGCCGCCGCCGAGCACGACGACGGAGGCCGGGACGTGGTCGAGGCCCAGGGCCTGGTCGGAGGTCATGACCCGGCCGCCGATCTCGAGACCGGGAAGGGACTTGGCGTAGGAACCGGACGCGAGGACGATGTTCTTCCCCGTGTACTTCACCCCCGCGACGTCGATGGAGTCGGGGCCGGTGAGCGTCCCGTGCCCCGGAATCATGGTCACCCCGCGCGACTTCGCAAGGCCCTGGAGGCCCTTGTAGAGGCGGTCGACGACGCCCTGCTTGTAGGTGTTGACCGCGGGCATGTCGATGCTGGCGAGCGAGGACATCACGCCGATCGTGTGGCCCTCGCGGGCGCCGTCGGCGACCTCCGCCGCGTGGAGGAGAGCCTTGGTAGGAATGCACCCGTTGTGGAGGCAGGTGCCGCCGAGCTTGTCCTCCTCAACCACCCCTACCGAGAGGCCGAGTTGGGAGGCGCGCAGTGCGGTGGCGTAGCCGCCGCTACCACCACCGAGAACGAGGACGTCGAAAGCGGTCGAGGAAGCTTCAGACACGGTGGGTTCTCCTTGCGAGGACGTGTGTTCACCCATCTTGTCACCTTGGCGCATGAGACACGAAACGTCGTCGCCCCGTACCCTGGGCACATGGGTCTCTTCTCGCGTTCCCCGCGTGCGGGCGATTCGGCGGCGCCGCAGGGCGGCAAGGAAGCGAAGCGGGAGACGGTCGAGCATCTCCGCGCGTTCGTGGCCTCCCACCCCGGCTGCGAGGCCTACATCGAGCCGCCGACCCGCGTCACGCAGACGACGATGATCGTGGTCGCGGGATCGGGCGAGTTCACGCGGCGCAGGGTTCCCGACGCCGAGTCGGGGAACAAGCTCGCCAAGCAGCTCGGGATCCTGGCGTTCGACGTCAACCTCAGCGGTTACCCATCGCGCATGCGCACGTGGGTCGAGCAGCAGCGCAAGGCCAAGCCGTAGGGGCACCCGGCTTGGCCGCGTTGACTAGGAGCAGCGCGCTTCCAGGAAACGGATGACGGTCCGCACCGCGGCGCCCGTCCCCCCGGCGGGGTGAAGCCGTACGCCGCACCCTCGTTGAACGCGGGCCGGGCGATGTCGAGGTGGGCCCACGGCGTCGTTCCCGCGAACTCGCGCAGGAACAGCCCCGCGCTCAGCATTCCGCCCTGGCGGTCGCCCGTGTTCTTGAGGTCCGCGACCTTGGAGTCGATGGATTCGCGCAGGTGCTCTGGCAGGGGCATGGCCCACATCGGCTCGGCGACCTCGTTCGCGGCCGCGACCACGGCGTCGCGGACGTCCGGGGTGCCCATCACGCCGGAGGTCTGGGCGCCGAGGGCGAGGCCCTGGGCGCCGGTGAGGGTCGCGATGTCGATCAGCACCGCAGGGTCGTCCTCGCGGGCCCTGTCCAGGCCGTCGGCGAGCACCAGGCGACCCTCGGCGTCGGTGTTGAGGACCTCGACGGACTTGCCTCCGTGCATGCGGATCACGTCCGAGGGGCGCTGCGCCGTGGCGGAGGGCATGTTCTCGGCGAGGCACAGCCAGCCGGTAACCGCGATCGGTAGCTCGAGCCGCGCGGCCGCGAGGACGATGTGAAGCACCGCCGCGGCGCCCGCCATGTCCGACTTCATGGTCTGCATGCCGTCGTTCGTCTTGAGGGAGATACCGCCCGAGTCGAAGGTGATGCCCTTGCCGACGAGGGCGACCGTCTCCTTGGCCCCCTTGGGCTTGTACTCGACGCGCGCGAGGCGGGGGAGCCGAGACGAGCCCATCCCGACCGCGAGGATCCCGCCGAAGCCCTCGTCCGCGAGCCGCTGCGGCTCCCACACGGTGACGTCGAGGCCCGCCCGGTGGCCAAGCTCCTCGGCCGCCTCGGCGAACGACGCGGGGTACAGATCGAGCGGGGCGGTATTGACCAGGTCGCGCGCCCCCGCGACGGCCCCGGCGACGATCTTGGCGCGCTCGATGGTCGCCTCTTCGGCGCCCGCGACGATCCATTCCGCGCCGTCGTACGCGTCGTCGGCGGCCTCGGTTGAGAGGTAACTCGTGAACCGGTAGGCGCCCAGGACCGCGCCCTCGCCCACCGCGGCCTGCGCCGAGCTCGTGAGCGCGGGGAGCGCGAGCACCACCCGCTTGGGCTCCTTGCCGCAGGCCCGTGCCGCGGCGCCCGCCGCCTCGCGGAGGTCCCCGTCGCTGCCCTCGCCGACGCCGACTAGGACGACGCGCTTCGCGGCGACTCCCGGGTGGACGAAGACGGTGACGCTGCCCACCTTCGCGCTCGGCTCGAGCGCCGAAGCCGACGCGGCGATCGCGGCGCGCACGTCCTCCGGTAGTTGGGCGTGGGCGGTGACCTCGCCTTCGCCGAGAATCCCCAGAATCAGCGCGTCCGCCTCGATCGAGGAGACAACATCGGATGTGGTAGCGAGTGCGGTCATTCCCGCATCGTATCGGGCGATAGTTTGGACGCGTGTACGGCCTCCTCTTCCGCCTGGTGATCACCCGCACGAACCCAGAGCGCGCGCATCACCTCTCGGTGGGCGCCTTCCGCTACGCGTGGCCCCTCGTGCGCCTGGCCCGCTGGCTACGCGTCTTCCCCCCGCCCCGGCCGTCCGCCGCGGTGGACGCGATGGGCGTCCGCTTTTCCGCGCCGATGGGCCTCGCGGCGGGCATGGACAAGAACGCGGTGGCGGTGCGCGGGCTCATGGCGACGGGCTTCGGCTTCGTGGAGATCGGAACCGTGACGCCCAAGGCCCAGCCGGGCAACCCCCCTCCCCGGTCGTGGCGCGAGCTCGACCTGCACGCGTTGCGCAACCAGATGGGTTTCAACAACGAGGGCGCCGACGCGGTCGCGCGCCGCCTGCGTCGGCTGCGCAAGACGCGCCTTGGCCGCGCCGCCGTGATCGGCGTCAACCTCGGCAAGAACAAGGTCACGTCCCCCGAGCACGCGGCGGCCGACTACGGCTACTCGGCTCGCGCGCTCGCGCCCTACGCCGACTTCCTGGTGGTCAACGTCAGCTCTCCCAACACGCCGGGCCTCAGGGACCTGCAGTCCACCGCGGCGTTGCGGCCGATCCTGGAAAGCACGCGAGCCGGCGCCGACCAGGCCATGGCGTTTGGCATCGCGGCCGCGGGCGGGCGCCACGTGCCCCTGCTCGTGAAGATCGCCCCCGACCTTGACGACGCGGACGTGGACGCCATCGCCGACCTCGCCGTGGAGTTGGGCCTAGACGGCATCGTCGCGGTCAACACGACGATCAAGCACGACCGCGGTCCTGGCGGGCTCTCCGGCCCGCCGCTGCGCGAACGCGCCCTCGAGGTGGTGGCGCGCCTGCGCGCCAGGGTAGGCCCCGAGATGTGCATCATGGGCGTCGGCGGAATCTCCACGGTGGACGACGCGCGCGCCATGCTCGCGGCGGGGGCGACCTTGATCCAGGCCTACACCGGCTTCGTGTACGGCGGCCCCGCGTGGCCCGCCCGCATCAACCGCGCCCTCGGTTAGGCCGCGAGCGCGCCGTCGGCTAGGTCGCGCCTCAGCTGGTCCGCGCCCTCAGGCGATGCTGATCGGGAGGCTCAGCCGCCCCCACTCGCCCACGGCCTCCCCGAACCGGCCGGGAAGCGCGGCGCCGCACGACCGGCAGCAACCGTCGGCCGTCAGCCGATACGCGAGGATCTCGTACCAGTCGCGCTCGATCAGCGACTCCCCGCAGGCGGCGCACGCGGTCGCCTCGCCCCTGGGGTCGTGTACGTTCCCCGTGTAGACAAAGTTGAGGCCAGCATCGAGCGCGGCGGTCCGCGCGGCCCGCAGCGTGGCGGGCGGGGTCGGCGCCACGTCCAGCATCTTGAAGTCGGGGTGGAAGGCCGAGAAGTGCAGGGGCACGTCGGGGCCGAGCTCCGCGAGGATCCACGCGCACATCCGCGCGATCTGCTCGGGCGCGTCGTTGTGGCCGGGGATCAGCAGGGTCGTCAGCTCGATCCAGGTGTCGGTGTTGGCGTGGACCCACGCGATGGTGTCGAGCACATCGGCAAGGTGCGAACCCGTGACCTTCCAGTAGAAGTCCTCGGTGAAGCCCTTGAGGTCGATGTTCGCGGCGTCCATCGGGCCGAAGAAGTCGGGCCTCGCCTCGGGCGTGATGTAGCCCGCCGTGACGGCGACGGCGTTCAGGCCCCGCTTGTGGCACGCCTCGGCCGCGTCGATCGCGTACTCCGCGAAGATCACCGGGTCGTTGTAGGTGAAGGCGACGGACGCGCAACCCGCCGACGCTGCCGCCTTGGCGATAGCCGACGGCGTGGCGGGAGCGGCGAGACGGTCCCATTCACGCGACTTGGAGATGT